>CANKUU010000137.1 GCA_947486785.1 uncultured Flavobacteriaceae bacterium | reverse complement strand
CTAAGCTAAATTTACTAACTTAGAGCGCGTTGGGAAATCCTGTCGGATTTCAAAACGCAACTAATCTTAGCTCAAGCCGTTGCCATTAATATCGAGCCACCTATCAAATTTCGAATGTTAGGCGCTACTCTACGCCAAAAGTTAATATAAAATATTGTTCAAAATTGTTTTAATTCTGACTCAAAATACCAACTGAAAAA
>CANKUU010000136.1 GCA_947486785.1 uncultured Flavobacteriaceae bacterium | reverse complement strand
TGACCGTTACGCGTGTTGCTACCTTTAGATTTTTGGTGCTTTTCATAATCAAGATGGCTGTCAAGTTCGCCTTCGAGTATCATTTCGATACCCCGTTTTTGAATCTGTTTCAAAAAGCTGCTGACCTGAGTTCGACTTAAGAAATTTGTTTTTTTAACATAAAAAAAGTAGAATATTTAGTATATTAAAGTAATGACTTT
>CANKUU010000135.1 GCA_947486785.1 uncultured Flavobacteriaceae bacterium | reverse complement strand
GGAATTTCGAATCAAATTAATACAAGTGTAAAGTTACCCGTAGGAGCTTATCTATTTGTGATAGATCTTAAAAATGGGGAAGATTTAATAAAAGGATGGGTATACCTCAATTATTAATTAAAATCAAAATCAAACTTTCAATATTTTTTAAAAACATTCCCATGAAATTAATTTCAAGATTTAGCATAGTTATAGCTCTTT
>CANKUU010000134.1 GCA_947486785.1 uncultured Flavobacteriaceae bacterium | reverse complement strand
AAAATCCCAAGCAATTAATTTTAGCTTTTGTTGCCATTAGTATTTTTTGGTGTCTGAAGATGGTAGATGGTTTTTTTTGAGTGTTGTTTTACGCAAGCGCACCCCGCGTTAGGGAGAGGCTATCGTACAGCTTGCGTACTGCGTGCGAATTGCTAAGAAAGCTTTTTTACCCGTAGCAATTCCGCAAACAATTATTCCTTCCGTAA
>CANKUU010000133.1 GCA_947486785.1 uncultured Flavobacteriaceae bacterium | reverse complement strand
AACTTGGAGTTCTCCCGTACCTTGAATACGATACCGTCCATCCAAACAATGAGGTAGATAGGTTCCAGCGGCCTGTTTTGCCAAGCTACGATATCACCAGCGATCCTATCGGTTATCCTTGATATGGTGAATGTGGAAACATCAAAGTTATAGACCTCGCGTATCTGCTCTTCGATATCGGCATTGCTCATGCCCTTGGCATAGAGC
>CANKUU010000132.1 GCA_947486785.1 uncultured Flavobacteriaceae bacterium | reverse complement strand
CCCAAGCAATTAATTTTAGCTTTTGTTGCCATTAGTATTTTTTGGTGTACTGAAGATGGTAGATAGTTTTTTTGAGTTTTGTTTTACGCAAGCGCACCCCGCGTTAGGGAGAAGCTATCGTGCAGCTTGCGTACTGCGTGCGAATTGCTAAGAAAGCCTTTTTTACCCGTTACGGATTCCGCAATCAATTATTCCTTCCGTAAAAGTCA
>CANKUU010000131.1 GCA_947486785.1 uncultured Flavobacteriaceae bacterium | reverse complement strand
CTGTCAAGTTCGCCTTCGAGCATCATTTCGATACCCCGTTTTTGAATCTGTTTCAAAAAGCTGCTGAGCTCATCACCAGTCTTGAACTGCTTCAGAAAATCATCGTTGAACAATTCTTCTTTCTTCATAATGTCTAAATATTTAAAATTAGACAAAAAAATAGCGGGGGCATGCCCCCGCTATTTTTTTATTTACACACTTTATGAGATAG
>CANKUU010000130.1 GCA_947486785.1 uncultured Flavobacteriaceae bacterium | reverse complement strand
TTCTAAAAATTAAGAGAAATAACCCATATAAAAGAGGTGAATACACTGTAAAAACAATAAAAAGACGTAAAAAAAAAACTCAAAAGAGCAAAATCAGCAACCAAGTCAAAATCATGAGTCCTTTTGCAACGGTCTTTAGTTTATCAATAACCTCGCTATCATCTTTTTTACCCTGGTAATACCACATCGAACGACTAAGTCCTACAACTTTG
>CANKUU010000129.1 GCA_947486785.1 uncultured Flavobacteriaceae bacterium | reverse complement strand
GTAAAAGTCAAGAATTAGGTCATTTTATTTAACAACTGAGATTGGCATTTTTCAGTTCGTATTTTGAGTCAGAATTACAACAAATTTGAATAATATTTCCTATTACTTTTAGAGTAGGGAAGCGCTTAACGTTCGAAATTTGATAGGTGGCTCGATATTAATGGCAACGCTTGAGCTAAAATTAGTTGCGTTTGAAATCCGACAGGATTTCCC
>CANKUU010000128.1 GCA_947486785.1 uncultured Flavobacteriaceae bacterium | reverse complement strand
CTAAATTTACTAACTTAGAGCGCATTTGGAAATCCTGTCGGATTTCAAAACGCAACTAATCTTAGCTCAAGCGTTGTAAAACATTTGACTCAACCAAAAGGCAGTTTTACTAATTGAAAAAGACAATTAACTAATAGTGGATTGTTTTATAGAAATAAGAATTAAATATTTGAAATAAATAAAAACAATAACGATGAAAAAAATAATCTTAACT
>CANKUU010000127.1 GCA_947486785.1 uncultured Flavobacteriaceae bacterium | reverse complement strand
AACAGCAACAATTAAAACGATTAAAGCAACTTGAAGAAGAGAACAATAAGCTCAAACAGATGTATGCAGATGTTAGTTTAGATGTTAAAATGCTAAAAGACTTACTGTCAAAAAAGTTCTAAAGCCTTCCGACAAAAGGGTTCGCGTAAAATATCTCATCAAAGAATATGTAATCCCAATCGTTCGGGCCTGCAAAGTTGTAGGACTTAGTCGTTC
>CANKUU010000126.1 GCA_947486785.1 uncultured Flavobacteriaceae bacterium | reverse complement strand
AATTTGCTGCTTTTCATTATGACAGTTTGAATTTAAAGTTAGTAAATTCGAATTTTGTAATGTCCTATTTTTAGGGAAGCCTACAGTTGTGCAAAATTAAAACCGAAATCGAAAATGAAATATATTGCTAAATTTACTTCACTCTTTACAATACTATTTTTCTTTAACTGTTCAAAAGAAAAAGAACAAAGTTTACTATTAAGTGGAAAAGTAATCG
>CANKUU010000125.1 GCA_947486785.1 uncultured Flavobacteriaceae bacterium | reverse complement strand
AATGAAAAGCAGCAAATTTAGCGAGAGTCAGATTATAAAGGCTCTTAAGGAAAATGAACAAGGAAGATCCGTCGGTGATTTATCTAGAGAATTAGGTATTGACAAGAGTACTTTCTATTACTGGCGAAAGAAGTACGGTGGTATGGAACAGCAACAATTAAAACGATTAAAGCAACTTGAAGAAGAGAACAATAAGCTCAAACAGATGTATGCAGATGTTAGT
>CANKUU010000124.1 GCA_947486785.1 uncultured Flavobacteriaceae bacterium | reverse complement strand
CAAAAAGATTCGGCTAATCGCTTAAACGGAAACAAAAGCGCAATTTTATTCCCGTACTAATCATAGCCGAGACCGTTGCCATTAATATCGAGCCACCTATTAAATTACAAATGTTAAGCGCTTCCCTACTCCAAAAGTTATAGGAAATATTGTTCAAAATTGTTCTAATTCTGACTCAAAATACGAACTGAAAAATGCCAATCTCAGTTGTTACATAAAATGACCTAATT
>CANKUU010000123.1 GCA_947486785.1 uncultured Flavobacteriaceae bacterium | reverse complement strand
TTCCTACCATCAGTAAGCGCATCGCTCATAAAATCCATACTCCAGCATTCATTGAGTGCCGTAGGAACTTCTAAGGGCTGTTTTATACGTTTGACGAAACGCTATTTGTGTTTACGTCTCAAACTAAGTTTCATCTCACGATAAACACGTAAGACTCGTTTTCTATTCCATTTTAAGCCTTCTCGACGGATTTTGTAATAATATTCATCAAAACCTCTGGTAGGGTACGA
>CANKUU010000122.1 GCA_947486785.1 uncultured Flavobacteriaceae bacterium | reverse complement strand
ATGGCTCGGTTACTCACTTGACCTTCATCTATATCTGCTTGAACAATATTGTAAGTTGCCGAATACGTCCAAACCTCTGAAACATCTAATAGGTTATTGTTATTGCTGTCTCCAGATGCTGGACCAGTAATAGCCAAGCCTAACACAGGATCCCAAACAACTATGTTGCTAAGTGCTACATCTCCGGTGTTTGTCACCACAAAAGTATACTCCACCGTATCACCTATATTA
>CANKUU010000121.1 GCA_947486785.1 uncultured Flavobacteriaceae bacterium | reverse complement strand
AGCTTGCTTGCCAAAATCCTATCGGATTTTTTGTTCGGGTTTTATTTGCTAAATTAGGTGCTTAGACACGCCACTAATCATACACAAAACCGTTGTAAAACATTTGACTCAACCAAAAGGCAGTTTTACTAATTGAAAAAGGCAATTAACTAATAATGGATTGTTTTATAGAAATAAGAATTAAATATTTGAAATAAATAAAAACAATAACGATGAAAAAAATAATCTTAACT
>CANKUU010000120.1 GCA_947486785.1 uncultured Flavobacteriaceae bacterium | reverse complement strand
AAAAATTAAACTAAACAATAAGCTTTAGCTTTGTGCATAGACGGAAACGAAAAGTTCCCTTGCTTCCGCACTACGCACAGCTCAAGCCGTTGCCATTAATATCGAGCCACCTATCAAATTAGGAATGTTTGGCGCTTCCCTAATCCAAAAGTTAATAGAAAATATTGTTCAAAATTGTTTTAATTCTGACTCAAAATACGAACTGAAAAATGCCAATCTCAGTTGTTACATAAAA
>CANKUU010000119.1 GCA_947486785.1 uncultured Flavobacteriaceae bacterium | reverse complement strand
CCTAAATACAGAATAAAAGAATACCCAAATTAAAACCTACTTAAAAAAGCCCTCCAAGTTCGGAGGGCTTTTTTTATAAGCTATTTTACAAAGCAGCATGAATAATATAACCATGCCTACACCATATGTGTAAGACATACATAACTTTTAATCGAAACATAAAACCGTTTATCCGACACACAACACCCAAGCATTGATTCACAACAATAGTTTAGAAATATTCTAAATCGAAACTATATTTACATTG
>CANKUU010000118.1 GCA_947486785.1 uncultured Flavobacteriaceae bacterium | reverse complement strand
CTGTGATATAGTCTTCGAATATCATGGCTTCGGTTATGCTATGAGATAATATCAATTGATTTAAAAGATACTCGACAAAGTAGGTATTTTCGGAGGTTAGTAATACATACTGTTCTCTAATAGTTGGCATTAGTTAGTTGTGTTTTAATGTTTACCGATAGATGATTTGTTTAACTTCATTTAAAGGCTTGATAGCAAAAGTAAAATATGTTTGAACTTATATTGGTATGTATTGAGATTCGAAAAAAAA
>CANKUU010000117.1 GCA_947486785.1 uncultured Flavobacteriaceae bacterium | reverse complement strand
GGATAAGCCGAATTTAATCCCATATTTGCAGCATACGTTGCAGCACTATCATTCGCAGGTGCTATATAACCTGCAGTAGTTTGAGCCTCTACATTATCTGGTATACCATCATTATCCGAATCAATATCTAAATGATTTGGTATGCCATCTTCATCTGTATCTAAGGCACCGGTTAAAGGATCATTATCTCCATCTTCGTTTGGATCTTCTTCTGTATCTAAAATACCATCATTATCATCATCTAAATCATCTCT
>CANKUU010000116.1 GCA_947486785.1 uncultured Flavobacteriaceae bacterium | reverse complement strand
ATTTAGCAGAAGACCCTACGTTTACCATTAGTTATACTGGCTTTAAAAATGGAGATACTGCAAGTGATTTAGATACTGCCCCTACAACAACTACAAATGCCAGTAGTGATTCTCCAGAAGGTAGCTATGAAATTAGTTTTTCATCTACAGGAGAAGATAATAATTATACCATTTTAGTAGTTTCAGGAACTTTAACCATTCAAAATGCCATTGTAGAAGTAATAGAAGACATTACAGGAAACGACAATGACGTTCATAT
>CANKUU010000115.1 GCA_947486785.1 uncultured Flavobacteriaceae bacterium | reverse complement strand
AAAATCCCAAGCAATTAATTTTAGCTTTTGTTGCCATTAGTATTTTTTGGTGTACTGAAGATGGTAGATGTTTTTTTGAGTGTTGTTTTACGCAAGCGCACCCCGCGTTAGGGAGAAGCTATCGTACAGCTTGCGCACTGCGTGCGAATTGCTAAGAAAGCCTTTTTTACCCGTTACGGATTCCGCAATCAATTATTCCTTCCGTAAAAGTCAAGCATTAGGTCATGTTATTTAACAACTGAGATTGGCATTTTTCAGTT
>CANKUU010000114.1 GCA_947486785.1 uncultured Flavobacteriaceae bacterium | reverse complement strand
AATTAAATAGTATTGATAACGTTATCGGTGCTATTGACGGAGTAGATTATACCAGGGCGTTAAAAAACGGAAGGTATACAGACCCAAGCAATCCAACAGCAGCAGAAATACAGACGGTAATTAATGGAGTAAACACTCATTTAAGAGCTAAAAAATACGGCTTCTCTCCCAATGCAGATGGCATTAACGATACGTGGACTATTGATTATATCACTCAATATCCTAATAATACGGTAAAAGTATTTAACAGATCTGGAAAACT
>CANKUU010000113.1 GCA_947486785.1 uncultured Flavobacteriaceae bacterium | reverse complement strand
GGATCATTATCTCCATCTTCGTTTGGATCTTCTTCTGTATCTAAAATACCATCATTATCATCATCTAAATCATCTCTGTCTGGCACACCATCACCATCTGTATCAGTATCATCTGTAGGATCTAAATAATCTGGGGTACCGTCATTATCAGTATCATCATTTGTAGGATCGCCATCGCCATCAGCATCTTCATCAGGGGTATCAATACCATCACCATCATCATCAAGATCTCGATAGTTAACATCTTCTGTTTCATCTGTAT
>CANKUU010000112.1 GCA_947486785.1 uncultured Flavobacteriaceae bacterium | reverse complement strand
ATAATAATTATACCATTTTAGTAGTGTCAGGAACTTTAACCATTCAAAATGCCATTGTAGAAGTAATAGAAGACATTGCAGGAAACGACAATGACATTAATATAACAGCAGATCAATTAAATAGTATTGATGGAGTTATCTGTGCTATTGACGGAGTAGATTATACCAGGGCGTTAAAAAACGGAAGGTATGCAGACCCAAGCAATCCAACAGCAGCAGAAATACAGACGGTAATTAATGACGTAAACTCTCATTTAAGAGCTAAAAAATA
>CANKUU010000111.1 GCA_947486785.1 uncultured Flavobacteriaceae bacterium | reverse complement strand
AATCTTAGCTCAAGCGTTGCCATTAATATCGAGCCACCTATTAAATTACAAATGTTAAGCGCTTCCCTACTCCAAAAATTATAAAAAATATTGTTAAAAATTGTTTTAATTCTGACTCAAAGTATGAACTGAAAAATGCCAATCTCAGTTGTTACATAAAATGACCTAATCCTTGACTTTTACGGAGGGAATAATTATTTGCGGAATCCGTAACGGGTAAAAAAGCTTTCTTAGCAATTCGCACGCAGTACGCAAGCTGTACGATAGCTTCTCCC
>CANKUU010000110.1 GCA_947486785.1 uncultured Flavobacteriaceae bacterium | reverse complement strand
AATCTTAGCTCAAGCGTTGCCATTAATATCGAGCCACCTATTAAATTACAAATGTTAAGCGCTTCCCTACTCCAAAAGTCATAGGAAATATTGTTCTAATTCTGACTGAAAACACAAACTGAAAAATGCCAATCTCAGTTGTTAAATAAAATGATCTAATTCTTGACTTATACGGAAGGAATAATTATTTGCGGAAATAGTAATGGGTAAAAAAGCTTTCTTAGCAATTCGCACGCAGTACGCAAGCTGTACGATAGCTTCTCCCTAACGCGGGGTGCGCT
>CANKUU010000109.1 GCA_947486785.1 uncultured Flavobacteriaceae bacterium | reverse complement strand
TTTGTTGAGTTAATGCAAAGTAATATGTTGCCTTTAACCCTTTATATGAAAACCTGTTGCTTAGGAAAGTGTTCAGGTATCTCATTTATTGATTCTACACCAATTAGGGCTTGTAAAAACAAACGTATTAACCAAAACAAAGTATTTAAGGGTATCGCTACTACAGGTAAATCAACCATGGGTTGGTTCTATGGTTTTAAATTGCATATAATAATTAATGACAAGGGCGAATTGCTTGATTTTATTATTACTCAAGCAAATGTAGATGATAGAACTCCTTTAA
>CANKUU010000108.1 GCA_947486785.1 uncultured Flavobacteriaceae bacterium | reverse complement strand
TCATGCCACTCATATGAAACAAAACAGTGATAGTAAGTATCTCACTTGTTGACATAGTACCATTACGCTTTCTTGTTTTTTTTCCTGTAGAAATCTGCCTTTTTTCAAATGCAGGTTCAAAAACTTGACAAAAATCATCAATGGAACAGAATATTTCAGTAATTTTATCTTTAGAAATCATAAGTAGAATATTTTTATAATATATTGAAAGTCATTACTTTAATATACTAAATATTCTACTTTTTCTATGTTAAAAAAACAAATTTCTTAAGTCGAACTCAGGTT
>CANKUU010000107.1 GCA_947486785.1 uncultured Flavobacteriaceae bacterium | reverse complement strand
CGTTGCCATTAATATCGAGTCACCTATCAAATTTCGAATTTTAGGCGCTTCCCTACTCTAAAAGTAATAGGAAATATTATTCTAAATTGTTTTAATTCTGACTCAAAATACGACCTGAAAAATGCCAATCTCAGTTGTTACATAAAATGATCTAATTCTTGACTTTTACGGAAGGAATAATTGATTGCGGAATTGTTACGGGTAAAAAAGCTTTCTTAGCAGTTCGCACGCAGTACGTAAGGCGCACGATAGCTTCTCCCTAACGCGGGGTGCGCTTGCGTAAAACAACACTCAAAAAA
>CANKUU010000106.1 GCA_947486785.1 uncultured Flavobacteriaceae bacterium | reverse complement strand
TAGTAAATTTAGCTTAGATTTTCCCACGGAAAATCCCAAGCAATTAATTTTAGCTTTTGTTGCCATTAGTATTTTTTTGGTGTCTGAAGATGGTAGATGTTTTTTTTTGAGTGTTGTTTTACGCAAGCGCACCCCGCGTTAGGGAGAGGCTATCGTACAGCTTGCGCACTGCGTGCGAATTGCTAAGAAAGCTTTTTTACCCGTTACGGATTCCGCAAACAATTATTCCCTCCGTAAAAGTCTAGAATTAGGTCATTTTATGTAACAACTGAGATTGGCATTTTTCAGTTCGTATTTTGAGTCAGAATTAAAACAATTTT
>CANKUU010000105.1 GCA_947486785.1 uncultured Flavobacteriaceae bacterium | reverse complement strand
AGAACCCAATGGGCTCAATACAGAAAATTTAATCGATAATCATACTTGTTTAAACTTAAATCATCAATCTTTAAAAAACGTCAATCATGAAAGCATCAAGCATAAAAACAGTAACAGAAACTAAAACTGTGCAGTATTTTTCAACTTTTAGAGATAGTAAAAGAACCCAATGGGCTCAATACAGAAAATTTAATCGATAATCATACTTGTTTAAACTTAAATCATCAATCTTTAAAAACGTCAATCATGAAAGCATCAAGCATAAAAACAGTAACAGAAACTAAAACTGGGCAGTATTTTTCAACTTTTAGAAATAGTAAAAGAACCCAATGGGCTCAATACAGAAAATTTAATCG
>CANKUU010000104.1 GCA_947486785.1 uncultured Flavobacteriaceae bacterium | reverse complement strand
TTCTAAATCGAAACTATATTTACATTGTAATTAAGAACAAATGTTTGATCCCAAATCGAAACTTTGAACTTAACCAACTAACAAAAAGTTTTAACATCCCAAATCTTAAAACTTAACCTAAATACAGAATAAAAGAATACCCAAATTAAAACCTACTTAAAAAAAGCCCTCCAAGTTCGGAGGGCTTTTTTTTATAAGCTATTTTACAAAGCAGCATGAATAATATAACCATACCTACAACGTATGTGTAAGACATACATAACTTTTAATCGAAACATAAAACCGTTCATCCGACACACAACACCCAAGCATTGATTCACAACAATAGTTTAGAAATATTCTAAATCGAAACTATATTTACA
>CANKUU010000103.1 GCA_947486785.1 uncultured Flavobacteriaceae bacterium | reverse complement strand
TTGTAGCCATACCTAGTAGAAAGACTGTAAATAAATGGAGGGTTACTTTAAGTAGTGTTGTTTTCATTTTTTAATTTTGTTGGTTACTTTTTTATTTTTTGCTCTTGCTCCTTTAAAATGCGCTACGGACATTTTTTTTGCTATTTAACGGTAAAAATGGTTCCTGTATCGATATTTTTGTCTTATAAAATATTTTTATAACGTATTTTCTTACTATTAATTGTTTTTACTACTAGAAAATAATACTTAGGCGCTAGTTGTAGAAAAGGATTCTTCTAAATCAAAATTTAATGCTATATGTTTTGCTGAACTTTGAGGTTAATGGCGTAGCGATAGGGGAGCAGTTTTAAATATTTACGGCCTAACATATTTAGCTTAAAAC
>CANKUU010000102.1 GCA_947486785.1 uncultured Flavobacteriaceae bacterium | reverse complement strand
TCGCTAAAAGCGATGTACTTCTGATTTACTTTTCTTGTAAAGTAACAAATCGCTTTATAACGGTTAAACCTTGTCATGGTATTTGTACTACAACACAAATACAACGCCAAGGTTTAGCTCTATTTATCTACTCCCAAGTTGCTGCGGTAGTAATAGCCTAGTAAGCCCAAAAGCTTACATAGACTCTTACCACCTCACAACCGCTTACAGCAGCTTGATAATTTGCTGGAGCTTAACACATACTTTAAAGAAGGACCACCAAATTATCAAGCAGCTGCCTTGCCCTTTCTTATAAGGAACTGCATTGTTGAACCTCTTATATACCTACGTAATACAACCATACAGCAGCCCATCAACAGAACGCTCTAGCACCTAATTTTTTTTAACGCTTAACTGCCTGTACGCTAAAAAAT
>CANKUU010000101.1 GCA_947486785.1 uncultured Flavobacteriaceae bacterium | reverse complement strand
AAATAATTATTATTTAGGTCAGATTTGATGAAGAATTTAAATTCTTCATCAAATCTGGGCATATATTCTTTGGGTGATTTATTGCCCAGAGATTTATGTGGGTGGTTAAAATTATAGTCCTCCCGCCAGTTATCGCTAATTTTTTGGAGCTGGTAGATGTCATTAAAATAATAAGCATCTAATATATCTTCTCTGAAAAATCGATTAAAACGTTCTATATATCCATTTTGCATAGGTTTACCAGGTTGCGTGTATTTAATTTCAATAAAGTTCTTTTTACACCAGTTCATAAATGTTTTTGAGATAAACTCAGGTCCGTTATCACATCTTACATATTTAGGTGTTCCTATCTCTTCTTTTAACTGTTCCAACGTCTCTACAACAGCTCTTGCTGGATAAGATAGTCCAGCGTTAATAGCTATTGC
>CANKUU010000100.1 GCA_947486785.1 uncultured Flavobacteriaceae bacterium | reverse complement strand
AAAGAAATTTAAAGATATGCTCTATTTGCATTGTCAACTGGATTGCTCTATTAATACTTATCTTAATTAAGGAAACTTAATACTTACTTTTTCTTTTAAAGTAACAAAAAGTTTAATCGGTGTTGGCTCAGACGTGGCTTCGCTGCACAAGATTAATCAACTGTATTTGCAAAAATGGGCTCGAAAAATATTTCTATCTATTCAAAACTGCATAACCAGGGGCAAGCCCACTTTTTATAAGTTTTTCAAGGACATAAAATTTTATCTACCACCCCAATTAAGGCAAAACATTTGTTTAACTAAAATATATTTCGAGATGAAAACAAACAAAATTGCCCAAATTACAGACCGCGTAAATAAGTCTAAAAAATTCACTATATTAGATGTAACTGAATTAGTTGACTCTAAAGTAGAAAGTGATATGGATAAAGTACTTCAAAAATTAG
>CANKUU010000099.1 GCA_947486785.1 uncultured Flavobacteriaceae bacterium | reverse complement strand
AAATCGAGCAACGAATTGAAAATGGAACTCTGAATTTCATAATGCACGGAATTGATAGTTCAATACCAAAAGAATATATTGAGTTTAAAGAAAAATATGGAATCGGACTTACCAAAGAGAATTGTGTAATTGACCCTTTGTCGTTCAAAAAAGCAACTGAAAATAATCAAATGATTTTTGACTTTTTAAACAAGAAATATGGAACTGATTGGATAACGGAATTAAAAACAAAACCATTGGGAATAAAATAAAAACGTTTTACAACAACGTGTATAATTAATGGCTAGTTTTAGCTTGCTTGCCAAAATCCTATCGGATTTTTTGTTCGGGTTTTATTTGCTAAATTAGGTGCTTAGACACGCCACTAACCATACAGCTACCGTTGTAAAACATTTGCAAAATGAAAATTAAATATTCAAAAGAGAGATTAAACTCGAATTACAAACTTGGACTATA
>CANKUU010000098.1 GCA_947486785.1 uncultured Flavobacteriaceae bacterium | reverse complement strand
CGTTAACATCAATTTACTAATTCCGGAAAGTAAAAATTTTACCAAGGTGTATGAATAAAGGACAAAGGAATACACTCTTTTTTTTGTTGTTAAGGTAAGACTCGACCTTGGAGAGGATTAGCTCAAGTAGTTTAGCTTTCAGCGTTGAGAGCTTGCTCTCAGAACGTTGACACGTTTAAACTACTTGTAAAAGGACGGTAAAATTTTTGACAAAGTCAAGTTTATCGTGTTTTGTAACAAAAAAAAGAGTGTGTGAATTGGTCCCTTCGACGACGTTTCTTGCTACTACAAAAAACATAGCCTTGGGTTTTCTTGGAAAAATTTAGAAATTTATTGTGTTCGGAATTGAAAACTGGACACTTTTATTTTTAACTTTAGAAAAGTTAGTCAAAAATAAAACCGATGCTAACACGCTGTATAATTAATGGCCCAAAATAAATGGATGAATAAGGGCCACTAACCATACAGCTACCGT
>CANKUU010000097.1 GCA_947486785.1 uncultured Flavobacteriaceae bacterium | reverse complement strand
TGGATTGTTTTATAGAAATAAGAATTAAATATTTGAAATAAATAAAAACAATAACGATGAAAAAAATAATCTTAACTCTGATTTTAGCTTTGAATTTCACAGTTACAAAAGCGACTGAAAAGGAAATAATCGCTGAAGTAGTTTTTGAAAACTTAACGAACAAAGAATTTACGTCAGGAGAATTTACAATTATTGATTTAAACAAAAAAACTGAAATTACTAAAGCTGAAAATTTCAAAATAACTTTACCTGAAAAAGGTAAATATCAATTCAGTTTTGTGTCTGACGATTTTACCGCTTATACATTTTATCCAACAAGAATAAATAAAAGAAAAAAGACAATCACAATTCGACTGATGGAAAAAATTGAATTTAAAACTGGCGGAATTTATTCTTTTCCAATGAATTTGGAAACTGATTTGACTGATGAACAAATCGAGCAACGAATTGAAAATGGAACTCTGAATTTCATAATGCACGGAATTGATAGTTCAATACCAAAAGAATAT
>CANKUU010000096.1 GCA_947486785.1 uncultured Flavobacteriaceae bacterium | reverse complement strand
ATTATTACAATTGCTATCATAAAGGTAATCATACCTAAAAAGTAACTCAAGATACCTTTTATATAATTCAACTTCTTTTTACCATTAAAAAACTGTCCAATTGCCCAAGCAGTATATATTATAGCAATATTTGCACCGTACTGTAAAACAGGATAATTGCTTATTCCTTCTATAATACCAAACAATGCATAAATTAACATTGAAATTCCCATTGTGAAACATAGTAAAATGAAAATTTCATAAATGTTATAGTTGTATTTTTTGAAAAATAGTCTAATCCACATTGTTATGAAAATTGCCATTAAAATATTAGCATAGCCATAATTTTTTGAAATCCAATTAAAAATTTTACCAATAGGTTTATCTTTCCAATCATCAAAATTCATATTGATATAACCATCCTCAAAATGTAGGAGCTGTTGAGCAATAGTATATATTACTGAACAAACAACTAAAAAAAGTATTGGCTTTACAAGTCTTTTTCTATCTTCCAGAATGAACTCCTTAACAGCATTTC
>CANKUU010000095.1 GCA_947486785.1 uncultured Flavobacteriaceae bacterium | reverse complement strand
CTGATAATGGAGGAACTGATTGGAAGCCCAATTGTGATTTAAATATTCCTGATGGGGCTACTGCCTACTATGTGAGTCCTTGGACAAAATTTAAACTAGAAAAACAACCAACTACACTTAGCTTTTCAGATGTAACAAAAACCTATGGAGACGAAGATTTCACCTTGGAAGCTACTTCAAACTCATCAGGAACCATTACCTATTCCATAGTAGGTGCTGCAAATGGTACAAGTTTATCGGGTACAAATAATGCAACCCTTACACTAGGAGATACAGGAACGGTTACCATAAGAGCCACTCAGGCAGCTAGTACAGCTAATGTGTCTGCTACAAAAGAGATGACCTTAACCATTAACAAAGCTACGCTTACCGCTACTGCAGATGATCAATCACGTGCGTATGGGGCTGCCAATCCTACGCTAACCATTACGTATACAGGGTTAAAAAATGGAGATACAGCAAGTGATTTAGACACTAAGCCTACAGCAAGTACTATGGCAACAACAACTTCTGATGCTGGAACTTATGATATTAGTCTTTCAGGA
>CANKUU010000094.1 GCA_947486785.1 uncultured Flavobacteriaceae bacterium | reverse complement strand
CAAATATACTGATTTCATCACGGCATCATCTGTCGGGAAGGACAGTTTGTTCTTGGTGTACTTCCTAATCTTGCCGTTCAGGTTCTCTATAAGGTTGGTGGTATAGATGATCTTCCTTATTTCTATGGGAAACTCGAAGAAGACCGTAAGCTCGTCCCAGTTGTCCCTCCAGCTTTTGATGGCGTAGGAGTACTTGTCCTCCCATTTGGCGGCAAAGTCCTTCAAGGCGGCTTTTGCGGCAGCTTGTGTAGGGGCGTTGTAAATAAGCTTCATATCACTTGTAAAGGCCTTCTTGTCTTTCCATACCACATACCTACAGGCGTTCCTGATCTGGTGTACCACGCATATCTGGGTCTTGGATTCGGGGAACACGTTTTTGATGGTCTGTGTAAATCCGTTCAGGTTATCGGTTGCCGTAATAAGTATGTCTTCTGTGCCCCTGGCACGCATATCGGTAAGTACGCTCATCCAAAAGGCGGCGGATTCGTTCTTGCCCAGCCAAAGCCCTAGGACTTCCTTCTTACCGTCCCTTCGTAGGCCTACGGCTATGTAAACGGTCTTATTGAGGA
>CANKUU010000093.1 GCA_947486785.1 uncultured Flavobacteriaceae bacterium | reverse complement strand
TCATTGGTACTTGCCTTTGTTGTTAAGACCCCTAGCACCAAGCCTTCATTGTCCGTAACGTGATGTTTCTTGTAGCCAAACCTATATTTTCCGCCTTTCTTCAACCAAGCGGCATCCTTATCAACAGAATCTGCATATTGTTTTGTGACTGTAACTTCTTCAAGGTCTTCTCTATCTTGGGTGACTTTATGAGTGGTTTTGCCTTTGGGTTTTAAAGGTGTGTCTATTACACTGGCATCAACTATAGCTCCTGTCTTAACAATAATATTATGAGTTTCTAACTGCCTGTTTATTTCCTTAAAAAGGGGCTCATAAGCTTTTGCTTTACTCATCAGTGTTCTGAAACGACTTAGAGTGCTATGATCTGGAGCAACTTGATCTATATGTAAACCACAAAAATAACTAAACGAAATACTGTCATTGACTCGGTCTTCTACTTCATAGTCACTTAAACCATACCATGTTTGTAGCAAACTCATTTTAAAAAGAAGTAATCCGCTATAACTAGGCTTCCCTGTAGCACTCTTACCCTTGGTATAATGAAGGTTGAGAATAGCTTTAATAGGTTCCCAATTTATAATTGTATTTATCTGTGTGAAAAATGTAC
>CANKUU010000092.1 GCA_947486785.1 uncultured Flavobacteriaceae bacterium | reverse complement strand
ACCAATCCTGATTTCACCATCAATTATACTGGCTTTAAAAATAATGAAACGAGTACCGTTATAGACACCAAGCCTACAGCAAGTACTATGGCAACAACAACTTCTGACACAGGAACCTATGATATTACACTTTCAGGAGCAACAGATAATAACTATACGATTACCAATGTTACAGGAACGCTTACCATCACCAAAGCAAGCCTTACCGCTACTGCGGATGATATAACTCGTGAGTATGGTGAAACCAATCCTGATCTTAGCATCAATTATACTGGCTTTAAAAATAATGAAACGAGTACCGTTATAGATACCAAGCCTACAGCAAGTACTACGGCAACAGTAACTTCTGACACAGGAACCTATGATATTACACTTTCAGGAGGAACAGATAATAACTATACGATTACCAATGTTACAGGTACGCTTACCATCACCAAAGCAACCCTTACCGCTACTGCAGATAATATAACTCGTGAATATGGTGATACTAACCCTGATTTTACCATCAGTTATACAGGGTATAAAAATAATGATACCTTAAGTGACATAGATACAGTTCCTACAGCAAGTACTACGGCAACAGCAACTTCTGATGCTGGGGATTATGATATTAGTCTTACAGAAGCAACAGATAATAACTATACGATTACCAATGTTACAGGAACGCTTACCATCAC
>CANKUU010000091.1 GCA_947486785.1 uncultured Flavobacteriaceae bacterium | reverse complement strand
TGCGTAGTGCGGAAGCAAGGGAACTTTTCGTTTCCGTCTATGCACAAAGCTAAAGCTTATTGTTTAGTTTAATTTTTTGTTTGTTCCAAAGCTAAATCCATAAGATTTAGCGACACTCTAAAAATGCGCAAACCATTCCGTTTAAACCAAAAGTCCGCATTACGTATAGGTTGTGTTGGCAACAGTATTTTTCCGCGTTGTTTAGTGTAAACTATTCAAATCCTGTTTTCCGACAATCGCCATTATATCAACAGTTTCATTACTGATTTTATAGTAAATACTGTCAGGTCCACAAACGCATCGGCGATAACCTTGTTTTATATATTCAACTGATTCAAATGAATAAGGATTTTTGGCAATTATATCAAAATACTCGAAAAATGTCTCGAAATATTTGTCCGCTTGTTTTTCTCCGAATTTTTTGATTCCATAATGGTGAATACGTATTAGGTCATCTTTAGCGTCGTTACTCAGTCTGTATTTAGCCATTTAGTTTGGACTTAGATTCCGCTAAAATTTGTGCTTTACTATCATTGGTAAAACCGCTATTTTCAGCTTTCTCCAATTTAGCACGAATCCAGTCAATTTCTATTTGTTGGTTTCTTGCCTGACGAATTAGGTCATTAACAAGTTCACTTTTACTTGAGTACTCTTGATTGTCTACTTGAGACTTTAACCACTCATCATTTGGTTGTGTGAAAGATATGCTCTGTCTAGCCATGTGATTTGTATTTTGATGCTAATTTACACC
>CANKUU010000090.1 GCA_947486785.1 uncultured Flavobacteriaceae bacterium | reverse complement strand
CAACGTGTTTATATAAAATTAGTTGCGTGGTTTAAGCACTAAAGTTAGCAAATAAAACACAGATAGAAAGTTCGCGAGGACTTTCGTAAATAGGCTTTTACCAGCAATTAATTTTATACGGTGTTGGCAGTAGTTATTTTTTTTCATTTCTAATATCGTTAATTCCTTTTATTGCAATTCCAGCACTTGCTATTGAACCTGATATTCCCATAATTTTATTTCCATTTACAGCTAGAAATATACCAGCAATAGTTCCAATTATACCAATTGTTACTAATATTACTTTCAAGGGTTTATTTTTGTTTTCACTCATTATTTTTTATTCAGTTTAATTATTTTTATCCGTTCTATGATTTTCAAACATTTCAATTGCTGCTTTTAAAAAACCAAACATTCCTAATCCTAATACAATAATTCCAATTGATAATTCTTTTAAAATCCCAATTTCTGTAAAATAATATCCAATTAGGCCAAAAGTTAAAAAGGACAAAATCATAAGACTAATAAAAGAAATCATAATTTTCCCTTTTTTAGGGTTTTTCCAAATTTTTTCAGAAAACTTATTTTGAGTTTTAGTAGTATCTTGTAACGACGAAAAACTTACTCCAAGTCCCATAAAAATCAGCAATGAATTTAAACTTTCGAAAATTAAATCAGGATTTTCTTTTAACTCTTCAATTTCGTAAAAATATGGTTTGAAAGCAAAATAAAATCCAATCAGCATCAAAGGATACTGAAGATAACTTACGTAATGAAAAAATGTTTTAAAATTCATAATTTTTTTGACTCTGCTTGGTTATTACTGCCAACG
>CANKUU010000089.1 GCA_947486785.1 uncultured Flavobacteriaceae bacterium | reverse complement strand
GGTCATGTTATTTAACAACTGAGATTGGCATTTTTCAGTTCGTATTTTGAGTCAGAATTAGAACAATTTAGAACAATTTTTCCTCTAATTTTTGGAGTAGGGAAGCGCCTAAAATTCGAAATTTGATAGGTGACTCGATATTAATGGCAACGTTGTTGTATAAGATTAGTTGCGTGGTTTAAGCAACTAATTTACTAGATTAATCACGAACGGCGAAATTCCGAAGGAATTTCCCAAGTGAGCCTAGACTAGCAATTAATTTTATACGGTGTTAGCCACTGGTTTTTTCTCGTTTTTTTATTATTCCGCTTATTAAATTAATTGGATAGATTACTTGTCCAAATATGGCAATTAGTAAAATGACAAATATTATAATATCCAAATTCTGATTAAAATCAAAATCTGAAAGTATTGTATCTGTTTTTGGTTCACGATATAATTTGGAAAGAATTAAAATGAGTATTATTCCGCCAAAAGTCAGTCCAATGTGTGTCCAATTTAACCATTTGGATAGTTTTCTATTCGCTTTGTTCATAATCCAATATCCAATTCCGATTATTCCAAAAAGAATTGAAATCAGTGTTGCTATATGAAAATGAGAAATAACATAATAAGTGTCGTGAACGTTTATGTCCAATACTGCGTCTCCATTCAAAATCCCAATCAGCATTATAATCGGAATAGCGAGTAAAAAAATCAAGTGTGGTTTATTAATCAAGTTTTTCATTTTTCAGTTTCAGTATGATTTAGACTGGATTTTCATTGTTAAAAATCTAAAAATTTCAATTATGCATTGAATTTTGTTGATTTGGTCAACTTGTGGC
>CANKUU010000088.1 GCA_947486785.1 uncultured Flavobacteriaceae bacterium | reverse complement strand
ATATTTTTTATAACTTTTGGAGTAGGGAAGCGCCAAACATTTTCAATTTGGTAGGTGGCTCGATATTAATGGCAACGTTGTTGTGTATGATTTCGTTGCGTGTTTCAGCAACTAATTTAGCAAATACAAACCGAATAGAAAATCCGCGAGGATTTTCGTAAGTAGGCGAGTACTAGCAATGAATTATACACGGTGTTGCCATTTCGTTGTTTTTATTCAGGTTTGTTTTTTCTATTTCGTTCAATGAATACAGTTCCAATTAATGCTGCTCCAATAATAATTCCACTAGAAGCATCAATTAATTCTCCTCCTCGAATAACTCCATAAATTGCAAATAATATTGAAGCTATTCCAATTCCGATTACTAAATACTCTGTTTGTTTTCTCATTCTTATTATTTTTTTCTGTCAGTTAATTTAAAATTTAGTCTTTGAGTTAATTCAGTCAGCGTTTTATTCCGCAATATTTTTCAATTCGATTGAATGATCAGTTCCGAAACTTGCTAAATTCCACATTCAATTTTTTAATAATTATTCAATTCTATATTAATACAGATTGCTTTTTGAATCTCTTTTTTCTTTTTCAAAGAGTTTTGTCAAAGTTTTCAGTTCCTCATTTTTTTCTGTTTCATTCAAATTTTCGTTTGTTTTAATTTTGTTTTTTAAAGATTCATATCTTTTTTTTAGCGATTCAAGATGGTCATTTTGTCCAAAAGAATGTAATTTTAATTCTTCCATATTTTTTTCGAGTTTGAGTGCGTTTCGCAATGAATGGCAACGGCTTGAGCTAAGATTAGTTGCGTTTGAAATCCGACAGGATTTCCCAACGCGCTCTAAGTTAGTAAAT
>CANKUU010000087.1 GCA_947486785.1 uncultured Flavobacteriaceae bacterium | reverse complement strand
CGGAAGGTGCGGCTGGAACACCTCCTTTCTAGAGACGACAATCATAATGATTAACAGCTTCGTTTGATCGATTTAAAAAGTATATTTTTTTAATTTTTATTTAGCGCAATAATGTCTTTACAATAATAATATATAAGTAATTGCTTTTTTTTGAAGTTTTATACTGAAGAAGAGAGTAGGGACAGTCCCATAGCTCAGCTGGTTAGAGCGCTACACTGATAATGTAGAGGTCGGCAGTTCGAGTCTGCCTGGGACTACAAACATAGAGGCATTTCAAGAAGGAGTGTTACGTTCATTAGATATTGAAGGAAATTTTAGAAGTTGAGTTACAAGAGTTATTACTCATAGCTCGTTACTAATTACTCATCGCTAAAAGAAATGGGGGATTAGCTCAGCTGGCTAGAGCGCCTGCCTTGCACGCAGGAGGTCATCGGTTCGACTCCGATATTCTCCACTATTTATCTTAATTCATTTAGGATAAAAAACGTTCATTGACATATTGGGACAGATTAATAACACTAGCAATAGTGTTATGATTTGAATAAAAAGTTTTATTATTAAAATAAAGCACGAATTTTTTAAGTAAAGAGTATAGAGTATTATCAATACAGCAAAATTTGAAGGTTTGGCGACAAGCTGGAAAAGGGCGTATGGGGAATGCCTAGGCTCTCAGAGGCGATGAAGGACGTGATAAGCTGCGAAAAGCTGCGGGGATCAGCACACATGATATGATCCGTAGATATCCGAATGGGGCAACCCACTATGTTGAAGACATAGTATGCCGTAAGGCAAGCAAACCCGGTGAACTGAAACATCTAAGTAGCCGGAGGAAGAGAAAACAAAAGTGATTCCGATAGTAGCGGCGAGCG
>CANKUU010000086.1 GCA_947486785.1 uncultured Flavobacteriaceae bacterium | reverse complement strand
GCTAAATTTACTAACTTAGAGCGCGTTGGGAAATCCTGTCGGATTTCAAAACGCAACTAATCTTAGCTCAAGCGTTACAAACAATTAGAGCAAAAACTATTAAATGAACAAACAAGTTATCTTACTCATTTTTACTTTTTCCTTTTCGACAATGTTTAGTCAAGACAGAAATGGAAATTTTGGAATTAAAGGTGGTGTGAATATTGGAAAATACACACCAAATCAAAATTCAACAGAATTTAATTATCAATTTGGATTTTATGTTGGCGGATTTTATAAAACAGAATTAACAAGTAAATTAAAATTTCAACCTGAACTTTTATTTGCTTTACAAGGAAGCAACATCAAAGCAAAGGATAACACCTTGACAGATTTTAATGGAAATCCATTACCAAACACAAGTACATTTGATTTTGAATATGAGATTTATGAGTTAACAATATCAATTCCATTTCCTATAAAACTTTATTTTTCAGAGCAATTTTATATGGAAAGCGGACCTCAATTTGGATTTATTGTTGATAGAAATATTACTAGTTCTCAATTTCTTTTAGACGGCAATGACAATAGCTTTGTGAGAGAAGGTAATGACAATTTTGATTTTGGTGTTTGTTTAGGAACAGGATATGCGATATCAAAATCTTTATCATTGAACATAAGAGCATTTACAGGATTGATTAAAAGAGATGATATTAAATCCTTTGTTTTTAATTTCGGTATGGAATATAATTTATGAAAACTGTTTGTAACAATGGCTATAAGTAATTGCTTGTTCTCACTTACTTCTGAAAATCCTCTAGGATTTTCAGCTTGGTGTGTACTTACCAAGTTAGGTGCTAGTCCACGCAACTACTCATAGACGAGACCGTTG
>CANKUU010000085.1 GCA_947486785.1 uncultured Flavobacteriaceae bacterium | reverse complement strand
AAGACCCTGACGGATCAACTGTTACCGATACTTCTACAGATCCTACACCTTGTAGTAGCTGTACGGTAGACCCTTCTTGTACAGACTGTACCTTAACTAAGCTTCCGAGTAATTCTAGTATAGATATTAGTAAAGCCATAGAATCAGGACCTACTTACAATTCAGTAGATAAGACCTATCAAGTAGTTTACAAGATTACTGCGGAAAATACAGGCGAACATTCTGGATCTTATGATATTACAGACACTTTTATATTAGGTACCGGTATTTCCTTAAATAGTGCGACAGTAGCCTATGGTAATGAAAGTGATGGTACCGATGGTACTATCAGCTCTCCGTTCACTAATGGTGATGGTACACAAATTATTACAGGAGAGTCATTGGCTGGATTACGAGAAGAAAGTTGGTTGGTTACGGCTATTTTTTCTGTTGATTCCGAATTAGTAGACGCAACACAAAATTGCTCAAATGGAGGTGGTTTTGGTAATAGCATTAGCTTTTCGGGAGATACTAATTCATCAAATAATACAGCTTGTGCTCCTTTATCATTAAGAGGTATCAACATTACAAAAGACGGTATATACGAAGATACCAATACTGATAATATTACTAATATAGGTGATACGGTGGAGTATACTTTTGTGGTGACAAACACCGGAGATGTAGCACTTAGCAACATAGTTGTTTCGGACCCTCTGTTAGGCGGAGCTATTCCTGGTCCAGCATCTGGAGACAGCAATGGGAATAACCTATTAGATGTTTCAGAGGTTTGGACGTATTCGGCAAGCTACAATATTGTTCAAGCAGATATAGATGAAGGTCAAGTGAGTAACCTAGCCACCGTTAGAGGTGAAGACCCTGACGGATCAACTGTTACCGATACTTCTACAGATCCTACACCTTGTAGTAGCTGTACGGTAGACCCTTCTTGTACAGACTGTACCTTAACT
>CANKUU010000084.1 GCA_947486785.1 uncultured Flavobacteriaceae bacterium | reverse complement strand
GGCAACGGCTCGGCTAAGCGTAGTGCGGGGGCAAGGAAACTTTTCGTTTCCGTCTGCGCACGAAGCTAAAGCTTATTGTTTTGCTTTTTCTTTTTTTGTTCCAAAGCTAAATCCATAAGATTTAGCGACACCATAAATATACAAATACCTTTAGTTTTAGCCCTAAAGTCCGCATTACGTTTAGGTTTTGTTGTAATTAGTGGTTCCTCACGAGTAAGCACGTTACATTACGTTCTAAGTTCGTACTACTTTTTTTTTCAGCAATCAAGCTAAAAAGTCCATCTGCGCAACGATTAGACAAGAGTGTGTCCATTTGGGTTTTTATTACGAACAGATTTATAACATCATTCTTATTACAATTATAGTCTTAACTCCTGATTCAAGATTGAAATCTAAAAAATCAACATTCGAATCACCCAAAGTCCATTCTAAGTTGTTGATTTCAAAAGATTTCTCAACGTTAATACCCAATGCGAAATGATATGATTTTTTAATAAAATTAATCTTAAAAAGATATTCATAACCAATCCCAAAACCCAAAGAAAAGGAAGAGTTGCTTTTGAAACTTTCTTCAATAGCAATACTTGGTAAATTTTCATTAGTTTCAAAAGTATAATTTGCCAACATCATGCTCATTTTTGGATATAACATATGTTTTTCTTTCTTCAAAATGTCATAATTTATTGAAGTGTAGAAAGAGCCACCTTTCAAATTTACTTTGTCTGAAATGTTACTTATGAATTTATAGCCTAGAGTCAGGTATGAATTCAAATCTTTTTTTGAAATTGTTAACCCTAAATAAGTGCCTATTAATTCTCTTGATTCTAAAACTTCATTTAGTTCATTAAAATCTGCATTATAAAATTCGGTAGATACAAGTACGTCTATATCATATTTGTTTTGAGCATAAGAAGTAAGACTTATCAAAAATATGATAAGAAACAGCACTATTTTTTTTACCATTTAATACGAGTTTTTGAAGCTGCCAAAATGCTTTTTTACCATTAATTACAACG
>CANKUU010000083.1 GCA_947486785.1 uncultured Flavobacteriaceae bacterium | reverse complement strand
ATCTAACAAATATGCATACGTATTGGCGATGGGCTTACCTATACGTATTGGATCGTCTTCTTTTTTTATTTGAGTTAAAAATGAACAAACCGTTGTTTCTGTCGGACCATAAATATTCCATAACTCATCTGTTAATGTCAACAACTCTTGGGCCAATGCATGGGGTACTGGCTCCCCTCCAATTAAGGCTTTAATGGGCAAACTTTTATGCCATCCAGAATCTAGAAGTATCTGCCATATCGTTGGGGTACCCCACAATACTGTAATCTTATCTTCTACTGCCTTCTGCAATAACAAATACCCATCTCTTCGTGTGGCCTCATCTACCAGCACTACACTTGCGCCATGAAGCAGCGGTAGAAATGTTTCAATAACCATAGCATCAAAAGAAATAGTGGTTACCGCAAATATTCTATCCGAAGAATCTATGCCTGGCTCTTTTGCCATGGAAGATACCAAGTTAACAACATTGCTGTGCGACACCTTAACTCCTTTTGGATTTCCCGTAGAACCAGAAGTATATATAATATATGCAGCAGCACTAGTACTTACCGCTAAATCAAGAAACGTAATAGGCATCGCATTACAAGCTGACTTAACATCAGCTAATACTAAAGAAGTACATGCATCTAATAACAATTCTCGTGAAATCTCACTTATAAACAAAACAGCCTCTGAATCAGAAATTATATGCGCTATACGACTATCTGGGTAACTCGTATCTATTGGAACATAAGATGCGCCACATTGCAAAACCGCAAAAATTGTAACGATTAAATCAGGAGTTCTATCTAACGAAATCGCAACAACTTGATCTGGACGTAGTCCTTTGGAATATAAATAATGAGACCTCTGATTAATCTGATCTTGCAACTCTTTATACGTAATACAACTAGTACCATATTCAAGAGCGATAGCAGTTGACATGATATTGGCTTGCTCGTGAAAAAGTGAATGAAGCGTTTTAGAAACAATAGTTCGTGTGGCTCCAGCTATTTTATATGTTGGCTTTTGCAA
>CANKUU010000082.1 GCA_947486785.1 uncultured Flavobacteriaceae bacterium | reverse complement strand
AACTCGATTGAATTAAAAAAAACTTTGCACAACAATGGCTATAAGTAATTGCTTGTTCTCGCCTACTTCTAAAAATCATCGCGGATTTTCAGTTTGGTGCGTACTTGCAAAGTTAAGTGCTAAACCACGCAACTACTCATAGCCGAGACCGTTAGCTACAAGTTGAACAAACCAAAATGGAAATAGAAAGGATAGCAGAAATATTGATTTATTTTATTCACGCACCACTTGGCGGTATTGCACTTTTGACTGGCGGAATTTCGATGATAGCCAAAAAAGGAAATAACGTACATAAGAAATCTGGAAGGATATTTTTCTTTTCAATGTTGTTTTCTGCAATATCAGCTTTTATCATTTCGGTATTACCAAATCACGAAAGTCCTTTCTTGTTTTCAATCGGATTGTTTAGTACATACTTTTTAATTAGTGGACTAAGAAGTTTAAAATTTAAGCAAAAAGAATTTCAATTAAAGACTGACAAAATCATTGCTTATTTGATTACTCTGACAGGAATTGTAATGATTTTATATCCAATTGTTTTGTATAGCAAACTGAATATAATCCTATCTGTATTCGGAGTTGTCGGAATTGTTTTCGGTTTAAGAGACCTGAAACTATTTAAAGATATTAAACACTTAAAGAAAAACTGGTTGAAATTACACTTGGGGAAAATGACCGGAGGATATATTGCTGCTGTAAGTGCTTTTTTCGTTGTGAATCAAATATTACCTGGAATTTGGAATTGGTTTGTACCTGGAATAATCGGTAGTGGATACATAACATATTGGATGATTAAACTAAATAAAAAGAAAAAACCTGTAGCTAACAAGGTATAAACTTAATAAGGGCTAAGTGCCTAAATCAAAGGTGGTTTTATGCTTGCAAAAGCAGTTGATAAACCGAAAGTAATGGTGTGCAATCCCCTTACTAAGTTTATACAAACCGTCAGACTGCGCAAAAACCCTCCTTTAATACTTGCTAAACTCCTTTTATTTTTTTAACTTAAAGTATTAACCAT
>CANKUU010000081.1 GCA_947486785.1 uncultured Flavobacteriaceae bacterium | reverse complement strand
TGTATAAAAATAATAGCGGTTTTATCGCTAAAACGAAAGTGAATTTTATAAATCAAACGAAAGTAACTAACCGAAAAATAAGTGTATAAAAATCCGCTACTATTCTTATACGTTACCGTTGTACGCAAGCAAAAGAAACACTTTCAAAACATGACTTTTATAGATATTGAATATGATTATAGATTAGATAGTAAATGTGGTGACCCTGATAATGATAGTCCAAAATTATATAAAATTCAAAGCCTGTTATGGAATAAAGAAATCTCAAAAAACATCACTTTGAATTTGAGCATTTTTAATAAAAATTCTGGAAGATTATTATTAAAAAACAATTTGACTGATAATTTATCAAGCGATAGAATGTGTCCACATTATGTTGGAAAATATAACGGAAAATTGGATGGATGGTTGAGCGAATTTGAAAAAGAGAAATTTCAACATAAAGTCAGGACAATTGGAGGACACATAGTTTTCCCTGCACATAGAAAGGATGGATTTACGATTAATCAAGCTAGAGGTGTAAATCGG
The DNA here is from genome assembly GCA_947486785.1 of uncultured Flavobacteriaceae bacterium. Classification (GTDB taxonomy): domain Bacteria; phylum Bacteroidota; class Bacteroidia; order Flavobacteriales; family Flavobacteriaceae; genus Maribacter_C. The sequence goes on along the minus strand of CANKUU010000081.1, from coordinate 496 downwards.
AAAATAAGCGACAGATTTGACTTGACTTTAGAATGTTTCAGAAGATTTTATATAAATGAGCAAAGTCCTCTGACAAGCACATTAAAAAGATATTCTGAATTTTTTAAATTATTTAGAGATTTTAAAGGTTATACAGATTTTTTTATGCTCCAAGATTTTATAGAAAATGAGACTAAAGTTAAATTCTTATTGCCATTTGATGACTTCAATCGTTCAGCTTTACCTGAAAATAAAGAAGAATACGTGAATTATATGAACGCCACAATAAAACTGATAGACAAAAGAAACGAAAGAATAAAAAATAGGTTGAATAAAGCCTGCGTACAACACAGTGTATAGTTAATTGCTGCTAAGTGCGCACCTTTGAATTCCTTCGGAATTCAAACTATTTGTGTACTTGATTTTTAATTGCTAAATTTACGCAACTAACCATACACAAACTCGTTGCCATTAATATCGAGCCACCTACCAAATTGAAAATGTTTGGCGCTTCCCT
>CANKUU010000080.1 GCA_947486785.1 uncultured Flavobacteriaceae bacterium | reverse complement strand
AAGTGTTTGGCAGCCTATATGCTGATAAAGGGTATATTTCTAAAGAACTAACAAGCTTATTATTTGATCAAGGTTTAGGATCAATCTCAAAAGTTATGTGTGGATTTGAAGCGGAATGATATTTTTGCATAAAAAAGACAAGACCTTGCATTTATCATTAGACCTGCTTAAGTTATTACTTCCGGAATTATTAATTACTCATTTTGATATCACCAGTCATAGAATAGAAAAGGACACGATACGTATATACTTTGAGGAGAAGAAAGACAAGCCTAAAGAAGAAAAGAGTCGTGTTCTAATAGCACATGGTTTCCATAAAGAAGTAACCATTCAGGATTTTCCTTTGCGAGGTAAAAAGGTGTTTCTGCATATTAAACGCCGTAGATGGCTGGACAAACCTAGTAAAGAAGTTGTACAAAGAGATTGGAATCTAGTAGCACAGGGAACTCGAATGACCATAGAGTTCGCTGCTTTTTTAAAAGTGCTTGGTCAATACTAAGCCTAATGACTGCCATACTATAGGTGGTTTTTACGGAGTTAACGGTAAGAAACTTGGGCGTCAGTATCGGGATTACCTTAGTGAATTTAAGCAATGGAAAGATAAACCCCACGCCAAAGAGTGGCTTATCTTTTCCGAGAATATAGGTAAGCATTTATCCATTGATGAGACTGCACTCTCCAAAGGAGAACTCTACACCATAATTACCAATAAAAAAGCTAAAGGAAAGAAAGGTGCCATAGTAGCTATACTAGAAGGAACCAAGGTAGAGCCTATCATAGAACTGTTACTTAAAATTCCAAAATCACTTAGGGATAAAGTCAAAGAGATTACTCTTGACATGGCCAACTCCATGAAAATGATTGCTAAAAAATGTTTTCCCAAAGCCATACAGGTTACAGATCGTTTTCATGTCCAAAAACTAGCTTTAGAAGCCCTACAGGATATTCGAATAAAACATCGATGGGAAGCTATAGATCAAGAAAATGAACAGATTAAGACCGTTGCAAGGGGTTGATTAATTTCTCGATATTTTGTATCTTTCATTTATACTTTTAGTAAAGCAACCAACC
>CANKUU010000079.1 GCA_947486785.1 uncultured Flavobacteriaceae bacterium | reverse complement strand
CGTTGTAAACAATTATGAAGAAACTTTTTGCAATCATTTTAACATTTTTATTTTTTTCGTGTTCCGAGAATAAAACAGATTGTGAAGAATACTCTTCCGCATATTGGACAACAACAATGTTTGGAAAACCTCATAACACGAGAATTGAGGGAGAAAATATCACTATCCGAAAAGCTTTTGCAGAAATTAAAGAATCAGAAACTCAAATTGAACCAAGAAACGGATTTATAACATTACGTTTGAATATAGACAAGTATGGAAATTACTGCAACCAAGAAAATTTTCAAATAAATACGAAATACCAACCTATCCAATTTAATAATGGCGAGCTAATTAAACAACTTGAAAACGTTTCAAAAAAATTAAGCGGTTGGAAAAATGATACGGAAACGAAAACGTATTACTTAATTAGGCTGACAATTAAAAACGGACGAATTGAAGAAATTTTTTAAAATAGTTGGAATCATAATTGGAATAATTTTGATTTTTATAATCGGAATTGCGATTTATGGTCATTTTAAGGGTAAAGAGATGATTGAGAATGCTAAAGAAAGTTCTCGAAGAATTGAAAACTTTGAATCCAAAAATAGTGACGAATATATGGAGTATTCGGTTGTGAAATTTAACAAAGCTGGAGACTTTCATACAGGGTTTATCTATCTTAATAAAGCAGTAGAATTAAATCCTAGTTCACATTTAGGTTATAGAGGTTGGATTAGATTAAGAAAAATACGTGATTACAATAACGCCTTAATGGATTTTGACCGACTTGATAGCTTGACACCTAATTTTGTTGATGCACCTTGGGGAGAAGATATTGACTTTTTACGTGGAGAATGTTATTTCGGAAAAAAAAACTACCAAAAAGCAATTGAATTATTTAATCGTAATATTAAAAACCAAAAAGAGGATTGGGTAGATATACATTCTTTTGTATATCTCGGACTTTGTGAATACGAACTTGGAAATTACGAAAAATCAATTGCTGAATTTCAACGTGCATTAAAACAGTCAGAAAATATACCTGAATCCTACTTTGGAATGGCGAAAGCCTACCAAAAACTTGGGAAAATAGAAAAAGCGAAAGA
>CANKUU010000078.1 GCA_947486785.1 uncultured Flavobacteriaceae bacterium | reverse complement strand
ATGCTAACACGCTGTATAATTAATGGCCCAAAATAAATGGATGAATAAGGGCCACTAACCATACAGCTACCGTTAGCTACAATTCCAAAAAATGACTAAAGAAGAGAAGCTTAAAAAAATATCAGAGATTGTTCCTCTTTTAAAAGCGAATGAAGAAAAGGTTATTAAAAACAATACCGATTTAGGACATATCAATGGTGTTTTTGCTAACAATTCATTTTTCTATGCTATCCACGCTTATTATATCGAAAACGATATAAACAAAGCAAAAGACTTATTTAGTTTAGTTGGTAAATACAGATTAGAACAAGCAAAAAAAACGGAAGGAAGTAGAATTTTCCAAACAGCAAGAACTCTAATATCTAACATTGCGATTTCTGATAATTTAAATTTAATTAAACAGTATAACGATTTTGATTATCCAATAAGTTATGTAACTAGAAATAAAACTGTTACAACAAGTTTTAAACAATGGGTTCAAGAAGGTGAAGAAGGTAGCATATACTCTAAATTAATGTTAAATGCTATGAATCAAGAGTTAACTAAACTTGAAGAGAATTTATATACATTCAAAAGCATTACTTTAAAAAAGAAAATGAATGAAAAGATGTTTATGGATTTAGAATTCTATGAAAACCTTTTAAAGAAAGATACAAACCTCATTCAGTCATCTATTGAAAGATTTTTAATAAAAAAAGAACATAAATACAGAAATCAACACGATGTTTTTCCAGAACTAATTTCTTACCCAGCAATTGGATATCTAAAAATAGCACAAATTAATGGATTCAACATTATAATAGATAATAATCTGATTCCAAACGAATTGATAAACTCTAAACCTTTAGATAAGTATTCAAAAATAAGAACTGTAGCTAACAATGGCTATAATTAATACGGGGTTGGGTGTTTAATCCAAAGTTTAGTGTATTTTTATAAAGTCCGCCAAATCTTTTGATTTGGCTTTAAAACAGAAAAAGATAAAACAAAATAAAAAGTTTTGGCTAAGTGCTTAATCGGAAAGTAATCGCTTATTTTTCCCGTACTAATCATAGCCGAACCGTTAGCCACAAGTTGACCAAATCAACAAAATTCAATGCATAATTGAAATTTTTAGATTTTTAACAATGAAAATCCAGTCTA
>CANKUU010000077.1 GCA_947486785.1 uncultured Flavobacteriaceae bacterium | reverse complement strand
CTCCAGCTGATTACAATGTAGCCTCTTCAAACGGGAGTGTAAGTTTTCCAGCCCAAACAGAAAGCGGAGCTACCCAACTAGTTAGGGTAACTATAGTAGATGATGATCTACTAGAAGCAGCAGAGACTTTACGCATTGATTTAGGCGCTATATCCAACCCTGTTGTGCGCATGTTAGATAGTTATGGAGAAGGAGAAATTATTGATAATGATGGATCAGGAACAGGCGAGGGTATCTCTGTTTCAGATTTTAGTGTTAATGAAAGTGCAGGTACTGCAGATTATGTAATTACCTATACGGGTCCTACGGTACAAGACGCATTTACGGTTTCTTATACGGTAGCTGACGGTACTGCAACATCTCCAGCTGATTACAATGTAGCCTCTTCAGACGGGAAAGGGAGTGTAAGTTTTCCAGCCCAAACAGAAAGCGGAGCTACCCAACTAGTTAGGGTAACTATAGTAGATGATGATCTACTAGAAGCAGCAGAGACTTTACGCATTGATTTAGGCGCTATATCCAACCCTGTTGTGCGCATGTTAGATAGTTATGGAGAAGGAGAAATTATTGATAATGATGGAGCAGGAGCAGGCGAGGGTATCTCTGTTTCAGATTTTAGTGTTAATGAAAGTGCAGGTACTGCAGATTATGTAATTACCTATACGGGTCCTACGGTACAAGACGCATTTACGGTTTCTTATACGGTAGCTGACGGTACTGCAACATCTCCAGCTGATTACAATGTAGCCTCTTCAAACGGGAGTGTAAGTTTTCCAGCCCAAACAGAGAGCGGAGCTACCCAACTAGTTAGGGTAACTATAATAGATGATGATCTACTAGAAGCAGCAGAGACTTTACCCATTGATTTAGGCACTATATCCAACGCTTTGGTGCCCATGTTAGATAATCATGGAGAAGGAGAAATTATTGATAATGATGGAGCAGGAGCAGGCGAGGGTATCTCTGTTTCAGATTTTAGTGTTAATGAAAGTGCAGGTACTGCAGATTTTGTAATTACCTATACGGGTCCTACGGTACAAGACGCATTTACGGTTTCTTATACGGTAGCTGACGGTACTGCAACATCTCCAGCTGATTACAATGTAGCCTCTTCAAACGGGAGTGTAAGTTTTCCAGCCCAAACAGA
>CANKUU010000076.1 GCA_947486785.1 uncultured Flavobacteriaceae bacterium | reverse complement strand
AGAATTAGGTCATTTTATTTAACAACTGAGATTGGCATTTTTCAGTTCGTATTTTGAGTCAGAATTAAAACAATTTTGAATAGTATTTCCTATTACTTTTGGAGTAGGGAAGCGCTTAACATTTGTAATTTAATAGGTGGCTCGATATTAATGGCAACGTGTTTGTGTATGATTAGTGGCGTGTTTAAGCACGGATTTTAGCAAATAAAAACCAAATAGAAAATCCGATAGGATTTTCGTAAGTAGGCGAAAACTAGCCATTAATTATACACGGTGTTGTAAAACGTTATTATTCGATTTCTATATTTAAAACAGACTTTTTCGTTCTAAAATTGTCAGCTTTTATTAATTCAATTCCGATTATACTTTCAGACGCTATATTCTGATTTTTATTTTCAATTAAACATCCGTTAATATAAACATCATTTTTTTCATTCAGTCCAAAAAACAGATTCAATTCTTTCTGCGTTTTGTGTTTAAATTTGTTATTGATTTTTGCTATTATAATTCCTGCATTTTTTTCGTTTTCAATAAATAGATAAGCAGAGCTTAATTTTCTTTCTTTGAAAATATTTAGTTCCAGAATTTTTTCAGATGATATTTTATTTAATAAATCAATACTTCCAATTATAGTGTCGTTTATTATTAAAATTGGCTTTTCAGCTTTCATTATACTCATTCTTGAATTCTGATTTTGAGCGTAAGTCGAAAATCCTAAAATTAGTATTAAAAACAATGTTAATATTGATTTCATTCAGTTTTTCTTTAATGTTTTACAACGGTCTTGTATATGGCTCGTAGCGTGTAAATTAGCGATTATTTTTCGGTTAAGTACGAGCCGAATTTTTTAATTTTCTTATTACCTTTTCTTTTCAATAAGTCAAATTAAAAAATTTGGCGGAATTAGCAAATATGCCTAAACTTTGTTTAAGCAACTGATTAGCTATGAGCTATATACGTTGTTGTAAACAGTTATTTATACAGAGTATGTTTAAATTCCAACATTTCTGAAAGATATATTTCATTCAAAAATTCATTGTAAATATCATCTCTTTTGTATTGAATAGTTTGTTCTGCTTTTACAATATTATCTTTCGCTTTTTCTATTTTCCCAAGTTTTTGGTAGGCTTTCGCCATTCCAAAGTAGGATTCAGGTATATTTTCTGA
>CANKUU010000075.1 GCA_947486785.1 uncultured Flavobacteriaceae bacterium | reverse complement strand
CTAAAATTAATTGCTTGGGATTTTCCGCTGGAAAATCTAAGCTAAATTTACTAACTTAGAGCGCGTTGGGAAATCCTATCGGATTTCACACGCAACTAATCTTAGCTCAAGCCGTTGTAAGCAATTAGAAAAATGACAGAGAAACCATTTCTATTTATAGGCTCTTCGGCAGAAGGACTTGAATCTGCTAAAGGAGTTCAGGCGAATCTTGAATATTCTTGTGAGTGCCAGATTTGGTCACAAGGATTGTTCGGTTTATCATCTGGAACAATGGAAACTCTTGTGAGTTCATTGGATAAATTTGACTTTGCAATTCTAATGCTGACCGAAGATGATATAACTATTAGTCGGAATAAAGAACAAGGAAGTCCGAGAGATAATGTGATTTTTGAATTAGGGCTTTTTATTGGTGGTTTAGGGCTTGAAAGAACGTTTATAATAATTGACCGAAAAGCGAAGTTAAAATTACCAAGTGACTTAGCTGGAATTACACCTGCAACATTTGAACCACCAAACAAAGGAACAATTCAATCAGCTATGGGAACAGCTTGTCTTGAAGTTGAACAAGCGATTAAAAAACTTGGACCAAGACAACAACAAGGAATAACTGCTCATTGGTGGACAAAATGTATAGAAGATGGAATTACGAAAAGACCAGATTACTTTATGACAGTTTTTAATAGAACAGATAAAGATATGCCTTGGCTTAACGTACATATTTTCCCTTCTAACACTTTCAAACTCGAACCTATTACTGAAAAAAGGGATAGACTTATGTCTGGTCAATATGCAATGTATCAGTTTAGAATGTACAAAGATGATGATACTGAGCAACTAACTAAATGGGCAGAAAGATTTTCGAACGAAGATTGTAGTAACTTATCAATAAGGGTATTTAAAGAAAATTCAGCTGACGACCCAGTTTTGATTAGCTATGAACTGGGAGAAGAATTACACGAACGCATAATGGAATATAAATAACTGCTTACAACAATGGCTATAAGTAATTGCTTGGGTATGGTAAGTGCCAATCGGAAAATTCTACGAATTTTCCTCAGGTTCAAGACTTTTTGCTATCTTTAGGCTTTAAGCAACTACCCATAGCCGAGACGTTGTAAACAATTATGAAGAAACTTTTTGCAATCATTTTAACATTTTTATTTTTTTCGTGTTCCGAGAATAAAACA
>CANKUU010000074.1 GCA_947486785.1 uncultured Flavobacteriaceae bacterium | reverse complement strand
AAAGTCAAGAATTAGGTCATTTTATGTAACAACTGAGATTGGCATTTTTCAGTTCGTATTTTGAGTCAGAATTAAAAGAATTTAGAACAATATTTTCTATTATTTTTGGAGTAGGTAAGCGCCTAACATTCCTAATTTGAGAGGTTGCTCGATATTAATGGCAACGTGTTTGTGTATGGTTAGTTGCGTAAATTTAACGATTAAAAGTCAAGTACACAAATAGTTTGAATTCCGCAGGAATTCAAAAGTACGCACTTTGTAGCAATTAACTATACACGGTGTTGCCCATAGTACTTTATGTTTTTAATTCACCAAATTTTCATAATATTCAACTAATTTTTCTTTCCCGATTAAGTTAAATAATTCGCTAAAACTTTCTTTCAATTCCGAAATATTACAATCAAAAAGGATATTTATTCCACCAATATTTGGAAAAAGGTCAAGTACTTGTAATTTTCGACCGTCAGAAACAAGTCCAAAATGACAACTCAACCATATTGCATAACTCTTAGTTTGTTTTTGTGCCTTTTCTAGTTCAACTTCTTTTACTAACCTATTTTCTCGTTTTGCCTCAACAACTAATAATACTTGATTATCTAATAAATCATTGTCGAAATCAAAAAGAGAGCAATCAGTTTCCAAAATAGTTGGTCTTGAACCATTAAAAGCCTTGAAAGTCATTCCATCATATCTGTCATTTTCAGAATATCCAAGTCGATATAAAAGCGGAATAATAAATTTAGTTTCAACTTCACGTTCTGTTCTGAAATCTCTTTCTCCAAGATTGTCAAACCATTTATCTGTATTAAAATTCTCAATAATTTTTATTTTGGAACTTTTTTGGTTTTTTCTTTTTTCGTATGATAAAGTTACTCGCTCATCTAAAGAAAGTTTCCAGTTCTCGCCAATTTTCATAATTGACGGATTTAGATAAATTCCTAACTCGCTCAATTCTTGCGTGATTTTTCTTGAACTATCTTCTGTTCGTTTTACAAACCCAAATTTTTTAATTAAAGTTCTTACTTTTATTCGTTTCGGTTTTTCAGATTCGATAATTTCTTTAGCAATTTCAGACGCAATTTTTTTCATTCAGCATAGTTTTTGGGTATTATGGGCAACGGCTCGGCTAAGCGTAGTGCGGGGGCAAGGAAACTTTTCGTTTCCGTCTGCGCACGAAGCTAAAGCTTATT
>CANKUU010000073.1 GCA_947486785.1 uncultured Flavobacteriaceae bacterium | reverse complement strand
ATATTTTCTATTATTTTTGGAGTAGGTAAGCGCCTAACATTCCTAATTTGAGAGGTTGCTCGATATTAATGGCAACGGTTTGTGTATGAAACGTAGCGTGCAAAAAGACACTTACTTTTCGTATAAACACAAAGCCGAATTTTTATATTTTGTTTTTAATTTTTCTCATTTTTAAAAGCCAAATTAAAAATTTGGCGGTCTTTGAAAATAAGTACAAACCTCTCGATTTAGCACTTATTAGCTATGTTTTATACACCGTGTTGTGTGTAGTTTTTATTCTTTTTTATATTCTAAAATATCTCCAGGCTGACAGTCTAGAGCTTTACAAATAGACTCTAATGTTGTAAATCGGATTGCTTTAGCCTTTCCTGTTTTTAAAATGGACAGGTTGGCTGGTGTAATTCCAAGTATTTGCACCAATTCTTTTGATTGAATTTTCCTTTGAGCCATTATAACATCTAAATTAACTATTATACCCATAATTAAATTGTTAATTCATTTTCTTCCTTTAATAGAAAACCTTCTTTAAGTATATCGGACAAAAAGAAAAGCAAATAAGCTAAGATTATAAAAACTATTGTTTCAGTTGCAAATAAGTCCAATATGGGTTTTGAAGTGCTAGCTGTCAGTAGTAGCGAAAAGTCGACAATAAATGTTCCAATTACGAAAATTGAAAAAGATTTACCAGCTTTTTTAAAATCAGAACTAATTTCAGGTAGGAAAAGCTTCTTTTCAGATAGTAACTTAATTGTTCTATTTAATTGTATTAATCCAATTAAAATAAAACCATAGAATATTATATATGTAATTGCAAATCCAATATATTGGTAAAGCGATAGATCCAAATCAAGAGGAACTAAATTGATTTTTGAAAAAAATGGTTCTTTTGGTAATTCCCATTTTTTTACAAGTTGAATTGTCCATTGTGAATATTTAATCAACTGTTCAACTACTATAATTACTGCTATAAAGTAGAGAGTTAAAAAAGCATTTATTCCTTTAAATTGTTTTTCTGATTTTGTCATGTTTTTTATTTTATGAAAAATTTATTATTGCAAATTTATAATAAATTATTGTAAAACAATAAAAAAATATCAATAAAGAATAAATTACCTCATATTCATTTGGTTTTTATGTATTTACTCTTGGTCAAAATTACACACAACGGTAGCTGTATGGTTAGTGGCCCTTATTCATCCATTTATTTTGGGCCATTAATTATACAGCGTGTTAGCATCG
>CANKUU010000072.1 GCA_947486785.1 uncultured Flavobacteriaceae bacterium | reverse complement strand
ACTCTTTACAATACTATTTTTCTTTAACTGTTCAAAAGAAAAAGAACAAAGTTTACTATTAAGTGGAAAAGTAATCGGAACTGAAACGAAATCTATTCTTTTAGTAAAACCAAATCAAGATATGAGATTTGACTCATTAATTGAAATTCCAGTTGAAAATGGGAAATTTTATTTTGAATCTAAACTTGAAAATCCCGAAGCAGTTAATCTTTTTCTTGGAGAAGCCAAAGAAAATGGAGGAGGACGTTTTATGCCTCTGTTTTTAGAAAACGAAAAAATTGATTTAACCATTCATTCGGAAGAAGAGTTTGACAAAAACGTAACTAAAGGAGGAAACCTAAACGCTGAATACATAAAATTCAAACAAAATTTTGAAAATAAATTTAACAATAGAATAAAACCGCTTCAGGACAGCATTAGTGCACTTTTTAAGAGTGACGAATATCATAGTGATAAAGCAAAATTACTTTACGCAGAATTAAGAGAAGCCAAAAATCAAGATGAGAAAGTAGTCCTTTACAAAAAACTTGATGATTTAGAAAAATTAGGAGAAAATTTAAGCCCTAAAGCCAAAGAGTTAGACAACAAAATAAAACCTATTTACGAGGAGCAAAAGCTGTTTCAACAAAATTATATTGAAAATAATCCTACTCTTGTGTCATATTCCTTTTTTTTAGACAACTTGTTATTTAATAAAGAAAATCTTGATGTTAATTCTACTAAAAAAACTTACAAGATATTATCAGATGCCAATCCAAATCATCCATATAACGAACTTGCTTCAAACTTAATTAATGCAATTGAGAACATAAAAATTGGCAAAAAATATACTGACTTTTCCGCACCTGATTTAAATGGAAATAAAATCAAACTTTCTGAAAAAATTAATGGAAAAGTAGCATTACTAGATTTATGGGCTACTTGGTGTGGGCCTTGTATAGCAAAAAGTAGAACAATGGTTCCTCTCTACAACGAATACAAAGACAAAGGATTTACCATTATTGGAGTTGCTGGAGAATTTAAAAATACAGATAGACTTGTAAAATTCCTTGAAAAAGAAAAATGGGAATGGACAAACCTTGTTGAGTTGGATAGACAAAATAATATCTGGCAAAAATATGGAGTCGATGGTGGTGGCGGTGGAATATTCCTAATTGACGAAAATGGAATAATATTAGCAAAAGACCCAACCGCAGAAGAAGTTAGAAAGGAATTAGAAACTCGATTGAATTAAAAAAAACTTTGCACAACAATGGCTATAAGTAATTGCTTGTTCTCGCCTACTT
>CANKUU010000071.1 GCA_947486785.1 uncultured Flavobacteriaceae bacterium | reverse complement strand
TTTTCTATTAACTTTTGGATTAGGGAAGCGCCAAACATTTTCAATTTGGTAGGTGGCTCGATATTAATGGCAACGGTTCGGCTATGGCAAGTAGGGCGGGCAAGGAAACTTTTCGTTTCCGTCTGGTCTGCGAGCCAAAGCTTTTTGTTTTGTAATTATTTTTCTTTTTTAATTGCCAAATCCAAAAGATTTGGCGGACTTGGCAAACATGCCCAAGCCAATAAATTTAGCGCTTTCTGCCCTATTTGCTATAGCCATTGTTGGCAGTAGTGCTTTTTCCATAAAGCTTGTATTATTGATTGACGATTTTGTTAATCCATTCAGCGCAATCAGGTGCGTCAAGAATATTCCAACTATGAAAACCTTTGCCTTCAGTAGTTATGTATTCAGCTTTGTCATTACCAATTTCTAAAAGGAATTTATGCAAGCTTTGTAAATCAACTGCGTTCATATCTTTAAATTGTAAGTCTGTACAATAAGTCTTTCTAAGAAATTCCAAATCAGGTTCGGTGTACAATCTTATTGGAATATTCTTTAAATATTGTGCATTTCCACCGTTACTATCATTTGCGGAATATGAGGAATACAATAAATATTGGGCAGGTTTTGTTTCAGGTGAACCACCTAAAGAAATCTCCAATTCTTGCTTAATTGAATAACCTTCGTCTTTAATTAAGCCTTGACATTCGTAATTTATTTTGTCTTCTGATGATTTGTACAAACGTGTTAAATCAAGAGGTGGGTCAATCGCAAAAACTCCTGTTAATATGGTTGTAGTATCATTTGACAATAAATATTTAGCGTATCCAATTCCAACAGCACCACCTGATGAAAATCCACCAATTACAAGATTGGACACTTCATATTTCTGGCTTATGATTTTGCATATTCTGTTTAATTCTTCAATTGTTATTTGGTCTGCAAACAATGAGTTATTTAATTCAGGCACAATAGTTAAAAATCCTTTTTCTGCCATTAGTTGCGGAAGGCTTGTTTTGTCGAAAATACTTTTTGGTTTTTCGCCATAACCTTTAAGAAGCAAAAGAATTCCACTAACCTCCACTTTTGGTTGCATTACATAATAGGTAAAAGACTTATTGTCTATTTTAACCTTATGTTTATCTATGCTTTGGCCAAACAGTAAACTCTGAAAGATTATCTGTAAAAAGAGACAGGCAACTAAAATATATTTTAACATTTATGAATTCTATTAACTGATTTTTCAGCATTACTGCCAACGCTTGAGCTAAGATTAGTTGCGTTTTGAAATCCGACAGGATTTCCAAATGCGCTCTAAGTTAGTAAATTTAGC
>CANKUU010000070.1 GCA_947486785.1 uncultured Flavobacteriaceae bacterium | reverse complement strand
TATTTTCTATTAACTTTTGGATTAGGGAAGCGCCAAACATTTTCAATTTGGTAGGTGGCTCGATATTAATGGCAACGGTCTAGTGTATGATTTCGTTGCGTGTTTAAGCACTAAATTTAGCAAATAAATCACAGATAGAAAGTCCGCGAGGACTTTCGTAAGTAAGCCTTTACTAGCAATGAATTATACATATTGTTGTGCGTTCGTTTTTTTTCTTTCTTAGTTATTTCCATAACATAAATTACAAGCTTTTAAATTAAAGTCTTCCAAAAATATTTCGTCAAAAGTTTTTTCTTCATAATTGTAAGTCCATTTGAAGTATTCAGATAATAAATTAAACGCTTCTTTTTTCAATTCACGATGTTTATTCCAAAATTCTTTTAATCGCTTAAATCCATAATTGTCTATGAATACATTACTTACTTCTTTTAAATAACCTTTTTCTATGCTTTCAGTTATGTATTTTGATATATCTAAATTATCACGACTTACTAAAAAATCATACTTAGACAGATTTTGCATTGTTCTGCTGTTGCAAATAAAATCTCTTCTTTTCAGTAATTCTGCAATATCTATGATGAATTTGTTATGGTCAAATGATTTTTTAGTACTAACGTTTCCTGTAGATTTTTTTTCAATATACCATTGAAATTGACCTTTGTCTGATTGACTTATAAAAATTGGTTCAATACCATATTTTTCTGGAAACGTTTTGTTGAAGTCTGTAGTTAATATTTTGTCATTTATTTCTCCTGCTTCATATCGATAAACTGTGTAATTATTTGTTTCAAACCATTGTCGTATTTCCTCAACAATCAGTTCGTGTTTTTTTGAATCTTCTTCTGCTAACTTAACAACAGGTTCAGGCATATAGAAATTCTTAAACCCTCTATTTAAAGCTTCACATTTATTGTCTTTATGATATTTTACATTTCCTTTTATCTCAAGCACATAAGTTCGATTATCTTTCCTTTCAGGCACTTCTCTATGAGTTAATACATACGCTTTGTCTCCACTTAAAATAATTTTTTCTGCAAATAGTTTTTTTAAATCAAGTTGATTAAATAAATAGTACAAATAATCATTATCATAAATATTCGTTTTAAAAAACTGTTTGTCAATTCGGTCAAGGCTTTCAATCTCTACTCTTTCAATTAACTGTCGGTAAGAATATTCTGTTAAAAATGCCATAAATTATTAAATTTTGTAGAATTTTATTTGGTTGGTCAAATGACGCACAACGTGTTTATATAAAATTAGTTGCGTGGTTTAAGCACTAAAGTTAGCAAATAAAACACAGATAGAAAGTTCGCGA
>CANKUU010000069.1 GCA_947486785.1 uncultured Flavobacteriaceae bacterium | reverse complement strand
ATGACAAGGTTTAACCGTTATAAAGCGATTTGTTACTTTACAAGAAAAGTAAATCAGAAGTACATCGCTTTTAGCGATACCATTTAAGGGCATCAAAAAAGAAAAAATGAAGGCTCAAATAAAGTATTAAGCAATAAAAGAGGATAGGTTTCCCTATTGTTTTAATTAAAAGGTTTTAGGAGTTGAATAGATTTATTTTATCTTGCGTTAGAATATTAATTTTTCGGATTAGTATTAACTGAGTTACAGTCGTTGTTAGCGCAACGGCTGTTTTTTTTTGAAAAAAGGATAAAAAAACCCCACCTTTTTTTTAGATGGGGCATTTTAACTAAAAATTAAACCGAAACAATACTTTTAGTTTTGCTCTTAATGAATTTCATAATTTCGTTATATGTCATTAGATTTTTTGAATAACCACCACCAAATAATAAATGATCTTTCTTTTCACTTTCGGATTTACCAGCAGTTTCGCTATGGTTCGTAAAATAAGTAACCCCGTTGAATAATCCCCATAGGGTTTCACCATGTGAAGCTAGTTCTTTATCCATCACAGATTTGAAAGTATTAATATTATTTTTTGTTCGTGTAGAAACCTCTTTTGAACTGGTATTTAATTCTACTTTAAACAATTTAGCAACAATATCACCAAATAAGGTTAAATCAATTTTATGCTCTGTCATACGTTTAAAATCCTCCATTAAAGAATTATCTTTTAAAATAGCCCCTCGTAGCTGTTTCTGTGCGGTCAAAATGGCTTCGTTTGCACTACTAGTATGTCTAAACTTATTTAGTTGTTTATGCGCTTGATAATAGGTATTAGAACAAATCACAACAGTATTAGTAGAACCAAAACCTATAGACGTACTGCCGTCGTGGCTATTTAAAGCGGTAATATATCTTTTAACCTTATCATTCCCAATATGTTCATCATCAAGAGGAATTTGAAGGAATACCTTTTTTCCTCCTCTAAGCATACCACCTGTAATAAGCTCGGGGTCTACGATATCTTCTGAAGCTTTAACAATTACTTCGGCTAAAGCGGCATTTTGGTATATGCAATATCGTTTTCCAACGGTGCCTAACCATTTATCATTGTCGTTTCTAAATAAACCAAAGGAATCCGTTTTTAAGCCATCTAAAGAAATTAAATTTTCTTTGTTAACCGTCCAGTTTAATTTGGTGCGTTCTAGTAAATCGAATACTTCTAACATAATATTTTGTTTTTCGGATTAATAAAATAGGCTGTTAGCGCAGCCCTTTTTAATTGACTTCAAGATACGGAATTAAAACAATATATACAATATTTACAATGTATTTTTTACTTTTTATTGAACTTTT
>CANKUU010000068.1 GCA_947486785.1 uncultured Flavobacteriaceae bacterium | reverse complement strand
TATTTAAAATTAGACAAAAAAATAGCGGGGGCATGCCCCCGCTATTTTTTTATTTACACACTTTATGAGATAGTGCTATTAAAAGACAATAAACATAACGCTAGTCATGGACTACTCTAAATTACATTTTTAGGCGTTTTTAGCAGAAAAGTAAAACATTGCAATTCATAGTTACTAGGGCAATACTTTATGCACAAAATAGCATTACTCCTCTACCTCTTCAATTCGCTGTCTTACCCCATTTTGATAAAAACCGATAAAAGCATCTTTAATGCCGAGTGCAACCAATTCGCTTCTAAAAGCTTTTGCTTCATCTAAAGATGCAAAATTACCTAAAGCATACTTATTAAAACCTTCGGCTTTAATCTCTTTAAAATTTATAAAACCATCTGAATACAAGGAAAGATCTCTTTTCACAAAAGCACCAATTTGAACCGCATAAACGTCTTGCTCTGCAAGGGTCATCTCATTTTCAGCACTAACAGTTTCTTTTTTAATCTTTTGAAGTGCTACATTCTGTTCTTGAATTTTAGTGTTAAAATAATAATAAGTTGAAATAACACCTAACAATGCCAAAAGACCAAAAGCTATTGCAGCAATTTTAAATTTATTTGTCTTCTTTCTCTCTTCTTCTAGATTCTCTGAATAAAGTTGCGCGTTATTATACTCTGCATTTTTTAATATAGTAATATCTTTTTCAAGCTTTTTATATCGCTCTAATTGGACATCTGTAATATTGGCCATACTTCTATTATTTAGTTACTCGTTAAATGAGCTGTTATTAATCGATGCGCTTATAACGCCACGCTAGATTTTGTTAGTATAAAAACTCCATGAATAACCTTGCCATTCATCGAAAAAGCTAATAACCTGAGTTCGACATAAGGAATTTAGTAAAAAAGAGTTAACTGCGTGGTATTTGTTGTTTCAAATTTGATTGAAGGTTTTTTTTCCTGGAAAGAATAAGCGATTAGGCTAGCCACTAAATTGGTGATAAAGTTACCGAAACTTCTATGTCTAGAATGTTCAGCTTGGGCAATGTTTTTTAGTTGGTCATTCACGGTTTCAATAACAGATCTTTTTCGAAGTAATATTTTATCTCTCATAGTCATAAGTACGTTTTTCATATTATTTCTAATACCAGTTATCATGTGTAAACCTTGATCAAATAATAAGCTTGTTAGTTCTTTAGAAATATACCCTTTATCAGCATATAGGCTGCCAAACACTTTCTTCAAAAAGTTATTTTCTTTTAAAGGAGTTCTATCATCTACATTTGCTTGAGTAATAATAAAATCAAGCAATTCGCCCTTGTCATTAATTATTATAAGACCGTTGCAAAAGGACTCATGATTTTGACTTGGTTGCTGATTTTGCTCTTTTGAGTTTTTTTTACGTCTTTTT
>CANKUU010000066.1 GCA_947486785.1 uncultured Flavobacteriaceae bacterium | reverse complement strand
TCCGTGGGAAAATCTAAGCTAAATTTACTAACTTAGAGCGCGTTGGGAAATCCTGTCGGATTTCAAACGCAACTAATTT
The DNA here is from genome assembly GCA_947486785.1 of uncultured Flavobacteriaceae bacterium. GTDB lineage: Bacteria > Bacteroidota > Bacteroidia > Flavobacteriales > Flavobacteriaceae > Maribacter_C. Next base: position 1,472 of record CANKUU010000066.1, on the reverse strand, counting down.
TAGCTCAAGCCGTTGCCAGTAATTTGAGAAAACCGAATGACAGATAAAAAAACCTTATTTATTTCTTACTCTTGGCAAACAAAAGATATTGCCGATAAAATTGCGTCTGATTTAGATATGGTCGGAATTACTGTTGTAAAAGACAATCAAGAATTAGGCTATACAGACAGCATACCAGACTTTATGAATCGAATTAGGTCTTGCGATTTTGCTCTTCTACTTATATCTGATTTTTATTTAAAATCTAAAAACTGTCTTTACGAAGTATTGCAACTTTTAAAAGACGAAAATCATTGGAAAAAAGTCTTGCCTTTAGTTTATGAAGGAACAAAAATATATTCTGCGTTAGACAGATTACAGTATGTAAAATATTGGGAAGAAAAAACGAACGAATTACAATCTGCATTATCCAATGTAAGCCCAATAAACTCAACAGAATTATACAAAGAACTAAAATTATTTCAAGATATAAGTTTCAATATTGACGGATTTATAAAAAAAGTATGTGACTCTATTCATCTTTCACCTACAGATGTTATTGAGCAAAAGTATGAACCAATTATTCAGAGACTTGGTTTGGAAGTTAATACTGAACCATTAGTTGCCCTATTGTATACATACTTAATTTCTGATTTAGAGAAAAGAGAAATTGCACTCGATAAATATTTAGACACATTCAAGGAAAGTTCATATTACTATTCTGTAAAAGGTTCTACTGCGAGAGATTTAGGGAAATTTGAACAAGCAATTCATTTTTACGAAAAAGGACTAAAAATTGACCCAACGAATTTTGCGATACTTAATAATTATGGACAAATAGTTCAACATTACAAGAAAAACTATAAAGAAGCGAAAAGACTTTACGAAAAAGCAGTTAAATCAAATCCCAATTCAGAAATAGCACGACTAAATTTAGGCTTATTATTAAGACAACATTTTAATAATCCTTCTGGTGCTAAAAAACAATACGAAAAAATATTAGAATTTAATCCTGATAGTTTCAAAGCACATAACAATTTATCAAATATTTATAAAGTTTCTAAACCAACAGAAGAGGAATTACAAAAAGTCGAGTATCATTTAAAAAAAGCGATTGAATTAAATCCCGAATACATAGAGGCACTAATAAATTATGGGAATTTTCTAAAGGTTTATCGCAAGAAAATTAAAGAAGGAAATGAATATTATAAAAGAGTTCGACTATTAGATAAAGAAGGAAATTTAAGTATGTTATTGGATGTACTTGAAAAATCAAATAAAGGATAAAAACTACTGGCAACACCGTGTATAATTAATGGCTGGTTCTCGCCTACTTACGAAAATCCTCGCGGATTTTCTATTCGGTTTTTATTTGCTAAATTAGGTGCTTAAACACGCCACTAATCATACACAAATCCGTTGCCATTAATATCGAGCAACCTACCAAATTGAAAATGTTTGGCGCTTCTCTACTCCAAAAGTTATGGTAAATA
>CANKUU010000065.1 GCA_947486785.1 uncultured Flavobacteriaceae bacterium | reverse complement strand
TATTTTCTATTAACTTTTGGATTAGGGAAGCGCCAAACATTTTCAATTTGGTAGGTGGCTCGATATTAATGGCAACGAGTTTGTGTATGGTTAGTTGCGTGGTTTAAGCACTAAAGATAACAAATATATCCCGAATAGAAAATCAGCTAGGATTTTCGTAAGTAGGCTAGTAGCTAGCAATTAATTATACACTTTGTTAGGCGGCGTATTTATTCTATTCGTTCTAATTTAAATTCCTTGTCATTAAGCAACTTAAGAAGTCCATTTTCACCTCCTAAATGTCCCATCCCAACAGCAATAAAAGTTGATTTATGTTCGACAAGATTAATTATATCTTCAATCCAATTCTGATTTCTTATATTAACACTTAAATCGACCATTTTTGTTGGCATTTGGGATATTATACCATCCTTAAAAGTCAAAATCTGTTCTTTTTTGTATAAATCAAGAGTTTGTTGATAGACTTCAATTATTTTGTCCTTTTCAAATTCTGATTGTGGGAATTCGATTTTACCCATATCAATCATAATTGATAAAACTTCGTCAGTCGATTCAAGTCCTGTGATTTTAATTCCATTCTCATTAGCAATTTTGATTAATTCCCCTTCCATTGAAACTAATTCGTTTCCGTATTCGAGAGCCAACGCTCTGTAGCTTTCGATGAAATATTCAGGCAGTTCAAAATTTAAGAATTTTTCTTGTTCAGTTGTGTCAGTTATATCTCTTTCAAGAGCGAGTACTTTACACTTTTTGAGTTTGGATATAATTTTTTCAGAAAGCTCTAATTCACTTTTTGGATAAAGATGAATTGTTCCATAAACGTAGGATTCAATTCCATTTTTAGATGTTAATTTCCACAAATTCCCAACTTCAAATTCGCTTGTTTTACTTTGAAAACAGGAATATAATAGGATTAAGGTTAATATTAAAAGTAGATGTTTCTTCATATGACGCCTAACGGTTAGTATAAGAATAGTAAGGGATTAAAAATACACTTATTTTTTGGTTTAGCACTTAGTCAAATTTACAATTTTACCGTTATTTGTCTTTTAATCGTCAAATTGTAAATTTGGCGAATTTTGTTAATATGCACCAACTTTGGGTTTGGAACTTAGCCCTTATTATTTTTATACATTGTTACCTGCTGGCTATTATTCATTGTGTTAAACACTTGTCATCGATAGCATTAGAATTAGTGTGATAATTCCAACTATAGTGGTAAATATTCCCATTTTTTTTGATTTTGTCCAACCAGACATTGCAATCATAGTCAGTAAAGATATTATACCAAGAAAAAATGAAAAAGAACCAATACCTCTAGGCAATGATAAATCACTTTCAAGAACTTTTCTCGGATATCCTTCGGTTGTCATCATTATAATGTTTGTCATTGCGAAAACACTAATAAGAAATAAGCAAGCAGATAAGAAGACCGTTGCAAAAGGACTCATGATTTTGACTTGGTTGCTGATTTTGCTCTTTTGAGTTTTTTTTTACGTCTTTTTATTGTTTTTACAGTGTATTCACCTCTTTTATATGGGTTATTTCCCTTAATTTTTAGAAT
>CANKUU010000064.1 GCA_947486785.1 uncultured Flavobacteriaceae bacterium | reverse complement strand
GCTAAATTTACTAACTTAGAGCGCGTTGGGAAATCCTGTCGGATTTCAAACGCAACTAATCTTAGCTCAAGCGTTGTAAAACATTTGAAAAAAAACCGTGAATGAATAAAATTTCGAGAATAGCAAATAAAGTTTTTTATTACATATTAGGTATTTCACTTTTACTCGGAATCGCAGTTTTCGGATTTGGAATTTTTGAGAACCTTTATCTTTTAGTTGGTTATTCATTCGTCTATTTAATAATTCCTATATTAACATTATCGCTATTAATATTGCTCATTTCGAATTTTAAAAAATTTGGATTTTTAAGAGGAATTAAAGAATCGAGTGTTAATATTTTCGCCTTAATGTTATGTTCAACTCTAATCTATTTTCTTCAATCCTATGCATTTGAAAAAAGTAATCGGATTAATGTAAATGTCATTAACAAAACTGAACTCGGAATTTCAAATATTACGCTAATTGGTCGAAATGCAATGACTAAAATTGACACGTTAGCACCTGACGAAAATGAGACTAAAATTTTTAAAGGAAAACGAATTAACTACAAAGCGGAAAATGATTATGAAAATGAAATTCGTTTACTTTATTATTACGACAATAAATGGAGAGAAAAAAAAATATTGAGCGGATTTAGCAGATGGAGAGTTATTGACAAAGATTGGGAAATCAAAATTCATAGTGCTGATTCGATTGAATTAGAACAAAAATAAAAACGTTTTACAACACTGTATATAATTTATTGCTTGGTTCTAGCATACTTACGAAAATCCTCGCGGATTTTCTATTCGGTTTTTATTTGTTAACTTAGCTGCTTAACCACGCAACAAACCATATACAAACACGTTACCTGCAATTTGAGAAAAACGAAAATCATATCAACAATATTCGGAATTTTAATCATCATTTCTTGCAAACAAAATGTTGAAAAAAAAGCGGAATTAAAAACTGAAAACCCTATAGAAAAAGGAACTGAATCAAAACTTGATACTTTGAATGCGGACGATTATAACGTTCTCTTTTTTCACCCAACCGAATCTGAATTTAATGAATTAATAAAAGAAAATGGCGAAGATTCTGGGATTTATGAAGTTGACTCTGATTTCGGATTTTATGCAAGTAAAGTTTATGACTCAATCACAAAAACGGATTTAAAAATTAAAAATGTTACGGAAAGAATAATTAAATATTCGACCGAAAATGGAATTAAATATCTTGACCGATTAAAAAATAAAGAACATCCTTATGGAATTATATTTAACAAAATTAATTGCGAGCCAAAAATTGAGTTTGGAATTATGACAGACATCGGAATTTATCAAGAATTAACTGAATATAATAAAAACTGCAGGTAACAATGTATAAAATTAATTGCTTATTTTTGGGTTAAACTAATGGCAGTTGTATATTTACTATAGCTGATTTTCCTACGGAAAATCATCCGTAAATATACAACGCAACTAATCTTATACTGAACGTTGCCATTAATATCGAGCCACCTATCAAATTAGGAATGTTTGGCGCTACTCTACTCCAAAAGTTATGGTAAATATTGGTCAAAATTGTTTTAATTCTGACT
>CANKUU010000063.1 GCA_947486785.1 uncultured Flavobacteriaceae bacterium | reverse complement strand
CCTCGCGGATTTTCAGTTTGGTGCGTACTTGCAAAGTTAAGTGCTAAACCACGCAACTACTCATAGCCGAGACCGTTGTAAACAATTAATCGGAACAGTTTTTGAGAATAATTTATTGGTTTTAAATTAAGACATTATGAAAAGATTACTATTTATTTTGACTTCACTAATTCTATTTAGTTGCGGTAACAAAACGAGCAAAAAAAATCATTCTATAATAGGAATGGAGTTTAAAAAATTTAACGAAATAGAAGGACTTTCTAATTATTCTAAAATAAGTGACACCACTGTTTACGGAAATAATTCTGAACCAAAACACGGAATTCTTCATTTAAGAGACAAAAAAAACAATCTGATAATTTTAAAAAGCATAACTCTTGACTCAAAAAATGAGAATAGAATTTTTAAGGTTTTAGATACTTTAATAATACCAAATTTGAATAAGCCTGAATTAATCACAATTGGATATTGTCAAATAAATGAAAACAACGACGAAAACCTTATCGCAATTGTTGACAAAACCGATAGTTTGAAAATTCAGAATATTAGAAAAGTTTGGAGAGCGAATACAAGTACAAAAAAAATTGAAATTGTAGAAAACCTAAGCGGAATCAATTGCTTTAATGAATGGTTTTCGGATTAATAACTGTTTACAACACCGTATAAAAATAATTGCGGTTTAGTGCTTAATCAAAGGTCGTTGCGTGTTTGTAACATCTGATTTTCCTTCGGAAAATCCTCGCATACAAACCAGCAACTATTCTTATACATAAACGTTACCTGCAAGCTGAAAAAAATCCTAACTAAACAAGAAACAAAGCCGAATTGAACAATCGAATAAAAAGATATGAAAAGAAAAATAAATTGGATTTTAAAGAATTTACATCTAATAGTGTCTTTATCAATTGTAGTTCCGACAGCAATAATTTATGGTTCGCCAACAATTTTACCTGAGTATTTGGACATTCAAGTAAATACAATTGACCTTTCAAATATGCTGAAAGCGATTATGTGTTTGTATCTCGGAATTTCAATCGTTTGGATTATGGGAATTTGGAAAACTGAATATTGGAAAATCGCTACCAAATTGAATATATTATTTATGATATCTCTAGCTATTGGACGAGCGTTAAGTATGTTAATGAACGGATTACCAAGAGGTGGCTATATTTTCGGAATAATTGCGGAATTTGCACTCGGATTTTATTCGATTTACCAACTTAAAAAATATGGTCGGAATGAATAAGTTGCGGAAATAGCCAGCAAATAACAATGTATATTACGAAAAAAATCGAAAATTCGAAAACAAAAGGAAAAGAAATCACAAAAAATATATGACTGAATTTACATTTGAATATTATAATAAGCTTGCTGACCAAATAATTACGATTAGCGCGTTACTTGGAGGGTTTTCAATAGCAATTATCGCTAATTTTTTAGTATCAGAGACTAAAACTCGATTGACCAATAATATTATGATAGCATCAACCTTATAAGACCGTTGCAAGGGGTTGATTAATTTCTCGATATTTTGTATTTTTCTTTTATGGAATTAGTAAAGCAACCAACCTTAGCGGATAGCATTTGTGATCTTCGTTCACG
>CANKUU010000062.1 GCA_947486785.1 uncultured Flavobacteriaceae bacterium | reverse complement strand
ACCGTCAGACTGCGCAAAAACCCTCCTTTAATACTTGCTAAACTCCTTTTATTTTTTTAACTTAAAGTATTAACCATCAATGCTTTAGTTATGGATTTTATAACAGGTTTTAGTAGGGATCAGTTAGTGATGATGGATTTTGAATCTTGTCTGAGTCCGGATTCATGGGCACGAATAGTTGACATGTTTGTAGATATACTTCCAATGTCAAAATTAGGATTCAATGAGGTATTAAATAGTGAAGGGAGGCCGCCATACCGTTCATCTGATTTGCTCAAACTCTATCTATATGGCTATAAAAATAAACTGCGATCCTCTCGTCAACTAGAACATGCCTGTAAAGTTAACCTAGAGGTTATATGGCTCTTGAAAGGTCTTAGACCATCAGCAAGAAAAATAGCCTATTTCAGAAAACAAAATGCCCGCGCCTTTAAAAAAGCATTTAGGCATTTCGTAGTACTCCTAAAAGAATGGGAACTCATTGATGGGCAAACCATTGCCATTGATTCCTTTAAGATTAGAGCTCAGAATGCCCTGAAAAACAATTTTAACCAAAAAAAGTTAGACCGACACATTAAATATATCGATGACAAAATCAAAGAATACCAAAATCAATTAGAACAAGGCGATGACGATTTAGATATAGTAGAACTAACACATAAGATTGCCTACCAAAAAGCTAAAAAACAAAAGTACCAAAGCATTGAAAAACAGCTACAACAAAGCGGAGAAACACAAATTAGCCTTACTGATCCAGATGCTAAGTCTGTAGCGCTTCACCGGAACATCGTAAATGTAGGCTATAACATACAAGCAGGATGCGATGCAAAACACAAATTCTTTGTCAACAATGATACAGGAACAGTAAATGATACACATGCGCTATCTCCAATGGCATTAGATGCTAAAGCGCTACTAGGTGTTGAGCACATCAATACCCTTACAGACAAAGGCTATACTACAGCAAAGCATTTAGAGATATGTACCCAAAACGGTATAACACCATACTCCTCTCCCAAAATGCACTCCTCTCAACATAATGGGCTATATCCCATGATTAATTTTAAATACGATAAACAAGCAGACTCCTATTGCTGCCCAAACCAGAAAACTTTATCTACCAACGGTACCATTTACAATAAGAATGGCCATAAAGTAAAGCATTACAAAAACACGAAAGCCTGCAAATCATGCCCCGTTAGACACCTTTGTACCACTAATAAAAAAGGACGATTCATTGAACGCTCCATTTATCAAGAGGCATTGGAGGATAATCAAAAAAGAGTAGAACAAAACCCAGAGTACTACAGACTAAGACAGCAAATAACAGAACATCAATTTGGAACATTAAAAAGACATTGGGGATTTACCTATACCCTGATGAAAGCAAAACAGCATGTACTAAGCGAAGTTAATCTAATGATGATTTGTTATAATCTTAAAAGACTAACCTCCATAATTAATCCAAAACTGCTGAAAAATAAGTTAAAAACACTTGCTGTTGAAATTTTAGCCCTATTTAGTGCTTTGTTAAACGTTTTAAAAAACTTTCTTTTTCTTAATAAGAATAACTACCAATTAACAAAAACACACCAATCTTCGCTTATTGTAGCTTAAAATTACTATTGAATCACTATTTTTAACATAAAAGGAGTTGCTGCGCAGACTCCCGTTG
>CANKUU010000061.1 GCA_947486785.1 uncultured Flavobacteriaceae bacterium | reverse complement strand
TGATAATTCTATAGAAATGATTTTAAAATATCAGTTTTAAGTCAAGTATGTTAGGCCGTAAATATTTAAAACTGCTCCCCTATCGCTACGCCATTAACCTTAAAGTTCAGAACATCATTTAGCATTAAATTTTGATTTAGAAGAATCCTTTTCTATAAATAGCTCCTAAGTATTATTTTCTAGTAGTAAAGACAATTATTAGTAAGAAAATACGTTCTGTGAATATTTTATAAGACAAAAACATCGATATGGGAACCATTTTTACCGTTAACTAGCAAAAAAATGTCCCCAGCGCATTTTAAAGGAGCAAGAGCAAAAAACAAAAAAGTAACCAACGAAATTAAAAAATGAAAACAACACTACTTAAGGTAAGCTTCCATTTATTTACAGTCTTTCTACTAGGTATGGCTACAAAAGTCAATGCACAGGTGTTTACAGTAGATCACATCACATACGTCGTCACATCAATCACTCCCAACACGGTTGAAACTTTCGATTACAACACAGAGGGTGAGACTACTGTTGTTATTCCAAGTACAGTAGAAAGCCCTGATGGGGGTAGCTATAGCGTGACAACTATAGGAGAAGGTGCTTTTGATGATAACCAATTAACCAGTATCACCTCACTAGCAACACCACCACCAAGCATTACTACAGAAGGGAATAATGATACTTTGGGAGCTACTTGCCACTCGTGCAGATCTTGATGTGTTCTAGCCTACTGGTGCTAGAGATACATACGAAGCGAATGGATGGATTGGTTTGAAGTGTGATGTAAAAATCACATTCTTTTTCATAAGAAAATAGAAATTTATAAAACAAATTATTAAATAAAATCCAAAACAAATGAAAGTAAAATTACTTATTTTACTCCTTGCTTGCTGTAGTATCTATACCAGTCATGCACAAACGACCGTGGATGCTCAAGGAATAAAGTATCAAGTTATTTCAGGCACTAACAATGCAAGAATAATTCAAAACACTACCTGCCCAACAGGGCAAATAACCATTCCAGCATCCATAAGAATTGATGGAACTAACTATACGGTTACTGAGATTGGAAATAATGCTTTTTTTAGGTGTAGCGGTTTAACAGGCTCGCTAACCATACCAAATAGTGTGACTTCTATTGAAAGTGAGGCTTTTTATGGATGTACCGGTTTAACAGGCTCTCTAACCATTCCAAATAGTGTGACTGCTATTGGAGAGAGAGCTTTTTCTAGATGTAGCGGTTTAACAGGCTCCCTAACCATTCCAAATAGTGTGACTTCTATTGTAGATTATGCTTTTTCTGGATGTAGCGGTTTAACAGGCTCTCTAACCATTCCAAATAGTGTGACTTCTATTGGAAGTGGTACTTTTTCTGGATGTACCGGTTTAACAGGCTCTCTAACCATTCCAAATAGTGTGACTTCTATTGGAAGAACTGCTTTTTCTGGATGTACCGGTTTAACAGGCTCTCTAACCATTCCAAATAGTGTGACTTCTATTGGAGAGCAGGCTTTTGCTTTCTGTAGCGGTTTAACAGGCTCGCTAACCATTCCAAATAGTGTGACTTCTATCGGAGATTATGCTTTTTATGAATGTAAAAACCTTACAAGTGTAACTGTAGAAAAATCTACACCACCAACATTAGGAAGAGATGTTTTTGGTTTTAGTACTGATAATGGAGGAACTGATTGGAAGCCCAATTGTGATTTAAATATTCCTGATGGGGCTACTGCCTACTATGTGAGT
>CANKUU010000060.1 GCA_947486785.1 uncultured Flavobacteriaceae bacterium | reverse complement strand
CTAATGGTAAACGTAGGGTCTTCTGCTAAATACACACGAGTTATATCATCTGCAGTAGCGGTAAGTGCTGCTTTGGTGATGGTAAGCGATCCTGTAACATTGCTAATCGTATAGTTATTATCTGTTCCTCCTGAAAGACTAATATCATAAGTTCCTGCATCAGAGGTTGTTGTTGCTGCAGTACTTGCTGTAGGCTTGGTGTCTATAACGGTACTCGTTTCATTATTTTTAAAGCCAGTATATGTAATGGTAAACATAGGGTTGGCAGCCCCATACACACGTGATTGATCATCTGCAGTAGCGGTAAGCGTAGCTTTGTTAATGGTTAAGGTCATCTCTTTTGTTGCAGAAGCATAAGCTCCACTAGCTGCCTGAGTTGCTCTTATGGTAACCGCTCCTACATTTCCTAGTGTAACAGTAGACATATTTGTACCCGATAAAACTGTTCCATTTGCAGCACCTACTATGGAATAGGTAATGGCTCCTGATGAGTTTGAAGTAGCTGACAGTGTAAAATTGGGGTCTGCATAGGTTTTTGTTACATCTGAAAATGAAATAGTTGGAGTAGATTTTGTTGTAAAGGTTTCTAATGCTCCATAAGTTGTACCCCGCGAATTTATAGCATAAGCTTTAAATGAATATTGCGTTCCATCTATTAAGCTTGTTATAGATTCAGAAAAAATACCTCTTCCTGTACCATTGGTGTCTTTAATAACTCCTGTTCCACCAATACTCGGATTCGCATTTGAAGTTGTTTTTGAATAGACAATCCCTCTTTCGGTTATCATAGCACCTCCATCAGATGTTACATGTCCTTCTAAAGTAGCAGATGTATCTGTTATCGAACTTGCTATTCTAGTAGTTACTGCGGCTATGTGTTTTGAAATTTTGTTACTATTACCATTGGCAATATGTAATACATTATTGTCATCAAATGCTATTCCAATAGGGCCACTTAATCCCGATGTTATAACTTCTGTTACTGTTGGTGTATCGGCTGTAAGGTCTATTTTTGAAATTTTATTAGTATTACGATCGGAAACATATAAATTATTACCTTTTACTATACAAGAATAAGTTTTACTAAATCCCCCTACAAATTCTGTTGCGGTTGGTGTATTTGCTGTAATGTCTATTTTTAAAATTCTACTAGGAGCATTAAACTCGGAAACATATAAATCATTGCCATTAAATGCTAGTCCAGTAGGACCATTTAACCCCGATATAACTGTTGTTGCTGTTGGTGTATCATCTAATATGTTTATTTTTGAAATTCTATAAGCTCTGGCGCCACGCTCGGAAACATATAAATCATTGCCTTTAAATGCTAGTCCAGTAGGAAAAGCTAAGCCTGATACAACTGTTGTTGCTGATGGTGTATCATCTAATATGTTTATTTTTGAAATTTTACTACCTCTAAGTTCGGAAACATATAAATCATTGCCATTAAATGCTAGAAAATAAGGGTTAGATAATCCTGATACAACTGTTGTTGCTGTTGGTGTATCGGCTGTAAGGTCTATCTTTAAAATTTCACCAATAGTATATTCGGTAACATATAAATCATTGCCATTAAATGCTAGTCCAACAGGGTTATTTGCAGAAAAAATATCTTTTGTTTGGGCATTTAGGTTAATAAAAACTAACAATAAAAGGGGGATAAATAGGTGCTTTTTTTTCATTTTTTTTAATTAATTTGATAGTTAAATAAATGAATAAACTTTTCACTTAAAGTCTATCTCTGTACTTAAAACTGATATTTTAAAATCATTTCTATAGAATTATCATCACCTACTTTAGTAGGTAAAGAAATAGTAGCATC
>CANKUU010000059.1 GCA_947486785.1 uncultured Flavobacteriaceae bacterium | reverse complement strand
TGTTTATGGATTTTTACAACTAATCAAAAAATTAAAACTAGGAATCTCTTACGATGCTACTATTTCTTTACCTACTAAAGTAGGTGATGATAATTCTATAGAAATGATTTTAAAATATCAGTTTTAAGTCAAATATGTTAGGCCGTAAATATTTAAAACTGCTCCCCTATCGGTACGCCATTAACCTTAAAGTTCAGAACATCATTTAGCATTAAATTTTGATTTAGAAGAATCCTTTTCTACAACTAGCGCCTAAGTGTTATTTTCTGGTAATAAAGACAATTATTAGTAAGAAAATACGTTCTGTGAATATTTTATAAGACAAAAATATCGATATAGGAACCCTTTTTACCGTTAAATAGCAAAAAAAAATGTCCCACAGCTCATTTTAAAGGAGCAAGAGCAAAAAACAAAAAAGTAATCAACGAAATTAAAAAATGAAATCAATACTATTTAAAATAACCCTCCATTTATTTACAGTCTTTCTACTAGGCATAACTACAAAAGCCAATGCACAGGGTGTTGGCGATGAGTTTGAAGTAAATTTCATCACATACAACATCACATCAATCACTCCCAACACGGTTGAAACTTTCGATTACAACACAGAGGGTGAGACTACTGTTGTTATTCCAAGTACAGTAGAAAGCCCTGATGGGGGTAGCTATAGCGTGACAACTATAAGAGAAGGTTCTTTTGATGATAACCTATTAACCAGTATCACCTCACTAGCAACACCACCACCAACCATTACTACAGGAGGGAGTAATGATACTTTGGGAGCTACTTGCCACTCGTGCAGAGCTTGATGTATTCTTACCTACTGCTGCTAAAGATACATACGAAGCGAATGGATGGATTGGTTTGAAGTATGATGTAAAAATCACATTCTTTTTCATAAGAAAATAGAAATTTATAAAACAAATTATTAAATAAAACCCAAAACAAATGAAAGCAAAATTACTTATTTTACTCCTTGCTTGCTGTAGTATCTATACCAGTCATGCACAAACGACCGTAGATGCTCAAGGAATAAAGTATGAAGTTATTTCAGGCACTACCAATGCAAGAATAATTCAAAACACTGCTGGGTGCCCAACAGGAGCAAACATTCCAGCATCCATAACAATTAATGGAAGTAGTTATACGGTTACTGAGATTGGAACCCAAGCTTTTTTTAGGTGTAGCGATTTAATAGGCTCTCTAACCATTCCAAATAGTGTGACTTCTATTGGAAATAATGCTTTTAATCGATGTACCGGTTTAACAGGCTCTCTAACCATTCCAAATAGTGTGACTTCTATTGGAAATGCGGCTTTTTATCAATGTTACGGTTTTACAGGCTCTCTAACCATTCCAAATAGTGTGACTTCTATTGGAATTCAAGCTTTTGATGGTTGTAGCGGTTTAACAGGCTCTCTAAGCATTCCAAATAGTGTGACTGCTATTGGAAATGGTACTTTTGCTAACTGTAGGGGTTTTACAGGCTCTCTAACCATTCCAAATAGTGTGACTTCTATTGGAAATGCGGCTTTTTATCAATGTACCGGTTTTACAGGCTCTCTAACCATTCCAAATAGTGTGACTTCTATTGGTGATTATGCATTTGGTTATTGTACCGGTTTAACAGGCTCTCTAACCATTCCAAATAGTGTGACTTCTATTGAAAATGCGGCTTTTTATCGATGTAGCGGTTTTACAGGCTCGCTAAGCATTCCAAATACTGTGACTGCTATTGGAGAGCAGGCTTTTTATGGATGTAGCGGTTTTACAGGCTCTCTAAACATTCCAAATAGTGTGACTGCTATTGGAGATTATGCTTTTCGTGATTGTAGCGGTTTTACAGGCTCTCTAACCATTCCAAATAGTGTGACTTCTATTGAAAATGCGGCTTTTTATCGATGTAGCGGTCTAACAGGCTCCCTAACCATTCCAAATACTGTGACTTCTATTGGAAATTTAGCTTTTTATGATTGTAAAAACCTTACAAGTGTAACTGTAGAAAAATCTACACCACCAACATTAGGAAGAGATGTTTTTGGTTTTAGCTCTGATAATGGAGGAACTGATTGGAAGCCCAATTGTGATTTAAATATTCCTGATGGGGCTACTGCCTACTATGTGAGT
>CANKUU010000058.1 GCA_947486785.1 uncultured Flavobacteriaceae bacterium | reverse complement strand
AGTTTTCCAGATCTGTTAAATACTTTTACCGTATTATTAGGGTATTGAGTGATATAATCAATAGTCCACGTATCGTTGATGCCATCTCCATTGGGGGAGAAGCCGTATTTTTTAGCTCTAGAAGTTGGTGTATTTACAGCATCAATTACTGCTTGAATTTCTGCTGCTGTTGGATTGTCTTCATCGGCATATGTTGCGTTGTCTAGGGCAGTAGTATAATCTACACCGTCAATAGCGCCCGAAACGCCATCAATACTGTTTAGTTGATCTGCTGTTATATTAGTGTCATTGTCGTTTCCTGTAATGTCTTCTATTACTTCTACAATGGCGTTTTGAATGGTTAAAGTTCCTGACACTACTGAAAATGTATAATTATTATCTTCTCCTGTGGAGGAAAAACTAATTTCATAGTTGCCTTCTGGAGAATCACTACTGGCATTTGTAGTGGTTGTAGGGGTAGTATCTAAATCACTTGCAGTATCTCCATTTTTAAAGCCAGTATAACTAATGGTAAACGTAGGGTCTTCTGCTAAATACACACGAGTTTTATCATCTGCAGTAGCGGTAAGGGTTGCTTTGGTAATAGTTAGCGTTCCTTTCATATTACTAAACGTATAGTGGTTATCTGTTCCTCCTGAAAGTATAATATCATAACTTCCTACATCGGAAGTTGTAGTTGCCATAGTACTTGCTGTGGGAGGAGTCTCTAAATCACTAACTCCGTCGCCATCTGCTAATCCAAGATATGTAATGGTAAATTCTAAGAGTTGAGAGTCACCATACTCACGAGTTATATTATCTGCTGTAGCGGTAAGCGTAGCTTTGGTAACAGTGAGTATACCATTATTGACACTTTCAATTACATAATTATTATCTGTTCCTGATATTGAAAGTATAATGTCATAGGTTCCTGGTTCTGAATCTCTTACTGCGGAAGTATTTATTGTTGCTGTAGTGCTTAAAAGACTTTCCATATCTCCATTTTTAAAACCATGATATCTAATGGTAAGCTCAGGGTTAGGCTCACCATACTCACGTGATTGATCATCTGCTATAGCGGTAAGCGTAGCTTTGTTAATGCTTAAGGTCATGTCTTTTGTTGCAGAAGCATTATTGTCAGTAGCTGCCTGAGTGGCTCTTATGGTAACCGTTCCTGCATTTCCTAATGTAACAGTAGACATATTTGTACCCGATAAACTTGTGCCATTTGCAGCACCGACTATGGAATAGGTAATAGTTCCTGATGAGTTTGAAGTAGCTTCCAGGGTGAAATCTTCGTCTCCATAAGTTTTCGTTACATTTGAAAAGCTAAGTGTAGTTGGTTCTCTTACTGATTCAAAACCAGTCCATCCATTCGCTTCGTACGCATCTCTAGTACCAGCTGGCACGAACAAATCAATATTTCCACGAGAGTCAGTCCCAAAAGTATCAAGGTTTCCTCCTGTAGTGATGCTTGGTGGTGTTGTTGCTAGTAAGGTTACACTTTCTAATAGGTTAATTTGAAAAGCATATTCCTCTATACTTGTCACGCTATTAGGGATGGTGATACTGGTTAATTTGTTGTTGTAAAAAGCACCAAAAGCTATACTTGTCACGCTATTAGGGATGGTGATACTGGTTAATTGGTTATTAGCAAAAGCACCAACCGCTATACTTGTCACGCTATTAGGGATGGTGACACTGGTTAATTTGTTCTCAGCAAAAGCACCTTGTCCTATAGTTGTCACGCTATTAGGAATGGTGACACTGGTTAATTGGTTAGTAACAAAAGCACCTTCTCCTATAGTTGTCACGCTATTCCCTATGGAGACACTGGTTAATTTGTTATTTCTAAAAGCAGCTTGCCCTATGCTTGTCACGCTATTAGGGATGGTCACACTAGTTAATTGGTTATCAGCAAAAGCCTCTCCACCTATACTTGTCACGCTATTAGGGATGGTGACACTGGTTAATTTGTTCTCAGCAAAAGCATTAGAACCTATACTTGTCACGCTATTAGGGATGGTGACACTGGTTAATTGGTTACCATCAAAAGCAAAGTCTCCTATACTTGTCACGCTATTAGGGATGGTGACACTGGTTAATTGGTTATCAAGAAAAGCATTATTTCCTATACTTGTCACGCTATAGCTACCACCACCAGGCCTTTCTACTGTACTAGGAATTACAACAGTAGTCCCACCTGCTGTGTTGTAATCGGAAGCTTCAACCGTATTGGGAGAGGTTGATGTGATGTTGTATGTGATGAAATTTACTTCAAACTCATCGCCAACAGCATCCTGTGCATTGGCTTTTGTAGCCATACCTAGTAG
>CANKUU010000057.1 GCA_947486785.1 uncultured Flavobacteriaceae bacterium | reverse complement strand
TCGTGAAAAAGTGAATGAAGCGTTTTAGAAACAATAGTTCGTGTGGCTCCAGCTATTTTATATGTTGGCTTTTGCAACGTGTTTGTTTTTTAGGTTTTTATTTGATGATTAGAACCTGCCTAAATTCATATTTTTTGAACATGAAATTTAAAAAGCTGATACATTTTATATTGATCAACTGATCCTATTGCACCTCATAAAATTAGAAATAATTTACTAACGGACAGGAAGTTGGCAAACGTCAAACTTGAGTTCACATCTAAAAAAACGTTTTTTAAATGTTGATTTTCAACAAGTTATTGATCAAAAGAGCCTTTTTGATTTAAAAAAAATATTTTTTGTAAGATTTTTCTGTCTAAAAAATTTGTATTTAATCGACTCAGATTCAAAAAAAGTATGAATAAACTACAACAGGTTAGAGCTATAAATAAGAGAAATACAGCTGCAAGAATTGATTTTAGTTTGAACCAAAATCAACTTAAAATAAAAAATACAAAGCATAATTTTATCAAAATGTCAGGCTCTAAAGAGTTAAAACAAAATGAAAAATCGCCCTATTGTTTTCTTTTAAAAAGAGAATCTAAAACTTTTTAACAAACCCGGCTTAAAGAATTTTTAGCTATTTTGAAAGAAGTTGTTAACATCGCTATTGCGACATATAACCAAATGAAATAAATGAACATTTCATTTAAAACTATTGGTCTTCGCTGTAAAGGCAAAAAAATAGTTTTTTTTTTACAAAAGCAGGTTCTGTTTTTGACACAACTCTATTTTGATGAAAAATTCTTATTCTATTAGAAGGTACTATTAAAAATTAGCTTCTCGTCCCTATTATTTTTGCTACCATAAACTATTAAAAGTATACCAATTACGATACGTTATTACGCATCACTTTTTATTTAGTACTTTTTAAAGAACTGCATATTTATAGCTTTGAATTTTTATCAAGTACGTGTTGAAGAGTTTTTGCAAATACCTCATCATTTGGCGCAGTAAAAATAGTGTAGTGATCACCGGGCACATCATGAATATCAATTCCTTTTAAAGCAAAAGGTTTCCAACCTAAATAGGTTTTATCATGAACATATTCATCTAACTTCTGTGCACGAAAAAGATCAACTTTTAAATCTAATGGTTTCAATTGATAGCTATTTATAGCCGTATTGTTTGCTTGCATAATTTCCAAAACCTGTTTTGAACAAGCTTCTGGCACTTCTCTTTTACCAATACTAAATCGCCTACACATTTTAAGCATCATATTCTTGTACTTAGATGTTCTTTGCTTAAAACCTTCTATGCTACCAAACATATGCGCTATGCTATGATTTTTTTGAGCTAAAAAGAACTTAAAATGTGCTGCTTTTTTTTCTAGTTGAGAGGCACATCCATAAGATGGATGTGCAAAAGTATCAAATAAGCCCAAAGTACTTATTTGCTCCCCTTTATCTTGCAGTTGACGAGCCATTTCATATGCAATTACTCCACCAAAAGAATATCCAGCTATGGCGTAAGGGCCTTTTGGTTGCTTTTCAACAATTACTTTATTGTAACACGCTGCAATATCTTCAACAGTTGTAAGCAACTCCTCTTTTCCGCTTAAGCCTTTAGCCTGCAATCCATAAACAGGCTGATCATTGTTCATAAATTTAGAAAGCGAATTAAAATTAAGCACATTAAGACCTGCCCCGTGAACAATAAAAATAGGAGGTTTGTTTCCATTTGGCTTAATCGGTACTAAAACATCCCAAGAATTTAACTGTTTATCCGATTCTAATAATTTTGCTAATTTCTCTATAGTAGCATTTTCCAATAAAGAAACCAATGGCAATCTTTTACCCGTTTTCCTCTCAATTTGGGTCATTAACTTTGCAGCTATCATAGAATGACCTCCAAGATCAAAAAAGTCACTAAAAATATCTATATTTTTAAGGTTTAAACATTCTTTCCAAACCTCAGACACTAGTAGTTCTGATTCTGTTCTTGGTTGGTTATAGTTTGTTTTTAACGCTTCCTTTTCAGCTAAACTGCTAAGATAGTTGCGATCTAATTTACCGTTCGTTGAAACGGGCAACTCATCTAATACCACAATTTTTTGCGGCACCATATATTTAGGCAATTCTGCTTCTACTTCCTTTTTCCAAAGCTCTATTTTGGTATTAGATTTAGAGCAATTCTCGTCTAAAGCAATATATGCAACTAAAGCATGGTTTTGAACCACTACGGCTACCGAATTAATTTTGGTGATTTTTTTAAGCACATGCTCTATCTCTCCTAACTCAATTCTATGCCCACGAATTTTTACTTGATTATCTTTTCTACCTAAACATACTAGTTCTCCGTTAGGTAATAATTTAGCCAAATCACC
>CANKUU010000056.1 GCA_947486785.1 uncultured Flavobacteriaceae bacterium | reverse complement strand
GGAATTAGAAACTCGATTGAATTAAAAAAAACTTTGCACAACAATGGCTATAAGTAATTGCTTGTTCTCGCCTACTTCTAAAAATCCTAGCGGATTTTCAGTTTGGTGCGTACTTGCAAAGTTAAGTGCTAAACCACGCAACTACTCATAGCCGAGACCGTTGGCTTTAATGCCCAAAACAAACAATTCGTATACAGAAAAAGTGATTTTCACAAGAACGACATGAATCTCCCCACTTTGAATGAAACTGAATTTCAATACTTTTATATTGATACACAATAAATTTATATTGTAATTCAATTATTTATGTGTAAGTTTGCTTCATCTATTAATTCAATTATTAAATTAATCAAACTAGCATGAAAAAAAATACTCTTCTCAATATCGCAATCGTAATTTGCAAATTTTTACGTTTATTTTACTTTATCGTTTTTCTAATTCTTACAGGGCTATTTATTCATTTTCAAGTTAGTCCATCATCTTATGAAAATTTAGATATTAAAACTAAATTGAATGATAACGGAATATCCTTGGGAAGTACTAGTTATAAAATTCATGTTGACGGAAAAGCACCTGATGACTCTGATGTATTTGTTTTAAATAAGTTAAAATGGACTTCCCTATATTTTAACTATTTGAAATTCACGGCACTATTATTACTTATTTATCTATGTGTAAAAGAATTTCAAAAAATAATTGATTCAGTTAAAGAAATTAAAACCTTTCAAAAAGTAAATGTTTCATCTTTTAAAAAAATAGGCAAGTATTTACTGATAATTTCCATTTTAATGGGATATTCCTCTTTTACCTTTCAAGGAGGTGGAAAGAGTGGATTTCACATATCTTTTACTCCTTTAGTTCTTTCTTTACTAGCATTTATAATGGCAGAAATTTTTAAAGAGGGAAATAATTTATTAGAAGAGTACAAACTAACTGTGTAATCATGGCTATTATTGTGAATTTGGATGTTATGATGGCTAAGAGAAAAATGTCTTTATCTACGCTTTCAGAAAAAGTAGGTATCACCATGGCTAATCTATCCATATTAAAAAACAACAAAGCAAAGGCAATTAGGTTTTCAACTTTAAATGCAATTTGTGAAGTTCTCGATTGTCAACCAAGTGATTTGCTTGAATTTGAAAAATAATAGGTTTAAATAAATTGATTGAAAATTGAAATGACATTAAATATTTAGATAAGAGCACTAAAAGCCAACAACGTGTATAATTAATTGCTACGGAATTTCCTTGGCGGAAATTCACTCGAATTAATTATCTTAGTGCTACGGCAGAAAATCATTGCTGATTTCCCGCAACTAATCATACACCAGAACGTTGTAAACAATATGACCAAAAAAACTCAAAATGAGTACTCTAAATAAATGTTTAATTTAAAATCAAAAAGAATGATTAAAAAATCAATGAAAATGATGTCAGTTGTATTTGCTGCATCAATGTTATTAACTTCTTGCTATTCATACACAAGTGTTGTAGGTAGCGGAGCTCAAGGAAACAATGAAACAACCAGTTGGAATCATTATGTGATTTATGGTTTAGCACCAGTTGGCGTTTCTGATTCAAAACAAATGGCTGGTGGAGCAGAAAATTACACAGTGCACACAAGACAGTCTTTTGTTAACGGACTTGTTTCGGCAATTACCTTTGGTATTTATTCACCGACAACGACAACTGTAACAAAATAAAATTTTAAGAGAGTTTCTCATTACAGAGAAACTCTCTTTTTGTAAATTTTTATGAAAAAAGTAATATTTTATATTTCAGTCGGAGTTTCAATTTTTCTGTTAATCAATATTTTGAAAATTCTATTGACCGACTTTAATAGATTAACCGATTATGGTTACGGATATTTAGTTGGCAAAATAATATTGTTTGTTATTTTCATTGGAATTGCATTTTTGACAAGAAAAAGAAAAATTACAACTGAATGATAAAAGTACTTTTTACAACAATGCCTATAAGTAATTGCTTGTTATCGCCTACTTTAGAAATTCCGCAGGAATTTCTAACTTCGTGTGTACTTGCAAAGTTAAGTGCTAAACCACGCAACTACTCATAGACGAGACCGTTGGCAAACATTTGACAGAAGCGTTCTGAACAAGAAAACAATATGAAAAAACAGAATAATTTAGAAACAATAGGATTTATAATTTTGGTAATTGGCGGAATATTATTTCTGATTGATAAATTCTTAAAAGTGGAATTCTTAAATACAATAATGGAATTTAGAGAAATCATTTTGTATTCTGGACTTGCGATTTGGGCATTAGGATTAATGCAAAAGGAAAATTTGAAAAGAAAAAAATCAACTGAAAAAGAAAATGAGTAAAGTTAAATCGTTTCAAGAAGTACAAGGATTTTGTAGGCTTCCCCTTTTTAGGACATTATAAAATTCGACAAATAATTATTATTTAGGTCAGATTTGATGAAGAATTTAAATTCTTCATCAAATCTGGGCATATATTCTTT
>CANKUU010000055.1 GCA_947486785.1 uncultured Flavobacteriaceae bacterium | reverse complement strand
AGTGTATTCCTTTGTCCTTTATTCATACACCTTGGTAAAATTTTTACTTTCCGGAATTAGTAAATTGATGTTAACGTCTCGTATAAGAAACGTAGGGCAGTTAAAAAGCACTATCGTTTCGGTTTATTACTTAGCTAAATATAAATATTTTGCTTTTATCTTTTATTCTATAAACGCCAAATTTTATATTTGGCGACTTTGTAAATAAGCACAGATCTTTTGATTTAGCTCAAAAGCCCTATGTTTTCTTATACATTGTTACCTGCAGTTATTTTTTTCTTTTTACTGTACTATAATTACAAGCTCTATTTTCTATATATTCAATTTTATGCTCGGATAAGAGTTGAGAAATTATTTCTCTCATTTCACTTTCCTCAAGACA
Organism: uncultured Flavobacteriaceae bacterium; assembly: GCA_947486785.1. GTDB lineage: Bacteria > Bacteroidota > Bacteroidia > Flavobacteriales > Flavobacteriaceae > Maribacter_C. The sequence goes on along the minus strand of CANKUU010000055.1, from coordinate 2,105 downwards.
TAATTTTTCTCCAAGGTCAACTTCATTCAGTTGACCATCATTTTTTACTAATGCTTTGTAATAGCGTTCTTTATTTTCCATAAGTGTTTTGTTTTTTTAAAGCTATCATCATATGTGGACTGAATGCTAATAGCTGATTATCGTTTTCTGTTACTTTTATAAGTTCTAATAGTGTTTTTTTCTTTTTATCATTTAGCATACTTGTGAAATAATCTTTATCTAACCAAGATATTCCCTCAACTGCATATGTGTTAAGATAAGTTAGCTCTTGAGCTAGAAACTCTTGTTTAAGTTGCTCAGGTTTGTGATAATAAGCTTCGGTTAAAAGCCAAGGAAAATCATCTGGGGGATTATGTATTCCATTTGTCAATTCTTGTTTACACATATCAAAAAATGTCTTTTTGTGAATTAAACCGTTCAATAATCCAACCAAGGTTGATGCAGTATAATTAATAGCAAAACCTAAAATAATTCCATTGTTTTTAAGAACACGTTTGGCTTCACTAATGGTTAAATCTCTGTCTTCTCTTTTTTGAAGATGATAGAGAGGTCCGTGTAAAACTATCAGATCAGCATAATTATTAGGAAAATCCAATTTTCTAGATTCACCTAGTTGAATTGAAAACTTATTCTTTAATTTATTAGCTCTATTTTTTGCTATTTCTATATGTTTAGAAACTGGCTCTACCAAATGGACTTGATGCCCTCTTTTTGCAAGCCATTCTGAATATTTCCCTGTTCCGCCACCAACATCAATTATTCTTGAAGATGCATTTGGAATATATTTTTCTATTAGTGATTTAATTCTTTCAAATTCAAAAACCCCCATTCCTTTATTTAGTCTGGTTTCTTCGGAAGCCTTATTGTAAAATATTTCTATATTTCTGCTTATTAGCTGTTTACTATTCATTTTGAAATTTAATTATCATCACGATTTAAAATGCAGAGCACTATCGTGATAGAGCAAAAGATATACAATCAATTGCTATTGTTTAAAATTGGATGAAATAACTGGATAGTATTATCCGCACACTAAAAATCAGAAGATTCATAGGCGTTAATTACTCGTTTTTGTTGAGTTTGTCTTTTATAGAAAGACTCAGATAATATGTTGAATTAGTATAACAGACCACAAAGATAGAATTTTCAAATTAATTCTTTCCGTGTTCGTTGGTTTTAATTGCAGGTAACGGTTTTGTGTATGATTAGTGGCGTGTTTAAGCACTTAATTTAGCAAATAAAAACTGAATAGAAAATCCGTTAGGATTTTCTTAAGTAGGCGAGAACTAGCCATTAATTATACACGGTGTTGGCATTTCGTTGTTTTTTATTCCGCTATATTTTCAGTTCTTAATTATTTCAGATATAGTTCTTTAAAATACTCAATGTGTTTCCCTGGAATTATCATTTTCCAAATATCTTTTTTGGGAATTACATTTTTGTCATACAGTCTTTTTCCGTCTATGTAAGTTCTGAAAATTAATAAATAGAAAAATAAAAGTCCTACAAAATATGTGGAATTTATAGATTCGGTTTTACTCAGCCAAATGATAATTGCAAGTGGTGTTAAAGTTGTCAGGTAATAAATAAAGATGTTTTTCATATTTTACTTTTTAGTTTTCAATGCCTATTGAGTGAGCAATTACGCAACTGGCTAAATTCCGTTATCAATTCGGGTTTTGCTTTTCAGTTCAGTTTCCGATTCCACAAACGAACCAAAAGACAAACGTTCTGCTTTAAATCACTCTTTTTTATATTTCTTATGTTCAATATTTTTCTTTTCTAAAATTACGTAAAATTTTCGTGGCTATATTTTCAGGTCTTTAGTTAATTCGCTCACTTTTTTCTTTCCTTTTTTTTACAACTTTAAATTCTCGTTTACTTTTTTGTCAAAGTAGTGTTTTTCGAGTTTCGCAACAATTTGTAATTCAGTCAGATTTGAGTCATTCGCACATTTTTCAATTTCCGATTTAATGTCTTTTAAATTACTCATTATTGTCATTTTTAACGGTTCTGCTCAATGAATGCCAACGTGTTTATATAAAATTAGTTGCGTGGTTTAAGCACTAAAGTTAGCAAATAAAACACAGATAGAAAGTTCGCGA
>CANKUU010000054.1 GCA_947486785.1 uncultured Flavobacteriaceae bacterium | reverse complement strand
CTAAATTTACTAACTTAGAGCACGTTGAGAAATCCTGTCGGATTTCAAACGCAACTAATCTTAGCTCAAGCCGTTGTGGTTTATATCACAAACATTTTAACTATATCTAACTTAAACACAACGGATTATGAAAAAATATTACAAACTATTTCTAATGTTATTTATTTCCATGATTTCCTTTAATTGTGAAAACGAGGGATTTATTAACACAGATTTAAACGAAAAAAATGTTAATTTTGAAGTATTTGCTTTAAAATCAGACGAAATACCCCAAATTACAACCTTAGTGGAGAAAGCTTCCAAAAGTGCTAGAACTTCGTTCACATCAAAAGACAAAGAAGAAAATTTTTGGATAGATACCGAAAATATTGTGGGGGTTACCGATTCCGTCGGAAACCATACATACGCCTACAGACTGTATCTACAAGGCACATCACCTACAATAAATTATAACCTTCTAGTTACCGAGAGAACCAACGGAGAAGAGTTGCCTATTGTTGTCATGGAATATGAAATACCCGCTTCGTATATTGATGATTTGGAAAACGGCAACCTCAAAAGCACTTATGAGCGTACAATTAAATATTATAGCTTGAATAGTTTTTTTTCAGGCTTACAAAGTGCAAAAAATGATAGCGGAGAACCTGACCCTTGTGGAGAAATGCAGGAAGACCCGGAAACCTTTAGTCGTGATGGTAATTCTAGTTCCTCTTCGAGTGGTGGTTCCTCAAGTAGTGGTTCTGCTGGCGGAGGCAGTGGAGAAGGTAGTTCTGGGTACAGTTCGAATGGTGGTTACACGACATCTGGTCGAGGAATATCAGAAGGTGGTTCCTCATCGACAAATAACGGTTACGTCGAAGTTGGCGAAGGCTGTTTTTGCGGTAGTAATGGCACAAAACCTAAAACCAAAATTGAAATTGACGATAACTATACTAAAGAAAAAAGCTATCGTAATGACGCGTCCAAAAATAACAGCGATTGTATCGAAGATACCAAAATGCTGATTCCTATTAATAATTATGATGAACATGTATTTAATGACTTAACTGGCAAAGCTGATTGCGTATATCAACAATTAAAATCGAAAAATGGGAATCTCTTCAAAAAAACTATTGGAAAATTCGTTAAAGACCCCAAATACAATCTTATTCTTCAAAATGGTAATTGCGAAGACACTAATACAGCATGTACAAATGGAAATTCAATAAGTACAACTGGTAATGTTTATATAACAATTGAAGATAATACCGCAATGGATTTTGACATGGCAGCAACTATATTACACGAAGCTATACATGCAGAATTATGGCGATATGTTGCACAATATAAAAATGGAATAAATCCTAATGACAAAAAGGAAGTGTTTAAATACTATAAGCACTATGCAGAAGTATATGGTGATGTTTTTGACAATAATGAGAATAATGCAAAAAATGCAATCGATCATATATATATGACTCAACACTATATTAATCCACTTGCTTCAACCTTAAGACAGTTAGATAACAACAAATACCCTTTAGATTATTACAAAAGTTATGCGTGGGATGGTCTTAGGGCTTGGGATCCTAACAATACTCTTGGGGCTCAAGAAAACTCTCAACATTATGCGTACAGAGCAATTGTTAATGCCAACAGCAAAATTTGTAACTAAAAAATATAATAATGAAAAACAAAATAATCTATATATTTCTAGTAGTGATGTTATCTCTACAATCATCATGTCAAACCGATTCTATAAAACTTGAAGAGGAGAGTCTTGCAATTATAAATTTACTTTATAATAAAGAATCAAATAATTTTCCAGTTCCTCAACCACCTAATGGAGATTTGTCTCCAGTAAAACCTAGGAAAAGAATTGCAAGTGACAAACATATTAACAAAAAAAAACATATACTTGTCATTAGAGAAAATGGCAATATTGAGTACAAGAAAGAAATTGATTTATCAATAGAATTTAGAAATATCCTTACAAATCCAGAATCAATTTTTGAATCAAAAAAATTGCTCAAAGTAGACATAAAGGATATAAATGGAGATAAGATTCCAATAATCGTTTCAAATGGAAGTTTGAAAATTCAAAACATCACAAAGAAATATAAGGTGCTAGGCGTGTTATTTTTGTCAAATATTAAATTCAACGAAAGTCTAAATAAAGCAGTAATACAGTTTGGGGCTTACACCCACGAACTGGCAGGGCATACTAGCTTAATTTGTTTAGAAAAAAAACAAGGGTCTTGGCAAGTGGTCACTTCAAAAAACCTATCCGAAAGTTGAAATACAAACCACAACAATGCCTATAATTAATACGGGTTTTGGGTTTTGAACCAAGGTTTGTGTTTATTTATAAGGTCGCAAAATTTGTTGGATTTTGTATTCATTAAAAAAAAGAAAAAACAAAACAAACAGTTTTTGCTTAGTGCTTAAACGGAAAGTAATCGCTTATTTACTCCCGTACTAATCATAGCCGAACCGTTGCCATTAATATCGAGCAACCTACCAAATTGAAAATGTTTGGCGCTTCTCTACTCCAAAAGTTATGGTAAATAT
>CANKUU010000053.1 GCA_947486785.1 uncultured Flavobacteriaceae bacterium | reverse complement strand
AAACAGCACTATTTTTTTTACCATTTAATACGAGTTTTTGAAGCTGCCAAAATGCTTTTTTACCATTAATTACAACGGTCTCGGCTATGAGTATTTGCGTGGTTTAGCGATTAACTCTCCAAGTACACACCAAACTGAAAATCCGCGAGGATTTTCAGAAGTAGGCAAGAACAAGCAATTACTTATAGCCATTGTTGTGCATAGTTTTTTTATTCATTAAAATTTTTATCACGTATAAAATTGGAAGTCCAATCAATAATATTGGAAAAAGAGGTCCAAGAAATTTATCAAGTCCATTTTCTATTCCAAGTCCATCCAAGACTGACATTAAACTCACTGATAAACATAGAAATCCTATGAGTAAGTTTAAAATACGTAGCATTTGTGTCGCTTGTCGGTAATTGTATTCCGCATTATTTTCATCTATTTCCGATGGATAATTAAAAATCCACGGATATTGATTCAATTTATAAATTCCGATTCCAATTATTCCACATATTATTGGACTTGCCCATAGCAAGTCTTTTGTCCCAAATCCATTTTTGTCCTTTGAAGGCCAATTAAAGTGAATTGGAAGTTTTTCAGGTAATTGGCTGTAATAAACTCCGATTAAAATTCCCGAACCTACAATCAATAGAAAAGTCAATATTTCCATTGATTTGTCAGTTGTAGTTTTTTCTATTTTAATTTTCGGACGACTCATTTTTCAAATTATGCACAACGGCAAAGTATAAGGTTAGTACGCTTTGCATAAATGATTGAATTAAAGTACTGACCATCATAGCGTATTAACTTTATACAATGTTGTACGCTTTTAAAATTACGATTATGGACGAAACAAAAGTATTAAAAGAAGCACTTGCTGAATATATTAAATGGTTTGGTACAAGAGAAACAAAGACTGATAAATTAATTGAAGTTTGTAAACAAAGCAGAGACGTAACTTTAGCTATGTTATTGCAAGAAGAACTAAGCAAGTAATTTTTATTGCGTACAACGGTCTTGTATATGAAAAGTAGCGGATTTTAAAGCACTAACTTTTCGGTTTATTACTGACTTTAAATATATGAATTTCACTTTGATTAAGAACTAAACTCGCTATTTTTTATATACGTTGTTAGCCATAGTTATTTTGTTCAATATTTTCTTGTAATTCTTCGTACAATTGAATTATCTTGAAATCATATTCGTTTTTGACACAATATGAAGGTTTACATAAACAATCGTAAGGCAAGTCTTCTTTTACTAAGTTTTCACAAATCTTACAAATTTGTCTATATTTCATTGAAGATAATTCATAATCTACCTTATATTTAATTAAATATTTCTGTTCAAACTTTTTATGTTTAATAATGCTTGTTAATTCGTCGATAATTTTATTCACGATTATACTATCTTAGGTTATAATTATCCCACACCTCTCTATTTGATTCAAAAGCACTTTTAAATGCATCATCTTCGAAGTTTGAAAATCGATCGTTATAATGAATTTCTTTCATATCTCGATTGTAATTGTATTCCTCCATAGAGCCTTTGTATAATGTAATAAAAAAGTTTGTATAAAAATCTTTTTCTGTTTTTTTGATTTTGGAATAAACAATTATTTTTTCATTTGGATTTTCCTTTAAATATTTCGTAGTTTTTTCTTCTAATAATATACAAAACCTATCAGTATTGTTCCAATATCTGTAATATTTTGTAGGACTTCCGTTGATATCAGAGGCTCTGTTTAAATTTATTTCTTCAATTCCAACCATTTCTTTAAATTCTTGTAAAGAAATATCAATCATATCGCCTAACTCAAATTGTTTAATATTGCGGAGTTCATACAATCCTTTTTTAAAATTAGTTTTTGAACCTATATCAAATGAAAGGTTTTCTAAAATAAAAGTATTTTCTTTCATCTCAATTATTTTAAAAGTTATAGAAGAAAAATTATTATTATTTTTTAGAATTAAATAGTCAGAATATATTTCGAAATTTCCTTGTAAATTCCGAGAATTATCGTCAATAAAAGTTAATTCAAATTTATTTTCAGGGTAAGAAAGAATTAAACTCATATTTTCAGAATACCAATTCCCTAAAAAATAAAAAATCTCCTTTTTCATATTTCGTTTTTTCAATTATGGCTAACGGTTGAGCTATGAACAGTACGGGGGCAAACTAGCGTTTGCTTTCCGTCACACACATAGCAAAATCTTTTGGTTTTGTTTTTTCTTTTTTTGTGCGAAAGCAAAATCCCAAAGATTTTGCGACCTCATAAATATACGCAAACTTTGGCGTTTAAAACCTAAGCCAGTATTGTTTATAGGTTTTGTTGCCACATGTTTTTGTCCGTCCGAGTATTTCGTTTCAGCCTACGTTTTCTTATTTATACCGTCCGTGTTGGAAGTCCATCCGCAACAGTTGCGTTTGAGTAATGTCCATTTGCGTTATGCTTGCGTTTTGATATTGAAATCCGTCAGCAAACTAGCTCAAAAGTCTGTTCTATTCAAATTTGTTTTTCAAAACCTATTCAATAGTTTTATTAGACTTTCTAGAATGGTCGTAAAAACAGCCAGCAGCTAGAACTGCCCAAAATAATCTATAAATCCAAATATTTACGTCAAACATTAATATACTTGCAGTTGTCTCCATATTGCCAAAAAAGCTATAGATTACAGTAGCCATAGCTAAAATCCCGACAATTAAATTCATTGTTATTTTACTCATTTTCTATATTTTTTCGGTTGGTAATATGTTTTTTCAAAATGTGTGGCAACGGCTTGAGCTAAAATTAGTTGCGTTTTGAAATCCGACAGGATTTCCAAATGCGCTCTAAGTTAGTAAATTTAG
>CANKUU010000052.1 GCA_947486785.1 uncultured Flavobacteriaceae bacterium | reverse complement strand
TACTAAACCAGCAACAGTTTTTTTGCTGTGCAAGGCCTTAGTATGACATAATAATGGGACAGTTTTGAATATTGGTTTTATAATTAATATATAAACCATGATTTTTTTAAGTATAAAATATAGAATACTACAATATAAACTTTCTTTGAAAGGTTGTCTGGGCTCTCCCTAAAGAGAGCCCTAAACGATTGCGCAAGCTTGACGGGCAATTAGTACTACTCGGCTGCATGTATTACTACACTTCTACCTATAGCCTATCAACGTGGTCATCTCCCACGGCCCTTTAAAGAAATTTCATCTTGTGGCTGGTTTCGCGCTTATATGCTTTCAGCGCTTATCCAATCCCGACATAGCTACCCAGCGATGCTCCTGGCGGAACAACTGGTGCACCAGCGGTCAGTCCAACTCGGTCCTCTCGTACTAGAGTCAGATCCACTCAAATTTCTAACGCCCGCAGTAGATAGAGACCGAACTGTCTCACGACGTTCTGAACCCAGCTCGCGTGCCACTTTAATGGGCGAACAGCCCAACCCTTGGGACCTTCTCCAGCCCCAGGATGTGACGAGCCGACATCGAGGTGCCAAACCCCCCCGTCGATATGAGCTCTTGGGGGAGATCAGCCTGTTATCCCCGGCGTACCTTTTATCCTTTGAGCGATGGCCCTTCCATGCGGAACCACCGGATCACTATGCTCTTGTTTCCAACCTGATCGACCTGTATGTCTCTCAGTCAAGCGCCCTTGTGCCATTGCACTCTACACACGATTGCCAACCGTATTGAGGGCACCTTTAGAAGCCTCCGTTACTCTTTTGGAGGCGACCACCCCAGTCAAACTACCCACCACGCACTGTTCTCTCTTCGAGAGTTAGGCTTCAGACAAGCAAAGGCTGGTATTTCAACAATGACTCCACCACACCTAGCGATGCAGCTTCAAAGTCTCCCAGCTATCCTACACGTTGCTTGACCGAAGTCAATACGAAGCTATAGTAAAGGTGCACGGGGTCTTTTCGTCCCACTGCGGGTAACCGGCATCTTCACCGATACTACAATTTCACCGAGCTCATGGCCGAGACAGTGTCCAGATCGTTGCACCATTCGTGCAGGTCGGAACTTACCCGACAAGGAATTTCGCTACCTTAGGACCGTTATAGTTACGGCCGCCGTTTACTGGGGCTTCAATTCAATGCTTTGCCGAAGCTAACATCTCCTCTTAACCTTCCAGCACCGGGCAGGTGTCAGGCCCTATACGTCATCTTTCGATTTTGCAGAGCCCTGTGTTTTTGATAAACAGTCGCCTGGACCTCTTCACTGCGGCCCTCCTTTACGGAGGGCGACCCTTCTCCCGAAGTTACGGGTCTATTTTGCCTAGTTCCTTAGCCATGAATCTCTCGAGCGCCTTAGAATACTCATCCCAACCACCTGTGTCGGTTTACGGTACGGGCTGCTTCACTCGCTTTTCTTGGAAGTCGATACTCTGGATTATCAGCTTGACCGTAGTCTTACTGTACTATCGCGGTGTTACCACTCGCTTCAACGCACAATTCCGTCTGTGCGCACCAAATTCTCGCCTCCGTCACTTTTAGCGTGAGCAGGTACAGAAATATTAATCTGTTGTCCATCCACTTCCCCTTTCGGGTACGCGTTAGGTCCCGACTGACCCCCAGCTGATTAGCATAGCTGGGGAAACCTTGGTCTTTCGGCGTGCGGGTTTCTCGCCCGCATTATCGTTACTTATGCCTACATTTTCGTTTGTAGCTCCTCCAGCATCCCTCGCAGGTACACCTTCAACGGCACTACAATGCTCCCCTACCCCTCTATTAATAGAAGCCATAGCTTCGGTGGTGTGCTTATGCCCGATCATTATCCATGCGGAATCGCTCGACCAGTGAGCTGTTACGCACTCTTTAAATGAATGGCTGCTTCCAAGCCAACATCCTGGCTGTCTATGCAATTCCACCGCGTTTTGTCAACTTAGCACACACTTTGGGACCTTAGCCGATGGTCTGGGTTCTTTCCCTCTCGGACATGGACCTTAGCACCCATGCCCTCACTGCGCAGAAACATTTTATAGCATTCGGAGTTTGTCAGGAATTGGTAGGCGGTGAAGCCCCCGCATCCAATCAGTAGCTCTACCTCTATAAAACTATCTACACGCTGCACCTAAATGCATTTCGGGGAGTACGAGCTATTTCCGAGCTTGATTGGCCTTTCACCCCTACCCACAGGTCATCCCAAGACTTTTCAACGTCAACGGGTTCGGTCCTCCACTATGTGTTACCACAGCTTCAACCTGCCCATGGGTAGATCGCACGGTTTCGCGTCTACTACTACTAACTATGGCGCCCTATTCAGACTCGCTTTCGCTACGGCTCCGGTGCTGAACACCTTAACCTTGCTAGTAAAAGTAACTCGTAGGCTCATTATGCAAAAGGCACGCCGTCACCCCGAAGGGCTCCGACCGCTTGTAAGCGTATGGTTTCAGGATCTATTTCACTCCCTTATTCAGGGTTCTTTTCACCTTTCCCTCACGGTACTGGTTCACTATCGGTCTCTCAGGAGTATTTAGTCTTGGCGGATGGTCCCGCCGGATTCATACAGGGTTTCACGTGCCCCGCACTACTCAGGATACCACTATCTTATTGCTCTTTACCTATACCGGGCTATCACCGTCTATGGCAGCTCTTTCCAAAGCCTTCTAGTTCATTACAACTCGAATGTCGTGGTCCTACAACCCCGTTATTGCCGAAACAACAACGGTTTGGACTAATCCAATTTCGCTCGCCGCTACTATCGGAATCACTTTTGTTTTCTCTTCCTCCGGCTACTTAGATGTTTCAGTTCACCGGGTTTGC
>CANKUU010000051.1 GCA_947486785.1 uncultured Flavobacteriaceae bacterium | reverse complement strand
CCGTGGGAAAATCTAAGCTAAATTTACTAACTTAGAGCGCATTTGGAAATCCTGTCGGATTTCAAAACGCAACTAATTTTAGCTCAAGCCGTTGTGTTTCATACTGACCCAGCCGCATATTTTAGCACTTTTGGTTTTTGCCAAGTCTAAATTCCACCGCTTAAAAAACCAAAAGAGCTAAAATTTCCCAATGCTCGAATTGAATATTCCAATTAAAATATTTAGATTTGTCAAAAAATGACAAGTCTTATGAAAACCACATTTGGAGAATACATCCGACTTTTACGAAACGAAAACGAATTGACTTTAACTCAACTTGCAGCTAAACTAAATTTAGACTCTGCAAATTTGAGTAAAATCGAAAATGGAAAGCGAGATTTTGACGAAAAACGCTTACCAAAACTTGCGAAAATCTTCAAACTGAATCTTACAGAATTGCGGAATGAATATGTGACTGACCAAATTGGAAAGCATATTTACGAGACAAATTGCACAAAACAGCTTTTACAGGTTGCAGAGGAAAAAGCAGAATATCGCAGAACACTTAATAAATCACTTCAAACACAATAAAATATGAAAATAGTATCTTTCTTCGCAGGAGCTGGCGGACTTGATTTAGGCTTTCAGCAAGCTGGTTTTAATGTTATTTGGGCAAACGAATATGACAAAGAAATTTGGGAAACTTATGAGAAAAATCATCCAAACACGATACTTGACAAAAGAAGTATTGTAAATATCCCAGCTGATGAAGTTCCAGAATGCGATGGAATAATTGGAGGTCCACCTTGCCAAAGTTGGAGTGAAGCTGGAGCAGCAAGAGGTATTAAAGATAAAAGAGGTCAATTATTTTATGACTTCATAAGAATATTAGAAGCTAAACAACCAAAATTCTTTTTAGCAGAAAATGTTAGTGGAATGCTGATTTCTAAACACACAGAAGCTTTAGAAGGAATTAAAGAACTTTTTAGAAACGCAGGAATTGGTTATGAACTTTCTTTTCAAATGCTTAACGCATCTGATTATAATGTTCCACAAGACCGAAAAAGAGTTTTCTTTATTGGAATTAGAAAAGACTTGAATTTTAAATATCAATTCCCAACTGAAACTTTTCCAAAAATACCGCTTGAAGATGTTATATCTGATTTGCAAGAAGGTGTTTTACCAGCTTTAGAATATAACAATACCAATGGAGACAATTGTGTAGTTCCAAATCACGAATATATGATTGGAAGTTTTTCTACAATTTTTATGTCAAGAAACAGAGTAAGAAGTTGGGATGAACAATCTTATACAATTCAAGCAGGTGGAAGACACGCACCTATTCATCCGCAAGCACCAAAAATGAAATTCATAGAAAAGAATAAGAGAATTTTTGTTCCAGGAAAAGAACATCTGTACAGAAGATTAAGTGTAAGAGAATGTGCAAGAATTCAAACTTTTCCGAATGACTTTATTTTCCATTATAAGAAAGTCGCAGCAGGTTACAAAATGATTGGAAATGCTGTTCCTGTTAATTTAGCAAAGTTTTTAGCAAATAGTATTATGGAACAACTTAAAGCTAACGAAAAAACGAATAAAGCAGTTAAAAAGACTCAAAAATTAAAAGAAGCAATTGCAATATGACAAATATTTTAGAGGCAATTTACAATATTGTCAATCATAAGAATTTTGCTATCAGAGAATTTTATTCAGGTAGAAATAGAGCAAATAGTATGGGAGAAGCTCTTGAAAACTACATTAAAGATGCTTTTGCTGACACCTTTGATTCTGATGACGAACAAAGCCGATTAAAAACTTATAATGAAGAGTTTTCTTGGTTAGGTTCTCAAAACAATCCACCAGATATTATGATAAAAGGTGGAGATGCTATTGAGGTTAAGAAAACTCAAAGTGCAAACAGTAGTTTGGCTTTAAATAGTAGTTATCCTAAAACTGATTTAAGGCATACAAGTCCGATGATAACAAGTGAATGTAGAGATTGTGAAGAATGGACAGTAAAAGATTTAATTTATTGCGTTGGACACACATCTGACACAAACATTAAGTCTTTATGGATGGTTTATGGAAGTTCTTATGCAGCAAAACACGAAACTTATCAAAGAATAAAAACAACCATTTCAGATGGAATAAAAACTATTCCTGACGTTGTTTTTGCAGATACAAAAGAATTAGGCAGAGTTAATCAAGTTGACCCATTAGGAATAACCAACTTGAGAATTAGAGGAATGTGGCAAATTGAAAACCCAAGAAAAGTATTCAATTATTTACACGAACCAACTGACAAAGACTTTGAATTAGTTTGCATAATTCCAGTAGAGAAATATAATAGCTTTCCGAATGAAAGTAAGAATAAACTTGAAGGAATAACTGAAAAAGGATTTAGTATTGAAGATAAGCAAATAAAAAATCCAAATAATCCTGCAAAATTAATTGACTGTAAACTGATAAAATTATGTGTATAAGCCAACGCTAAAAGCCATACACATTTGCAATTCGCTTCAGCCAACACACAAGCCAAAAATTGCAAAAGAGTATGTCTTTGCCAACGCTACAAACTGAACGAAAAAAAGTACGAAAACACAACAACGTGTATAATTAATTGCTTGTTTATTAAATATTTACGAAAGTTATCGCAGACTTCAAATATAGTTTTTATTTACTAAATTCCGTGCTTAAAACACGCAACTAATCATACACAAAACCGTTGCCATTAATATCGAGCCACCTACCAAATTACGAATGTTAAGCGCTTCCCTACTCCAAAAGTTATAGGAAATATTGGTCAAAATTGTTCTAATTCTGACTGAAAATACAAACTGAAAAATGCCAATCTCAGTTGTTACATAAAATGACCTAATTCTTGACTTTTACGGAGAGAATAATTGTTTGCGGAAATAGTAACGGGTAAAAAAGCTTTCTCAGCAATTCGCATGCATTACGCAAGCTGTACGATAGCTTCTCCCTAACGCGGGGTGCGCTTGCGTAAAACAACACTCAAAAAAACTATCTACCATCTTCAGTACACCAAAAAATACTAATGGCAACAAAAGCTAAAATTAATTGCTTGGGATTTTCCGCTGGAAAATCTAA
>CANKUU010000050.1 GCA_947486785.1 uncultured Flavobacteriaceae bacterium | reverse complement strand
TAAATTTACTAACTTAGAGCGCATTTGGAAATCCTGTCGGATTTCAAAACGCAACTAATTTTAGCTCAAGCCGTTGTCATTAATTTTGAAAAAAATTTTAGTAGCATTTGAAATTCAAAAAACAGTACGATTTATGATTGAAATGACCCCAGAATATTGGAATGAACTTGCAAATCATTTCATCCTCATAAGTGCATTATTAGCAGGTTTCTCTATCGCTTTTATTGCTAATTTAATTGTTTCAGATACGAATAATCGAATTTCAAAATATCTGCAAATAACGGCAACCATTGCTGCAAGCAGTTTCCTTATTTCAGTGTTTTCAATGACAACAATTTTGATGATGACAACCAAAGGCTATCCCTTAGAAATAGAGGAAAGCAAATTTCATACTGCAAGAATAATTGGAGGAGTAACATTCATGATTGGGATAATCGCCCTCTCTACACTTATTGCGCTATCTGGATGGACCAAATCAAAAACCACGGGAATTTTAACCACCATAATTGGGATTCTAACCCTTGTAATGGTTTTAATTGTATCCTAACTTTACAATTGGACTTTACTCAAACGCAATCGGTGTGTTGATGGATTTTTTAGCAAGTTTACGGAAATGGAATTTTTACTCGATAAGAAAACTAACTCGAACGGAAAAAACTAATGACAACAAAACCTATAAACAATACGGGCTTAGGTTTTAAACGCTAAGGTCTGCGTATATTTATAATGTCGCGAAATCTTTGGGATTTCGCTTTGGACAAGAAAAAAATAAAACAAAACCAAAAGATTACGCTATGTGCGTGGCGGAAAGCAAACGCTAGTTTACTCCCGTACTGTTCATAGCTAAACCGTTGCCATTAATATCGAGCCACCTACCAAATTGAAAATGTTAGGCGCTTCCCTACTCCAAAGGTTATAAAAAATATTGTTCTAAATTGTTCTAATTCTGACTCAAAATACGAACTGAAAAATGCCAATCTCAGTTGTTAAATAAAATGACCTAATGCTTGACTTTTACGGAAGGAATAATTGTTTGCGGAATTGCTACGGGTAAAAAAGCTTTCTTAGCAATTCGCACGCAGTACGTAAGGCGCACGATAGCTTCTCCCTAACGCGGGGTGCGCTTGCGTAAAACAACACTCAAAAAAACCATCTACCATCTTCAGTACACCAAAAAATACTAATGGCAACAAAAGCTAAAATTAATTGCTTGGGATTTTCCCACGGAAAATCTAAGCTAAATTTACTAACTTAGGGCGCGTTGGGAAATCCTGTCGGATTTCAAAAGCAACTAATCTTAGCTCAAGCGTTAGCTGTAATGCGGATAAAATTAGAATCACAAATCACATACAGAAAATAATGAATTACGATCAATATTGGAAATTTGACGAATCAGAACATCATAAACCAATTTTAGATACAACAGATTTCTTCAAATTATCTGGCTTCAACTTTTGTTGGTTTATTCTGGACAGTATATCACATGAAGCTGTTGAAAAAACTAATGGGCAAATACTCTCCTTCGGTCAAAAGGCAGTTTATTATTGGTCGTTTTTAGAGATCCAAGTTCCGAATGGCGGTTTTACTCAATTCTATTACAATGATTATGGAAAGTATGTGCCAACAATTGTAAAAGGGATGCAGTACATAAAAGACAGCAATATGTCAGATCTTGTAAGCAGGTCATATGAGTTATACCTAAAAGAGCAAGATAAGCTAGATGATGCCAAACAAGGAGGAATGCAAGCCTTTAGCGACTTATACAAAGAAATAAAAGATTTTGATGAACTGGATAGTGAGTATTACAAGCTAAATGAAATAACAATGAAAATGTTGGAGAATTATACTCGTAAAAATCCAAGTGAATTTTGCAATAATCAATTTTGCAATCCTATAAATTCAAAACTTTCAATAGAATCTAAATCATTCTATGGCGACAATAAAACCAAAGTAATTATTCCGTTTTCAAAAGGAATAGTTCATGGAACTTTCAAAAGCTATTTCGAAAATGGCAATTTGAAAGATGAAATATTTTACAATAATGGCGAACAAACTGGTGAAACAATCGAATATTATGAAAACGGAAATAGAAAATCATCAGTGCTTAAGTCAAAGGTGAACAATGATATATTGCATTCAAAATATTTTCAAAACGGGAATCCAAAATCAATAATAGTTCAAACATCAAAGAAGAATAGAAAAATACAAAGTTGTTGGAAAGAAGATGGGACTCAAATATTGAAAGATGGAACGGGATTGTATATATATGAAAATTCTTACTTCAAAAACTCGATTACTAGAAAAGAGCAGGAATACAAGAATTACAAAAGACATGGAAAGCAATATACTTTCAATAATAACAAGATAACACTATTTCAAGAAATGTTTGAAGGAAAAGCACATGGAGTAACTAAAGTTTACGATAATGATGAAAAAATCACTGAAGAGATTTTATATAATCTTGGTAAAGAAGTATCAAGAAAGACATTTGAAAAATAGAAGCACTACAGCTAACATTATATATGACGATCATATTTGCTCGTTCCTCGCATATACGACGCATATAAGGGTCCGTTAGCTGCAATTAGACCAGACGAAATACAAATGAACAAAAAACAGATAAAAGAATTAACTGACGAAGAATTATTAAAGGAGTATAAAAAAATAAAATCTACCCAAATTATTGATGCAACTTTAATTGGGGTTTTAATTGGTATTCTAATTTACAGCATTACAGCAGATAATTTTAGTTACTTTTTTGGTATAATTATTTTGTATGCAGTTTATAAATTGGCAAACAAGAACAAATACCAAAAAATAGAAATTGAAAGCCTTTTGAAAGAACGAAACTTAAAATAAGAATTGTGGATTTCTGTAAAAACTGTAAAACTGAAATAACTCAAAATTATTGCCCGAACTGCGGTATTCCAAATTCACTTAAACGAATTGACCGAAAATATATTACAACCGAAATAGGAAGTATTCTAAACTTTGATAAAGGAATACTTTACACGATTAAAGAATTAATAATAAGACCTAGAAATGCTGTTAAGGAGTTCATTCTGGAAGATAGAAAAAGACTTGTAAAGCCAATACTTTTTTTAGTTGTTTGTTCA
>CANKUU010000049.1 GCA_947486785.1 uncultured Flavobacteriaceae bacterium | reverse complement strand
TAATGGCAACAAAAGCTAAAATTAATTGCTTGGGATTTTCCGTGGGAAAATCTAAGCTAAATTTACTAACTTAGAGCACATTTTGAAATCCTGTCGGATTTCAAAACGCAACTAATCTTAGCTCAAGCGTTGTAGTGCATTACAAAAAATCATCCCAAATTTTAAAAACTAAATGAAAAAAGCCATTATTATTGGAGGAACTTCAGGAATTGGAAGAGGTTTAGCTGAAATACTTATTGATAATAACTGGATTGTTGGAATAACTGGACGCAGAACGAAATTATTAAAAGAAATACAAGAAAAATCTAAAAACCAAATTCTAATTCAAGAACACGATATAACTGAAATCGATAATTCAGACGAGAAAATGAATTTACTTTTTAGTCAATTAAAAACTGTTGATTTAGTTATTGTTTCTTCTGGAGTTTCTGAATTGAATCAAGAATTAAATTGGGAAATTGAAAATAAAGTTATCCAAACTAATGTAAGCGGAATTGCCAAAGTTTATGAGTTTGTGTTTTCAAAATTCAAAAAACAAGGATATGGTCATCTTGTTGGAATTTCATCTATAGCTTCTTTAAGAGGAAATCGCTACTGTCCCTCTTATAGTGCGTCAAAAGCATTTCAAGCAAATTACCTCGAAGCTCTAAGATGTATTGCTAAGAATGAAAAGTTAGATATACAAATTACTGATGTTCAACCTGGCTTTGTTGACACACCAATGGCAAAAGGAGATGGATTATTTTGGGTAGCTTCTGTAAAAAAAGCATCAAATCAAATATATTCAGCGATTGTAAGACAGAAAAAGAAAGTTTATATAACCAAAAGATGGAGGTTAATCGTTTGGTTTATGAAACTTTCCCCGAGCTGGATTTTAGAGAAGATGTAAGAAAACGCACTACAACACTATATATAGCAAATAGGGCGGTTAGTGTTTAATCAAAAGGTTGCTGTCTATTTTGAAAAGTCGCCAAATCTTTTGATTTGGTATTAAAAAAGAAAAATTAAAATAAAATAAAAAAGATTTGGCTTGGGGCTAAACCGAAAGTAATCGCTTATTTTCTGCCCAACTTGCCATATATTTAACGTTGCCAGTAATTTAAAAAAAATGTCAGTAGATAAAAATGACGAACTTTATGAACTGACAGAGTCTTTTAAAAGAGTATGTAAATTTGTTATATTATCTTTTGAGCAGAGCAATTTAAATACAAAAAATCAAATTTTAAGAAATTTTATAGCTAAAGCACATTCTTTAGTGAATAGCATTTCAATTTTGCTAAACGAAGAGCAAGAAGGAGAATCAATAGCGTTATATAGACTATTGATTGAGAGATATTTTTATCTCGAATATTTAAACCAAACTAATTTGTACCAAGCATTTAAAGATTGGTCTTACATCAAAACTTTTGAATCGAGGAATAAGATGCGAAGTAGTTCGGAATTTAATGGGCCGAAAACAAAAGAATATTTAGTTGATAGTAAGGAACAAGTCAAAAAGTATCAAGCTCTCAAAGAAAAGAAAAATCTGTGGATAGAACCTAAAATTGAACAATTTGCAAAAGAAATAGATTTCACATTTCTTTATAGTTTAGGTTACGATATAGGCTCTTCTTTCATTCACCCAAGAGCTGATGAAGGATATTGGGACGCTTTGAGAATAGTCAAAAGTGAGAAAATGGTTGAATTTAAGAAAAATAATATTCGCAAAAATTCAATACTTTTAGCGAATAGCATCTTAATTTCAGCTTCAAATCGCTCTGAATTTGAGTTTGGAAAATATTTGAATTTCTACTGTAATACTATTTTCGAATATTTAACAGAGAATAAAAAACTTCCAGAATTAAAAGTGATTGAGAATT
Organism: uncultured Flavobacteriaceae bacterium; assembly: GCA_947486785.1. Classification (GTDB taxonomy): domain Bacteria; phylum Bacteroidota; class Bacteroidia; order Flavobacteriales; family Flavobacteriaceae; genus Maribacter_C. Next base: position 1,749 of record CANKUU010000049.1, on the reverse strand, counting down.
TATTCTACGCTGATATGATAGAAAGAATAGAAAAAACTACTGGCAACAATGTATATAAAAAATAGCGCAAGTCATTGCTAACACGAAGGTTTGGGCATTTTTGGAAAGTCGCCAAATTTTTAAATTTGACGATTTCCAATAAAAAAATAAATAGTAAAATTTAAAAATTCGGCTTGTGTTTATCCGAAAAGTGAAAGCTTATTTTCAGCGCTACTTTTCATATACGGAGCCGTTAGCAACAATTAAAACAAAAAAATGGGAGCATCAGGAGCTGGGATAATAATTAGAACTAAAAATGTCGAAAATATCAATCTCAAGAAATTATTAGAATCGATAATTGGCAAGGAAACAGAAAAAGGAGGTTATTGTGATTCAAGAAAAGAAGGTTGTTTTTATTTAGGTAAAACAAAAAATTCTATATCTATTTTAAATTCTGATTTAGCTGAACGTTTTTTTACCGCTAAAGACACTAGCCAAATACAAGACATCTTAAGTAAACTGCCTGAAAATGATTTGATTTACGCTTTCGAAGAATATGACAGTGGAGGAACATATAGTTATGCCACAATTAGAAAAAACAAATTTGACAGAAGATTTAGAAGTCTTACATATGAAACAACTCTTGATGAAGGAGAATTGGAAGAAAGAGAAGTTGCTTGGAATAACAGCAAAAAGGAAAAAGACGACTTAGGAGATGGAGAATGGGAATGGCTATATACTCATCCTGATAGAGATGACTTTAAATGTCCTGAGTCAAGTTTACCTAAAATAAAACTGCAAGACATTATGATAAACTTGTTTAATCTCACAACCGAAACTATGGGTGATTTACATATTGAAGATGGACATTTCCAAGTAGTAAAACAGGTTAAAGTCGAACATTTAATAAGAAGTGAGGAAAAAACAGAAATCATTAAAAAACCTTGGTGGAAAATATGGTAAAACAGTTGCTAACAATGTATAAAAAACATAGGGCAATTGTACTATACCGAAAGGTCTGTGAATATTAACAAAGTCCGCTAAATATAAAATTTGACGTTTATAATAGAAAAGATAAAAGCAAAATATTTATATTTAGCTAAGTAATAAACCGAAACGATAGTGCTTATCACCTGCCCTACGTTTCTTATACTAAACGTTGGCAAACATTTAAAATGAAAATACCGTACAAAAAGAAAAGAGATGTTATTAGTTTAATTTCAGCGATTCTGTGGGGAATCTACGCTGGATATGGATTTACGAAAGAATCACCTAACACTTTTGACTATTTAGCATTGATTTGTGCAGTAGGATACTTTTTATATTTCTTATTTGATAAAAAAATATATTATCTAACTATTCGAGATGGAATTATAAAAACTCGAAAAACATTCGGAAAGTCAATCCCTTTATCCAAAATAAAAAGAATCATTCTAAATGACAATCAATATATACTGATATCGGACAAATCAGAAATAAAAATTGACACTAAAATAATCGACTCTGAAACTCTAAATAAATTCAAGGCTGAATTGGAAAAATTGAATGTTGAATGGAATAAAAAAACGTTTGCCAACAATGTATAACCGCAATTACGGCGGATTCGACTACGTCCGAATCCACTCGGAATTGCTAACGCCAGTTCTTATACGAAAATTAACGCATATTAACCCGTAACTGACGGTTATACGAGACCGTTAACATCAATTTACTAATTCCGGAAAGTAAAAATTTTACCAAGGTGTATGAATAAAGGACAAAGGAATACAC
>CANKUU010000048.1 GCA_947486785.1 uncultured Flavobacteriaceae bacterium | reverse complement strand
GTAAAAGTCAAGAATTAGGTCATTTTATGTAACAACTGAGATTGGCATTTTTCAGTTCGTATTTTGAGTCAGAATTATAACAAATTTAAATAATATTTCCTATAACTTTTGGAGTAGGGAGGCGCCTAACATTCTTAATTTGAGAGGTTGCTCGATATTAATGGCAACGAGTTTGTGTATGGTTAGTTGCGTAAATTTAGCGATTAAATATCAAGTACACAAATAGTTTGAATTCTGCAGGAATTCAAAAGTACGCACTTTGTAGCAATTAACTATACATGGTGTTGGCAGTTGTATTTTAATTTTCATTAAACTTATTTCTTAATCCATAATAAAACATTTGAAAATGGTCTGGTGATAGTGAATAACCTAATCTTTCTTCAAAAACCTCATTCGTAGTTAAATTAAGATTAATTTCTAAAAGATTATTTAAATTTTCCTGTTTGATTATTCTAATAAATTCCTCTTGACTAAAAGGATTCATTTGTTTTCTAATTTCCTCAACTCTGTTATCTAAATCCCATATTATTCGTAAGGTATGTGTTTGATTAGGGTTGAATTTTAATTCTAGTTCTTCAATTATTTCATTATAAGGTTTTAGTTTGCCTTTTATGATTTTTAATATAGTTGGATAATTTTTGAAATAGACAGCGAATAAATTAATAATGATTGTCTTTATAGATATTTCTTGAGCATCTTTAAATTCGTTTTTGACCTTTGCATTCCATTTATAGCTTGAATTAAAAAGTTTATATGCATTTAGAGTTAGAATTAATTCATCGGTTGAAAGGTCAGAATCTAAAACATTTAACGGTAAATTTTTATGATTAACATATCCTCTCAATTGATAACTGAAGCGATAAGCTTGTGATTCATCGTACATTTTGTTAAAGACTGAATTAATTTCATCAAGAGTTTCCTTTTCAAAATTTCTTTCTACTAGTCCAATTACATTATTGTAAAATATATAAACAGAAGAAATAGCGTTAATTAGTTTATAATTCAAGTGTCTTAAGTAACCTTCCTTTTTGAAATCAGTTGAAATCTTTTTTTTAGAAATATGCTTATTAATGAATAATTGAAGTTCATTAAGATTGTCAATAAGCATACACCAACTTATATCAAATTCGTTATAAAGTTTCATTGCCTCATTATATTCGTATAGCTTTTTCCATTTTTCAAAGTCAATTCCAATTAATTCAACTGTATTCTGATATTTTACTTGGTCATCGTTTTCTTTTTTTGAATTGAAACAGTTCTTTATTCTTTCAATTAAGGTTAACTTTTCTTTTTGATGTGACCAATCTTTAACTACAATATCAAATTTTGGATTTCTGTCAAAAGGAATGGATTCGATAATATGGTTTTTGTATTCTTTCAGATGACTATTAGTTTTTTACGTGTTGAGTGGGATATTACTGCCAACGGCTCAGTATAAGAATAGTAAGGGATTTTAATACACTTACTTTTCGGTTTAGCACTTAGCCAAATTTACAATTTTACCGTTATTTTTTCTTTAAACCGTCAAATTGTAAATTTGGCGGACTTTATTAATATATACCACCTTTGGGTTTGGCAATTAACCCTTATTATTTTTATACATTGTTGTACACAGTATTTTATTTTATTAGCAATATTATTCCGATTGCAATTATAATCAATGGAAAAAGAAAAATCATTTGACTGATTATCCACCAAAATATGAATTCAATCCATTGAATAATTCCCATTTCGGTTACCTGTCCTTTTTTTGTGATTCTTTGCAATTCTTCAAATTCCATTTTCATAAAGTCAGATTCACTAATTTTTAAGTCAATAATTCCAATATCATTCAATCCTTTTTTAAATCCGTTAAAAACTGCTTTCGGATGTAACCAAAAACTATATCCCATTGCCCAAAGACTAAAAATGCAAATAGGAAAATATTTCCAAAATCCAGTTGATATTTCCCAGCCAGCAATAAATGCTTCTCCTTTCCAAGAAGTATCGCATTTATTCAGCAAATGTTGAATATCGTGAATGTGAATAACGTCTTTTCTAAATTTAGGGTTCGGAAGTTTTAAATTAATTCCTAATACTTTCATTTCAAAACTATCCTTGTCAATTCCGCCATTTTCAGGAATTCCATTTTCTTTATAAAATTCAGTTAATAATTTGTCTAATGTCATTTTCGTGGCGATATTGTGTACAACGGTTGGGCTAAGCGTAGTGCGGGGGTAAGGAAACCTTTTGTTTCCGTCTGAGCACGAAGCTAAAGCTTTTGGTTTAGTTTTTATTTTTTCCTGTCCAAAGCTAAATCCATAAGATTTAGCGACTTTATAAATATACACAGACCTTTCGGTTTTGCCCTAAAGTCCGCATTACGTTTAGGTTTTGTTACCAACTGGCTTTTTACGCACTAGTATGAAAGCTCTATTCCATATTCGCTTGCCTTATGCATAATTCCGATTATGCGCTTTTCATATTTTTCCTCCATACCCAACTCGTGAATTCCACTTGTAGCATTGTAAAACATTTTCTCCAATGCTACATAATAACCGTTGTCCCAATATCCAAAATCTTCAATAACCTCCAAGCAACAGACTACATAATGTAGTTCCAATTCCACATTAAGTTCAGTTATTTTCATTTTTTGAACAGTACGTATTATTTTTCGAGCCTCGGTTTCACGCAACTGCATATTCCGTCCACTTGGATAAACATATCTTTCGATTTCCTTTTTATATTTCTCTATAAGTTGTTTGATTTCTCCAGTCGCAAAAACGTCCAAATAGGTTTTTGCGGCTGGTATTTTTTTGTACATCTCCGAAATCAGTTTAACGATTTCAGTTTTGTCCATTCCGTTTAATTCCTTTTTTACATCTCTAAATGCCATTCTCGGCTATATGTTTTTGCAGCTTGTTGGTAACGGTCTCGGCTATGATTAGTACGGGAATAAAATTGCGCTTTTGTTTCCGTTTAAGCGATTAGCCGAATCTTTTTGTTTGTTTTTATTTTTTCTATTTAAAAAGCCAAATCCAAAAGATTTGTCGGACACTCTAAATATACCCAAAACTAGGCGTTAAGTGCCAAAACCCGTAGTAATTATAGCCATTGTTGTAAAACGTTTTTAATTCCATTCTGCATTTACTTTTTCCAATTCCGCATTTAATTCAGTCAATGAATTTGGATCAATTATTTGCGTGTCGATTATAAGCTCCGCTTTATTAGTTCTCAATTTGTAGTCTCCTGCAAACCTTTTAATTCTATTAATTTCGTTCAGATTAATATTCTTTGGAATGAGCGTATTCTTTGTCAGAACTCCGTCTGTAATTGTCAGGTATTGTTTTTTCTTTTTGTAGTAATAAATTATTAAAGAAAAAATTCCCGCTCCAATTAATCCAATTCCAGGGGAGTCCAATTGAAATTCATTCGATTCACTAAAAATTGCAAAAGCTACTGTTATTACAGTCCCAGCTATTACAAAATATAGTCCAAGTTTGTAATTCGAGTTTAATCTCTCTTTTGAATATTTAATTTTCATTTTGCAAATGTTTTACAACGGGTTGAGCTAAGATTAGTTGCGTTTTGAAATCCGACAGGATTTCCCAACGCGCTCTAAGTTAGTAAATTTAGCTTAGAT
>CANKUU010000047.1 GCA_947486785.1 uncultured Flavobacteriaceae bacterium | reverse complement strand
AATTCTTCATCAAATCTGACCTAAATAATAATTATTTGTCGAACTTTAAAGTGTCCTAAAAAGGGGAAGCCTACACTTTATATCGAGCACCTCTTTCGGTAGGAATTAAAACAAATTGAACATCAGTCAATAGTTCTTTTACAAAATCTTCATTAGCTATTTGAAAGTTACCATTGTTTTTTATCGAATATTCTAATTTATTTCTTTTTTTATTGAACTCCTGTTTAATACATATTTCACCATTATTAGAAAAAGGATTGTAAATAGCCTTGTTAGGAACAGATTCAAAGTCAATTGTAATTCTTGGAACTGCTCTTGTTGGAGAATATAAGTTTGTTCCGTTAATAAAATGATGGATTTCAATCTCAGGGTTAAAGAAGGAATTTAAAGCACGCATTAGGGCAGATTTACCTGAATTATTTTGCCCTACAATAGCTGTCATTTGATTAAAATGAAACTTTCCGTTTTCAACTGACCTAAATTTAGATATGTGGATATTTTTTATTTTCATTATTTCAAATGCACTACAACGTTCTGTGTATTAAAAGTAGCAGATTGAAAAAGCTCTTACTTTCAATTAAACAATAAAATAGCAGAAGAGAACCGAACATTAAGTTTGGCTCTTAACTGCTATTTTTTATACACACTGTTAGCAAAAGTGTTTTCTAATCGGGCAATTCAAAAGACCTATCCAAAATATCAGGTGTAAGGACGTATTCATATACCCTAGTGCTAGTTTCTGTGAAAACAGTTCCTTCTAGTGTAGTGAAAAGCCTTTCGTCTTCAATAAAGCATAAGTTCTCAACATCAGAAATTGCTCCATGACATCTATAACCATTATTTGAATTTGGGATTTTGATTTGAATAAATTGACCGCATAAACTAGGGTCAACACCACTAGGTGAATCATATGAACACTCAAATGAATTTTTATTGTTTACAAGACTAGACATTCTATCTAAACCACCTGTGATTTCTAAAGTTACGCCAGTTTCATTTTTAAGTTTAAACGTATAAGTAAATGTTTCATCAGTAGTATCATTTACGATACCACAAGAATAAAATGTGATTAGAAGTACTAGTGAAAATATATATTTCATAAGTTTTTTATTTAGTTACAGTTATCATACATATAAACATCAAAAAGTTCTTCCACAAATCCTTAGGTAGCATTAAAGTGGTCGCGTATCAAATTTTCTTTCCATCCATGTGGGCCTCGTGCATTTTCTAAAGAGGTTTGTATTTGCCTTAATGTATAACCGCTAACACGGTCTATAGGAACTGCTGCTCTTATTACCGCTCTCTGGTTGAAATCATCTACCAAATCAATGACAATTGGGGTGTAATCTTGTTTGCTGCCATGTTCTACTATCTGATTTTGACGAAGTGAATTATATAATCTTCTGTCATCAGTTGCAAAACGATTGAAAGCGTTAGTTGCAACATAATTAGGGTTTAACTCCAAATACCGGTCATTGGTTACTACAGTTTCAACGCTTTCAGCCCAACTCTCTGCCATGGTCTGCAAGGTACAACCTGCGCCTCTTGGGTTTATAAAAAATGCTCTTTCCAATCTGTAATGGCTTGCATGGGCCATCTCGTGGGTTACAAGACCGTAAATCTGGTCACTTCTTAATTCGCCCCCAGCATTGTTCAATCTACCTACCTTGATTTCAGCGTTAAGGGCGAGAATGGGTACCCATGGTATTTCCCCATTTGGGTTTAAATCCAGATGTCTTCCAGCGTCCTTATTGTATTGAGCATTAATACGCAACCAGTTCCAATTAGGGTGTTGTAGTCTAAATTTATTTACCGCCCTGTCATAAAAATCGTTGGTAGCGTTATGCACTTGAGCATAGAACTTACTTCTACCATAACTAAAGTTCTGATTCCAACTCTTACGCTTGTAGGTGGTATGCCCAATATGTTTAGCGTTTACAAAAATATTTCCAGCCTTAATTCTGAATTTACGGTTATCATTTTCAAAATACACGGCATATTTAACCCTTTTCGTGCGTGTACTACTAGTTATAAATTTACCATTATTATCGGTATATGCTTTTTTTATGACCAAAAACCCCCATTTACGCACTTTTACGTGTGCGCCCGTTACTGGTAGATCGCTATTAAGGACATCATCACGCACCGTTATTTTTCCGCTTGGGGACCATTTACGTCTTCTTGCGGTTAGACCTGAACTGTTTTTAGTTGTTCCAAAATTCTCCATATTCAAGAGCTCGGTTACCGAATCGTAATCTAGGGTAAGTTCTGGCATTTGAAACCCTTTGCTTGATGCCTCTTCAAAAGTAAAGGTGTTCCCGCTATTGTCATCTGGAATATAAAAACGTAAAATAGCCAATTCTTCCTCGTCAAGGTTGTTGGTCAGCTTAAGAGCTTCCAGTTCCAAATATTCAAAAATTTCGCCGTTCTCATCTACTGTGAATAAGTCCTCCGTTGTTTTATTTCTAGTTGTTTTAACCTTACTTTCTCCTTTTGCCAATGAATCATCTTCATTAATTTCGGGAGCGAAGTACATATCCTCTAAAAGTTCATGCTCGATTTCTTTTGGAAAGGAGTAGTTATAGGGTAGCACAGAATATTGCCATCCAAAGGCTTCTCCTGTTTCATCCCCATTAATATCGGGGTCGTCATAAATTTCTCCGCTTTCCAATATTTCCAAGTGCATGGGAATATTTGTAACATCTAGGATAGTGTCATTTATAAGAGTGTTGTATTGAATATTGTCCTTGGGGAGAAATCTGTAGTAATAGTGAGAGGGAACTATCTCTATATTCTTAGCAGAAGCTGACTTTAAGGCGAAATTGCTCTTTGAGGCAAACTCACTTTTTCCGTAAGGTGATTTTTTGTCCAAATGTATGAGTACTTGTTTAAAAGCCTTGTCCATATTTTCGACAGTATATGGAACATCGAGATTCTTTCCAGTTTTAACCGCATCTAAATTGATTTGGGTATTAGTATTTGGTTCTTCAATAGGACTGGTCAAATCCTCGTTTTGGCAGGAAAGTGCAACTACTGCAGTTCCTGCGATGATAAATGACCGTAAGCGTGATAAATGTTTCATGTTTATGGTTTAAAGTTAATAAATCTTTGAGTTAACATTTTTGCTAATGTTGAGTATATGGCAAGTAGCCGAACACGAACGATGAACAAAGAGATAGAATTTAATAACGAGCAGATAGTTTCTAAAATGCCTGACACGGCTATTTGCTATATACATTGTTAGGCACAGTTAATTATGAAAGATTTAAAAAGTGTTTATATCAAAATGGAAAATCCAAATCTAAGACAACGGTTTGTGATTGTAAGTGCTAATTTTCTACTGTGGTTAATTGTCAAACTTTTTAAAGATGATGAAAATAAAATGGTAGATGAAATGAAAGATGTAATTACAAGTGCATACAAGGCTCTTTAATTGTGCCTAACGTGTTTGTATATGGTTTGTTGCGTGGTTTAACGCATAATTTAGCACAAAAAAACCGAATAGAAAATTCGTGATGATTTTCGTAAGTAGGTTAGAACCAGCAATAAATTATATACGGTGTTGTAGGTTGTTATTATTTTCCAAATATTTATTCATTATTTTTTCAGTTGCAATAGCTCCAACTATAATTCCTACAGTTCCTAATAATTTAATTCCAGTTGCATTGCTGATTATAATTCCTAAAAACATTCCAACTACAATTCCGAGAATCAATATTCCGTGATATTTAAATACTTTTTCTTTTGCTAATTTTATTTCTTGAATATTATTAGGCTTATGTTTTATATCAAATTCCACAAACTGTTCAAGATTCAATAAGAATTTTTCAAATAAAGATTTAAACGCAATTGGTGTCAAAAATCCATTACTATGCACGATATGATTGATAATAACTTTATTGTTTTTAGTGAGTTTTATGTCAATTTTTGTTTCCCAATTCAAAGGATTAAATTTCCAACCATTTAATATAGACCATTTCTTTACAAAAAGAAGATTCTCATTTTCGTCTTTTTCTTGTTCAAAATCATAAGATTTAAAATAAGATGTTAACTTTTCTTTTGTTTCAGAATTGTTTGAAATAGTAAATTCAAAATTATTAATATATTTTTCCATTAGTTCTGATTTTTAATAACCTACAACGGCTTGAGCTAAGATTAGTTGCGTTTGAAATCCGACAGGATTTCTCAACGTGCTCTAAGTTAGTAAATTTAGCTTAGATTTTCCCACGGAAAATCCCAAGCAATTAATTTTAGCTTTTGTTGCCAT
>CANKUU010000046.1 GCA_947486785.1 uncultured Flavobacteriaceae bacterium | reverse complement strand
GAGTGTATTCCTTTGTCCTTTATTCATACACCTTGGTAAAATTTTTACTTTCCGGAATTAGTAAATTGATGTTAACGGTTAGTATAAGAAACGTAGGGCAGAAGATAAGCGATACGTTTCGGTTTGATACTTAGCCAAATATAATATTTTGCTTTTATCTTTTTTGTTGAAAATGCCAAATTTTATATTTGGCGACTTGATAAATAAACACAGACTTTTCGGAAAGCCTAAACCGCCCTATGTTTTTTATACATTGTTACCTGCTTTTTGTTTTTCTAGATAATCAATAATCGCAAAGCTTTCTCTTCCAGTATTTTCCCACTTTTGAATTACTAAACTTGAGTATTGAGATTTATCATTATTGTTTCTAAAAACATCAAAATACTGTGTAAGTAAGTGAGATATCATAAAGTCGGAAGTTCCTCCGAATAATGTTTTACATATTTCATTTTCATTTTTGATAAAGTCTGAATATTTCATCTGACCTAAATGTTCAAATAGCTCAACTCGTCTCAATAATTTCGGCAACAAATTATTTTGTAGTAAATCTATAATATCCATACTCTTCTCATCTGGACGCATAACTTTTGTACCCTCAAATAAGTCGTTAAATTGTATGTTTTCTGATATATAAAATTCATTAGTAGTGTATAGTTCAGAAAATGAAGATTGATGATTTTTACAAATGCAGTAAACATTGATATATCTTATAAAATCCTTTTTCATTTTTTCAATCCTTATATGGATATCATATGCCTCACTTTCTCTATAAATTAAATTAAGTTTGTTTTTTTCTAATTGACTTCTACTTTCTAAAGCTAAATTTTCTTTCGTTATTTTTTTTGCCTGTTTTAGCTTTGTCCAATATCCTTGAAAAAATGGATAATCATTACCAATGATTTTCTTTAATCTATCAATGTTTTCAACACAAATTTCGTTTCGAGAATATATTACTCGGAGTGTTTGAATAATCTGAGACTTAATATCAACGCTTTTTGTCTTCTTGAAATAATCTAATAAGAACTCAAAAGCTTTTTCTTTTCCATTTAGATTTAATCCCCTAATAAGTCTTGTGATAATTAATTTGTTTGATTCATTATCTATTTTTGAAAGAAAAAAATTTTCAAGATTTTCGGAGTTGAAATCGGATAGCAAGTTGATTGCTGAGTATTTAATGTCGGAAACCTTTTCAGTTAATTGAATTATTTGTGAGATATATTCTTCTTCAGGTTTTTTGCCAATTAAACTATTCAGAAGATTAGATATTTTACGCTTATCTTTTGAATTTTCTATTTCCCTAAAAACTTCTTTGTATGTACTCATTTTTGTAATTGCAGGTAACGGCTTGAGCTATGCGTAGTGCGGAAGCAAAGGAACTTTTCGTTTCCGTCTATGTACGAAGCTAAAGCTTATTGTTTAGTTTTATTTTTTGTTTGTTCCAAAGCTAAATCCATAAGATTTAGCGACACTCTAAAAATACGCAAACCATTCCGTTTAAACCCAAAACTCCGTATTACGTTTAGGTTTTGTTGTGGTTTGTATTTTCAATTCTGATTGAAAAACACTACCATGTAGTAGTTGGAATTGATTTAATAATTGACCACTCTCCATCGATTTTCTCCAAACAGATTATAATTGAAGAACCATATAATTTACTCCGACTTATTCCTACTTCAAAAACAGCTCTTGTTTCATCTTTGTTGTACCATATTCTAGAAAAGTTGTAAAGCACGTCAAATTGTTCAAAGTCGTAAGATTCTTTAAAATCAACAGTATCAGCTAATTTTACTAAATGTTCTTTTTCACTCAAAATCTCATCAATATTTTTAATTATTTTAGAGGGTAAAGATGTATCGATTATGCTTTCAAATGTTTTAGCCATGTCATCACTACCTTTTTTATTTATTGAGCTTTCCATAGCTGGGTCAATAGCCACTACCATCTTAATTCTTAAAAGTGAATCGAGTTTTGCTTTCGGGATAATCGTATCAGCACTTCCAATAAGAGGTGGTGGGGCTAATGGATAAGTAAATTCATCTATTATTTTTGAAATAATTTTATAATCTTCTTTCATTATTTCATTTTCCTGAGCGCAGCTACTAACAAAAAAGCAAATACTTAAGATTGTTAAAAATAAATTTTTCATTTTATTTACAGGTTTCATTAAAATTACCATTTACTACTTTTCTCAAATTTTGATTAATTGTATTTTGAGATTCAGTTAATCTATTGGTATCATATCCAGCATCCCTTAAACCATCCCAGCCAAATGACATATAATGTTCAAGTGAATATTTTTTATCATCCATCTCTCTTATGGCTGAAGCTATCGGTTTAACATAATTTTCAATCATATATACATGATGAGCATCATCTAACCAACGATAGGCTGGATTATTCACGGTTTCCGAAAAACCTTTGTAATAAGCATATAGCTGTAATAGCCTTGAACGATTATTTGGTTCTACCCCTGATTTATATCTACTTACATAACGATGCATTTCTGCATGAATACCTTCATGTAGCATTTGAGCGGCTATACCTAATGAATTTTGAGTGGTATTTTCAATTGTTATTACAATGTTGTTTACATCATTTACATCAGTACAAGCTTCATCATTTCTTGGGCAATTACCGTTTTGAAATGTTAAATTATATTTTGGGTCGTCAATAAACTTTGCGATAGTTTTTTTGAATAGATCCCCATTTTTCCACTTTAATTTTTGATATACACAATCTGCTTTGCCAGTTAAGTCATTAAATACATTTTCATCATAATTATTAATAGGAATCATCATTTCCCCTTCAATACAGTCACGGTTTTTACCGTATGCAGTTTCTCTTTTTTCTGCTTCATCGATATCTTCGAACCCGGTGCTACAGAAACAGCCATAACCTGCTTCAGCAGTACCACCTCCACTCCCATTCGAATGGCTAATTAAATTAACTGTATAATAACTTACGAAGCTGTATCTATTGGAACTGCCATTACCGTATTGCCCATCGCCGAAACTTCTGCCCCCGGAACTTGCCGCTCCTGCTCCGCTACTACTATTGTTTGAAGATTCGTTTTGGTCATAGTTCAACTGTCCGCACGGCCTAGGAGATTTAGCGTATTTACCGCCTCCATTAGCGTCATCTACAAAATTAGAAAAACTGTAATACTTGATTTGCTTTTTATAACCGCCCTCTTTTCTTTTGTTGTTCGCTCTATCGGTAAAATAATCATCCCCATAGATGTACTCCATTACGGTCGGCGGTTGTTCGCTTCCATCTGCTCTTTGGGCTACCAAAAGATTATATAATGTGTTGCTAGGAGCGTCTTTTACATACATTTTCAAAGCATAGGTGGTGTTACCAACCGAATCGACCATTCCTATTATATTGTCCGTATCGACTATAATATTATCCTCTCCACTTTTCCCCGATAGTTTGGTAATACTTCTTTTAGATGTTTTTTCTATCGTTGAAATAATATCGGGTATATCATTTTCATCATAAGCGTATACCTTGTTTTGGTCTTTGGAGTCAAAAGATACTTGGTTAGTGTCTACTTGTATATTGCCTAATTGTTCAACCTCACAGTTGACAAGCAGCAGGATTGTAAATACAAGAGCAATGGTTTTGTTCATTTTCTTCATGTTCCGTTGTTTAAAGTTAATAAGAATGATTAATCATGGTCAATATAAACCACAACGGCTTGAGCTAAGATTAGTTGCGTTTGAAATCCGACAGGATTTCCCAACGCGCTCTAAGTTAGTAAATTTAGCTTAGATTTTCCCACGGAAAATCCCAAGCAATTAATTTTAGCTTTTGTTGCCATTAGTATTTTTTGGTGTACTGAAGATGGTAGATGGTTTTTTTGAGTGTTGTTTTACGCAAGCGCACCCCGCGTTAGGGAGAAGCTATCGTGCGCCTTACGTACTGCGTGCGAATTGCTAAGAAAGCTTTTTTACCCGTAACAATTCCGCAAACAATTATTCCCTCCGTAAAAGTCAAGTGTTAGATCATTTTTTTTAACAACTGAGATTGGCATTTTTCAGTTCGCATTTTGAGTCAGAATTAAAACAATTTAGAATATATTTCCTATTACTTTTAGAGTAGGGAAGCGCCTAAAATTCGAAATTTGATAGGTGACTCGATATTAATGGCAACGCTTGAGCTAAGATTAGTTGCGTTTGAAATCCGACAGGATTTCCCAACGCGCTCTAAGTTAGTAAATTTAGCTTAGATTTTCCCACGGAAAATCCCAAGCAATTAATTTTAGCTTTTGTTGCCATTAGTA
>CANKUU010000045.1 GCA_947486785.1 uncultured Flavobacteriaceae bacterium | reverse complement strand
GAGTGTATTCCTTTGTCCTTTATTCATACACCTTGGTAAAATTTTTACTTTCCGGAATTAGTAAATTGATGTTAACGCTTGAGCTAAGATTAGTTGCGTTTTGAAATCCGACAGGATTTCCCATCGCGCTCTAAGTTAGTAAATTTAGCTTAGATTTTCCAGCGGAAAATCCCAAGCAATTAATTTTAGCTTTTGTTGCCATTAGTATTTTTTAGTGTACTGAACATGGGAGATGGTTTTTTTTAAGTGTTGTTTTACGCAAGCGTACCCCGCGTTAGGGAGAAGCTATCGTGCAGCTTGCGTACTGCTTGCGAATTGCTAAGAAAGCTTTTTTACCCGTTACGGATTTCGCAAACAATTATTCTTTCCGTAAAAGTCAAGAATTAGGTCATTTTATGTAACAACTGAGATTGGCATTTTTCAGGTCGTATTTTGAGTCAGAATTAGAACAATTTAGAACAATATTTTTTATTAACTTTTGGAGTAGAATAGCGCCTAAAATTCGAAATTTGATAGGTGACTCGATATTAATGGCAACGCTTGAGCTAAGATTAGTTGCGTTTTGAAATCCGACAGGATTTCCCAACGCGCTCTAAGTTAGTAAATTTAGCTTAGATTTTCCAGCGGAAAATCCCAAGCAATTAATTTTAGCTTTTGTTGCCATTAGTATTTTTTGGTGTACTGAAGATGGTAGATAGTTTTTTTGAGTGTTGTTTTACGCAAGCGCACCCCGCGTTAGGGAGAAGCTATCGTGCGCCTTACGTACTGCTTGCGAATTGCTAAGAAAGCTTTTTTACCCGTTACTATTTCCGCAAACAATTATTCTCTCCGTAAAAGTCAAGGATTGGGTCATTTTATTTAACAACTGAGATTGGCATTTTTCAGTTGGTATTTTGAGTCAGAATTAAAACAATTTTGAACAATATTTTATATTAACTTTTGGCGTAGAGTAGCACCTAAAATTCGAAATTTGATAGGTGGCTCGATATTAATGGCAACGGTTAGGCTAAGCGTAGTGCGGAGGCAAGGAAACTTTTCGTTTCCGTCTGCGCACGAAGCTAAAGCTTTTGGTTTTGCTTTTTCTTTTTTTGTCCAAAGCTAAATCCAAAAGATTTAGCGACATCATAAATATACACAGACCTTTCGATTTAGCCCAAAACCCCGCATTACGTTTAGGCATTGTTAGCCATAGTTATTTTCGCAATTATTGTTTACATGCTCCTAATTTTTGCTATAATCCGTTAATTTGGCTGAATTCAACACTTTTATTTTTTAAATATTCCCATACCTCCGTTGTATTTCTTTTCGATAATTCTAAAAAGTCATCTTGAAGTAGGCAATAAGTCAGAAATCTGTCTATTTTAGTTTCAGGAATATCGAAACCTTTAGATATTGATTTTTTTGAAAACTTGGCAATGATTTCTTTCTCCAGTTTCATTTTTTCATCGCGGATAACCATTTCTTCAAATGCCTTGGTTCTCCCCGAAAGTCTATTCATTATTTTATGTGTGTTTATGGTTAGGGCTATTCCATAATAATTAACATAATTTCCTCTGTCAGCCTCAATGAGTAGTCGTTCACTTTGGGTCATTTTTTCTATATCCGCATTGGGTAAATCCAAAGTTGAAGAAGTGATGGCAGGATTGATAGCAAGTCTTTTAAGGTCTAAATCGATTTTACCAGTAAGATTGTACGG
Organism: uncultured Flavobacteriaceae bacterium; assembly: GCA_947486785.1. Classification (GTDB taxonomy): domain Bacteria; phylum Bacteroidota; class Bacteroidia; order Flavobacteriales; family Flavobacteriaceae; genus Maribacter_C. The sequence goes on along the minus strand of CANKUU010000045.1, from coordinate 2,777 downwards.
AGTAACCGTTACTTCTTCGAGGTCAATAACATTATCGACAAGATTTACGACAACTGAATTTTTATTGAATACTTCTTGCGAGATAATAATCTCTTTTGTTAAATATTGAACTGCTGTTATACGAAGTGAATCTTTTAATTTCACCTCAATTTTAAATAGACCTAACGAATCCGTAATTGTTGATTTTTTAGAATTTAGATTAACAATCAATACATCGGAAACATCATTGTTAAGACTTTTAACCTTGCCTTTTAATAACTTTGTTTGTTCTTGGCTAAACCCTAACAATGTTGTCAATAACATTAAAAAGCTAAAATATTTCTGCAATATTTGGTTTTTAGAGATTATCGAAAATGTTTTTTTAGAAAAGAGTTCTAGATGCGTGGAACATTATCCTAGCAAATAGTGTTTGCTCTCAATCAATACTTTACTGTGCAGTTAAATCCAATTCCAACCGTACTGGATTTTGTCCATTCTCCTTGGCTGGTATATCTGTACGCCATAGTATTTCCTAATAACCCCGCTGAAAAAAATACTTCCTCCTCCTGTTTTTGATTTTCTAACAATTCAATTGTACAATAGAAATCTTCTTCCACAACTATGTCGTATTCCTCAAGGTTTAAAGTAAATTGCCCTTCTTTTACGTTAATTGAGAATATTATGTTCTCCTTTACTATTTTCTGGTTAGGCAGACCGTTTTTTATGTTGTAGAAATTCATTCGGAACTTCACTTTTTCACTTGTGTTTGATACAACATTAGCGTGGAATTTTTCAATGTAAGTTGGGCTGTCCTTTATTTTAACTTTTATTCCAACTTCGTTTCCAGCTACAGCGTAACTAAATGCGCCCTTCATTTTTTTCGATTTGGTTTTATTACCGACAATTTTTTCTTTTAGTTTTTTGTTGGTAACTACAACTTCGTCCAATTCCGTAATTACAGGTACAAGTTTAATTATTGGACTTTCTTTCAAAATTGCTGCAAATTCCTTGGCGAGCATTGATTTTGGTTGATAGCCAAGTGAGGATAATTTTATAGTGTCGTTCATTAATTTCGACGGAATTTCGAATTCAAATTTGCCTTCTTCGGTTGAGACCGTACCCTTGTCCTTTTTAACAATACCGATATTCACGTATGGGATTGGTTTTTCGGTCTCCGCGTCTTTTATAATTCCTTCTATTGAGTTCTGAGCAAAAACTGAAAGGCTAAAAATGAAAAGTAAAATAGTGATTCCTGACTTAATTTTTTTCATAATTATGGCTAACGCTTGAGCTAAGATTAGTTGCGTTTTGAAATCCGACAGGATTTCCCAACGCGCTCTAAGTTAGTAAATTTAGCTTAGATTTTCCTACGGAAAATCCCAAGCAATTAATTTTAGCTTTTGTTGCCATTAGTATTTTTTGGTGTACTTAAGATGGTAGATAGTTTTTTGAGTGTTGTTTTACGCAAGCGCACCCCGCGTTAGGGAGAAGCTATCGTACAGCTTGCGTACTGCGTGCGAATTGCTAAGAAAGCTTTTTTACCCGTTACGGATTCCGCAATCGATTATTCCTTCCGTAAAAGTCAAGAATTAGGTCATTTTATTTAACAACTGAGATTGGCATTTTTCAGTTCATACTTTGAGTCAGAATTAAAACAATTTTGAACAATATTTTCTATTAACTTTTGGATTAGGGAAGCGCCAAACATTTTCAATTTGGTAGGTGGCTCGATATTAATGGCAACGTGTTTGTGTATGGTTAGTTGCTTGAATTTAGCGATTAAATATCAAGTACGCAAATAGTTTGAATTCCGCAGGAATTCAAAGGTACGCTCTTAGTAGCAATTAATTATACACGGTGTTACCCAACGTTTTTTCTAATTCGATATTCAGTTATTAAATCATTCAGTCCATTCCATTTTTTATGATTTGTTAATAAATTATCTCTTAGTTCAATCAGTGAATGACTAAAAAAAGATAAGGTCAATATTAGTAATGTTATAACAATAAAATTAATAGTCAAAAATTTTAAATCTTCTTTGAATATACCCATTAATCCAGCTATATAAGTACTCCATAATGGAATGAATAATGCTCCAAATGTTGTAAATATTATAACAGAAGATGTTTTTTCCTTTTCAGCGTTTTCTTTTATTTGCTTTTGAATTAAGTCTAAATTTTGCTCTGTTTCATTTTTTATTCTAGCACTAATTTTTTTGATAAATAATTCGTTAAATTTATTAGAATTCCATTTTAAAGGAGAAATATACATTTCAGGAAATTTACGTTTTATCGTTTTTCCATTTAACCAAATTAATATGTAGAACATTATAGCAAATACAATTATTCCACAAATAGCCCATAAATATTGATTTTGAGAAATGAAAAAATACCAAAAAAGGATGAAACTAATTATTCCAATAATGAGTATTAAATTAGAAATTGTCTTATTCTCTTTTGTCACTTGTGAATAAAAAGTCAACTCATTATTATAAAACTCGAAAAGATTATTAATCATATTTTTTTAATGTTAGAGTGGTTCTTAATGTTGGGTAACGGTAACGTATAAGAATAGTAGCGGATTTTTATACACTTACTTTTCGGTTAGTTACTTTCGTTTGATTTATAAAATTCACTTTCGTTTTAGCGATAAAACCGCTATTATTTTTATACAATGTTAGCTGCTGTTATTTCTTAAATTATTTTTCCGATAACAATTCCTATTATTACAATTGCTATCATAAAGGTAATCATACCTAAAAAGTAACTCAAGATACCTTTTATATAATTCAACTTCTT
>CANKUU010000044.1 GCA_947486785.1 uncultured Flavobacteriaceae bacterium | reverse complement strand
CTAAATTTACTAACTTAGAGCGCATTTGGAAATCCTGTCGGATTTCAAAACGCAACTAATCTTAGCTCAAGCGTTGTGGGTAATATAAAAAAATGAAGAGTAAATATTAAAATGGAAAACAAACTTGAGTTAAAAACAATAAGTGAATTAAATCAATTTTCATTTTTTATACCATCTTACCAAAGAGGTTATAAATGGACTAAAAAAGAGGTAAATGACCTACTTAATGACATAAACGAATTTAAACCTCGAGTTATTGACAACACGGACGATAAAACCTGGTATTGTCTTCAACCAATAGTTATTAAAAGCCGGGAAACAAAGGCTCATTCATATGAAGTTATTGACGGTCAACAACGCTTAACAACTATATACTTGATTTTGCACTATTTAAATCAAGACTTTATTGAAAGTAGAAGAGAAAAAATATTTCATATAGACTATCAAACTCGTTTAGGTACATCTGATTTTCTTGATAAACTTGAAGAAAATAAAATAAATGATAGCAACGTTGATTTCTACCATATTTCTCATGCTTATCAAACTATTTGCAGTTGGTTCGAAAAGAGAAAAGTAAACTTTGACAAACAAGAATTTGGTTCAAAATTTAAATATCATTCAAAAGTAATTTGGTATGAATCCCAAACTGAAAATCCAATTTCAATATTTACTAGGATTAATATAGGAAAAATTCCTTTGACAAATAGTGAATTGATTAAAGCTCTCTTCTTAAATAGTTCAAATTTTATTGGATCAAACCCAGAACAGTTAAGATTAAAGCAACTTGAAATAGCAACAGAATGGGATAATATTGAACATGGACTTCAAGAAGATAGATTTTGGTACTTCCTAACTGGTCAAAATACTCAAACAAACCGAATTGAATTCATTTTCAATTTAATGAATCAAGATAAAGACGAAAATGATCCTTATGCAACTTTTAGGTATTTCACCAAACTATTTAGAAATAGTAATCAAAAAACAATTGAAACTAACTGGCAACAAATAAAAAGGTATTATCAAAGATTTAGTGAGTGGTTTAATAAACGTGAATGGTATCATAAAATCGGATTTTTAGTAACCATCAATGAAATCTCAATCAGTAAATTATATTCAGAATCAAGTAATCTTTCAAAAGTTGAATTTAGTTCTTATTTAGATGACTTGATAGTAAAATCAATGAAAGACTTGGTTATTGAAGACTTACAATATCAAGATAAAAAAGAAGTACGTAAAACTTTACTGCTTTACAATATTATTACAATGCTCAATAGTCCTAAAGATAACTCTTATTTTCCTTTTCATTTATTCAAGAATGAAAGTTGGGATATTGAACATATTACATCTATAAAAGACACAGTCCCAGATAAAAATAGAGAACATTGGCTTAATGATGCAAAAGTCTTTATTGATGTATCTAAAAAAGAAGGCACTAAGCTACTCAAGAGATCTGAACAGTGTAATGTTAATAATGAAGATGAATTCAAAGAATTATTTGAAGATATTGTTTCGCACTTTAATTCAGATCTTGGTGATGATGCTATAAATGATATTTCTAATCTTACACTTCTTGATTCCCAAACTAATCGTGGATATAAAAATGCTGTATTTCCTCTAAAAAGAAAAACAATTATTAATCGTGATAAATCAGGTGTTTTTATCCCAATTTGTACTAAAAATGTATTTCTAAAATATTTTAGTGAATATCCACCGAAAATCTCATTTTGGACTGAAGAAGATCGTAAAAATTATGAAACAGACTTGTATTCTGTTTTGGACAAATATTTAACAATAAATGAGTAATCAAGAGAATTATACTGGACGCATTCTAAACTTTAATGATTTGATCAATGAACATTCCATTCAGATTCCTATCATACAAAGGGATTATGCTCAAGGAAGAAAAAATCAGAAAGAAGTAAGAGACAACTTCCTTAACGCAATTTTTAATTGTCTAAAAAATAATGAACCCATAAATCTTGATTTCATTTATGGTAGTGTTGTGGATTCAAAATTCCAGCCATTGGATGGGCAACAAAGACTAACAACTCTTTTTTTACTTCATTGGTATGGAGCTACAAAAGAAGAATTACTATCAAGCAAAAATATAAGTGATTTACTACAGAAATTCACGTATGAAACCCGTATATCTTCACGTGAATTTTGTCAAGTTTTAGTTAGAGAATCAATCAAAGTTTTAAATTCTGACCAAAAATTAAGTGAAACAATTATTGATAAAAATTGGTTCTTTTTATCGTGGAAAAATGACCCTACAATTGACTCAATGCTTAGAAGCATTGATGCAATTCATGAAAAATTTTATGAAGTCGATAACCTTTGTGAGAAACTAAAATCAAATCTTATTCAATTCTATTTTGTAGAGCTAGAGAATATGGGTTTAACAGATGACCTATATATTAAAATGAATGCAAGAGGTAAACTTTTAACACCTTTTGAGAATTTTAAAGCAGGTTTTCAAAAAACAATAATTGATGAAAATTGGGAAAATGGTGTGGATATGAAAGATCAATTTGGGGTTAAAATTGATAATGACTGGACTGACTTTTTCTGGGATTATTTTAGAAAAAACAACACAATCGATGATGCTCAAATAAGGCTTGTTAGTGCTATTGCAATGACAATGTCTTCAGTAGAAAGAGTCAATTCAACTGACGTTAGAATCGATTTAATTAACCAATTGCAAGAAGAACCTAGTAAAGTTCGCCCTTCGCACTTTACAAAAAGAGCTTTTGATTTTCTTGTTTCAACTTTGGACATATATCATGAAAGGCTATTTCTACATGATTACTTATCCGACAAATTACCTTTTCCTTTATGGAGACATTCACCAAAAGGATCTTTTCTTTCAATGATTGTACATGAAGATAATGCCACTTCTACTCTTCAAAGAAATAGTGCGACATATACTCAAAAAGTTTTGTTTTTTGCAGAGTCTGTTTATTACAGAAAAAACGATGAAAAAAATAAAGAAACTTACCAAGATTGGATGCGAGTAGTTAGAAACATTGTTTCAAGAGGTGATGTAGAAAAAGATGGTTCAAGACCAGATATAGTGAGAAGTCCACAATCTTTTGATGGTGTCATAAATCTTATCAATGAATTATCAAATGGTTGCCAGAATATATATCAATTTCTTAATCAACAACCAAATCTAAAATCGCAATATGCAAAAGATCAAATTAATGAAGAGATTGAAAAGGCAAGGTTAATTTATTTTGATCCAAACTACAGAAATATCATTTTTAAAGCTGAAGACAATGAACTATTGAGAGGTAAAATAAGTTTCATTTTTCACTGTATTAATTATGATTTTAATCCTTTGAATTTTGATTCTATTAAGTTTTCAAAAATCACAGAAGTAATTAATAATTATTTTGGTAATGAAAAAAGCTTAAATAACAGTATCAGAAGAGCAATGTTGACTATTGAAGCCAATGGCAATTATGAATTCTATTCTTACTGGTGGTCATATTGGCACATAGGTAATGCAACTAAAAGAAGACTACTTGACAAATTCAGAGAAATAGAATATTGTATCAACGATGAATATTTCAGAGAATATTTTAAAAAGTTTATTTTTCAACTAATATTAAAAACCCCTCAACAAATTGCTCAGGATTTTATTCCTTGCGAGAATTTTCCAAACTGGAAAAAGCGGTTGATTAAAGAATCGAATCTATTGGATGATAATAACAAAACAAATCATATTGCTATCGCAGAAGACAATTCACATTGTTATTTATTGAAAAGTAAAAGACCTCGTGAAATAGAAGGCAATATAAAAATACAATAAATACTACCCACAACAATGGCTATAAGTAATTGCTTGTTCTCGCCTACTTCTGAAAATCCTCGCGGATTTTCAGTTTGGTGCGTACTTGCAAAGTTAAGTGCTAACCCACACAACTACTCATAGACGAGACCGTTGTGCGTCATTTGGGAAAAATCTAGAACAGAATAAAAATTATGGGAATATTTGACTTTTTTAAGAAAAAACAAAACGGAAAATCTAATGAAAATCCGCTTGATGAAACGCAATTGGAATTTATTGAAAAATCCACAAATAATGCCGAAAGGTTGATTTCAAGCTTCAACGAACAACTTGATGACGGATTAGATTATAGTGAATCTAGTTTGGCTGTTTTAGATAACGAAATTTTGAGTTTATTTTCTGAGAATAAAGATGATATGGACTCTGGAATGTTGGAAGATATAATAGCACAAGCCGGCTCATACATTTTTGAAGTTGCAAGACGAAATTATGGCGGAAAATACTATTGGTATGACCAATTAAATCAACCAATTTTAGTTACTGGACAACCTGAATTTGAGATTTCAATTTTAGCTTTTGAGAAAGTTAAGCAACGAATTGAAAATGGAAACGAAGATAATATTCCTTTCTTTTTTGCAGGTTATTCTGAACGAGTGAAAAAAGGAAAAAAGGGCGATAGAGCAATGATAACATAAAAAACGAACGCACAACAATGGCTATAAGTAATTGCTCGTTCTCGCCTACTTCTGAAAATCCTCGCAGATTTTCAGTTTGGTGTGTACTTGCAAAGTTAAGTGTTAAACCACGCAACTACTCATAGCCTAACCGTTAACATCAATTTACTAATTCCGGAAAGTAAAAATTTTACCAAGGTGTATGAATAAAGGACAAAGGAATA
>CANKUU010000043.1 GCA_947486785.1 uncultured Flavobacteriaceae bacterium | reverse complement strand
AAAAGTTCAATAAAAAGTAAAAAATACATTGTAAATATTGTATATATTGTTTTAATTCCGTATCTTGAAGTCAATTAGAAAGGGCTGCGCTAACAGCCTATTTTATTAATCCGAAAAACAAAATATTATGAACACTACAACAGGTCAAAATGACGTTATTCAGCCAATTCCAATTAGTGATATACGTAAAGACCCTTACCAACCACGTAAAACTTTTGATGTTGATGCAATAGAATCGTTAGCTAATTCTATCAAAGAAAAAGGCGTTTTACAACCGATAACGGTTACTAAAAAAAATAACACCTTTCAAATTGTTATGGGTGAAAGACGTTTTAAGGCTTGCCAATTATTAGGGCTTGAAACTGTTCCATGTATTGTACGCTCCTTTTCTAAAGAGGATTTAAGAGAAGTTCAACTCATTGAAAATATACAGCGTAAAAAAATAGAACCTGTTGAAGAAGCCGAAGCCATTAAAAGATTGTTTAAATCTCATAGTGCTAGTGAAATTGCTACTCGTATTGGACGAAGTACAAAATACGTGTTTAGTCGTGTGAAAGTGGCGAACTTATTGGACGAATTTAAATCTTACTTAAGACAAGGAGAAATGACATTTAATACTGCTATTGGTATTGGTTCTTTGTCGAAAGAGGAACAAGAAGAACTACTCAACGATATGGATGGCGAATTTTGTAAATATTCGGTTAGAAATTTTTTAGACAAAAATATAGTACCCTTAGATAAAGCCACTTTTGATGTTACGGATGAAACACTTTACCCTAAAGCTAAATCTTGTACACTATGCCCCTTTAATACAGCGAACCAAGGTAATTTATTTGGGGTAGATAAGGTAGCTTGCACTAAAGCGGCTTGTTTTAACAAAAAAACTACGCTTATCTTAGAAAAGACCTTAAAGCAAGCTAAGAGTAACGATGTTGCAATCGTTATTGATGGTTACGATTATCACTCCTATGGGAAAGCTGCTGATTTACTTATAGCGACTATGGAAAAAAACGGCTTACCTATTCTTTTTAAAAATAATTTAGATGTTAGCGTTATTCCTCTAGCCCCTACGATGGAAAGTGTTGCCAAAACTTATGACTATTTAGACTTGGACGATGAAGAACTTAAAGCATATTATAAGGATGAATTGTTGCAATATGAACAGGAGTTAAAAGTGCATAATAATTTTGTTAAAAATGCTTTTCCTATCCTTTTAATTAAACCCGACACCTATACGGTTAAAGAAGCTTTTGCTTCTGATAAAGTGCTAGAAAACACAAAGAGCGATGATTTAACGACTAAAAAAATGGCATCATGTACTCCTAGTGAACAAATTGAAAAACTCAAATTGCGTGAAATACGTAAAAAACAAATCGAAGATAGTAAGGCGTTTTTGAATATTATACAAGATATAAAGGCTAGTGATTATATTAGTTCTACGTCTGATTTGTCAGCGGATGAAATAATGGCTTTTTCTGTGGTTATGTATGAAAATCTTATTCCATATCATAATAGGTTTGATGGCTTTTATTCTAAAAATTCCTATGATTCCGTTAAAGCACAGATGGAAGATTTTAAAGAACATTTTGATATGAAAATGTTTAATCGTTTGGCGCGAATGGTGCTTTTAAATAATACGTATCATCATGAAAGTAGCGAACTTACAAATCCTATTAACTTTGCTATTTATAAGGCTATCGAAAGCCCTTGCAATGAAATTGTGCAAATCGTTAAAAATGATTTGAATAATGTTAGAACTGTTCGAAATCAAAAGCTTAATGATAGGATTATGAAACTCGAAAATGAGATAGAATAGTTCTCTTTTATATTCCTAATTTTTAAAGTGGTTCGCAGGGTGTTATCTTGCGAACTACTTTGTTTAAATTTACTGTTATGACTACACCTCCTAAGCTTAATCTTAATCGACCTTATTTTTCGTATTCTAAAGATACCTTTGTGGACTACATGGGTGATAGTAGTCTACTCAATCAATCGACCAGGGTTTCAATTATCGGTTCTAGAAAACCTACTGCTATTGGCAAAAAGGTTTGCGAAACTGTGACCCAGTTTGTCGTTGATAAAAATTGGATAACCGTTAGCGGTATGGCAGATGGGATTGATACTATTGTTCATAAACTGACCTTAAGCAAACACGGTAAAACAATTGCTGTGCTTGGAACACCTATAGATAAAATTTACCCTAAATCTAATACGCTTTTATATCAAGATATTGCAAAAAATGGCTTGATTATCTCACAGTTTCCCATTGGTAGCAATACTAGACCCTCTCATTTTCCTATGAGAAATAAAACTATGGCGAATATTAGTAATATAACGATCGTTTGTGATGCAAGCCAAAAGTCAGGTACTAAACATCAAGTTTACGAAGCCTTACGCCTAAATAGAAAGGTTTATATTTTTGACCATATTTTGAAGGATTTAGACGTTGTATGGGCAAAAGAAGCTTTAATGAAAGGGGCTATTTCTATAGATATTAGTAACTTTAAAACATTATTGGATTTCTAATTTATATAACACACCTGTACGATTAGAAAAAGCTTGCTAATTTTGTGTTTCATAATGCTTAAATTGATATTTAAATGAACAGTTATAAGGTAGAGGTAGATGTTTTCTACTATGTTGAAGAGAATGAATTGGTATTGTCAAGTCCGCAATTAGGTGTTTCTTGTGTTGCCGATTTTAGTACTATTTTAAATCCAAGCCCGACTGATGTCATGCAAGCGTTTGAACATCGACTTAAAGAAAGAATAGCTCGTTTTGATAGCCCTAAAGATTATATTGCTTACTTAGTTTACAATAATACCATTAAAATAAAAGGAAATACCCTTGTTGGTTATAGTTTGGAGGAATATAAACAGGATAATTCTTTGTTTGATATGATTACTAAAGCTCCTAATGTGCAACATATCACATTTACTTATGCCTACAACTATTAATAATACAATCGATAAAATTCCATTAAGTCCTGTTAGTTTTAAAAGTACCATGTCAGGTACTTATAAAAAGGGTTTTGGCGAAATTAAACAGCAATTAAAGGCTGCTAATTTCCCCATTTCTAAAACACATGGTTTTGTGGCTAGTTTGCTAACCGAGAAATCATTGAATAAACTTAATAAACATATAGATTCAAATACCATATTCTTAGCCATGCCTAAAAAACATGGTGCGAATATCCCGAATATTATTCCTAAGATATACGCAGAACAACTATCCGCTAAAACAGGTAATAAACACCTTGATTTATCCAATTATCTTGAATTTAGACAAGCTACTAGCGCACGAAAAGCGTATACTGCTCAAAGTAGAGCTAAACTTTTTTTTAATATAGCATTTAAAAGTCCTTCTCATAAAGCGGATTTTATAAAACAACTAGAGGGTAAAAATGCAATGCTTGTGGATGATGTTCTAACTACAGGTGAAACATTTGTAGCAATGGCTACTTATCTAAAACAAAAACACCCCAAACTAGATATTAAAGGAGCAAACGCTCTAGTTGCGGTGGATAATAGAACACCAACACCTAGAGATATTCAAAGGGTAGCTACTAAGCTTATAGATGTGTTGCCCAGAGATTCGAACCTTAAACATATAGAAACTACCGTCGTAAAAAGTACTGCCTTGTTTACTAGAAAAAAATTAATGCGGTTCGAATTAGGTATAAAAACCCCCGAGGGTGCATTACAACAGTTTAGAAATATGAAAGATGATATTGCTAAAATGCAAATCTCTTTATCTGAGTCTATCGCTGGTAGCTTAATTCGATATCCATTAAACCAAAAGGAACTAGCGGTAATTAAAGACACACCGACTGCTGAACTCTCTACTGAAACCCAAACCCGATTGCTTCATCAATTCTATCCTAACGCTGTTTTTAGTAAAGCCGAAGGTAATGCCTTTCGATTATTTAGCAACCCTGACAAGACGAAAGAACTTTCAAATGGGGTAGATTATAAAAGTCCAGTTGATGCTCTTAGGAGCGCTATTCCAAATATTCAACAAAGCATCGTTGCACAACAAAACACACAAAACCTTGAACAAGGAAAAACACAGGAAAAACAACAAGAACATAATTTAGGGCTTGGAAGATAGGTTTACTAAAACACATAAACATTATATACATTGTTTTACTTCATATTGTTTTTAACATTGTGTTACTTTTGTTTATTTTTACAAAAAAACAATACTATGTCAAAAAAGACTACTACGAAAATGGAGGAGAACAAGTCTAACAATCAAACACCTGTTAGCTTTACACTAACGATACAACCCGATACCATTCAACTATTTAACGAACTCCAATGGTTAAAGCAATACGCCATAGACTTAAAGAGAGCTACACGAAATGATGTGCTTAAAGAAGCGCTCGACTTACTAGCAGAAAAATACGAGTATCCCGTTCTTATGAAAAAATATGCTAAACGTATTCCTGAAAATATCACTCCACAAAGAGGACGAAAAAATAAATAATGCTTAACCAGCAATTTGTCATCGTAGATATCGACGGTACACTTGCTACTGTTGGAGATAGGGCTGCGTATTTGAATAAACCCAATCCTAATTGGGATGCCTTTTATGCCTGTTCTTTTGACGACCAACCTATCTCAACTATGATCACTTTAGTGAAACATTTAAGCCTTAATTATACTATTGTATTTTGTACCGGGAGAAGAGAACAAGTACGAAAGGCGACCACCCAATGGCTACTTAAACATGGTTTGAAACCCACAACACTTCTTATGAGAGCTAATTCTGATACTCGTGATGATAAGCTCGTAAAACCTGAACTAGTTAAAAACGCAAATATCAACCTACAACATATAGCGTTTGTACTAGAGGATAAGTCTACCGTAGTTCAACAATGGCGCAAATTAGGGTTGCATTGCCTTCAAGTTGCAGATAATACGAACTGATGTTAAACAATAATTATGCATATTCGTTTTAATCTTATTTAATATATTAATCTTATATTTTACATATATTAATATACTGTATTGTAAATGAGGAAGCGAAAAATTAGACCGCATAAATAAGTTTAATAAATTGACTATCTTAGATGTAACTGAATTAGTTGACTCTAAAGTAGAAAGTGATATGGATAAAGTACTTCAAAAATTAGATTTAATGGA
>CANKUU010000042.1 GCA_947486785.1 uncultured Flavobacteriaceae bacterium | reverse complement strand
AAAAAATACTAATGGCAACAAAAGCTAAAATTAATTGCTTGGGATTTTCCGTGGGAAAATCTAAGCTAAATTTACTACCTTAGAGCGCGTTGGGAAATCCTGTCGGATTTCAAACGCAACTAATCTTAGCTCAAGCGTTGGCAACAAGCTCAAGAAACACCCATGAAAAAAGAAAACACAGTGATAAACAACCGAATGAATAGAAAAGCAAAACAGTTACTAACGCTGATTTTCTTGACCTTTAGTCTTTTTGCTAAAGCACAACTATACCCTGTACAAATCACTCAAAATAATTTAGTCCCTCCCTACAAAAACTAAACTTAGGGTTACTTTTAAGGGATGTGAATGTCTTTAACCAACAAATTAAATTAAAACTATACATAGAAGGCAATGGTATAAACATACAATCATCACCTGTAGTTATTGGCGAGCCCCAGTTATATCTAGATGGCGGTCAAACAAAACTATTTACCAATGTAGATTTAAGAGCCTATTTCCAACAAATTAACCTATTAGGGCTTAACCCACAACAATACAGTAGGTAGTTACCCGAAGGTGTGTATAAGTTATTTTGGGAGGTCTATGATTTTGGTTCCAATCAACGTATTTCAGAAAAAAATTGCACTAATATTTACCTAACACTCAATGACCCTCCTATTTTAATCAAACCCCAACGTGGCGACCAAATTGTTTTTAAAAATCAGTTGAATATTCTTTTTGACTGGCAATCACGTAGTGCCGTTGGAAGTGCCATTTCTTATGAATTCGAGATACGAGAACTTTGGGATGAACAGATAGACCCCCAAGCAGGGTTTTTAGTTTCTCCTACACGCTATACAGAGACCACACCTACAAATGCTTTTTTATATGATAATACAAAGCCTGCCTTGCTGCCCGATAAAACCTATGCCTGGCGAGTACGAGCCATTTCTATTAGTGGGTTGGATGAGAACTCTGTTTATAAGAATGATGGCTATAGTGAAATTTTTCATTTTAGATTAACCAAAGATTGTGATACTCCTAAATTTCCACTCTCTGAAGCCATTAGCAATAGCACCGTTAAACTCAATTGGCAAGGTAACTTAGAACATAACAAATACCACGTACAGTACAGAAAAGTAAGTTATTCTAAAGAAACCGAGAAACAAAAAAAGAAAAGAAAAAAGAAAAAAGAAAAATAAGAAAAGAGTAAAAAAAGGACAGAAAGAAAAAGACTATATTCCTAAAAAAGAAAGTTTTGATTGGTTTGAGGTTCACACACAAAATGAGCAAGCTCAAACCTCTAATCTAGAAGCAGGGGTTACTTACGAGTTTAGAGTCGGTGGCACTTGTAGTTCGTTGGCATCACTAAATCAATATTATTCCTATACCAGCGAACACCAGTTTACCATGCCTACAGCAGACGAAACTGTAAGCTATAATTGTGGTGTAGTGCCAGATATACAAATTACCAACCAGACGCCTTTACAGAACTTAGGCGTTAATGAGACCTTTTATGCAGGAGACTTTCCTGTAACGGTCAAGGAAATACAGAATAATGGCGGTCGGTTTACTGGTAATGGGTTTATTGTTGTACCGTACTTGGCAGATACTAAAATTGCAGTTGGTTTTGAAGGGATTACTATAAACACAAACTACCAACTTATTGAAGGGGTTGTAAAAACGACTTATGACCCAACTTGGGGGAATGTTGAAAGTGCTGATGACTTTATTAATGGATTAGGCGATTTAATTGATGCTATATATGATACGCTTGAAGATGCTTTAGAGGGACTTGGTATTTTAGATGGAGATTATAATGAGGAAAATATAGATTTTGAAATTGCAGATATTACTGTAAATGAGAATGGGGAAACTGTAATTATTGGCACGAATGGAGAAGAACAAAATCTTGGTTCAGAGAATAATACTGTCGTAACAGATGAGAATGGCAATGTTATTGTGGTAAATGAAGATGGAGAAACAGGGGCAGTAGGGGATCATGATAATGAATCCTCAGAAGAAACACCTTATTATGTTGAAGTTATTGGAAGAACAAAAAAATATAAGTATAATGAAAAAATGTATTTTGTAAGACAAAACACAAATGATACTTTAATTTTAAAGACAACAATTGATAGCTTAAAATTTAGCAACCCTAAATGGAAAATGGGAAGTATAAATTTGGGAGAAGGAGACTCAATTTCTGTTGACTTAAAAACACTAAAAAATGAAAGAATTGATATTATTGACATAGATGATAACAATAAAGAATTTAGAATAAAAAAGATGAGGATTTATGACAAACCTGTAATTAACATTAAAAAGGAATTAGGATTTGGTGGTTTTTTTGGATTTGATGAAGCAGAAGAAATAGAATTACAGAATATTGGAAATTACAACCCACAGTTTACAGATTCCATTTTTCATAAAGAGTTTTCAATAAATAAAACAAAAAAATATTTTGTCAAATGGATTACACTTACTCCCAATCAAGTAATTGATTTAAAAATAGATAAAACATTTATAAAAAGTGAGATGAAAAAAGATTCTACTTTCAGTATTAAATTTAAGTCATCTACACCTGATTTAACTTTTACATTTAGTGAAACACAAGAATTAGTTTCATCGTATGATGATTTAGATTTTCCATTACAGATAAGTGCAGCAGGGTCTGTAGCAAATGATGCTGACTTTGATAACCCATATACTATAACAGCATATGACCAATCTAATGAAGTTGTTGGAAAAATAAATGTTGTATTAGGAAAAATAAGAGAAACAAAAGAAATTGTATTAGTCAGAGTTAAGCATGATAATAATGGTTATGCCAATTACAATATAGGGCAAACTATCAATCTATTAAATCAAGAATCATATAATCAAGCTTACCTTAATTGGAATAATACAACTACTGATACTCTAAATATAACTACACAGTATACTGCAAACCCAAGTCTTTTTAATTCGAGTTCAAAAGGAGCTATAGATAATATAAAAGATATTTATGAAGAGAATCATACAGTAAAAGTAGAAAAATATTATGTTTTTGTTACAGATATAAGAGTTACTAAAGATGAAGGGAATGTCGCAGGAAGGGCAGAAAACTTCAATACTAATTCATTAGTGTTATTAAAAGACAGAGGCACTAAAACCATTATACATGAATTAGGGCATTGCTTAGGTATGCAACACACTTTTAGTGATGGACAAGGGGTAAGAAAAATACCAAAAGGAACAACCAACTCATTTATGGATTATAGTACGAAACGTAATATGTTTTTCTTATTTCAATTAGAACATTTGTTCAACTACCAATTTCAAAATCCAAATAATTAACCATGAAAAAACAAAGATTATATAATAGAATTTTCATATTACCAATACTTTTATTGGTAAGCATATATTCATGTAAAGCACAAAATATTAGTGATAGTGAACGGCTTACATATACTTTGGAAAACTACGAACATTGTTTGTTTTATAGCGACCAATTAAGCAAAGATGAAGGAATTAATTTAAGAAAATTAAACTGTGGAGGGTATCATATTTATAAAAGAGATTATACAAAAAAAAGCAAAGAACTATTATTAGAAGTAATAAAAAAGAAATATTCCAATGAATATATAAAAGAAATTTCTAAAAAAAGAGTACTTAAAAATTACAAATCAAGATTAGAAGAAATATCAGAAAAACTAAAGGATAGTGCTAATTTTATGTATGGGAAGAGGTTTAACAGAAGACAATATACTGGATATAAAAAGCAGAAAGTAGAATTAGAAAAATTATTATCAAGTGGGCAACCTGATACAATACCTAAATATAAAAAAGAGATAGATAATTTATCTAATTACCTTCAGAATTATAAAATATCAAATTCATTGATTTATGCAGTTGCATTTGTTGAGGAAAAGGATAAAGCCATTACTTTTTTAAAAGAACTTTTAAAAGATACTACACATATTAGTGGTTCTGCAATAAAATTATCATTAGCAAAACTTAAAGTAGAGCCATATTATACCAATCAATTAACTAAATTAAAAGAAAATGTTGATTATATCCTTTCAAACAAAGATGGGGATAATCGTGAGAACTCTTTAATAAATATCAAATCTGCTTACCCTAGAGCAGGACTATTACTTACCAAAGAAGCCATACTTGTCTACTCTAAAGTATTAGAGGCAAAATACTTTGACACAATTGACCATGGAGATGTTTCAGAAAGTTCAATTCCAATACGAACATTAGATTACCTATTAGATTTAATTAATAATAGTGATTTTCAAGACTATTTTAAAGAAGAAGATGGCTTTCATAAAAGTTATCTTGAATGCACGAAAGCAGATGTTGAATGGGTAATAGAGTGGTTTAAATCAAATAAAGATAAAATAGAAATAAATAAGGAACATATACCTTCTTTATATAGCCATTTATAACATGAAAAAAATTACAACTTTAATAATAACATTGCTGTGTGTTACAAATTTAATAGCTCAAAAAGATAGCTATAAAGCTACTTTTTCAGAATTTGCAAATCACAACATAGCCTTTGAAAATCCTAAACTTGAAGAATATACAGACAAACTGGCTCAAATACAATACAAGATTTGTAAACAAAGATTTTTAGAAGTAGAGCCACTTGATAGTAAGTTAGAGGTTTTGACTAAAAAATACAGTAGTCACCTGAAAAATATATCTAAAAATGACCAAGAAAACCTTAATAAAATCAATGACATAATTAATAAAGATTATGTGAATTGTGTTGAACAATTAAGTAACAAACTCCTTAAAACTGCTTTGCTAAAACAAGAAAAGAAATTAAAGAAATTGATTAAAAAAGTGAAGCCATCATTTGAAAATAAGGAATTTGAAAAGTTTGCTAACAAAATGCAGGTTTTATTATCTGACCAATGTTCTAATAAAATTAGTGTTGAAGACTATAATGCTAAGTTTCAAAAATTAAAAAAAGAATATACAACAGCTATTAAAACTGTATCAAAAAAGGACAATGAAATGCTGATGCTTTTAAGTCAGAATATTTCAATTACATGTCAATGTAATGATATTAGAAAACAGATTGAAAACTTATTACAGCCAGTTGCCAACAAGGTATAAAAATAATAGCGGTTTAATCGCTAAAACGAAAGAAAGTAAATATAAAAAAGGTCTGTGTTTAACCGAAAAGTTAGTACTTAAAAATCCGCTACTATTCTTATACGAGAACGTTGTGCAAAATTTAAAACCGAAATCGAAAATGAAATATATTGCTAAATTTACTTTACTCTTTACAATACTATTTTTCTTTAACTGTTCAAAAGAAAAAGAACAAAGTTTACTATTAAGTGGAAAAGTAATCG
>CANKUU010000041.1 GCA_947486785.1 uncultured Flavobacteriaceae bacterium | reverse complement strand
CTATTTCTAAAAGTTGAAAAATACTGCCCAGTTTTAGTTTCTGTTACTGTTTTTATGCTTGATGCTTTCATGATTGATGTTTTTTAATTGATTTATACTAGAAAGACGACAAAAAAAATGTTTTGTTACAGTACTATGCATAAAAAGGTACGTAAATTGGAATTTATAGTTGTATTTTAATTTTAAATAATTGAAAATAAGTACGTTATGATTTTTTATAAAATTTTATTTTTTTAAAAAAAAGTTATAAACCACACTATGAATGAAACATATTTAGGGTATTAAGATTTTAGTAGGCATTATTAGAGAGAATGATTTTTATCCATACCATTACTTTTTGCAAGAAAAATCTAACTCCAATAGTTCGCGCTAATATTAAAAATCTAAACTCGTTTAAACGTTATAAAATTTTGGCTTACAACGGTTACGATTGTTATTTATGTTCGCTTTTTTTATCAGTCAATAGGTATTCTTTTTAAACTACCCGATTTGTAATAGTAATTTTCAGCAATTATATTTAGTTTACAATCAAATAGGTTTAATTTTAAATATTAATGTTAATTGCTTTTAAAATATAAAGTATACTTTGTAATGATTTGTTCTCCTTTTTTTGACTTAAGATTTACAGCAAGCTTAAGAATAGTTAAGATGGTACTATTATTCAATATGGCGCTAACTTCCTTTGCTGTGATATGTCAAGAAGCAGCACCAATTCAAAATTTTTATCCTAAAGATTATCATGGCGAAAACCAGAATTGGGGAATATCACAAGCCGCAGATAAATTAATTTATGTAGCTAATAGTGGAGGGTTACTAGAATATAATGGTGCCGATTGGAAACTTTATCCATCACCTAATGAATCTATTATACGATCTGTCAAAGTAATTGGAGATCGCATATATACAGGTTGTTATATGGATTTTGGTTTTTGGCAGAAAAACGAATTGGGTATTTTAAATTATACTTCCATTTCAAAAAAAACGGGTATAGAACTTATTACCGATGAAGAGTTTTGGAATATTATAGATATTGAAGGGTGGGTAGTTTTTCAGTCATTAAATCGTATTTATTTGTACCGCACTAATGATGAATTTATAAGCACTATTGATGTTGCTAAAACTATAACAAAGGCTTTTAAGGTAGGTGACGAAATATATTTTCATAGTCTAGACAATGGCATTTATAAGATAGAGAATGGACGAGATATTTTGGTGATAGAAGATGATATTGTAAAAAATTCTACTGTCATCAATATGTTTCCTAATGGTTCAGACCTTTTGTTACTTACTCAAGAGCATGGGTTTTTTAGTTTTAAAGCCCCTATTTTAGAAAAGACAAATTTTGAAATCAACCGTTATCTTTCTAGCCTAAATGTTTACTCTGCAAAGCAATTAAGAGATAACAGTTTTTTGATAGGTACCGTAGCTGATGGATTAATACACGTTAGTGCAACAGGTGAGCTTATACAAGCCTTTAATCAAAATAATGGACTTGCAAATAATACCGTTTTAGCTGTTTTTGAAGATACATATGAAAACTACTGGCTTGCATTAGATCATGGTATAAGTTTCATTAATAAAAATTCTCCTTTTACTATTTTTAATGACCATAGGGGGTTATTGGGTAGCGTGTATGCTTCTGTGGTGTTCAATGATGTTCTGTATTTAGGTACTAATCAGGGTTTATTTTTTAAAGCAATTAATACTAGCGATGATTTTAAGTTAGTGCCAGGTACTCAGGGTCAAGTATGGACATTGCAAATAATAGACGAGGTTTTATTTTGCGGCCATAATAACGGAACCTTTACAATAAAGAAGAACAAAGCAACGAAAATTGCAAATATTCAGGGAACTTGGCATATTGCCAAGCTAGAAGCTAGAGATCGTTTTTTGCTTCAAGGTAATTACGATGGCTTGTATGTTTTAGAAAAAACCGAAGGTGATTGGGAACTTAGAAATAAAATAGAGGGTTTTCATAATTCATCGCGATATTTTGAGGCGGTAGACAATGCTATTTTTGTTAACCATGAGTATCAAGGTGTTTTTAAATTAATAGTAGATGAAGATCTTTTTTCGGTTAAAAGTATAACGGTAGATACGCTATTAAGAGGGTCTAATTCTGGTCTTGTAAAATATGAAGATAACTTACTTTATGCTGATGCCAAGGGTGTTTTTAAATATGATACTGAATCTCAAACATTTTTGAAGGATAAATTTTTAAGCAATTTGTATGATGAAAATGAATATCAATCAGGAAAATTAACCTATGACAAATCCAATAAGAAACTATGGGCTTTTACCAAGAATAGTATAAAGTATATTGCAAAAGATGCTTTATCTGCAGAACAGAAAGTTAAAAGTATTCCTCTTAACAAAGAAATACGCGATGGTATTTTGGGTTATGAGAATATTTCAAGATTAAAAAATAAGAACCACTATTTAATTGGCACCTCTTCAGGGTATATTTTGGTTGACTTAAATAAGTTGAAAAAGAAAGAATTTAAGGTGCGAATTGCTAGTTTTAAAACAGATTCTTTAATTCCTGTAAGAGCAAATAGCACTAATCTTCTAAGTTTAAGTAGTCAGCAAAACAATCTTAAAATATCTTTTTATACGCCCGAATATCAAACGTACTTCGCTACACATTATCAATATCAGTTAGTTGGTATGTATGATGATTGGAGTAATTGGTCTACAAATTCTTCAGTTAGTTTTGATAATTTACCTCATGGCACTTATCGCTTCAACGTTCGTGCTAAAATTGGAGATAGTATTTCAAGTAATGTTGCTAGTTATGCTTTTGAAATTGCAAGACCGTGGTACTTTTCAACTGTAATGCTAATCGTATATGTTGTTTTATTATTTTTTACAGTGTTTTTTATACACACCAGATATAAGAGATTTTACGCTAAAAGGCATAGGTCTTTAGTAAAAAGAAATCAAAGAAGCATAGAGCTTGTAAAGCTTCGGAACGAAAGAGAATTAATTAGATTAAAAAATCAACAGCTAAAAGAAGATTTTAAAAGTAAAAGTAAAGACTTGGCGGTTTCTTTATTAAGCATAACTAAAAAAAATGAAGTGTTACGAAGTATAAAAGAGGAATTATTGGCTTCAAACAAAAAGGAAACATCAACAAATTCTGTTATTCAAATTATTAACAAAAGTTTAAAAGAAAATGATGACTGGACATTTTTTAAGGAAGCCTTTAATAATGCAGATAGTAAGTTTTTTCAGCACATTAAAAATTTGCATCCTAACCTTTCTCCAAACGATTTAAAATTGTGTGCTTATTTGCGTTTAAATTTAGCTACAAAAGAGATTGCACAACTGCTTAACATTACAACAAGAAGCGTAGAGATAAAAAGATATCGCCTTCGTAAAAAACTAAACCTTAAACACGAGGATAACCTCGTAAATTATATTCTTGGTTTGTAGCCACTTTTGGCAAACCCTTTAATAGTCAAAAGATTAAAACATCCTTTTTTATATAAACTAAAATCTATAAGAATCTAAAAAAGATAAAACTTAATTCGGATGATTGTGATAAATCAAAACATGCAAGGCCTCTTTTAGTCTTTTGGATAGATGTTTTGGCGATACAGTTGTTAAAGCGTTTTCAGATATAGACCTTGCTTAAGATTAAACTTGCCCCATAAAGTATGCAAAGTTGATAATTGGTAGTGCTCATATATGGGTTAATCCAATATTTTTTTTAAAACATTTTGCGATTGTGTTTATTGATGATAGTTATACTCTTGCTTTGTGATAACCTTTAAAATAGCTTAGACCTAATTTAAAAATAGATTCTTTCGCAATTTGATGATGAAAATTATTTTATCTTGTGTTTTAAATGATGCGATAAAGTCATAAAAGTCTTTTTATTCTTTTGAGGTATTGTTAAATTCGAAGTTGTTAAATCAAGATGAACAAGTTTAGATGAAGATATTGGTAACGGGAGCGGCTGGTTTTATAGGATTTCATCTTGTACAAGCACTAGTTAAAAATGGTTTAGAAGTTGTGGGCATTGATAATATTAATGATTATTATGATGTAAATTTAAAATATGCTCGTCTTGCCCTTAGCGGAATCGAATTAAAACAGAAGGCTAGTACTCCACAAACGGAGTTAGCTTACCATGAGAGCACCAAATATAAAAATTATCGTTTTTTAAGATTAGACATCACCAATTTTAAATTGCTAGAAGAGTTATTTCAAAATGAAAATTTTGATGGTGTTGTTAATCTAGCAGCGCAAGCTGGAGTGCGCTATTCAATAAAGAACCCTCATGCTTATGTGCAGTCGAATGTAGTAGGTTTTTTAAATATTTTGGAGTGTTGCAGGTCAGAAAAAACAAAGCATTTAATTTATGCTTCTAGCTCATCGGTTTATGGAGATCGTAGTAAAGTTCCCTTTTCTGAAAATGAAAAGGTAGATAGCCCGGTTAGCCTATATGCTGCCACCAAAAAAAGTAACGAGCTTATGGCGCATTCTTACAGCCATTTATTTAATATTAAGACCACAGGTTTACGTTTTTTTACGGTTTATGGTCCTTGGGGCAGACCTGATATGGCACCTATGCTTTTTGCCCATGCGATTAGTAATCAAAAACCAGTAAAAATTTTTAATAATGGAGATATGCTTCGAGATTTCACTTTTATAGACGATGTGGTAGAGGGCATAGTAAAACTCGTTTCTGATAAAAAGGAAGAAGAGGATGAGGATAGTAGGGCGAATATCTTTAATATTGGCAACTCTAAACCTGTTAAATTAATGGATTTTATTTCTGGTTTAGAGAATGAAATGGATCAAGAGGCAATTAAGGTTTTCTTACCCATGCAAGATGGCGATGTAAAAGTAACCTATTCAGACAGTTCTAAATTAAAGCAAGCTATAGGTTATGCGCCATCAACAACTTTAAAAACAGGTTTAACAGAATTCGTTAGCTGGTATAGTTCTTTTTATTCTAAATAGTATGCATTTCTTGTAGTAAGAAATTCTGAGATAGATTTTTAAGACAAGAACCTAGCCATCAGTTAATCAGTTACTCGTTCAATTCAATATGCATTGTTTGTTAGCATTTATTGCATTCTATTATGGTGTAACAGCAAAACCAATGGGTATAATACTCAAGCAAGAATTGATGCTCTCTAAAAAGTGATTTATAGTTTCAATAACAAAATTAAAAACCTCCAAACGCTTGTAAAGTGTTTTATTTATTTGGCTTGTTTTTAAAAGGAGAATCAACTAATCTTTTTTGTCTTTCTATTGGTCTCAAAATATAGTTAAAACTATGCGCTTTAGTGCATCTGGCTTAAGTTTGTAAAAAACACCTACTTTTCTATTATGCCAGAACAAAGGGTGAATTGACATATACAGTATCTCGATTTACTGTTCATATTGTAAGACCGTTGCAAGGGGTTGATTAATTTCTTGATATTTTGTATTTTTCTTTTATGGAATTAGTAAAGCAACCAACCT
>CANKUU010000040.1 GCA_947486785.1 uncultured Flavobacteriaceae bacterium | reverse complement strand
TGAGATTGGCATTTTTCAGTTCGTATTTTGAGTCAGAATTAAAATAATTTTGAACAATATTTTCTATGATTTTTGGAATAGGGAAGCTCCAAACATTTTCAATTTGGTAGGTGGCTCGATATTAATGGCAACGGCCGGGCTAAGCGTAGTGCGGGGGCAAGGAAACTTTTCGTTTCCGTCTTAGCACTAAGCTAAAGCTTTTAGTTTCGCTTTTTCTTTTTTTTCCAAAGCTAAATCCCAAAGATTTAGCGACATTCCAAATATACACTGACCTTATCGTTAAGCCCCAAAGCCCGCATTATGTTTAGGCTTTGTTGGCATTAGTTATTTTTCGGCATGTATTTACTGTGGTCGGATGGTTCAAAGTCCTTTTTTATTTCGTTACTCTTTTTTAAATCCTCGATAATTTCTTTTGAATCTGCCGATTTTTCGTTAACTAAATCTGTTTTCTCCAATTTAAATTTGGATTTTTTTTCATTTCTGAACTCTGTTTTTTCTTCGGTTTTCCGATTAACTTTTTTTTCTTTTCGGTTACTAAGGTCAATTTTTGGCTTTCTAAATGATTTGATGCGGAAATACGCAATTATTAGTCCAACAAGCAAAAGTCCTAATCCTATATACAAAGTGGATGAACTACTTTCATATTCTCCTATACTGTTGAGCTCCTCGTTTGGATTAATGGCATTTACACTAGGGTCGGACGATAGATATGTAACTTCCATTTGCAGTTCACTCGGCGGCCCTTTAAGTGATTTAGTACCTGAATATTCTTGACCATTGGCGGAAAAGCTATACTCAACTTCGTAAAGCTTAATTGGAAGTCCAGCTATTTTAATTGTAGTTTCTTTATACTGAGATGCCAGATTTGCGGTTGCAGTCTGACCTTCAGAAATTAACTTTTCATATTTCGCTTTGGTTTCTGCTCCATTATCACCAAAGTAATCTCGCGTAAACTGTATTCCAATTACTATCAGAATTAATGGTAAAAGTAATCCGATTATTTTTTTCATTGTAAGCAAGGTTTTTTTCGGTTAATTCTATCCCTTTCCATAACAAGTTGTTAACGGAAAGAATAACGGTTTATTTAAATTTGGTGGTTTTTTATAATTAATGCCAACGGCTTCGGCTAAGCGTAGTGCGGAGCCAAGGAAACCTTTTGTTACCGTCTGCTCACGAAGCTAAAGCTTATTGTTTAGTTTTATTTTTTCTTGTTCAAAGCTAAATACATAAGATTTAGCGACACTATAAATATACACAGACCATTTGATTTAGCCCCCAAGCCCGTATTACGTTTAGCCATTGTTGTGCTTAGTTTTTAATCCCATTGGAATATTTGTTTTATCCTATTTTTTTTAATGTCGTAAAACAGATAAGTATTAGTTGAACTTGATGATAAATAATGCCATTCATTAACTTGTCCAATAAATATTAAACCTTCAGGTGTTTCATCATTTTGCTCCCACTCAGGTTTTGTCATAAATTTATCTACCAGATTTAATTTACCTATTTTATTAAAATCCTGTTCCGAGTTTTTACCTTCTGTTATGACAGAAACGAAATAGCTATTTTCATTAAATAGAGGATTTACAGCACCATACATTTCATATCTAGTTTTAGACAACAAATAAGATGTTATTCTTTCAAAATAATACCCAGCTTCAAAGTCGCCAAATTCTGGAATAGCCGAAAGTATGAGGTTCTTTCCTCGGGTGATTTTCCCTCTAGTATTATCATATTCTAAATCATTTAAATACGAATCCTTTTGTTTTTCGAAATCTTTTAATATGATATTATATGCTTTTTCTAGAAATTCTTGTTTAGGAAATGCAATTTTATCTCCATAATCTAATTTGTCTTCAATAATGTCAAATGAAATTTCATTAACATCTTCTCTATATTCTCCAAAATAATGTTTTTTATAATCTCCCGTATCCCAAAGAGTAACTATGTAAAGTTTTTTATTGCCAATTATTGGATGGTTTTTAAATCTAATTTCTACAATTGGAAGAAATACATATTTGGCAAGTGGGTCAATGTGACTAACAAATACATCTTCAAATTTTGGGTATGCAACAAATTCAATATTTTCTTCAATTACCATAGCTTTAGATTTCTGTGAATGGATATTATGACTTGTTAAAATGGTAAATATTAGAATAAATACTTTCAATATTTCAATCTTTTTAAATTAAGCACAACGGTCTCGGCTATGAGTAGTTGCGCTGGTTTGCACTTAACTTTGTAAGTACGCACCAAGCTGAAAATCCGATAGGATTTTCAGAAGTAGGCAAGAACCAGCAATTACTTATAGCCATTGTTGTAACCAGTTATTCTTTAGGGTTTTCAAAAAAATCAATATCGTGAGAAATTTTCACGTAATTTTCAAAAAAATCAAACGTCATATTAAATTCATCCTTATTTGAGAAAAAAATAATTGAATTTTCAATTAACCATTTTTTATTTTTAAAATAGATATAACAAAATTTGTCATTACCTTTATCATACATTACTTTTTTAAAGAAAAAATTGTTGATTTTGAAATTTAATAAATTTAGTTCATAAATATATCCGTTTCTTATTATCAAGTATTTAGGTATATTCCATAGAATATTTAAAAACATATAAAATTTATGTAAACCCCAAATAATTGAAGCTGTTCCAATCATTACATAAAGATTTCCTTCTATACCCAAAGAATACAAAATAATAAAGATTACTGAAACTATTAAAACAGGTTTTAAAAGATACCTTGTACTCTTAATATATGTTTTTAAATTTTCGTTTAAATTCTTATGATTAAAATAGAATCGTTTTTTATTTGTCTTGGATTCATTCAACTCATAATCAATAATTAAATTGTCTTCAAAATTTTTATTTGCATCATATTCAGGGTTAAGTAATAAGAATTCTTCTTTTTCAATCCTCTTTGAAATGAAACAATCATTTTTCAGTCTTATTCTAGATAATTTCGTCATCTTGTTCTAATTGGTTACAACGGTTGGTGTATGATTTCGTTGCGTGTTTCAGCAACTAAATTAGCAAATACAAATCGAATAGAAAATCCGCGAGGATTTTCGTAAGTAAGCCTGTACTAGCAATGAATTATACACGGTGTTACCAAACGGTTTTTTATTCAGAACTTTTCTGTTTTTGTGTTTCCGTATAGCTCCATCAAATATTCAAATGCTTTTGTTAATCGAGGTCTTAAATTGTCGTTATCGATTGATTTATTTAGCATAAAAGCAATATTTTCTTTTTTAGACCAATTATCATCTCCTTTAGTAATTAAAATTGCTTCTTCACTATTTTTAATCTTAATCTCTAACCAATAATTACTTTGCTTTTCCACAAATTCTAAATTGTTGATTTTATTCAGAGGAATAAAAAATGCTCGACTAAATCCCCAAGGTTTTGTTGTTTCTTGAATATGAGTTCCTACTAGATAATAATTACCTTTAATCTCTTTAACACTATCAAAATATTGAACTTGTTTTGTTCCGTCTGATTCAAATTGATGCTCAACGAATTTACTATTTATCCACTCGATAGTTTCTTGCGTTTCAGTTTCTCGGTCAACAGTTTCGTTCACTTTTTTTATTCCGATGTCGTTGATAATTAAGTAATTATTTTCAATCGAAATCTTTCCTAATTTGCTTAAAGCTGTCATTCCTAATAGTAATGGTGCGTTTTGTTCGTGAACAACTGTTGCTGTAACATTCTGTATTTCGAGTCCCTCAATTTCTATTTTTCTCAAAATTATTTCTGTTCCCTCTTTAATTTCTCCGTTGGCGATTTGATAATGGACAGATTCTTTTATATCTCCTTGTTTGAGAAGTCCTTGTTTTGAAAGGAATAAGGCTTCTGTAATTGATATTGTTACGTTAGTTGCTCCTGTGTCAAATATAAATTCCATTGGAATTCCATTGACTTTACAAGGAACTTTATAAACTCCATTAACTTTATCTAATTTAATGGTGACTTGAGAGCTTATATTTAAACTTAATAGGAAAGCAAATAATAGAAGTAAGTTTTTTTTCATTTTTTATTGTTCTTGTAATAATGTTTTAAAATGCTCTATGTCTGTGGATGTCCAAAAAGTTCCATAACTGCTTCTATGAACTGCAATTATTTGAAAATCTACATCTGTAGCTTCGGTTAAGTCTTTGAAAAAATTATCATTTTCCCATAGTTTATACCAATTAATTTCAAGATTATTTTCTCGAAAATATTTAAGTGGTAAAATAAAAAATCGATGAATTGGAAATCCGTTTTTCGTATTCGACTGGTTTTCTAATAGTTTTAATTTCCCTAACAAATCGTTAGCTTCTTGTATTTTCATGGTTTCTTTTAACTGTTTGGTAACGTCTCTTGTATGTTGCGTTTGCCTGCCGAAGGCGGCATATGCAATATACAAATTGTTGTGGTTAGTTTTTTATTCAAAATGATCGTCCAATTCCGATTTGTTTCCGTATTTGTAAATGTCTTTTACCCAAGGGTATCTTTCCCAATGTTCGAACATTGAATATTCTCGATGTTCTTTAGATACAATCGGGTATATTGTCAAAGATGGATTGTTCGGTATTAGTTCACTCAATTCTTGAGGAATACTTTTAGCGTCCGTCAAATCCGCTACAACAAACTTTGACATTCTTCCAATTAAGCCAATGGTTTCTGTCAAATCTCTTCTATCTGGTTTTTCGAAGTCAAAAAGTATCGGTACATAGTTCTTTCTCTTTAATATCGACTTAATATATTTAAGTATCTCTATTCTTTCGGGTGTGAATCGACCTAGTATCAAAACGACTTTTGTCGATATATTGTCTATTGCATTTGCTACTTTATTATTATTGCTAATTAAGTAAATAAAGTTTGCGATTTCTATATCATCAACAGTTAGAACCGAATCATTATAAAGGTTTGTTATTGTTAAATTTTCCTGTAAACTATCTTTAGTGGATATGTCCCAAGTAGAAACACCATAAATAGTAGAATTTTTAATGATTGACTTGTCTAGATTTGATCTTGATAGATTTGATCCATTGAGAAAGCAATCTATAAATTTGGTTTCTTGAAGATTGCAATTAACTAAATTTGTTATCACGATTTTTGAACCAGTAAAATCGGAAAAAGAAAAATTACTGCCTCCTGCTAAATTTTGTACCATAGAAACATTTATGAATTTTGCATTTATGCAGTTGCAATCAATCATTGTTGTGTTTATAAGGTCAGCAGAACTAAAATTGACATTATTCAGAGTTGCCTTTGTGAAATTTGAAAACGAACAATTTGCGCTTTCTAGATTTACATTATCTAAATCTGCATTTATAAATTCACAGTTAATTAATTTAGCTGCTTCTAATTGCGCGCCTTTAAAATTTGCATTATTAAAGTCATACTTCAGTAATTCAATTTTATTCAGATTTGCATTTTCTAAATTAGGTATTCTGACTTGATTTTCCTTTCTCCATTTGCTCCACTTTACATATCCGTAATTCGAATCTTCGTTGCATTCAAGTAAGAAGTCTAAATCAGTTTTCAATTTGTTCATTTTAAATTAACCACAACGCTTGAGCTAAGATTAGTTGCGTTTGAAATCCGACAGGATTTCCCAACGCGCTCTAAGTTAGTAAATTTAGCT
>CANKUU010000039.1 GCA_947486785.1 uncultured Flavobacteriaceae bacterium | reverse complement strand
TGTGTGAAAAATGTACGCTTTATTTTTCGTGAACGAAGATCACAAATGCTATCCGCTAAGGTTGGTTGCTTTACTAATTCCATAAAAGAAAAATACAAAATATCAAGAAATTAATCAACCCCTTGCAACGGTCTTCATATCTAAATTTAAAGCATTCAGTTTAACGTGGTTACTAAATTGGTGTTCCATACCTGCATCACTAGTATAAACGGTATTGGGCGTTGCCAAGCTTTTTAAAACACGGTCTATGGTGTCTGGCGAACAAACATTTACATTGTGGGTTTGTAAAAGGTTTGATTTTAAACGCTCTTGAATATCTTCCGCACAATCTCCTCCTGCTAAAAACAACAGCCAAAGGTTTTTTATAACATCGCAATAGCTAAACTCGGCCTGCAAGGGTGTAGTTCCTAGATCTTTTGCTATCAAATCTGATAACTTAAGGTTGTCAAATAATTCGGATATGAAATTTAATCAACCGTAGGCCACTATATTTTCTGTAGATATTGTAACTTTCACCTGCCAATATTTTAACCCTATTTGGTGAAAATATTTGAAACAGAAAAGTTATGTAACTATTATTTTTACAAGACTTCTGTTTCTTTTTCAAAATAGACCTGCTGAGGTCGGATTATTCAGCATAAAAAGTAGTAATAATCTTATTGTTGAGTTGTTTGGTAAGGATTCTTTTAAGCATTTATAGGTTAATAAATAATAACTATTACCCGTTGTGCATTTAGGCAATATTGATTTTTAAATTATTGATGTTTCTGTCAAAGACAAATTTATTGATGTATTGAACTACCGTCACGGCTGTTATTTTGGATAGGATTCTATTCTTGAACCCATCGAAAGACTTCGCATAATTTCTTCGTATCATAAACTGGTCGCATAATTGTGAGAACAGGGTTTCAATACGTTTTCTTGATTTTTTGAAGATATAGGGCTGCTCCTTGAAATCCTTTTGGTTTCTGCGCATGGGCGTTTCCAAGCGGAAAAATAACGGTGCGTGATGATGTCCTTTAAAAAATGTATATCGTGAACGGATGCCGGACTTATATCCATACTGCCTATCACCCCTTTTACGGAACACACCGCATGGAGTTTGTAACCGTAATAGTGCATGGCCTGGCTGGCACAATATCCCTTGTTTGGACTACTATGTGGCCGCTCTTTGCATATCGAACTTCTCCCGCTCCGTGACAGTTTACAGACCTCCAGGGGCATACTGTCCACTATGTAACAGTTCTCGAACCCGTCGATACGCTCGACGAGCTTCAGTCTAAGGGACTCCATATGGACAAAAAGTCTTCGCCTTCGTCGGTTGTACACCGAGCGTTCGATACGCCCAGCCAATGATAAGGGTAAGGCCCTGAAAAGCTGACACTCGCTATCGATGCCCATATATTCGGCGGTCAATCCTATCGCTATAAGTTCCTTGTCCCTCAATTTCGGCTTGCGTATCTGTTTTAAAAAATCACATTTCGGTTCTACTTGGTCCAAAACCTCGAGAATTTTATCGTAATTTGTTTTAAAGTTGTGCATTTTAAACTGTTTTGTTGTAACTACAATTTACTGCTATTAAGCAGCTTGCACAACTTTCAATTTTTAAACCCTAAATGCACAACGGGTTAACTATTTTTGATATTTAAAGAAAACACTAATGAAAATTATAACCATAGTTGGTGCGAGACTCCAATTTATTAAGGCTGTTGTTGTAAGCCGAAAAATCAATAAAATGGGAATTCCTGTAATTTTCGATATTCATGAAAATATTGCGGTTCAAATTTTAGACAAAGAATATATTCCTTCACTTTTGAGAGAAATAGCGTCTTTTTTTACACAAGAATTGAAGCATATATCATTAAATATTTTCACTTGATAATCGCAGAGGATTCTTATGAAAGAGTCTACGGTAGTAAGGGTAGGTCTTTAACTACAGTCTTGAATATGCCGGATGTTCAACATTTTATAGCTTTTCAAAAATCTAACAGATTAGGCAATGAAATTTTTTATATTGGAGGAGTATCAAATGAACGTGGTTTAGATACTACGTTATCAGCCTTAAAGATATTGAAGGGTAAGGGGGTATTATTTTTTATGCATTATATTGGGGCAATTTCTAAAGAAAAGGTTGCAGATTTGGATTTGGATGATATACAGGAAAATATTAAATTCTATGGAAGAATGGATTCTAAAGAGGGTTTTGAAATTTCTAAAAGATGTATAGTCGGTTTATCCGTGTTGAAACCTATTAAGAATTACCTAGAGTCGTATTCTACAAAAATTTTTGAATATATGACGATTGGTCTCCCTGTTATTACATCAAATTTTATGTTGTATAAAAATGTAGTTGAAAAATACAATTGTGGTTTTTGTATTACACCTTCTTCCCCAGAAGAACTGGCTGCAAGTATTGAAAAATTATTGAATAATCCTAAAAAGAGGGAACAAATGGGTGCTAACGGTATAAAAGTAGTGTCTAAACAGTTTAACTGGATTTATGAAAAAAATAAGTTAGTAAGTGCTTATGCTTCTATTTTAGAGTAATAAAGTGTAGAACATAAGATAAATTAAATGGATTTGGTTGTTTTTGGAAGTGTAAATATTGTTCAAGTAAAAATTAATACTTGGTGATTTTGCAATATGTGGTGTTTGAGAATTGATGAAATTTGTTTTTAGAATCTGTAACAGATAGTGTTTGTAGAGCATGAAAAATTAAAAGCCACAAAATTTAGGCTTATAGTAATAATATATAATTATGATTTTACTACTTATTTCAAGAGATAAAATTCTTGTTCATGATAAAATGAACAGATTAATGTGTATAAAGAACAGGAAATAAAAAACACAATTTAAAAAATGAATGAACTAGTATCCATTGTTACACCAGTTTACAACTCTGAAAAACATATTGAGGAAACCATAAAATCCGTTCAATCTCAAACCTATGGGAATTGGGAGCATATTTTGGTCGATGATTGTTCTTCTGATAAAAGCGAATTGATTATAAGAGCTTGTCAGGCTAAAGATAGTCGAATAAAATTTCATCAGCTTGAAAAAAATAGTGGAGCAGGTGTTGCTAGAAATAAAGCAATAGGAATGGCTGAGGGAAAATACCTTACTTTTTTAGATGCAGATGATTTATGGTTCCCAACTTTTATTCAGACTAGCCTTAATGCTCAGAAAACCTATAAGGCATCATTTGTTTTTGCTAGTTATAAAAGATTAGATGAAAATTTAAGCCCATTACTAAAGGATTTTATAGTGCCTAAAAAAGTTAGTTATCATGACGTTCTTAAATCTAATCCTATTAGTTGTCTTACTGCTTTTATAAATATAGACGAGCTGGGTAAAAAGTACATGCCTTTGATACGAAAAAGGCAAGATTTGGGCCTTTGGGTGCAATATTTAAAAGAAGTAGATTATGCGTTTGGTATACTTGAGCCACTAGCAATATATCGTATTAGAGAAGATTCTTTATCGAGAGACAAGAAAAAAGTACTGAAATATCAATGGGAGTTCTATAGAAAAGTTGAAAAAATTGGCTTTTTTCAATCACTTTATTATATTTTGAATTGGATGTTTAGAGGTTTTCTAAAGTATTATAATTAGATGGGTTTGAGAAACCTCAATCTTACTTATTTTTTAGAATAAAGTATAATCCTTATCTGGTTAGTTAACTGGAAATAGAGGAACATTCCTTATTTTCGTAATTAAAACACATAGCTTTTTTTCCTTGCAACCACTATGTTGCTTTTAATTGAGATTTTTTCCTCACATATTTGTCTCTGTTCAGGATTATGAAGGTGGTTGAATGCAAATATTTAATTGATTATATAAGTTGTAGCCGTTTTGGTTAGAACATCGACTTTCAAAAAAGGGATTGTATTGACCACAAGCTACGTTTTTTTAATTTTAAGGAGTAGTTTTAAAAATGAAAAGTTACTTTTGATTTAAAGTAGTAGAAGTTAAATTATGGCTCGACTATCAATATTGAATTCTGTAGAACGTAAGTTTATCTTGATGGTGATAGATGTTACCATTATTGTTGCCTCTATCAATGTTCTCGTCAATTTTGCTATTGATGCTGAATTTATTTCTTTGAGTTTAAAGATTGGCACTTTTAGCTTTGGTATAGTTTCTTATTTGGTGTTGGCATATGTCTTAGAGTTTTACAATTTACATAAGATAACTAAACGAAGATATATACTTTCGCAATCGCTTTATATTAGTGCTATTTATGTTTTTGTAGTGTTTGTGTTTGTTGTAATTGTTTATGATGCAAGCTTTTGGCGTTTTCCATTACTTTGCTTTTTGTTTATTACTCCTCTTCAAATTGCAGGTTGGCGCTTGCTTTTTCGCATTGTTTTTGACATTATTCCTGATACTAAAAATATTTTGTACCTATATGATGAAAAAAATAGTGAAAGTTTTCAAGAAGATATTAAAATTATTAATGGCAGAGATGTTAAAACTTTTTATAAGGTAAAACTAACATATTCTATGCAGAAAGATTCAGCAGTTAATAAGCGATTTTTTTTGTCCGCTACGGATAAAATTGATGCGATAATTGTTAATGTTGAGTCTTACAATAATCTTCCGCAAAGTATTGAAAATATTGTTATTAAGTCTATTCTGAATGGAAAAGAGGTCATTTCGTTCACAACGTTTTATGAAAACACTTATGAGGCTATCCCAATTAAATCTCACAATGATAGTTTTTATGAAATTTTACAGCTAAGAGATAGAAAAATTAGATATCTCCAACGTATTTTTAGCTTTTTCATTAATTTATTTTTATCGATTATCGTCGGATTTATTTTTCTTTTAAGTATTCCATTTGTATGGCTTTTTAATTTTTTTCTTAATCCAGGTCCTCTTTTTTATTCACAGAAAAGAGTTGGCTTGCATGCTAAGGAGTTTTTTATATATAAGTTTAGATCTATGGTGGTTAATGCGGAAAGCGATGGGGCTATGATGGCAACAAAAAATGATAAACGCATTACTCCTTTTGGTAAAGTGTTACGACTTTTTCGTATCGATGAGTTACCTCAAATTATCTCAGTAATTAAAGGAGATATGCAATTTATAGGGCCAAGACCAGAGCGTAAAATTTTTGTGGATAAATTAAATGAATCAACACCTTTTTATAATGTTAGACATCTAATTAGGCCAGGGATAACTGGTTGGGCACAAGTTAAGTATAAATATGGGGAAAATTTGGAGGATTCAATTAAGAAGTTGGAGTATGATTTTTATTATATCAAAAACAGATCAATTACTTTAGATTTACGTATCATTTTTAAAACTATTACAACCGTTTTATTTTCAAGGGGGGTTTAAGACTTACTTTTTTAATCTTAATAATTCGTTCTTAAACGATAATAATAGTTCGTTTTATTTACTATGTTAACTTTGCAGTTCTTTTTTAGCTAGTTAAGATATGTATAGTATTTTACAGAATTAGTTAAATGAGGTATTTGATTAAATGAATATATAAAATGTACCAATTCCAACCATATAATACAGCGACGTACCAAATGAAAAAAATCTTAATTACAGGAGCAGCGGGCTTTTTAGGATCGCACCTATGCGACCGATTTATCAAAGAAGGATACCATGTTATCGCCATGGACAACTTAATTACTGGCGACTTAAAAAATATTGAGCATCTATTTAAATTAGAGCAATTTGAGTATTACCACCATGATGTAACGAAGTTTGTGCATGTACCTGGTGAGTTAGACTATATTTTACATTTTGCTTCACCTGCCAGCCCAATTGATTATTTAAAAATACCGATTCAAACTTTAAAGGTGGGTGCTATGGGCACTCATAACCTACTTGGTTTGGCAAAAGAAAAGGGGGCTCGCATTCTGATTGCTTCTACCTCTGAAATCTATGGAGACCCATTGGTACATCCGCAAACAGAGGAGTACTATGGTAATGTTAATACTATAGGCCCTAGAGGTGTATA
>CANKUU010000038.1 GCA_947486785.1 uncultured Flavobacteriaceae bacterium | reverse complement strand
TAACTCAAATAAAAAAAGAAGACGATCCAATACGTATAGGTAAGCCCATCGCCAATACGTATGCATATTTGTTAGATTCGTCGGGCAATCCGGTTAAAGAAGGAGAGGTAGGCGAGTTGGTTATTGGAGGAGCAGGGGTTACTTTAGGATATTTAAATAAGCCCGAATTAACGTCGAAACACTTTGTTACAGATCCAAATCAAGGTAAAGATGCTAAGATGTATTATTCAGGTGATTTGGCTAAATTATTACCTAACGGAGAACTAGTATGTTTAGGTAGAAAAGATAATCAAGTAAAAATTCGTGGACATAGAATTGAGTTAGGAGAAATAGAAACCGTTTTATGTAGGTTTGATCAAATAAAAAGGGCAAAGGTTATCGTAAGTAATAATTTTGGAAATGAGCCAAAATTGGTTGCGTATTTGCAAGAAAATGGATCGAAGAATAATACTGATGAAATTCGAGAGCAACTGTATCAAGTTTTACCCGATTATTGTGTTCCTTCTTATTATATGTGGGTAAAAGATTTTCCATTAAGTACCAACGGAAAGATTGATGTATCTAGTTTACCCGTTGCAGAGTATATTAGACCAGCTTCTGCTCCAGTATTAAAAAAACCAAGAACTTCACTTGAAAAGGAAATTACCAAAATTTGGAGCAAGCAACTTCAAATTCCGATTATAGGAATTGACGATAACTTTTTTGATATGGGGGGCACTTCGTTACTTTCTCAAAGAGTTGCTACCATGATGAGAAAGCGTTTAAACCTAAACATATCAGTCACAAAAATATATCAATATCCTACAGTTGCTACGCTTTCTACACATTTAGAAACGCTAGGTGTTGTAAAGACATCAACTACTTTTTCTAGTTCAGAAGAAAAGCATAATTCACACGATATTGCGGTTATTGGAATGGCTGGTAGATTTCCTGGTGCAGATACCATTGAAGAGTTATGGAAAGTACTTTGCGAGGGAAAAGAAACCACCAGCTTTTTTACACCAGAGGAAATTGATGTAAATGTGCCAGAAGCATTACGTAAAGATCCTATGTATGTAGCCGCAAGAGGAATTGTTCCATCTGTAAAGGAATTTGACGCGGCTTTTTTTGGCTTAAATCCGAAACTTGCCGAAGCAATGGATCCTCAACAGCGGTTATTTTTAGAAATAGCTTGGGAAGCTTTAGAGAAAACGGGGCACTTGCCTAAACATTTTGAAGGAAGCATAGGGGTATATGCCGGAACAGGTACAAATACCTATTATAAAAATAATGTATTACCAAATGATGAGCTCGTTGGGCAAGTAGGGCATCTACAAGCAAATACAGTAAATGAGAAAGATTATATATCTTCAAGAACTGCTTATCATCTAAATTTAAAGGGACCAGCAGTAAGTGTGCATTCGGCATGTTCCACATCACTTTTAGCCATAGCACAAGCGGTTGAAGGTATTAGAAGTGGTCATTGTGATGTGGCTCTGGCTGGTGGTTCAAGTATTACCGCACCCATTCATAGTGGGCATTTATATCAAGAAGGATCAATTTTAAGTGCAGATGGGCATTGTAGAACTTTTGATGCCAATGCTACAGGTACTGTTTTTAGTGATGGTGCAGGAGTAGTGGTACTCAAAAATTTAAAATCGGCACAAGAAGATGGTGATTTTATTTATGGCCTTATTAAAGGTATAGGTATTAATAACGATGGAGGCAATAAAGGCAGCTTTACTGCGCCAAGTGTTGAAGGGCAAGCAAATGCCATTAGTAGAGCTTTAAAAGATGCAAATGTTTCACCAGCAACAATTAGTTATGTAGAAGCTCACGGTACTGCAACTCCAATAGGAGATCCTATCGAAATTGAGGGGCTACAAATGGCTTTTGGTCAACAAGAAAATAGTAATTATTGCGCAGTAGGCTCTATTAAGAGTAATATGGGTCATCTTACTTCGGCTGCTGGAGTAACAGGTTTAATAAAAACCCTATTATCGCTTAGGTATCAAAAAATACCTGCATCTATTGGGTATTCTCAGCCCAATCCTGCGATTGAATTTGGGGGTAGTCCATTTTATGTAAATACCGCCTTAAGAGATTGGGAAACCGACGCTGTTCGAAGAGCAGGTGTTAGTTCTTTTGGTGTTGGCGGCACAAATGTTCATGTGGTACTAGAAGAATATTTAAATAAACAAACAGACTCAGATATGGGTCGCCCTTTGCAACTATTGCCTTGGTCTGCGAAAACTGAAACAAGTGCAGCAGCATATGAAGTACAATTAGCAAGGGCTATGAAAGATGCATCTGATATAAATCTTGCAGATGTAGCCTTTACATTAAAGATGACACGTGATACTTTTAGTCATCGGCAATTTATGTTAGCGGCTACCACAGATGAAGCTGCAATGGGTTTACTTGAGCTAGATAAGGCTAAAGCAAATAAAAATGTTTTAAAAGTTGCACCCAATGAAATCGCATTTTTATTTCCTGGTCAAGGTTCTCAATATCTACATATGGGAGCAGAACTTTACAAACATGAAACCATTTTTAAAGAAGCCGTTGACACTTGTGCTGCACTTTTGTTAGATGAATTGAATTTTGATATACGAGAATTAATATACTCTAAACACAACAAAATTGCTGCTGAAAACTTGCTAAAAGATACGAGCTATACTCAGCCAGCAATATTTGTTGTTGAATATGCTTTGGCGAAACTATGGATGAGTTGGGGTATTCAACCAACTTTATATTGCGGACATAGTATTGGGGAGTTTGTTGGAGCTCATTTGGCAGGCATTTTCTCTTTAAAAGATGCCTTACGTTTAATTGCCGTTAGAGGTCGTTTGGTTGGAGAGTTGCCGGGTGGTAGTATGCTATCGGTTCGTTTAAATGCAGATCGAGTACTTGAATTACTGCCTAAAACACTATCAATTGCAGCAATAAATTCTGACCAATTATGTGTTGTTTCTGGTTGTGATGAAGAAATCGAAGTTTTTGAGAAAACCTTAAAAGAGCAAAAGGTACCCCATAAACGCTTACTTACTAGTCATGCTTTTCATTCAGAAATGATGAATCCTGTTTTAGTAAGTTTTAACAAGGAAGTACAAAAAGCAACTTTAAATAAGCCTCAATTGCCCATAATTTCAACGGTTACAGGTACTTGGTTGACCCCTGAAGAAGCTACAGATCCAAAGTATTGGACCAATCATTTACGTGCTACAGTACGTTTTGCACAAGCGGTAGATACCATAATCGAATTTGAAGAGGCTTTAGTTTTAGAAGTGGGGCCAGGTAGAGCTTTGACTACTATGGTGCGTCAAAAAAAGGAGGCAAAAAAAATAGTGGCAATAGCCAGTTTATCAAAACCTAAAGCTGACAAAGGAGCTTATTCTGAAGTGCTGAAAGCTTTAGGGCAATTATGGCTGAACGGTGTAGAGCCAGATTGGAAAGCGTTTTATGGAGAACAGAAGAGAAATATAGTATCGCTTCCATCGTATGTTTTTGATCGTAAACCTTGCTGGGCAACCCCTAACATTATAAAACCTATTTCCTCAAATATTCAATTGGCTAAGAGACATATTGAAGCATCGTTGGTAAAAAAAGATACTCCAAAAATTATGAGAAAATCGATTATTTTAACTGAAATTTCAGAACTAATTAAAAACGCTTCTGGAATTGAGATTACAGAGTCAGACGCAGATAGTACTTTTTTAGAGTTAGGTTTAGACTCTTTAATTCTTACTCAAATAGCACTAAGTTGTAAAAAAGAATTTAAAACCCAGATTAGTTTTCGTCAGTTAAATGAAGAGTTTAGTACTCCAAATTTATTAGCGACCCATCTAGATTTAGTTTTGCCACCAGAAGTACATGCGCCAGAAACGCAAAGTGTACCTAAAGATTTAAATACTAGTTGCCAGTCTGCACAAACTAATCATGCTATTGGGTTGAGCGATTCTAATGGTCAAAATACAGCATTGACGCTTATCGCTCAGCAGCTTCAATTTTTAGGGGGTCAAGTAGCAGCTTTACAGTCTAATGGTGCTAAAATAAATACTGTTGCAACATCTAATGCAATAAAACCTAAAGTTGAGAAAACAGATAGTTCGGTAACTATTCTTTCTGAGGATGAAAAACGTGAGCACAGCAAACCTTTTGGAGCTTCACCTCGCATTGAAAAGAAAGTAACCAAGCTTACGAGTAAACAGCAAGAATTTTTAAAAGACTTAATTTATAGCTACACTACTAAAACAAAAAAAAGTAAAGCATACGCACAAGATCATCGAGCAAAAATGGCAGATCCTAGAGTGGTCTCTGGGTTTAAGCCTGTAACAAAAGAGTTAATTTATCCTTTGGTAATTAATAAATCATTAGGTAATCGCCTTTTTGATTTAGATGGTAACGAATATATAGATGCGTTAAATGGTTTTGGTTCTTGTATTTTTGGTCATCAACCAGATTTTATAAAAGAAGCACTTAAAAATCAAATAGAAGCTGGCTACGAAGTAGGTCCTCAGCATCCGTTGGCAGGTGAAGTTTGCGATTTACTTTGTGAGTTTACGTCTCATGAACGTGCAGCGCTCTGTAATACGGGTTCAGAAGCGGTTTTAGGGGCGATGCGAATTGCCAGAGCAACAACAGGCAGGTCGTTAATAGTTGCCTTTTCTGGTTCATACCATGGTATTAATGATGAAGG
The DNA here is from genome assembly GCA_947486785.1 of uncultured Flavobacteriaceae bacterium. Lineage (GTDB taxonomy): Bacteria > Bacteroidota > Bacteroidia > Flavobacteriales > Flavobacteriaceae > Maribacter_C. The sequence continues at coordinate 1,321 of CANKUU010000038.1, read as the reverse complement.
AATTGTTCGCGGTTCTAAGAAACTTAAAACCTTTCCTGCAGCAGCAGGTATTATGCCAGAAGCAGTTCAAAATATGTTGATATTAGAATATGGTACTGATGAAAGTTTAAAAATTATTAGAGAAAGAGCTCACGAATTAGCCGCAGTTTTGGTAGAGCCAGTACAAAGTCGTCGGCCAGAATTTTTACCTCTAGATTTTTTGAAAGAAGTAAGAGCGATAACTGAAAAGTCAGAAACCGCCTTAATTTTTGATGAAGTAATTACCGGTTTTAGGGTACATCCAGGTGGTTTTCAAGCAGAATATAATATTAAAGCAGATATAGCTGCATATGGCAAAGTCATAGGTGGTGGTTTATCAATAGGGGCTATTTTAGGAAAAAGAAATTATATGGACGCCCTTGATGGTGGCTTCTGGCAGTATGGTGATGAATCGTATCCTGAGGTTGGTGTCACTTATTTTGCAGGTACTTTTGTGCGTCATCCTCTGGCACTAGCAGCATCTAAGGCTTCTCTTCTGCATATGAAAGAGCAAGGTGAGCACCTTCAAAATAGATTAACAGTAATGACTGAACGACTTGCTTACGAGCTCAATTTAGAATTTGTAAAACGTAAACTTCCAATAGAGATTACCAATTTTAGTTCGCTTTGGCGATTAAAATTTAACGAAGAGGTACCTTATGCCGAATTGTTATTCGTACTTTTAAGAGAAAAGGGAATACATATCTGGGATGGCTTTCCTTGCTTTATTACAGAGGCCTATAATCCACAAGATATTACCTTTATTATTAGAACCATAACAGAATGTTTAGACGCAATGATTGATGCAGGCTTCTACGAAGCAGTAAAATTTGAAGATAAAGCGGTTAAAAATCGAAAATTACCTTTCAATATACTTAATACTCCCCCCATTTCGGGTGCTCGATTAGGAAAAGATGAAAAAGGGAATCCCGCTTGGTTTGTTGCAGATCATAAAAATGCAAATGGCTATTTGAAAATTGATTTATAGATAGCAGTAGTCTAAAAATAAAATAAGGGAATACATTGATGAAGTGTATTCCCTTTTTGAGTTTTGATCTTGCAATAACTACAAGCAGTAAGTTTGCGCTACAGGACGAAATCTTTTGTGATTTAAAAGTTTATTTAAATACAAAAATGACCTAGACTCCTTTTCTTGATTATTAATTGAAGATATCATGATTGATGTTTTTAAAGATTGATGATTTAAGTTTAAATAGTATGATTACCGATTAAATTTTCTGTATTGAGCCCATTGGGTTCTTTTACTATTTCTAAAAGTTGAAAAATACTGCCCAGTTTTAGT
>CANKUU010000037.1 GCA_947486785.1 uncultured Flavobacteriaceae bacterium | reverse complement strand
GAGTGTATTCCTTTGTCCTTTATTCATACACCTTGGTAAAATTTTTACTTTCCGGAATTAGTAAATTGATGTTAACGTTGTTGTGTATGGTTAGTTGCGTGGTTAAGCAACTAAGTTAATAAACATTTACGAACCCGTGAATATTCCGCAGGAATATTCTCAAGTAAGCTCAATGCAGCAATTAATTATACACGGTGTTGGCATTTCGTTGTTTTTATTCCGATTTTTAATTATTCAGTTGAGTTTTGTTTTTTGAAAGGAATCCATTTAAAAATAAAACCTAAACCAACAGCACATAAAAATCCTGAAGCTGTCTGCATTAAACTATTATCAAGTAATAAATAAGCTATAATTGCGAAAATCAAAACTGCAATTCCCTTAATTTGTGATTTATTCATAGTGTTATTTTTCTCTAATTTATAATATTTTTCAATTCCCATTGAATGAACAATTCCGCAACTTGCTAAATTCCTTCTTCAATTCGGATTTTGCTTTTCAATTCAGTTTCCGATTCCGCAAACGAGCTCAAAGTCAGACGTTTTGTTTTAATTCAGTCTTTTTTATATTTATTATGACCTATTTTCTTTTTTTCTAAAATCGCATAAAATTTTCGTGGCGAGATTTTCAGGTCTTTTGTTATTTCGCTCACTTTTTTCTTTCCTTTTTTGTACAGCTTTAAATTCTCATTTACTTTTTTGTCGAAATAGTGTTTTTCCAGTTTCTCAACGATTTGTAATTCAGACAAATTTGAGTCATTCGCATAATTTTCAATTTCCGATTTAATGTCTTTTAAACTACTCATAATTGTCATTTTTAACGGTTCTGCTCAATGAATGCCAACGTTGTTGTATATGGTTTGTTGCGTGTTTCAAGCAACTAATTTAGTAAATAATTACGGACAAAGAAAGTCCGCGAGGACTTTCGCAAGTAGGCAAGAAGCCAGCAATAAATTATATACGGTGTTGTAGCACGTTTTTTATTTCCATTCTTTTCATAGAATATACCTTCGATTTTTCGTTTATGTTATCAATCAGAAGTATTCCTTTATTCGCTAGTTCATTTTTATTATATTTATTCTTTAATTCAGGTGTGTTAATTTTTTTTATTATTTCGCTCAATAATTCAGCCAATTTTTCAAGATGAACTTCGGGTAATTCTTTTAATCTATTTATAAATTCAATTTCAGTAAGCGATATAATTTCTTTAAAAGATAGATTCCATTCCTTTTTTATAAAGTCATCAGTTTCTTTAATTCCACTTTCTATTTCATCACTATTTAATGTGCTGACATTACTAATTAGGTTTGTTATAAAAGTGGTTAACCTTTTAACTTCTCTTAAAATATAATCTGTTTCTTGTTCCATACTTGTTAAAAATAAAAAGAAGACTATTATTTAATAGTCCTCAAGTTAATTAAGGCTGACCTAAAGCTTTTCTAGAAGGCGTACTAAACCATCCAGCAGCAGGAGCAAGAATTACAAGTGCACATAAAAATAATACTCCAATTAACCCTCCATTTGTGTCATTCATTTGTTTAGTGCTTAATTCTTTAACACCATAGTTATTTAAATTTTTCATAAATAAAGATTTTAAAATTAATAATTTACTTTTAGTTGTGAAAACAACAATTATAAGAATCAAAGATGTTACGTCTAACTGAACTACGTCTAGTTCCTTTTGAAGCTTCAAATATAGTTTCGTTCACTGCAATATTCTTGCAGTTAAGTATTTTTATTTCTTTTAAAATTTACGTTTTTAGTTCGGTTTTAAATGTGCTACAACGGTGTGGATATGAGCAGTAGCTCTCCCCCGATGTTGATTTTATTTTATTTGTTTGTTCTTACTTTGATTTCCGTTGTATTACGAATTGAAGCTATTGCTTATATGCGTTGTTGTGGTTAGTTTTATTCTATCCAGACCGAATTACTACAAATCACATTCCATTTTTCATTGTTTTTTTGGAGTAAATTAAATCCCCCACCATACGTCCCACTAACATAATAGATAGCCATTGAACCATTTCTAAAAACTACTGGTAAGGATATACTTACCGTTTTAAACCTTTCATGATTCTTCACTATCTTTTCTTTTAATTCAGCAGATAATTTATCAAATCTTACTATTTCGTGTTTACTAAATTGTTCTTTCAAATATGAAATTTCCAGTTCTGAAATTTTAGTAGTGGATGAATCAATATCATTAATGCATAGGTAAAACTCTAATAAGTATTTATTCACATATGAATCTATTGGTTTTTGTAAATCAGAGTCTATACTTTCATAATATATTCCACCGTTTGATTCTCCAATGATATCATTTAAGACTTCTAAGTTTTCTTCTTGTACAACGAATATTTCTTTGGTTGATGAGCAACTAAGTATTAATGTAAATACAAATAATATTATTAAACTTTTCATTTTGTCTAATTAACCACAACGGTTGAGCTATGAACAGTACGGGAGCAAACTGGCGTTTGCTTTTCGCCACGCACATAGCGAAATCTTTTGGTTTTGATTTATTTTTTTCTGTCCAGAGCAAAATCCAAAAGATTTTGCGGACGTCATAAAAATACACAAACCCTGCGACTAAGCCCGAAACCCGTATTGTTTATAGGTTTTGTTGGCATTAGTTATTTTTGATACGGTCCAATATTCTTTGTCTTATGCCCGATAACTTGGCAAAGTCCCGATTGCTCATAATTATATATGCAAATTTTCCATCTCTACTTGCTTCCATAAAACAGCTATATCCAACATTTGCTCCGCTATGACGTAACGAAATAATTTCATTCGTTGTTGAGTCTATCTTAAACCCAAACCCCAAACCATAAGTTGGTCTTTTCCCGTTTTCTAAAGTAGGTCGTTCCAGCAATCTCTTTATACTTTGCTTTGATAATAAGTTCTCTGTATTATCCGAGTTAACTGAGTTTTGGATTGCAATTAAGAATTTTGCTATTTCAGATGGTGTAGACCACAATCCTCCAGCTGCATATTGAGGGTATTGAAAATAGTCCGACTCCAGCGGAGTAGTATTTTTCTTATGACCAATTGCAATCTGCCTAAGCTGTGATTCATTTAGGTTGACCGAATAAAAACTTGAAACCATACCACAAGGTTGAAGTATTTCTTCATTCATTTGTTCGTCAAAACCTTTATTGTTAATATCAATCAGAGCCTTTTGTAATACTACATATCCTCCTCCAGAATAGTCAAATTCGGTATTCGGTTTTTTCTTGACCACAATTTTGGGTTCAAGAAATACTTCGCCGTTTAGAATCGATAACAAATCTGGTGGTGTTTTTGTGCTTTTGTATCCACGAAATCCGTGAATGTTAGTTCCTCCTGTATGGGTTAATAATTGATAAACGGTTGGTTCGTATTTGTTTCCATTACTTTTGGATTCAAGTTTCCAATTAGTTAAATATTTATTTACAGGGGTGTCCAAGTTGATTTTTAGCTTTTCAACATTTTTTAAAATTAGAGCTCCTGTTAGACTTTTACTTAGTGAGGCGGCTTGAAACAAAGTTTCATTAGTAACTTTTTCTAGGGTTGAAATATTTTTTACTCCAAATCCTTTTGAATAGACTAATTCAGAATTTTTGACTATTGCAATACTTAGTCCCGGGATATTATTTTGAATTATGTATTCCTCTAAAAATTCTTCGTCCTCTTCCAATAGTTGTGCCTGAGCAAAAAAAGAAAATAGAAGTACTAATACTAAGATGAAATTTAATTTGTTAATCATTTTGTCTAATTAATGCCAACGGTCTCGGCTATGAGTAGTTGCGTGGTTTAGCACTCAACCTTGCAAGTACACGCCAAACTGAAAATCCGCGAGGATTTTCAGAAGTAGGCGAGAACAAGCAATTACTTATAGCCATTGTTGGGCATAGTTTTTATTCCGTTAGTTTAATTTCTTTTCCAGTTGTTTTTAATATTTTATCACGACATTTTTTCTTGAATTCCTCATCGTCTGGATTCTCGATTATGTAACTAATTGCTTTAAAAATTTCTACGGTTGTTAAAAGTCCAAAACTTTTTTTATCTGCTACAATTTTCACTTTCTCTGTAAAAGGTTCTTTCCTTTTCTCTGGATTTGTAAGTCGATAGTGATTTCCAATTAATAAGCCTTGAGGGTATTTTTCTGTCAATTCAAAATCTTCGTCTACTGCACGATTTAACTGGTCTAATTTTCCTATATGAATAGCGTCATTATCTTTTCCTTCAATTTCCGCAATTCCTCTACCTTCGCTCGTTTCAAAAACCACATCGTGTTCTAAATCATCCTGCTTTCTGTTTTCTGCTTTAAACCCGAACAGGCGAAATGATTTCAAAACTAGAATTTCAAGCTCATTACCTTGCTCGTATAATAATCCTTTAAATTGAGTAAGTTCAGATTTTTCGTTTTGGATTTCGCTTCTTTTCAATTCTAAAGCATCAATCTGTTTCCCTAATTCTGTTAGTTTAATCTCAAAATCAGACTCTCCACTTAATTTGAAAGAACTTGTCCAAGAAGGTGGTGGTGTTTGTTGCTTTTTAAATAAAAATCGTTCAGCACATTGCCTAATTACACCTATAAACTTACTGTCGTCCTTGTCATAGTTTAATGCTGGTAAATTGATAATTAGACCGTTTGAATATTTATGAAAAGATGCAATTGGTCTGTTCGCTTTGTTTAAAATAAAATAATCTTGATTTTCTGTGCCATCAAAGTCAAAATATGCTGTGTACTCAATTTCCTCTTTAAAAGCGTGAAAGAATTGAGAAAAAATAGTTTTTCCTTTAGGATTATGTTTTATCGAGTTTTGCTGATTGCTTGAGCCAGATTTAAGTCTGTCAAGAAAGTAATTTTGCGGTAGTGGTAGAAAATCATAATTGGTTACTACATCATATTGACTCCTATCACCAATTTCTCCATTAAAACCGGAAATCGGATGCAAAATTGAGATTATAATTTTTCCGTTCTCTAAAAGTGTTTCAACCTCGTTTTTTCTTGCCTCAAAAATTTGTCTTATTTGGTCAGAAGTTGGTGAGTAAACCCTACCAACATTGTCATCTCCATATCTAACTTTGCCTTCCCATAATTTATAGAATTCAGATGGGTCAAATATTACAACATCGGCATCGAGCAAAGTTTCGTACCCATTAATTGAAGTATTTACGACTTTCTTGTCGTCCAAATAATAATCTACTGTTGCAATGTTTATCATATTCAAATTATGCCCAACGGTTAGTATATGAAAAGTAGGGCGGTTGATAAACACTTACTTTCGGTTATACACTTAGCCATATTTTTCATTTTATTTTTATCTTTTTACTAAAATACAAATAAAAATATGGCGGACTTAGTAAATAAACACAAACCTTTGATTTAGCACTTTCCGCCCTATTTTTTATATACATTGTTACCTGCTGGCTTTATTTCCGCAAACATGCTAGCGTTGGCGTGAAAGCTCTTTTAAATTTGTGAGGTACGAGCAAACTTTAAATGTGCTTGCACTTGCGTTGGCTATTTATTCTTTTTATTCTCAACATACAAAACAACATCTTTTATAATCAGTTTTTTTATAGCAGAAATTAATGTTTTCATTATCTCATAATCTGGTTTATCGTTTTTAGCTGGCAATTGAATGTATTTATCTTTTACTACATTCCAACCACCTAATTTATTTTTATAGGAATATATAGGTAAATCTGTCACTTTATTAATGCATTGAACAGCAAATAAATACTGATTTGGTAATAGTTTTTTATTATCAAAAACCCATTGAATTGCATAAGAATCTGATAAAACTGTAAATTCATTTGATTGAAAGTAAGCTCGATAAACATCACTATTTGATGGAATCGAAATTACGTTCTTCAAAATAGTTACATTATCTTTTGGAGCAAAATAGTTTAATCCTTGATTATTAAAGCTTGAAGTTAAACAAGGAAGTCTATATTCACTAATTGATTCATTTGGTAATTCTTTCGCTTTATAAGGAAGTTTTTTTGTCTTTATTCTGTAGGCTTCCCTAAAAATAGGACATTATAAAATTCGAATTTACTAACTTTAAATTCAAACTGTCAAAATGAAAAGC
>CANKUU010000036.1 GCA_947486785.1 uncultured Flavobacteriaceae bacterium | reverse complement strand
TAGAGCGTTAATGCAAAAAGTACACAACTTTGTAGAGCGTTAATGCAAAAAGTACACAACTTTGTAGAGCGTTAATGCAAAAAGTACACAACTTTGTAGAGCGTTAATGTAAAAAAGTACACAACTTTGTAGAGCGTTATGCAATTTTAGAGTTTGGAATGTTGCGAATTTGAGTTGGCCATTGCTCCATAAAATAGTTCGTTAGTTCATATAATTGATTAAAAATAATATGCTTCCCTTTTAATGAAAGTCTAATGCAATTTTTCTCAAATTGAATACAATTATGTTTTTCTTGAATTGTCGATATGTAGAATAAAGTTTTTAAATAAGATGTTGCATGCTGCTTCACACTTATTTGATGTTTTTTTATAGCTCCATAGGTAGTTATATACGTTGCTTTTTTTAGTTCCATGTCGTTCGAACTGAGCACCCATTTATAAAAACGGTCTTTTTTATGTTCTTCCTCAGTATTAAGTAATTTCCCTTCATGGGTGTCGAAATAGGCTTTAATGATATTTCGGTTCAGCTCTGTGTCGAAAATATTATCGTAGGTCTTCTGATTACTTGTAGCGATTTCCTCTTTGGTATAAAGCTCCCATGTAATTAAAGCAATATTTTCATAGTTAACCTTATTGTGCGGAACGGCAATGGATTCAATTAAAGCAGAAGCTGCAGTTACCGAAGATGGTTTAATCCAGGTTAATTCCAAACCTTTAAAATGAGAATCAAGAAACGGTTTTAAAGTTTTGAATTTGTCGGTTACCTTCCTTTTATATTGAGTGAACCTTTTGTATTCACTTATATTTAATATTTCTGCAATAGCCCCTATGGAAAATTGTATGCCGGTTAGTCTATTACTAGTCGCATTATTAATTCTATTCAGTAGGTTCAGATAACTATCATCAAGGTTGTTTTGTCTAAGAGATGCAAAATGATTGGTAAAGCTTCCAATGAAATAAGTCCTAAGATTATCTTCGAATAAAGGATTGGGTTTGTAATAGTATATTGTTTTTTTTGTCTTCCCGGTTTTCACATGTTCAAACCTGATACTATCTATAAAGTTGAAGCGCTGTGTTTCTACTACGGTTTTATTTTGCTTTCGAACCCTGTAGTCATCTATAAAGCTTCTATTGGTTAAAATATAAAGTGCGTTTTCTAGAATAGTACTCCAGGTACGATGTACACTATTTCTACCGTGTTTTTCTTCTAACTCAATTAATTTTTGAGCGTTCGGGTCATGGGTTAAAAAGAAAGGGTTCTTATGTATATAGGATAAGTGTGATTGGTGATATTTAAGTTTTTCGCAGAACTCCTTTGGATCTAATTTGTGAAAACCGAACAAATCCTTTTCTTGAAAATTGATAGCCATATAAAAGATAATGGCTTTTATAAGTTTTGAATCTTCCCCAAATAAAGAATTAAAGCTTGATATATGAAAAGCAAAATTCTTGTCAATTCTAACAGGTAGAGGACTAGGATTATATGTTACAACTTCAGTTGTGGTCATTATTGAAATATTTACTTAATTATTTTGGTTTTCCTCTTTTGCGTCTATATCTATTACGATTTTAGCCATCGGTTAATTGAACTTTAGTTATCAATTTGCCAATTGTTATATGGAGCGTCCACGGTTTATATTCTGTTTTTTATCAACTTTTAGTAATTGTTCTTTTGTTAATTGTATACCATACTTTTGATAAAATGCTCTAGACAATGCACCGTTCGGGTAATACGCTGTTATATTTGGTGTTTTCCCTTGATAATTAGTGTTTTGATGAAATTCAATAGCCATCGAAACTATTTTGGTGCTATCAATAGTTGGCTTTGAAAGTCTTAGTGAGTCACTATTAATACCTAAACGGAAATTCTTCGAAAGGTTTTTTTTTTTGAGAAATTTCATATTTCATTCTTTGAATACTAGTAGCGTAAAAATAGTTTATAATGGGCACCATGCTGTTGTGCTTTTCAGAAGATTTTAATGCTTGTATATAGTTTGCTTTATCCGCTTTTAATATGACAACATGAGGGTGCTTAAAACGTTCTAATATAAAATTAGAAATAAGTCTCCCTAGTCTCCCATTTCCATCTGGAAAAGGATGGCTATATATGAACATTTGATGAAATATTGCGCTAAGTTCTAAGGGGTGCGTTTTCTTTTCCTTTAATGCCACATCGAAGCTATTTAGCAATTTTGGCATATTAGCAATAGCCTTTTCAGTATCTCTAAAAATCGTATCTCCGGCTGCCAATTGACTTTTAGCATATTTCCCTGGCTTGTGTCCTTTATAGCTAATGGTATTCTTAGTTAATAATTTATGTGTGTGTTTTAGTAGATTTTCATCTAAATCACGATGAACATTATTAATAATATAATTATAGGCGGTAAAATGATCTATTAATTCAAAAGCTTCTAGCAAAGTTTTATTTACAAGATTTACTGCAAAACCTTTTTCTTTTAATTCTCTAGTTTCATCAATATTAAAGCTGTTACCTTCAATTGCACAACTATGAGAGGAGAAAAGTATCTCATTATATTTTTTAAAATCCTCGGCATTAAATGAGGCAACAATAACTTTGTCGTATTCTTCTTTTAAAGAATCATATTCTTTTCTTGTTTCAAAAAATGGATCTTCTGAGTGTTCTTTCATCCTTTATTTAGATTTTAAAATTAGATTACCATCTTTTAATTTCTTTCTGCTAAGTTAGTTATAACTAACATATATAACTAATTTATTTCCATTGTTTTTCATTAAATATCTCCATAGGATTGATTTCAAACATTGTGCACCATTCTATAAAGGTTGACAATGAAATATCAACAACATTATTCTCTAATTGAGATATATAAGGTCTTGTAAAACCTAATTTTTCCGCAAAATTACCTTGTGTTAATTTGGTTAATGTTCTTAATCTAAATACAAATCTTCCGCTTTTCATATAAGTTAAACATACTTTTAAAAAGTAAGTTAGCTATAACTTACAACAAAAACAAGCGAAGCGTTTCCTTATAGTCACAAGTTCTTTTTCTCTTTTGGTGTTTTGGATTAATGCAGCTAAATAAGAAAAGATTTAAAGTAAGGGCCAGTATTGGCCTTAATGTAATTTTACGAAATATTAGCAAAGTAAGAACGGAACTAACTCATAGACTATGTTGTTTTTGAATATGGTCTAACCTTTCCTTTAAGCCCTTTTAATTCTAAACATTTATTATAAATTTAGATTGTTTTATTGAGATTCGAAAAAAAAAAACACCCAATTAGGGTGTTTGTTGTATTAACAAAAAGATAGCCTAAAGGCTATCCTAAAAATTTGAGCACACCTATAAAAACCATTCCCAATGTAATCATTCCAATGAGTACGTTGTATTTAGTATTCATTGCGTCAAATTTTGTGGTAATGGATTTTTCCATTAAATCTAATTTTTGAAGTACTTTATCCATATCACTTTCTACTTTAGAGTCAACTAATTCAGTTACATCTAATATAGTGAATATTTTACGCATTTACTTTTGCATCCATATTGATTAATAATATATTCTTTCCTATTCATTATTAAGAGGAACAAAACCATCGTTTATTTAGATTTTAATAAACCTTGTATTTGGATGAACTCTGAATATTCATCCATATTAGATTTAAAATTATGTGCTATATTTTTTATTCTTAGATTTAATTTAAGAGGACTTTTTTTATTTAATTGGAATAGTACCATATTATCAATTTCTTCTTTACTATACATTAATAATAATGCACTTATTTCATTTTGATAATCGCCAGTTGTATGTCTTAATAAATCACATAAATGCCAATAAAAGAAACTTATATTTTTAAATTTTTCTTCTGTATTTTTTCTTTTTGACTCCATCGGTTATTTAGATTCTAGTTCGTATTCTTTAATATAAGATAGAATTAAATAAATTCTTTCATAAGAATATTTTTTATCTGGACGATAAAAAGGTAATGAATTAAACTTTTCTTTTGCTTCCTTAATACCTTTTGAAATATCAGATAAATTGTATTCATTGTTTTTAATAAGATTTGCTTTAAGTTTTTTAACTTGTAAAAGAAAAAACTTTTCTTTTGAATTTTCATCTAATAAATATTCAACCCTAATTTTTTCTCTATTTAAAAAAATTAAAACTAAAAATATTAATATTAATATATTTACTATAATTATATACATAATTTATACATCATAATTATTTAAAAAACAACATAAAGAACCAATAACAACAATAATAGACCATGCTATCGCTAAAGATGAAGTTATTCCTAAACCCCATAAAAAAGGATTCAAATTTAATTGGCTTAAAGAAAACATTAAATATGAAAACACTAGAAAGAATAATACAGATAATATTATAATTCTATTTGTAGTTTGCCTGCTTTTTTCTTGTTTTAATTTTAACACTTCTTCTCTTAACAGATTTTTTTCTTTTTTTTTCTTATTTTTACCCATGATTATAAATTTTAATTGTTTAAACCCAGTTAATTTTTATTCTAGTCCTTGTTGTCGCAAGGACTTTTTTATTTTAGATATGTAAATATACAAAAAAACAACTTAACAACTGTTATAACAGTTAATTATTTTAGTATTTTATTGTAATCTTTTATTTCAAAAACTTCGCACCATTTTATAAATTTAGACAAGGTAACATCGTATCTGTTTTTTTCTATATCTGACACATTCCCTTGACTTAAATTAATAGCTTCACCAAACTTTGTTTGTGTGAGCCCTGTTTCCTTTCGAAGCTGCTTTATAAATTTTCCAGACTTTATTTTTTTCCCCATTAGTTTTTTTCTTCCCTTTTGTAATTTCGCTGGTCTTTTAGCCTGGTCCATTTCATGGAGCTTGGCCAAAAAAACCGGCTACACTTTTTATCGTTTGTTTAAACTTATTATTAATAATGACCTCTTAATTGAATTACATAAATAGCTTCCGTTTCCACCTTGTAAACTATTCTATGCTCTCTATTTATTCGCCTACTCCAATATCCTTTTAAGTCATACTTCAAAGCTTCTGGCTGTCCTATACCCTTAAATGGGGTTTCCTGTATGCTTTTAAGTAGATTTTTGATTTTATCAATAACCTTTACATTATTGGTTTTTTTCCAATAATTGTAATCTTCCATTGCCGTATCTGTAAATTCAATATTAAAGCTCATCTATAGATATTGCCGTTGTCTGTTTATTATTAACCTGTTCAATGCCTTGCTCTAAGCGATTTCTATTCTTTTCAGATGAAAGTAAAAATAAAGTTTCTTTAAGAGAATTATACTCGTTAAGAGAAACTAACACAACATCTTCCTGGTTAGGTCTATGTATGATTATTTCTTTACTATCATCAATAACACTATCAAGTGTTGATTTAATGTTCTTGCGCAGTTCCGTAATATTAATTGCTTCCATGTACATTATAATTAGATTATAAATGTACGTAAAAACGTACGCAAAATCAAATGTAATATTATTATTTTGTATAAGGTCTTAATTTACCATCAAGACCCTTTAACTTAAGATATTTGTAATAAGTTGCTCTTGAAACTTCAACTGTTTTACAAATTTCAGAAACGGTTAATTTACCTTCGTTAAAGTGATAAGCACAAAGTTCTATTTTCCTTTGGTCCTTTTTGCGTACTCCCGAAGGTCTGCCAATTATTTTACCTCTCAATCTAGCGGATTCAAGACCAGCCTTAGTTCTTTCAATAATTATATCCCTTTCAAGTTCTGCTAAAACCGCAAACATATTAGTGATAAATTTAGACTGGGCGGAAGCTTCTGTTGTATCAATAAAGGTTTCGGTAATACTCTTAAATTTGATACCTCTTTCCGCTAAGGTGTTCATCATTTTGTTAAAATGAATTAAACTTCTTGCAAGCCTGTCTAATTTCCAAACTACCAAAGTATCTCCTTCCCTTAGTTTATCTAAAAGTTTATTTAATTGTTTTCTTTCTGCGTTTGCACCTGAAACAACATCTTGAACGATGTTTTTTTCATTTATGCCATACTTTAAAAGTGCGTTTAATTGTAAATCCAGATTTTGTTCTTTTGTTGAAATACGTGCGTAACCGAATACCATATATAGTATAAAAAAGTGTTATAAACTAAACTATTTAATTGATACGTTAAATTAAACTATTTGAAATAAACAAACAATGAAATCGATAAAAGTTTATAAAAACGGTCGTTTAAATGAACTAATAAAAGCATGGGTAAGGCAAGTGCATAAATTTTAGAGTTTCGAGAAAACTTTTTGCTCTTGTAAGCGGTTGTGAAGATGTAATGCAAAATTAAGGCGGTAGGTTTATCAGATGCGAACCAGCGCAGCGGTTCGCCTGAGTTTACCGATAGACGTATTTTTTGTTACTTCTGAATAACATGGATCTCTAGCAAAAGTAAAATATATTTCAACTTATATTGGTATGTATTGAGATTCGAAAAAAAAGAAAAACACCCAATTAGGGTGTTTGTTGTATTAACAAAAAGATAGCCTAAAGGCTATCCTAGAAATTTGAGCACACCTATAAAAACCATTCCCAATGTAATCATTCCAATGAGTACATTGTATTTAGTATTCATTGCGTCAAATTTAGTATCCATTGCGTCAAATTTAGTATTCATGTTACTATCCATGGCGTCAAATTTTGTGGTAATGGATTTTTCCATTAAATCTAATTTTTGAAGTACTTTATCCATATCACTTTCTACTTT
>CANKUU010000035.1 GCA_947486785.1 uncultured Flavobacteriaceae bacterium | reverse complement strand
ACCGATGCTAACACGCTGTATAATTAATGGCCCAAAATAAATGGATGAATAAGGGCCACTAACCATACAGCTACCGTTAGCAAAAATGTAAAACAAATTACGAACTAAAAACAAGCATTATGAAATAACACAGCTTACGGTTTTTAACATTAACCCTGATTGGAATACTGATTTATTCCTGTCAAAAAGATGATGGTTTTATTGAACAAACTCAAAACAAGGAAATTTCACAGATTGACTACTCAAAAGGAGCGAAAAAACTTGAAAATCCATATTCTGTTGAAAATATGCAAAAAGCATTTGAAAATATCAAGACTAAACTAAACAGCAAGCAGATTTCTGCTAAGAGTACAAACTCAGTTTCAAATTTGGAAATTTCAGCAAGTCATTACTACGTCAAATTCAAACCTGAAACAGAAGAACAAGAAGGTATCATAAAACAAGATACTACAATGTTTCTTTCTGATTACCCTTTAGACTGGGAATTTATAGACGATTATCTTGATAATAGACCTGAACTTCCTGATGGTAAATTCCCAGAATATTGGGTTGCTGTTCCAATAGACAAAATCCTGCCAAGCGAAGTACCACATGAAATTCTTGAAGAACTTTATACCCTTGAAGAAGACCCTGCTTTTAATGGAAAAACAAAAACATCAAGCAAAGGATTTACTCAAAAGGGAGCAATTAATGACAACGAAGATTTATTAAGACACCTTTTAAACGAAGCCTACACTTTAACAGGGAATGAAGATGATTTGCTTGAACAAGAACTTAAAACAGATACTAATGCTCAAGCCAAATGGATTTTTGGCTCACGTTGGTGGCCATCTGGCACACTTAAAATTTGGGATGACAATGCTGGAACAAGCACTACAACTACAAGAGTTTTTAGTCATTGGGAATATTATAGTTGTGACAACCCAGGAGATGATGGATCTGGTAATTACTATAAAGCTCCAACTAAACCAACTAAAGGTAAATGTAAACGGCCTATTTATAAAAATGTAATTAAAAAAATACAAGGTAAATATGTGCCACTAGCAGGCGCACAAGTATTAATGCGTCAATGGTTTACAGTGAGACAAGGTATTACCGACCAAAATGGGTATTTTAAAACTAGCTCTGTAAGAGGTAAAGCACGTTATATTATTCAATGGGAACGTTATGAATATAGCATTAGAAACGGCTCATTGTTTCAAGCAGAAACTAGAGGTCCAAAAGTAAAAAAACAAGATTGGAATCATAATATTAAAGGAGGAAAAGCAGAATATTACGGACATAGTCATAGAGCATCACACAATTACTTCTACGGAAATATTGATGGATTGAGACGACCTACTAAAAATGGTTTTTTGAGAAATCAAATTAAAATTGCGGCATATGATAGTTATGACCCCAATGGTTCTGGAAGAAATGACCATTATGCTCGCTTATTAAATTGGCTAACACCTGTTACGGGAATTTTACAAGCGTGGCCAACTATTACTTTAAGGCTTTACGATAGACCCCCTACCCAAATATTTGGGACTACTACACACGAACTTGCTCATTCTACACATGCAAAACACGCTGGTCCTTTTACCTTTATAGGTTCTGAAAAAAGAATGATTGAAACTTATGCTAATACAATTGAATGGCAACTCACAACTAAATATTATAAACAATATGGTGTTAGCTTCCCAAAATTACTAGGCAATGATTTTGGTTATGATTATGGCTATCAAAACCGTTATATAGGCAGAAGAGATAATGATGCTATATATACCTCCTTAATGGTCGACTTGGTTGATGATTTTAATCAGCAATTAGAATTTGGAAATTCAATATATCCAATGGACAAGGTTAAAGGTTTTACAATCCAACAAATAGAAACTGAAACGATGCGAAACAAAACGTTTTTACAATTAAAAAACGACTTATATCGAAATTACAATAATTCAACGAAAGATTATTTGAATGAACTTTTTAATTACTGGAACTAATGAAAAAATCAATATTATTATTAATTATTGTAGCAAATTTATATAACTGTACTAGAGAAAGCTATGATACATATAATTACACTATAAAAAATGAAACAGGAAAAAGTATCATAATTGAAAGTTATTTGTCAAGTTTTCCCAACGTTTCTCCTATTATTACAAATTTATCAGTTGGAGAAGAATTAATAAAAACTGAAACAACAAGGCATTCTTATAGTTTTGCTAATTTTTTTGGAAAAAATGATTCGTCAAGAGATTCTTTAAAAATAGTTTATCAAAATAATAAAGTTTCTTTTTTTAATACTAACAGTTGTGAGGATGTTAGAAATCCACTTAATATTTGTGAATATGGGAATTTAGAAGAAACTTTTATATTCACAGAGAATGACTATGAAAACGCAGAAGATTGTAATGGCAATTGTGACTAAACACTTTTGCTAACATTCTGTATAATTAATGGCTACAAAGAGCTAGCTTTAAGGTTAGCTCTTTTTTATAAGATTATTGCTTACCGAAAGTTATAGCTTTTTAATACGCCACTAACCATACAGTTAACCGTTGGCGGTAATTAAAACAAATTAAAAATTGAGAGATAATATAATAAAATTTTCAGTGCTGGTATTTGTAATATTTTTAGATGCTTGCAAAACGGAGAAATCGAGTTCAGAAGAAAATGATTCTTCATTCGAAGAAAGACTATATCTAGATCAAGAACCTCCTAGTTTAACACCTAAACCTTTCGCTCCTGATTTAGTTACGACAAGAGGTTGGGAGTACAGTGGAATCTTTAGTCCAGATATGAAAGAATTTTATTTCCTCAGACAGGTTGAAGGAACTAAGGAACAAGAATTTGTTGTCTACAAAAATGAGGGAAATAAGTGGAATGAGACAGTCATATCTGCTCGCCAAGGACAGCCTTTTGTCTCTCCAGATGGTAAGACAATGCATTTAGGTAGGAGATATAAGGAACGTAAGAAAAATGGAGACTGGTCTGAAATAAAAAAACTTGACGCGCCTTTCGATAGTTTACCAATTATGCGCCTTACAGCTTCTTCAAAAAGGACTTATTTTTTTGATGAATTCAAACAGGATTTTACTGGCGATATTCGATATTCAAGATTACTAGATGGTAAATATGAAGAACCAAAATTACTCAGTGAAAAGATCAATACTGGAAAAAGCTTTCACCCTTTTATAGCACCCGATGAATCCTACTTACTATTTGATAGTGAAAGAGAAGGCGGTTACGGCGATTCTGACATTTATATTAGTTTTCGTCAACAAAATGGTTCTTGGGGCAATCCTATTAATTTAGGAGATAAAATAAACACCAAAGCTTGGGAAGCTTCTGCAAGTGTAACACCAGATGGAAAATATCTATTCTTTAATAGGAATATGGGCTCAGATAATTATGAGAATGTAGACATTTTTTGGGTAAGCACAGAGGTTATAGAAAAACTAAAACCAAAAGAATAAAAATATAACTACCGCCAACAATGTATATAAAAAATAGCTGATTAAGCGCAAGTCATTAAAGCTTGCGCTTTTTAATACATTTATCCTATTCGAAAAGAATGCTAATATTAAATCGCTACTTTTCATATACAAACACGTTGTAACACATTTATCCAAATTGCGTCAAATAGATATGAAATTTAAAATATCCGAATATCCAAGTTCATATTTAGCAATTGAATTTGATGAAAACGAAAAACTAATTACAGAAAAAGGTAGTTTAATCTACTGTGATGGAGAATATACTTTTGAAAATAAAATCGAAGCTAAAAGCTATAAAAATTGGATAGCTAAAATATTCGGTGGAAAAAGTTTAACATATAATATTTATACAGCAAAAGAAAACCTAAAAATGGCTTTATCAACGAAAGACAATTCTGAAATTTTTAGTATTAATATTTTCGAAGAAAACCCAATATTATTTGAACCAAATCTACATTTTGCGAGAACAATAGATTTAGAAATTAAATTAGAAAAAAAAGATTGGAAAAGTACACTTAATGATGGACTGAAATTAAAAACTAAAGGAAACGGAAAACTATTTCTGAAAGGTTATGGTAAAATTATTGAGCAAGAAATCAACTCTGAAAAACCTATATTTATCGACGAAAATGCTCTAATCGCATTTGAGGATAAACTAAAAATTAAAACAATTTCAAGAGGAGTAAAAGAACTTATAACAAGCGGTGAAGGTTTTTTATTTGCTATAACTGGAAAAGGAAAAATTTGGATTCAAACAAGAGAAAAAGGAGAACATTCAAGTAGTGGTGGAATTGTGGATGGAATTTTTAACTTTATGAAATAAAAAACATGTTACAACACCATATAAAATTAATTGCTACTACCCGCTTACTTATGAATTCCTTCAGAATCAAAAACCATTCGGTTTGTTTTTGTAAATTAGTTGCTTAAACCACGCAACTAATTTTATATAAACACGTTACCTGCAAGCACAAAAAAAAGTCCTCCACACGGTCAAGCACATTTGTAGCTCCATGCCTCCGCCACAAAAGAGCTTGCCCTTCCCCACCACCACCCACGATAATACAATGAATATTTACACTGAATAATAGTGTGTTTTTGCTATATTTGACTCGAACAAATAAATTTAGGTTTCAAATGAACCGAATTAAAGAAGTTTTAAAAGACAAAGGAATCTCACAAACTTGGCTCGCCAAACAAATGGGCAAGAGTTACAATACGGTTAACGAGTATTCTCGTAACGTAAGACAACCGAGTTTGGAAGACTTATACAAGATTGCTGAAATCTTAAAAGTAGAAGTCAAAGATTTACTAATTGAAAGAAAAAAATAATGGCACAATCAATAGAACCAAATATTGCAGATTTAGCCAACGGCTGGATGAAATCTTATAACCTACCTTATAAATTAGAACAGGAAACGATAAACAGTGAAATTGATAACGCTTTAAAAGATTACGAATCTAAAAGTGGTGGAAAAGGAGGAAATAGACCAGATGCTAAAGTCTTATTACAAGACAAGAATTTAAACTATTTCCTATATTAATTGAATACAAAGGAGAAAAAGGGAAACTCGTAAAACTTGACAAAGAAAATCAAGTTGAAAATATCACAGCTAAAAACGAACCTAACTACAAAAACATAAGTTCTTTTGCAGTAAACGGAGCAGTACATTATGCTAACGCTTTACTTCATCATACCAGTTATACAGATATTATTGCTATTGGTATGACTGGACATAAAGATTCTAAAGGTAATATTCATAACGAAATAGGTGTGTATTTTGTTTCGAAAGATAATTTAGGAGTTGGTCAAAAAATAGGCGAATATTCAGATTTTTCTTTCTTAGCACCTAAAAACTTTGATGCTTTTATAGAAAAAGTTAAGCTGTTAAGTCTTACAGATGAAGAACTTGAAAAATTAAAAGAAAGAAGAGAAAAAGAAATTGATAAAAGTTTACAAAACTTAAATCACCATATTTATCAAAATGAAAAAGGGCTTGGAGAAAATGACCGAGTATATTTAGTTGCTGCTTCTATAATTGCAACACTTGGTGTCGCAGGTAAAGTACCTGCTCTTGAAAAGTCTGATTTAAAATCTTCTCCAGAACACGGAAATACAGATGGAGAAATAATGGTGCGTAAAATAGAGTCTTTTTTAAGGGAAAAACATATCCCAACTGACAAAAAAGACCTTATTATAAGAAGCCTTAAAAACACACTTTTAGCGTCTAATCTAAATAAAATAGAAAATGGAGAAACTCAATTAAAACGTGTTTTCACAAAAATAATTGATGATTTAGGTATCTATTACAAAATTGGTTTAACAACCGATTTTACAGGAAAGTTATTCAATGAAATGTATGGTTGGCTTGGTTTCTCACAAGATAAACTAAATGATGTTGTCTTAACTCCTGCTTATATATCAAATCTATTGGTAAAACTAGCACGTGTAAACAAGGATTCTTATGTATGGGATTTTGCAACAGGTTCGGCTGGTTTGTTGGTTTCGGCAATGAACGAAATGTTGATTGATGCTAAAGAAAATATTACTTCACCAAGTGAATTAACTGAAAAGCAAATACACATTAAAGCGAAACAGTTATTAGGAATTGAGTTATTACCAAGTGTTTATATGTTGGCTATCCTAAATATGATTATGATGGGTGATGGAAGCTCTAACATCTTAAATAAAGATTCTTTAACTGATTTTGACGGAAAGTATGGATTTGGAGATACTGACAAAGAATTTCCAGCGAATGCTTTCATTTTAAATCCTCCGTATTCTGCCGAAGGAAACGGAATGGTTTTCGTAGAAACAGCTTTAAATATGATGCATAAAGGTTATGCATCTATTATTATACAAAACTCAGCAGGAAGCGGAAAAGCCAAAGATTTTAACCAACGAATTTTAGAAAAACATACGTTAATAGCCAGTATTAAAATGCCTATAGATATATTTATTGGTAAAGCTAGTGTACAAACCAATATTTATGTGTTTAAGGTAAACGAAAAACATCATAAAGATGAGATGGTAAAGTTTATTGACTTTTCTAATGATGGATATTCTAGAAGTAACCGTAAAAAAGCCAATAACAATTTAAAAGACACCGACCAAGCTAAAGAACGTTATCAAGAATTAGTAAACTTAGTGCGTTTTGGTAAGAGCAAACTAAATCTATTTACTGAAAAAGAATATTATGAAAATACTATTGACCCAAAAAATGGTGGAGATTGGAACCAATCAACACCAATTGATACTAAACCAACCATAGAAGATTTCAAGAAAACAACTCGTGATTATTTAGCTTGGGAAATAAGCACTTTATTAAAACACAATACCGAAGATGATAAGTTGGGAAAGCTTTAACCCCATTCAATGATAAATTAAATAATGTTGAGTGGGGTGAATATAGGATAGGTGATTTATTCGAAAAACTAGTAATAAAAAAAGCAAAAAAAGAAAATGTAAGAAAATATAAAAATGCTGAATTTAATACTCCTGTCGTTTATTGCAAATATGGAGACAATGGAATAATGTATTGGGGACGTAAAGAAGAATTTACTACATATGAAAATGTTATTTCCATAGTTTATAATGGTGCGATAGCAGCAGGGAAAGTATATGCTCAAAAAGAACAAACAGGAATTTTAGCTGAAAGTTATTTTGTGAAATTAAAAGATTTTAATTCAACTCATAATATTAACTTGTTTCTTTCTATTATACTCGAAAACGTACTTTATTATAAGTATTCTAGAGACTATTTAGCTACTTGGAATGGAAAGGTTGAGAATGAGATAATCCAGCTACCTACGAAAAATGATAAAATTGATTTTGATTTTATGGAACGTTTTATCGGAGAAATTGAAAACGAAAGGATTAAAAAACTTGAAAAACATCTTTATGAAAATGGATTAAACAATTATAACTTATCAGAACGGGAACAGAAGGTTCTAAATGAATATAAAAATCTTGAATGGAAAGAATTTAAACTTGAAGTTCTATTTGAAAGAATTGTAGGCTTCCCCTTTTTAGGACACTTTAAAGTTCGACAAATAATTATTATTTAGGTCAGATTTGATGAAGAATTTA
>CANKUU010000034.1 GCA_947486785.1 uncultured Flavobacteriaceae bacterium | reverse complement strand
TAGGAAATATTGGTCAAAATTGTTCTAATTCTGACTGAAAATACAAACTGAAAAATGCCAATCTCAGTTGTTACATAGTCGTTCCTTACAAACGGACTTTTCCTGATGTCAAAAATTGACTTTTACGATTTGAGTTTTGAGAGATTTAATTTGAAAGATGTTAGTCAGGTGTGAGATTTTCCGTGAAAGCCAAAAAATGATGTCTTTTTTGAGTTTTTTCATCATTTTCTTCAAATTCCATCCAGCAGCAGCCAAGAAAGCATTCATTTGTGGTGAGCTCTCTCCGTGAAGGTAATTTTGGGATCAATCAAAAAGCTTGTGTTTGTTTACAAAGTCGCCAAATATAAAATTTAGCATTTTCAAGAAAAAAGATAAAAGCAAAATATTATATTTGGCTTAGTACCAAACCGAAACGTATCGCTTATAACCTGCCCTACGCTTGTTATACTGAACGTTACCTACAAGCTGAACCCAACGAATGAAAAAATATCTACCAATAATTCTGACCCTATCATTTATAAAACTTATCATTCAATGCTTTGGGAATAGAAACTATGGCTTTCATCGCGATGAACTACTACATTTATCTGTAAGTGAGCATTTGGATTGGGGTTTTATGGAATTTCCCCCGCTTATCAGTGTAATCGGAAAACTATCATATTGGCTTTTTGATTATTCACTTTTAGGAGTCAGACTTTTTCCAACTCTTGCTGGTGTTGCTATTCTCGCACTGTGCTGTTTAATTGCAAGAGAACTTGGTGGGAAATCGAAAGCTATTTTGCTTAGCGGTATTTGCGTACTGGCGTTTCTTCCGTTTTACAGAAACCATACCTTATTTCAACCAGTAGCGTTTGACCAATTATTTTGGACACTCGGATTTTACTTCATAATCAAATTCATAAACTCACAAAACAAGAAATTCCTTATCCTCTTGGGAATAACGTTAGGTTTAGGGTTAATGAACAAATACACTATACTGGTTTGGGCATTTGGACTTTTTATTGGCTTGTTTTTTTATCAAAAAGGGAATCTATTTAAAAATAAATGGCTGTATTTATCTGCATTGATTTCATTGTTGATTTTCTTTCCTAATTTGATATGGCAAATTCAAAATGAATTCCCTCTTTTAAAACATCTGCAAGCGCTAAATGAAAATCAGCTAAATGAAATTAACCCTATAGAATTTGGACTTAAACAATTAAATTTTCCATTTACGCTAATTATAAGCCTTTTTGGCCTTGTTACACTGCTAACAGACAAAAAATTAAGAAAATACAGAACTGTTGGAGTTGCATCGATAGTTATCTTTTTTACACTGTGGCTTCTCAATTCAAAAGCTTATTATGTATTTGCAATCTATCCTGTTCTTTTTGCAAGCGGAGCGGTTAAAATAGAAAAGATACTTTCTAAAAAACCTATTTGGGTTTATGCAATTGCCTTTGTCACTCTAGCCTCTTCTGTCTATTTTATTCCAGAAGCGACACCTTTACTACCAATTGAAAAATTTGTCAAGTATAAAAATCTTGAAGAAAAGAATGGACGAATTGAATTAACAGGAGATTATGCAGATATGTTTGGTTGGGAAGATCAGGTAAAGTT
Source organism: uncultured Flavobacteriaceae bacterium (assembly GCA_947486785.1). Lineage (GTDB taxonomy): Bacteria > Bacteroidota > Bacteroidia > Flavobacteriales > Flavobacteriaceae > Maribacter_C. The sequence goes on along the minus strand of CANKUU010000034.1, from coordinate 7,462 downwards.
GGTAGATAGCGTATATAAATCATTAAACCCCAAAGAGAAAAAGAATTGCGTTTTGTGGGCAGAAAATTACGGAGAAGCAGGAGCACTCAAAATCTTGGGGAAGAAATATAACTTACCAAATCCGATGAGCAGACACGGCAGTTTTTGGACTTGGGGATATGGAAATAAAGATGCGGATGTTTGGATTAGTTTGGGTAATGAAAAAGCACCTGTTGAATATGTTTTTGAAGAAGTCGAGTTAATTAAAATAATTAATCACAAATATGCCATTGGAGAAGAGAACGGAATTCCCCTTTATGTTTGTAGAAAACCAAAAGTTGATATTGAGAAATGGTGGAATGATTATGAAGAACATATATTTGACTGAAAAAGCCAGCAGATAACAATGTGTATAAGTAATAGCGGTTTACGTGATAAAATGAACCTATAAACATAGAACAAAAGTCAGTGCAGAACCGAAAGGTTTGCGAGTAGATGTCCGCTACTTTTCATATTCAAGACCGTTACCACCAATATTGACCCGTCCTAAAATAAGGCTACATAATCTTAAACAATTATGTAAAAAAATGACAAAGTAATTAGAAGTTACAGCGAACCTTTTAAATTAAAAATTTTAGCCGAACTTACTATCGAAAAACATACAAAGAGTGCACTTTGCAAACTCTACTCTATTGCACCTACAACTGTAAATGAGTGGATTAAAAAGTATAATCGTAAAGATTTAATGAACACCAGGGTAAAAGTGGAAACAAAAGACAAAATATCTAGAATTAAGGCACTTCAAAAAGAGGTTGAACAGCTAAAGAAACTACTACTTAAAAAAGATCTCGATGCTATGGTAGAAGAATCCTATTTAGAAGTAGCTGCAGAAGATCTCGGTTATAAATCTATTGCTGAACTAAAAAAAAAGTTAAGTATAAAGCCTTAATAAAAGCTAAAGGGAAATCTAAGGGATTTGCTTCTCTGACAACTATAACTCATTGTTTTGGACTTAAACGTAATGCTTATTATAAGCATAAAAACAGAGCTGATAAGCGTATAAAACTAGAACAACAAATTATAGATATTGTTAGAAAAAGACGCAAATCCCTTCCTAGAGAAGGTGTTCGTAAACTTACCAGATCTTTACACAAAGAGTTTGTTAAAGCTAACATTAAAGTAGGCCGAGATACACTATTTAAAGTGCTTAGAAAACATAATATGCTAACACTTAGAAAGAAAACAAGCGCTAGAACTACTAACTCTTATCATCGATTTTATAAATATAATAACATCATAAAAGACTTAAAAGTAACTAGAGCTAACCAAGTTTGGGTATCCGATATCACATACATTAGAACAGTTAAAGGGTTTTGTTACCTAGCTTTAATAACAGATATGTACTCTAGGAAAATAGTTGGTTATGATCTAAGTGATAGCTTGGAACTTAAAGGATGTGTCAGAGCAATAAATAAGGCCATTTATCAAGCTAAAAACATTAAAGGACTAATACACCACTCTGATAGAGGAATACAGTATTGTAGCAATGTATACACACAAATACTCAAAATAAAAAAGATAAATATTAGCATGACTGAAGAAAATCATTGCTACCAAAATGCCATGGCAGAACGAGTAAACGGAATACTAAAAGATGAATTTTATCTCGACCAGACCTTTGATAGCCTGCAACACACAAAAAGAGCAACAAAGAAAATGCAATTAATTTGTACAATGAAGTAAGATTACATTTATCTTTAGAGTATAAAACACCAAATATGGTATATAAATTATCGGCTTAATTCAATTTTAACCTGTAGCCGTATTTCAGGACAAGACATTTTGGCTCACTCAAAACTGAAACAAAATACGAATGAATAAAATAAAATTGACTTTAGTTTTCATGTTATTATTTTCTCTAGAATGTTTTAGCCATCAAACCGGAAATAATGGAATAACACAAACCGCAGTTAAAAACGGAATTGGAATTGGAAGTGCAATTGCAATTGTAGTTTCTTGGGACAGGAATAAATCAATTCTTTATGCATTATTACACGGAATTTTGGGCTGGCTTTATGTTATCTATTTTGTAATAGTCCGTGAAAATGAAGAAAAGAACAAATAATCTAAAACCGAACTGAATACGGAATTTAGCAAGTTCCGGAATTGCTCACTTAATCGGAATTGAAAATATTACGGAATTAAATGGTGACTGAATTTACTAAATCGCTGAAAATTGGAAAATGGAAAATGGCGAAATAATAACAAACTGAAAAACAACGAAATGGCAACACAACACCGTATGTAATTTATTGCTAATTCTAGCCTACTTCGAAAATTCTAGCTAATTTTCTATTCAGTTTTTATTTACTATATTAGGTGTAAAATATGTCCCTAATCATTCACAAGTCATTAGCCGTCAGTTCGGTAAAACGAATGAGAATTCAAAAAACTAACCTAACCATTTAACACAAAAAATATGAGACAAATATTATTAATTCAGACGATTTTACTAATGTGTACAAATGGCTACACTCAAACCTTAAATTTCACTTTAGCAAATCCACAGCCTAACATAATGGAAGGTTATGGCGGAACATTTGCAAGCGGAGATATAGATGGAGATGGAGACTTAGACTTATTAATGACCCGAATAGGTCATTGGACTAAGCTTTATAAAAACGATGGAAATGGAAATTTTACTGAGGTCACTCACAGTTTTCCTAGAACAGGTAGTGGTCAAGCATTTTTTAAAGATTTGGATGGTGACGGAGATTTAGACTTGTTTTTCTCTGGACAAGATGAACTTGAACAAAAATTCGCAAATATTTATAGAAATGATGGTACGGGTAATTTTACTCAAGTACCTAATAGTTTACCTGAATTTTATGAAGGCGCTGCAATTGCAGACGTAGACAATGATGGTGACCAAGACTTGGTTATTACTACCTCTACTGTTGCAGGAATTTATCTTAATAATGGAAACGCAGTTTTCACGCCACAACAAAATTCCGTTTTTACTCCAGTAGATGGAATTGTACGAATTATTGATATAGAAAATGATGGAGACCAAGATGTTATTATTTCTGGTTCAAATACTATTAAATTATATCAAAATAATGGTTTTGGTGTTTATACTATAAACACAAATACAACATTCCCAGCAATTACTGCTGAAGATATTGAAGTGGCTGACACAGATAACGATGGAGATTTAGATTTACTTATCAATGGTAATGGACAAAATTTATTATTTGTAAATAATGGAACAGGAGTTTTTACACAAATTGAGACTACTATTCAACAAACTTCTTTCGGTAAAAATGCCTTTGCTGATTTGGATAACGATGGAGACCAAGACTTACTAACAGTGGGTACTCAAAAAGGTGGTTTGCCAAATATATTCAATATTGTATATAGAAATGACGGGGATAATACATTTGTCCAAACCCAAATTTTGGGTGGTGAATATATTGCAGATTGTATAATAGATGATTTTAATGGGGATGGACTAAAAGATATTATAATACAAGGATTTGTAGATGACACAAATGTATATTGGAATTCTTCTACTGTTTCGAGTATTTCTGAACAAATTGCAACAAATCAAAGCATGAATTTTTATCCAAATCCAGCAAAAGATTTTATTAATTTCACATTAAATAACGAATCAGACATTACGCTTTACAATGCAATTGGTCAAAAAATTTTAACTAAAAAAATTAATTCAAGGGAATTCGTACTAAACGTTTCTAGTTTATCAAACGGAACTTATATTATCCTATTTAATGAAAATGGAAATTTGAAAACTGCAAAATTCAATAAACTTTAATGAAAACCGATCGGCTAACATCACCTAAGATCAAGCAGGGGTTTCGTGCTTCGTAGGTCAGGAAAGTGGTAAATTTAAAGTTCAGTTCTTCATAACCTGAGTTCGATTAAATCAAAGTAATTTGATTTAATCGTACGGTTTGATATTTGATGCTTGTTTTTTTGGCAAGAAGCTATATGCAATAAGGCCTGTGTAATAGTAAAGTTTAAAATCTCTTCTTTGTCGTTTATGATAATATGCAGCTCGAAGCGGTGAAACCATTCCATGGTAGACTTACCCGTAGTTGCTACGCCTTTGAATACTTTGTGGTTGTGTATGCGCTTGTTCTTGCAGACCCGTTTCGGAGTAGCGTCGATAAATGATATTCCAGAGCAATCGCCTAAACAACAAGTATTTAAAAATAAGGTCATAGCCATCAAGTTGTGCTGCATCAGTTCTGTATATCCATTATAGGAAACTGTCGTAGGAAAATCATCTTTCATATGATTTTTACATAGAAAACATCGAAGTGCTTAAAGGTTCTGAAACCACTTAATTGAAAAAATGATGGCTATGATGATTACTTCGCTTTGTGTCCTTATCGAGGGTCGTTTCGCTTTGTTTCCTATAAGTGATTTAGCTATAATTTCAGAAAATTCCTTACAAAACTCATCGAACAAACAGAAAATTTCAGCAACTTTAGAATAGATTATCACAGCTAGATTAATATATTAACAAATTGAATTTGAACACTTTAATTTACTGAAAATCTATTTTTTTGTGCAAAAAAAATAAATATAATTAATCGAACTCAGGTTTATAGTCACTTATGAAAACACAAAAAGGTCTTTGGCAAAAAAAAAGCTATCAGAAAGTAACTTTGGAAACAAAACTTTTTATTGTTGACCAAATTCATAACGGTTAATTATCCAACACCTAAGCCTCAAAAAATACAACATCCCTAGAACCACCATTACCTATTGGTTAAGAAAATACAGTACAACATAGCAGAACAATACCATCCATATGAAAATCCTATCGTTGAAAGAGTTAATAGAACAAAAAAAATACGAATATGGCTTAAAACCATAAATAATAATGAAATACCACAAAAAATGACTGTGCACGCTGTGTATATCTAAAATAATCTAAGAACTCATTTTAGCCTAGATTTATGAAAGCCTGCTGATGTACATTTGAAGCCTAATATCAAATACAAATCCAATAGAAAAAATAATGTAATTTTACTGTACTAACATAACGATAACAATATTACACTAACCAAAAAAGAAGCAATCTATATCAGTAAAATACATAAACCTTAAGAACTTCAGTACGTTGGCTAACCTAAAATTGAGTAACTAGTGATAAGAAATTTGAATAAAAAATGAAAAAGTTGACTATTTTTAAAGGTTGATTTTAAGCAACTTAATTATACTTTAGTTCGATTTTAAGAAAACAAAACTAATACAAAAATGAAACAAAATTTATTAATACTTCTTTTGCTTACTATTCGGTTAATGAATATTTCGGCGCAAGAAAACACACCTATTTTAAGTGGAAAAGTTGAGATTTCAATTACGGAAGGAACTTTTGAATGTGATTTAACGCTAAGCGAAATTCCTCCTATTAAAGATTATTTTATTCGACTAAATTCTGGAATGAATATTCTTCATATGAGAAGTAAAAAACCTAATGATTTTTTAATCTATTTCAGCAAATCTCTTAAAGACAGCTTATCGACTGGAGAAAGTAATGCCTATTTTTTTAAAGATACTAAAGGAAAAGATAAATTTCTTCCAGAATCCATTCAATTTAAATACGTAGGAAAGTTCCCAGTCGTAAAAGATACGATTGAAAATTATAGCCGAAAAGATTGGAAAGGAAACATAGCATTTAATGCAAATTCAGTTCGTTCAGACGGTTTACAGTCTGCATGGTACCCGATTTTATATGATGTCACAAACGATAAAGTATTAGAGAAAGTAAAATACGACATTGAGTTAGTTTGTTCTGACTGCAACACCTTATATGTTAATGGAAATAAACCAGTTTATACGAAATCTTATAATTTTAAAAGTGAAAGCCCACAAGAACTAACTATTTATTGTGGTAATTATGAGTTTTCTGAATTAAACAATACATACTTTTTGAATTCAGGGCTTGATAATGACCAAATAAAAGAATTTGGAGAACTTATAAATTCATACAAAAACTTTTATGCCCAAAATTTAAAAATCCCATTTGACCAACCCGTTAGTTTTGTTCAAACAACACCAATATCAAAAAAAGATGGATGGATGTTTGTATCATACCCAACAATTATGAGTATTGGCTGGAAAAATGGATTAAAAAGTATTGTAGAACCAAAATATCAAAATTTTTATCGTCCATTTATTGCTCACGAACTCGGACATTTTTATTTTGGAACATACAAAGTATTCAATTCTGGGCTTGGAGATATGATGAGTGAAGGCTTTGCAGAATTTTTATCATTACAGTTAACAAAAAAAATAATTGGGGAAGATATCTACAAGGAAAATATAAACGAAAAAATTAAAAATATAGAAAAATTTAATGCTGTACCTTTTGCTAAAATAAAATCAGACTCTGAATACAATAACAGACAGTTATATGTTTACAATTATGCACCATTAATATTCTTGGCAATCGAAAAAGAAATCGGTAATGAGAAAATGTGGAATTGGTTAAACAAATTATTGACCACACCAATAAAATTTACAGACTATGATTTCTTAACCTCAACATTAGAACAAACTTTGAAAAATAACAAAAAATATAACTCTTTAAAAAGAGAATATTTTGAAAGTGACACATCGCTTCAAAATGCAATTGAAAAACTTAAGAAGAAATAAAAAACTGCCTACAACAATTGCTACAAGTGATTGCTCGGTCTCGCCCACTTCTAAAAATCCTATAGGATTTTAATTTTGATGTATACTCGAAAAAGTTAGTGCTAACCAATGCAACTATTTATAGTTGTGACCGTTAAATACAATTTATCTACGTTACCACAATTTGGTATTTTTAAATAAAATGATAGTCAAAATGGAGAAAAACACATCCATATTGTAGGCTTCCCTAGAAATGTAGGCTTCCCCTTATTAAGACAGCTCTAAATTCAATAAATAGTTATTATTTATGCCATATTTGATGAAGACTTTAAAGTCTTCATCAAATATGGGCATGTATTCTTTTGAGCATTTGTTGCCGAGTATTTTGTGTGAGTGGTTAAAGTTATTGTCCTTTCTCCAGTTATCGCTTATCTTTTAAAACGGATCTTATAATAATACTCATCAAAACCATGGGTGGCATATGAATTGGCCAACTTTGCCAGCTTGTCAATAACTTCGCTGTCATCCTGCTTACTTTGGTAATACCACATTAACCTGCTAAGACCAACAAGCTTACACGCACGCATTATGGCAACCGCATATTGTTTGATAATATACTTTAAGACCGTTGCAAGGGGTTGATTAATTTCTTGATATTTTGTATTTTTCTTTTATGGAATTAGTAAAGCAACCAACCTTAGCGGATAGCATTTGTGATCTTCGTTCACGAAAAATAAAGCGTACATTTTTCACACAGATAAATACAATTATAAATTGGGAACCTATTAAAGCTATTCTCAACCTTCATTATACCAAG
>CANKUU010000033.1 GCA_947486785.1 uncultured Flavobacteriaceae bacterium | reverse complement strand
ATTGAAGGGGATTTTTTTATTTATAAAACTATCACCATAACTGATTAACCAAGAACTAAGTAATCGATTATAACACAAGTATAGTTTAAATAAACATTTTACTTATTGGTTAGAAGTAGTAGTATTTTTATTTTAAGTAATTTTTTAGGATTATTCATTTGAGTTTTATTTAGTTGTATTTTTATTAAAATTAATAGTTAGTAAATCAAAAAGATTTAGGTCTATAATTAAATTAGTTCATATTTAATTGTTGTTACTAAATAACTTGAAGCCTTAGTTAATGAATAATCTAAAGAAGCAAAAGTATTTTCATTGTTATGCCACGGCAAATGATTCCCGATTTTATTTGAAGGATATTCAAAACCTAATGCGTTTAAAAAACTATTATTCTGGTTTTGAAACTGTAGTATTGTTTATTGCAATTAGTAAGGTTAATGAAATAACTGCCTACGATGATTTTTTTGTAAATACGGTTTATAAAATTTTTGATAAACATCCTTCAATAGACTTACGAGAGGTTTATTATAAATCTAATTTAGGACGTGATTTTAGCTCTTTTGAGTTGTCTTTAAAAAAACTAAGAAAGGAAGCTGATATAGATGATTTTGTATTATTTCAAAACAGAAGTGGACGAGGGCCGTTTAGTGTAAATTGGTATAAAGATGTTGTAAATCAATATAAAAAATTTGATTCTATTGCTATTTGTGGAAGTACAATCAATTTTAATGATCACCCAGAAAGGAGTAAGAAAACAAACTTACCGCATGTGCAAACCTATATGTTTTTATCTACACTGAGGTATCTTAATATGTTAGGGGATACTTTTCCTGGTTCGGATAAGTCTATTAAATTAGATATTATATGTTATGGGGAAATTGAACTTAGTCAATTTTTTCTTAGAAAGGGTTATAAGATTACTTGTATGGAGTGGCCAAATGAAGAAATTTCTAGTCACTCGAAACCAATTGTATCTAGAGATATAAAAGATAGAGTTATCAAAAAGCACCAATTCTATCATCGACTTTATTTTAGAAAAAACCTAACTATTAACATAGTACAAGCTATACCTAACCTAAGAAATTTTATAAAATTTATTTATTATGCTTTAACCTAGTATTATTCTTCATAGTTTACTACTGAATTATATGTTAATTGTATTCAAAGCTTTAAATTTTTATTAGCGGTGGTGAACTGAATGCTGTCGGAAATAAATTTATTTATATTTATACATAATTATAAAATAATCCGAACAAGCGAAATTCATGAAATAATGTATTTGGCCGGTTTTATGTCTTGCAAGAAATTTTTCTGCAAGGATGGGGCAGTCCTACTTCGATTAAAAAAATAATATAGATAAGCCTTGAGGTGAAGATGGAAGGGCAGCTAGACGAATTGGAGGGCAGTATGGGTAACAAGCGTCGGGAAGGGCAAAAAAACCGTCAAGAGCGATTTTGACACTATCTATATCGAAACTCCTCAAGACTGGCAAAGCAAGGTGGATCTAAAACTGGTAAAATAGTGACAAACTATTTTAGTTGATCATCTTTCGGACAAAGTCATAGGTTTTTATGGTCTGGGTATGGGTCACCTTGATTTCTCTTCGAATTTCTATGAGATGTACGATACCGATCTCTTATAGGGTGCTGAGTCATATCACCGATAAAGTCATTCCTGATTTGGAAGCATTGCAAATTATCGAATTTAGAGGTGAAGTGGTGTAACAGGTACCCAGTTGTTATATCGAGTTAGCAGGGTAATTGAGAGTATTTATCGCAGTACTTAAAGTATACCCAACCCATCAGAAAGATCATCTATACCATTAACGCCGTGGAGGGATTTCATCGCCAAATGCGTAAAGTGATCAAGACTAAAGGAGCATTCACCAATGACATGGCCTTTTTAAAACTTGTATGCTTAGCTACAAAGAACATGGAGAAAAAATGGACGGCCTTCTTGCAAGATCATAGCCTTACTGCTCAACAGCGTTATATTAAATTGGAGGAGAAGATTCCCTTAGCATTAAATACTAATTCTTTTTGGGGCTAGCTACAAAGGAATTGAAACAAAGGCTAGAGTTTAATTAGCAGACCCGTCCTATTTCTAAAAATAGGGTAACTCATTAAAGTATTTATTTAAACTTATTTTTTTTGGCTTTAGTGGTTTTTCCTTTTTCACGGTCATATGGAAATTTTCGAGCCGCTAGTTTCATCATTCTGTCAATCATATCTTCTGTGTTCTTTCCAGATTTTTTATTAATCTGCTTTTCGTACTTCCAAAGTAACTTTCCAGAGTGTCCATCACTAATTTTAATGCCTATTCTGCCATATTCGGCGGTTCCTATAAAGTATTCTAAAAATTTAAACTCATTTGAAACTCCTTTAGACAGAAGAACATTTAAATCTAAATTTCCACTAATAATACCATCAACATTTAATATTTCACTTAGTTCTTTATTGGTATAGATGTCTATATTTTCATAGGTAATATTATTTTTTGCCAGAATCGCCTTAGTATTTTTAATATTTTGAAAATCAACAGAAAATTTCTTTTTCTTTTTACGTTTTAAAAAATAAGTCTCTAAAGCGTTTTGTACCGCGTAGCCTTCTTTTTTTTCTAGGGCACGTAGATCTTTTTTAGAAATTTTTTCTTTGAGCTCTAAGTGACAAATAAATGGCAAGATGGCCAATTCTTTGTGTTCTTTACTTATCACATCAAACTTATTACTCTCGTAAATATTTTTTTGTGCGTTTAGGTTCAAAACAACAGAAATAAATACAATAAATATTACTCGCCTCATTGCTTAATTAAAATTAATACTAACTATGAATAGAAAAGTAAGATACTTCTTTTTAGCTAAAATCGAGCACTCAATTTAAGATTCAGAATTCGACTTGTCATAAAATTAGGGACAGCAAATTGTTCTTTGGTTTCAGCATCGCGAACCCAAGTGTTTGTAATCGAATTTTGATTATTAAAAAGATTGAAAATTTCTAAACCTACACTTAGGTCTTTAAAATCATGCAACCAATGATTTTTTTTGTATCGACTTTTTTCATCTACAAAAATATGAGAAATTCCTAAATCGACCCGTCTATAATCACGTAATCTGCTTTGAAATTTATAAGGATCTGAATAACTCGGTGAGCCCCCAGGTACACCGGTGTTGTAAACTAGGTTGAGATACATACGAACCTTAGGAAATGTAGGAATATAGTCTTGATACAGAATAGCAAATTTTAAACGTTGATCTGTAGGTCTGGCAATGTAGCCCCTACCAGCGCTATTTTCTTCTGTTTTTAAATAACTTAAACTAACCCAAGACTCTGTACCTGGTACAAATGCCCCTGACATTCTTACTTCAGCGCCGTAGACGAATGCTTTTGCGATATTGTTGGCTGCATAGCGTATTCGAACATCTTCCAAGGTGTAAGTGTTTACATTTTCTAAATTTTTGTAATAGACTTCTCCTAATAAAGTAAAAGGGCGATTCCATAATTGAAAACTGTACTCATTGCCTAAAACAAAAGTTGTTGACTTTTGTGCTTTTACTTTAGGTTTTATATCTCCATTGTTATCGCGAAGCTCTCTGTAGAAAGGGGGTTGATGGTAAATTCCTGTAGAAAAACGAAAAACCATATCTTTTTTCCAAATGGGTTTGTATGCAATTTGACCACGAGGACTAATCACAGTTTGAGCTACTGTTGAAACCCCTTTACCTCTTACAATCCAATGTTGAGCGCGAATGCCAAGGTTGTAATATATGTTGGCATTTTTGGTAGTTGTACGATTGCTAAATTGTGTAAAACCCGAAATTCTATTTGTTCTTACAACATTCTTAGCGAAAAGTGAAGTGTAAGCTTCTAAAGGGGCTTCAAAGGGTTCTTCTGGTTGGTTATTAATGAATTCTGATAGGGGAGGTCTAACTGAAAAACCAGCTGAATCTAAAAATTCTGATTCGCGCAATTGATCACGAATATCTTCATGAGTAAATTTTAAGCCCCATTCTACTAACTTTTCTTTTCGGGTGTATTTGCCCTTGTGGGCAAAATTTAAGATTAATGCATCTAGATCATTTCGGGCACGATTAAATTGAGTACCCAATCCTTTTGATGTAGCAACTTCTCCAATAACTTCGCTACCAAGGTTACTGTCAACATCTCCAAGCTCATAATTTGCAATTACATCTGAACGTTCTTGCTCAGAAGCATGATATAATGAAGAAATTAATTTAAAAACGGTATTTTCATTGGGGTTAAAGCTTACTTTTAAAGCAGCTGTTTCAGAATTGTATTTGTTGTTTTCCTTACCCTGGTAATTTATTATTAGCGTTCGCTGCTCGTTTAGTGTTCCAAAAGTTGTTTTTCGGTTTAAAGGTTCATTTTGATAATCATTAACGCTAATGTTACCTAAAAAGTTGAACTGGAGTTTTTTTGAAAAACGATACGATAAATATGTTTGTGCATCTATAAACACAGGGTTAAAGTTGCTTTTTGTTTGTTGACTATTTACTAAAAGAGCATTGTTACGATACCGAATGCCTGAAGCACTACTAAAATTCTTATTTTTTGATACGGTTTCAATTGCAGCACTAGCCCCTAACAAATTAAGATCAATTTGAAGACCAAAAGCGGCAGGTTTTTTATAGATAATATCTAAAACTGACGATAGCCTATCGCCATATTTGGCTTGAAATCCTCCAGCTGAAAACCGTACACTTTGCACTAAATGACTATTGATAAAGCTGAAGCCTTCTTGTTGGGCCGAGCGAATTAAAAATGGACGATATACTTCAATTTCATTTACATAAACTAAATTTTCATCGTAGTTGCCCCCACGAACAGCGTACTGTGTGCTAAGCTCGTTACTTGAAGAAACACCTGGTAAAAGTTTTAGTACGTTTTCAACGCCGGCATTTGCTCCCGGAATCTTTCTAATCAAAGCTTTGCCAACAGAGCTTACTTTCGCTACGTTTTTCTCTCCGTTTGGGGTGACTGTTACGCCGTCTATTTGAAGAATATTAATTTTCATGATAGGGTTAAATTCAAAAGTCTCGTTACTCGTAAGAACTAAATCTTTAATAACTACTTTTTTATGGCCTATATGAGAAAAAGTTATCGAAGTTTTGGTGTCTGATGTTAGTTGTAATGCGTAAAACCCATCGCTATTTGAAAAGGTACCAGATAAACCAGAAGAAACATTTACATTTTTTAAAGGTTGTTGATTTTCATTAAGAATTACCCCAGTAATTGTTGCAGTTTGTGCGCTAAGTTGCTTAAAATTACAGAAAAGCAATACTATAATGATGAATTTAAGTAATCTCAAACCTAGTTATTTTCTATAAAATGTACTTGTAAAAATAGAAGTGTTTCCTACATTATCGGAAACGCTTACTTCAAGCGTGTATTGCTTGTTTTCAATAATTTTATCTTCAAAATTGTAAGTTAGCGTCTTTTTTTTAGACTCGTACTCCATTAAAATCCATTTTCCATTTAAAGTTGCGTTGTACGTTTTTATTCCACTTAAATCATCAGAAATAAGAACACTCAGATAGCTGTAATTGGTTAGCCATTGATTCTCTTTAAAATTTTTTGCTCTAATTTTTGGACTTATGGTATCCTTTGCTAAAATATAAGTGCCTAAATCTCTTGTTCGGGTTGTAAACGTGTTACCTCTTTTGTAGGTAGACTTGTAATTAGGTTTTAGCTTTCGATCTAATCTAGCGATAAATAACTGTTTCCGTTCTTCTTTTGAATACTTTGATACATCAAAGGCAATGGTAAAATTTCGCTGTGCAGGCACACGACTATTATGTATCTTAACCGTATCAGTTCCTTTTTTTAAATCGATGTAAAAATCTTTGTAGAAGGTATTTGCTGGAAAGTAAACTTTTGCCGCACCCAAATCATAGTTGTTCGGTTTTTTTGCAATAATATAGGTGTCTGTTATTTTAATTTTTTTCTTAATTTTTAAGGGTTCTTTTTTTCCCTCTACGGGTATTATTATTTTGGTGCTATTACCATTTAAATCTTTTAATAATAGTTCAATTGAATATGATAAGCCTTCTTTGATTTGTATTTTACCGTTATTTTTTAATTTGTTGTAGATATGTAGTTGATTGCCTGGTGCAATAAAACATAACTGTATTTTCTGTTTATATTTACCATAATAGTCATAGTCAATAAAGGTGTTAATATATCTTGTTTCTTTAAAAGAAAATTGATCAAAATCATAATCAGTATAAACTTCACCATTCACAGATAATTGTACTTGGTAGATACCGTTTTTATTTGCTGTTATATCTTGGCGGTCATACCCAGAAAACCCAAAACCAATTGTTTCTATTGCGTAAACTTTATTTGCTAGATAAGACCCATCTTTTTGCTTAGAAAAATGTAATTGAACCTTTTCATTACTTTGATTAATCTGTGCATTTTTAGATAAAGGGTAGGCAAATAATTTATTAATAACTGGGTTTGTTGCATCTCTTACCTCAAAACCATATAATAAGGGGTTTGTTGGTTTTTCAGTAATACTATTACGAATTTCAAAATGCAAATGAGGCCCAGATGAGCTTCCAGTATTACCTGAATAAGCAATTAGCTCTCCTTTTTTAACTTTAATTTCTCCAAAATCAAGAAATGTTTCAACCTCGTACGATTTTTTCTGGTATTGAAGCTTTTTTATGTAAGTTTCAATTTTAGGCGCGAATTTTTGAAGATGCCCATAAACAGATGTGTACCCATTAGGGTGCGCAACATATATCACTTTTCCGTAACCCCATAACGAGACTTTTATTCTAGTAACTGTGCCATCTCCTATTGCATATATTGGTAATCCTTGCCTTTGTTTTGTTTTTATATCGATACCGGAATGAAAATGGTTCGATCTTAGTTCGCCAAAAGTACCAGCTAGCATTAACGGAATATCTAAAGGAGACCGAAAATCATTTTTAGGGTAATTTTCTTGTCCAAAAAAAAGCAAAGAAAAATGACATAGTAGTATTAAAAATATCCGACGCAACATACTTTATGAAACTTTAAAAATAAAGGTTTTGATACACTTTATTTGTTTAACCTAATTCAAGTGAAAAATAAAGCATCAATAAAATAACAAAACTAAACAGATGAAACTAAATAGAGGAAGTATTTACTTAAAATCTAAAGCAGAAAAATTACGAACATGAAGTTTTTAACACTTTTTAAGTAATTAAAGTATTACTTCAAGAATAATTGAGAAAAGTATTGCTAAGTCTTGAGAGGTATATTAACTTTGTGTAAAAGGTATTGAGTTTTTAATATGGGCGAACTGGTTCAAATTGTAGATTCTTTAGAAAACAAAATTAGTAGGTTGTTGCATAAGTTAGAGTTGCTTCAACAGGCTAATATTGGATTAGAAAAAGAGCTAAAAGTGGCAAAAAATAATCAGAGCAGCTCTCAACAAACCGTTTTAGAATGGGAAGAGAAGTATAATTCGCTTAAACTTGCAAACTCAATGCTAGGCAGTAGTACAAATAAAACAGAAGCAAAGCTCAAAATTAATTCATTGATCAGAGAGTTAGACCATTGTATAGCTCAACTTGCCGAATAATGTTCTAAATATAAAATGTCAGAAAAGCTCAAGATAAAACTCTCAATCGCAGATAGAGTGTATCCGTTAACAATAGATCCAGCCCAGGAAGAAGGCTTGCGAAAGGCTGCAAAAAATATTGAGCAATTGGCAAAGAAGTTTGAACAGAATTACGCAGTTCGTGATAAGCAAGATGTATTGGCCATGTGTGCCTTACAATTTGCCTCTAAAATTGAGCAACGAGGTATTGATCAATCCGAAGATACTAGTAAATCAATTGAAAGATTGAAAGAGTTAGAGGCATTGGTTAGTATGACACTTGGTTCGAAATAAGTTCTTTTAAATAAGTAAAGTTACTGCCCACATTGGTAATAATTTTTGACAAACTCAACATTAATTTTTTTAAGAAGGGTGAGTTTAGATTGTAAAAGCGCGCCTTGCTTGTTCAAGGATTATTGATCAGTCTGTTAGCCCTAAACTTGTTTTCTGGAGTTTGTACAGAACTTCTCCAATGTGGGTTTTTTATAATTAATTTTTTAAACTATGGATGGTATTACGAGTATAATAATTGGTGTTGTAGGACTTATAATAGGCTTTGTGATTGCAAAGTTTATGGAGAAGGGCAAGGCCTCAAAGGTTTTAGAGAATGCAAAAAAAGAGCAAGAAGCTATTTTAAAGGCAGCAAAAATTGATGGAGAAAATATTAAAAAAGATAAAATTTTTCAAGCAAAAGAAAAATTTTTAGAATTAAAAGCAGAGCACGAAAAGGTTATTATCTCAAAAAATAAAAAAATCTCTGAAGCGGAAAAACGAACCCGTGATAAAGAATCTCAGATTAGTAGCGAGTTGGCGAAAAATAAAAACACCAACAAACAGCTAGAGGCCAAGCTTAAAGAAGTGGCTCAAAGAATCGAATTTTACGAGAAGAAGAAAAGCGAAGTCGAAAAATTACATAAAAGTCAAATTCAGCAATTAGAAGTTATTTCTGCTCTTTCTGCAGAAGAGGCTAAAGCGCAATTGATGGAGTCGCTTAAAGAAACGGCAAAATCTGACGCCATGTCTTATCTGCAAACTACTATGGAAGAGGCAAAGTTATCGGCACAGCAAGAAGCCAGAAAAATTGTAATTAATACCATCCAAAGAATTGGTACTGAGGAGGCTGTTGAAAACTGCGTATCGGTATTTAATTTAGAATCTGATGACGTAAAAGGAAGAATAATTGGTAGAGAAGGACGTAATATCAGGGCGTTAGAATCTGCTACTGGAGTAGAGATTGTTGTAGATGACACTCCTGACGCGATCATTTTATCATGTTTCGATTCAGTAAGAAGAGAAATAGCTCGTTTGTCATTGCATAAACTAGTTACTGATGGAAGAATTCATCCTGCAAGAATTGAAGAAATTGTTAGAAAAACTGAAAAGCAAATAGAAACCGAAATTGTTGATATAGGAAAAAGAACTATTATTGATTTAGGTATTCATGGTTTGCACCCAGAACTTATAAAGGCAGTAGGTAGAATGAAATATCGTTCGTCTTATGGTCAAAACTTACTGCAGCACTCACGAGAAGTTGCGAAGCTCTGCGGGGTTATGGCAGCTGAAATGGGTTTAAATGCAAAAGTAGCAAAACGAGCAGGGCTATTACATGATATAGGTAAAGTGCCTAACACAGAGTCTGAGGTAGAAACTCCTCATGCTATTTTAGGTATGAAGTGGGCAGAAAAATATGGTGAAAAGCCAGATGTATGTAATGCTATTGGCGCCCACCATGATGAAATAGAAATGAAAACGCTTATATCACCTATAGTTCAGGTTTGTGATGCTATTAGTGGTGCAAGGCCTGGTGCAAGAAGACAGGTGATGGATTCCTACATACAACGACTCAAAGATTTAGAGGAAATAGCTTTTGGTTTTGGCGGCGTTCAAAAAGCGTATGCAATTCAAGCTGGTAGAGAGTTGCGTGTTATCGTAGAAAGCGAAAAAGTAAGTGATGATAAGGCCGCAGAGTTGTCGTTTGAAATTTCTCAGAAAATTCAAACAGATATGACTTATCCTGGACAGGTAAAAGTTACTGTAATTAGAGAAACAAGAGCCGTAAATGTGGCAAAATAAGACACTATCGACGCTATCCTATTAACTGTGTAAGTAATAGGATAGTGTCTTCCTGAAATTGAAAACTAGTCCCCAAAAAGCATTTTAACTTTTCTGACACTATCCCGCTAAGTGTGTAAGTTACAAATAACGAGGGTTTGACTTTTATCTAAAGTCGGACCCTTTTTTCAT
>CANKUU010000032.1 GCA_947486785.1 uncultured Flavobacteriaceae bacterium | reverse complement strand
GGAATTAGAAACTCGATTGAATTAAAAAAAACTTTGCACAACAATGGCTATAAGTAATTGCTTGTTCTCGCCTACTTTTAAAAATCCTCGCGGATTTTCAGTTTGGTGCGTACTTGCAAAGTTAAGTGCTAAACCACGCAACTACTCATAGCCGAGACCGTTATGCTTAATTAAAAAAAAACTGCTATAAGAATGAATAAAGTAACAGCCTTTGCTGATGAATACGGAAATAATTCTTTTCAATTTTCAAGTCAAGGAAGCCACTTTATTGTAGCAACTGTGATTTGTAATTCAGATAAAGTTTTAGAGCTTCAAAAATCTGTAGACGACATACGAAAAAAACATAATTTCCAGACTGGTGAAATTAAGTCAAGTGGAATATCTAAACATCATAAAAGAAGAATCAGAGTACTATCCGATGTTGTAAATTTGGATTTGTCTGTTTATGCTGTTATCGTAGACAAGCGAAAATTAAAAGGTAAAGGATTTAGTTATAAAAAATCATTTTACAAATATTTAAACAACTTGTTATACAAGGAACTTTTCAGAACTTTTCCGCAATTAGAATTGTATGTTGATGAATATGGAGGAAATGATTACATGTCGGAGTTTAAATCTTATGTAAATAAACATCATCAAAAAACTTTATTTTCAGGTTCTCAATTTGATATTCAAGATAGTAAGCAAAGTAATTTAATACAAATAGCTGACTTAATCGCTGGAACCTTAGGTTACATCTATGATGAAACAAAGACTTCTGAATATAGCGAGGAATTTAAAACGATAATAAAACCTATTGTTAGTGATTTAAACTTCTTCCCAAAAGATTATAATTTTGCGGACTTTAAAGAATCAAATACCGACGAAACATTTAATCCATTAATTGCGGAAGTAAGTCTCTTAAGAATAAATGATTACATCGAAAAAGAAAGTGGAAGCGACCAACAAAAAATTGACCAAATCAATTTCTTAAAACTATTACTTCTATATCAACGAGTTTATTATAAATCAAGATACATTTCAACAAAGGAAATATTTAATCACTTAAACCAAAGCAGAGATAAACCTTTAAAAGAAGAGTATTTTAGGTCAAAAGTAGTCGGAAATTTAAGAGACAAAGGTATTTTAATTTCATCAAGTCCTAAAGGTTATAAAATTCCAACTACAGAAAAAGATTTGTATTCATTTATAAAACACGGAAACAGAATTATTTTACCAATGGTTAACAGAATAAAAGAAATGAGAAACGCAATAAAGTTAGCTTCTGGAAATAAATTAGATTTATTAGACAATCCAGATTTTAAGGATTTGAAAGAAATGCTAAAATAACTAAGCACAACAATGGCTATAATTAATACGGGTTTCGGTGTTTAATCCAAAGTTTAGTGTATTTTTATAATGTCCACCAAATCTTTTGATTTGGCTTTAAAAAATGAAAAATTAAAACAAAATAAAAAGTTTTGGCTAAGTGCTTAATCGGAAATTAATCGCTTTTTAATCCCCGTACTAATCATAGCCGAACCGTTAGCCTTCATTTTGAAAAACCGCCAGTAATTAAACAAAAATTCGAAAACAATATTTAAAAAAGCACTACGTTGAATTATTTTAAAAACTAGATGAATTCAAAAAAATATGGAGTTTTATTTTATGCAAATAGGTGTAGCATTAATGCTTGCTTTTGTAACCTTTTCATTAAGTAATAGAATTAATAAAAGTGCGAATCGATATTTGGCCATTCTTTTTGGTGCTATATCATTACTATTTACACTTCCCTTAATTGGAGAATATTTTTTTGAAGAATGGTTTGGAGTAGATATTATCCTTGAAAGTATAAAATTTCTTATTCCTTCATTCCTTTATTTATCAGTATATCACTTTGTGAATATGCCAAATCATTTCTTAAAAAAACATTATCTACTATTTATTCCTTTTATAATGGTGGTTATGGTTTGGATGTTTTTAAATAGTACAGAAACTAATCGTCTATTTTTAGAAAACAACTATGAAATTTTAGATGCTTTTTCAATAATTGCTCTCTTTTTATTTTCTGCAATCATTTTCTATTTTGTAATAATGATGCTCTTTAAACATAAAAAAAACGTTTTAAAGCTTCACGCTAATAAACAAGGAGTAAGTTTAAATTGGCTATATAATTTAATATTTGTCTTTCCATTACTCTTAATAATTCATTTAGTTTTTGAGTTAAGTTCCGAAGAAAATTACTTTGCATACTTTTCCAACCTTATGTTATTCATTATTTTATTCTACAGTGGTTTTCATATTGTACAACAAAGAGAAATATTTGAATTAAAACCAAAACACATCCAAGCTATTGAAAGTGAATCACCACAAATAAACGACATTAAAAAAGAAGAACTTATAGACAAAAATTTAAGACTTGAAATCGCTAATAAACTAGAAAAATTAATGGAAGAAGAACAACCATTTTTAAACAAAAATCTTTCATTATCTACACTTTCCGACAAATTAAATACGAGGACACATATTTTATCATTTGTTATCAATACAAACTATAATGTAAACTTTTACACCTATGTAAATAAATTTAGATTAAACTATAGTAAATCGCTTCTTGAAAATCCAAAAAAACAACATTTAAGTATGGAAGGTGTCACTTTTGAAAGTGGTTTTGGTTCTAAAAGCACATTTAATACGCTTTTTAAAAAGCATATAGGAATGACACCTATACAATACAAAAAGTCTAAAAATCAATAAATTAAAAACAATCAATAAAATGTAGTTGTTCAACTTTATCCAGTTAAACACTATTTCATAACAAGTTGAGTTTTTTTACCAAACAAATAAACTTATAATTTTTATGAAGCTCAATTTTTTTTCAATTATTTTATTTTTCGTGTTGCCTTTATCGTTATCGGCACAACAAACAGTTAGAGGTGTTATAACAGACAAAGACTCTAAAGAACCCATTCCTTTTGCTAATATTATTGTTAAAGACAGTAATCCGTCTTTAGGAACAACTTCAGATGAAAATGGAAGCTTTGTGTTAAACAATGTGCCTATTGGCAAACAAACACTTATCGTTTCATTTGTAGGTTATGAAACTATTACGCTGTCTAATATAAATGTAACCGCAGGTAAAGAAGTTCTTTTAAACATTGGATTAATAGAAAATTTAGAAAATCTAGATGAAGTTATAATTACAGCAGAAAAAAAGAAAGAAAAAACAGTTAACGAATTTGCAACAGTAAGTGCACGTTCTTTAAATATTCAAGAAGCTAGTCAATACGCAGCTTCTTTTGATGACCCAGCTAGGCAGGTACAAAATTTTGCTGGTGTTACAGGAAACGGTGACGATTTAAATAACGAAATTGTGATTAGAGGGAACTCACCCAATACGCTTTTATGGAGATTAGAAGGTGTTGAAATTCCCAATCCCAATCATTTTGTGTATTCAACAGGTGGTGCTGTAAGTATGTTAAGTTCTAATGTATTGGATAAGACCGATTTTTTTACTTCTGCTTTTCCTGCCGAATATGGTAACGGTTTAGCAGGCGTATTTGATTTACGATTCCGAAAAGGAAATAATAAGAAAAGAGAAACAACAATTGATGCAGGTTTTTTAGGACTTGGAATTGCTACAGAAGGCTATTTTAGTAAAAAAAGTGAGGCATCTTATTTATTAAATTACAGATATTCTACCCCAAGTATTTTAAAAAGTATAGGTATTAATTTAAGCGAGGGTGGCAACTTAAATTATCAAGATTTAAATTACAATATCAATCTCCCTACTTCCAAAATGGGAACCTTTAATGTATATGGATTATATGGTAAAAATACCATAAAGTCATCAGAAACAGATTCTGAAAGTGAAGAGCAAGGTACGCAAACAACAGGTGTTTTTGAAACTAATTCTAACAATGATGTAAGTACTTTTATTACAGGTATAGGACATCGCATATTTTTAAAAGATAGAACCTATTTAAAAACAAATATTTCTTACTCTTCAGACGATGCAAATCTTAAAGAGGAAACAAAAAATAATGGCGTTATAAACCCATTAAGCGGTAGTGAATTTGATTCAAAAATTGAAGCTTTCCGTTTATCTTCCTTTATAAATCATAAGTTTAACGCAAAACACACCATTCGTACTGGATTGACTTTGAGTCATCTTAAAGAAAAAACGATTTCTTACCACACAGGAACGAACGCAGAAGGGCATCTAGTTCCAACCAACGATAAAGTAGATGGAAATAGTAATGTTTTTCAGAGTTATTTTCAATGGAAATATAGAGCAACAGACAAATTAACATTGAATTCAGGATTGCACTTTTTACATTTTGCTAAAACAAATAGTAGTGCTGTAGAACCTCGTTTAGGACTTAATTATAAATTAAACAACAAACACTCTTTAAGCTTTGGTGCAGGTTTGCACAGTAAAGCCGAACGCTTGTCTACCTATCTTGTGAAAGCAGACGCTAACACTCAATTTTTGAATACAATTTTAGGATTATCAAAAGCATTGCATTATGTGTTGGGATATAGCTGGCGATTAAGTAAAAACACGCATTTTAAAGCAGAAGCCTATTACCAAAACCTGTTTAATCTACCTGTAGATAACACTGGACAAACAGGCTATAATGTAATAAATGCCCAACTATTCGATGTTTTTAATATTACAGATATACCATTAACTAATGATGGAAAAGGTAGAAATTACGGAATAGAATTTACACTAGAACGATTTATGAATAAAGGATTCTATTATTTAACTACATTATCTATATACGATTCTAAATATAAAATTGGAAATTCCAGTTATTACAACACGCGTTTTAATGGAAATTATGTGTTCAATTTCTTAACAGGAAAAGAGTTTAAAATTGGAAATAAAGGCAATAAAACCTTGGGAGTTAATGCTAAATTTAACCTTACGGGAGGACAACGATATACAGGTATTGATGAAGCGGCATCTATTGCCAATCAAACTGAAATTTATTTGACAACACCATATACGGAAAAAGTAAAAGATTATTATCGTCTTGACTTAGGTATAAATTACCAATGGAATAGGAAGAAAACTACTCATAATTTAGGTCTCAATATTCAAAATGTAACGAATAGGCTTAATAAAACTGTTCCTGATTATTTTTATGATGATGTAACAAATAAGATTACAAAAACCACGACAGAACTTAATGGACTATTGCCAGTCTTAAAATATAGTATAAATTTTTAAAAACCATTTTTGAAATATTACTGAATAGACTAAAAAAAACGAAAGGCTAACAATGTGTATAGTCAATTGCTGGTTTTGTGTGTACTCGGAAAATCCGCAGGATTTTCCTCTGGTTCGTTTTCTTTTGCTAACTTAGTTCTCGCCAACGCAACTAACCATACACGAACACGTTAGCACACATTAAAACAAACCACAATGGCAATAGTCGAATTTGAAGGCAAGAGTTTTTGTTTCACGGGAAAATTAGCCGAACTGAAAAGAACTTTAGCAGAAAGAGAAGTAAGAGGGCGAAACGGATTTTCTCAAAAAGTAATAAATAAAGAACTGAATTTTTTAGTTTTAGGCTCAATCCCATCTTCAGGTTGGAAACACGGAAATTATGGAAATAAAATAGTAAAAGCTAAACAACTAATTGCGGATGGAGCAAAACTGAAAATAGTTTCGGAAAAAGACTTTATGCAAGGACTTGAAAATTATGCTTCTAACGACAGCGGAGAAATTGATGAAAAATTAGTTATCTGTAGATATAAAGCATTATTTCAAAATGGAGAAATTGACCTTAATGCTCTCGAAGATTATTTAGAGTTGTTAAAAGAAACTTCTAATTCTCATATTACAGCCACAATTGAAGAACCGTATATTTATCAAGATTTGTACAACGAATTTACAGAAGAAGATATTGACAATCTATTATTATTTCAATGCAGAATTGTAAAGCACTTTGATTTAAAAGACAACGGACAAGAATTTGTTGATACAATTGCAAAAGGTTTTGAATCGATTGACGGACTTGACGGAGATATTTCGTGGTCAGAAAAAAAAGAAGGAACAGCAAGTTTTGCAAAATTATTACAAGATATACCGCTGAAAACAAAACTAACGGAATAATAACGTGTGCTAACACGGTGTATAAAACATAGCTAATAAGTGCTTAACCGAAAGGTTTGTATATATTTATAAAGTCCGCCAAATTTTTAATTTGGCTTTTAAAAAGAGAAAAATTAAAAACAAAATATAAAAATTCGGCTCTGTGTTAAATCGAAAAGTTAGTGTCTTTTTGCACGCTACGTTCCATACACAAGTCCGTTAGCTTGCATTAAAAAATAGAATACGAAAATGGTACTTGACCTTATTAACTTATACAAAGAAAAATATAAACTTTTCATACTTGAAGGAAAAGACTATAACGAACTCTATAAATGGGAATCATTAAAGAACTTTCAAGATAATTGGGATATTGAAGCTGATGACTTTTTAGAAATGTATGATAAAAGTCTTTCAAACGAAATTTCGTCAAACTTATGGGCTTCACAATTTTTCTACCCGAAAAGTGCAATGATTGAATTCATTAAACTTGACAAGGAAAGAGTTCGAGAGATGTTCAGGGAATTGTTTAATGAAGAATTAGACATTGAAAAAAGAATAGACCATTTTGTTTTTAATTGTGACGAAATGAGAGATACTATCGAAAAAGAAAACTCTTCTTTCAAAAATCATTTCCATGATGGATATAGAATTATATCTGTGTATTTGAGTTTCCGATATCCAATGACTTATTCTATTTACAAATACACTGAATTTAAAACTTTTATGACATTAGTCCGTGCAAAATCAATTCCGGGAACAAATGAAATAGGTAGATTTTTCAAAGTAATGAAAACAATTTATAACATCATATCCAAAGACGAGCAATTAATGAATATTCACAAGGAGTTAAGAAAAGACCAAAAATACTATCAGGGAGACTCTTTGCTCTTAGCACAAGACTTGTATTGGTGTACAAGGTATGATTTGGATAGATTTAAAGTTTCTATAAAAAATTAAGCTGAATGAATTTTACAGATAGAATCAAACCAACTGACAAGGGAATAACAACATACCTTGATGACTTAAAAAATCAAAATTATCAAATTCCCACATTTCAAAGAGATGTTGTTTGGGAAAAGGAAAATGTAAAGAAGTTATGGGACAGCATTTACAAATTCTACCCTCTTGGAAGTATTCTAGTATGGAAAACTGACTTAAAGCTGCAAAACCACAGACAAATTGGTGGACATAAAATAGCGGATGAAAATTTTAGTAGAACTGAGTATCAATATCTATTAGACGGACAACAAAGAACAACCTCATTACTCACTTCTTTATATGGCGGAAATATTGAAGGAAAAGAAGGTTTTAACCCTTCGCTTTATATCGACTTGACTATTACAAGTGATGATGATGTTGATGATGAAAGCTACAAAAGTAGATTCCTATATTGGGACGAAATTGATGACAGAAATGGAACTTTTAAAAGGAATGTTGGAAGAAACAAGAAATATAATGATGGATTAATCGTAAAACTTCTTGACGTAAAACAAGACTTTGAGAACATTCAACAAAAGATTGTAAATCATTCAGAAGTTAATCAACAGTACAATCACCCATATTGGACTGAATTACGAAGAGTTCAACAAGTATTAAGCAATTACCGTCTTTCATTCATTGAACTAAAAGGAATTCAAGTAGCTGAAGTTTGCCAAATATTTGAACGAATAAATCAAGCGGGGAAACCACTTGATATTTTTGATATTGTTGTTGCTAAAACATTCCGACCAGTATCATCAAATGACAATGGGTTCTATCTGCGAGATTTAATTGATGACTTTAAAGAGACAAATAATAGTAATTTCTTAAAAATTAGCGACTTTGACTATTTGCAGATAATCGCTATTCTTATACGAGAAAATATTGAAGAATCAGGTGTAAGAAATATTACTCCAAGATACTTAAATGACATTAAAACAGAACAAATTGAGACAATTTGGGAAGGAACTAAAAAGGCGATTTTAAAAACATTTGATTTCTTTGAAAACACCTTGAATATCAAAGGACCTCAATTAATTCCATACAGATACTTTTACCTAACAATAGCAAATTACTTTTATCAAAATCAAAACCCTAATTATGCTTTCTTGAAACAATATTTTTGGTTCAATAGTATGCACAGGAATGACCTATTGAGCAATACAACTGATATAAACAATCACATAAATTTCCTCAACAAGGAAAAGAATAATGAGGATTATCAGTTTGATAGATTTTTAATTGATAGAAATGACCTAAGAAATGCCTCTTACAGTTCTAAAGGAACATACTCAAGGGCTATTCTTTCTCTCTTTGCTAATAAGCAACCAAAAGATTGGAAATATACAGATAGAAATGTCATTGTAGATAACTTCTTCTTTACTACTGACAAACCAAATCTTCATCATATTTTCCCAACTAATTACATTACTAACAACCCAGGAAAGAATGAATTAAATAATAATAGCTTAATGAATATTGCTTATTTAACTCAAATAACAAACTTGGAAATAAGCGACAAAAACCCATTGGACTACATTAAAGGGTATGACCAAAATCCAGATTTTGAAGAAGTAATTAAATCTCATATGCTACCTACAGAATTAATTGAATGGTCTAGACTTGATGAAATGCCAGAAAATGCACTTGACCAATTTATTGAAAGACGAGTTGACATAATAATTGATGAGTTGAGGGCGATACTGCAAGGTGTTAATTTTGAAGTTATTGACACAAAAGAAAAAGAGGTTGAAGAAATAGAAAACGCAAGCTAACACGTTATATAGCAAATAGGGCGTTCAGTGGTTCACGAAAGTTCTGTGCTATTTACAAACACCGCCAAATTTTTAATTTGGCTTTTAAGATGAATAAGTTAAAAACAAAATATAAAAATGTGGCTCAGAGCAAACCCGAAAGTTTATCGCTTTCTACTGCCCTACTTGCCATATACTAAACGTTAGCCACAATTTAAAAAAACACTATGTCTAAGCAACCAAAACTTAATAATATAAAATCAAACATAGAATCTATCAAAGATTTGAAGTTTGATATTCTTTATCATAGTGGACCTAATGTTCAAGCATACCCCAATCATACTGTTGATGATATCAAAGATTTAGTGCTAGACACTATTAGAGTTCTTAAATCTCTAGAAGAAAATGAACATCTTCTAAACGACTTGAGTTTTGACTATTTAAATGGCATTGATACAACTTTAAACAATTTTGTTGCTCAATTTCAACCACTTAAAACCCTAAAAAAAGAGCAATTAAGAAATCAACATCACAATCCATTAAATCAATTAAAAGCTCTAAATAATTCTTTAAGACAATATGGATTATACAGTATTGTTTCACCGAGTGTTGATATTCCATTACTAGAAGAACAATTAAAGAAATTATCTGGAGAAGCATCGATAATAGTAAAAGAAGCGGAAGACAATGCGAAAATTATTCGTGATTTAATTCCAGACGCTACTGCAACTTCCTTATCTACTACACTTGGAAATAGAGCTAGACAATTAGAGTTTAGAGTTAATATTTGGTTAGGAATAGTTATTCTAGTTCTACTAGGTTCTTCTTATTTTTCTTGGAAGTTTTTGACATCTAATTCGGCTGAACCAATAGAAGTAATGGCTGAAAACATAATACCTGTATCTAAAATAAGTGAAGTTGATTCTTTGAATATTAATATTTCCTCAAAAAACGATTCTCTTCAAAAAGCAGAAGCAATTAAAAAAGATAAACCTGCACTAAAAGAAAATGAAACCCAAAATAAGGATGATAATTCAATAGTGTATTGGATTAAGAGAATTATTGTCTTTCTTCCTCTATTCTATCTTATCGTATTCTGTATAAGACAATATAATAAAGAGCGTAAATTATTAGAAATATATACTCATAAGAGAGCTATAGCTCAAACTTTACCTGCGTATATGGAGCAAGCCTCACCGAATGAAGAAGTGAAAAGTGAATTGTTACTACGTGGAGCATCTATGATTTTTACATTGCCAGAAAACCCTGATACACCGATTCAAGGTACTGACGGAATTGCAATGAATGAATTGAAAACTATGCTTCAAATCAAAAAAGAAGTATCATAAAAACTGTGGCTAACAATGGCTATAATTCATTGTGGTTTTGTGCCACACCAAAATAAAAGTATAAATCAAACGACTGGATTTCGGCGGAATAATCCTGCGGATGATTCCACAACGAAATCATAGCCGAGACCGTTGTGCAAAATTTAAAACCGAAATCGAAAATGAAATATATTGCTAAATTTACTTTACTCTTTACAATACTATTTT
>CANKUU010000031.1 GCA_947486785.1 uncultured Flavobacteriaceae bacterium | reverse complement strand
TAGACACTAAGCCTACAGCAAGTACTATGGCAACAACAACTTCTGATGCTGGAACTTATGATATTAGTCTTTCAGGAACAGGAACAGATAACAATTATATCATTACTAATAGCAGTACCAATGGCACGTTAACGATTACCAAAGCAAGCCTTACCGCTACTGCGGATGATAAAACTCGTGAATATGGTGAAACCAATCCTGATCTTACCATCAATTATACTGGCTTTAAAAATAATGAAACGAGTACCGTTATAGACACTAAGCCTACTGCAAGTACTATGGCAACAACAACTTCTGATACAGGAACTTATGATATTACTCTTTTAGGAGGAACAGATAATAACTATACGATTACCAATGTTACAGGTACGCTAACGATCACCAAAGCAACCCTTACCGCTACTGCGGATGATATAACTCGTGAATATGGTGAAACCAATCCTGATTTCACCATCAATTATACTGGCTTTAAAAATAATGAAACGAGTACCGTTATAGACACCAAGCCTACTGCAAGTACTATGGCAACAACAACTTCTGATGCAGGAACCTATGATATTACACTTTCAGGAGCAACAGATAATAACTATACGATTACCAATGTTACAGGAACCTTAACCATCACCAAAGCAAGCCTTACCGCTACTGCGGATGATATAACTCGTGAGTATGGTGAAGCTAACCCTGATTTTACCATCAGTTATACAGGGTATAAAAATGGAGATACCTTAAGTGACATAGATACAGTTCCTACTGTAAGTACTGCAGCAACAGCAACTTCTGATGCTGGAGATTATGATATTAGTCTTACAGAAGCAACAGATAATAACTATACGATTACCAATGTTACAGGAACGCTTACCATCACCAAAGCAGCACTTACCGCTACTGCGGATGATAAAACTCGTGAATATGGTGAAACCAATCCTGATCTTACCATCAATTATACTGGCTTTAAAAATAATGAAACGAGTACCGTTATAGACACTAAGCCTACTGCAAGTACTATGGCAACAACAACTTCTGATACAAGAACTTATGATATTAGTCTTTTAGGAGGAACAGATAATAACTATACGATTAATAATAGCAGTACCAATGGTACGCTAACGATCACCAAAGCAACCCTTACCGCTACTGCGGATGATATAACTCGTGAGTATGGTGAAGCTAACCCTGATTTTACCATCAATTATACTGGCTTTAAAAATAATGATACGAGTACCGTTATAGATACCAAGCCTACAGCAAGTACTACGGTAACAGCAACCGCTGATGCAGGAACCTATGATATTACACTTTCAGGAGGAACAGATAATAACTATACGATTACCAATGTTACAGGAACCTTAACCATCACCAAAGCAAGCCTTACCGCTACTGCGGATGATAAAACACGTGAGTATGGTGAAACCAATCCTGATTTCACCATCAATTATACTGGCTTTAAAAATAATGAAACGAGTACCGTTATAGACAGCAAGCCTACAGCAAGTACTATGGCAACAACAACTTCTGACACAGGAGCTTATGATATTAGTCTTTTAGGAGGAACAGATAATAACTATACGATTACCAATGTTACAGGAACGCTTACCATCACCAAAGCAACCCTTACCGCTACTGCGGATGATAAAACTCGTGAATATGGTGATACTAACCCTGATTTTACCATCAGTTATACAGGGTATAAAAATGGAGATACCTTAAGTGACATAGATACAGTTCCTACTGTAAGTACTGCAGCAACAGCAACTTCTGATGCTGGAGATTATGATATTAGTCTTTCCGAAGCAACAGATAATAACTATACGATTACCAATGTTACAGGAACGCTTACCATCACCAAAGCAACCCTTACCGCTTCTGCGGATGATATAACTCGTGAATATGGTGAAACCAACCCTGCTTTTACCATCAATTATACTGGCTTTAAAAATAATGATACGAGTACCGTTATAGACACAGAGTCTACAGCAAGTACTACAGCAACAGTAACTTCTGATGCAGGAGATTATAATATTACCCTTTCAGGAACAGGATCAGATAACAATTATATCATTAATAATAGCAGTACCAATGGAACGCTAACTGTTACCAAAGCTACGCTTACCCCTACCGCAGATGATAAAACACGAGAGTATGGTGAAGCTAATCCTGCTTTTACCATCAGTTATACAGGGTATAAAAATAATGATACCTTAAGTGACATAGACACAGTTCCTACAGCAAGTACTACAGCAACAACAACTTCTGATGCAGGAGATTATGATATTAGTCTTACAGTAGGAGAGGATAATAACTATACGATTGCCAATGTTACAGGTACGCTAACCATTACCAAAGCAGCACTTACCGCTACTGCAGATGATATAACTCGTGTGTATTTAGCAGAAGACCCTACGTTTACCATTAGTTATACTGGCTTTAAAAATGGAGATACTGCAGGTGATTTAGATACTGCCCCTACAACCACTACAGATGCCAGTAGTGATTCTCCAGAAGGCAGCTATGAAATTAGTTTTTCATCCACAGGAGAAGATAATAATTATACCATTTTAGTAGTGTCAGGAACTTTAACCATTCAAAATGCCATTGTAGAAGTAATAGAAGACATTACAGGAAACGACAATGACGTTCATATAACAGCAGCGCAATTAAATAGTATTGATAACGTTATCGGTGCTATTGACGGAGTAGATTATACCAGGGCGTTAAAAAACGGAAGGTATGCCGACCCAAGCAATCCAACAGCAGCAGAAATACAGACGGTAATTAATGACGTAAACTCTCATTTAAGAGCTAAAAAATACGGCTTCTCCCCCAATGGAGATGGTATTAATGATACTTGGACTATTGATTATATCACTCAATATCCTAATAATACGGTAAAAGTATTTAACAGATCTGGAAAACTTGTTTTTGAACAAAATGGATATAACAATACTTGGGATGGAATTTCAAACAGGTCTACATCAGAAAAAAGGTTGCCTGTAGGGGCTTACCTATTTGTGATAGACCTTAAGAGTGGAGAAAAATTAATAAAAGGGTGGTTATACATCAATTATTAATTAGAGACAAAATCAAACTTTCAATATTTTTTAAAAACATTCCCATGAAATTAATTTCAAGATTTAGCATAGTTATAGCTCTTTTAATAACGACCAATATACTTGCGCAGCAAGACCCTAATTTTACATTGTATAATTTTAATAAGAATATTATTAACCCTGCCTTTGCTGGTGCTAATGAAAACGCAGAAATTACCCTCTCGCATAGAAGCCAGTGGTTAGGCATTGACAATGCGCCAAGCACGCAGCTATTAGCGTTTACTACTCCTTTAAAAAACAATTTAGGTTTGGGGGTTTCGGTCATTAAAGATCAGGTTTTTATCTTAAGCCAAACAGACCTTGCCGCTGATATATCTTACAAATTAAAAGTGTCTGAAACACAAAACTTGTTTTTTGGCTTAAAAGCAGGTGGTGGATTTGTCGACATCAACCTAAATAATGCAGGAGCTCCCGAAACAGACCCATTGTTTACTCAAAATCAAAGTTTTTTTAATCCGCATTTAGGGGCCGGAGTTAGCTTAGTACACAACAAGTATTATGTAACACTTTCTACACCTAATTTTTTGAGCGGTGACCGATATGAAAAAGAAATAAACACGCCGAGAGCTGCCGTTGATAATCTCTCCCTGTATTTGGGAGGGGGATATCATTTCGCATTAACCGATAATATTGAGTTACACCCGGCGCTGATGATGAGATATCTACAAGGGGTACCAACATCTTATGATATTTCTAGTACCTTAAGTGTAGATCAAAAATATAGCTTAGGATTTAATTATAGAGTAGATGAAATGATTTCTGTATATGGATTTTTACAACTGATCAAAAAATTAAAACTAGGAATATCTTACGATGCTACTATTTCTTTACCTACTAGAGTAGGTGATGATAATTCTATAGAAATGATTTTAAAATATCAGTTTTAAGTCAAGTATGTTAGGCCGTAAATATTTAAAACTGCTCTCCTATCGCTACGCCATTAACCTTAAAGTTCAGCAAAACATATAGCGTTAAATTTTGATTTAGAAGAATCCTTTTCTACAAATAGCGCCTAAGTATTATTTTCTAGTAGTAAAGACAATTAATAATAAGAAAATACGTTCGTGAATATTTTACAAGACAAAAATATCGATATAGGAACCCTTTTTACCGTTAACTAGCAAAAAAAATGTCCCACAGCGCATTTTAAAGGAGCAAGAACAAAAATAAAAAAGTAACCAACGAAATTAAAAAATGAAAACTACATTACTTAAGGTAACCCTCCATTTATTTACAGTCTTTCTACTAGGTATGGCTACAAAAGCCAATGCACAGGAAAATACTGCACCAAGTTTTACTTCTACTCCACCCGTCAATGTTAATATCGGGGAAGAATACAGGTATACTGCCACCACCGCAGGTGATGTAGTGAGTATTACCTCAGCTGATAAACCCTCATGGATAACCTTAACAACGGGCTTTCCTGTTTCTACCTTTGCTGGTGATTTATATGGTGATGCTGACGGCACAGGCACAGCGGCGCAATTTCGCTCCCCCTATGGTGTTGCCGTTGACAGCGCAGGCAATGTTTATGTGGCAGATAGATCTAGTCATAGAATCCGTAAAATCACCCCCGCAGGGGTGGTGAGCACTTTTGCAGGTAGTTTTGAAGGTTTTGCTGACGGCACAGGCACAGCGGCTCAATTTAATAGCCCGCGTGGTGTTGCCGTTGACAGCGCAGGCAATGTCTATGTGGCAGATTATTATAATCATAGCATCCGTAAAATCACCCCAGCAGGGGAGGTGACTACTTTTGCAGGTAGTGGTGAGAGTGGTTTTGTTGACGGTACAGGCACAGCGGCGCAATTTGACTCCCCTCAAGATGTTGCTGTTGACAGCGCAGGCAATGTTTATGTGGCAGATAGATATAATCATAAAATTCGTAAAATCACCCCCGCAGGGGTGGTGAGCACTTTGGCTGGTAGTACACAAGGTTTTGCTGACGGCATAGGCGAAACGGCAAAATTTAGTCACCCTCAAGGTGTCGCGGTTGATAACGAAGATAATGTCTATGTGGCAGATACCGGTAATGTTAGGATCCGTAAAATCACGCCAGCAGGGGTGGTGACTACCTTTGCTGGTAGTGGTGGGAGAGGATCTGTTGATGGCACAGGCACAGCGGCGAAATTTAGATACCCTGTCAGTGTTGCCGTTGACAGCGCAAGCAATGTCTATGTGTCAGATGAAGGTGCTTATAAAATCCGTAAAATCACCACTAATAACAATGGTGATGTCATGGTGAGTACCTTGGCAGGTAGTAGTGATGGTTTTGCTGACGGTGCAGGAGCAGCGGCGCAATTCAGTGAGGAGATTCACGGCGTTGCCGTTGATAGCGAAGGCAATATTTATGTTGCAGATAATGATAATTCTAGAATCCGTAAAATTGAGCAGGCCATAGCGGGTAGTTTTACTGGCGATACCACAGGGTATTTAGGCACTCATACTTTTACGGTAACCCTAACCGGCGCTGATGGTACTATCGTTGAGCAAGAAGTAACGATTAATGTTGCTGAGCCTCTACAATTAGCGGAAGCTGAGGTTAAAGAAGATATTAATGGTAACGACAATGGCGTTAACGTCACGGCAATGCAGCTTAATTTAATTACAGGTGTCTTTGGGGCTATTGACGGTGTTGATTATACCGCAGCATTAATTGCCGCGAAAAATGCCTCGCCATCTGGCTTTGCTGATGCTGACAATCCAACTGCTGTGGAAATACAAGCGGTGATTGATGCAGTAAATACTAAACCGAATTTTACTGCTACTCCTTCCAACGCCAATGTTAATGTCGGGGAAATTTACAGCTATACTGCCACCACCATAGGTGATGTAGTGAGTATGACCACAACCGATATTCCCTCATGGTTAACCTTAACCTTAACAACACAGTATCCTGTTCTTACCTTAGCCGGTAGTCGTGAAGAGGGTTTAACTGATGGCAGAGGCACAGCGGCTAAATTTGATAGCCCTTTCGGTATTGCCGTTGACAGGGCCGGCAATGTCTATGTGGCAGATAGACGTAATAATAAAATCCGTAAAATTACCCCAACAGGGGTGGTAAGCACATTTGCAGGTAGTACACGAGGTGCTGCTGACGGTACAGGCACAGCGGCGCAATTTAATGACCCGCGTGGTGTTGCTGTTGACAGTGCAGGCAATGTCTATGTGGCGGATAACGGTAATCATAGCATCCGTAAAATCACCCCAGCAGGGGCGGTGAGCACCTTGGCTGGTGGTTTTCAAGGTTTTGCTGACGGCACAGGCACAGCGGCGCAATTTAATAGCCCGCGTGGTGTTGCTGTTGACAGCTCAGGCAATGTCTATGTGGCGGATACCAGTAATCATAGCATCCGTAAAATTACCCCAGCAGGGGCGGTGAGCACCTTGGCAGGTAATGGTGAATATGGTTCTGCTGACGGCACGGGCGCAGCGGCGAAGTTTAACAACCCTTACGGCGTTGCCGTTGACAACGCAGGCAATGTCTATGTGGCAGATAACAGTAATCATAAAATCCGTAAAATCACGCCAGCAGGTGAGGTGAGTACCTTAGCCGGTAGCGGTGAAGATGGGGATGTTGATGGTACAGGTACAGCGGCGCAATTTGAGTACCCTGCAGGTATTGCCGTTGACAACGCAGGCAATGTCTATGTGGCAGATACAGATAATCATAAAATCCGTAAAATCACGCCAACAGGTGAGGTGAGCACCTTGGCTGGTAGTGGTGGAGAAGGTTTCGTTGATGGTACAGGCAGAGCATCGCAATTTGATGAGCCTAGAGATATTGCCGTTGACAGTGAAGGCAATCTCTATGTGGCAGATACCGATAATAATAGCATCCGTAAAATAACGAAGACCATAGCGGGTAGCTTTACGGGTGATACCACGGATCACTTAGGTCTTTATACCTTTACAATTACCATTACTGGTAATAATGGTGCAACGACAACACAACAAGTGATTATAAAAGTGGTTGACCCTGCACAAGTGGAAGCGGCACTTGTTGAGGTTAAAGAAGATATTGCTGGCAATACAAATGAAGTTAATGTTACCGCAGAGCAACTTAATGTACTTAATCATGTTTTTGGTGCGATAGCGGATGTTAACTATACTGACGCCTTACAAGCGGCTAGCTATGATGATCGCACCAACCCAACAGCAGCAGAAATTCAAGCAGTAATTGATGCTGTAAATGCAGAAGTGGCTGCGGCTTTAGCAGAAGTGGTTGAAGATATCAAAGGAAATGTCAACGGAGTAAAAGTAACTGCTGCACAACTAAATAGTATTGGTGGTATATCTGGAGCACAAGATGGTGTAGATTATACTACTGCCCTAGACAACGGAACATATGCCGATCAAGACAATCCTACTGCTGCCGAAATTCAAGCAGTAATTGATGCTGCAAATGCAGAAGTAGCGGCTTTAGCAGAAGTGGTTGAAGATATTAAAGGTAATACGAATGGAATTAAAGTAACTGCTGCACAACTAAACAGTATTGGTGGCGTTTCGGGCGCTATTGACGGTGTAGATTATACTGAAGCATTAAAGAACGGAACATATGCCGATGAAGACAATCCTACTGCTGCCGAAATTCAAGCAGTAATTGATGCTGCAAATGCAGAAGTAGCGGCTTTAGCAGAAGTGGTTGAAGATATTAAAGGTAATACGAATGGAATTAAAGTAACTGCTGCACAACTAAACAGTATTGGTGGCGTTTCGGGCGCTATTGACGGTGTAGATTATACTGAAGCATTAAAGAACGGAACATATGCCGATGAAGACAATCCTACTGTTGCCGAAATTCAAGCAGTAATTGATGCTGCAAATACACCAACTTCTAGAGCTAAAAAATACGGCTTCTCCCCCAATGGAGATGGTATTAATGATACGTGGACTATTGATTATATCACTCAATATCCTAATAATACGGTAAAAGTATTTAACAGATCTGGAAAACTTGTTTTTGAACAAAATGGATATGATAATACTTGGAACGGAATTTCGAATCAAATTAATACAAGTGTAAAGTTACCCGTAGGAGCTTACCTATTTGTGATAGACCTTAAGAGTGGAGAAAAATTAATAAAAGGATGGGTATACCTCAATTATTAATTAGAAACAAAATCAAACTTTCAATATTTTTTAAAAACATTCCAATGAAATTAATTTCAAGATTTAGCATAGTTATAGCTCTTTTAATAACGACCAATATACTTGCGCAGCAAGACCCCAATTTTACATTGTATAATTTTAATAAGAATATTATTAACCCTGCCTTTGCTGGTGCTAATGAAAACGCAGAAATTACCCTCTCGCATAGAAGCCAGTGGTTAGGCATTGACAATGCGCCAAGCACGC
This sequence comes from uncultured Flavobacteriaceae bacterium, assembly GCA_947486785.1. GTDB lineage: Bacteria > Bacteroidota > Bacteroidia > Flavobacteriales > Flavobacteriaceae > Maribacter_C. Next base: position 5,141 of record CANKUU010000031.1, on the reverse strand, counting down.
AGCTATTAGCGTTTACTACTCCTTTAAAAAACAATTTAGGTTTGGGGGTTTCGGTCATTAAAGATCAGGTTTTTATCTTAAGCCAAACAGATCTTGCCGCTGATATATCTTACAAATTAAAAGTGTCTGAAACACAAAACTTATTTTTTGGCTTAAAAGCAGGTGGTGGATTTGTAGATATTAACCTAAATAATGCAGGAGCTCCCGAAACAGACCCATTGTTTACTCAAAATCAAAGTTTTTTTAATCCGCATTTAGGGGCTGGAGTTAGCTTAATACACAACAAGTATTATGTAACACTTTCTACACCTAATTTTTTGAGCGGTGACCGATTTGAAAAAGAAATAAACACGCCGAGAGCTGCCGTTGATAATCTCTCCCTGTATTTGGGAGGGGGATATCATTTCGCATTAACCGATAATATTGAGTTACAACCTGCGCTGATGATGAGATATCTACAAGGGGTACCAACATCCTATGATATTTCTAGTACCTTAAGTGTAGATCAAAAATATAGCTTAGGATTTAATTATAGAGTAGATGAAATGATTTCTGTTTATGGATTTTTACAACTAATCAAAAAATTAAAACTAGGAATATCTTACGATGCTACTATTTCTTTACCTACTAGAGTAGGTGATGATAATTCTATAGAAATGATTTTAAAATATCAGTTTTAAGCTAAGGGGGTAATCAAAGCGGTTATACCCTTGGCTTACCCCCTCTCATAAAAATGAGCCTTATTTCAAATAACTAAAATTATAAGAAAAAATAGATCCCCCATCATTCTTTATTGATGTACCTCTCATTATATTTTCGCCTAGGGTTACCCTCTGCAAGGGTTCCTCATTTTTTTTTGTGAAGCTATCTATTGAGCGAAGCAGTTTTTATACTTCCTGCAGCTAAAGCTGCAAATAAACAGAAAAGCCTATCGGTAGTGGGTATACCATTAGCAAACCTTACGTTTTTTATTCTTTTTTGGAGTCAACCCATTTTTTGCGTCCCTTATAAAACAATGGCATCCCATTCTGGGTAGCTACAAAGAACAGCAGAAAGCACTACTAATCTATTATTCAAACTACCCCTATCGGTACGCCCTTCACCTTGAAGTTCAGCAAAACATATAGCGTTAAATTTTGATTTAGAAGAATCCTTTTATACAAATAGCGCCTAAGTATTATTTTCTAGTAGTAAAGACAATTAATAATAAGAAAATACGTTCTGTAAATATTTTACAAGACAAAAACATCGATATATGAACCATTTTTACCGTTAACTAGCAAAAAAATGTCCCACAGCGCATTTTAAAGGAGCAAGAACAAAAATAAAAAAGTAACCAACGAAATTAAAAAATGAAATCAATACTATTTAAAGTAACCCTCCATTTATTTACAGTCTTTCTACTAGTCATAACTACAAAAGCGAATGCACAGGAAAATACTGCACCAAGTTTTACTTCTACCCCACCAACCGCCAATGTCAATGTGGGTGATGATTATAGCTATACTGCCAACACCGAAGGTGATGTGGTGAGTATTACTTCAGCTGATAAACCCTCATGGTTAACCTTAACAACAGGGCATCCTGTTACTACCTTTTCAGGTAGTGGTCAACGAGGCTTTGCTGACGGCACAGGCGCAGCGGCGAAATTTAGTAACCCTACAGGTGTTGCCGTTGACAGCGAAGGCAATGTCTATGTGGCAGATAAAGGCAATCAAAAAATCCGTAAAATTACCCCAGCAGGGGTGGTGAGCACTTTTGCAGGTAACAGTATATCAGGTGATGCTAATGGCGCTGGCACAACGGCGAAATTTAATCAACCTTTTGGTATTGCTATTGACAGCCAAGGCAATGTCTATGTGGCAGATATCGGTAATCATAAAATCCAACAACTCACCACGGCTAGCGACGGCACTGTTATGGTCAGCACCTTGGCAGGTAGTGAAGCAGGTTTTAGAGATGGTATAGGCACAGCGGCGAAATTTTACTTCCCTATCGGTGTTGCCGTTGACAACGCAGGCAATGTTTATGTGGGAGATAAATATAATCAAAAAATCCGTAAAATCACCCCAGCTAGGGTGGTGAGCACTTTTGCAGGTAGTGGTCAACAAGGCTTTGCTGACGGCACAGGCGCAGCGGCGCAATTTAATAATCCTAACGGTGTTGCCGTTGACAGCGAAGGCAATGTCTATGTGGCAGATGAAGGTAATCATAAAATCCGTAAAATCACCCCAGCAGGGGTGGTAAGCACTTTTGCAGGTAGTGGTCAACGAGGCTTTGCTGACGGCACAGGCACAGCGGCGCAATTTAATCGACCTTATGATGTTGCCGTTGACAGCGAAGGCAATGTCTATGTAGCAGATTTATTTAATCATAAAATCCGTAAAATCACCCCAGCTAGGGTGGTGAGCACTTTTGCAGGTAGTGGTCAACTAGGTTCTGCTGACGGCACAGGCCCAGCAGCGAAATTTAAATACCCTAACGGTGTTGCCGTTGACAGCGAAGGCAATGTCTATGTGGCAGATGAAGGTAATCATAAAATCCGTAAAATATCATCTAGTTTAGTGGGTAGTTTTACTGGCGATACCACAGGGCATTTAGGTACACATACCTTTACGGTTACCCTAACCGGCGCCGATGGTTCAGAGACAACACAGCAAGTGATTATAAAAGTGGTTGACCCTGCACAAGTGGAAGCGGCACTTGTTGAGGTTAAAGAAGATATTGCTGGTAATACAAATGAAGTGAATGTTACAGCAGAGCAACTTAATTTACTTAATCATGTTTTTGGTGCGATAGCGGATGTTAACTATACTGACGCCTTGCAAGCGGCTAGCTATGCTAATCGCACCAACCCAACATCAGCCGAGATTCAAGCGGTGATTGATGCAGTCAATACAGAAGTAGCTGCTGCTTTAGCAGAAGTGGTTGAAGATATCAAAGGAAATGCAAACGAAACTAAAGTAACTGCTGCACAATTGAACAGTATTGGCGGCGTTTCAGGTGCTGTTGACGGTGTAGATTATACCACTACACTAGACAACGCAACATATGCCGATGAAGACAATCCTACTGCTGCAGAAATTCAAGCAGTTGTCAATGCTGTAAATGCAGAAGTAGCGGCTTTAGCTGAAGTGGTTGAAGACATTAAAGGAAATGCAAACGAAACTAAAGTAACTGCTGCACAACTAAACAGTATTACGGGTGTATCTGGAGCACAAGATGGTGTAGATTATACTACTACCCTTGACAACGCAACATATGCCGATGAAGACAATCCTACTGCTGCCGAAATTCAAGCAGTTGTCAATGCTGTAAATGCAGAAGTAGCGGCTTTAGCTGAAGTGGTTGAAGATATCAAAGGAAATGCAAACGAAACTAAAGTAACTGCTGCACAACTAAACAGTATTACGGGTGTATCTGGAGCACAAGATGGTGTAGATTATACCACTACCCTAGACAAGGGAACATATGCTGATGAAGACAATCCTACTGCTGCAGAAATTCAAGCAGTTGTCAATGCTGTAAATGCAGAAGTAGCGGCTTTAGCTGAAGTGGTTGAAGACATTAAAGGAAATGCAAACGAAACTAAAGTAACTGCTGCACAATTAAACAGTATTACGGGTGTGTCAGAAGCACAAGATGGTGTAGATTATACCACAGCCCTAGACAACGCAACATATGCCGATGAAGACAATCCTACTGCTGCCGAAATTCAAGCAGTTGTCAATGCTGTAAATGCAGAAGTAGCGGCTTTAGCTGAAGTGGTTGAAGATATCAAAGGAAATGCAAACGAAACTAAAGTAACTGCTGCACAATTAAACAGTATTACGGGTGTATCTGGAGCACAAGATGGTGTAGATTATACCACCACCCTCGACAACGGAACATATGCCGATGAAGACAATCCTACTGCTGCAGAAATTCAAGCAGTTGTCAATGCTGTAAATACAAAAGTAGCGGCGTTAGCTGAAGTGGTTGAAGATATCAAAGGAAATGCAAACGAAACTAAAGTAACTGCTGCACAATTGAACATTATTGTTGGCGTTTCGGGTGCTATTGACGGTGTAGATTATACAACTGCCTTAAATAACGGAATATATGCCGATGAAGAAAATCCTACTGCTGTAGAAATTCAAACAGTTGTCAATGTTGTAAATGCAGAAGTAGCAGCTTTAGCAGAAGTGGTTGAAGATATCAAAGGAAATGCAAACGAAACTAAAGTAACTGCTTCACAATTGAACAGGATTACTGGTGTATCTGGAGCACAAGACGGTGTAGATTATACAACTGCCCTAGACAACGCAACATATACCGATGAAGACAATCCTACTGCTGCAGAAATTCAAGCAGTTGTTAATGCCGTAAATGCAGAAGTAGCTGCTGCTTTAGCAGAAGTGGTTGAAGACATTAAAGGAAATGTAAACGGTATAGAAGTAACTGCTGCACAATTAAACAGTATTTCTGGTGTATCTGGAGCACAAGATGGTGTAAATTATACTACTGCCCTAGACAACGCAACATATGCCGATGAAGAAAATCCTACTACTGACGAAATTCAAGCAGTTGTCAATGTTGTAAATGCTAAAGTAGCTGCTTTAGCAGAAGTTGTAGAAGACATTGCAGGAAACACTAATAGTGTAGGTGTAACAGCAGCGCAATTAAATAGTATTGATAACGTTATCGGTGCTATTGACGGTGTAGATTATACCAGGGCGTTAAAAAACGGAAGGTATGCCGACCCAAGCAATCCAACAGCAGCAGAAATACAGACGGTAATTAATGACGTAAACTCTCATTTAAGAGCTAAAAAATATGGATTCTCTCCCAATGGAGATGGTATAAACGATACGTGGACTATTGATTATATCACTCAATATCCTAATAATACGGTAAAAGTATTTAACAGATCTGGAAAACTTGTTTTTGAACAAAATGGATATAACAATACTTGGGATGGAATTTCAAACAGGTCTACATCAGAAAAAAGGTTGCCTGTAGGGGCTTACCTATTTGTGATAGACCTTAAGAGTGGAGAAAAATTAATAAAAGGGTGGTTATACATCAATTATTAATTAGAGACAAAATCAAACTTTCAATATTTTTTAAAAACATTCCCATGAAATTAATTTCAAGATTTA
>CANKUU010000030.1 GCA_947486785.1 uncultured Flavobacteriaceae bacterium | reverse complement strand
GTCATTACTTTAATATACTAAATATTCTACTTTTTCTATGTTAAAAAAACAAATTTCTTAAGTCGAACTCAGGTTAAAACCTTTTTAAATTAGCTATGGCATTTTTATTTTTAAATCTCAGCCTAAGGTATGTCATATCTTCAGAAAGTTGAGAACCTAAAATTATAGCCGATTGTTGTAGGCTTCTCCTTGTTAAGACACCTCTAAATTCTCCATCAAATCTGCGCATGTATTCTTTGGGTGATTTGTTGCCGAGTGATTTATGTGGGTGGTTAAAGTTGAAGTTTACACGCACGCATTATGGGAACCGCCTATTGTTTGATGAGATACTTTGCTCGAACTTTCTTGTCGGAAGACCTTAAAACTTTTTTGATTAAACGGCCTTTAGCATCTTATTAACTAAACTAACATCTGCATACATATTTTTAGACCTATTGTTCTCATCTTCTAATTCTTTCAATTGCTTAAGTTGTTATTGCTCCATACGCCGACACTTCTTGCGTTAGTAGTAAAAGGTGCTCTTGTCAACACCAAGTTCCCTAGATATTTCGCCAAAGGTTCTTCCTTGTTCGTTTTCTTTTAGTGCCTTGATGGTTTAACTCTCGCTAAACTTGCTTCTTTTCATTGTAGCAGTTTAAATTTTAAGTTGATAAATTCGAATTCTATACGGTTCTATTTTTGGTTAAGCTTACATTACTATGCTGTTTTAAGGGCAGACGAGTATGTTAGAAACAAAATATAGTTCCAAATTATAAACAGGTAGACAAAAAAGACTGCGGTCCTACCTGTTTAAAAATTATGGGAAAGCATTTTGGGAGGTTATTTAATATTAACCAACTAAGATCCCTTGAACAAACAACAAGGGTTGAAGGGCTTGCTAATGCTGCAGAAGCTATAAGTATTTGCACGTTCTCCGTCTGTACAAGAAGAGAAAAGCCAACTTTTAAGTTGGCTTTATTATTTTACGTCTGGCCTTTTGTGGTTGTTTTTTATTTTAATTCCCATACGAGGGGAAGAATATAATAAACAAAGACCAGTAGAATTACAACAGAAATTAGGTTCATCCAAATTCCTTTTTTTACCATATCATTCATATTAAGATATCCAGAGCCAAATACTACTGCATTTGGTGGCGTGGCAACCGGAAGCATAAAAGCACAAGAGGCGGCTACTGTAGCCCCAATCATTAAATAATAAGGGTGTACGCCTATGGTTGGTGCTAAAGAAACCAAAACAGGAAGTAGCATGGCTGTTGTTGCTATGTTTGAAGTTATTTCTGTTAAAAAATTAACGGCCGTGATAAGTAAAAGTAAGAGTAGAATAAAGGGTAAACTTTCTAGTGCTATTAATTTGTTGCCAAGCCATAAGGCTAGACCAGTGCTTGAAAAACCAGAGGCTAAAGCCAACCCTCCACCAAATAATAGCACAATTTCCCAAGGTAGTTTTACTGCATCTTCCCAATTAATAAGCGCTTCTTTAGTTTTGCCAGCAGGAATTACAAATAAAAGGATAGCTGCTATAATACTTATAATAGTATCGTCTATAGCAGGTATAAATTTTTTAAGTAAGAACGAACGTGATATCCACGACAAGGCCGTAATAAAAAAGATAATTAGTACCGCTTTTTCTGCAGGGGTAATTTTTCCTAGAGCTTTTAGCTGTGTATTTACCTCTTCGCGCCCCCCAGGAAAAGTAGTTTGTTTAAAGGTGAAAGCAAACTTGGTAATATATTTCCAGCAAACAAACAATAAAATAAGGGAAATTGGAAAGCCGAAAATAAACCATTGCGAAAAAGTAATTTCCTCACCAAAAGTGGTTTGTACAACACCTGCTAATACTAAATTAGTTGGAGTTCCAATTAAAGTTGCTATACCTCCAATTGATGCACTATATGCTATTGCTAGCATTAATGCTTTTCCAAATAGTTTATTTTCATTAGAAATTGTATTGGGGTTATCATGTAGTTGAGAAACTATAGCCATGCCCATTGGTAAAATCATTACTGTTGCTGCAGTATTCGAAATCCACATAGAGAGTAAGGCTGTAGCTACCATAAACCCTAAAATAATTCGAGTGATGTCGGTACCAACGAGCTTAATTATCCGAAGTGCTATTCTTTTGTGGAGCTTGCATTTTTCGATAGCAATAGCTAGAATAAACCCACCGATATAGAGAAAAATATATTTGTGTCCGTATGAGGCGGTAGTTTCACTTAAACTTAAAGCTCCTGATAAAGGAAAAAGAACAATAGGAAGTAAAGCGGTAGCGGCTATAGATATGGCTTCGGTAATCCACCAAATGGCTACCCATGCTACTGATGCCAATACAGCATTAGCCTCTTGGCTAAGGCCTTCTGGATGGTAAAAAAGAATGATTAACAAAAAAACTAAAGGACCAAGTATTAAGCCAATTCTACGTTTATTTAAGACCATCTTTTATGTTTGCACGTTATGATTCCTCTATTACTTCAACAATGCACTCTACCTCAACGGCCTGTGCTCTTGGTAGTGTGGCAACACCAATAGCAGCTCTAGCATGTATTCCTCTATCACTAAAAACGGCTACCATAAGATCAGAAAAACCGTTGATGACTTTAGGTTGATCTATAAAATCTGGGGTAGAGTTTACAAAGGCTAAAACTTTTACAATTCGTTTAACTTTTTTTAAATCGCCAAGCATTTCTTTTAAAACTGCAATTTGGTTTATTGCGGTAAGACGGGCGGCTTCATAACCTTTTTCTATTGAGATATCAGCCCCTAATTTGCCTGTTATTTCAATACCATTTGCATAACGAGGTCCTTTTCCTGCTAAAAAAATTAAATTTCCAGTACGAACACCGTTAATATAGTTGGCAACAGGATTTGGTGCAGCGGGTAGCTCGATGTTCAATTCTTCTAAACGTGCTTCAGGGTCATAATTTTCTTTAATCATAATTAATCTCGTTTTGGTTTAAAATCTGCGGCCTTCCATAGTGGCTCGCTTTTATAGTAGTTTCCATTAGACATAACAGCAGAAATAGTTCTAATATTTGAAATGTTTTCTAATGGGTTTTTATCTAAAATGGCAATATCTGCTTGTTTACCTACTTCTATAGTTCCTGTGATATCTAACATGCCCATTGCTTTTGCAGGAATACTTGTTGCGGTTTGTATGGCCTCGAAAGGAGAGAGGCCACCTAATTTATGATAGGTTTCAATTTCTAGATAAAGACCAAATACGGGTACTATATTATCTGTTCCTGCTACAATAGGAACACCCGCTTTATGAAATTTACCTAAAATTTGCATTGCTTTAGTATAATCTTCTTTGGCTTTAGTATAAGATTTTTCGCTTAAACCTTTTCTATATCGTTTGCCTTCAAAAAGTTCATATGCAATTCTAGCTACATCTGGTTCAACTGTTTCACTTGGGGTGCCTTTGGGAAGTGTTCTAACAACATCTAAAGCAATTGTAGGGTCTAATATGGTACCGTTTTTTAAAAAGAAATCGGATGCTTGTTTAATTTGTTTTTCAGAAATTTCGTTGTCAGCTAAATAATATCTTGTTAAATCAGATTTTAGCTTATCTGGAAAAAGTGCGGTTAAAAATAAAGACCGATGACTTAACATATCCATACCCCCTTCTACCGCTAAAATAGAATTGCCAACTTGTTTAGGTACGTGCCCGGTAGTAGAAATACCTAATTTATGAGCCTCCTCGGTAAGAACTTTCATGATTTCAGGATCAACTGACGAGTATATTTTAATTTGTTTGTATCCATATTTATGATACATAGCAACAACATCTTTTGCTTCTTTAATAGTTCTTGCTCTAATAATGCCATTTCCTTTCTTTCCTGCACCGTCGGTCATACCCGCTAAAATAATATCTGGCCCCATGGCATTATCCTTAGCAATTGCATCTCTAAATGCAGTAGCAAATTCTATTTCATTTCCATTATCTCTTATCGTTGTTACCCCACCAGCTAAATAGGCAGGTGCCCATTGCACTTGGTTAGAATGAGCGTGCATATCCCAAAGACCAGGTATTAAAATTTTGCCATTTAACTCTATTTTTTTAGCTCCGTCAGGAATTTTAATACCATTATTTTTACCAATGGCTTTAATTGTACCGTTTTTAACTAGTACTGTCATGTCTGTTTGTAATTTTTCGGTACGCCCGTCAATAATATGACCCCCTACTAAGGCAATAGTAGTATTCGATTCTTTTTTTAAATCGGTGGTATATTTTGCTAATTGTGCCATTTGTTCGGCTACATTACCTGCAACAAATACTGGTAAAGCTTCTTCGTATCCTTCGCGAATAATTTCCCTAATTTGAGTATTCGCTTTTACTATAGCAACAAGATTTTTAGATTCATCTAGCCAAACTGTTCGTCCACCCCAGTTGATGCCCTCAACAACATACCTATCTAAAAGTATTTTTTTTCCTTTTATACTAACCGTATCTTTATTCGTATGACGTATGGAGACTTCTCCTCTAGGTAAAGTGTTTAGCTTTTTACTATTACTTTTAAATAAATAATGATAAAGCATCATCTCCATACCTGCCGAAATATTGCTGTGCAATGGAAAAAAGTTTTCATCTCTTTTGCTTATAACAGGATTAAATTCTTTTTCCCATACGACTATGGTATTTTCATCTTTTGGGCTAACCTTTAAAATATTAGTAGTGTCTTCACCCACTATACGTTGACTATGGTAAGATATAGGCTTTAAGTTTTTTGTTAACTTAAGTTCACAGTATGTTCCAGTAATACGTCCCCTCTCATTCTCACCTTGTAAAGAAGATACTAAAACGGTATCGTTCTTAGAAGTTATGGTATAGGTTTCTTTTCCAATTTCAGATTGTCGTCTATAGACCAAATAGGTGCCTTTTTCATCAGGATTATCCCAACGTGAAGTTATTTCTTGACAAGAACTAAAGGTTAATATGATGTAAACACTTGCTGCTAGAGTGCGAAAATGAAATAAAATGTTTTTCATGAAAGCTATTTTTTTGTTTTAAGGAAAATTGGGTTTGTAACGATTAAAATAATAGAGATTTAGCGCATCAGAATTACTTTCAATAATATCGGGCTTATCATCGCCATTTATATCTTTTGCTAAAATATCATAGGTGTTCAATTTTTTCTCACTTAAAACTATTTTGGTCCATTTATTACCATCTTCTAGATTAAGAAACACTTTATTTGGTGCACTATAATTTCCAATAACCACATCTTTTACTCCGTCCGTATTAAAGTCAGCTATACTTAGAGAGAAAGATTCGTCATTGCTAGTATCAAAAACAGTTTTTCTTTCAAAAGTCGTTTGTTTGTTTCCATAATAAATGACGTTAGGCTCACCAATATTAGCAGTTATAATATCTAAATATCCATCGTTGTCTACATCTGAAATAGCTACTGACCTCGTATTGTCTTTACCAGTACCGTAGGGTATTTTTTTTGTAAACTTTAAATTTCCATCGTTGAGATAAACGAAATTTGGTTGGTCATCTCTGTTCGCTAAAATTAAATCATTGTCACCATCACCATCCATATCTGCTACTTCAACATCAATTGTGGAGTCTTCTTTGCTTCCAAATCCAATAGAGCTATTAAAATTTCCAGACCCATCGTTTAGGCAAATTTCATTTTCACTACTTCTGTTTGTGATTAGGATATCTGTATCTCCATCGTTATCGAGATCAGCGACTACTATATTTCGGGTATGATCATATTTTTTACCAAAGCTTTTACCTCTTGTAAAGTTGCCCTTGCCATCATTTATAAAAATATAATTCGGAGCCATGTCGTTTCCGACAGCAATATCTAAATCACCATCATTATCAAAATCTGCAAGTTCGGTAGAGTAGCTGGTTTCTTGTTCTTTACCCAAGCGTTTAGAAACAGTATAAATTCCATGTCCGTTGTTTAGGAAGATTCTGTTTTGTCCTGGCCAATGTCTTCCATTAGCAACTATAATATCAATGTCTCCATCTGCATCAATGTCTCCGAGTCCCATCGATGCAGTGCGCTCTTCATAGGTTGCTAAAATTAGTCTTCCATTGGTAAAAAAATCTTTTGACTGTCCAAAAGTCAATGCAGTAGTTAAGATAAATAGTATTTGAACGATGTATTTCATATTAATTGTTGTTTAATTTTTATTGATCGTAGTTTTTAATTCCCATAGTACCATAAAGTTCTTTGGCATAGAATAGTTTGCCTTCCTTTATAGTGCAATCTACCTTTCTAATAGCACTAATATCTTCTAAAGGATTACCGTTAATTAGAATTAGATCTGCTTTTTTTCCTTCTTCAATAGATCCATATTCATGGGCTACCCCAGTTAATTCAGCTGCTATTATAGTTGCAAGTTGTAATACCTTATTAGCAGGTATACCTGCTTTCACATACAATTCTAACTCTCTGTGATATAAAAACCCTGGCAGTCCATCGGTGCCCGGTGTTATAGACACGTTTTTCTGAAATAAATCTTTTACTACAGCGAGCATTTTATTAAAACTCTCTTGGTATAGCGGAGTAGTTTCTGCGTTTTTTGGCAAGCCTCCAGCATAGAATAACCGTTGGTTTATTAAGGGTAATCTGTGCATTATTTTCTCATAGGTGGGGCTGGGTTCTCCTTTTTTTGAAATAAACATGTTTTCAAAAATTGAAATGGTAGGATCTATTAAAACATCATTTCTTTTTAGAAGAGAGATAAAATTTTTATACTCAGAAGAATTTAAATCTAAGTCAATACCATTTTTCGCCACCTCTGTAAAACGTAATGGCGTTCTAGTGTCTATAGTGTCAGATTGAAAATTAAGAAATAGCATATTCATATGCTGAATTTCATTATAACCTTGTTCTATTGCTTGTGAAGCAGTCATAAAAGCAGGAATATGACCGCTAACACGCATTTCTAATTCATGTGCTTTTTTTGCTAGTGGACGCACCCACTCTGGCTTAATTGAGCTGTATAGTTTAATTTGATCATAGCCTAAATTTTTATAGTCTTGAATTTCTATAAGGGCTTCATTTAGATTGTTCACAACATTTCTTTGATTTGCGAAAGGGCCTGGGCCATCTATAATTCCACTAAATGTTACAATTCTAGGGCCTATTATTTCATTTGTGTTAAACTGCTCGCTCAATTGTTTTAGCTGTTTATTGTTTGCTAGATCTCTTACTGATGTTATACCTCCAGCGATATGCAATAAGCCTCTAAATTTGTTGTTGTGGGTGTGCATGTCGAACATGCCGGGTAGTAGTATTTTGTTTGAAGCATCTAAAATTTTAGCATTTTTTGGAATAGTAAGGGTGTTAGCGGGTGCTATTTTTGAAATAATGCTACCCATAACCAGAACATCTTGTTTTGGGGCTAAAGATCCATTTTCTAAAAAAATAGTTGCATTTTTAATGACAAGGGTATCAAAAGAATGTGAAACCTTTGACGCTATGTTTTTTAGGTAAATATCTTCAATTGAATCTTGTTTTTTCTTGAGGGTTAATCGAAGCTCTTTAAAATCTTTGCGAATAACATGTAAATTGCCAGATATGCTCGCTATCATTTCGGTACCTTTCATCCATAGGTATACCGGATTCATATCTAAGCCTTTTAACATTAATAGGTTAGATTTGTTTCCGTCTGGCAGCTGAATTGTTTTATTCTCAGTTAGTGTTACTGTGCCTTGAGGGTATAATTTTATTTCATTTCTGTGTGAGGCAAGCAAAAGCTGAGCTATAATTTCATATGCTGCTGGTGAACCGTTATAGCGAAAATAAAGCTGGTCATCATTGTAACTGCCTTCAGAAATTTCCTTTGGGTTAACCCATTTAGCAATAGTATCTTTTATTGAAAAATGCTCATTTACTTTAACCTTACGATAGTTTACCCCGGTTATAGTTTGTGAAGTAATATAGTTTTTTGGACTTAAGGTTATTGTTTCGTCGTATTTTGGACCGCGACCTCTATCGGAATATGAGTATTGAAATTTAAACTGGCGTTTTCCTGTTTGCCACTTTTTATATGTGCCAGCATGGTTTTCTCTAAAGATGACATCATATTCAACCGCAGGAGAGTTATCGTTTTTAGATGGTTTACCTTCGCTACAGCTATAGAAGCTGTAGATTAAAAGAATGATAAGTTTAAGCTGATTTTTCATTTTAAATTTTAAGTTAAATTAGAGAAGCTATTTACGTCTTTAAGGTTTCTTTAAAGTAGCGAAGCCAATTTAGCCCTAAAATCTTTTCAATATCACCAGTGCTATAACCTCTTTGGTCAAGAACTTTTGCAACGCTTAAATACCGATCTGGACGCTCCAGTTCAGTAATCCAAGGAGGCCATTTTACGTTATACGATGGTTTAAATCTGGTTAAACGTGGCACATACCAATTTTCTCGGGTAGCCCCAGTCGCTTCTAAGCCCTGAATTGCAAAATCTGCGGCTAGGCCAACATGGTCAATGCCACCTATTTTAACAGCATGATCAATATGATCAACATAGGTTTCTAATGTGGTTGCACCACCAGGGTCTGGCCCGATCATATATCCTAAGCATATAATGCCCATTATACCGCCTTTATCTGCCATTGCCTTTATTTGCGCATCAGTTTTAGCACGAGGATGATCTTTGTAGAGTGCCTCGCACATTGAATGGTTTATACTTACACCTGCTTTACTGTAAGCTATGCCATCATTTGTGGTTTGGCGACCGCAATGCGAAAGGTCTATCAAAATACCAAGTTCATTCATTCTTTCTACAGCCTCAATACCAAAGTCTGAGAGGCCGGCATTTGTACGTTCAGTACAGCCATCACCCAATAAATTTCGCTCATTATAGGTGAGTTGAATCCAACGTGTACCTGCATGATAAAGGGTGTCAATATTATCTATCGATTTTTCAATCATTGTGGCATTTTGAAACCCTAGAAGTATAGCCGTTTTTTTTTCTTTTTTTGCTCTAACAAAATCGTCTGCACTATTTGCATAAATTAATCGATCATCAAATTTGTCAATTCTATCTCTCCAATCTGCAAGCGATTTCATGGCGCTTTGTAAACTGCCTGATGCCAAAGAAGTAAAAAATCCGGTATAGCCTGAGTCATCTAAGGCCTCAAACGATTTATCATTCCACCCTCTTGAAATTATTAATCCGTCTATGACAATAGCATTTTCATATAATTTGACAATGTCATTTTTATTGATTTGAACCCCTTTTTTATTGGCTAAAAAAGTGGTGTTACTATCGTTATTATCTAAAAATGAGTAGGCTAATTGACTAGGGAACAGTGCACTTAATGAAAGTAGTTTGGCAAAGTCTCTTCTTGTTTTTTTCAATTTTTTTCAATTAAAGGTTAATTTTTTTATGCAATATTCTGTTTTTTTGGAGCGCGATCGCCAAGCAACCGCGCTTCAAAACTTAACATGTTTCAATACCCGGGGTTTTGTTCAATATTTGGATTGGCATCTGTTTCATTTTGTGGGATGGGTAAAATAACGGTATCACTACCGTAGGGTATTAAACAAATTTCAGCAGTACACTGCGTGCGAACAATATCCATTTTCATTCGCATTAAATCCCATAGACGTTGGCCTTCAAAGGCTAATTCTAATCTTCTTTCTAAAAATATAGCCTCTTTTAAAGCTAAACCGGTAGCAGTAATATCTGCCGCATCGGCATTTGCTCTTTGATGTACTACGTTATAATCGGCTTGTGCACCTTCAATATTAGTTCCGATATTTGCTCTAGCTTCTGCGCGAATAAGATATATTTCTGCTAGGCGAATAACCTTTACATTGTCAAAGCCATTTATATCTGGGTATTTAATCATTCTAAATGGTGCAAACTCTCCGTTAAGCTTATCATCTTCTGCAAAAGTAGCAAGTCGTGCATCACCAGGTTCATAGAGTTTAACCACATCATTTGATGGAAGATAATCTCCAAAAACCTTTTGTGAGTAAAGTCCTGCTATACCTTGGCCTCCTACATTATCAACTTCTGTCATAGATATTTCAAAAATAGATTCAGAACTGTTGTCAGTAGTCCAAAGCTCATAGTATTTGTCATTTGGAATTAAGCTATAGTTGTTAGCGTCTATTACATCGGTAGCCATAGCTTCAGCACTGTTCCAATTTTCGCTATTTAAATAAACTCTAGCTAATAAAGCCTTAACCGCTATTTTAGATAAGGTATTTGAATTGTTAGTTCTTGAGTTATCTGACATAAGTGTAAGTGAAGTGGTCATATCCGAAATTACTTGATCGTACACTTCGCCAACAGTATTTCTTGAAGGTTCATCTTCGGGACTAAAATTTAGAACTAGTGGAACTCCTAAATGACTTGCATCAGGGGTAAAGGTGTAGTGCTGAGCAAACATCCTAACGAGATCAAAATATACAAGTCCTCTTAATGCAAGTGCCTCACCAATTATATGATTTTGTTTTGTTCTATTTACTTCAGCTACTTCCACATCAGAGTTGATAATTGTATTTAACGCGTTTATTGCTTTGTACATGGTAGTCCATAACCTACTTGCGTCTGGGTCTGAAACTCTTTGAATATGTTCGGCATAATCTTCAATTCTATTTGCTTGAGCATTTTGTTTTACATCATCAGCCAAAACATCAGGAATTAATATCATATACCTACCGTAGTACTCTGAACCTGATAATAAGTTGTATACTCCTGTAATTGACGATTCAAAATCTTCAAGATTTGTTAATGCTTCAGTATCTGGAACAGACTGTTGAGGTGTAAGTTCAAGAAATGAATCTGAGCAAGAGACTAAGAAATTTAGTAGTATTAAAAGCGAAATTACTTTATATGTTCTCATATCTTTTTTTTTTATAGTTGAATATCTAAACCAATTGCTATAGTTTTTAAAGCAGGCGTTTGTCCGGTGTATGATCCGTTTATTGCTTGCTCTGGGTCGATATATAAGTTTTTTTCTTTTACAAAGGTCAATATGTTTGTTCCTCTAAGATACATTCTTGCCGAACTCAAATTTAGTAATGACGTTAGTTGATCAGAGAAATTGTAGGATATTGTGAGGTCTCTAAGTCTCATATAACTGCCGTCGTAGAGCCATCTAGAGTTTGCAGATTCGCCACTACCAGGGCTACCTCCCCAAATGAATTTTGGCGCTAGAGCATCTGTTTTTCCTGGCACCCATCTATTGTCATAAATAAAAGTAGCAGTGCTTCTTGGTGTTAGCCTACCATCTGCTAAACTACCTCTGGCTCTCGAGTCAAATACGTAGTTCCCATAAGAATAAATGAAATTGGCACTTAAACTTAATCGTTTGTATTTTAGGCTTGTATTAAACCCACCGAAGAAATCAGGAGTTGCTGATTTATCGTCTAAAAAGCGTTCTGCTTGTTTTAGATTATTGGTTATTTCTGTTTTGGAGGCATCAGTATACCATTGTGGGTCTCCGTTTTCTTGATTCACCCCAGCCCAATTAAATAGGTAAAAAGATTGAAAATCTTTACCTTCTTCTCTTCTGTATGGACCAGAATTAAAGTCTTCTGTAAGTTTGGTAATACGGTTTTTTAAGAATGTAGTATTTAGTCCTAAATTCCAGCTGAAATTTTCATTTTGCAAAACAGTTGCATCTAAAGAAATTTCGATGCCAGAATTAGTCATCTCTCCAAAATTTTGAGTGAGAGATGTAAACCCACTTGTTCGAGAAAGCGGAACATCAAGTATTAAGTCCGAAGAAACTCGATCAAAGTATTCAATGGTACCATTGAATTTTGAGAAAAGTCCAAAATCTAATCCAATATTAAAATTTTCTTGTGTTTCCCATGTTAGGTTCGGATTGGCGATTTGATTGGGTATACCTCCAGGATTACCGTCATAATCTTGCCCATACACGTATAATCCTTGTGATGGAAAATCACCTATTGCCGCGTTTCCTGTTATACCCCAAGAGCTGCGCAACTTAATGATATCTATAAATGAAGCCTTTTCAAAGAATTTTTCATTGGATAGAACCCAACTACCTCCAAAAGAATAGAAGGTCCCCCATCTGTTATCTACTCCAAATCTTGAAGATCCATCACGCCTTATGCTTGCTGACAGAAAATATTTACTATCAAAGTTGTAGTTCGCTCTTGAAAAAATAGAAACAAAGGTGTATTCTGATTTAGATCCGCCAATAGCAAATTCTGCTGAGGCGCTATTTAATGTTTTTAGTTTTTGATTTGGAAACTGAGTGCCTGATGCACTAACTCTTTCGTTTTTGGTTTGTTGCGCTTCATAACCACCCAGAAGATTGAAGTTATGCGAAGAAGCTACTTGAAAATTATAATCTACACTTTGGGTACCTACCCACGTTTTTAAGGTAGTATTTGCTTCATAAGCAGTTCCTCCAGCATTTCTACCACCGCCATATCTAGGGTTTTGATATCTTGATTCGTTTAGTGAAAGCACATCAAAATTCCATTGTGATCGAATATTTAGGTTTTTTATTGGATGAAGGGTTACAGCAAAATTATCGACGATTCTTAGTTGTTTATTTTCCCATAAATCATCTCCGCTTAAACTTCCTACCGGATTTGCTCCGCCAAGAGGGAAATATCCTGCGTGATCGCCGTTAAACCTCCCTGTTTCGTCGTATATTGGAATTAATGGTGAGAGTTCTAAAGAGTTTTTAAAAGGATTATTAAAAGAGCCTCCATCAAAAAAAGTGTTTGAGGTTAAATTAGAAACCGCTATTCTGTTTGATATCTTTAAAAAATCTGTAGCCTGAAAATCAATGTTGCTACGAGCGCTTAATCTTTTAAAACCCGACCCAATGATATAGTTTTCTTGATCAAAATAAGCACCAGAAAAATAGTATTTCACTTTTTCTGTACCTCCACTTGCGCTAAGGTTATAGCTTTGGGTTATCCCCGTTCTTGTAATAGCATCAAGCCAATTGGTATCGGTTGGCTTACCAGTTGTCGGATCAATCAATTGCTCAAAAGTACTGTCAAATCTAGCCTGAGCTTGTTCCGGCGTATCTCCTCTGTTAATATATCCTTCAAGAAAGAGCTCAGTATATTGAGCAGCATTTAGTGGCTTTAATATATTGTTATATGCTTGAGAATTAAAGCCTGTTAAAGTTTTAAATTCAATTTTTGGTTTTCCAGATTTACCAGATTTTGTGGTAATTAAAATAACACCATTAGCTCCTCTAGAACCATAAATAGCTGTTGATGCTGCATCTTTTAATACCGAAATTGATTCTATGTCATTTGGATTTATGCCTGCCATGGCGTTGGTACTATTACCATCATTATCTATTGACCCTATGCTCCCAGATTGAATTGGTATTCCATCGATAACATAAAGTGGCTCGCTAGAAGCTGTTATAGAGCCAATACCTCTTATTCTTACTTGAGTGTTACCGCCAGGGGCACCGTCAACAGCAGTAGCTTGCAAGCCTGCTGTGCTACCTCTTAGAGTTTGTTCAAATGTTGAGACTGGCACTTGTTCTAGTTCTTCGCTTTTTACTAGACCAACAGATCCGGTAATAGATTCTTTAGATTGAGTGCCATAGCCAACTACTACTACCTCTTCTAAGGCTGCAGCATCTTCCTCTAGTTCTACATTGATTGTAGTAGCTTCGTTGATGGTGATTTTTTTTGTTTTCATACCCAAAAAAGAAAATATCAGGACTTCACCTTTTGAGGCGGTTATTTCATACATTCCATCAAAATCGCTCTGAGTTCCGTTCGTGCTGCCTTCAACTAAAATATTTACGAAAGGTAATGGCAAGCCATTAGCGTCTGTAATTATTCCTGTTATTTTAATCTCTTGAATTATCTGTTCTTCTTTTTTGTTTTTTTGTTTTAAATTAAGGTTTCTACTTTTTTTAATGACAATCTGTTTTCCACTTATTTTGAAACTTAGATTTGTGTTTAAAAAGACTTCTTCTAATATTGATGTAAGCGTTCTTTGTTTAAAATTGAAAGTTAATTTTGCGCTATCATCAAGAACATCATCTTTATAAAAAAACAAATAGTCAGTTTTGTTTTGTAATTTTTTAAAAAATTCTTCAAATGTTATTTCAGTCGCTTTAAAGTCAATTTTCGATTGTGGATAGGTGTTATTTGCGTAGGCAGAACCTAAACCAATAGTTACAATTAGAAAAAAGGTTTTAAATAAAGATTGGATTTTAACTGTGAAGTTATTTTTTCTAGGATCAGGAATAAGTCTTACCGTTTTATTCATAATTTCGTTTTTGATTAATTAATGACGCGTTAAGCATGCGTTTTTGAGTTTAACTGCCAGAAGATGCTCCAACATCTTCTGGTTTCTTTAGTTACTTTAAAAAATCATTTATTTCATAGGCTTCTTTTTTAAATAGCGTTTTTATTTAATGAGTATTCAAAATTGGTAGTTTCTTGTAAGGTGTTTAAAACATTTTCTACATCGTTTTTTAAATCTAAACGGCCAGAAAATGTTTCTTTGGTCTTAAGGTTGCCTTTAAGACTTATTTTTACATTGTAATAGCGAGATAGTTTAGCAATAATGTAGGGTAGATCATTGTTTTTAAATATTAATATGCCGTCTTTCCAAGAAAAATAATCATATATATTCACCTTTTTTGTTTCTATCATTTGTCCTTTTTTATGATATTCTGCCATAGTTCCCGGACTAATAGTTACTATAGAATTTGAAGCATTTTTATTATAGTTTATTTGAACACTGCCAGATTTTAATACTGTCTTAACACTATTGTCGTTGGGGTAACTTGAAACATTAAAAACAGTACCTAGTACATTTATTTCTTGACCTTCGGTTAATACTTTAAATCGCTTTTTAGGGTTGTGTGTTACATCAAAAATAGCTTCTCCTTCTAAGTAAACTTCTCTTTCTTTACCAGCAAAAACAGATGGGTATATTAATTTGGAGCCAGAATTTAGCCATACGATACTGCCATCCGATAGTTTAATTTTCGATCTTTTGCCAAAAGGCACTAATAAGGTGTTGTAGATTACTTCATTTGTTGGTATGGCTTTTTGATGAATCATTTTTTTTGAACCAATACCTACGTTTTTCCCTGTTTCGGAGTACTCAATTAAAGTTGAGTCTTCGTTGATTTGTATTACTTCAGCATCATTTAAAATCAACACTACATTCTCTGAATTTGTAGATGGTTGTATTTTATTTGTATTAACATAATCAAGAATTGATGGTGTTTGAAGGCTTTTAAATATATAGGTGCCAAAGGTTAAACACAGTAAAATCGATGCTGCTGCCCCCCAGAGATATAACCGGCGTATTTTAATTGATCTTTTATGTATTGATCTTGAAATTCTATTTTTGAGTTCTTCCTTTTCTGTCTTAGAAAGTTTTGATTGCTTGTTACTATTCATTGGTATTAATTATAAAATTGTAGATCTTCAACTAAAAGTATTCTTAAAAAATATTTTCACAATAATTACATTTTTAAAACACAAGCCGGTTTGGGCTTAATGGTAATGGTTTTCGACCTTTTTTAATTGAGTTTCGGTTTTCTTTTGGTATAGCTTTTACTAGTATTTCACCAATATCATTATGTGGTGCTACTACTTCTAAGTCACTATTTTGCTCAATTTAAATAGTCTTTTAAAGCACGAATACATTTACATAAGAAACCTATTTAGGTTTTATAGACAGTTTTCTTAAAAAAAAAAAATTTTTTTTGATTAATCTGATGTAAGGTAGTATCAATTATGGTGATTTTTAAAGGATTAACTTCAAAATAGGAACTATAAATACTAGGGTTAAATGATAAACAATTTTGGTTAATTTTTTTGTAACTAGAGCTGTAGGTAGATACTAATTAGTGCTATAGCTTTAGTTTTTAAAATATGAAGAAGGTGTTTTTGTATTTTTCTTGTTTTATAAAAGGGTGCAAAAAATATAAATGAGTAGTGCTTCTTTTCTCATACTTTTAATGCCTCGGTAAACTATTGTACGCGCAGTTTGCACGGTAATGTCCATTTTTTGAGCAATTTCTTCGTAAGGAATGTTTTTTGTGTATCTCATTAAAATACATTCCTTTTGGCGAGACGGCAGTTTATTTAATGCCTTATTAAGTTTTATATTCTTTTTTAGAACAGTCTCAGATGAAATTATTTTTTTTTCTTTAGAAACAGAAACGAGATCATTTTTTAATGAAAAAACTGAGATGTTCTTTTGATCTATAGAAATAGTTTTGGTAGTATTATTTTTTTGAAGTTTTCGTTTTAAACAACGTAACAAGTAAAATTTGATGTTATCTGTCTTCGCTATTGTTTTTCGGTACTTATAAATATCTAAAAATACGTCATGAATACCATCCATTACCGTGTCTTTGTCATTAGTTTGGTTAAAACCATAGTGGTATAAGTCGTCAATATAGCGATCATAAATTTTGCCGAGAGCCTTGAGATCTCCTTTTCTTAATTTTTTCCAATATTTTTTTTCATTCGCTTTCATAGCTTATTTGGTAATACTTTTGCGAGTAAGCGTAAAAGTGATTATACAGAAAGTTTAAAAATAAAAGCTAGTGTGTAAATGCAAGATAATATAAAAAATAGATAGATGATTGGAAAGGTAGTATATATTTGGAGGTCTACAGATCAGTTATTAGTTTTTATAGATTTTTAAAAACTACCTGTTGTGCATTTAAGTTAAGTTAGTTTTACTTTTATTCATGACTTTATTAAAATGCAAGTTATTTAAGTATTTCATCACTATTTAAACATTTATTTTAGAACCTGAGTTCGACATAAGGAATTAGTAAAAAAGAGTTAACTGCGTGGTATTTGTTGTTTCAAATTTGATTGAAGGT
>CANKUU010000029.1 GCA_947486785.1 uncultured Flavobacteriaceae bacterium | reverse complement strand
AAGTCATTACTTTAATATACTAAATATTCTACTTTTTCTATGTTAAAAAAACAAATTTCTTAAGTCGAACTCAGGTTAATAATTAAGAAACGGGTTGTAATGTGTCATTTTTAAAATTATGATTTTCACCATCTTCCGATGCTAGTTTTAGCCATTGAAATACCTTCGATTTACAAGAAATATAACCGTAACAAGGTAGACGACTTAACTTATTAAAAAATAAAATTAGTGCAAATATCGAAGATATCAGAACGCTTGTAAGGGGAAAAGAATTAGATTTTAAATACTATTATAACTACAAAGAACTAGTATCCTTAAAAGATTAAAAGACAATCTAATAAAAGCTCAAGCAATTTTATTGTTGGTCTTTTTAATTGGTATATTTGTTTAACGGTTTTAAGTAAATGAAAAATTATGGGTTTATTAGAAGGAAAAAATGTTATAATAACAGGTGCCAGTAGAGGTATAGGTACTGGTATAGCGCAAATATTTGCTGATCATGGTGCTAATATAGCTTTTACATACAGTTCAAGCGAAGCCCCAGCTTTCGCGTTAGAAAAAGAATTGGCCGCCAAAAATGTGAAGGCAAAAGCTTATAAGAGTAATGCCGCAAGTTTTACTGAATCTGAAGCTTTAGTGGCAGATGTATTAAAAGATTTTGGAGGTATAGATGTCTTAATTAACAATGCTGGTATTACCAAAGACAACTTGCTTATGCGTATGGCAGAAGCAGATTTTGATAAAGTGATTGAAATTAATTTAAAATCTGTTTTTAATATGACGAAAGCTGTACAGCGCACAATGCTAAAACAGCGAAAAGGTTCTATAATTAATATGAGTAGTGTTGTTGGCGTAAAAGGTAACGCAGGGCAGTCCAATTATGCGGCATCTAAAGCCGGAATGATTGGTTTTACCAAATCAATCGCCCTAGAGTTAGGTTCTAGAAATATACGATGTAATGCTATAGCTCCGGGATTTATAGAAACCGAAATGACAGCTAAATTAGATGAAAAAGTGGTGCAAGGCTGGCGTGATGGTATTCCACTAAAAAGAGGAGGCTCAACCGAGGATATCGCTAATGCTTGTTTGTTCTTTGCGTCAGATCTTTCGGCTTACGTAACAGGTCAAGTACTCAACGTAGACGGCGGTATGTTAACTTAATATGGCTTTTATGTCATATTTTAAGCTTAACATTTACAAACCTTTTGCGAAGAAATGAGTAGAGCCTATTAAGTGACCAACTACATATTAGGTTTAATTCTTCGAAATGTGTGCATGAATTATATGTTTTAGTTTTTTAGACAATAAAGACTTATTCTGTAAATAGAGTAGCCTTGGTTTCTATTACAAAAAGGTTTAAAAGATAAGAGAAAGAAAGGTTGACAAGAAGAGAGATAATTAAATGCAAACCAAAACACTTTTATTAGTTTTAGTCGCTGCTTTATTAGCTATAGGCTTAACCTTCTTTCAATATCATTTTTCAGTAAAAAGAAAAGCTAGAATTTCTTTTCTCTTATCTTTTTTAAGGTTTTTATCATCTTTTGGAATTTTACTACTTTTAATAAACCCGAAATTTGAAAGTACCACCTATACTATAGAGAAACCTAACCTTGTTGTACTTGTTGATAATTCAAGTTCAATGAAAACCGCAAAGAATGAAGTTGTAGCTCAAATACAGCAACTTAGGGAAAACAATGAAATTAAAGATCGTTTTACAGTTTCTGAATACATTTTTGGCGACAATTTAAAAGAGCTAGATAGCCTTACATTTACTGAAAAAAACACCAATATTTCTCGAGCTCTCTCACAAATAAACAATACATACGGAACAAAAAAAACTGCACTACTTCTCATAACAGATGGCAACCAAACCATAGGAGAAGATTATAGCTATTTGTCTGAACAGTTAAAGCATCCAGTATATGCCATTGCTGTTGGTGATACAACCAAGTACGAAGATTTAAAAATTGATGCAGTTATTATCAATAAATTTGCTTTTCTCAACAATAAATTTCCTTTAGAAATAGGAATATCTTATACGGGAAACGAATCGGTTAAAAGTACTTTAAACGTATCAATAAACGGTAAGACTCGGTACAAAGAGAAAATTAGTCTATCAGCAACTGATAATGTTAAAACCATAACTACGTCATTAAAAGCTAGATCAATTGGCATTAAAAATATTGGTGTTTCTTTAAGTGCAAAATCTAGTGAGCGAAACAAGAATAACAACAAAAAAAATAGTGTTATTGAAGTTATCGACGAGAAAACAAACATTATTATCATTTCAGATTTAAAACACCCCGATATTGGGGCCTTAAAAAAGGCTATAGAAAGTAATGAGCAACGTTTGGTAAGTGTAAAAAATACAACAATAAGCACCAAAGAGCTAGATAAGGGCGACGTATTTATCTTGTATCAGCCAAACCCCTCTTTTAAAACTATTTATGCCTATTTACAAAAGAAAAAGGCAAGTATATTTACCATCTTAGGTGAAAAGGTGGATATGAATTTTTTAAATACTTCCCAAAATACCTTTAAAATAAATGGTAATTATCCAATTCAAGAAACGTTTGCAGTTTTAAATTCAGGATTTTCTAAATTTGACATCTCAGAATTTTCATTTGACGATTATCCCCCTTTAAACAATGGTACAGGTATTGTGAATCTAGAGGGAGGGGAAGCACTTTTGAATATAAAAGTCATGGGAAAAACATTTGACGCCCCATTACTTTTTGCAACCGATACCGACAATTCAAAAGAACTGGTTTTATTCGGTGAACATATTTGGAAATGGCGAATGCAGAGTTTTAAAAATCATAAGAGTTTTCAAAATTTTGATGAGTTTATTGGAAAATTAATGCTTTACCTAGCATCTAATAAGTCTAAAAACAGACTAGATGTTGATTATCAACCTATATTCTTAGGAAGTAGTTCCGCAAAAATAAAGGCGACTTATTTTGATGAAGCTTATGTTTTTGATCCAAACGCATCACTTGTTTTAAATGTTAAAAATTTATCAAACAGTAAAATCGAAGCAGTACCCATGTTTTTAAAGCGTAATTTCTATGAGGCAGATTTAAGTTATTTGCCGCCAGGTGATTACGGTTTTACCTTAATGGTAAAAGACGAAACTATTTCAAGCTCTGGTAACTTTAGTATTATTGACTTTGATGTAGAACAGCAGTTTTTAGTAACAGACTATAAAAAACTTAACCAATTAGCTACTAGTACAAACGGAGCACTATACTTTATGGGTCAAACCGAAGATTTACTTAGTGCTATAGGTAATGATCAACAATATACGCCCACCCAAAAAGGGATTAAAAATGTTGTATCTTTGATAGATTATAAAATTTTATTAGCGCTTATAACCGCCATATTGTCGGTAGAGTGGATAATACGAAAATATAACGGCTTAACTTAAAAAAAACAGAACACAATGGATAAATTACCAAAAATTGCATTTCCAGTCATATTTGTACTGATCGCATTAATTATTTTAATTTCAAAATCTGCGGTAACAATCGGCTCAGGCCAGGCTGGGGTATTATATAAAACTTTTGGCGGTGGTGTGGTAACTGATGAGCCTCCGTATGGTGAGGGTTTTCACGTTGTTGCTCCGTGGAATAAAATTTTTATTTATGAGGTAAGACAACAAGAAGTTTTTGAAAAAATGCAGGTTCTTTCATCTAACGGATTAGAAATCAAACTTGACGCCTCCGCTTGGTTTCAGCCAAAGCGTGAGTTTTTAGGTAAACTACATCAAGAAAAAGGATCGGATTACGTACAACGTGTATTACTACCTACTATTAGATCTGCTGCAAGAAGTGTTGTAGGGCGTTATACGCCAGAACAGTTATATTCAAGTAAGAGAGATGCTATTCAAGCTGAAATTTATGAAGAAACCAAAAAAATTGTAGATGGGCAGTATATCCAATTAAATGAAGTTTTGGTACGTGATGTTACTTTGCCACCCACTATTAAAGAGGCCATTGAGCGTAAGCTAAAACAAGAACAAGAATCACTTGAATACGAGTTTCGTTTGGTAACTGCAAAGAAAGAAGCCGAAAAAGTAACTATTGAAGCTCAGGGTAAGGCAGCCGCTAACAAAATTTTAAGTGCATCTTTAACCGATAAAATTCTTCAAGATAAAGGCATAGATGCTACATTAAAGTTATCTGAATCACCAAATGCTAAAGTAATTGTCGTAGGCGGTGGAGATTCAGGTTTACCTCTAATCTTAGGAAATAACTAAAAAATTGGAATTATTATTTTTTAGATATTTGCTTTCATAGCAAAAAATTTAATTTTACTTTTACCATATAATGAGAAATAAAAATACACATCAACATCATCTTTTAACTAGCTATCAAGCGAGGTAAAGGTGTATTGTAGTATTACAGCATATTTAAACCCGTTTGAGCAATCAGACGGGTTTTATTTTTAGGCTATTTTGATGGTCTAGAATATATAAATCAAAGAAATGACAAATATTAGAATTGCTATTCAAAAATCAGGGAGGTTAAACCAAGATTCTTTAAAAGTTTTAAAAGATTGTGGAATTTTAATTGACAATGGTAAAGATCAATTAAAAGCATCTGCCAGAAATTTTCCAATGGAGGTGTTTTACTTGAGAAATGGTGATATTCCGCAATATTTAAAAGATGGGGTAGTCGACATTGCTATTATTGGTGAAAATGTACTTTTTGAGAAAGGTGGCGACATAAAGATCGCTGAGAAACTAGGTTTTTCAAAATGTAAAGTTTCTTTAGCGATACCAAAAGGTGTGCCTTACCAAAATATTAATGATTTTGAAGGAAAACGTATTGCAACTTCTTATCCGAATACAGTCCTCGATTATTTAAAAAAACATGAGGTAAAAGCAGATTTACATATAATTAGTGGTTCTGTTGAAATTGCTCCAAATATTGGCTTAGCTGATGCTATTTGCGATATTGTATCGAGTGGTAGTACTCTTTTTAAAAACAACCTAAAAGAGGTAGAGGTTATGCTTAAAAGCGAGGCGGTTTTAGCAGTATCCCCAAAAATAAACGAAGAAAGAACAGTAATACTACAAAAATTACAATTCCGTATTCAAGCTGTTTTACGAGCGCGAAAATCTAAATACGTATTACTAAACGCACCTAATGAAAGATTAGAAGCTATTATTAATAAATTACCGGGCATGCGAAGTCCAACAGTTTTGCCATTGGCCGAGGCGGGTTGGAGTTCAGTGCATACCGTAATTAATAAAGATAAATTTTGGGAAGTCATAGATGAACTAAAACTTGCGGGTGCAGAAGGCATTTTGGTATGTCCGATAGAAAAAATGGTTTTGTAATTCTAAGTGTGAAGTAGGTTTTCTCTATAAAGCAAGCTTTCAAATGGGATTTAAAAGGCATACGGGCCAGTACTTCTAGCAGACTTTAAATTTAGATACCTTAAAGATAGTGGTGGTGAAGTAGTGCAGGTAGCTTTCTTTGTATCTAATGAAGAAAAGAATGAAATTTTTGCAAAGACACTTTTATGAAGTGAATGCGAATCACTTTTAATAATTTTGATTGAATATTAAGAATGAATAAAGTTTTTAAACCAAAAAAGGCAGATTGGAAAACGCTTTTACAGCGCCCAACGCAATCTGTAGCAGATATCGAAGATACCGTTACTACTATCTTTAATGAAGTAGAAAGCGGTGGCGATGCGGCTATTCAAAGATTTACACATCAATTTGATAAGGTTAACCTAAATAAACTACTCGTCACAACTGAAGAAACAGTAGCAGCACAGGCAGCAGTTTCAGAAGAACTGAAAGCAGCTATTCATTTAGCTAAAGCAAATATTGAATGCTTTCATAGTGCACAAAAGACAGCGAAAATTGAGATTGAAACTACGCAAGGGGTGCACTGTTGGCAAGAAAAACGCCCAATACAAAAAGTGGGACTTTACATTCCTGGGGGTACAGCTCCATTATTTTCTACTATTTTAATGTTAGCGATACCTGCCACCCTAGCAGGCTGTAAAGAAATAGTACTTTGTACACCACCCAATGAAGGAGGAAATATACATCCCGCAATACTATATACTGCAGCGCTATGCGGAGTTAGTAGAATATGTAAGGTTGGTGGCATACAAGCAATAGCGGGTATGACCTTTGGTACAGAACAGATTCCGAAAGTGTATAAAATTTTTGGGCCAGGCAACCAGTATGTTACCGTAGCTAAACAAATTGCTACCAAGTACGGTGTAGCAATTGACATGCCTGCAGGCCCTAGCGAATTACTAATTATGGCAGACGATTCTGCAAACGCATCGTTTGTTGCATCGGATTTATTAAGTCAAGCCGAACATGGCGCAGATAGTCAAGTTATTTTAGTTTCTACCTCTAAAGCGATGATAGAAGCTGTTGAAAAGGAAGTTCAAATGCAAATCGAAGAGCTGCCAAGAAAAGAAATTGCTCAAAAAGCAATTGATAATAGCACCTTAATTTATGTAGAAAACCATCAAACTGCTATTGATTTAATTAATGCTTACGGACCTGAACACTTTATTGTTTGTGTTAAAGATGAAGAATTTTATTTAGATCATACGCAGAATGCAGGTTCTGTTTTTATTGGTAACTACACTCCTGAGAGCGCAGGTGATTATGCTTCTGGCACCAATCATACCTTACCTACAAATGGATATTCTAAACAATATAGTGGGGTTAATTTAGATAGTTTTTTAAAGAGCATGACCTTTCAGAAAATTACGAAACAAGGCATGCAAAACATTGGTAATGCTATTGAGGTTATGGCAGAAGCAGAAGGACTGCAGGCCCACAAAAATGCAGTTACGTTGCGATTGAATAGTTTAAAATGAATTTTGACTTAGAACAAATAATTAGAAAAAATATAAAAGGTTTGCAGCCGTATTCTTCGGCACGGGACGAATTCGTTTCAGACAGATCTGGGATGATTTTTTTAGATGCAAATGAGAATCCATTTGAGAATGGCGTTAATCGATATCCTGATCCTCAGCAAAGGAGTTTAAAAGCTGTTTTAGCAAACCTAAGAGGGGTTAATGCGCAGCATATTCTTTTGGGAAATGGAAGTGACGAAGTTTTAGATTTATTATTCAGGGCTTTTTGCGAGCCAAAAATTGATCATGTAATTACGCTTCCACCAACCTATGGCATGTATAAGGTTTTAGCAAGTATAAATGATGTTGAAAATCGCGAAGAAGTATTAACAAATGACTTTCAACCTAATATTGATGGCATATTAAAAGGCATAAATTCGCATTCTAAAATGCTATTTATTTGCTCGCCGAATAACCCTACAGGTAATAGTATTTCCGAAGAGAAAATTCTAAAACTATTACAAAATTTTAATGGTTTGGTTGTAGTAGACGAAGCGTATATAGATTTTTCTCCGAAACAAAGTTGGGCCACAAGAGTAACAGAATTTCCCAATTTGGTGGTTACTCAGACACTATCAAAGGCCTTTGGTATGGCGGGCATAAGATTAGGTATTTGTATTGCGTCTAAAGAGATAATAAGCGTGTTAAATAAAATTAAACCACCTTATAACATAAACAGCCTTACGCAGTTAAAGGCCTTAGAGCGAATCTCTACTTTAAATGATATAGAAAAGGAAATAGCGAATATACAAATCGAGAAAAGCACGCTTATTCGTGCTTTAAAGAGAGTTTTATTTGTTAAAAACGTATATGATAGTGATGCTAATTTTATTTTAATAAAAGTAGACAATGCAGCAAAAAGATATGCTCAGCTTTTAGCTAAGGGTATAGTGGTGCGAAACCGAAGTACTCAAGCTTTATGTGAGAACACTTTGAGGATAAGCATAGGAACATCTGAAGAGAACAAAAAATTAATAGCAATTTTAAAAGATATGTGTAATGAATAAAAAGAAGGTCCTTTTTATTGATAGAGATGGAACCATCATCAAAGAGACAGTAGATGAGCAGATTGATGCTTTTGAGAAAATGATTTTTTACCCAAAAGCATTTACATTTTTAGGTAAAATTGCAAAGGAATTAGATTATGAATTAGTTATGATTACTAATCAAGATGGTTTAGGAACTGAGGCGTTTCCCGAAGATACATTTTGGCCAGTACATAATTTTATAATAAAGGCTTTTGAAAATGAAGGAGTGGTTTTTAATAAGGTGTTTTTAGATAGAACATTTCCAAAAGATAATTCAAATACTAGAAAACCAGGTACTGGCTTACTAACTGAATATTTTTCTGAAGCTTATGATTTAGAAAACTCTTTTGTTATTGGAGATCGACTGACAGATATTGAATTAGCTAAAAACCTTGGCGCAAAGGGTATATTTATAAACGACAATACGCATTTAGGTACTGGCGAAATAACGGTAAAGCGTGATGAGTTAGATACAGTAATAGCACTAGAAACAAATGATTGGGAGCGAATATATGAGTTTTTAAAGCTAAAAGAGCGAACTGCAGAAGTGCACCGAATAACAAATGAAACAGATATTAGCATAAGCTTAAATTTAGATGGTACTGGAAAAAGCAATATAAAAACAGGTCTTGCATTTTTTGATCATATGCTTGATCAACTTGCTAGACATGGTCAAATGGACTTAGATATTAAAGTTATTGGCGATTTAGAGGTAGATGAGCATCATACAATAGAAGATACCGCAATTGCATTAGGCGAGGTGTTTCATATGGCGCTCGGATCTAAATTAGGTATTGAGCGCTACGGCTTTTGTTTACCTATGGATGATTGTTTGGCGCAGGCCGCTATCGATTTTGGAGGAAGAAATTGGCTTGTTTGGGATGCCGATTTTAAAAGAGAAAAAGTAGGTGATATGCCTACCGAAATGTTCTATCATTTCTTTAAGTCATTTACTGATGGTGCTAAAGCCAACTTAAATATAAAAGCTGAAGGCACCAATGAGCATCATAAGATTGAAGCAATTTTTAAGGCGTTTGCTAAATCTATTAAAATGTCGGTTAAGCGAGATGTAGAAAAAATGGTTTTACCAAGTACTAAAGGAGTATTGTAAATGAAAATTGTAATTATTAATTACGGCGCAGGAAATATTCAAAGCATTAAATTTGCCATTAAACGCTTGGGGCATGATGCTATTCTGTCTCATGAACCTACCGAAATTGAAACTGCTGACAAGCTTATTTTTCCGGGTGTTGGTGAGGCAAGTAGTGCAATGAAAAAATTACGTGATAGTGGTTTAGATAAAATTATTCCTCATTTAAAACAACCTGTATTGGGTATTTGCTTAGGTATGCAATTGATGTGTAAGTTTTCAGAAGAGGGCAATACCGAGGGTTTAGGCATTTTTGATGTTACCGTACAAAAATTTTCCAAAAAGGTTAAGGTTCCGCAAATAGGATGGAATCAGATCACTAATTTAAAATCTAAACTATTCAATCAAATAGCAGAAAAAGAGCATATTTATTTGGTACACAGCTATTTTGCGCCAGTTTGCAAAGAAACCATTGCTAAATCTGTTTATGATGTGGAATTTAGTGCAGCCTTGCAACATAATAACTTTTATGGCACTCAATTTCATCCTGAAAAGAGCAGTGCAGTAGGCGAACTTATTTTAAAAAACTTTTTGGATATGTAAAAATAAAGTAAGGCTGTCTCAATTAATGAAATGTAATTCTTCAGTTTTATTTAGCACTGCATGAATAGAAACACACTAGAAGTAGCTGTGCAATCGAAGGGGATTAAAGAGAAATTATTAAAATTTTAAGCCTTAGCTTAAATACCGTTTTAAATACTCATCTATAGTTCTATTAAAAGAAGTAACGTTAAAAAGATTAACCTATAGGTGCAATTCAAATAAATTAAAAAAACTTAGTACAAAGGCAAAATGAGAATAATACCAGCAATAGATATTATAGATGGGCATTGTGTTCGTCTATCTAAAGGAGATTATAGTACTAAAAAAATTTATAACGAAAATCCGCTAGAGATCGCAAAGCAGTTTGAAGGACATGGCATTGAATATCTACATCTTGTTGATCTAGACGGTGCAAAATCAAAACATATTGTAAATCATAAAATTTTAGAACAAATTGCCTCTAAAACTAGTTTAAAAATTGATTTTGGCGGAGGTTTAAAAACAGATGAAGATTTACGTATTGCTTTTGAATGTGGTGCTAGGCAAATTACTGGTGGCAGTATCGCCGTAAAAGAAAAAGAAACCTTTGCAAAATGGTTGCATGTTTATGGTACTGATAAAATTATTTTAGGTGCTGATGCTTTGCATGAAAAAGTAGCGGTGTCAGGATGGCAAGAAGAATCTAATGAAAAATTACTTCCTTTTATACAATCGTATCAAAAAGCGGGTATTAGTTATGTAATTTGTACCGACATCAGTAAAGATGGAATGTTGAAAGGCCCATCATTTGATTTGTATCAGAAAATAATAGCTAAGGTACCAGATCTTAAACTTATAGCCTCTGGTGGTGTATCTGCCTTTGATGAGTTGCCTAGACTTGCCGAAATAGGTTGTGAAGGTACTATCATTGGAAAAGCAATTTATGAAAATAGAATTAGCTTAAAACAGCTTGAAACATTTATAGTGTCTTACAATGAGTAACGAGAAATTAATGCTTGAAGAGTTAGTTAAAAATGCCCTGTATCGTATTGATGAAAATACTCGCATGGTGCAAAAGAGTCTAGCGTTTATTTCTGAGCAAGAGCTTTGGCAACCACCAAATGAATCATTAAACAGTATCGGCAATCTTATTTTGCATTTATGTGGTAATATGACACAATATATCATTTCAAGTTTAGGAGAAATTGAAGATAAACGAAATAGAGATAGTGAATTTAGTGCAAGCAAAATAGCCGATAAATCTGAAATTATTAAGCTGTTAGAAAAAACTGTAACTAACTCAAAGAGTGTTATTTTAAATGCTAATAGTAATCAATTACTTAAAATAAGGTTGGTGCAAGGTTTTGAGTTGTCTGGTGTGGGTGTTGTGCTTCATGCGGTTGAACATTATTCATATCATACGGGGCAAATAGCTTTCTGGGTAAAGCAACTAAAAAATAAAGATCTTGGGTTTTATGAGGGTGTTAATTTAAATATTAAGAACGAATAATTTGGTATGTAAAATGTGATACTATATTGAAAGTTGAAGCAAATAGTTTGATTACAAAAAAATAACAGCTTCGATTTAGATCAAGAATGACATATATAACATTAATGCTAATTTATAGTAGAAATGTAAAGAAACTCAATCATAAATATAGAAAAGGTTAATTAAGTTTAAGTTATACATATGCTAGCAAAAAGAATCATACCCTGTTTAGATATTAAAGATGGAAGAACTGTAAAAGGGGTTAATTTTATAGACTTACGCGATGCAGGCGACCCTGTTGAATTGGCTGAATTGTATAGTCGTGAAGGTGCTGACGAGCTTGTGTTTCTCGATATTTCGGCAACGGAGCAAAAGCGAAAAACCTTATCAGACTTAGTGTATCGAGTTGCAGAAAAGATTAATATACCCTTTACCGTTGGCGGGGGTATATCGTCAGTGCAAGATGTTGACCTCTTACTGCATAACGGCGCAGATAAAGTATCTATTAATTCATCAGCGGTAAAAAATCCGCAGTTAATTAGCGATTTATCTTCGAAAATTGGGTCTCAATCAATTGTTGTAGCAATAGATGCTAAGCAAATATCTAATAAGTGGAAGGTGCATTTAGTTGGCGGAAAGGTAGCAACCAAATTAGACTTATTTGAATGGGCTAAAGAAGTTGAGGATAGGGGAGCTGGAGAAATACTTTTTACATCAATGGATCATGATGGTACTAAAAACGGATTTGCAAACGATGCTCTAGCACAGTTGTCAAGCATGATAAACATACCCATTATCGCATCTGGTGGTGCTGGAAACATACAGCATTTTACAGATGCTTTTGCAGTAGGAAAAGCAGATGCTGCTTTAGCCGCAAGTGTATTTCATTTTAAAGAAATTTCAATTACCCAATTAAAAAAAGAATTACATAATAATGCTATTTCTATACGAATATAAATTGTTTAACCTTGTATGTTATATTATAGCTAATCAAGTGTTTAAATAGATTATATGATGTTATACTTTAATAAATTAGAAAATAATGAAATTAGATTTTAATAAAAATTTAGACGGCTTAATTCCAGCAATTATTCAAGATGCCACTAGTAAAAATGTATTAATGTTGGGGTATATGAATCAAGAAGCGTTTGATAAAACACAGGCATCTAAAAAGGTCACGTTTTTTAGTCGTACCAAACAGCGATTATGGACAAAAGGTGAAAAGAGTAATAATTATTTAAATGTAGTTGATATTAAAATCGATTGTGATAATGACACGCTATTAATCTTGGTAAATCCTGAAGGTCCAACTTGTCATACAGGTGCAGATACCTGTTGGAATCAACCAAATAGCTCAAGTTTTGGATTTCTTTCAGAATTAGAAAATATTATAGAAGAAAGAAAAAAGTCTGACGATGCCAACACATCATATGTAGCGTCTTTATTTAAAAAAGGGATTAATAAAATAGCGCAGAAAGTAGGCGAAGAAGCTGTTGAAACGGTGATTGAAGCTAAAGACGATAATGATGAACTTTTTTTATATGAAAGTGCCGATTTGTTATTTCATTATCTAATTCTACTGCAAGCAAAAGGCTTTAAATTAAAAGATATAGAGGCAGAGCTAATGAAAAGAAATAAATAGTTTTTAAACTTAAAATTCGGGATAGTTAATCTAGTTGTTAATCCTTAGATTGAAAAGAATATTGCGAAATTTCTTTTGGTAATTCAAATAAAAAGAGAAAAAGCAATACTAGAAATAGTAAGCTTCAGAATTTTATTATTTTAATTTTAGCTAGTGATAATTTATTTCGTTGAATTAAGTTTTAATTAATGATAATTAACCTATTTATAGATATTTAAATTGATTAATTAAAAGTTAAACTTTAATTATTAGAAGTGTTATACTTTGCCTTTGGCAAGGTTTATTTATTTTTCAATATTACCCAAAAAAGTATTGAAAAATAACTTTCAGTACTATCTATTGATAACTATTTAGAATAGTCTTTAATTTGGTTAATAAGAGGTGCTATAAAAAGCTGCTAAAATAGAAATTGTCCCTTTTTTAGCTAAATATTAACGAATTAAGGTTAGCGATTATATGGGTCAGTCTTATATTTGCACGTAACATGATTTCCTAGCCTAATTTTTACTACTATAAATTAACATATACGTTTTTTCACAAGAGGCCAATTTGTTGTTTAAGCACATCTAATTTTTTGTCAATGCCAAACAGACCTAAATTTTATCCATTATATATTCTTTGTTTTTTTTGTCTACTTTTTTTAAATGATTTAGCAGCTCAAGAAAGCTATACACTAAGCGGTACCGTTAGTGATAAAAGTAACGGAGAAACGCAATTTGGAGCAACCATATTTTTAAAAGGAACTACCATTGGGGTAACCACTAATGAGTATGGTTTTTACTCGATAACTGCTCCTAAAGGCGATTATGTAGTAAACGTTTCTTTTTTAGGCTATACCGAAATAAACCAGGAAATTACTTTTGATAAAGATCAAAAGCTAAATTTTGAGCTTGTAGAAGTTTCTACCGCATTGGATGAAGTGGTTATTACGGCAGAAGAACCTGAAAGAGCTTTAATTAAAAAGCCAGAGATGAGTGTTGCAAAACTAAACATAGCTACGGTAAAGCAAATGCCAGTTGTTCTTGGTGAGGTTGATATTTTAAAATCTCTTCAAATGCTTCCAGGAGTGACAAGTGGAGGAGAAGGTACTGGAGGTTTTCATGTAAGAGGTGGCGCAGGTGACCAAAATTTGGTGTTGTTAGATGAAGCTATAATTTATAATACCTCACATTTATTTGGTTTTTTCTCTGTTTTCAATGCGGATGCTATTAAAGATGTAAAGTTATACAAAGGTGGTATTCCTGCACGTTTTGGTGGGCGTGCTTCATCGGTAATAGATGTTCGCCAAAAAGATGGAAATAAGAAGCGCTTTACTGCTACAGGAGGTATTGGTATCATATCTAGTAGATTGGCTTTAGAAGCTCCATTATTTAAAGAAAAGGGTTCATTTTTAATAGCAGGCAGACGGTCCTATGCCGATCTTTTATTAAAAGCAGCCGGACAAAACAATAGTGTTAGTTTTTACGATTTAAATTTGAAGGTGAATTATAAACTTAATGAAAACAACACCTTTTTTCTTTCTGGTTACTTTGGAAGAGATGCGTTTTCAATTGGAGATAATTTTAGTAGTAGCTACGGTAATTCAACAGGAAATTTGCGTTGGAATCACCTTTTTAGTGAAAAATTATTTTCTAATTTATCTGCAGTAATTAGTAGATACGATTACAATTTAGGAATTACATCTGCACAATTTGAATGGGTTTCAGCGATTAATAACTACAATTTAAAATATGATTTAAAATACTACTTAAGTGATACTTACAAGTTAGGTTTTGGTGCTAGTGGTATTTATTACAAGTTTAACCCTGGTCAAATTAATCCAACCTCAGAGACATCATTTGTTAATCCTTTTACATTAGACCAAAAAAGAGCCTTTGAAAGTGGCTTGTACATAAGCGCAGAACATAA
Organism: uncultured Flavobacteriaceae bacterium; assembly: GCA_947486785.1. GTDB lineage: Bacteria > Bacteroidota > Bacteroidia > Flavobacteriales > Flavobacteriaceae > Maribacter_C. Next base: position 5,704 of record CANKUU010000029.1, on the reverse strand, counting down.
AATAAGTACCAAATTAACCGCTAATTACGGACTTAGATATAGTGCCTTCGCACGGTTGGGCGGGCAAGATTTAGTGAATTATGCAAACGATCAGCCAGTTGTTTACAATTCAGATCTAGGTATCTACAGGCGAGGGCGTGCAATTGGGCAAACTACCTACGAAAAAGGAGAATCAATTAAAACTTTTGGCAATCTAGAGCCAAGGGTGTCTTTGGCTTACGTTTTAAATGAGTTCTCGTCAATTAAGGCGGGCTTTTCTAGAGTTTCTCAATATATACATCTGTTGTCAAATACTTCTTCGGCTACACCTTTAGATGTATGGGCGCCTAGCGGAAAATTTATAAAGCCGCAAATATCTGATCAATATGCACTAGGGTATTTTCGCAACTTTAAAGAAAAACGATATTCGATGGAGGTAGAAGTGTATATGAAAAATACAGCCAACCGAATTGATTATATAGACGGTTCAGATTTGATTGGGCAAAACACCATAGAAACTGAAATTTTAAACGGTAAGTCTCGTGCTTATGGTTTAGAATTTTTGCTAAGAAAAAACGAAGGTAAATTCACAGGATGGATTGCTTACACTTTATCAAAATCTGAACAAAAAAGTTTTGGCGGCTCTGCTGGTGGCCCAGGTATTAACAATGGTAATTGGTACAATACGCCTTATGATAGAACACATGATGTTTCTATTTCTGGGGCATACAAACTGAATGATAAATTTAGTTTTGGTGCAAATATGGTCTTTCAAACTGGGCGTCCGGTAACCTATCCTAATGGACAGTACACCTATGAAGGTATTTCTTTTGCAAGTTATGCAGATCGAAACTCTAATCGATTACCCATTTATCATCGTTTAGATTTATCAGTAAATTACAAGCCAAATAAAAAGCCTAATAAACGTTTTAAGGGCGAATGGGTATTGGGTATTTATAATTTGTACAATCGTAAAAATGCAGCTTCAATTTCGTTTGGGCAGAATATAGAAACTGGGGCAAATGAAGCTACTAGGACTGCTATTTTCGGAATTGTTCCATCTATTACTTACAATTTTAAATTTTAAGACATGAGAATATATTTGAGACTCGTACTGCTGTTTTTAGTTTTAGTACTCAATTCTTGCGAAGATGTTATTGATGTTTCTTTGCAAGATGGCCCAAGTCGATTGGTTGTTGAGGCTTCGATTAATTGGAACAAAGAAGCTTCAAATAATGAGCAAGAAATTCGGTTAAGTACGTCAAGAGGATTTTTTCAAAGTGAATCAAATCCGGCGGTTACGGGCGCCCTAGTTTCTTTAACAAATAACAGATCTTCTAGCCCTATTATTTTTGAAGATCAAGGAGATGGTCGGTACAGTACTGATGAATTCATTCCTATACCCGGAGGCATTTATGTTTTACGAATAGAGTATAACAACGAAATCTATATTGCTGAGGAAACACTAACAACTGTTTCAGAAATAAATGAGGTATTTCAAGAAACTAGAGGTGATGATGAAGATGACGAAATAGAAATACGGGTTAAGTTTGATGATCCTGAAAACATGACCAATAACTATCTTTTTAAATTTAAGAAAGAAACAGCGTTGTTACCATCCTTTGTGAGTAGAAATGATGATTTTGTTGATGGAAATGAAATAAGTTTTCCTCTAATTGATAGAGGTAATGATGACATTAATGAATTTATGCCAGGAGATGTTGTTGAGATTGAAATGTTTGGTATTTCTACTAATTATTATGATTACATTACTATTCTAATCGATCAAATAGGTGGCGTAGGACTTTTTGAAACAACACCTACAGCTGTTAGGGGTAATTGTGTAAACATAACAAACCCTGAAAATTATGCCCATGGTTATTTTAGATTAGCCCAAGTAAATAGAATTAGTTATACCGTACAATAATGTCTTAAAAGATAGTATCGGATATACTTTTAGAAGAAAATTATTTTGAAATAAATTTACCACCACACGATAAAAAATTGATCGATACGCTTATCTGCCTTTTTCATCCAAACTAAGGGCGCACGTTTTGCTTCTAGCGCTAATTTTATACAGGTTTTTGTCTCCTCAAAGGATTTCCAAGATACATTTGTATGTGGTACTATGACCCATTCGGCTTTCGAAGGGATATAAAATTTATGAGCGCCAAAATCATTTTGATTAAAATCATTGATCCCTAACCAATACCCTAAAATACATGCTTTGTTAAAAGTAAAGGCCTCAGGTAACTTAGCTCTGTAGGGGGTGTATACTTGTGCTTTGAAACAACAGAATTGTTTTATTTCTAAAGTGTTAATATTGTGCTCTAAGAGTATTTTAGATGCTATTTTTGAATGTATTAGTGGAAGTTGTTTTGTTTTTAATTTATGAAGTTTTTTAACAAACATATCCTGTCTGTTTGGACCGATTAATTGATGTGCGATTTCTTTAACTGTTGGTTGAAATAAATAAAATTTATAGCTAAGCTCAACATGCAAGTAGTTTTGATTAGTTCGATTTTTTAAGATAAAATCTATTTCGCCCAAAGTCTGCTTTTCATCGCGTATTGCAATGTTTGAAAGAATTAATTCGAATTGCTGAGATTGTTTAATAAGGTGCTTAAAAACGTATTCCATTTGATGTCCGAGCCGCCTATTGGAAGGAATAGCTAGGTGGTCTAAAGAACTCAAATTAAGGTTAAGAAGAGAAAATTGTTCTAAACCAAATTCTTTTCCTACCCATAGTGGAGGTGTATTTATAAAACCAATTGCCTGTTTTTCGCTGAAATCTTTTGGCATAGTAGAACAAATTTAAGTTTAATTTAAAATTTAGATGCGGGGTATGCGTCTCTTACTTTTTTAAAGAAAGCATAAAAAATATAAAGTTAACTTTTACATAAAAAGAAGGGGGTAACCTTTTAAAGTATTATTTTTATAGTATGTCAATGAATACAAGAATAGGATTTCGATTTTCTACCTATGCTAAACCAGAGCAGACTCCCTTTGAAAAATTATTTGACATTTTTCAAGAATTGATTACACACACTTCGGGTGACTTTGATGAGGCCATTGATTGGCTTCGCGAGTTAGATAAAGAATATGAGCTCACAACAGACGATTACACTATTGATGATTTTATTGAAGAGCTTAAAGCAAAGGGGTATATCCGAGAAGAATTTGATGACGACCCTTCTGGTGAGGGTGGAGATAATAGTGAAAAAAGTACTGTTTCTATTACCGCAAAAATGGAACGGTTAATACGACAAAGAGCATTAGATCAAATTTTTGGAAAGCTAAGTAAACGAGGCAACGGCAATCATAAAACTTCAAAAACAGGACAAGGTGATGAATATGCTGGAGATTTGCGCGAATATCGATATGGAGACGGTTTAGAAAATATTTCGATGACTGAAAGTCTTAAAAATGCTCAAATAAATCATGGTATGACCAGTTTTAATTTGACCGAAGATGATTTGGTGGTTGAAGATAGGCAACATAAAGCTCAAATGAGTACCGTTCTCATGATTGATATTAGCCATAGTATGATTTTATATGGTGAAGATCGAATTACACCAGCTAAAAAAGTAGCCATGGCCTTAGCAGAATTAATTACCACAAGATATCCAAAAGACACGCTTGATATACTCGTTTTTGGGAATGATGCATGGCCTATTCCTATTAGAGATTTACCTTATTTAAAAGTAGGACCTTATCATACTAATACAGTAGCTGGTTTACAGTTAGCAATGGATATGTTACGAAGAAAACGCAATACCAATAAGCAAATATTTATGATTACCGATGGTAAGCCCAGTTGCCTGCGCTTGCCAGACGGTACTTACTATAAAAATAGCGTTGGTTTAGATGATCATATTGTGGAGAAATGTTATAATATGGCTAGGCAAGCCAGAAAATTACATATTCCCATAACCACGTTTATGATCGCACAAGACCCATATTTGATGCAGTTTATTAGACATTTTACAGAAGCGAATAAAGGCAAAGCATTTTTTACGGGTATTAAAGGTTTAGGAGAGATGATATTTGAGGATTATGAAAATAATAGAAGAAAAAGATTAAAATAGGATTTAAACGTAGATATAGGCTCAAATTTATGAGCATTTGATTTAATAATAATATGAAATTAAAACATAAAGAAATCACCACTTTAGGTGCGTTAAAAGCTGCTAAATACCAAACTAAAAGTATAAAAGATGAATTAAGAGACAATCTTAGACAGCGTATAATTAATGGAGAAGAGTCTTTTCATGGCGTTTGGGGTTATGAATACTCTGTAATTCCTGAAATAGAGCGAGCTATTTTATCGCGTCATAATATTAATTTACTGGGTTTACGTGGTCAAGCAAAGACAAGGCTTGCACGCCTAATGCTAAATTTATTAGACGAATGGATACCTGTTGTAGCAGGTTCTGAAATTAATGATGATCCATTAAAGCCAATGTCAAGATATGCTATAGAATTAATTGAGGAAAAGAGCGATGATACTCCCATTTCTTGGCTACATAGAAGTGAACGTTTTTATGAAAAACTTGCAACACCTGATGTTACGGTAGCTGATTTAATAGGTGATGTAGACCCTATAAAAGCCGCAAATTTAAAATTATCTTATGCAGATGATCGAGTAATTCATTTTGGTATGATACCAAGAGCAAACCGATGTATTTTTGTGATTAACGAATTGCCCGATTTACAAGCTCGTATACAAGTATCATTGTTTAATATTTTAGAAGAAGGTGATATTCAAATTAGAGGATTCAAACTAAGAATGCCCTTAGATATTCAATTTGTATTTACCGCAAACCCAGAAGATTATACTAATAGAGGAAGTATAGTTACTCCATTAAAGGATAGAATTGGGTCTCAAATACTCACGCATTACCCAGATGATATAGCAACAGCTCGTAAAATCACCGAACAAGAATCTAACCTTGACATACGACAAACAGATACCATTTATGTGCCAGATGTTGCTAAAGATTTGTTAGAACAAATAAGTTTTGAGGCCAGAAATAGCGAGTATGTAGATGCAAAAAGTGGCGTGAGTGCCCGCACAAGCATAACGGCTTTTGAAAACCTACTTAGCACCGCAGAGCGAAGAGCATTACTCATTGGAGCAGATAAAACTTCGGTTAGATTAACTGATTTTATGGGGGTTATTCCAGCGATTACAGGAAAAATAGAGTTGGTATATGAAGGAGAGCAGGAGGGAGCAGATGGCGTTGCTGAAATTCTTGTTGAAGATGCAGTTAAAACATTGTTTACTAACCTCTTCCCTAAAATTAATAAATTAGAACGTAAAAATGAGGAAACTCCTTATGATGAATTACTTCATTGGTTTTTTCAAGGTGATGGTTTTGAGTTGGAAGATGAGTATACCGATACCGAGTACAAAAGGGCATTAGATAGTATACCAGCATTAAATCAACTAGTAAAAAAATACCAACCGGAAGTGGATAAAGAAGACTCTTATTTTTTAAAAGAGATCGTACTTTGGGGACTTGTGGCTTTTGAAAAATTGAGTAAAAATCGCTTTAACGAAAGCTATCAGTTTAAGGATCTTTACGGCAGCTATATTGGTGGACTGTAACGATTTAGGTAGTTTGTTCAATTCGATGATTATTATTGACACTATCCCGCTAAGTGTGTAAGTTACAAATAACGAGGGTTTGACTTTTATCTAAAGTCGGACCCTTTTTTCATA
>CANKUU010000028.1 GCA_947486785.1 uncultured Flavobacteriaceae bacterium | reverse complement strand
GGATCATTATCTCCATCTTCGTTTGGATCTTCTTCTGTATCTAAAATACCATCATTATCATCATCTAAATCATCTCTATCTGGTACACCATCACCATCTGTATCAAGACAATTAATGGGCATTAGCCGTAATCTTATGCCGTTAATCAAACGCGATGAAGTTGTGTAAAACTGAACTTGGGTAACCGTGTTTTGAGATTCCCAAACATATCTCGTAGGACCATCTATTGTAGTGTTAGTTGTATTTTCAACAAAGTAATCATTCCCATTGTTACCCGAAATTAAGCCTACAGGCAAATCTGGATTTATTAATTGGTATGTTACGTTATCTAAGGCAATTATACCGTCTCTATGAAGAGCGTCAATCGATGGCGAATGCTCTACAATTGACTTTACAGGCACCGAACCTGAGAAGGAGAAAGTAACCGCAACACCATTATTAACTTCAAAAAAACCCCCGAAGCTTTTAGTACTAGCACCGGTTACACTTACCAAAACACTACCTGGAGGAAGCCCCCATTTAGCACTTAAATCAACATTGGTTGCTGATAAGCTACCGTCAACAACACCAGGTGCAAAACCAAAATCTGTTCCTAAAATTTCAACAGTATTTAACGGTGTACATCCATCCTCGTAAATCAAATCATCTAATATTGTCATAGAAGATGATTCATTTGCAAATACAGATGATAGAGTAGCTACACCTAACAATACAAAAATTTGAAAGGTCTTTTCTTTAAAATTCAATAAACTATTGATCGTAATAAGCTTCATGATTGTCAGCGATTTAAGGTTTACTAATCACCACGGCTTCAAGGTTTTAAAAAATAGGTAAGATGTTTGGGGCAACTTAAACTTATCTTAATGCAAGGTATAGCATATATTTTAATCTTCAAATTATTTGAGTGCATTCATTGTTGAACCTCTTTCAAGAACATAATTATTCGTTAAACAACATTTATTACTCATTTTAAGAAATAAAATTAGATCAAAAAAAATCAATTAGTTTTTTATTCGATCGTTAAAAAAACAATTAAAGACGCTGTACAGCGAGCATAATGTAACACGTTCTTATAATTACCTATTTAATATTTCTAAAAGTAAACCTACTACAAATTTTAAAAAATATTACTAACAAGTTCTAAGTAAATTTTATAAAATGAAGCTAGCTATTAAGCTAATTTATTTGGATTTATTCAAAACCTTAGATAATTAAAAAGTTGAAATAGAAATGGGTTAAATTTTGTTATTTAATACTGTAATATTTAGTTTATTTTTGGGCAAATCTTTTAAATGAGCTTTCAACAAGAAATATTACGTCGCAGAACTTTTGGCATTATATCACACCCTGATGCTGGAAAAACTACTTTAACTGAAAAACTCTTATTATTTGGGGGAGCTATCCAGGAAGCTGGAGCGGTAAAAAATAATAAAATAAAGAAAGCTGCTACGAGTGATTTCATGGAAATTGAAAGGCAACGTGGTATCTCAGTTGCGACATCTGTTTTAGCTTTTATTTACAGGGATAAAAAAATAAATATACTTGATACCCCAGGGCATAAAGATTTTGCCGAAGACACCTTTAGAACCTTAACTGCTGTAGATAGCGTTATTGTTGTTATAGATGTCGCAAAAGGGGTAGAAGAGCAAACCGAAAAATTAGTAGAGGTTTGCAGAATGAGAAATATCCCAATCATAGTTTTTATTAATAAACTAGATAGAGAAGGTAAAGACGCATTTGACTTACTTGATGAACTAGAACAAAAATTAGGTCTTACGGTTAGTCCTCTAAGCTATCCTATTGGAATGGGATATGATTTTAAAGGCATATATAATATTTATGAAAAAAACATTAATCTCTTTAGTGGCGACAGCAAAAAAAATATTGAAGAAACAATTGCTTTTGATAACTTAGAAAATCCTGAATTAGAAAAAATTATTGGGAGTAAAGCTGCAGAAGACTTAAGAAGCGAGCTTGAACTTGCCAATGGTGTTTACCCAAAGTTTGACATAGAAGCCTATTTAAAAGGAGAACAACACCCTGTGTTTTTTGGGTCTGCATTAAACAATTTTGGTGTTAGAGAACTTTTAGATTGCTTTGTAGACATTGCCCCCACACCGAGACCTAAAATGGCAGAGGAACGCTTAGTTGACGCAAACGAAGAAGATCTTACTGGTTTTGTTTTTAAAATACATGCAAATATGGATCCCAAACATCGAGATCGATTAGCTTTTATCAAAATTGTCTCAGGCACCTTTGAACGCAATAAGGCATATCTGCATGTGAGACAGGGCAAGAAACTTAAATTTTCAAGTCCAAATGCATTTTTTGCTGAAAAAAAAGAAATTATTGATATTTCATATCCTGGAGATATAGTTGGTTTGCATGACACCGGCAACTTTAAAATTGGTGACACCTTAACCCAAGGCGAACACCTTAATTACAAAGGCATACCTAGCTTTTCACCAGAACATTTTAGATATATCAATAATGCAGATCCTATGAAGTCTAAACAGCTATACAAAGGTATTGATCAATTAATGGATGAAGGAGTAGCCCAACTCTTTACACTAGAAATGAATGGGAGAAAAATAGTCGGTACGGTTGGGGCATTACAATTCGAAGTTATTCAATATCGCCTAGAACACGAATACGGTGCCAAATGCTCCTATGAAAATTTTCCAGTATATAAGGCTTGTTGGGTAGATCCTAAAGACCCAAAAAACGAGGAATTCAAAGAATTTAAGCGCGTAAAATCAAAATTTTTAGCAAAAGATAAACAAGGGCAACTAGTCTTTTTAGCAGACTCTCAGTTTTCTTTACAAATGACACAATCTAAGTACCCAAGTGTGAAATTACATTTTGTTTCTGAGTTTGATTAGTCTAAAAACGAGCAAATATTTACCTCACCTTAAAGCTTATAACCTTATCCATAGGGTTAAGCTTCACCGGTAGGACCAAAATTTAAGGGTATTGGTGCTTGCTCATAATCTTTTATTGTACCGTGGGCTTTTTCAAATCGGTGAACATTATCACTTAGCGCTTTTAAAAACTTCTTTGCGTGCTGCGGAGTAAGTACTATTCTACTTTTCACTTTGGCCTTGGGTGCGCCAGGCATCATACTAATAAAATCTACTACAAACTCTGAGACTGAGTGATTAATTATCGCAAGGTTAGAGTAGATACCTTCAGCCATTTTCTCATCTAGCTCAATGTTAATTTGCTTTTGTTTTTGATCTTTTTCCGCCATAGAATAAAAAAATAAACCCTGATAATAAATTATCAGGGTTTGTGATTAATTTAGAATTTTAACGCTTCTTTACGAGCCATAATTTCATCGTACTCTTCTTTTGATCCTACAATGATATTTTCATAGTCCCGCATACCTGTACCTGCTGGTATTTTATGACCTACAATAACGTTTTCTTTTAAGCCCTCTAAAGTATCTACTTTACCACTTACAGCAGCTTCGTTTAATACTTTAGTAGTCTCTTGGAATGATGCTGCAGAAATAAATGATTTCGTTTGTAACGATGCTCTAGTAATACCCTGAAGAATTGGTGTTGCAGTTGCAGCAACTGCATCCTTTCCGGTTACTAAATTCTTATCATTCCTAAGCAAAACAGAGTTTTCATCACGTAGCTCGCGTGCTGTAATAATCTGACCTGGTTTAAGATTATCAGATTCTCCTGCATCAACTACTACTTTTTTACCATAGATTCCATCATTTTCATTTATAAAATCGTCTTTATGGACTAATTGATTTTCTAAGAAAATTGTATCTCCAGGATCTTGAATACGAACCTTACGCATCATTTGACGAACAACAACCTCAAAGTGTTTATCATTAATCTTTACTCCTTGCAATCGATATACTTCTTGAACCTCATTTACTAAATACTGTTGAACAGCAGATGGGCCTTTGATTTTTAAAATATCTTCAGGTGTAATAGAACCGTCAGAAAGAGGCATTCCAGCTCTTACATAATCATTTTCTTGTACTAAGATTTGATTTGAAAGTTTAACTAGATATTTCTTTATTTCACCAAGTTTTGATTCGATAATAATCTCTCTATTTCCTCTCTTTATTTTTCCGAATGACACTACCCCGTCAATTTCAGAAACTACAGCAGGATTTGAAGGATTACGCGCTTCAAACAATTCGGTAACTCTTGGAAGACCTCCGGTAATATCACCCGCTTTTGCAGATTTACGTGGAATCTTTACTAAAATTTTGCCTTCTTCAATTTTATCGCCGTCATCTACCATTATATGAGAACCTACAGGTAGGTTATACGAACGTAAAACTTCGTCTTTAGAATTCAACACCAATAATGTAGGTATCAACTTCTTGTTTCGAGATTCAGAAATTACTTTTTCTTGGAAACCTGTTTGTTCATCAATTTCAACTTGATAGGTTACCCCTTGATCTATATTCTCATAGACCACTTTACCAGGAAATTCGGAAACGATAACGCCATTATATGGATCCCAAGAGCAAATTACTTGATCTTTTGTTATTTTATCTCCATTTTTGATAAACAATTGCGAACCGTAGGGAATGTTATTTGTACTTAAAGTGATACCAGTTGTAGCATCAACTACTTTAAGCTCAGAAGTTCTAGAAATTACAATTTCCGCTTCTTTACCATCTGTATCTTTTCCTGTTACGGTTCTCAAATCTTCGATTTCCGCAATACCACCGAACTTAGCTTCTAATCTGTTAATTTCTGATATGTTTCCTGCGATACCACCTACGTGAAAAGTACGCAATGTTAACTGGGTACCAGGCTCACCAATTGATTGAGCTGCAACAACACCTACAGCTTCACCTCTTTGAACCATTTTATTGGTGGAAAGGTTTCTACCATAACATTTAGCACATATGCCTTTTGGAGCCTCACAAGTTAACGCAGAACGAACTTCAATTTTGTCTATTGGAGAAGCTTCGATTCTCGCTACATCAGCTTCCATTATTTCTTGATCAGCAGATAGAAGTAATTCTTCATTCATTGGATTATACACATCGTGTAACGATACACGACCCAAAATACGCTCGCCTAAAGATTCAACAATCTCCTCATTTTTCTTTAATGGCTCAACTAAAACTCCTCTTAAAGTTTCACAATCCTCGATATTAACAATAACGTCTTGAGAAACATCAACTAATCTTCGGGTTAAATACCCTGCATCTGCTGTTTTTAAGGCAGTATCCGCAAGACCTTTACGAGCACCGTGAGTAGATATAAAGTATTCTAAAATTGATAATCCTTCTTTAAAATTGGATAAAATTGGGTTTTCAATAATCTCTCCACCACCTGCAGTAGATTTTTTAGGTTTTGCCATTAAACCACGCATACCGGTCAACTGGCGAATTTGTTCTTTAGAACCCCTTGCACCAGAATCAAGCATCATATATACCGAGTTAAAGCCTTGCTGATCTTCTCTAATTCGTTTCATAGCTAACTCCGTTAGCATCGCATTTGTAGAAGTCCAAACATCAATCACTTGGTTGTAACGCTCGTTATTGGTAATAAGACCCATATTATAATTGGTCATAATACCATCAACTTGTCCATTGGCTTCAGCAATCATCTCATGCTTTTCAGGTGGAATAATAATATCACCTAAACTAAAAGATAGACCGCCTTTAAAAGCGAAATCATATCCCATTGTTTTAATCTTATCCAAGAAATCGGCGGTAGTAGGTACATCAGTAACTGCTAAAATTCCACCAATTATATCTCTTAAAGATTTTTTATTAAGTACATCATTAATATAGCCAGCAGCTTCAGGAACTTCCATATTAAAAAGAACTCTTCCCACCGTGGTTGGTATAATTTTATTTACCAACTCCCCTGCTTCATTAAAATCCTTTGCCCTAACCTTTATACCTGCATTTAAGTTAACCATACCTTCATTGAAAGCAATTTCAACCTCTTCGTAAGAATAAAAAGTTAAACCTTCTCCTTTGATAGGCATCTCAGGTGTTGATTTCCTCTCTTTGGTCATATAGTAAAGACCCAAAACCATATCTTGAGAAGGAACTGTAATAGGTGAACCATTTGCGGGATTCAAAATATTATGTGAAGCCAACATTAATAGTTGAGCTTCTAATATTGCCTCAGGTCCAAGCGGCAAGTGAACCGCCATTTGATCTCCGTCAAAATCCGCATTAAATGCCGTACAAACTAAAGGGTGCAGGCGTATTGCTTTACCTTCAATAAGCTTTGGCTGAAACGCTTGTATACCCAAACGGTGTAAGGTAGGCGCACGGTTTAGTAATACCGGATGACCTTTTAGTACATTTTCAAGAATATCCCATACTACAGGTTCTTTCTTATCTATAATTTTCTTTGCAGACTTTACCGTCTTAACAATACCTCTTTCTATTAATTTTCTAATTACGAAAGGCTTGTATAATTCAGCGGCCATATCTTTTGGCAAACCACATTCAAATAGTCGAAGCTCTGGTCCAACAACAATTACAGAACGTGCAGAATAATCGACACGCTTACCTAATAAATTTTGACGGAAACGACCTTGTTTACCTTTTAAAGAATCTGATAGTGATTTTAATGGTCTATTTGATTCTGTTTTAACCGCAGAAGCTTTTCGTGTATTATCAAAAAGTGAATCTACCGCTTCTTGAAGCATACGCTTCTCATTTCTAAGAATTACCTCAGGAGCTTTAATCTCTACTAAACGCTTTAATCTGTTATTACGAATAATAACTCTACGATATAAATCGTTTAAATCTGAAGTAGCAAACCTACCTCCATCAAGTGGCACTAGAGGACGTAATTCTGGCGGTATAACTGGTACCACTTTCATAATCATCCACTCGGGCCTATTCTCTCTGTTTTCTTGCGATTCTCTTAAAGCCTCAACAACTTGTAGACGCTTTAAGGCTTCAGTTTTACGTTGCTTAGATGTCTCTGTATTTGCTTTATGTCTTAAACTAAACGAAAGCTCTTTAAGATCAATTCGTGCTAATAGGTCGATAAGACATTCTGCACCCATTTTAGCAATAAACTTATTAGGATCTGAATCGTCTAAATATTGATTTTCTTGAGGAATTTCCTCAATAATATTCAAATATTCTTCTTCAGTTAAGAAATCCATTTTGTTAATTTCTTCACCTTCTGGACCTTTTGCAATACCAGGTTGTATTACTACATATCGTTCGTAGTAAATGATCATGTCCAATTTCTTAGACGGAAGACCAAGTAAGTATCCTATTTTGTTTGGTAATGACCTAAAATACCATATATGAGCAACAGGCACTACTAGATTGATATGACCAACTCTGTCTCTTCGTACTTTTTTTTCAGTAACTTCTACCCCACAACGATCACATACAATACCTCTGTATCGAATACGCTTATATTTTCCGCAAGCACATTCATAATCCTTAACAGGACCAAAAATACGTTCACAGAAAAGTCCATCGCGTTCCGGCTTATGGGTTCTGTAATTAATAGTTTCAGGTTTTAAAACTTCTCCTCTAGACTCTGCCAAAATTGCTTCTGGAGATGCTAAGCCGATTGAAATTTTATCAAACCTTTTTTGCGGTGTATTATCGTTTATTCTTGCCATAATTATATGGTGATAATTTTAATGTGTTATTCTATAGTAATCTAATCCTGTCTTACTTAATCTTCAAGTCTAATATCCAAACCTAAACCTTTAAGTTCGTGCATTAATACGTTAAATGATTCAGGTAATCCAGGTTCTGGCATGGTTTCTCCTTTAACGATAGCTTCGTAAGTTTTAGCCCTACCAATTACGTCATCAGATTTTACCGTGAGTATCTCTCTTAACGTTGCAGAGGCACCGTAGGCCTCAAGTGCCCACACTTCCATTTCTCCGAAACGTTGTCCACCAAATTGAGCTTTACCCCCTAATGGCTGTTGCGTTATTAATGAATATGGACCTATTGATCGAGCATGCATTTTATCATCTACCATATGTCCAAGTTTCAACATATAAATCACACCAACTGTAGCAGGCTGATCAAAACGTTGCCCCGTTCCACCATCGTAAAGATAAGTATGTCCAAATCTCGGAATACCTGCCTCATCGGTGTATCCATTAATTTCGTCTAGAGTAGCACCATCAAAGATCGGTGTACCAAACTTTTTACCTAATTTTAAACCTGCCCATCCAAGAACAGTTTCATAAATTTGACCAATATTCATACGTGATGGTACACCGAGTGGATTTAATACAATATCTACTGGAGTTCCGTCCTCTAAGAAAGGCATATCTTCTTGACGAACTATTCTAGAAACAATTCCTTTGTTACCGTGGCGGCCTGCCATTTTATCACCCACTTTTAACTTACGCTTTTTAGCAACATAAACTTTAGCAAGCTTCATGATTCCGGCTGGCAACTCGTCACCTACAGATATTGTAAACTTATCTCTTCTCAAATTACCTTGAAGATCATTCAATTTAATCTTGTAATTATGTAATAAGTCTGCAACTGCAGCGTTTGCTTCTTTGTCAGTTGTCCAACTACCACCCACTAAGTGAGCAAAATCATCAACTGCGTTTAACATTTTCTGCGTATACTTCTTTCCTTTTGGCAAAACTTCTTCTCCAAGATCGTTAAGAACACCTTGTGACGTTTTTCCATTAATTAACGTGAATAATTTTTCAACTAACACATCTTTTAACTGCTCAAACTTCACTTCATATTCTAACTCTAACGCATTAATGGCATCTTTATCTTCAGAACGTTTACGCTTGTCTTTAATAGAACGAGAAAATAATTTCTTCTCAATAACAACACCTCGTAAAGATGGCGAGGCTTTTAAAGATGCATCTTTTACATCCCCGGCTTTATCACCAAAAATTGCTCGAAGTAATTTTTCTTCGGGAGTTGGATCAGATTCTCCTTTTGGAGTAATTTTACCAATAAGAATATCTCCTGGCTTAACCTCTGCTCCTATACGGATCATACCATTCTCATCCAAATCTTTAGTTGCCTCTTCTGAAACATTTGGAATATCATGTGTTAGTTCTTCAGCTCCTAATTTAGTATCACGTACCTCCAAAGAATATTCATCAACATGAATAGAAGTAAATATATCTTCACGAACTACCTTCTCAGAAATTACTATTGCATCTTCAAAATTATATCCTTTCCAAGGCATAAACGCCACGGTAAGGTTTCTACCTAAAGCTAATTCTCCTTTTTCTGTAGCATAGCCTTCACAAAGAACTTGACCTTTTACAACCTTATCTCCTTTTTTAACTATTGGCTTTAAGTTGATACTAGTGCCTTGATTTGTCTTTCTGAATTTAACTAACTTGTAGCTCTTAGAATCATCTTCAAAACTTACTAATTTCTCAGCTTCGGTTCTTTCGTACTTCACTGTAATTTTCTGCGAATCTACATATTCAATAGTACCGTCACCTTCTGCATTTATCAAAACTCTTGAGTCTGATGCCACTTGACGTTCTAAGCCAGTACCTACAATTGGAGATTGTGGTTTTAATAACGGAACTGCTTGACGCATCATGTTAGATCCCATTAAAGCTCGGTTTGCATCATCATGCTCCAAAAACGGTATTAATGACGCAGAAATAGATGCTATTTGGTTAGGAGCTACATCCGTATAATTAATTTCAGATGGATCAACTACAGGAAAATCGCCTTCTTCTCTGGCAATAACCTTTTCGATATCAATTTGACCATCATCTTTTAAAGGAATATTTGCTTGTGCAATTTTCATTCCTTCTTCTTCTTCCGCACTCAGGTAAACATATTCATTAGTATTCACCTTTGCACTATCTACTTTCCTGTACGGTGTCTCTAAAAAGCCCATTGGATTAACCTTAGCAAAAACAGCCAAAGAAGAGATAAGACCAATGTTTGGCCCTTCAGGGGTTTCAATTGGACATAATCTTCCGTAGTGTGTGTAATGAACATCACGAACTTCAAAACCAGCTCTTTCTCTTGATAGACCACCTGGCCCAAGTGCCGATAATCTTCTCTTGTGAGTAATTTCTGCTAATGGATTTGTTTGATCCATAAATTGAGATAATTGGTTGGTACCAAAGAACGAATTAATTACCGAAGAAAGGGTCTTCGCATTAATTAAATCGATAGGAGTAAAAACCTCATTATCTCTAACGTTCATTCTCTCTCGAATGGTTCTAGCCATACGTGCTAAACCAACACCAAATTGAGATGATAACTGCTCACCAACCGTACGAACTCGACGATTTGAAAGGTGATCAATATCATCAATCTCTGCTTTTGAGTTAATAAGCTCTATAAGATATTTTATAATAGTAATGATATCTTCTTTGGTCAAAACTTGTTTGTCCATTCCGATATCTAACTGTAATTTTTTGTTCATTCTATAACGTCCAACTTCACCTAAGTTATAACGTTGATCAGAAAAGAATAACTTATCTATAATACCACGAGCAGTTTCTTCATCAGGCGGCTCAGCATTTCTTAGTTGTCTATAAATATGCTCTACGGCTTCTTTCTCTGAGTTTGTAGGATCCTTTTGTAAGGTGTTATGAATAATAGCGTAATCTGATTGAGCATTATTCTCTTTATGAAGTAAGATAGATTTCACATCAGCATCAATAATTTGGGTGATATGCTCTTTATCTAAAATGGTATCTCTATCTAAGACAATCTCGTTTCTTTCGATGGATACTACTTCACCAGTATCTTCATCTACAAAATCTTCGTGCCACGTGTTTAGCACCCTTGCAGCCAGTTTTCGTCCAAGAACCTTTTTTAAACCTGCATTAGAAACTTTAATCTCTT
The DNA here is from genome assembly GCA_947486785.1 of uncultured Flavobacteriaceae bacterium. GTDB lineage: Bacteria > Bacteroidota > Bacteroidia > Flavobacteriales > Flavobacteriaceae > Maribacter_C. The sequence continues at coordinate 11,733 of CANKUU010000028.1, read as the reverse complement.
CTGAAAGGTCAAAAATTTCTAAAATATCTTTATCACGTTCAAAACCAATAGCCCTAAATAATGTTGTAACAGGTAACTTTTTCTTTCTATCAATATACGCATACATTACTCCGTTAATGTCGGTAGCAAATTCAATCCAAGAACCTTTAAAAGGTATTACTCTTGCCGAATACAACTTAGTTCCATTTGCATGAAATGACTGACCAAAGAATACACCCGGTGATCTATGTAATTGCGATACAACAACTCGCTCTGCACCATTTATAACAAAGGTACCAGATGGAGTCATATAAGGAATTGTTCCAAGATAAACATCTTGAACAATGGTTTCAAAATCTTCATGCTCTACGTCCGTACAATAAAGCTTTAAGCGGGCCTTCAATGGCACACTATAAGTTAATCCACGTTCAATACACTCTTGAATCGAATATCTAGGTGGATCTATAAAATAATCAAGAAACTCAAGTACAAACTGATTTCTTGTATCAGTAATTGGAAAATTCTCTTGGAAGGTATTGTATAATCCTTCATCTCCTCTTTCATCAGATTTGGTTTCAAGTTGAAAAAAGTCTTGAAACGATTTGATCTGAATGTCCAAGAAATCCGGATATTCCGGCGTGTTCTTAGCGGATGCGAAATTAATTCTTTCAGTAGTGTTTGTGGACATCTATGGACAGTATTATATAGTGAATACTAAATTGCAAAACATTAAATGGGCTGTATATAACTTAATATACTTTACTAAATTCTATTAAATAGGTTTAGGTCTGACCGCAAAAAGCGAAAAGACCTAAACCGAAAATGCTATGGTTGTAACTATTATTTAAGCTCAACTTCTGCTCCTGCTTCTTCTAAAGATTTTTTGATTCCTTCAGCTTCGTCTTTGCTTATACCTTCTTTGATAGCTTTTGGTGCGCTATCAACGATATCTTTCGCATCTTTTAATCCTAAACCAGTTAATTCTTTAACCAATTTAACAACTGCTAACTTAGAAGCACCGGCTGCTTTTAATACAACATCAAATTCAGTTTGCTCTTCTGCAGCTTCACCACCCCCAGCAGCTCCACCACCAGCAGCAACCGCAACCGCAGCAGCAGCAGGTTCTATACCGTATTCATCTTTTAATATGTCAGCTAATTCATTAACCTCTTTTACGGTTAAGTTAACCAACTGTTCTGCGAAATCTTTTAAATCTGCCATTTTCCTATCGTTTAATAAATTTTAAAATATAATTGTTTTTAGTGCGTACTATTCTTTTTCTGATAAAGTCTTTAAAATTCCAGCAATTTTACCACCACTAGATTTAAGTCCTGAGATAACATTCTTGGCAGGTGATTGTAATAAACCAATAATCTCGCCAATCATTTCTTCCTTAGACTTAATGCTAACTAAAGCATCTAAATTCTCATCACCAACATAAATGGCCTCTTCTACAAAAGCACCTTTTAATAATGGTTTATCAGATTTTTTTCTAAAACTCTTTATTAACTTAGCTGGCGCATTACCTACGTCAGAAAGCATTAAAGATGTATTACCTTTTAAAACATCTGGTAGTTCCCCGAACTCCTTTTCAGATGCTTCCATTGCCTTTGCAAGCAATGTATTTTTGACTACAGCGAGTTTAACATCGGCTTTAAAACAAGCTCTTCTCAAATCAGACGTAACCGTTGCATTTAAACCAGAAATATCAGTTAAATATATGGTTGAACTATCTGCTAATTGAGCAGTTAAATCTTCTATAACCGTTGCTTTTTCTTTTCTTGTCATAATTAAAACTTTTACTAACGGTTATTATACTGTCTTTGGATCTAATTGAACACTAGGACTCATGGTACTCGACATAAATATACTCTTCATGTAAACCCCTTTAGAAGCAGTTGGCTTCAATTTATTCAAGGTATCTAGCAACTCATTCGCATTTTCAGCAATTTTATCCGCAGAAAACGAAACTTTACCAATTGCCGCATGCACAATGCCAGTCTTATCCACCTTAAAATCAATTTTACCCGCCTTTACGTCAGCAACTGCCTTCGCAACATTCATAGTAACAGTACCCGTTTTTGGATTAGGCATCAAACCTCGCGGCCCTAGAACTCTACCCAAGGGACCCAATTTACCCATGACACTAGGCATAGTAATAATTACGTCCACATCTGTCCATCCAGCCTTAATTTTATCCAAATACTCTTGAAGACCTACAAAATCAGCTCCTGCCTCTTTCGCTTCAGCTTCTTTATCTGGGGTAACCAAAGCCAAAACTTTAACATCCTTGCCAGTACCATGAGGTAGTGTTACTACACCACGTACCATTTGATTTGCTTTTCTAGGATCTACACCCAATCTAACTGCTAAGTCAACCGATGCGTCAAAATTAGTATTGGTTATTTCTTTTATCAAAGTAGCCCCTTCCTCGATAGAATAAAGTTTATCTTTTTCTATTTTGGCGTGTGCCTCTTTTTGTTTTTTAGTCAATTTTGCCATTTAATTGTGCTTTAATAAGATTTTAAAAAGGTCGTTTACCGGACACCTTCATACCCATTGAACGAGCCGTACCAGCAACCATACTCATTGCTGATTCTACCGTAAATGCGTTAAGATCGACCATTTTATCTTCAGCGATTGCCTTGACTTGATCCCAGCTTACACTTCCTAATTTTACTCTATTAGGTTCACCAGATCCTTTTTTAATCTTGGCTGCTTCCATCAATTGAACTGCCGCAGGAGGTGTTTTTACAACAAAGTCAAAAGACTTGTCCTTATAAACCGTAATAACAACTGGTAATACTTTACCTGGCTTATCCTGTGTTCTAGCATTAAACTGCTTACAGAATTCCATGATGTTAACACCGGCAGCACCTAAGGCGGGTCCAACTGGTGGCGACGGATTCGCTGCACCTCCCCTAACTTGTAGTTTAACTACTTTACCTATTTCTTTTGCCATTATTTAAAATTAAATTGAAGCTGTATTAATTTGGAAGCAAACACAACTTAAATATGTAACATTTTATTATACCTTTTCTACTTGCATATAACTTAGTTCTAATGGCGTTTTTCGACCGAAAATTTTAACCATCACCTCTAGCTTACGCTTTTCCTCATTAATTTTTTCAACAGTTCCATTAAAACCGTTAAAAGGTCCATCTATTACCTTTACCGTTTCACCATAAACAAATGGTATCGCTACGTTGTCTGTAGTAACAGTTAGCTCATCAACCTTACCTAACATCCTGTTTACCTCTGATTTTCTTAATGGCACCGGATCACCTCCTTTTGTTTCCCCTAAGAAGCCAATAACATTGGTTATAGATCTGATGATGTGAATCATCTCCCCACCTAAATTAGCCTTAATCATAATATAACCAGGAAAATAAACTTTTTCCTTACTAGTTTTCTTTCCGTTTCTAATTTGGACAACTTTCTCCGTCGGAACCAAAACTTCATCTAAATAATCTGAGAACCCTAACCTTGATACCTCACTCTCGATGTATCCCTTGATTTTATTCTCTTGACCACTTACAGCCCGAACTACATACCACTTTTTCTCTAACACTTCTGACATAGTATTCGGCTTAGTTTACGAATTTCTCAAAATATAATTTAATCACCTTACTAAAAAGAGTATCAATTCCCCAAGTAGCAAGAGCGAACAAAACAGAAAAAACAGCCACAATAACCATTAAGTTTGATGATTCTGCCCGGGTAGGCCAAGTGACATTGTTCTTTAGTTCCTCGTATGACTCCTTTATATATGTTAACATTAATGTGGTTTTTTATACACTTAAAACAAAATGAAAAATTCACCTTTTCTCTTGGCACGGGAGGAGAGACTCGAACTCCCGACACCTGGTTTTGGAGACCAGTGCTCTACCAACTGAGCTACACCCGTATTTACATTTAAAGGTATTCTGCCAGAGACAGAACACCCTTAATGTAATATAAATTAAATTTTAATCTAAAATTTTAGTAACCTGACCAGCTCCTACAGTTCTACCACCTTCACGAATCGCAAAACGTAGTCCGTCGCTCAATGCAATAGGAGATAACAACTCAACAGTAATAGTTAGGTTATCACCAGGCATAACCATTTCTACTCCACTAGGAAGATTAATAGTACCTGTAACATCTGTAGTCCTTACATAAAATTGAGGACGATAATTATTATGAAATGGCGTATGACGACCACCCTCTTCTTTCTTAAGAATATAAACTTCAGCTTCAAATTTAGCATGAGGAGTTACAGAACCTGGCTTACAGATTACCATACCTCTAGAAATCTGAGATTTTTCTATACCTCTTAACAAGATACCAACGTTATCACCAGCTTCACCTCTATCTAATATTTTACGAAACATCTCAACTCCTGTAATAGTAGAAGAAAGTTTTTCAGCACCCATACCAATAATATCAACAGCATCACCAGTATTTGCGATACCTGTTTCAATACGTCCAGTTGCTACTGTACCACGACCAGTAATCGTAAACACATCTTCAACAGGCATTAAGAAATCTTTATCAACATCTCTCTTTGGAAGCTCGATCCATGCATCAACTTCTTCCATTAATTTCATTACCGTATCAACCCATTTTTGCTCACCATTTAAAGCACCTAGTGCAGAACCAGCAACAACAGGACCGTTATCACCATCATACTCGTAAAAAGAAAGCAATTCTCTGATCTCCATTTCAACAAGCTCTAAAAGCTCATCATCATCAACCATATCCACCTTATTCATGAAAACAACTATTCTTGGAATACCAACTTGGCGACCTAATAATATGTGCTCACGTGTTTGTGGCATAGGACCATCAGTAGCAGCAACAACAAGAATAGCACCATCCATCTGAGCAGCACCAGTAACCATGTTTTTAACGTAATCCGCGTGACCAGGACAATCAACGTGTGCATAGTGACGATTAGCAGTAGAATACTCTACATGTGACGTATTAATTGTAATACCTCTTTCTTTCTCCTCAGGAGCGTTGTCAATAGATTCAAAACTTCTAAGTTCTGATAATCCTGCGTTTGCCAAAACCGTAGTAATAGCTGCAGTCAATGTAGTTTTTCCGTGATCGACATGTCCAATTGTACCAATATTTAAGTGCGGTTTGGAACGATCAAAAGTTTCCTTTGCCATTTTTAATGAATTTATTCTTATGTTTATATTAGTGTGTGTACAAAATTTTTAACTATTGAGCCAACGACGAGATTTGAACTCGTGACCTCTTCCTTACCAAGGAAACGCTCTACCCCTGAGCTACGTCGGCTTGTTGAGTTCTAAGTCCTAAACACTAAGCACCTAGAGCGCAGACGCAAACTCATTTTAGAGCGAGAGACCGGGTTCGAACCGGCGACATTCAGCTTGGAAGGCTGACGCTCTACCAACTGAGCTACTCTCGCATTCTATAATTCAATTCAATGAACTATTTTTTTTTAAGATGTGGGGAGAGCAGGATTCGAACCTGCGAAGACATAGTCAGCAGATTTACAGTCTGCCCTCGTTGGCCGCTTGAGTATCTCCCCTTTTCTTTAAAATAATTTCAATAAACAATGAACTTTGTTAATATGGAGCCGATAGAGGGACTCGAACCCACGACCTGCTGATTACAAATCAGCTGCTCTAGCCAGCTGAGCTACATCGGCTTTTTACTTTTTTAAACATAAAAAAGTCCGCTATTTCTAACGGATTGCAAATGTATATGTTTTTTTGTTTAAACAAAACAAAATATTGAAAATTTTAATCAAGAAATTGCTGTGGTCAATTCCTAATAATTTTTTAGCTCTCTTTCTAATGCCTAACATAGTTTCTATAAGCTCCAGAGACAATTTACACTTCCTTTACATTATACCTATATCTTCACGTATTTACAAGAAAGCCTAAAGTGATAATCTTCTTTGGAAATAACCATTTCAAATTTAAGAGAAAAAATAAAGAAATTACCAGCAGAGACAATGAATTAAATTTCTCCAAACGATTTTAAACATAAAAAGATATGTATTCAGTTACCCTAAAAAATTATGGATCGGCGCTTTAGATGAATAGATGATAATTAAAGTATTCCTGCATCTTATTTTCACCGCCTTTTATCTTGCTCATTTTATTACTCTAAGTTTTTTCCTCAATAATTCATTTTATTTTTCTTTTTCAAAATTGGATATGTGATTTCAAATTTTTAATAAACAATGATCTACTTTAGCCCAAACTAGTTTCACTTCTTGAGCAAGCGATTATATTTACTTTCCAATATTATATATTCACAACAAAAACCAAGAATTCAATTTTAAACAAGGGCTAGCATCAAAAAACATACTTGTCTTTTCACCTAAAGAAAGATGATCCTGCTTTTGAGGTGTCTTTATTTTTTAATTATTTAATTTTAAAAAGACTACATCATGCTTCATAAGGTAGTTAATCACACGTAATTTTTTAGAAAATAACAAATAGCACAACAAACCTTGGATTTATTCAAAATAACATTTTTAAAAGTCGCACTAACCAATTCATCCTAAAAAATAGTCCTGTTATATTAACAAATAGGGGCACATCCAGTATTTCTAAAAATTCTATTGTCGAGATTTCGCTACTATTTAACTCCAAAAAAATAAAAAATACTACCATAATTCTGGCAGCACAAAACAATACATCTTGAAACTTATATTCTATTTCTTACTCCTTGGATGCGCATTTTGATGTACTCTTTTTAGTTCCGAAATGCTATTTCTAGCATATATTTGAGTTGAAGCTAAAGTTGCATGACCTAACAATTCCTTTACAGAATTTATATCTGCACCCTTGCTTAACAAATGTGTAGCAAAGGTATGCCTTAAAATATGTGGACTAATTTTCAACTTTGTTGAAACTTTACTGATATACTTATGAATAACCCTATAAACGAGTGTGTCGTATATCTTGCGCCCAGATTTTAAAAGAAAAACATAACTTCCATCAACTATTGATACTAATTCCTCTCTTTTTTCAAAATATTCTTTAAATGCAATTATAGCTGTATCTAAAAGAGGCACAATCCGTTCTTTATTCCTCTTTCCCAAAACCAAAACCGTATTTCGATTTAAATCAATATCATTAATTTTCATATTAATTAATTCAGCTCTTCTTATACCGGTTGTATATAGTAGCTCAATAATCAATTTATCTCGCCGCCCTTCAAAAGAATTTTCAAAAGAAGTCTGTTCAAGAACTTGTTGCATTTCTTTTTCAGAAAATGGAACTTCGATAGTGTTCAATACTTTAAGTGACTTGTGATGAGCAAGCGGATTCACACTTGTGCGACCTATACGTTGTAGAAAACGATAATATGCTTTCAAAGATGAAATCTTCCGATTAATGGTTCTATTTGAAACATTCTCGTCAACCAAGGCAACAACCCAACTACGAATTAACACATAATCAACTTCTTCAATAGTTTCAATTTGAAAATGCGCTCTACAAAATTCATAAAACTCAGTAATATCTCTCTTGTAAGCAACTATCGTGTGCTCAGAGTATTTCTTTTCGAAAGATAAATAAGATAAAAAAGCTTCTTTTGACACATTCAAAATTATCAAAGTAAATTGACATTTACTCAAAAGACTGTCTGAAATATTTTTTAGACACAACGTGTCAGTTGACCAAAACACAATGACCTTACAAATTAATAGACTAACTAATTAATTTACAACAGTTTGAATTCAAATTCACAAAGAGAAGAATATAACTAAATTGAAATACATAAAATAAACAACCAACGATTTCAATAAAGTTTGCGGTTTGTAATGGAATTATTTGAATAAAAAATGAAAAGGCCAGTTTTATTCATAAAAAACAAGCTATCAATAAGATATAAAAAATGAGAATGACCTTTAGAAACAAACGGATTTATACCTTTTTTCTAATAACTCAAAATTTAATTATTTAGAAGCGTACTTTTTGAAATAAGAATCGTCTAACGACAAGTACTCAGACCAACCGTATATTTTCTTATTTACCGCAACTAATCCGTTAATGATATTTTCCCAATTTGGGTCTTTAGAAACCTCAAACCTTAGATCTCTATTATTCACCATGGTTTGATTGCTAAACCATTTTTCAAATTTAACTAGATCTAACATATTAGAACTTAAATACCAATGGTAATGATAATAACCGTCTTGAAGATAGCTCGCAACCTTCACTAGGTTACAATTCTCGTTTAAAAACTCAGTTACGCTTAAATCTATTAAATCTTGAAGATCAAGTTCTTCTTTTATTTTATTTAAGTCGAAGGCAGAAAATTGAGTTTCAACCTGAAGCTCAAAATGCCATTGAAATTCTTTTTTGACTGAAAAATTATCAATCAATGAAGCGAGCTCAAATATTACAGCTTGTTCAGGATCTTTAGAAGAATAACCTAAAACATTTGATTTTAGCCTCTCTTTATCGTTTGTGTTTAACTGTATCACTTTAATTCCATTTACTTTGTTTGCAGGCATGGCTTTGATTTTAAGTAAAGTTACGGACAGAACTTTACAATAAATTTCCTTCAATGGTCAATATTTTACTCATTTTGTCGCTTATGTTCTCATTTACGCCATTTCATTGCTCTTTTTAACACATTGGCATTTTACACCATATAAAGCCTTATATTTAATCAATCAAAAGAGGATTTAGCTCAAGAGTTTTCTTTTATCAGCTTGAATAGACATGCTTTTAATCAAATAATATTATTGTAGAAGAAATGTTAAGACCTAGTATTTTGATAATTTTGGCCGTTTTATTTCTGAGTTGCAGCCAGCAAAAAACTACCTCAGAACTAAGCACTAATTCTTTTAAAGTAGACTCACTCGCATTAGATTCTTTACACCTTACCAAAGCCTATACGTTATCGAGCAGGCACCAGTCTGTTGCTGGCATAATGAAACTTCTGCCAGACATTAAAGACTCTATCACACTAGCCAAAGCATATTATCATATTGCGATGTACATGAATTATCGCAATTACGACAAAGCCAAATACTACCACAATAAAGCCAGACGTATTTTTAGGAGATATAATCGATGGGAGGATCTGATGAATCTTAACGGGTCTTACGCCAGAATGTTCAGAAATAACGCGATGATCGATTCTATAGAACCTTTATTACTAGATAATATTAAAGAAATTGAACTAGAAGGCGTTAAATCGTTTGCAATTCTTTACCCTTTGCATGAACTATCAGTACACTACAGTTATGATTTAGGTAAATATCACGAAGCAATTAAATACGGAGAATTATTTTTTGAAAGACTAGCGCACTTTGATTCTTTACCAATAAAAAATCATCATTTCGATGACTTGAGATATTTTAAAAAAGATGTGATTGATTTAATTCTTGGCGTGGCATACGCAAAAGTTGGTCAACTAAATAATTCAGAAAAACATCTTAAAGAGGCCTATAAAAATTATACGAAACGCAAAGATGAAGAAAAACTCGTAAGAGTTCATAAAGGGTTTATTGAATTGTACGCCCTAAAAAATGACGTAGAAAAATTAATTTACCATAAAGACAAATATTACGAGGCGACAAAAAAATATCTAAATACATTTTCAAAGAACGAGAAAGACGTTCACCTGTTAGAGGTTGCTTTAATGGAAGAGGATAAAAAACGGCAATCTATTGAAGATGAATTTAAAATAAAATCTTTAATTACCTACGGATCAATGCTCATTCTCTTATGTCTTGGGCTATTCCAATGGTATAGCACAAAATTAAAAAGAGAAAAAAGAGAGGTAGCCTTAAAATTAGAGAAACAATATGAATTTAATAATTTTAAAACGAACGTTTTGCTTACTGTGGCCCACGAGCTTAGAACACCATTAACATTAATTTTAGGTCATCTTCAGCTTATTTCTAATCAACAAATTGAACCTGAAAATTTTAAATTGTACATCAATAAAATTAAGAATAGTAGCCAAGGCATTTTAAATAGAATGTCCGATATTATCAGACTCTTAAAAGACGAGAAAACAAAAACCACCATTTCTACCCAAAATCTTAATATTTTACCATTTTTAAAAAAGGTATTTTTCAACTTTGAAGGAGCGGCTTTAATGAAAAATATTCAGCTGATATTTACAGCACAGCTCCCGACCAATCATACCATAAATTCAGATCCCAAAATTTTAACCGGCATTTTAAATAACTTAATTCACAATGCTATAAAATTCTCTAATCCAGATTCAGAAATAAAAATGGTGGTGAGTCATACAAGTGAAACTCTTTCAATTCAAATAATAGATCATGGTATTGGAATCGATGATCTAAACAAAAAGTACATTTTTGATAAATTTAATAGAGCAGAAACTGGTGCTAACATTGACGGTTTCGGAATTGGACTAGCTATAGTTAAAGAATACACAGAGCTACTGAACGGCAACATACAGGTTGAAAGTATCATACAACAAGGCAGCACCTTTACGCTAACCCTGCCCAACCAATCAACAATTATAAATTTCGAAGAAAAAAGTCAACCTAAAAGTGAAAAATCAAAAAATAATAAACCTAAAAAACTTTTAAATAAATCTTTAAACAAACTGCTTGTAGTTGAGGATAATGCAGAAATGTGTAGTTTTTACAAGCAAATCTTTGATAAATTTTATGAATGTTCGTTTGCTTTTAATGGTGTACAAGCAATTAACATGTTAAAAAATAATGGTTATGACCTTATTTTATCTGATGTTATGATGCCAGAAATGGATGGTTTTGAACTAAAAGAAAAAGTGCGTAAAATGAATAATCGAGAGCATATTCCGTTCGTTTTCGTAACTGCAAAAGATAAAGATGAAAGTAAAATTAAAGCCTTTAATATAGGAGTAGACGACTACATTGTTAAGCCATTTAATAAAGATGAGTTAATAGCAAGAATTAATTCACTCATAAATAACAAAAAAGCTCGTGAAAAATGGTCTTCGAGTAACGGCGAAGATATTTCAACGGAAACCAGCAGCATAGATGTTAAGACTGTTAAAAAATTACAAGAAATTGTTCTCAAAAATTGTGATAATGAAAATTTTGGTGTGACAGAATTAGCAAACGAAATTGGCTTAAGTCAAAGGCAATTAATTAGAGTCATAAAAAAACTAACAGGATTAACTCCTGTAAAATTTATACTCGAAGTGCGCTTACTTGAAGCATATAGAAAAATTAAAAATAAAGAAGAAGTAGATATAAACAATGTACGCTTCTCTGTTGGCATTCAAAGCGCATCTTATTTTAGTACGCAATTCAAAAAACGGTTTGGACTAAACCCTAATGAGTTACTAAAATTTCATAAAGACGAGTTTATTAGTCTTGAGGAATAATGACTACAACAGTTTAGGCTGCGCATAATTACGTCCGCTGGCACTTAACTTTGCAAATACATCACATTCTGTAAATCTTTTAAGATTTACAGAAGTATCCTAGAACAAGCAATTGCCAATAACCCTTTTGTTTGTTGCTCAAATTTTGGATCTAAACTTTTAATAAAATCAATACTTTCTCCAACTTTGAGTGCTTTAATTAATTTCTCTCTTTTTGCCTTCCAGCAAATGAAATACAAAACGAATAGCATCTCTCATTCAACCACATCTATCCGAATTCATTTCTTCATTGGCAAAATTCTTAAAATGGTTTCAGAGCGTCATTAAAGTTATTTTTAAATTTTTAACCTGAGTTCGACATAAGGAATTAGTAAAAAAGAGTTAACTGCGTGGTATTTGTTGTTTCAAATTTGATTG
>CANKUU010000027.1 GCA_947486785.1 uncultured Flavobacteriaceae bacterium | reverse complement strand
CTTGGTATAATGAAGGTTGAGAATAGCTTTAATAGGTTCCCAATTTATAATTGTATTTATCTGTGTGAAAAATGTACGCTTTATTTTTCGTGAACGAAGATCACAAATGCTATCCGCTAAGGTTGGTTGATTTAATAATTCCATAAAAGAAGAATACAAAATATCAAGAAATTAATCAATCCCTTGCAACGGTCTTACTTTGTAAAACAATATAATAACGTAAGACCACATGAAGCCTTAGATATGAAAACACCTGCTGATATACACAATTTCTCTACTAGACCCTTCCCCGAAAGAATACCCAACTTTGAGTATGACACCAAGTATAAAATACTCAAAGTAACACAAAGTGGAGCTGTGAGATGGAAATCTTATTATTGGGTATATATATCCGCTGCTTTAAAAGGTAAACTCGTTGCAATTGAAGAACTTGGCAATGCAATTTGGAAAGTGTATTATAGAAATGTATTTTTAGGTTACTTTGAGGAAAAACATCTTAGAAATAAACAACAATCAATAAGGTTAGAAACTAATTTAGTGTAAAGTCTAACCTTTAACTTGTGTAAACCATGTCCCTTAACGAACATGTTGAAAATGAACTTTCCTGAAATAGGTTGACTAAAAATTAAACCATTAATTATAGTCACTTATGAAAACACAAAAAGACTACTAGCGAAAAAAAAGCTATCAAAAAGTAACTTTAGAAACGTACCTTTTCGTCGTTGACCAAATTCTAAACGGACAAATATCCACTAACTTTGCTTCTAAGAAATATGATGTTCCTAGAACAACCATTTCCTATTGGTTAAGAAAATATAGTACCTTAGCTCAACAAAATACAGGTATGAGTAAACAAGGTTTTGTAGGCTTCCCCTTTTTAGGGAAGCCTACAAAACCTTGTAAGTAATGCAGTTGCTAAATTGAACATTTGAACTACAAAAGCCAACCGCACAGGCAATCACATTTCATTTTGCTCGTGCCAAACAAAATAAAAAGAGCTTCCATTTTCCCACTAACACACAAATAGAATGATTATTTATATACTCATTTAGTGAGAAATTGAAAATGGTTTATTTACATTAGTAGACGGAATTAAAAATATTCAAAATCAACCGAATAAAAGAGGTTATAGACGAAAAAGGAATTTAAAAAATCTGGTTGGCAGAACAGTTGGGAAAGAGCTACATTATGGTTAACGCTTATGCTCAGAACTGAAGACAACCAAGTTTAGAAACGCTGTTCGAGATTTCATTAATCTTAAAGGTTGAAGTAAAAGCATTACTAAAGGAAGATTGAATGGACATTCTAAAAGAAGCAGATATAGAATATGGATTTGTAGGGAAATTACAAGATTTAAAATATACCTATCGCAAAGACATAAGAACTAAAGAAGCGTTAGAACAGAACTTTAGACAAAAATTTGAAGCACTCAATAGAGTAAATTTAACCGATGGCGAATTTGATAAACTTTTAATTGAGATTATAAACCCTGACGTATTTAAGGCTTCAAGTTTTTTAAGAAAAACAAATACACTTACTAGAGAAGATGGTACTCCTTTACATTATACCCTTGTAAATATTAAAGATTGGTGCAAAAATGAATTTGAAGTCATCAATCAACTTCGAATGAATACCGAAAATAGCAACCATCGGTACGATGTTATTTTACTTATCAACGGAGTACCTGTTGTACAAATAGAATTAAAAACCTTAGAAATTAGCCCCAATCGGGCAATGCAACAGATTGTAGACTATAAAAACGACTCAGGAAACGGATATACCAATTCGTTAATGTGTTTTATGCAGTTGTTTATTGTAAGCAACAAACACAAAACTTTTTATTTTTCTAACAACAATAATAAACACTTTGCTTTCAATGCAGACGAACAATTTTTACCTGTTTATACTTTAGCAAATGAAGATAATACTAAAGTAAACCACCTTAACGAATTTACAGAAAAGTTTTTGTCTAAATGCGCCTTGGGCGAAATGATAAGTCGCTATATGGTTTTGGTGGAAACCGAACAAAAAATATTGGTGATGCGACCGTATCAAATTTATGCGGTAAAAGCCATTGTAGATTGCATAGAACAAGACAGAGGAAACGGATATATTTGGCACACCACAGGAAGTGGAAAAACACTTACTTCTTTTAAAGCCGCTACGCTTTTAAAACAAAATCCTAATGTTGAAAAATGCTTATTTGTAGTTGACAGAAAAGACCTTGACCGCCAAACAAGACAAGAGTTTAACAAATTTCAAGAAGGTAGTGTAGAAGAAAATACCAACACCGAAACCCTAGTAAAACGGATGCTTTCTACAGACTATGCCGACAAAGTTATTGTAACTACCATACAAAAGCTAGGTTTAGCACTTAACCAAAATAGCAAACGCAACACCCAACAAAAGGAAGACAATAAACCTACCTATTACGATAGATTATCGGGCTTAAAAGACAAACGCATTGTTTTTATTTTTGATGAATGCCACCGTTCTCAGTTTGGCGACAATCACGATGCCATTAAAGCCTTTTTTCCAAAGGCACAATTGTTCGGATTTACAGGTACGCCTATTTTTGAAGAAAACGCTACCTATAGAACTATAGAAGGCAAAATAGCTAGCTACAAAACCACCAAAGATGTTTTTCAGAAAGAATTGCACGCATACACTATTACCCACGCAATAGAAGACAAAAATGTATTGCGCTTTCATATCGACTATTTTAAACCCGATAAAGAGATAGATACCAAAAGTAATATGCATAAAATAGCTGTCGCACAAGCCATTTTAGAAAAACACGACAATGCCACCCACAATAGGCGTTTTAATAGTATTCTTGCCACCTCATCTATTAATGATGCCATAGCATATTACGAGCTCTTTAGCGACTTGCAAGCAGAATATATTAGAGAAAACGAAGACTACAGACCTCTAAACATCGCTTGTGTGTTTTCGCCTCCTGCCGAAGGCAATAAAGACATTAAACAAATACAAGAAGATTTACAACAAGAAAAACACGACAACCAAAAGGAGCCTAAAAAGAAGAAAAAAGCACTTATTAAAATTATAAACGAATACAACCTACAATACAATACCAATCATACGATTAATGAGTTCGATTTGTATTATCAAGACGTACAGCAACGTATTAAATTCCAAAAATTCAACAACAAAGACTATCCGCATCACAAAAAGATAGATGTATTGATTGTGGTAGATATGCTCTTAACAGGTTTCGACTCTAAGTATCTCAATACTTTGTATGTAGATAAAAACCTAAAATACCACGGTTTAATTCAAGCTTTTTCTAGAACCAATCGGGTAATCAACGACACTAAACCTTATGGAAATATACTCGATTTTAAACACCAAGAAGACGAAGTAGATAAAGCAATGATACGTTTTTCTGGAGAAGAAACAGACAACCCAAAAGAAATATGGTTGGTAGATGCTGCGCCTAAAGTTATTGTAAAATACAAAGAAGCGGTGGCTAAATTAGAAGACTTTATGCGTGCTAATGGTTTGGAGTGCAAAGCCTCCGAAGTAGATAATTTAAAAGGAGACCTAGCGCGAGCCGAGTTTGTAAATACATTTAAAGAAGTACAACGTTTAAAAACCCAACTAGACCAATATACCGACCTAGAAGATACCCAAGCGCATACCATAGAAAAATTATTGCCCAATGAAGATTTACGCTCTTTTAAATCGGCATACTTAGATACTTCAAAACGTTTAAAAGCATTACAAGACAAAGGAGGCGACAATGTGCCTCCGGCCATAGAACAACTTAATTTTGAATTTGTACTATTTGCTTCTGCCATAATAGATTACGACTATATTATGGGACTCATTGCCAAATACACCCAAAACACATCGTCTAAACATAAAATGACACGTGTACAATTGGTAAATCTATTAAGCTCTAGTGCCAATTTACTAGGCGAACGTGACGATATTGTTGCTTATATCGACACCTTAAAAATGGGCAATGGCTCTACCGAAAAAGAAATACGAGAAGGCTATCAAAAATTTAAAGACCAAAAATCTGCCAATGCGTTAAAAGAAATAGCGACTAAACATCATTTAGCCCCCGAAAACCTGAATGCTTTTGTAGAAGAAATAATGAGCCGATTAATTTTTGATGGCGAAAAACTCACCGATTTGTTAGCACCGCTAGAGCTAGGTTGGAAAGACCGCAGGGTAAAAGAATTGGCTTTAATGGAAGACTTAATACCTGTATTAAATAAACTAGCCGAAGGACAAAAAATAATAGGACTTAACGCGTATGAGTAAAACACCGCTATATACCAATCAAATTACTTTTGATGCCTTATTACTAAAAATAAATGTGGCACTTTTTGAAAGAAACAGCACGCAAAACCCAAAACTCTTGGCAGCGCTAAGAGAAATGCACCCAAAAGCAACACAGCTATTTAAAGACAATTACACTTTAGAATTCTTAGGTATACCCGATAGCCATAACGAAAACGAATTGCAAGAATTGGTAGAGCAACACCCATTAACTAACAAACAGGACTAAACACGTATGAATAATAAAAAACAAAAACCTGCCCTGAGCGGAGCCGAACGGGTAGTACCTAAATTGCGTTTTCCTGAGTTTCAGAATGATGGAGTTTGGGCTGTGGAAAAATTATCTAATCTAGGTAAACTAGTTAATGGATTAACATATAGTCCAAAAGATGTTTGTAAAGAAGGCTTGTTAGTTTTAAGGTCTTCAAATGTACAAAATGGTCAAATACTTTTAGACGATTGTGTTTTTGTAAGACCTGATGTAAAAGGAGCTAATTTAGCTGAGCCTAATGATATTCTTATATGTGTAAGAAATGGTTCCAAGAGATTAATAGGTAAAAACGCAATCATACCTAAAAATCTACCATTAGCCACTCACGGTGCGTTTATGACTATATTTAGAGCGAATAATGCAAGTTTTGTTTTTCAATTATTTCAAACAGAAAGTTATACTAGTCAGGTGAAAGCTGATTTAGGCGCAACAATCAATTCTATAAATGGGAAAAATTTTATCAAATATGAGTTTGCTATACCCAAAAACCCAAAAGAACAACAAAAAATAGCCGACTGTCTTTCTTCCTTAGATACGTTAATTACAGCCGAAACGGACAAACTAGCGCATTTAAAAGACCACAAAAAAGGTTTACTGCAACAATTATTTCCTGCCGATGGCGAAACACAACCCAAATACCGCTTTCCTGAGTTTAAAAAGGATGGGGATTGGGAGGAAACTACTTTAGACAAATGTCTTGATTATTTACAACCAACACCATATCTAGTTAGTAGTACTGCTTATAATGATAAATATGAAACTCCTGTTTTAACAGCAGGTAAAACTTTTATCTTAGGTTATACAATTGAGAAAGAAGGAATATTCAGTAATGACCTTCCTGTTATTATTTTTGATGATTTTACTACTGCCACAAAATTTGTAAACTTCCCTTTCAAAGTTAAATCTTCTGCAATGAAAATTTTACTTGCTAAAGATAACAATAATATTCAATTCTTATTTGAAACTATTCAAAACTTAAATTTTGAAGTAAGTACACATAAAAGACATTGGATTTCTATCTATTCTAAGCTTGATATTTTAAAACCAAGAGATCCAAAAGAACAACAAAAAATAGCCGACTGTTTATCAACTTTAGATGAAGCCATAGAAGCACAAAATCAAAAAATAGCAGGCTTAAAAGAGCATAAAAAAGGCTTGATGCAACAAATGTTTCCTACTATAAATGAGTTAGCGGTATGAGTAAAGAACTAAATACCAATAATTTTTTGCTTTACACCAACGAAAATGGTGAAGTAAAAGTAGATGTATTGTTAAAAGATGAAACCATTTGGCTCAACATTAATCAAATGGCAGCGCTGTTTAGCATTGATAAGAGTGGTATTTCTAGGCATATCAAAAATGTGTATGAAACAAGAGAGTTAGAAGAACAAGCAACTGTTGCAAAAATTGCAACAGTTCAAATAGAAGGAAATCGAGAAGTACAAAGAACCTTAGATTTTTACAATCTAGATATGATTATTTCTGTAGGTTATCGTGTAAACTCTATTCGTGGAACTCATTTTAGAATTTGGGCTACCAAACAATTAACAGAACTAATAAGAAAAGGGTTTGTACTAGATAATCAAAAACTTAAAAATCCAGATAATCCATTCGGCAAAGACTATTTTGATGAGTTACTTGAACAAATACGTGATATACGCTCTAGCGAAAAACGCTTTTACCGTAAAATAACGGATATCTATGCCCTTGCTGTAGATTATTCGCCAAAAGCCGAAGAAACACAAGAGTTCTTTAAAGTAGTACAAAACAAACTTATTTATGCAGCGACCGGCAATACAGCTGCCGAAGTAATCGCTCAACGAAGCGATGCCAGTAAAAACAATATGGGTTTAACCTCTTTTAAAGGTTCTAAGGTTAGAAAACAAGATGTTAGCATTTCAAAGAACTACTTAAACAAAAAAGAATTAAATACGCTCAATCGTATCGTTACTATGTACTTGGATTATGCAGAACTTCAAGCAAAAAACCACAGCCAAATGTTTATGAAAGATTGGCGAGAGAAACTAGATGCTTTTCTACAATTTAACAATCAAGAAGTTCTTCAAAATGCAGGAAGTGTTACTAAAAAAATAGCCGATAAATTAGCAGAAGATAAATACGATACATTTCATAACAACAGGCTCAAACAAGAGCAACAAGAGTTAGGAGATATAGACAAGGAAATTAAGAAATTAAAATGACAGCAAAACAAAAACAAGAAGCACTAGGAAAAACCCTTTGGGATATAGCCAATGAATTAAGAGGCGCAATGAATGCAGATGATTTTCGAGATTATATGCTTTCCTTTCTCTTTTTACGCTATTTATCGGGCAATTATGAAGGCTCGGTAAAAAAAGAATTGGGTCGCGATTATCCTATATTTGAAGAAGGAGACAACCGCACCCCTTTATCGGTTTGGTACGAAGAAAACCCAGAATACATTACCGATTTTGAAAAGCAAATGCGTATAAAAGTGCATTATGTAATAGAGCCCGCTTATTTGTGGCAAAGTATTGCTGAAATGGCACGTACCCAACACCCAGACTTGCTTAAAACACTGCAAAAAGGCTTTAAATACATAGAAAACGAATCGTTTGAAAGTGCTTTTAAAGGACTGTTTTCAGAAATTAACCTAGATTCTGAAAAGCTAGGAAAAAACTATGAGGAGAGAAATAAAAAACTATGCAACATCATCACTAAAATTGCCGAAGGCATAAAAGATTTTGATACCGATAGCGATTCACTAGGCGATGCTTACGAATATTTAATTGGTCAATTTGCGGCAGGTTCAGGTAAAAAAGCAGGCGAATTTTATACACCACAGCAATTATCTACCATTCTATCAGAAATAGTAACCTTAGACAGTCAAAACCCCAAAACAGGTAAAAAGAAAAAGATTAATAAAGTACTCGATTTTACTTGTGGTTCGGGCTCTTTGCTTTTAAATGTTAAGAATAAAATAGAAAAAGCAGGAGGTACTATAGGTAGAATATACGGGCAAGAAAAAAATGTAACGACCTACAACTTAGCTCGAATGAATATGCTCTTGCACGGTGTAAAAGACTCAGAGTTTGAAATATTTCACGGAGATACTTTAAAAAATGATTGGGACAGCTTAAACGAGATGAACCCTGCAAAAAAAGTAAGTTTTGATGCCATTGTTGCCAATCCGCCATTTAGTTTACGTTGGGATGCTTCCGAAGCAATGGGCGAAGATTTTCGTTTTAAAAATTATGGATTAGCCCCTAAATCGGCAGCAGATTTTGCGTTTTTATTACACGGATTTCACTTTTTAAGTAACGATGGTACAATGGCAATCATACTGCCACACGGTGTGTTGTTTAGAGGAGGTGCAGAAGCTCGTATTAGAAAAAAATTACTGTTAGATGGTAATATCGACACCGTTATAGGTTTACCCTCTAATTTGTTCTTTTCCACAGGAATTCCTGTATGTATTTTGGTTTTAAAGAAATGTAAAAAAGAGGACGATGTGCTATTTATCAATGCGAGCGAGCATTATAAAAAAGAAAAACGTCAAAACCATTTGCGAACAGGAGAAGATGGCGAACCCAATGATATTCAGAAAATAGTAGAAACCTATAAAAACCGTCCAGAAAAAGTAGAACGCTACGCCCGAAGGGTAACTATGGAAGAAATTGAGAAAAATGATTTTAACCTAAACATTTCTAGGTACGTAAGCACTGCTAAACCTGAAGAAAAAATCGACTTACAAGAAGTCAATAAAAAATTGATTGACATTGATAAAAAAGCTAAAAAAGCTTTAGAAAAACACAATAGTTACTTGAAGGAATTGGGATTAAAGACAATATGAATCATGGAATATGCCAATGCTCAAGCCAAAAATTGCAAAAGAGTATGTCTTTGCCAACGCTGTAAACCAAGCAGAACGGAAAAAACCAGTAGGCAACAATGGGTATAAGCTATAGCGGATTTAGTTCAAAATTGAAAGTAAAAGACTATTAATTATGGTAAGTGTTTAACCGAAAAGTTAGTGCTCAAAAATCCGCTACTTTTCATATACTGAGCGTTGGCGGTAATTTAAACCAAGTGTTCCAAAATTAAACCTTTTGGTTAAAACAAAGTCTAATAAATTAAATACAAATATACAATCAATGCGTTTACAAAAATTAAGTTTCCTTATCGTTTCATTTTTAATAATATTTAGTTGTAATAAAGATGATAACGATACACCTACAACAGAAAACTGTGCTACAGACCAAGTTCTTGATGATTCAAGAGGCGCTTGTAATGTTTCCTTAACATTTACTTCCCAATTTCAAGAAACAACATCTGGCACAACAAGAACAATTACCTCAAATAGTATTCCTAACCATATGGTAGGCCTTTTTGGTGGCGGACAAGGTTCGTTAAACCCTAACGCTATTTCTGAACAGTCTGAAAGTTATAACATTCCATTAAACCCTGTTGTATCAGCTACTTTAACACCACTTTTATCAACAACAGGTCAAGGGACAGGTGTAGGACCTCAATATTCTTTTGGAGTTTTATTAAATGGAGTAGAACTAGACCCAGTAGCAGCGGAACCTTTTCCACACGAAGGGATAATGAGTGCGAACGTAAACTGGGAATGGAATTTAGAAGCTCTAAATGTAAATTTGGGTTTAGATTGTAATAATGCACACGTTCAACCTACAGGGAAATACCATTATCATGGGTCACCAATTCTTTTCCTTCAAAATTTAAATATTCCAACCGACCAAATGAGTTTGATTGGTTATGCTGCTGATGGCTTTCCTATTTATTACAAATATGCATATACAACAGCAACAGACAACTCATCTAATGTTATTGAAATGTCATCAAGTTATCAATTAAAGTCAGGAAATAGGACTGGAGACGGAATTACTGCACCTTGCGATATTTATAATGGAATTTACTCTAACGACTATGAATTTGTAAGCGGATTAGGAACATTGGATGAAGCAAATGGAAGAACGGGGATTACACCAGAATATCCAGAAGGTACTTATTATTATGTAATTACAGATGATTTCCCAAGCATTCCGAGATACTTTAGAGGTACACCTTCAAATGATTTTAAAATTGGTGGATAAATGAGAGCGGTTTTAATCTTTTATTTCTTTTGCTTATTTAGTAATTTCGGATTTGCACACGAACCAAATGAAGCTTTTTTTACCTATATTCAAAAGGAAAATACAGTTGAGGTTATGGCAGAACTTCCTTGGTCTATGCGAAATGCTTTAATGAAATTTAATCCTTCATTAGAAAGTTCTACCTCCAAAAAAGATTTTGAAAACACGTTTAATGAATACATTAACAAAAATCTTATTCTAAAGGGCAAGAATGGAAATTTACTTCAATTTCTAAAGTTTAAAGAATTAGAAAGCATTGGTCATTCTCATCAAAATAATTATCTCATAATTTTTAACGGCACAGATTTATTTGATATTACAAACACCTTCATGTTTAATTTATATGATAATCAAATAAATTATAACCAAGTTACTATTGATAATAAAAAAACATCCTTTAAAACAGAAAAGAAATCAAAACAGTTTTACTTGAATAAAAGGAGCGACAAAAATTATTGGTATTTATTAATTCTAATTGCGCCTATAATTTATATTGTTAATAGATTTACTAAAAAAAAACTATTGCCAATAATGTATAAAAAAATAGGGCAAAAAGTGCTTAATCGAAAAGGTCTGTGTGTATTTGCCAAGTCGCCAAATTTTTAAATTTGGTATATTTAAAAACGAGAAAAGATAAATAACAAAAATTAAAAATTAGGCTTTAGCTTAATCAGAAAAGTATAGCTTACAACTGCCCTACGTTTCTTATACTTAACGGAGCCTACAAGTTAAGAAATGAGCCATATAATTATCATATCTACCGATTTAAGAAATTTCAAAAGCAATGATGGAAATGCTGATTATTATGTAGCCGTTAATAAAAATTTAGATTTTTTAAGGAGAGGTGATGATGTTGTACTATGGTCTAAAGAAGCAGGAAAAAAAGGCATCTTTGGTCATGGAAGAATTGTAACGGGTGTACTGAAGCCATCAGAAATAAGCAATGATGTTTATGACCGGAATAATTTACAGGTGGGAGTTAGAATTAATTATATTAATTTTTTAGAACCAATAATTCCTGAACACTTAGCCTACAAATTGCCTTCTTTAAGTTAATCAAAGCAACCAATTATAATTTCAAATTCGTTAAATTATTGGGGGAATAGAATATCTAAAGAAGTTACAATCTTTACCGAAGAATATAATCATATTTTTTCACTTTTTGGTCAGGTTAAAACTGAACAATACGAATTTGTAGTACACCTTTTAAGAGAAAAACATCAAATTATTTTTGATTACAAAACTTATAAGAAAAAATTGACCGACTCAAATAAAATATGTGAATTTTGTAATGTAAATTTCAAAAATAAATATGGTCCTGAATTGGGTGAATTTTTTTTGGAACTACACGAGACTTTAGACTTAAAAAAAACAAAATATAAAAAAATAGATATTTCGAATTTTAAAGTAATCTGTCCAAATTGTCACAAAATAGAACACGAAAAAATGAGAATGAGAAAGCCAATGGACAACAATGTATAAGACATGGCTAATAAATACAAAACAGAAAGGTATGTGTTTATTTAATAAATATGCTAAATTTTAAATTTGGCTTTTAAACTGAAAAAACAACAAATAAAATTTAGCTAAATGCTAGTCTGAAAATTCAGTATTTTCAACACACTATGTTTCATACCCAAGAACGCTAGGTACAATTTCACAACAAACTCTCAAAAATTGAACAAAATTTGGTAAATCAAGATTTATTTATATCTTTGTATTATACAAGTTGTACAATACTATTTGATTATGACAAAAGATATACTACCTGAATTACTTTCTTCTTGGGAAGAAACTTACAAAAAAGGACAATTAACTTTATGGATTTTCCTTGCACTAAAGGATGGGCAAAAATATGTTGACGAAATCAAGGAATTTATAGAAAGTAAATCTAAAAACACAATTAACTGTGAAGAACAAAGCCTTTATCGGAATTTAAGAAAGTATGAACATATTGACGTAGTAACATTTAAAAGAAAAAAAGGAAATAAAGGACCTGATAGAAAATATTATTATTTAACTAAAATGGGAACCAAATTACTTGAAACCTTTATCGAAAGAAACATAAAACTGTTCTTCTCAACTGAAATCAATAACCTTTTAAAAAAACAGCTATGAAAACTTTAATTACAACTAATTTGATAAAATTTACTTTAGTAACAATATTACTAACTATTTTATTCCGAATTGGATTAAGTACATCGATAAAGAACGAAATGATGATAGCAGTTATCTTATCTGCAATCATTTATGCAATCTCAATGTGGATTAGCGGAAGGTATTTCGGCATAAAAGAATTTGAATATTTACCAATTTATGATATTGGATTTAGATTCCACCTTTCAACATTTATAGCACATAATTTGATTTCCATATTGTGGTTTGCATTTGGATTTGAATCAAAATATGAAAACATAAACGTAATTTATATTATTGCTTTGATTTGGTCTATATTTTTGATTATTCATTTTGTATATT
Source organism: uncultured Flavobacteriaceae bacterium (assembly GCA_947486785.1). Taxonomy (GTDB): domain Bacteria; phylum Bacteroidota; class Bacteroidia; order Flavobacteriales; family Flavobacteriaceae; genus Maribacter_C. Next base: position 11,926 of record CANKUU010000027.1, on the reverse strand, counting down.
ATCTTTCAGTTAGAAAATCATCTATTAAGAATTTAGATAAAGAAGACCTATTTGAATAAAGAAACTACACCTAACACCTTATAAAATTAATTGCTAGTAATCGCTCACTAATTAAGTCCATCGGAATCTATAAACGTTCGGTTTATTTTTGTAAAATAGTGCTTTAAACAACCTTATAGCTCTTATACAAATTGTTGTAATGCATTAAAAAAAGGATAAATATTAAATCAAATATTTTTTATCACCTATTCATTTTAACAATAAGTAAGTTGTATAACTAACTCAGAAAATAGCAAAATGAATCAAAAAGAAATAGGAAAAAATTCTGTGAAAGCTTTATGGAATAGTTTTCTTGAAATGAATCCTAACAATACAACTAAAGAAGTACCAATTTCATTTTATTTCTGTGATAATAAAGAAGATGCCAATGAATGCGCTGAATTGGTTGTAAAAGGAATAAAACGAGCAACAGCAACTTCTTTGTGGTGGTTTGAAAAAAATAATGAACAATTACCCAAAATTGGAGACCAGTATATTGTAACAGATTGGAGTGGCAATGCTAAAGCTATAATTGAAACTACTAAAATAGAGCAAATCCCATTCAATAAAATAACAGCTAAATTTGCTAAAATTGAAGGAGAAGGCGACAAATCATTAGAATATTGGAAAAGAGTTCACAAAGATTATTATACCAGAGAAATGCAACCTTTTAATGAAGAATTTGACGAAAATATGATAATTGTGTGCGAACAATTTAAGACAATCTACCTAAAATAACAATGTATAAAAAACATAGGGCAGATTAGCTTGGCAAAAGGCCTGTGTTTGTTTTTAAAGTTTTAAATAAAAAATTTGGCATTTTCAACAAAAAAGAGAAAAACAAAATTTTATAATTGGCTAAGTATTAATCCATATGAATGCTTTTAATTGAGTTCTGTTTTGCTGCGCTATAGCTATTAAAACTTACGGTTATCATTGTAATGAATAGCGTAATAATACCGGCATTTGCAAACATCCACCAACTGATATCTATTTTATAGGCAAATCCCTCAAGCCATTTATGTGCTACAAAAAATGCTATTGGTGTTGCTATTACAAAAGCTAGTAATATGATGCTTAAAAAATCTTTGTTTAATAAATAAACTATTTCAGAAATTGTAGCACCATTAACCTTTCTAATTCCAATCTCTTTAAACCTTCGTTGCGCCACTATTAAAGATAAACCTACAACCCCCATTACACAAATAAAAACGGAGATGATTGCAAAAATCAAAATTAAGTTTCTTTGTATAAATTCTGTTTTATAAACCCCTTTATACAAGGTGTTTACATCTAAGTATTCTAAAGGGTATTTTGGAAACAAACTTGCCCAAATTTTAGACATTTGTGCTAAGGCTTCTTTTTTTAATGAGGGTTTGTATCTTACCACAATATTCCCCAACCAATTATCTGCTCGTTTAAATAAGACTAAAGGCGCTACTTTTGTCTGCAGTCCAGACAAGTGAAAATCTTTAAGCACTCCGATAATTTTACCCTTTGGAAGAGTGACATTTTCAACAGGCGAAATTAGACTAAAAGACTTACCTATTAGTCTAAAAGGGTCCTTAAACCCAAAATACTTCATTGCAGTTTGATTAATAAGGTACTCTCCTTTTTCCGGTTCATCATAACTTAGGCTACTAAAATTTTCTCCAGCAACAAAGGTTAAATCAAATACCTCAGCAAAGGAGTAATCACAGGCGAACACTCCTACTGAATTCGTATTTGATTCTTGCGTTGGTACGCCATCTAATTCATATGAGAACATATCATTGGTTTCGCCTCCAGGAGCATCCATCATGGCAGAAACCGAAATAATCTCGTTAAATCTTAATAATTCGGACTTAAAAACATTAAAACTCTTTTGAATTTCCACATGAACAGCGGGTATACAAATGACATCATTATTTGTTGCCCCCATCGATTTCTCTAAAGCAAAACGAGTCTGTTCAGTTATTACATTTACATTTACCAAAAGAACTATTACCATTGTAAACTGTGCAATCAACATAATTTTATATCGATTTAAAGTATGGCTTCTCCTTAAAATATTGCTCAATGTTTCATCTTTAAAAATTTTATTCAATACAGGTTGTACACCCGCTAAAACTCCAAATAAACCAAAAAGTAGCATAATTACTAAGGCGAATAATTCGTTACCCTGTAGTAGATGAATTTGATAGTTGCGAACAAGTAGTACATTTAAAGAACTGCAAGCTAACATGGTTATAACCATAGCTACTAATACGATCATCACACTCTCAACAAAAAAGTAACGATAAATAATTTTTTTAGAGGAACCTAGCACCTGGTTTATGGATAAAAATTTGCTAAGATATCCAGACATTCCAATACTAAGATTAGTAAAGTTGCTTAAAGAAATAAAAGACAAAATGACCCCACTAATTAAAAAAATATAAATACTTGCCATTTTACTATTAGGTTCAATCTCGCGAAGTAAATTTGATTTTAAATGAATATCTCTAATATTCATTAAATGGGCAGTCACTTTAACATCGCTATTCAGTTCCGCTGAAAATAGCCTAGTAAATTTATGTGAAGCTTTTCTACTAACAGCCTTAAGATTTGACTTTTTATCCAATAGCAAATATGCATAAGCCCAACCACTAATTTTATCCGCAGCTTGCATTACCAGAAGATTAGGATGTATGTGATTACCTTGATTAAAGTCTTTATAAACGCCCGTTATCGTAAGTAGCTGTTCTTCTGAATTAAAATGACCAACTGGTAATGAAAGTACTTTGCCTATTGGATTTTCGTTTCCAAAAACTTTCTGTGCAAATGATTCGGATATTACGGTAGCACCGGGCATAGTAAAGGCCCTATTTTTATTTCCCTTCAAAAAATCAACATCAAAAAATTGAAAAAAAGTATCATCTACAGTAAATGCCTGATCTATAGAATAATTTTGTTCTTCTCTAACAATTAAGTTATCTCTAAGTGGTATTAGTCGAACAAAATTCTCGACCTCAGGAATTTCGTTAGCCAAGGCAAGAAGTGATTCAGAATTTATTAGGCGGGCAAAATGGTTATTTTCAAAATAAGCCTGGCTTGAGATGGTTAACCTAAAAATACGATCTGAATTCTTGTGAGATGCGTCATAATTCAGTTCATTTTTAAGAAATAAGCTAATACCTAAAATACCGCTTAAGCCAATAGAAAGTACCGATATTCTGATAAGATTTAAAAGAGGTCTTTTTTTAATATTTCTGTAAGCAAATTTGATGAGCATATTTCCTAATTATATAAGGTTTCTAGTAAGTGCCTTGCTTTTTAAAATGAAGCTTAAGAGCACTGTACAAATGAACACGAAAAAATAATGAATTGGTATTCCTCTGGGTCTGAATTAGGTACTAGTACCCTGCATAGTACCTTAAAAATGTGAATAGTTTGGCGATTTAAAAGAAACAAAACACTTTTAATACTTCTTTAAAAAACCTTTGGTTAATACTCGTAACGAAATTTAAAACATATTTAATATGAAGGTTTATTGGTGTATTGCTATGCTATCTAGTAATTTAACCTTGTTGATAGTATTGTATCAACTTAGCATCTATTTGTGATGGTCATTTTTAATGCATTGTACTTGTTTATTATTAGAAGTAGACCACTATGCGCCGTTTTACCAAATTTTGCTCCTAACTACCATTTTTTATTTTCGGGGTTCGTAGTGATTATAATATGTTTTGAATAAGCTCCATGGTGTAATTCATAAGTGTATCCACATCATTTAAATCATCTTCAATACTTACTTTTAGGGAGTAGCATGGCTAAATCTAATTAAGCATTTATGGTAGTTAATTTTGCATATCTGTTGTAAACCAAAAAAGTCTCCATAAAACTAACTTTGCATTTTAGGGTTTGGATAACTATCCGATTGATCTTCGATAGTTTCATCCATACAAATAAAATCTTTTTCTAGTTTTAATTCTAGCAGCTGATCATTTTCTAAGATTTGGTTGTGATAAAAACCTACTTGATCGTTTACATGCCAATCACCCAATATTTTCTTAGGAATAAATAAAAGTATACCCAAATTTAAGAAGGAAGCATGCAAACTATCATAAGCATCATCAACCTTTACAGCGTAGATAAAATTTGACTCGTTAAATGTAGTTCTTTCTCTAACCATTCCACGTTCACACAAGGTTTTCACCTCTGTTTTTGTTAGTCTAAACCGAACTGAATTTCCTTTAATTCTAATTTTCATTATGTAGTAGGCTTTTTAAGAAGATTTATATATGAATCACTTTTTTCTCTTGTAACGAAGTTCTCCTAATTCGATACCAATGGATGTTTTAGCAAGCATTGTAAAGACGAAGGCCCCCATTGCCCAAATACCTAAGGTAACCCAAATTTCTACCCAAGATGGAGTATACTCTTCTATTTTTCCGTAAGGACCAGGAATAAAACCGGGCACGATAAGACCAAAGCCTTTTTCTATCCAAATAGCAACAAAAAGCATCGCACAGCAAAGGTATAATACGTTCAAATTATTTCTTAATTTATGAAAGGTTAACATTATGGTTGCTAAGATATTCAATGGTATTGCCGTCCATATCCAAGGTAATAGCGCTGTTTTTCCTTCTAATCCAAAGAATAAATAGTATGCACTTTCGCTATGGTGCGTTGGTGCGTAGAACTCTTTAAATAATTCAGAAAATAGCATGATAAGGTTAATTTGAGCCGCAACAGTTACAATGAGAGCTATTTTTTTAATGGTTTTATCTGCTATATTAAACTCTGAGAATTTACGAATTGCTGCCAAAACTAAAATGATAAGTGCAGGGCCTGCAGCAAAGGCAGAGGCTAAAAAACGAGGCCCTAATAAGGCATTATTCCAAAATGGTCGAGCTTGTAAACCTTGATACAAAAAAGCGGTTACCAAATGGATGCCTACCGCCCAAAGAACAGACAAAATGGCCCCCGGAATGTATACCTTTGACTTTGCCTCTTTACCCTGATAATGTCTAAACAAAATGTCAAGCGGAATAGAAATATTTATAAAAAGATAGCTATTTAAAGCAATTACATCCCAAGCCAACATAGAGCTGGGAAAATTAAATACACCAATAATAGGTATCATATGCCATAAAACGGAAGGACCTCCCATATCGGCAACTACAAATGCTAAACACATTACCAGAGCAGAAACAGCCAACCCCTCGCCTATTAATACAGCTTGCTTAAAATCTATATCGTGTAAAACATAGGTTGGCATAACCAACATCACCGCAGCAGCAGCTACGCCAACCAGAAAGGTAAAATTAGAAATATAAAGTCCCCAACTTACTCTATCCGTCATTCCTGTAACACTAAGGCCTTCATCTAGCTGAATAGAATAAAAATACATGCCAATAAGCATAATGAGCGTTAAGAAAAACATCCACACATGATATGCTTTTGAACCATGTGTGATGTACCCAAAGCTATCTTTTACTAAACTTATAAATGCCCTAAATGTCTCCATTTATCTTAAATTTTGAAAGCGCCGTAGCGATTAATCCATAAAATACCAGAACTTAGGCTCTGTTCCTAAATCCTCTTTTAAGCGAAATACTTGTTTATTTTCTAAAACCCACCGTATGGTACTATCTGGATCTAATAAGTTACCGAAAATTCGTGCTCCGGTAGGGCAAGCTTCAACACATGCGGGGTCTTTACCAGACCTAGATCTTTGAATGCAGAAGGTACATTTTTCCATTACTCCTTTTTTACGCATGCGGTTACCCAAATAATGTTGATTTTTATTTACCTCATCCTCTGGCACTTCGGGTTTACTCCAATTAAACCTTCTACCATCATATGGGCAGGCAGCCATACAATATCTACAACCAATACACCAATCGTAATCTATAACCACAAGACCATCCTCTTCACGCCAGGTAGCTTCTACTGGGCAAACATCAACACAAGGAGGCTCGTCACAATTAAAACACTGGGTACCCATATAAAAATGCCCTGCTGCAGGTACTTCGTGATAAAAATTGTCATCTGCTTCATTAAATTTAAAACCTTGCCCGTCTTTCATTTCATGAATGCGGATATATTGCATCTCTGAGTTTCTATCTTGATTATTTTCCGTTACACAAGCATTAACACAATTCATATACCCTTGACATTTAGAAATATTAAAGGCATAGCCAAAAAGAACATCCTTGGTTGCGTCTTTGGCCGACATGGTAATATTCTCTTTCTTACGCAACTGATAAGCGCGCACCAAACGGTCAACTGTTGCCTGTTTCTCTTCTTGGGTCATTAATTTATAGTTTCCCTTAAACTGCTCTTCCCAGTCTATTTGAGCTTTTTCTTTGGTTTCTTCTCCTGCAAATGGACTACATGAGGTTTGTACCGCACCTGCGCCTATTAACAAACTTGCCGTTAATTTTCTAAATGCAGTTCTTCTATCCATAGGAACATTAAACACCTGCTGAAAACCATCTTTATTAGTTTCACTCGCCATACTGTCTTCTACTGCCGCATCAAATTCATCAGCGCTTATCGTATATTCGCTTTTTGATAAATTCGACGTTTTATTGGTATGCGAACTACAGCCACCTGAGGCACTTCCACAACCACAACGGGAAGATTCTGTTACTGATTGCTTTTTACTTAATCCAAAGTCTAGCGTAAACCATTTCTTCTTCTCACTCATATTCCGTTATTTGGCACCTATTTTTATTTTCTTTCTTTTACCTTCTGTGTATTAAACCGAACAGGCCATTTTGATGCAATTTGTGGAGCGTGCGGATTATGACAGTTTATGCAGTTATGTGCTACTCTTGGTTTTGACCAACCACCAATATTTTTACCATGCGCTCCACCTGCCCAATCTTTAACCTGGTTGGCATGGCATTGTGCACATAATTTAAAACTCTTATTAAAATCAATACTTTTGCCGGTTAAACTGTTTAAATTGTTCATATCATTACCATTATGGCAAGTTGCACAGTTCATCGCATTTGAATTGGCATGATTTAGCTTAATATTCCAATGGGCTTGCTCTAATTCAGAACCCTTTTGCATTTCGGTTAACGGTTTTGAATGGCACTCAATACAAGCGTATGATTTAATTTGACTCTTACGTTCAGGTATAAAAAACGTATGGTCTGCTTCGGTAATTTCCATGGTTTTTATTTCACCAATATAGGCCTCAGAAGAAATATCTGTGCCATGATACGCTTTGCTTTTTTCTTCAATTTTTTCATGAAGACTATGGTATTCACCCTACTTATGTTTGCATGAAAAAGCACCACAAATTAGCAACAATCCATACAGTAATCTCATTACTTTCATTGTGTATTGGTATTTGACCTTACGAACAGTTCAATATTTTCAACTTCTTGATATTTGGGCACGTTGCATTGACGACAGTTAATTCGTTCAGGATGATCTACATGTATTTCTTTAACTGCACTTGGACCAGCATGGCAAGACAGACAATTTTCTCTCATTTGAAGCTGATGTGGTATTACGGGTGGACTGCCGGGTAAGGCATTATTAGTACCTACAGATGCCGCTGGTTTTTTGTAAAAATTAGAACTTACAAAAACATCATTTGTCTGTTGCTCAACATGGCATTGCCTACAATTTACCATTTCTGGGTGTGGTGTAACTGGCGCATAAGCATTAAATTTAGCTACAAAACCGCCATTTTGATGACATTGCAAACAGATATTTCCACCCATAGATCGCTTTGCCAATACTGGGTGAGGTATGCTTGGTGGTGCCCCAGAAAATGCCCTATTATCATAATAGGTTTCTAAGGTTCGCTGATGATTTTCATCAACGGGCATATTTAAATAATCTAAAGCAAATTTTGAACGTTCAAAAACTTTCTTTTCTGATGGAATTGTTAAAGTTTCTTTTACTTTATGTACAGGAATATAAGCTTCTTCTAAGCCCGTATAATAACTATAAGTCCAATTGATTAAGAAACCAATGAAAAGCAATACAAAAATCGATATGATGCCTAGACGCTTTTTCACAGTTATACTTTTTCAATTTTAACAGCGCATTTTTTATAGTCAGGTTCTTTTGAAATAGGACAAAAAGAATCTAGAGTGATATCATTTATCAGCATATTTTCATCAAAAAAAGGAACAAAAACTTGCATAGGAGCAGGAATACCTCTTTCGTTAATTGAAGCTGGTATGGTAATTTCTCCACGACGTGTTGTTAGTTTTACAGCGTCTCCAGTTCTAATTTGTAAACGCTTCGCATCTGCAGGATTTAATTCAACGTAAGCGTGTGGCATAGCTTGGTGTAAAACGGGTATTCTTCGAGTCATCGAGCCCGTATGCCAATGTTCTACTACACGACCCGTACATAACCAATAAGGGTATTCAGCATCAGGTTCTTCGGCAGCAGGTTCATACGGTCTTTGCCAAATAATAGCTTTACCATCTTTTTTTCCGTAGAAATGAAAGTCTTTTCCGTTAGAGCACGCTGGATCATATTTGGCATTAAACCGCCATTGCGTTGATTTACCATCTACATAAGGCCACATTGCACCTGGTTGAGATTTTAATACCTCAAGAGGTGCCATATTATGTTTCTTGCCTTCATGATGTTTTCGATATTCATTATAAATTTCTTCAATATGAGTTTCTTCTTTATAATAAAACTGCTTTTCAAAGCCCATTCGCTTGGCTACTTCTAACAGTTGTTTTGTATCGCTCATTGCTTCCCCGGGTGGTTCAAGCATTTGTTCAAAATACTGGGTACGACGTTCAGAGTTACCATACATTCCCTCACGTTCAATCCACATCGCTGAAGGTAAAATTACATCTGCAATGTCTGTAGTTGGAGTTGGGTATATATCAGAAACCACAATAAAACGACCTTCCTTTTTGGCACCATCTCTATACCTTCTTAACTTAGGCATTGTTACCATAGGGTTGGTTACTTGTATCCACATAAAACGAATATCGCCTCTATCTAAGGCCCTAAACATTTCTACGGTATGGTAGGTTGGTTTAGGATCAATATTTTCAACAGGTACATCCCATATTTTAGCTGCAAATTCGCGGTGTTCTTTATTCATTACAACACCATGCGGTAATTTATGTGTTAATGTACCAACTTCACGCACTGTACCACAAGCACTTGGCTGGCCAGTTAATGAAAAAGGACTATTGCCAGGTGTAGCTATTTTACCTGTTAAAAGGTGAATGTTGTAAATAATATTATTCATCCAAGTACCGCGAGAATGTTGATTAGGACCCATACACCAAAATGACATCACTTTTTTATTCGGATCTCCAAAATGCGCAGCTAAATATTTAATATCCTTCACAGATACTCCTGATATTTTTGAAGCTTTTTCGGGTGTATAATCTTCTAAAAAGGTTTTGTATTCATCATAAGTAATCGTCTCAGGTTTATCCTTAAACTTAAAATTATCTTCTAGGCCATAGCCCATTTTAGTAAGGCCCTTGTTAAACTTACAATGCTCTTCAACAAAGGCATCATTCATCCATCCATTATTAATAATTTCATAACAAATGGCATTACCAACGGCTAGATCACTCTAAGGCGTAAAGATGATTGATTTATCAGCAGCCATGCTTGTGCGAGTAGTACGTGTCGCAAAATCGATAATTTTCACACCTCTTTTCTGACGCTGATCTAATAATCTTGAAAACAAAACCGGGTGCATTTCTGCCATGTTATTACCCCATAATACAAAAGTATCTGCATAGTCAATATCCTCATAGCAGCCCATGGGCTCATCAATACCAAAAGAAGTTAAAAAACCAGTTACTGCGGTAGCCATACACAAACGAGCATTTGCTTCTACATTATTAGTACCATTACAACCTTTAAATAATTTTGATGCCACATAACCATCTGGAATAGTCCATTGCCTTGAGCCGTATATAGAAACCGAATCTTTACCATAATCTTTTATGGTCTCTTGCATTTTAGAAGCTACCAGATCCAAGGCTTCTTTCATAGATGTTTCTTCTAACCTTCCATTTTTTCTAACCAAAGGTTTGGTCAACCTATCTTTACCATAGAGCGCCAAAATAGAATGATAACCTTTAACACAACAAAGTCCTTTGTTTACCGTAGATTTCGGATCTCATTTAACTGCTATTGCTTTTCCATTTTCGGTGCCAATTAGAACACCACAACCTACTCCACAAAATCGGCAAGGTGCTTTTTTCCAATTCAAATTAGCATCAGATGGTATTCCTTGTTCTTGTTCATCTGCAAACATAATACCCGGAAACATTCCCGCAGCAGCAGTCATTGCAGATAAAATTGCCATTTTTTTAATAAAATCTCGCCTATTGCTTTGAACCGATTTATACATATTTTTCTTTTTTAGGAGTATTAAATCCTGCAACCAAAGCCATGAGCTTAATACCTTTTACTAAATCTATTTTTTCTTTTAAATCTGTTTCTTCTTGTTTCGAGTTGGTTTCGGTCACCAAAATTAAAAGGTCTTTATTCTCAGCAGGTAGCACCTCACATTGTTCTATTTTTGTTAGTGCTTCTGCTACCAATATTTTTTTTCCTTCTAACGGATGTACTAAATAACTTTTTATAGGCATTTAATCGTTTTTAGTTTGAAATAAGGTCGGCTTAATGGTTACCATTATCCAAGCCCAATAATTTGTTCGGTCATCAAAATTGTTCTTCAAAAATTGCATTCCTTCGGATGCAAATAATTGTGAAAATCCAGTTTTGATATTAATGTCTTTTTTATAGTTGTGGTTTACTACAAGATCTGCTTCTAAACCTAATTGCTTGCTATCTGTATCTACAATTTTTGCGGCACTTGAAAAACTATGCAACTTGGCGTTTAAAGATGTTTTTTCTCCTAAACCAAGTACTACTCCAGCATTAATATCTATAAGTCCAACATTATTACCGTGGTTTCCCACAAAAAAATAATCCATTAATCCATTAAATTTGTGATTAGTTCCGTAGAGGGGGCTGAATGCTTTATTCTTACCATTAGAAGGAAGGCTGTCGTTGTTACCACTAAAAACCTCAGATCCTAAACTTAAGGTTAACCTATTATTTAATTTGTAATTAAGATCAAATGAAACTAAATAAGCAGATAAACTATTCTTCGCAATGTCGTTACCAAATTGATAAAAAATATTCGAAGCCATATTCCATTTTTGATGCTTATATTTTAAGTGTGATCCTAGGGTTTGACTAAAACGGGTTTCACTTGCATCTCCATTTGTAGGATTGATAAATTGTAATCCATTGTTTACAAAAAGAAAACTTACAGAAAAGGAATTCCATATTTGATTAAACCAGGCATATTGAAGGGTTTTATACGTATTTGGTGTTGTAAGAATATTTCCGGTTTTAGAAACTTCTTGTTGATTAAAAGCAGCTCCGAAGTGAATACTAGATTTATTTTTTTTGTATTTCAAAACAGCTACATCATGTCTTCGACTTTGTTGCGCCCATTCAGCACCTCCCAAAATTCGTTGATCGTCGTATGCTAAGGGTTATCTACCTAATTTTAAGGAAAACTGATCATTTAATAAAAGTTCAGCCCATGCCTGATTTAGTCCAAAACCATTTCGATCTGCTCGATTTAATTGCGGTACATCACCCCAAACACGAATATCTTGAATACTTACATAAAAATTTAGGTACTCATTTTTATATTTCGCATTTAATCTCGTTCGTTGTGAAATAAACCCAGATGCTTCCTGGTTTTCTGCCAATAAATTTCCAAAGCCATGTAAGTATTCAAATCTTGGTCGTAATTCAGCATCAATTTTCACTTGAGCAAAAGCAGAAAAACAACATAAAAACCTGAGTTCGACTTAAGAAATTTGTTTTTTTAACATAGAAAAAGTAGAATATTTAGTATATTAAAGTAATGACT
>CANKUU010000026.1 GCA_947486785.1 uncultured Flavobacteriaceae bacterium | reverse complement strand
ATGACAAGGTTTAACCGTTATAAAGCGATTTGTTACTTTACAAGAAAAGTAAATCAGAAGTACATCGCTTTTAGCGACACCGTTTAAGGGCATCAAAAAAGAAAAAAGCCCCATTATACAGGGGCTTTAAGTTGTATATTCATTATAAAGTAATGATATCGCAATATGCTTTTAATTCCTTTAAAGGTATACGAAGGTATCGTCCACCTTTAGTGGTAGAATAATATCCCTGGTTATCAAAGTTTGTTTTCCATTTTTCAAAATAGCTCCAAGCTTCTTTTTCGCTATTAAAATCGTCCATAGATATAGGAAAATTATCAGGACTAAGGATATTCCATTTTAAATTGGTTTTAGTGGTGCTATCAGTCATAATATAGGATTAAAGATATTCAACATCGATTAAATAAATTCCTCTAATGTAGGTCGTTGTGACAACTAGCCCTGTTGAGAGTATGACTTTCTTTGTAGCTTTTGGATAGATAAATTCATTAAGCCTATTTCTAAGCTTAAAAAGGATTTTTTTAAGTGTATTCATTTCGGATTAGTTTAAAGGGGGCTGTTAGCGCAGCCCAATTAATAAAATAGTTATAGGTATTTATAAAAGTTTTAAATAGGCAAAAAGTTGAGCATCAGATAAAAGATAATCAGCATAAAAAAGTTCTAAATTATTTTTATCCTTAGCCTTACACGAGAGGTAAAATTCCACTAGTTGAAAATCAAAGTGTTCGTTTAACACCTCACTAAATTTGCCATTAGGGTTAAAGTATAAGTTATATCGTTTTTTATCATCAAGAATACTATTTTTGAGCTGCTCTTTTCTATGTTCAAAAGCAGCCCTATTTTTTTGTTTAGTAGTATTAAAGAACGATAGTAAGGATTTCATAAGTTTAAAATTAACTATGATTATTTACCACCTAACAAAAGCACTTCATTAACTACGACTTCTGTGATATATTTTTTAGCACCATCATCTGTGGTATATGACCTAGATTTGAGTTTACCCCAAATTGCAATTTGTTTCCCTTTGGTAACATATTTTTCGACAATTTCAGCGTTTTTGTTCCATGCAACAAGATTGTGCCAACTTGTTTCGGTTTGCTTCTCCCCTTTTGCATCGGTATAGTGTTCGTTGGTCGCTAAAGAAAATCGCACCATTTTTTTACCTGTTTCTAATTGTTTAACTTCAACATCGTTACCAACATTTCCAACTAATTGTACATGATTACTTAATGAACTCATAATATTTAATTTAAAGGTTATATTTCTAATTGACTTCAAGATACGGAATTAAAACAATATATACAATATTTACAATGTATTTTTTTACTTTTTATTGAACTTTTTTTTAGTTTAATAAATAGCTACTATTTTTTCCTAATTCCCCAAAATCTTACCCTTTACGATGTAGTCGTAAAAGATATGAAACCACCTACTAGCTGAATCTAGGACTAATTTTTTAGCGTACAGGCAGTTAAGCGTTAAAAAAAATTAGGTGCTAGAGCGTTCTGTTGATGGGCTGCTGTATGGTCTAATGTGGTCGAAAAGAAACTACGCCAGATAGAGCGGAAATCGTCTAATGCAGTAGGCATTAGTCATTGGAGGGAAAGCTGGATTACGTCCAAAAAAAGAAAGGATATAAAATTATGATTTGGGTTTATGATCTCTATATTTAAAATAAGTAAGCATACAAATCGAAGCTACACAAGCGAGAAAGCTAAGGAGTAAAAAGAAAATAAAGGGGCTAAAATCGGAGTGTATATTTTGATAAATTCCAATACCTAAAAAAAGAGCAAGTAAGATATGAAAACGTCTTAAATTATAAGCGGTATCGAGAGTATTAGGCATAAGAAAGGATTAAAAAGAAAGGTTAAACTATTAAAAAATAACGTTTAAAAACAAAGATTTCGTATTAAGCAGCAAAAAAAAATAAAAAAAATAAAGCTTTAGAAAGTAAAAAAACTAAAAATAGGAGTGGTCGCACTTTAAAAAATGCTAATCAAAAAAAAGCCAAAAGAGGGGCATCAGCAGAAAAATAAATAAAAGAAAAACAAAAGGAAAACAAAAGAGTCTTTTGGCGAAGCCAAAAGGCTCTTTTTTTTGTGTTTTTAAGGAATTTTAAGGTAGGCATGGGTCTGTTTAGAAAAGGGTTTAGGGTGGCTATGAATGGTAAAAGAGCTGGGGGTATCGGCAATAAGTTCGCCAAATATTTGGGGTAAGGTACCGTCGAAGGCGGTGGGTAAAGTGTCGGTAGTATAAACAGCAACCATATGCGAATGAATTAGAGGGTCTATAACTTAAGATAGCGGAAAGGCTTTTTCGTAAGCACAAAGGGCGTTGAAATCGTTTTGGAGCGTATCAAGGAAATCCTTAAAAAAGTAAGAAGTGCTGTATACATTAGAACCTTGTTCAGATCTAGCCTTTAAAAAACTATACATGATATCAAAGTAGCTGTGGTAAGTATCGGTATCTAGATTTAAGTACATCACTTTTGGATTGCCCTTACGGATATATTGCTGTTCACTTTGGGGCCTTCTCCCCTTTCGGGTAATCATTTGAATAAAAGCAGCTGGTGCCTTTTCAAAGATACCTTGTTCTTGCTGTTGGTGTTTTATAAAGCGGCAGCCAGTAACAAAGAGTTGTGTTTTACCATTATAGGTAAAATAGGCCTTTGTTTTTTGCTTAAAATTATTCAGTAGCACTTCAAACGCTAAAATAAGGTCAGCGTTAACCGTAAGGTTTAAAGCACTACGATCGTTTAAAGGAGTTTCGTTGTGATTATTGATAGCCTCTATATGGCTTTGAGTGGTAGTTAAAGCGGTAGGGTCAAAAACTTCATCTTTAACGGGTATTTTTTCTTTTTTAGACATGTTCAAGTTTTTCTAAAAGGGATTTACTAAAAGTCATATAATCGTTAGCCGCTCGGCAATTCGGTTCGTGTTGAAATATGGTCATGCCATTTTCAATAGCGTATTCAATTTCGCTGTCGAAACGGATGCTTTGTGAAAATACGTAATCGGCAGACTTTTCTTCCATACGGGTCATATAAATACGATTCCGTTTGGTAGCGGCACTATTGATTTTACCAAACACAAAACCTGTAAACTGGAGCTTAGGATTGTTGGGTTTGATAATAGAAACCACCTTAGCGAGTACCTTATCGCTATTGGCTACCGCATAACTCCCTGCTTCTAAGGGTATGATAAATTGATCGCCAGCGTTTAGGGCTAATTCAGGTAAGGTAAGATGATGCGAGTTTAAGGTTTGCGGAGGACAATCGATGATGATATATTGAAAATGCGATTGTAGGGGTGCAAGGGCGTTTCTAAGGCTAAATTTGCTATAGCTACTAGCGTCTAGCAAAGGGTCACCAGCGAGAACAGTAAAATTTTCAGAACGGGTCCGATAACTGGGTTTTCCGGTGCCATCTAAAAGATTTTTAACGGTGTATTTGGGTGCGCTAATGCCAGAGCCTTTGGTAAGATCACATTGAGGGTCGAAATCCACTAGCAATACACTTCTACCTAGGGCAGCTATCGAGGCGCCAATGTGTATGGAGTTGGTGGTCTTACCTACTCCCCCCTTTTCGTTGTAAATAATCAGAATCATAGTAGTATGGAATGTTTAGGCGTACAAATATAAAAAATTAATTCTAGTAAAAACAAAATTTGTTTTATTTGTAAAAAAAGATTAAAAACGATTATTAATATATCAACTATCCCCTATATAATTAGGTTACAAAACTTGTTAATGTAGATTTATATAAGATTAATAGATTTAATAAATACCTTACTAATTAATATTATTTAACGTTGAACTTACAAATAATAATAAGTGGGAGGGTACTAGGGTGTACGAAATAGCAAAAGTGTTTTGGTAGCAGATAGGAGGGCTTTGAAGGAGTGCGCTTATGCCGCGTTGGAGGGAATGGTGCTGGATGGTAAATGAGGGGGCTAGGTGGGGGGATATATTCCTATAAAAAATAGGATTAACTTATTAAATAGTATTAATAGGTTTAACAGGTTAAAAAGATGGGGGTTTTAGAGCGAAAATAGGTTTTGTTGTTTGGCTAAGGGCTTTAATTCCATTATATTAGTTATAGAATATACGAGTATGAAAATGAGAGGTATTTTTTGGCTATTGGGCTTATCGGTAAGCTTGTGTTTCGGACAAGGACCGACTGTGGAGGATTGGAGAACAGAGGACTATGTGCCGAGTGAGAAGGAGCAAGCGGAGGACGATGCCCTGCTAAAAAAGCATTTTGAGCAAACCTTAGTAAAACTCGCACTCTATGTAACCAATAGTACCAATCCCCAACTGGTAGTGACTACAGCTAAAGTACAAGGTCTATCAGCGCTTGCTCGTGAATTGCGTACTAGAAATGATGTGTTTAGGGATTTAAAGGAGGTGGTATTGGCGACCTTTGTGCCGAATTACAGCCGACAAGGTACACCCCTTTCGGATTTTATGGATAAGGAGATTATGCGCGATGTAGACCAGTATGTAAAGTATGCGGAGACCGTTGCGGAATATGGCTTTAATGTAGCCCTGTATGATGACGGTATTCGCTTGGCGCTTATTCCAGAAGATCAAGTCTCAGGTACCAATGATGGAGAGCAAGTAATGGGGGGGGAGGAGCTATATTATGATGGGTTACGTATTACAGAATATCAGCAAAAGGTTAATCAAGCCTTAGAAGAAGTTATGGCCTATCAAACCACAGGGGATGATGCGGCAGATATAGCAGCTATGGAGGGAATTATTGCCCGTATATTTGCAGAGCCTAAAAGCCATCAAAGGGTGATGGAGCTGATAATTAGGTTGTATAAAATACGGCTATCGAATGGGGGAAATTTTTCCAAAAAAGAAATCGCAGTCTATGAGGACTATATTCGGGGCTTGCAGCCGGACCCTCCATTGGAAGCGACCACCCCGCCTAGTGGAAATAGTGACCAATGGGTAAATGAAGCCATGATTGCCATGCAAGATATGGGGGCAGCCAGTAGAAATCCTGTAAAACGCTACGGGCTGGTGGCTGAAGAGAGTTATAATAGGCATATGGGTACCCTTGCCATTAATAATGAGGAAGCACAAAAAGCCTTAACCAATGTGGTTCAAGCGTGGAAAAGTTTGGAACTGGCTAAAAATGCGGAACGCTTAGACGAGTTGTACCAGATTGCCTATGAGGTTATAGAAAACGGCTTTAAGTATGATAATACGAAATTAAAAGCTATGGTAGGAGAATTTAAAAAGGTGTGGGATTTGATATGGAAAACAAAAAACGGAAATTAAGCAAAATTAGAGGGCTGGGGCTAGTGGTACTCCTGTTGCTAGGCCTGAATTTGCAAGCACAGGAGGATGCGGAGTTAGCGGCCCTATTGCGGTTATACAAAGAAAATTATGTGGCGTGGATCAGTAGTGATGAAATACAGGAGCTACTGCTTAAAGACCCTGCCTTAAAAGCCGCTATTGATTCCGTTTCCATAATGGAAACGGAGGCTTTCAAAGCGTCGTGGAGGGCGGTAGGAGATACGCCCAAGTTGAGCGTAGCAGAATTTACGGACCTCTTTAGTGATAGGGGAATTGATGCAAGTTTGGATCTAATTGAAGGGCTGTTGTCCGATCGAAATATGCGAGCGGGCTTGGATCTATTTCAAAAAATACAAGAAAGTGATAAAACCCATCGTATAATTAATCGCTTCATGCCGCATTTACAGCGTTTGCAACAAGATATTGAGCGGATTGGCGTGGAATTTGGCGAGGGCATACGTGCGGGGGGTGGCAGCGAATAGCTAGGCGATCACACCAGCCTTTAGGCCTTGAAAAACTAGTGCAAAAAAAAGCATCGTAATGGATTACGATGCTTTTTTGCTGTTGCTAGGCTAGGTGGCTTAGTTACCATCTGGCGTAATCTCATAAAAACCATCGCTAAGGGTATAGCCGATAGATCGGGTTGCCCTGCGTGTGGTATCAGAATCCGTGAAAGTATGTACTTTCTCCTCATTAAAATAGAAATCAATCTTATAACCGAAAGTGGGATCGGTGTTAAGATCCCTAGAACTTCTTCCAACAGTAATGCCTATGCCGGTGGCATCGTCAAAAGTCGTAAAGGTATGTACGGTGTCATCCGGTTCAAAATCAAAGGTAGCTGTGCTTATTTGTGCACCAATATTGACGTAGGTTACATTGGTAATAGGGAAGGAGCCAACGGAACCGCTATAAGTAAAATTTTCATGTCCGTCGGTTACGGTCATGACGAGTTTAAAAACACCGCTTTCGGGGCTTGGGGGGGTTATGGGTGCATCGTCGTTGCCGCCACATGAGATAAGGAGTATAAGGGCTATAATAGCGCTTGCTTTTTGTGTCATTTTCATAGGTTTGGGTATTTAAAATGAATAAAATAATAACAATGTATCTTCAAAGGTATAAAAAATTTTGTGAAATTACTCGGTTACGAGAACACGTTTTGTTTTTCTATTTTTCTCTACCAAATTGCGAATAAGGGTATCGACGTTTGATTTGGGTATGCCTGTGAGGGTAAAGGTGGGATGGGATTTATCGGAGGTTTCCATGGAAAAATTCATGGCTCCAATAAAGCGCATTAGAAAAGGTCGGGTTTCGTTAAAATCTAAAACACGATACAGTTCGATATAATCGATATTTATGGTAAATATGCCGCGCTTGAAAATGATTTGTTCCTCGGTGATGGTATAGACGATACTACGGAGGTACATAAAATGTAGCAAGTAGATTACGAGCATTAAAAGTACCATACTGCCTACAAGGTATTTGATGATACTATTATCGGAATAGGGCAGTATAACGATACCAATTATCAAACTGATAAAGGCAAATACGAGCCATTTTATGGGGTGTAAATAGGTGTATTGATCTTTAACTTTTATGATTTCTAGGGCGGTGTTTTTATCCATGAAGCAGTGTTTTAAATGAGTTATTAGGAGTATTGGATTTTATGTTGGGCAATTTAGGCCCTGTTTTTTTTCGAATGCGACGAAAAAAACTTTCGTTTATTTCTGATAGGGCTACGGAATAGGTGTAGTTATCAATATGAATTAGCACGGTGTTTTGGTTTATCTTTAGGTGATAGGGTTTGGGTTGTAGGGCTAGGTGTATGCTTATCTCGGTTAATTTATCGAGTGGGCTTGATGTGGGGTATATGTGTTTGTACTGTACTTCGGGATATGCTTTGTACAATTCTTGAAATGCGGCTAAGGGTTGATTGGGGTAGGGGCTTATCAACAAGGTTTCGTATAGGCTATGGATATAGAGTTGATGAAAGGCGAGTAGTTCGTTTACGTTGGGGCATAATACAATGGTTTTTATAGCATACCTAGGTATTTGGGTGTTATAAAAAAAACAAGGTCTTGGATGGTGATAGGGGTTTTGTGCTTGTGTGGGTAAACTGGTATATGCTTCTAGCTCCTGTTCTTGGTTATGGTAGGCAAAATGAATTACTTTGGTTGCACTGTGATAGTAAATAAACGGACTATAGCTTTCGATAGTTTGTGAGGTATAGCCTTGATATAGCAAGGAAAAACTTTCCTTGGGCGTAATGGGTTTTAAATAAGGTCGTAGCTGTATTTTCGTGTTAGGTGGGCTTGGTGTAATTTCCATTTATTCTAGTATCTTTAGGGGGTTATGAATAAAATTATACGGAATAAATTGTTGCTGCTATTCGCAATATTAAATGGTAGCTCTATGGTTTTAGCGCAGTTTAATACTGCGAAACGGGTCGATACAAAGGGAAAAATTGTTCCACTGGATATGACTACCCCTGGGGATAATTTGGCTACGGATAGCTTGGTGGTGGAGCCTGATTTTAATATGGGTGTTTTACCTCTTGATAACATTACTATTACGAGTTATTTTGGACCTCGTGTGCACCCTATAACGGGTATTAGGTCGTTTCATTCTGGATTGGATTTACGTGCGAATAAAGTTCATATTTTTGCGGTTCAAAACGGTATCATTACCGATGTGGGTTATAGTAAATATCTCGGTAAATATGTTCGGCTTGTTTCGGGTACTTTTGAATTTACCTATGGGCATTTGGAACATATTTACGTAACCTTGGGTAAGGTGGTTAGCATGGGTGATATTATCGGTAAATCGGGGGATAGCGGTAGGGTTACTGCGGCACATTTGCATTTTGGTATTAAATTAAATGGACGTCCTATTGATCCGCTACCTATACTAACTCTCTTGTCCGATAGTGCGATTTCCGACCAAGGAAACACCCGCTAATGCTTCAATATCTTCTAAGTCATTTCTTACTTTTTCTTTTAGATTTTGACAAGTACTTATGATTTGTGCCCGTATGCTATCATTTAAATAAAGGGTTTCATTGCTCATTAATTTAAACTCGGGCATGAATATATTGGAAACACGATAGGTTTTACTATAAAAGGTGAGTAAGTCAAAAAATAGGTCTATGCTTGCTGCTTGACCACTTTCAATATTTGAAATGCTGGCTTGCTTGACGTTCATCGCATCTGCTACGAACCCTTGTGTAAAGGATAAATCTAATCTCATTTGTCGTAAACGTGCACCGATAAGCTTGCGGTTATATTCCATTGTTAAATTTAGTTTTATATATAGATTAATATTAGGTGTTTAAGAACATGTATTGCTGGTTTGGTGTACACTTGGTTGGCGTTATTTCATTTTCAATCTTAAAGGTAATATCTTATTATGTAATTCCGTAATTATATAGGCTAAGAATAAGACTATTCTGACGGTTATTCTTGGTTAATTGTGTTTTTCTGACTTGCTTTAATTTCTTCCAAAATGTCTTGTATATCATTTTTAATACTGGCTTTATGTTTGCGTAAATCGGTTTGTTTAGTGGCCTCGTTTTTAAAGGTGTAATAGGTAGGGCAGCCGATATAGGCGGTTTCTTCTTTTTTTATGGCGTCGATATCTAAGTCGATGCGGCAGTTATAGGTATTGGTGATGTCGAACTCTTCTTTGTCCGGGTTTAAGCCTCGGGCGAGTTTTGCTACGACTTCTCCTGTACGCTGGCTTGAAATTTTACTAGGGGTTATTAAATAATCCATTTGTTCATTTAGGCTCACAGTAGTTTCTTTTTTGGATATGGAAAGCCCCTTTTTTACTTGTTTTACTTTACCGAACATTTTTTGTAACCATTCTACGGTTTCGGATTTTTGGACTTGTCCTGATATGATATTACCACATACGGAGGTAATGGTATCGGCTACGGTCTTTGTGTAGGCTTCTATAAGCTGCGTTAATTCTTGTAAACCTAATAATACAATCACTTTATTGGATCGTGCCGTGGCTATTAAATTTTGGATCTTATGAAAATAAATGGTAGGCAACTCATCTACGGCAATTAGAACAGGTAGGTTCCCTGGCTTATTGACTAATTTGGATAAACGATTCAAAATAAGGGAGTTGGCGGCTGCGGTAACATTTTCAGTTTCGGTATCGTTGGCTATTATTAGGTGTGCTGGGTTATTTTTGGAGCTAACGCGTAGGTCGAAATCGTTTCCGGATAATATAAAGGAGGCTTCAGGGGTATTAATCGGTGCTAATTCGATACGGAGTGTACCAATTTGACCGTCTAGTTGTTGATAGGTTTTATTGGTATGGGCATCTTTAAAGGGTGCCATGAGTTCGTCGAGCTCATCCATGCTCATAAGTATCGTAAAAACATCTTCATAACTTAAAGACATTAGTGCGACCGAATGGGGTAGGGTGGAATAAATGCCGCCTTTGTATTGGGATAGAAAATAAAAAATAGCCCCTAAAAAGTTTATCGCGGAACGTTGGAAAAAACGCTCGGCACCTTTTGCGCTTCCCGACTGTTGTAATGCCTTGATTAAGGCTTCAGCGGTTTCCATGCATTGGGGTAAGCCTGTTAAATAATCCGGGTGCAAGGGATTTATCCGTCTACTTTTGGTTACATCACTTAAATTTATAACATGGAAATCGTGTTTATAGTCTGGATCGTTTTGCTGCTTTACACGATGATGATAATAAGCGATTTCACCCAATGCTGGATATTTATAATCATAAATAATAGAGGTGAAATTCTTGTGGATATAGGTCTTTATTGTGGGTATTATTATCGAAAACGATTTTCCTGATTCTGGTGTGCCTATAAGGAGTATGCCGCGAAAGGGATTGGTAATATTAAACCAGCCTTTGTGCATCTTTTTCTTATAGTAAAAGACCATAGGTAAATTGATTGAATAATCGTTAGCTAAAACCTCGGTGGATTGTTCGTAAGATTCATTTTCTACATTAAAACGGTCTTTCATAAAACCTACCCGTATAATCTTAGAAATATTATCTGCCCCAAGGTTAATCAAGATGGCTCCAATAAAGGAACTGATCGTAAACAGGTATTCATAAAAACTTATACTTCCTATTTCGGTATTGCTATCATTATAGTAAAAAAATAGTGCGCCAAAAAAGAAAATAAGACCCGTGGTTATCGGGAGTATGATCTGTGTACTAGTTTTAATTTCTAGTTGTTTCTTTGGTTTGGTTCCAATACTTGAAACGATCACTAAGAAAAGCACGATACAATGAGTTATGAGAATATTACCTTCTTGAAATAGGTATAAGGTTTTAGCTTTTAGGATGAGTGTGTCTGCTATACGAAAAGCTTCGAGATCAAAAAGCATATAAAAAAAGATCTCTAAGATGAGTAAGATGAATGGGAATCCATTAAACCAATTAACCTGTTTTTCTAAGCTTCTTTCGTCTGACATTATAGGGGTATTTTTAGACCTAGGTTGACGCTATGGCGAAAACGATTATCTATGTTAATGATATAATTATTGGCTTGCTTTAAGTAGATGGCAAAGGTTCCGGGTAGGTGGTAGGTTAACTCAAAACCTGCTGCCGCGCCAAAAAGCAAGCCTTTGGTGCGCCCCATATTTAAACCATAACTAAAGTTAAATACTAGATTTTTATGTTTTAGAATTAGGGGCTTGTAATGAGCGCCAAGGAGGTATAATTCTTCTTTGATATCGGCTTGTTCTACGCCCATAATACTACCCCCATCGAATGTGGAGGGGTGATACTGGACGGTTATATCCCATGCTGAATAATTGCCCTTATTAAATTCTAGGCTTAAGAGGTAGGATTTTTGTCCTTCTAGATTGACCCCCATATCTAGGTTGATATGTTTATAGCCCCTTTGAGCGTTTGCGATGCAGCATAGCAATACTGCTAGAGTGAATAGAAATTGTTTCATATTATTTGCTAGTTTGGGTTCTATCAAGGTGGAATGTTTTTGCATTTAAGATATCGGCATAGCTCAGTTCAAGGCTTACTTTACGTCCGGAGATTTGTTCTTCAGCTAAAACAATAACAAATGACTTATCATCAGGAAAGGTGAATTTTCTAAAGGCCACTATATTTCGATAGGTGTCGGTAAATACTTTATTGGTGTTGGTACTAAAATCGGGCGTTAAATGACGGTCTTGCTGGTTGGTGGCTTTTAGCTTTTTGGTATCAATTATTTTATAGCGTATTTCATCTATAGTATAGGGAATATTAGCCTTATTCTCTGCAACATAATCGATATAGATGTAATCTTCTACCACCCAAATGTTATTTATCTTAAGTCGTACTTTGTGCTCTTTGGCTACCACGTTATGTAAGGAAGGTGCTTCCTTAGACAATAAGGCGGCATAGTGGTTGAGTTCCATATGGTCTAAACTATAGTTGGGATTATTGTAATCCGATCCCTGGGCTTTTAATAAGGAGTTGGGAGAAAGGGGGGGATTATCTAAATCTACTCTTTTGTTGGCTTTATTGATATCGTGGGTATATTCTAGTTTGAATTGCATAAATAAGGATTCTGCTACAATAGTTACAAAACCTAGAACCTCGCTTGGACCTTTGGGCTTGACGCGAAGTATGTTTTTCATCGGTAAATCATGTACCGCTAAATTGGTGGATATATCGGCATAGTCGATATTTAATTTTGAGGTAAAATGGGTGGTTACGTCTTTGTTAACATAGACAATGGGTATATCCCCTAAATCTTGTGCTTGGGTGAATATGCTTATAGTGCTTAATACGGTTAATATGTATAATTTAAGTTTCATTGTTAATTATTTTTAGAGTTTACGAGATAGACTTTGGTGTTATATTTAAGACGGGCTTTATTTTTGCGCAATGCTTTTTGTATCGCTCGGGTAGAGGATTGTACGGAGCGGCTTATGGATTGATATAGCAATTGGGTATTATTACGAGCACCGGATTGATCATTAAGGTTGGGATTGCCGGATATGGCGCTTGACCCTAATTCTTTGGTAAAGGTTCTAAAGCTTGATGCTGGAATATAAATTCCTTCAATACCATCGTTATCGTAGAGGGTGATATCTATTGGTAGGATTTCGTCTTGTATCACTACACTAGAAACTGTAATTTTTAAACGTTGAGCGCTAAAGCCTTGACATATACCATAAAGGTATTGTCCTTTTGCTAATAAGCGACCGTTGATAAAAATGGGTTCTAATAGGCGTATGCGTACACGGGAGCCTTCCCATGCTTTAATACCTTCATCCAAAATAGCACTAATTAAGGTTTTATTAAGGTCTGCTTTAACGGTGTTAAAAAAACTGTCGTTGGAGGAGCTGGTATGTGGGTTGCGACTGATGGAATAGGCGCTGTCTTTTTTTGCGACCTTAGCCACCGTCGGGGTTTGATAGCGTTGGGGGTTTTGTAAGCTATCTAGGTATCGCATTTGTTTTTTAAAAGTAGCCATTTCATCCTTCGTTTTAGTTGTAGTGGGCTTAGGTTTTGTACGACTAGCACGAGCGGGGCTTGGATTTTTTTTGGGTTGTTTTAGCGATAATAAAGCGGCTCTGGTTTGGCTGGCTTGTTCTATTGCTTTACGTTGTTTGTCTTTTATTTCGGCAAGGGCTAAGGCCTTTGTAGTTTGCTCTTGTAGACGCTTATTTATAGAATCCGTTTGTCTCTTTGAGGCACTTTCTTGATCGGTCAAATCAAAGCTTTCTTCTAAGCCGTTTAGCTTTGAGTCCGATGTGGCTTTTTCTAATAGCGATTTATAGGCCTCTAAACGGTTGGAGGTTTTTTGATCTGTTGCAGCAGGGAGGGAGGTGTTAATCCCTTCTGATGAAGCTTTTGTTTCTGTGGGTAACAAAGTGGTTTGTGCTTTGGCAGTTGTTGTACTTGGCGCTTCGTCCCGAAAGAAAAAATAGTAGGTTCCTATAATGAAAGGGAGTAGTATTAGAGGAATTATGAATTTGGGTTGTTGAATAAATTTCTTTTTCATCTTTTGTGTTTTAGGAATTAATCTGCGTTGTACTTTCTGTCCGTAAGGGTTTGAAGTTCTTCATATAATTTCATATAAGTGATAGAATCTAAGGGTTCTGTTTGTAAGATTGCTTTCATATGATTGATTATTGAAAGTCTTCTTCTATCGATCTCAAGAATGATTTGAGGATCGGTTTCCTTAGCAGTGGAATCGCTAATAGTAAATTCGGGTGTTTCACCTTCCAAATCTGAAAGCGATACCTGGTTGGTACTATCTTTATAAAGCTGGTATATAGAGAATAGTATTAAGAGGAGCATGGTTATTAATATAACCTTGGGATCTTTGTTAATAGCCTTTGCTGCATTTTGCTTAAAACGTTGTATTTTAGACGTTTCAACAGGATCTTGTTGTACTTCTATGTTTTGGTTTTTATCTTTTTCTTTCATCTGAAATCTCGTTTTATCTCGCTAGAAATGGTTTTGTTTGCTAAAGTGCGCCAATCAGTTATCAGGCATCCGAAAGGGTTATTTTGGGTAAGGGGGTAATTATATTCAATATATCCAGAGGTGACGATACTACGAAGTACTGCTTTGCTATGTCTATCGATCCGTTGCGTGCCATAGTACGTAAAGCGGTTCGTTTTTGGTTCGATATGTATACTATCGGTTTTGATGCTCAATACCGCATTTGAGGAAAGGATGCGGTTATAATAACCGCGCTCCTTTAAATTGGTATGCTCTAATACCCCCGTACTATCAATTAGGTACATCGCTTGACTGATGTTTTGATTGATATAGTTGTCATCGGGTGGGAGCGTAAAAAAGAGCTTGTGATAAGTATTGATTAGTGCCTCTGCTTGTATACTAGAATTACGCTCGCTATCTGATAGATTTACAAGTAAGGGGATGCCATTATCTAATATATAGAGTTGTTCCTTCTCTTGGGTTAAAGCGTGAAGCGCTTTATTGGAGGTATTCGTGGCATAAGCTACCGCGCTTATACTTATTATAACCGATGCGACGATGGAAAGTACTGCTACGATTAATACGATTTTGATCTTATTTTCTATATTTTGTATCATCTGTTATAAGGGGTATTAAATTGCTTTTAAGGCTGTTTTTGTTACGGCACCAACTGCGGATGAGGCAGCTGAGGCAGCCTTATTGCCAATGGCTGTTGTAGAGTTAGAGCCTAAAATCCATGTAGCGATAACTGGAACGCAGAGCAGGCAGAATATACCTGTAACAAATACGGGTATAATGGTACCACCTGCTGTTAAAGTGGCTAGTGTTGCAATAGCCTGTACTATGCCTGCATCTGTTTTTCGCATCGTGGCTAGTGCCGCATCTAAACGAGCTATATCCGCCTTTAGCGCGAATTTTATTAAGACGTAAGCCACCATAATTGCTAAATGAGCGAAAGCACCATATAAGCTTACCGAGACAAATTTACTTATCCATTGAAGGTGTAAGTCTCTATAAGAATTGACTATGGCGAGGGCAAATACGAAAGGTCCTATCATCACCAGTAAGCCAATCATTAACACGCGAACAAAGCGAACAAAGTAGGTACAAGCCTTAAAGACCATTGCAACAAGGTTCAGGAATAGCTTTTGCAGGGTGGCTTGAATTTCGGTTTGTATTAATTCTGCTATGTGGCTTAAGGCTTTTATTGCGGACGCTTTAAGAGCCGCCGACGCAGCAGACAGAGCATTTAAAGGGTTAGTAATGACGTCGAAGAGGTTTAATTTTTTTATTGCCGCTTGTTCTATGGTTTGGATGCGACGAATTTCGCTGTAGACTAATTTTTGTTTCTGTCGGCTCTTGTCGAATAAGGCGTTTATTTCAGCTCTTGTTTCAGCTACAGAGGCAGTTGCTTTGTCATCAATAACTTGTAAAGGTGCGCGCATAACCGCAATAAAACCACCCCAATTAGCTACAATCATGAAAAAAATAAAGGGGCGCAATAATGGTAGTATATCTAATTTTCCATCGCCGGTGATTAAATCGTAGGCTTTACCCAAAAGATAGATAAGCATCATAATAGCGGCTATAACTCTAGCTTCTATTGTGAATATGGAGCCAAGCCCTACCATAGCGTTTTCTAGGTGTTCAAATAATTCTAGAATGCTTGTATCTACGAGTGACCCTACTTTTTCGCCTATGGATTGAAAAAATTGAAACGGATTATTATCATTGGTACTATTTATATACATAATTTAGTTTTTTATTAGGTTTTGAATATTAAGTTTTAGTTCATCCATAGGTATATCATAATATTGGGGTTCTAGGGATGGGTTTTGGATTTTGGATAGGAAGGCATATACGGATTCGGTCAGCGAATTAAGTTTGGTTAGTTCTTTGATTTGTGCTTCTATTAAAGGGTATTTATCGGCATCTGGAGCGTAGGCGTCTTTTAAATATTCGATACTATTGAGTATGTTTAAATGCTTTTTCGAAAGTAGGGTCGATAAAGCAGCGCCATCAGGTAGTGTTGAAATGGTGTTGATCTTTTCGTTAATATTATCGTATAATTTGCGTGCTCTTGATTTTTGGAAAATAAACCAAGACTTGTTTAAAGTTTTGTCTAAGGCTTTATAGGTCTCTTGTTTTAATACCGAATCAGTACTTCGCTCTAGCATTTCGTATTCGTCTGCGTAAATAGACCAAAGAGTCATAGTTCCTACGCGAGCATATATCGTTCTCCTATCTTCATCATCATAAGATGAATTAAAAAAGGTAAAGTACCACCAAGGAGCAAAATCATCCCATTTTTCATAGGCGGTACGCTCATAAGCACTAACCGCAGCAGAAGAATTGATCTGTGCATAACATGATGGAATGGCTAGAAATAATAAAGATAGTGGTGTTATGAACTGTTTCATTTGATAATCAAGTTATTGATAGTATGTTCGGCTTCTTGTATTGCATTGGATATAGAGTAATTGATGGGTTGCAGCGGCTTATCTTTCGCTAAATTGTGTACCAATGTATTAATAGCGATGGAGGTATTTAATAATTTGGTTATAGGTTTATTGGCTTTTTGTAATAAAAGGAAACGGTCGGTTTCCGTTATTAAATTGTTATCTTCTTCACTAGTGATTTGCTTTAAATCATCAAAAGCAAGGTGAGCTTCGCTAACAAGGTTTAAAGTAAATGTAAGTAAGGTATTATCGAAGTCCGGTATTTGACTTGCCGTGGCATAGGTATCCTCATTTACTTGAAGTATATATTCTAGGTTTTCGACGGCTTGTAGCCAAGGTGTTGTTTGCTTTAGACTAGAAGGACTGTTACGGTTTTTTTGAAGTTCTAATTCTTTAAGTGAAACTATCGCAGCGGTTTTAATAGAAATCGCTTTGGAATGTTTCAAAACATCTTTTTGATGGGCTTGAATCGATAATAAGGTTTCTGTTTCTGCCAATGTAGATAAAAACATTGCTGGTGCTAGTTCTGTCGCTAGTTTTCCGCTTTGGCAAATTGCTAAAAATGGTAAACACAATACCATTGGCGTTATTTTTATCATTTTATAAGGGTTTTAATGGTTTGCTTGGCTTCTTGCGCTGCCGCATTGGAGTCATAGTAGATTGGACGTAAATTGGTAGGTTGTTGGATTTTTGATAGTATCTCTGCTTGTGTCAATAAGATTCTAGCGTTATCATTGATACGGT
Organism: uncultured Flavobacteriaceae bacterium; assembly: GCA_947486785.1. Classification (GTDB taxonomy): domain Bacteria; phylum Bacteroidota; class Bacteroidia; order Flavobacteriales; family Flavobacteriaceae; genus Maribacter_C. The sequence continues at coordinate 17,066 of CANKUU010000026.1, read as the reverse complement.
CTATTTTGCTTAGAATATCCATTAATAAGGAAATGCGATCTGCATTATTCATTAAATAGTTTTTGCCCTCTCTTGTAGCGATATAAACATCTAATAGAATGGTACCTTGTTCGGTAAATAGTTCTGTTATCGCTGGCACGAATACTGTGGAAAGGATATCGTTATCGGAATTACTAATAAGGGTTAAAAGTTTCCCATTAATTTCATTAAGTGTAAGCGCTCTTGTTGCGATTAACCCTATTAATCCTGCATTTTGTACCGCTTTATTTGAGGATAAGGAGTGGTATTGTTTTTTTGATACATCTAAAAGCTTAGCTTGCTCTAATGCGAGAACCGTATTGGCAGCAAGGAGTTGTTCTTGTCCTCGTAAAATATCGTCAATAGAGCTTTTTTCTTCGGACCATAATAGGTAATGAGCCGCACCAGCGGCAATACCATCTCCTTGTGAACGAACAAAATGGATTTGAAGTAAAAGCAATATATAAATTATGTACTTCATTTAATTAGGTTTTGTATAGCTGTTTCTGCTTCTAGAATGGCATTGTTTATATTGTAGGTAACGGGTTCTAAGTTTTCATCTTTTGAGCTTATTAAAGCCATAAGACGGAGTAAGTCGACAGAACGATTTACTAAATGATCTAAAGCGTCATCTATCTTATAAGCGAGTTTGAGTCGATCCCCTGTACTAAGTAAGGCCTTGGAGGACGAGGATAATGCGATTTGAAAATCGGACGTAAGAATTAGACTTTCAGACACTATTTCTGTAGTCGTGGTAGTGACTAATTCTAATAAGTTAGGGTCATGCTGTGAAAGGGTGATAATACGTTGTTGTAAGTCAGCTAATAAAGCGGCCTTTTTCGCGATGTTTACTAAAAGGTACATTTGATTTATATAGCCCTTTACTTTGCTTTGGTTTTGGACTTTTAATTGTTCAATACGGACAATTTCGGCAGTAGCTACACCTATGGTTGTATGTAGTAGTAGGATATCGTCTTGTAGCTTAGCAATATTATTAAGAGTTTGCAATTCTACAGACCTAAATGCGGCTTCTACAACACCTACAACTACACCCTCTCTACCGTCCTGGCTATGTAACGGTAAGAGATAAAAGCTAAGTAATATGGTAAGCATTGCTTTCATAAGTGCTTAATTTATTTTTGCTAAATTTTCTATTTGTTTTTTTGCTTCTTGAATCGCTGGCTCCACATCATATATAATTGGTTCCAATAGGTTCGCTTCTTCTTTTGAGACTAAATAAAGAATGTTATAGAGATTAATAGTTTCCTTTACAATAAGAGCTAATTCTTCTGCGGTTTGATTTAATAAGTTGATACGTTGTGCATTTGACATTATGCTAAAATTACTGCCCTTGGTAGCCATAAGTAATTGAAGCATGTAATGACTTGCCTTTTGTAACCATAAGACTTCTGCTTCTGCTGCTATTGGTGCTATATCTGGATTGGTTTTAGAGAGTGCTAGTATTTTATCCTGTATAGCCATAATTTTTTTGGAACTCTTCACAATACTGATAACAGGAGACGAATGGGCGATAATATCATTAATACTACTTATAGATTTGTATAACTTAGTTTCTGTTTTAGCATATAGAGTGCTTGATATTGCGATTGCTGTGGTCGCATTGGTCAGGGCTACTTGTTTCAGTTCCATTTCGGATAACATGCGATGCTCTTTTCTGTGAACGTCGGTAATGGCGCCTAAATAAAATCCTGTATCTAAAGGGTTTTGTGCTTGAAGTCCTTCCGATAGGAGTATTACTAAAACTAAAAGTATTTTCATATTACACGTTAATTATACTGCGTTGGTTAATAACCTTGCGATAAAAATTAGTTTCATTTATGTTGGATGCTCGTAGGTCAGCATCCAATCGTGCTCTTGCTTGGTCTTGACCTAGATGCTCCTTATATATTGCTAAGGTTTGGTTATATAAATCGTCCTTAATGACGCTTAAAGAAAAATGTGATGGGCTTAATCCACTGGCAGTAAAATCTTCCGTCATTGCTATAATTCCTGCTCGCATACTATGATGTCTTTTAGCGTATATTTCGCGCGCATGCTTCTCATCGGATTCAGTACTAAATAGAAAATATTGCATGGTAGATACCTCTACACCATATATATCTCCTTCCCCAGATAAGGAGATATATACCTCTTTAAACTTAGAGCGATTTTGTTTATTTTGTAATTTATTAATGGTAAATATCTTACTTTGTTCTATTGCACTTAAAGAGAGTAATTCCGCAATTTCTTCGTAATTACTACGCAATTTGGATTGGTCTAATAGGTAAATGGTATCGGAGTTATTTATAACACTTTTCTTTAATATCTCATTGCCGATGATATCTTCAACCTCCTGAGTTACTAGTATCGCTTGACCGTTCCATTTACGCACGGTTTTATATAAGTATTGAATATAGGTAGCCATGATGGGCGAAGCTATGGCTTTCCATGCTTCTTCGATCATTAGCGTTTTCCTTCCAGGCTTTAAACGCATTTTTTGTAGAAATACATCCATTATAATAAGGGTCACTATTGGAAATAAAACAGGATTATCTTTGATATTATCAATTTCAAAAACTATGAACTGTTGTTCAAATAAGGAATTGGAGGATTGCTTATTTAGGGTCTTATCATAGGAACCACCTCTATAAAATTCTTTTAGTACATAGCTATATTCTTCAACATTAATTATGATGTTATTGCTTTTTCGTATGGTATCGAGTTCGGGTATGGAAAATTCATAAAAGCTATTAAATGAGGGTTCGGAAATAGAGGATTTCGGTTTAAATACCTCCTTGTAATAGCTACGGATTACCTCGCTTAAAGCAGTATGTTCTAGGGGGCTTAACACCCCATCTTTTCCTTTCCAAAGCAAAGCAATTAAGGACGTAAGAAAATCGCGTTTCTCTTGGTTATACTCCTTTTTCGTGAACAGGAAAGGATTCATCGTAATAGGATTTTCCTCTGTATAGGTTATATAATCACCTCCGACGTACTGGCATAAACCTTTATAACTATGACCGGTATCTATTATAACTACATCCGTATTTTGAACGTATAATTGATGCATATAGGTATTCATAACAAAGGACTTTCCTGAACCAGAAGGACCTAGTACAAACACATTACGATTGGTAATTTTACCTGTTGACATCGGCAGATCTAATACATCTATGGCTATAGGTACGCCTTGGCGGTCTGTCAAGCGAAATTTAAAATTGCCATATTCGCTTTTAGGCAGTGACTCATTATAAAATAAACATGAAGCAGGCTGTGCGGTCGTTAAAAAAGAGTCGTACTTTTTGCTAAGATGATGGGTATGACCCGGCATCGAATTAATGAAAAGTTCAAGCTGATTTGAAATGTGTGGTGATCTAGTTATTCCTATTTTAGAAAGTTGTGCATCAATATAATTAGTGGCTATTTTAACCTCAGAAGGTGTACCTTTTAATATGATATTAAAATGAACATACACTAAGACATCATTAGTTTGATGAATACTATTTATAACCCTGTCAATATCTTGCGCTGCGGTCATATTAACAGTATCATTCATGCTAATATGACGGTTCTTCTTGGTCTCCAATAGCATTATTAAATCCAATTGATCGGGGATATTCAAAATTTGATTAAATGTAATATTGGGAACCCCAGGAGTGGTATGCAAAAAATGCATTAAAGACGTTGGATAACTAGGATCGTTTTTTAGCTGATTATAAGGTTTTAGTGCTAAAGGTAAATGCGGATTTTCTACATCTATAAGGTTAATTGTTTTAATTATTTCATCTTTTTTTCTAAGATGATTTTTAGTAGCATACAAGTTATCTAAACTGAAATAGGGGTCGGTATAATTTTGTGCTAAGTAGCGTTTAATCAAAATATCGATCTTTTCCTCGTCTAATACCTTGGGATTAAAATTTTGGTCACGAAGTAAGGAGAATACTTTCTCAATTTTAAGAAAGGTATTTTCAAGTTCTTCTGTGCTAAATTCGGAATATGCTTTTCCTGAGTGGGTTCTTGTTATGATGAAATAGGTTTTAATATCACGATAAGTCCTACCCTCAAAGTGGTTTTCGAAAGCTTGCAATAATATATCATCTTCCTTGGAGGCGGTATAGGTAGCGTTATAAAAAATATCTTGTTTATGAATCGTTAGTTGTTCGCCTAATAGTTGCTGTATATTAACTAGTAAATGGTGAAAGTCAAGATATAAAGAGGGATCACAGGAATACTGTTGAATCGTATTTTCAATAGAAAAGACAACGGAAATATCTCCTGATTTATGATATAGTACTGGATAGTCTAAGGTTTCAGTACATATATATTCAAAAGGAAATAGCTGCTTTTTGTACATATTCTAAAGGATTTCTTTTAATTAAGTGTAAAAGCGAAAGGTTCCACTTGTCTTAGGTTGTGTTTGGTTTTTTGCTTTGAGGGCGATGGCGAGTGTTTATATAATAGACTAGTCGCTGCATCAACTGTGGTTGGAAATAGATCATAATCTTGATTTAGATTAGAACTATGTCCTAAGAAAGAGTTACTAAATAGAGAATATTGATTAAAGGAGTTCTCTGTAGGAACTACACCTATTTTATGTAAGTGATATTGAATATGTTTAAGGGCTTTTGCAATGAGTTGGTCTGAGCCTAGTAAAAAAATATCATATCTTGGATATACAATAGTATGTGGATTCAGTTTTACTTGTTCTAATAGCATATTACAATCATGTAAGGCAGCAGCATTGCCCGGGTGGTTAGCCAATTCATACAAGCGAATACGTTGTTTTAATTTCAATATTTCCTGCTTTTGTGAGGGTATGCGTATGACTTGATTGTAAAGTACATGTGTTAATCCTAGTGTGGGAATAATATCCAAAAAGCTGAGAATATCTAGCTCTTGGTGCTTTAGTTTCTTATCGGTATTATTTAGATAAAGTGGAAAGTGGCTCTCGTCCACATCGATTAAGCTTACTATTTTTAGGTTTTGATTACCAATAGCGATATGGTGGTTATGGATGCCTACTTGGTCTAGATTGGAGGAAGCTGCGCTGAAGTTTTGTCTTAAATGATTTTCAACTAATACATTAATTTCTTCTCGATCTAGAATACGACAAGTTAAATTCTTGCTATGAAATAGTGTTTGTATGGCTTTAATATGGTCTTTAAAAGTATTAAATACTTCAGCATTATATTGAAAAAAACCAGAATGAGTTGGATTTCTAGTAATAGAAAGATACGTAAGGAGGGGTGCATCGGGTCTAAGGAGATCGTGCTTTTGAATGGTATACGACTCTCCTAAGATATCGATTATAGCTCTATACAAAAGCTTAAAATTAGAATAGGCGTGTTGATTGTATGTAGGAGTATCAGTATTAGTGATTTCAAAAAGAACGCTATAGTCACCCTCTAAGTGATAGAGAATAGGAAAATCATGTTGCTTTATTCCTGCATATTTGAGGGCGAATTGTTTTCCTTTATTTCCCATACCACATGATTTCTTATTTTGAATTTATTAATGATAATATACAATCCTTGATGTCGCTTCTTTTTGTAAAGTCCGTTCTTTTGTTGAATTTTGATATATAAGTACCCCCCTAACCATATTGCCGTTAAACTTAGGATAGCAATAAAATTACCGAACAAGGTCATAAATAAAGAACTTATAATAAGTCCAGAGATAAGCACACCAACGGCTATATATATATTATGCCCTTTAAACCCTTTGTAGGATAAAGGGGTTTGAAGTCCTTTATGAACTTCGTACCCCTGATTATCTAAATTCTCCATTAGGCACCAAAAAAGCCGTTTGCAATAGCTCCAGCCGAAGCAAAAAACAGAGCCGCTGCAACCCATCCTACAATTTGCTTTTGAACATCTTGTCCACCACCATTCCAATTCAAGTAAATTTTAATAGCCCCCACCAAAGCAATAATACCAGCAACAACATAAAGAAGTGTTGATATTTTCTCCTTTAATCCTTGAATCTGAGTAGTGGCGCTTTCAATTTGGGCAACCCCATTTGCAATACTTTGTGCACTTGCATAAGAGGTAAGTAATAAGGTTCCGATAAATAGGTTTAACTTTTTTTTCATTTTAAATGTGTTTAATTGATTAAGTTATTAAGAGTTATATAAATTAAAGTGAGGCGCCAGCTAACTTAAAGACCACCATACGCATTAAAAGTATAAATACAATACCGTAGTAATAGTTAACCGCAGATTTTAGTGCATTGCCTGAACCTAAATTATAGTTATGGTATATTTTATACCCCGCCAGAATACAGATTATAACAGAGACTGCTATAAAAAAGCGATCTATAGCTATAAAATAAGGAAGCAAACTTTCCGATCCTGAATTTTGTCCGACTTTCGATATCTTTTTGAGATCTTCTTCACTTTGAACAACTAAGGTTATTATGGATAATATAGACATTGGTTAGGTATTAAATATGGCTAAACTTTTTTCATTAGCATATTGTTGTGTTTCTAAAAGCACATCAAAAGCACTATATTCCTCATTGGCTTGGGCAAGATGTTTGGCTAATTCTTTTTCTCGCGCTTCTTCCTCTTTTTTTAACTTTATGCGTTCCACTTCCTTTAACCGAGCCTCTTCTTCTTTTTCCTTCTCTTTAGCTCTTATGGCAATAGAAGTTTCGCTGGTAGGAGAACGGATTTCAATGGACTTAGGAACAACATCGTTCGTTATTCTAGTAGGTTTAGGAACGGTAAAAATTACACTAGATGAATTTTGGTTTGAAGTGTCCTTACCTTGCTTATCTAAAAAAATAAGCAAGGCATAATAAAGGATATAAATAAACAATAGACCAAAAATAAAGCTCATACTTAAAGTAATTTATTTTCACGCTGTAAAGCAATGATGTCCTTTTTATGTGTGAGTATGAAATCTTTGAGAATAATGTTTGCAATGTGCTTAATAGGTTTGTTGTAATGGTCCTTTATTAAAAGCAAAGCATCATTAACATCAGCGTCTAATAACGTGCGATGTTTAAAATCAAAATGTTCATTTTCACAAGAGTCAAAATAGGAAGATAAAGCAATGTTTTTTTTTCCTGTTTTCGGCTCCTTCTTTTTTATATTAGTTATACTAATATTGGAAGCAAGGTCTTTTCTTACTTCTGCTAGTGTTTTCTTCTCGTTTTTCATGTCGAAAATATTATTAATAATTATAATTACAAAACAATTATGTTAAAAAAAGTAAAAAAAATAATCTACTTAATATTTAAAAGGAAATTTTCAGAAATAAAATCAAAGGTAGGAGTGGTGTTTTCAATTACCCTTTTATTTATATTAGTATAGTTAATACGCTGCATATCTACCCAATGTTTAATCTCAGGAGCGATGGTAGCATATTTTTTAAACTCAGCCTGCACTTGTTCTTTGATACCATAACTAACATTTGATTGTACCATATTAGGTATCGTAACAATGGATGCTTGTACATGCATTTGCTCTAGGAGGGTTAAAAATGTTAATGTAGAGGCAAAGCTCTTGGCTTCATATTGAAAAGGGCAAAGAATAAGGTCACATTCGTGTAATACGTGGCTTAAATTATTGTTTGCAATACTTCCAGCTAAATCAAATAAAACGATACCAGGATAATCTTTTATTTGTTGGAGTATACTTTTGGATTTGTTTAAATCCGCAGGGCTTACTACAGTTTCCTGTTCTTCACCCTCTGTTGTAGCAGAAAGCCAACTGTTATACCAGCTTAATTGAATATCAAAATCTATATTTAAACTAATTAGATTTTTACTCCTTAAGTAATGTTCAAAGGTAATGCATACCGTAGTCTTACCTGTGCCTCCTTTTTGATTAGCGATAGCTATTTTCATGGTTTATGTTTTTATTAGTAATTAATTGAGTTTGAACGTTTTTTCTTTTTCTTTTTCTTGTTCACCAAATCGTCGCTGGTATCTTCCTGCTGTAACATAGCATTTAACATAGGAGTCAGTATACCTTGGTGTTCTTTCGGGTAATCCGTAGGTGTATGCTGCGGAGCTTCTTGTTTTGATTGCCTTATGATATGGGTTTTAGCAACTTGGGTAAGTTGTAAATCTTGTAATAGGTCTACGACAATTGCTTTTTTTCGGTCTACCAATATAGAATGCCCCTTAATATGGTAAATGCTAAGATTAGGATTCGTATAAGTGTCGTCATTTATCAGGTGGTTTGCCAATTGAGTATAAGTTAATAAGGTCGATGGTGGGAGCGATTTAGGCGTATAGGGTACATCTTTAATATGTATGCGATATAAATGAGCTAATAATTCTTTTGTGATATAAGGGGAATATTGGGCATTGGTTACATCAGCAATACGTTGATTATAAAGCAGCGTATTGATCAAGGCTTTAGGCAATACAGCTGCGGTACTACCTGTTTCCGTCTTTAAAGTTCCATTGCGTTCTAAGGTGTACCCTATACTACTAAAAAATGAAATCGTTTCCAGCAAGGTTGTTGGTTCCTTTGCAATGGCTTCAATTTCTTTTTGTAAATCATGAGAATCAACTGATGCGCCAAAGTTTTGTGTTAAAGTATGGATTTGAACTAAATCCGTATGTCGATACGCTGTTTTATTCTTGTGGTCTATTAAGGTGTAGCCCTTAATTGCATTTTTGAAATTTAAAGCATTAGGACCGATATCCTTGGAGGTATAATTGGGAATAAGTTGGTAGCCGAATTTTTTATGTAATACCTTGCTCAATTGAGCCAAATCGGAGCCTTTAGAATACTTGTGGATATGCGCTTTAATTTGATTTGCTTTTTTAAAATCAAACCTATTGTTAAACAATTTAGAGCGAATTTTTCTGCCGTCTAATGTATGCTGTACGCGACCACTTTTTATTACTTCAATTCGATCTTTTACCTTTCGTATTTTATACCCTTTTATACCTAATATATCTCGAAATGCATCTATGGACTTAAAAGTATACGATAAGGATTCACTCAGTTCTTCGGATATGTTTTTAGAAAAATCAATATGTAGCTCTTTCTTTATAAAGGTTTGGGTTCGTGCTCTTTCTAAGCTATCGGAAATCTTTTCCCCTTCCGGACTTACTCTGGTAGATACAATATGTATATGATTATTTTCTGTGTCTTTGTGCGCATATATTAAGTATGGGTTGTCTTGATAGCCCATATAATCTAAATATTGATGTGCCACCTTTTCTAAAGTTTTAAAAGAGGTGTCTTTTCCGTTAGCCGAGATAGATACATGAAATTGTTTGTTGGTTACGTTTGGATTAAGACCAGCTATTTTAGTCATGTATTTTTCATGCTCAACGGGAGTTAAATTTGGGATTGGAAAATTTTTAGCGGCTAGTAAGCTGCCTTGCCCCTTTTTTTCTTTTTTATCGCTATAATCAATACCGTTAAAAGTTGTTGCGTTTTTTAAAATTTTAATTACCATAAAATAGTGTTGTTGGTGTTAAGGCTACTAAGGGCTTAGATACCAAAGTACCAAAATACCAAAGTTTCAAAATATAAAAATACTAAAACGTTAAAGTACCAAAATACCAAAGTTTCAAAGTATAAAAATACTAAAAATTTAAAGTACCAAAATACCAAAATGCTAATGTAATAGGATTTCCTTTAAAGTGGCTGCTATTTCTAATTGTAGTTTATGGTATTCTTTTAAGCTTTCAGATAATTGGGTACTTATCTTAGGCTCCAATTTACCCTCTAAGGCTAAACGGTTAGTATAATGCGCTAATTGATTGATATTAGTACCTAGACGATGTACTTCTGTTGAAAGTGCCGCAGTGGTCTTTAAAAAGAGTTTTGGGTTGATGTGGCTAACTTTAGAGCTATCATCTAGTAATGCAGAACGTACATAGGAGGCAACCGTACTATGAACGGAGTCTTTTACGCGCGCAACTAATAGCGCATATTCAGCGTCGTTTAAATAGTATTTATAAGGTTTTCTTTTTTGTTCTTTTAAAGGTTTTCTTCCTGTAACTTTTTTCTTTTTTTCCACCATAAATGAGTTTACGAATGTTGGTCTAATTCCGCTATCGCGGCAAGAAGTTTTAAAGTTCCGAGTTTCGAGGGGCTTTAAAACACATCTTGCCCTAATATTTGCGCTACAAATATAAGAAAAGTGGCGTTAGTTGCAGCAAAAAAAAAATTAGTGATAAGCTTGAAGTCGTATGGGTGCAAGGCTTTGAGTTTGTTCCCAATATTCTGCTAAATCAGAATAGCCCATAAAGGTTTCATTGGCTAAATATAAGTTTTTAGTAGACGTTGATAAGGATAAAATTGCTTCGTTATAACGCTCAAGACTTCGAGGATTGTTATATTTTGGATGATCCAAAAAGGATATTACGTTCTTAATATTAGGTTTATTTTTAATAAACGCTGCTGCCTTTTTTGCATATGATAAGGTGTTTAAAATTAAAACATCATCGGTCAAAACGCTATTTTGTGTTATCATTAAGTAGGCTAAAAAATCAAATAAACCCTCAAAAACTAATAGTGTTTCAGTTATAGTAATACTAGTAATATAGGTTATATCATTAGGTGTGATTATCGTTTTAGCAAGCTTATTACGTAAATTATAACCGCCTGAATTGTTCATTATACCAATTGAGTAAAGGGAGGTCTTAGTGTCATTATCTCTAAAACGTATCTCTTGAATATAATTATTGACTATGTTTAAATCAATTTTTCGGTCTTTAAGATATTGTTTGAGTGCATAAGAAAAAAGAGGTTTCTTATACAAAAAGGTAAATCGCTGTGGAACGGATTTAATAGGGCTTGGGGTAGAAAACCGTATATCGGGAACTATTGTACCTAAATTATGAGTAATCCAATGTAAAGCTTCTGGTAATGTTAAATTTTCTTTAACCATGATTAAATCTACAACACTACCACCCTTAGCTAAACCATGATCATACCAAAGGTTTTTTACTAAATTAACGCTAAAACTTGGATCGGTTTCAGTACGAAGTGGATTTTCATAAAAAGCTTCAGTATGATTTTTGTGATAGCGTAGTAGTTTATATCCCATTTTTGGAATTAACACGTTTAATGATATGCTATTAGCCTGTTTGCAATTCATAGTTTTAAAGTGTGTTTATTAAGTCTAATAATCTGCTTCCACTAATAATATCAATATTGGTATTCTTATAACTAGAATACGTTTGTTTGCCTGTTTTTCCTGTATGAACGAATTTGCCTTGAATGGCATTAGAGTTATTTACTAAAACTTGAAATTCATCTAAATGCCTGGGGTTAATATACGATGTATACCTCTTAGCTTGTATTAAAACCTTATTTCCATCCTTATCAAATATTAGTCCATCAATACCACCATCGCCAGTATATTTACGGTTACGGATAATAGAGTAACCTTTTTTTTCAAAAGCGGTTAATAAAAGTTCTTCAAACACAAACGGGTCTATCTTTCTTAGATAGTTCATTTTTTGCCCAGCATGTGCAAAAGAATGTATTTTTTGCAGTATGGTTTTTGACTTCAAAATATTACGCTTATGTCTACTATATGGTGGCTTTAAATAAAAATAAAACAGACCAATACTAATAAGCAAAAAAAGCAATTTTAACACAAAAGGGATATCCATATTATCGTTTAATTAAACCACTATTTTTATTGTTATGATGAACAACACTTAAACTTGGCATTATTCTATATTTAAAGATGTACAGCCAAAGCGCTTTAATATAAGGCAAATAATAGATGCTTATAAAGTGAAGGCTAACAAGTTAAGATGTAAAGTAAGTGAATACGTTCCTTACTGTCATTTAACGAAGTTTAGCAAGCTTTATAAGCATTGGGTCTCTAAGAATTAAGAAAATAAATGTACCAAAAAGGCACCTTGTAAATGATGATTTATTTTGAGAGGAAAGTATTGTAATGCACCTAAAAAGAAAAAATACTACTCCCTTAATTTAATGTAGGTAAATTATCAAATAAATCACGTTCATCAAGATATGCGGTTAAGTCATATTGCCAATCATCTAGTGTGGCAACGTGCCAAGATTCTATTTCATACATATAATCAGGGTTGGTAATATTATCAATAAATGCCTTTTCATCAGTACCCTCATTTTCAATTTGAATATTATACAATACAATACGAATTGCAGTAGGGTTAGGTGCTATATTTAAGGGGCCTACTATTGCCTCTATACCATCCTCAGCTTCGGTAATAGATGGGTCTAGAAAAAGATACGATGTTAATAAGTCCTTTTGATCTGTAACTATTAGTTTAAATATCATCGTGAAATTGTTTTAATTGGTGAAGTGACTTTGTTAACTGCATTATTAAGAGTCTTAGTTGTTTGTGCTTGTTCTTGTTTTTTAGCTGGCGTTAAAGATTTATCACCTCTTGACATAAGAGTATCTGCGCTTTTTTTGCTTACCCCATGCTTCATTAAATAGTCTTTTGTTGCAATTTTATGTGGTTTAACAAAGTTTTTCTTATTAAGACTTATCACATATTCACCATTTGCCTTTTGTGCTGCATATAAAGGTTTACCTGTGTCTTTATGGACGCCTATCTTAGTAATTGGGCTTACAACGTAATTTCCTTTAGCTAGTTTATTTTTTAAGGCTTCCTTAGCCTTAGGAGAAATAGATTTGTAGTGTTCCTTTTTAGAAGTCCAGCTTATAGATTTATCTGCTTTTACCTTTCCAAAAAGAGCTTTCCCATTCTTTTTATTAACGGCTAATAATAACCCCTTTGAAACTAGCCCAACGACTTTTGAGCTAGGATATAGTGTCGTGGCAACCGTAGCTGCTACGTTAACAACTTTAGCGGCCTTCTTTTTATTCATTGGATTTAATATTACATTATGTTTATCGACTTTACGTACTGTTTGTAAATTCCCATTTTTGTCAGCTACTAAACCTTTAGATAAGTCTTTGGCTTTTGTTTTTTGGTTTAGGTTGGAAACATCCTTTATTAAATCTTTACTATAAAGTTTACTTAATGATGATTCAACACGATTAAGTATATCCTGTTTTTTTTCAGGGGTTATATTTGACCCTCTAAGTTTTTGCGTATTATCTATAACGTTTAGCTTATGTATCTTCCCCTTTTTGAGCATCACTTTAGAAATATCGTCCTTTCCAAGTTTTCTCCAAGATTGTATATTGGGATTATTCTTGTAGTTATTTTCAGAAATTAATAGTTTACCACTTTTTTTATCTACCCCAATATGTACACTTTGTCCGTCAGCCTTAATGGTAAATGCTGTATTGACTCTAGCAGATCTATTAAAGGCTTTATAATCTAATTGTCTAGATTTTAATTCCGCTTTGATATGAGAATTGTCGTGGTTAGCTAGTTTATGATCTCTATTTAGATATTTTAATTCTTTAGTACTTAATTGGCTAAGGCTGGTTTTACCCTCTATATTGCGTTTGTAATCTTTGTAATCTTGACTAATGATTCCGTCAAGCAGTCTAGAGGATTTTTGAACCGTATTTCTTATGGATTTAACAAGAGATATGGGCTTATCGATAAAACCAAGACCAGTTTTAAATTCTTTAGATGAAGTGTTAGAAAAAAGTGGTTTTTTAGCTCTAGCAGTTGACTTAGAATTTACCTGAGAAGATGTAAAAATGTTTTTAGATGTACCCAATTCATATTCTTCTTCTGCTAAACCTTTTTTTTTGGGAGAAGGCTTTTTGATCGGTTCTTCTCCAAAATTAGCGTTTAAATCGGACATAATAGTATCAGTTTAATAATTATTAAAAATACTTATAAGTTTGAAATAAAAAAAGTAAACTTTCAATAATTATTAAAACAATACTAGAAATAGCCTAAAAAATAGCCCAATCTAGGGCTTTACTTTTATTTATAAAAATTGATTAGATTAATAAAAGTTATTCCATATCGAACCATTCTTCAAAACTGTTGTATACATCAGGAGCAGTAGAGTACTTTACCTTAATAGGATTATGAAATAGATCGAAGGTGTAAATCAATTCATCCCCATTAGGTAAACTAATATATTTTTTATATTGGTAAGATTTCATTGTGTTATATAATTATAACAAAATTAAACAATTTAAATAAAATATAAACAATGTATAAAATATTTTGTTCTGTTTAAAATCAGTATAGTAATGTTTTTTAATAGATAAAGGGCTCCGCAACTATAAAGGTTAGTAAAAAAAGCCATGTTTGATACTAGCTCGCTACATATTTGATGTTTTTAAATATTCGATAAGGTACAGTTATAAAGCAAAAAAGCCCATAAAGCCACATGCGAAACATAAAGTAGCCACACATATAAATGAATGCGTTTTGTGGCTTTCTAATCTTTGGCAAGCTTCCCCTGGTAATGGCAACCACTACACTTGCACATGCAAAAGACGGCAGATAGATTTGTACTAGTGAATAGTTAGACATAGGATTGGTTTCAGTATATAAACCTAAAGTCATGCTATGGGCTAATAGCCCTACTCCTATTATTAAAAATGTTTCGAATATTAGATATACTTTTTTCATATGTATTAAGTTTAAAATAATTAGCTATTTGTGTTCACAAAGAACCGCACAATTAGTTGATTTTTTATGGTACATATATGAAGCCTAAACAAATTTAAATAGGCATTTGATATTAAATATAATAGCTTTTTTAACGTTACCTAAAAATAACAAATTAAAATAATTAAAACAAATCAAAACAATATATTATTATAAAGAATTTTGCTTATCGGATATTTAGATGTTAATCGTTAAATAATTTCCAAATTTTATCCCTTTATACTTTTTCTTCCTACATCTGGAGCAATACCCGATTTTTCCATTTCCTCGCTATGTGTTTTAATAAGTTTAGCATGGTTAATTTTAACTGCTAGATCAGATAAAGCTTCATGTAATATATCACCTCTTGTCTGCCTTTGCTTATCGATCACATAAGTTTTAAGCCATTGTATCTCATTAAATAATTGAATAACCTCGGGCTTAATTGTTAGGGTAAACGATTGTGCTTTCTTTTTTTTCATAATATTAGTTTTTCAAATGTTCAATTTTATTACCTTGCATACAATATAGATTTTTCGGTTTATATTAACAATAATTGGCGGTTGTAGTATCAGCTACAGCCGCTTTTTTTAAGATACCTAAAAATAATATATTTAAACCAATAAAACAATCAAAAACAATAGTTTATTTTAAATAATTCATAAAGTTTATTTAGGCCTTTTTATGCCTAAATAAAAAACATAAAAGAAGATTAAAAGCCCCTTTAAAGGGGCTTTTTTGTTTAAAAAAACGATTTAATTAATGTTTAGCGTTTAAAAACGTCTTTACATTTTTTACCGGCATATATAAACCTGAAAAAACATGTTGTACTTTCTCTCCTTCCTCCAAATATTTATCTTCTTTTAGTTTTTCTACTTTCAAATTAAAGGCTTCCATATCAGAACCGAAATGAAAAAATCCGCCTAGTTTTTTAATTAAATCGTTCTGCTTTTTTGATTTGTTTGCTTTTGCGCTTTCTTTTTGTTCCTTTTCTGAATTTAGCTGTGCGATTTCTTCAGAATTACCCCATAATTGAACTGCAATATCAAACTTTCTTTTATTTTCATTAACCACCTTTTTAGCGTAGGTCAATGAATAATTGTGTGTTCTTAATTTCGGGTTTTCCTTAAGTTTTTGGTGTTCTTTTTGCGCTTTATCAAGGTTAAACGCATAAAATGCTAATGATTCAGGCATTGATAAATTAATTTTATCCGCTTGCTTTTTCCAATAATCAGCCCTATTAATATAGGTATCGGCTTTGTCTCTTTCTTCAATAGATTTATTCATAGCGTTATGCGCTCTTTCAATTGTTTTTCGGTGTTTACGTTCGCTGTGGTGTCCTACTAAAATAGGTTGACCAAATACAATACCTGTATTTTTTTCGCTTAAATCAGCTTTATTATACGCTTCGTTACTTCTTTTAGCAGCGTTAATAGCATAGCCTTTTAGTTTTTCGGCTTTATTTTCTGCCCGTTTTTGATGATTAAATCCATCGGTTCGAGTAATAGAGTATAAAAACCTAGGTTCTTCTTTAGTACCTGTAATACCTAAAAAATTATGTACTTCGCATTCATGTACTTTATTGTATTTGGTTGTTAGTTCGATTAGATCTCCTTTTTCGTGTCTTTCTTCACAGGAGGCAACAAAAACGTTTGGGCAATACTTTTTGTAAGTGTTCATAATATTTTAGATTTTTCGGTTTGACATTTAGCTGTATCAGCAGCTTTTTTTAAGATACCTAAAGATAATATATTTAAACCAAAAAAACAAACAAAAACAATAGTTTATTTTAAATAATTTATAAATTTTATTTAGGATTTTTTCTGCCTAAATAAATAAATATCAATACCTAATAATCCCAAATTTTTACCCTTTTGCAATGAAATTGCAATAGTTATGAAATAACCTACTAGCCGTATCTGAATTTAATTTTTTAGCGTCCGGGAAGTTAAGCGTTAAAAAAAATTAGATTTAGGGCGTAATTATAATCACTTTCTTTTGGCGTGGTTTTTGTCTTTTTACAAATAACCATGACAAAACAAAATCCGTTTAAAACTAGGGATAACTAAAACAAGTTTAAAGCGATTTAAGAGTATTTTTTTCTTTTTTGATGCAAACCTCTGTTGAAACTAAAAAAATGAAACTGTGATAGATTTATGTATTAAAAATGGCAAAATTCGGCGGCATCTTTGTTCATTAGTTTTCTCCAATGGGTTCTGACGATGTAATCGATTTAATGAGTGTACGAGCATTTGAAAGGCTAGAATAGAAAATTTTCCTAAATAAAATTTCCTTAAATAGACTGCTTTTTTTGTTACTTTTTAAAGAAAAAAAGTAAGTGTTATATTTCCTATGTATAGGGTATTATTAGTTATATTAGTTATAAGGTACACAACTTTGTAGAGCGTTCGATACAAGTATACTGACTATCAAGTGGTTATAATTTGAGACTTGATAGGTAGTACACAACTTTGTAGAGCGTTAATGCAAAAAGTACACAACTTTGTAGAGCGTTAATGCAAAAAGTACACAACTTT
>CANKUU010000025.1 GCA_947486785.1 uncultured Flavobacteriaceae bacterium | reverse complement strand
TCCAGGGATAATTGCGTCTAATTCTAAAAATTAAGAGAAATAACCCATATAAAAGAGGTGAATACACTATAAAAACAATAAAAAGACGTAAAAAAAACTCAAAAGAGAAAAATCAGAAACCAAGTCAAAATCATGAGTCCTTTTGCAACGGTCTTGATGTATGAATCAGCTTTGTTGGTAAGGTATATAAACGTTCAAGTTAATTGTTTTTTTATAATATTGATCGTAGTAGTTTATTTGCTTTTTCAAAGAATAATCTTTTTTAAAAAATAGACCATTATTTTCAAAGCATTTGAGTACCTCGTCTGTAAGAGGTGCTTTTTCGGGAAGTAAAAAAATAATTTTGTTCGGAGCAATGTTTGATTTATTGATAATACTGCATATTTTTTGAGAGGCATTTGCACCAAACCATTCTAATGAATATGGTTTTTTATCGGTTAACAGAACCATGCCTCGCTGCGCACTATACGCAAATATATATTCCGCATCATGTTGTTTTAAAAATGCTAATTCCTTACTCAATTTTAATAAGGAATTGTCTACTAATAATTTTGATAGTGCAGTGTTGTTTTTGAGGCTAATCGTAGATTCTTGTAATTTAGTTTGTCGGTAAGGATGAAAAATGGTTGCGAAAATCACTTGAGAAGCGCAAAGACCAACTATACAGATCGATATGACATTTTTAAAATAGGCTGTTTTTGATGAAAAAACAAGGTAATATATGGTGAAGAATATAAAAACGCCGTAAAAGAGAACCTGGCCAGAGAGCCCATTGTTGGTTCCAAGGGCCCCACAAATGGGAATAAGTAATAATGTAATAATTAATATGGGATTTGTTTTTTTTCGATCCAAAAATTGATCCAACAAAGCAAAAATAATTATGTAAAGGTAGACAATTACCATTGTATAAACCATTTTACTTCCCCCCTTCCAGTAGCTGTTTTGAATTATCATAACAGTAAGAATACCAAGACCTACTATTTTAAACAAAATAGGCTTTATGTGTTGGTTGGCATTGCTAAATTTAAGCCAACTTCCACGTAACAGAGTAAAAAGTAAAATTAAAAACAGCAAAGGATACTTTAAACGAGTTAAGACCATTTTAGCATTTTCGTAATATCGATTTAAAAGATGTGGTAAAGAGTGCGTTGGGTCATTGTTGAGCATTCCAAAAGATTCTTGTAAATGATTTGTTACCAATGATTTTATAGCTCCTGTTCCACCTTTCGAAATAAATATAAGAATAGTCAATGCCCCAATTATAAAGGCAGATAGATATGCAAACGTTGTTGTTTTTTCTTTAAAAAAGCTTTTTTTATTGACGAGATATAAGGTTGCAGTTGCAATTAATAAAAGAGGTAATAAAAGCAAATTGGTTATTTTAACGAAAAAAAGAATCGAAAAGAACGCGCCTAATAAAAATAAGTAAATTAGAGTGTGATAAAATTTATTACTCGAGACACCAAGTATCCAAACCCCAATTATTAGGCCTATTAATATTGATGACATTGAGTTATAGGATAAGGTCAAAGGAGCCAATGTATAGCTCAAAAGCATTCCACTCAATAGTATATTGAAAAGGATGATGTGTTCTTGTTTTTTAGTGAAATTGATTCTTTTTTTAATACTAAAAAACAGTAGAAGCGCCGTTACTATTGTCAAAAATAGGCGTAAAAAACGTATTTCTATTATAGTGAAATTAAAAGGAGAAAAGAGTTGGTGATATATCATATGAAATGATACTGGATATAGGTTAGGTTGGTAGTCATAAAACAAATACCCTAAATAGTAATAACTTTCATCGCTGAGATCTAGTCCTCTATAACAAGACCAAATTACGACGATTATTACAAAGCTGTTTATTAAGGATAAAATACATGCAAAAATAGTAGCTAACTTGTTTTCTTTAGTTATCATTTGTCTCTTAAATTTATTTTATTATCGATTTTGAGTTTCTATAGAACAGATGAATCGCTTGTGTTATTGTTGATTGCTCTTTTGGTGTTAGATCATAAAATAAGGGGAGTCGTATAATGCAGTCTGCAAATTTTTCAGCATTTAATAACTGTCTTCCATCATGTTTTTTTTTGAAAAATGAACTTTTATGTAACGGCAAATAATGAAAAACAGAAAGAATACCACTATTCTTGAGATGGTAAATTAATTGATTTCGCTCTTTTTGATTGGCACATTTCAAGAAAAACAAATGTGCATTATTGGTGGCATAAGCGGGAATTTTAGGCAGATAGGTTTCTGTGTTCTTGAGCAATGGAGCTAAAGATTGAGAATAGTGTTCCCAAATCTTTTTTCTTACATTTTGTATTTGTGTTAAATTCTCCAATTGCGCAAAAAGAAAAGCTGCTATTACTTCAGAAGGCAAAAAGGAAGATCCAATGTCTACCCAGCCATATTTATCAATTTCTCCTCTGAAGAAGGCTGATCTATTTGTGCCTTTCTCCCAAATAATTTCCGATCGATTAATAAATTTTTCATCATTGATGACCAACATACCTCCTTCTCCACTAATAATATTTTTGGTTTCATGAAAAGAAAATGTTCCAAAATGCCCAATGGAGCCCAGGGGCTGTCCTTTGTAATAGGAGTCTATTGCTTGTGCTGCATCTTCAATAACGTAAAGAGAGTGTTGTTTAGCTAATTTCATAATGTAATCCATGTCACAGGCTATGCCTGCATAATGCACGACCACTATGGCTCTTGTTTTGGGCGTGATTAAAGCTTCAAGTTGGGATGGGTCTATATTCGGATTCTCGGGGTAACTGTCAGCGAATACAATATGGGCACCCCTTAGCACGAAAGCATTGGCAGTCGATACAAATGTGAATGAAGGCATAATTACTTCATCCCCCTCTTTAATGTTAATTAAAAGGGCTGCCATTTCAAGAGCGTCTGTACAGGAAGTCGTTAATAGACATTTTTTAAAATTATAGGTTTGTTCAAAAAATTTGTGACACTTTTTGGTAAAATCCCCATTGCCAGAAATTTTGCCAGAATTTACGGCTTGTTCAATATAAGCAGTTTCCTTTCCTGTTAAAAAAGGTTTGTTGAACGGTATTGTCATATAAAACGTGATCTAAAGTTTTTTAATGGGAGGATAGATGTTTTAGTGTCATCATAGACAGCTTCGGTAACTCTTAGTAATCCTTTACCACAGACCACTATTGGATAATGCTCTTTAACAAAAAGTACTTTGCCAGGATCTCTATTGACAATGTGAACGTCTTTTTCTATTTCCACATCCAGTATTCTTATAAGCTTTTCTTTTAATAGGGTTGTTGCGCCTAAATAAGGAAAACCAACAGCATGAACAAACCTTTGAATAGTTAAAGCACTATCATTCCAGTTAATTTTATAATCTGTAGTATCCCTCCAGAGCGAATAGGTTGCATCTTCTTCGTTTTGTGGAACTGTATTTATTTTTTCACCCTCTTTTATTTGTTTAAAAATCTTTAATGCCAAGTTTTGATACAAGACAGTTATTTGCGCAATGGCATCATTTATTTTTATGGGGTAACAAATGCTCGTTCTTTCTTGATTAATTATTGGCCCCTTATCAAACTCAGTATTTGCCAAGAAGGCGGTGACGCCAACAGTTGGTTCTCTGTGAATAAGTTGATTAACCAACGGAGCAAAACCACGATATTTAGGGAGTAATGAGTCGTGAAATACGATTAGTTGGGTTTGATTGAGGGAGTATGGAATAATCCACCGCCACGAAATGGCTAGTGCATAGGAACTAGTTATTTGGTAATTTTCATTTCTGTCATATACCCGGATATGATTCTTTTTGCATAAGTTCAAAATTTCAGTAGCATAATCTTTTGAAATATTGTTGTCTTTAGATAAAATTACACAATCTATAATGTGAGCTTGAAAAGAGGATAAAACGGCTTTTAAGACCGCGTAGCCTTTTTTAGACATTAGAAAAAGGCTTACTTTATTCATCGATATTGATTTTATCGCTAACAATAAAGGTAGGTCTGTTTTTAACTTTATCAAATATCTTTCCAATATAAATGGCAAGAATCCCAAGTATAAAAATAATCAACCCAGATAGAAACCAGATAGAAATTATTAAACTTGTGTAACCCAACACTTCAATGCTTCCAGTTGAATATTTAAACAAGTAATAAACGCCAATACAAAAAGAGACAAAAGAGATTGTAAACCCTAACTTAATTGTAATGCGCAATGGTTTGTCAGAGAAAGCAATAATGTTGTTAAAGGCAAGATTAATTAATTTCTTCCATGAATAAGAAGATTTTCCATGCTCCCTATGTCCGTGGTCTACGTTTACTTTAGCGCTAGAAAAGCCTACCCATTGCACCATAGTAGGAAAATAGCGTACATGGTCTTTCATTTTTAAAATGGCAGCTATTACTTCTTTATGATAGATGCCAAAGTTTGCGATAGAAGAATCTTGCTTGCTTTCGGTTAAATAGCCAAAGAGACTGTAAAATAGTTTTGATGATATTCTTTTGATAAAACCATCTTTTCTAACGGCTCTACAGGCGTAAACGATAGCATAATTATCGTTTGTTTTTGCATATAATAGGGGAATCTCTTCAGGTTTGTCTTGTAAATCGCAGTCCATGACTACTACCCATTTTCCTTGGGCTTTTTCTAATCCTGCTGTAATGGCATAATGTTGACCAAAATTTCTACTGAGTTTAATTCCTTTTACCCTAGCATCTTTTTTGCATAATGATTGTATGCGTTGCCAAGAATTATCTGGGCTACCATCTTCAACAAGAATAATCTCATAGTCATCACAGATATTTTTTAAAGTTTGATGCAGCCTATTGGTCAATTCGTCAATAAGCTCTTCTGCTAAGTATACCGGACTTACAACTGATAGTCTTGTGGATTTCATCGTAAATATTAATTATAATTTATCTAAAAATATTTAGGCTAATTATTGCGAGTATATAGGTTTGGATATAGATGAGCAACTTTTACAAAAAATATTTTCTTTTAATTAGTAAGAAATGTAAGGTAAAAGTAAAGAACTAATGACTCACTTAAAGTAGAAATAGGCGTATTTTTTAACTCTTAAAATAATACTGTTTAGTATTTTTTAATTCAAAGGAACAAAAACAGTTTAATTTTAAATGGGAAAATATAAAGCAATAATGGCGAATTAGTCTTTATTATTGTAAGGAGTAAGAGATAGTTGATAGTTATCGCTCAATTGAAATTAGAAAAAGTTTACCAATTTTTTTAAGTAAAGGCATTAAATTGACTATTTCATAGCTGCTTAAAATTTTGGAATTAAAACTAGAGAATTGTTTGTAGGATTATCACTATTGCAGATTGCTTCTACCTCTGAAATTTATGGAGACCCATTGGTACATCCGCAAACAGAGGAGTACTATGGTAATGTTAATACTATAGGCCCTAGAGGTGTATACGATGAGGCGAAACGTTTTCAAGAATCTATAACTATGGCCTACCATCGCTTTCATGGTGTTGAGACACGTATTGTACGTATTTTTAATACTTATGGCCCACGGATGAGACTGAACGATGGCCGTGTTATACCTGCGTTCATGGGGCAGGCCTTAAGAGGAGAAGATTTAACCGTTTTCGGAGATGGTTCTCAAACAAGATCTTTTTGCTATGTTGATGATGAGGTGGAAGGAATATACCGTTTGTTATTAAGTGATTATTCGATGCCTGTAAATATTGGTAATCCACATGAAATTACAATTAGAGATTTTGCTGAGGAAATAATTAAACTAACTGGTACAGAACAAAAGGTGATTTATAAAGATCTACCACAAGATGATCCAATGCAAAGACAACCTGATATTTCTAAGGCCAAGGATATCCTCGGCTGGGAGCCAAAAATTGGTAGAGAAGAGGGTATGAAAAGAACGTTTAACTACTTTAAAACTTTATCTAAAGAAGAGTTGCAACGTACCGAGCATCGCGATTTTGCTAAACGGAACATAAAGTAACCAAGCATTAACTATTTTAGAAAACCCTCTATCGTATACGATAGAGGGTTTTTTGTTTTTGGCTAATTTATAGCTAAAGCTGATGTATGAATCAGCTTTGTTGAGGAATACAACTGCTGAAGTGCTATAGATATGTGCATCTTTTCTATGCTATCACAAGGACATCAACGCAAGATGATAGGTAACTAACATTTGGTGGTCTTAGCTTACTTACGGTGTCAGTATTAAACAACCAATTACGGTAATTAGGTGGGTATTCTTCAAAATTTAGCTGCTAATTTTTAAAAAATAATCGTATACGATTATTCAAAATATCAATAAAATAATGGTTTAACAGATGTTTTCGTTTATTTTTTTGTTTTTTCCTCCTCCCTTTTAGTTTTGTACTGTAAACAGCCCTGGTAATATAAATATGGACTTAATATTCCTCATAAATTTGTGATTTATAGGGCAACGGTATTAAAATCATTTTGCATTAGATACCAGTTATGTTGTAAATGAGTTGAACATTTATATTTTTGCTTAAAATTAAAAGTCATGAATATTTTAATATTGGGTTCTGGTGGACGAGAGCATACGCTAGCTTGGAAACTTCATCAAAGTCAAAAGTTAACCAAATTATTTGTAGCACCTGGAAATGCAGGTACAGCGGCAATCGCAAATAATATACCAATTGGTGTAAATGATTTTGAAAGCATTAAAGCACTAGTTCTTGAGAAGGCTATTGAAATGGTAGTCGTTGGTCCAGAGGATCCATTGGTTAACGGTGTTCATGATTATTTTTTAAATGATGCTCAATTAAAGCACATTGCCATTATTGGTCCTCAAAAGGCTGCGGCAGCATTAGAAGGTAGTAAAAAGTTCGCTAAGAAATTTATGATCCGTCATAATATACCTACTGCGGCATACCAAAGTTTTACTGCGAACGAATTAACTGAAGGATACGCTTTTTTAGAAACACTTAAGCCTCCGTATGTATTAAAAGCAGACGGCTTAGCCGCGGGCAAAGGTGTTTTAATTTTGACAGATATTAATGAGGCTAAAAAAGAGCTTAGCAATATGCTTGTTGGTGCTAAATTTGGAAATGCGAGCACCACCGTGGTAATTGAAGAGTTTTTAGACGGCATCGAGCTTAGTGTTTTTGTGTTAACAGATGGCGTTGGTTACAAAGTGTTGCCAACAGCTAAAGACTATAAACGCATAGGCGAGGGTGATACGGGACTAAATACTGGCGGTATGGGCGCTATCTCACCCGTTCCTTTCGCCGATAAAGAATTCACCGATAAAATACACCAGAGAATTGTAATACCCACGGTAAAAGGGCTTAAAACAGATGGCTTGCCTTATAAAGGTTTTATTTTTATAGGATTGATTAAAGTAGGTAATGATCCTTTTGTGATTGAGTATAATGTGCGCTTAGGCGATCCAGAAACCGAAGTTGTAGTTCCTAGGATAAAAAACGATTTAGTAGAACTGTTTCAAGCGGTGGCTTCAGAAAGTTTAGATTCCTTAGCATTAGAATTAGACGATAGAACGGCGGCTACGGTAATGTTGGTTTCTGGTGGATACCCAGAAACTTATGAAAAAGGTAAGCAGATTTCGGGCTGCGATTTAGTAGATGATTCTTTAGCTTTTCACGCCGGCACCATTGAGAAAGATGGAGAAATTGTAACGAATGGAGGTCGCGTTATGGCAGTTACTTCTTTCGGAGAAGATTTTAAAGAGGCACTAAAAAAATCTTATCAAAATATAGATAAACTACATTTTGATAAGATGAATTATAGAAAAGATATTGGATTTGACCTTTAGCTTAGTCTAATATCAAAGTCTTTAAAAATTATAAATAAGAATGAGAACTTATAGATTTATCCTCTTCTCCATTGTCATTGTAAGATTTTAATTGAAGCATCCAATAAACGAATGCTACACAGCCAATAACGGCAAGTAGCCAGTTCACTATATTCGACGCCCACCAATTGTCCATAAAACGTAGCATGTCTAACGGAGCAAAAAGAACATTTACAAATAAATCTTGTATGCTTTCAAAAAATGATTTCATGTTATAGTATATTTACCTTGCAAAAGTATAAAATTACGCTCTCTAAGAAAAATTTCTAGATGATTTCAACAATTTTTGGCAAAACAAAACCAGTAAACTTCATTATAGTTTTCGCTTTTTTATTTGTTTTGTACTTAATTGCGCACGTAGTACACCTACAAAGTGACGTTTCTTTGTATCTTATCCTATCAAAGTTAGTTTTAATATTGGTGTTGTTTGCGAGTGTTTTTGTTGGCGACTTAATAGTAAAAAGAAATAAATTAACCGCTGCTAACTCTTTTACAATTCTTTTTTACGGCTTGTTAGTCGCTGTATTTGTAGAGTCACTGCTTGATGCGAAAGCTATTATTTGTTCCTTTTTTTTACTCTTAGCAACACAGCGCATTATAAGTATGCGATTATCAAAAACCTTAAGGTCTAAAATCTTTGATGCCACCTTAGCTATTTTGGTTGCTAGTTTGTGTTATGACTGGGCCCTACTTTATATGCTGCTTGTGTATGCAGCGGTACTCATTTATGATGCTAAAAATCTTAGAAATTGGTTTGTGCCACTAGTTGGTTTTTTTACTTTTTTTATGGTTTTACTTTCGATTTTGATTGTAATTGGCGAAACAGATTTTTTAAAAAGTCATTATCAATTTAAAATTTCATTTAATACCCCATACTTTTCAAGCTGGACGGTTGCCTTAAAACTTGGCATTTATGTTTTAATTGGCCTCTTTTTAGGTATATTCTCTTTTTTAAGATTAGGAAAAGCAGGCTTAGGGCAGCTTACTACCTATCGGCTATTAGGTTTTTCTTTTCTGATCGGGTTATGTATACATCTAATTAGCGTAAGTGCTATAAAACAACCCATTATGCTAACATTTTTTCCGGTAGCTGTATTTATAAGTAATTATGTTGATGCTCTTAAAAAGGCAAATATCAAAGAGATTTTTTTGATTAGCTCCATACTTCTAGCTTTTTTATTATTCGTTTTCGGTGTGGTTTTGAAATAATAGTAACTTTGTAAAAAATAGGTTTATAATGTTTAGTGAATTTGCATTCAAAATTTTTGAAGAAAGTATCGTTAGGTTTCATGTATTAGACGATGTATATCAATCTTTTACTAACCCCTACGATAAAAACGAAATAGCGCATTTGTTATTCCGAAAAAATTGGATCGATACGGTGCAGTGGCATTATGAAGATATCATTCGTGATCCGAATATTGATGCAGAGGCCGCATTAACCTTAAAGCGAAAAATTGATGCCAGTAATCAAGATAGAACAGATTTAGTAGAATATATCGATAGTTATTTTTTAAATAAATACCAATCGGTTGAAATATTAGAAGGCGCTACAATTAACACCGAGAGCCCTGCTTGGGCTATTGATCGTCTTTCTATTTTAGCACTAAAAATATACCATATGAGAGAAGAAGCTTCACGTAAAGATGCGACTTCAATTCATATCGAAAAGTGTCAACAAAAACTTAATGTATTGCTTGAACAAAAATCAGATCTAACGAATGCTATCGATCAGTTATTAGCAGATATTGAGTCTGGTAAGAAATATATGAAAGTCTATAAGCAGATGAAAATGTATAATGACGAGGAGCTGAATCCGGTGCTACGGGGTTTGAAGTAATCTACAAATTATATGCGTACAAAAAAGCACCTTTTGGTCATACGTTTGTCCGCCATGGGTGACATTGCAATGACGGTTCATGTTATTGCCGCGCTTGTTCAGCAATACCCCGAGCTTAAAATTACGGTGCTTACCAGGGCTTTTTTTAAACCACTTTTTAGTCAATTTTCTAATGTATCTATATTTGAAGTAGATGTAAAAGGCAGGCATAATGGCTTTTTAGGCATATATCGAATTTTTAAAGAATTGAACACGCTTAAAATAGATGCAATTGCAGATTTGCATAATGTTCTTCGAAGTAAAATTTTAAAAATATTTTTTATACCTATAGGTATTCCTTTTGTTCAAATCTATAAAGGAAGGGCAGAAAAAGCAGCCCTAACACGAGCAAAGGCTAAAATTTTTAAAGCATTAAAACCAACACATCAGCGATATGCTGACGTATTTAAAACCTTGGGTTACCCATTGAATTTAACGACAGATTTGATCTTGCCAAAAAGAGAACTATCAATAAATACGGCTAAATTACGTGATAAACTAGCTGCTAAAAAGATAGTAGGTGTGGCACCATTTGCGGCTTTTGATGGAAAAATGTACCCTATCGACCTAATGGAAAAAGTACTGAAGTACTTAACTGAGTCTGGGAAGTTTCATATACTGCTTTTTGGCGGTGGAAATAAAGAACAATTAGTACTCGAGCAATTACAAAATAAATTTATCAATACTACTTCGGTCGTAAATAAATATACCTTTTCGGAAGAATTAGCACTTATTTCAAACCTCGATCTAATGCTAGCTATGGATAGCGGAAATGCGCATTTAGCCGCACTTTTTGGTGTGCCAACCGTAACGCTTTGGGGTATAACACACCCTTATGCGGGTTTTTATCCTTTCGGTCAACCCATTGAGAATGCTCTGTTAGCCGATCGTGAGCAATTTCCGCTTGTACCGACTTCGGTTTATGGTAATAAGATGCCAAATGGTTACGGTAAAGCGATGCGTACGATTAGGCCTCAAGATGTTGTGGCCAAGATTAAGGCAATTTTAAAAGTGAGCTAAATAGCGCTATTAGTATACCTAATTCTTAGGGTTGAAGTGACTTAAAGTATTGGCGAAGTTGTGACATGTAACGATACTTTCTAGCTGATGGATTCGTTTCAGCCATAAGCGTACGAATACCTATATAAGAGCTCATCAAATAGATAGCTACACTTTCTGCATCAGCATGCCTATTTATATGCCCGTTAAACTTGCCGCGTTGTACGGCGCTAACTAAGGTAACCTCCCATATTTTAAGAATTTCATTGAGATGTTTCATTACCTCAGCGTTTCTTCCATTAAACTCAGCAATAAAATTATTTAGAATAAAACCACAATCCATTTCATTATGTACGGCGGTTTCTAAAGAATTTTCAAAACAATTTATGATCAAATCTATGGTGTTTTCATGGCTTTCGATAGGCTCAACTAAAGCACTATACACCTTTCGAACTAGAAGTGTTTTAATAATTTCGAGTAAATAGTCTTCTTTTGATTCGAAGTGATAATAAAATGCCCCTTTAGATAGATTTAGTTTGGTTAGAATATCGTCAATACTTGTGGTATAATATCCTTTTTGGTAGAATAATTCAAGTCCAGCAACGAGCATTCTGTTGTTGGTGGTCATTCTTTTAATAGACTTTTCCATAAGCTTTAGATTTAAGACCAACTGATGAGTAGGTTTTTAAAAAACTTAAAAATTTTGATTTTGGTATCTACAGCACACTTTTTTTTAAAAACAGCTAAAATGACCTCATTTAAACACATAGGTAGATTAGACTGCATGAAAGCAACATTAAAGTAGACATTCAATAGTTTATATGATCTCTAAAAAGGCTTAAAAGTTGCTTTTGTGCTATATTTTGAATTAGTTAATGGGCCGAGGAAATTTTTAAATTCAGTTAAATTTTCGGCTTCAGCATATCAAGAGAAGTAAAAGTTTGCTGATAACAGTAAAATTTAACAATTCTTCTTTAGTTTAAGCCTAAGATTTTTCTCTAATATGTAGTTCGTTACGGGTATACTTTAGCTTATATCTGTTTTACGCAACTACACCTTGGCAACTGCTTCCTGCGCCAGCAGTGCAACCATAACAATGCTGTGAAATGATTATATTTCTGTCATTTAAAAGTTCTTCGTTGTAGTCTTTAATGTGTTTAATTTTGTTAGCAACCTTTAAGTCTAGCATTTGATTAAAGTCACAATCATATAGCCATCCATCCCAGCTAATAGATATGGTATTAGTACACATCACATTGGCAACAGCATTTGGGTTATATGCTTCTACCAGCGAATACATGTAATCTTCATAATTTTCAGATGCAATTAAATAATCTAAAAATCGTGCAATAGGTAAATTGGTTATTGCAAATAGATTGTGAAATTGAATATTAAAATCTTCTTTTAAAGCATTTTTAAAGTCAGTCTCTAAGGCCATTTGATCTCCTGGTAAAAATGCACCCGAAGGATTATATACCAAATCTAATCTTAAACTACTACCCGGCATGCCATAGCCTCTATCGTTTAATTCTTGTAATGCTTTTATCGATTTATCGAAAACACCATTACCTCTTTGTTTATCTGTCTTACCTCGAGTGTAATGCGGCATCGAAGAAATAACGTGAACATTGTGTTTTTTAAAGAAATCGGGTAGATCATAGTACTTTTTGTTAGCACGAATAATGGTTAAATTAGAGCGTACAATAAAATCTTTGATACCTGCTTTAGCGGCTTCTTCTACAAACCAACGAAAATCAGGATTCATTTCAGGAGCTCCCCCCGTTAAGTCTAAAGTGTGTGCTCCGGTATTACGAATTATATCTAAACATTGGGTCATGGTTTCTCGGGTCATTATTTCTTTTCGGTCTGGCCCAGCATCAACATGGCAATGTTCGCAAACCTGGTTACACATGTAGCCCACATTAATTTGCAGAATTTCTAATTTCTTTGGTCGTAGTGGAAAATGACCAATTTCCCCAATTTTATCTTTAAAATAAGGAAGTTCGCCCTCTGCAAAGATACCGCCATTTAAAATATCTAGCTGCTTATTGCTTTGTGCTAGTGCTTCTCCTTTTGCCTTTAATGATTTTGTCGCCATTTTGTTCTTCTTTAACCTAAAAAGTTAACTTAATCTATATTCTTATGAGATACGGAATACTTTTTACCGTAAATTTTTTATGTAGACTGTTACCAAATATTTTATTTCATTTGTAAACAGCTAAATTTAAAAATTACTTAAAGTGTAACTTTAAGTAATTTTAGGTTTGCCCTACAATTACATACTTAATTTATCATATTTATTCATCATTTGAACTCCGTGAACAAGTGTTGCTCCGCTTTCAATAGCTGCACCCACATGAACGGCCTCCATCATTTCTTCTTTGGTAATTCCTTTTTGTAAACCGTCTTTGGTGTAGGCATCTATACAATACGGGCACTTTACTACATGTGAAACCGCAAGTGCAATTAATGACTTTTCTCTTGCACTTAGTGCGCCTTCTTCGAAAACCTTACCATAATATTCGAAAAATTTGTTGCCAAGTTCTTCGCTCCATTCTGTAATTTTTCCAAATTTTCTTAAATCTTTAGGGTTGTAATACGAATCTGCCATTGTTTTTTTGGTTTTAGGTGCTATATATTCTTGTGTTTTGTCTAATTGAATTGGTATACCCTGCCCCATTTTTTCGATTTCGGGTAAAATTTCCATATTATCCCACAGACCAGAACTTAAAGTACTAGCATATTCTTCTGGAAGGTGGTTTTGTTGCATAAGCCGTTGCGTAATTTTATGCTCATAAGTAAAAGACCGATGTGTATATTTTAGATTTCCATTTTCTATATCTAGTATAATATACCAAACACGAGTTGTGCCATCGTTCGCAGGCATGCCAATTACACCGGGGTTGAGCCATAATTTATCTTGTAAATGTTGATGAAAAGGCAAACCACAATGGCCAGCAATAATTACATCACTATGTGTTTCTTCAAAAACCTTTAATTTGTTTTTTTCTGGAGAAGATTGGTAGATAAATTCTGAAATATTAGAATAACTACCATGTACTACGGTAATCTTTTTGCCAGCATAGTCAAAACTGATGTTCTTTGGTATAGTGGCCATCCATTCAAATGAATTCTTAGACAAGCGCCCTTTTGTGTATGGAAACCAGGTTTTAGAGAAACTATCGCAACGACTTCCTTCTTTAAAATCGCATCCGCAATCGTCGCTATCTGTTGCCAATTGTAGTTCTACGTTACCTGCAACACTTAAGGCACCCCACTGTCGAAACAGTTGTATCGTTTCTTCAGGTTGAGCGCAGTAACCTGTAATATCGCCGGTACAGATGCAGTTCTTAGCGCTTATGTTATGAGACTCTGCGATGGCTTTTAACTGCGCTAGTGCTTGTAGATTACTGTAAACTCCACCGAAAAGTAGTAATTTATCAGTTTTAGTTCCGATATGTTTTATTTTTTTATCCAAGTCGGTATAAAATAAAGAATTAAACAACATAATATTCCCCAAAAATTAATCCAGAGTAAGTCTGCATGGTTACCATCAGTAAAAATTAAGCTTTTTGGGAAAACCTTAAAAACTAGTAGAAATCCAAAAATAATACCACAAAAAACACTTAAATGAAAACTTATTTTGGGTGCTTTCGATTTCCAAAATATAAAAATAGGGGTAAGTCCGATAACCATGGTACCACTTATAGTGGTTGCCGAGAGTATTGCTGCATCAAAAAATACGGGCAGCGTACCTAAAATTGCAATAACAATCATCGACAGGCGTCCAAATTTTAGATTTTTCCCCATTTTAAGATCAATAGCCGTTAATTTTGAAAAGGATGAAAAAGTGGAATCTAGTGTAGATGCCGCTGAGGTAATCATAATAAAATTTATAATCAACAAAATAATCACACCAAAAGCCTTACCAACTTCAACAGCAGCTTGGCCTTCAAATCCTTGTGCCCTTGCGTACACACCAATAATACTGAATAGTATAATACATAAAGCTCCTAATAACCCTGCCCATAAAAAGCTCTTTAAGGTTACTTTAGGGCTGCTTATAAAACCTCTATCCGTAAGTACGGGGTCATGAAAGGGATAACTAAGCGATTGTAAAGCTGCTGCAAACAGAAGATTTAACCCCATTTCAAAAGACCAAACTCCAGAAGAAAGTACTTCTTTAGTAGTAAAGGTACTTTGTGGGCCTAAAATGTAAAACAAAATTACAAACAGTAAAATAGCGAACAGCCCAGTTTGAATGACATCAGTAAAAATAGAACTACTCATGCCACCTTTAAGAACATAACTTAATGTAAATAAGGTAAAAATAATGATGGCCCAGTAGTAATGGCTAGAGCCAATATCGCCGAAATATGAACCAATAACCATGGTATTACTCCACACCTCATTAAAAAGACGAATTGCAATTAATATTGAAAATACTCTTACGGCTTTTGTGCCAAATTTGTCATTTAAAAAATGATGGATGCTTTTAATATTACCTTCTTTTCGCATCTTATAAATTATAATACCTGCAACCACAAATGAGAGATAGTATGCTGCATAAGCAACCCCACCAACAATACCATAATCTAAACCCAAGTTTGCTGCATTAGTAATGCTTTTGGCAAAGATCCAAGAGATCACCAAACTACTCATTAATAGAAACGTATTTGGGGCTTTTTTCTTTTGAATGGCATTAAAAAACTGATTAGTATTTTTTGCCCAAGGTGAGACTAGAAATAACAGCGTGCTTGATGCTATAACTAAACCCCATTGCCAAATTTGTATATCAGTCATTTATGAGTATTTTTTAGTAATACTACTGTTTTTTATTCTTGCCACCACACTTTTACATTGATACTATTTCCGTTTGTTGCTTTTGCTGCTTCGGCGTAGTTAGCTGCATTTAAGGCTTCTTCTTCTGAAGGATAAGGCATTCGAACGGGAATTAAATTGTCGTTTAAACTTGCCGAAATTGTGCGCAGTTCTGGAAATCCTGTTCTACGATATTCTATCCATCCTTCATAACCGTTAATCATATTTGCAATCCATTTTTGAGTAATAATTTGTTCTAAAGGATTTACATTTGGTGCATCATATGCGGCGCTGCCCCTTAAATAATCTTCTGGTAATTGTACCTGCCAGTAGTCAAAAGCTTGGCGCACTCCAGTTTCATAAAAGTCTTTAGCATCACCGTTAATATATCCTTTTAGTGCGGCCTCTGCTAAAAGAAAATAAGTTTCCATGCTAGTCATAAAGTTGGCATCTAATTGCCCTGTATTTTCTCGAAAAATACGACCTGCTAATGAATAATCTGAAAGTACGGCTGCGTTTTGAGTAGCATCTATACCATTAAGTAAACCGTTATATTCATCACCTTGATCACTATTACTATATGGCCTAAATAATGTTGCTATTCGCCTATCATTGTATTTTTTTAAGATATCTTCTATAGTTTCAGACATTACAAAATTGTTAAAATCACCGATACGCAAACGTGCCAATCTAAAGTTGTTTGGTTCACCATCAGTAAAACTAAAATGTGCGTTTTGCGAATTTTCTGAAATAAAATTTCCGGAAGTAACAATATTTTGTAGGTCTTCTGAAACTGGAATTTTGCCTGAAATACGTAAGATATATTTAATTTTAAGAGAATTTGCAAAACGAACCCAACGCTCTAAGTTTCCATTAAATAATATATCACCTTCTAAAGATAGATTGCCTTGATAATTTTCTATCGCCAGTATTCCTTTATTAAGATTGTCTAAAATACCTTCATCGCCTGTATAGATGCTTTCTTGGGTATCATAACTTGGGGTTACGGTCATATTTTGGCCTCTAAAGGCGTTGTAATAAGGTACATCACCAAATATATCGGTTAATGCCGCGGCCATATATGCCTTAAGAATTCTTGAGGGTCCCTCATAAACCGCAAATGTAGCGTTGCTGGTAGCTTGATTTAAAATGAGCTGATTATCCCTTAAATTTTTGTAAAAAATAGGCCAAGGGTTTCCACCCAGTTGAGGCGATTTTAGGTTGTGACGATCAAATAGGTTAAAGTCTAAAGCGGTAGTATATTGCCCTAATAAATTACCGGCGGTAAAACCTTCATAAGACATTTGTTCACCATAGTCATATATTACTTGACGCAGTAGAAGACTGGGTTGAACTGAGACAGGCGCATTTGGGTTCGTATTTATTTCTTCGAAGTCTTTGGTACAGGAGAGATGTAAAGTAAAGGCACCTAAAATTATAACAAAGCTAAAGCTTGCTTTTAGGGTTCTTATGTTAAAGTAAAGGTTTATATTTTTCATGCTAAAAAATATTTTTATTGTATTTGTAATCTGTTGTTTTCTTGGTTTTTAAAGTATTGAATATATTAAAATTTAAACCCTGCCTTAATACCAATACTTCGGGTAGTTGCGTACGACATATCTTCTACACCGCTAATAAAACCCTGCCCTTGTACAGCAAGTTGCTCTGGGTCAAAATGCGGATTTTCAGTAATAGCGAACAGATTTTTTCCGATTAACGAAAGGCGTAAGCTTGTATTTTTGCTAAATAAGGCAAGCTTATCAAAAGTATAACCTATCGATAGTTGGCGCAATTTTAAAAATGAGGCATCATAGGTGTTATTTTCTTCATGGTTTCTATCGTAAAATTGTCTGTAATAACTTTCAGCACTTACGGCAACGGTATTTGGGGTATATACCGGATTTTCTGTACTACCGGTATTTACAACTCCATCGGCAATAATACCTTCTTCTGGTCTAAAGGCAGTCTCGGCTAATTGCCCACCAACATTACCTAATGCCCTAGTTCTAGAAACAATGATTCCGCCTTTACGCCAATCAATTAAAAACCCCATATTCCATTTTTTAAACTGAAATTCATTGTTAAAACCAAGGGTAAAATCAGGATTATAATTACCTAACTTTTTTAGGTTATCATCGGGTATATAACGTCCTTCATCCGTTAGTATAAAATCACCATTTTCATTTTTTAAATAACCTGTTCCGTATAAGTCACCAATACGTCCTCCTTCTTCTACCTGAAAAAATACCGTTTGGTTTTGACTATTGTAAATGCGGGAGTATGCTAGGGTTAAGCGACCATTTTGTTGTGGTAAATCTTCTACTGTAGCCCGATTGGTGCTAAAATTTAAAGAACTAGTCCATCTAAATTTATTAGAGAATACCGGTGAAATACCCATGATAATTTCAACACCTTTAGAGCGAACTTTGCCACCGTTGACCACTTGCTGGGTAAAGCCTGAAGAAATACCAATTGGTAGCGAAATAATTTGGTCTTCGGTTAAGGCATTAAAATATGTGATATCGAAAGTCAATTGATCTCCAAAAAAGCGAATATCAGCGCCTACTTCAATGGCTGTAGTTTTTTCTGGCTTTAAATTAGGATTGGCTATTGTATTTTGATTACTAAATGTTGGTTGTCCATTAAAAGGAGTTTGTGCCACAAATGCGCCCGTTGTCTGATAGGGATTGGTGTCATTACCCACTTGCGCCCAACTAGCACGAAGCTTTGCAAATGAGATTATTTGTGGTAGATCGATGCTATTTGAAAGTACAAAACTGCTTGAAACTGATGGATAAAAGAAAGAGGTGTTATCTACAGAAAAGGGTGTGGCTAATGCACTTGACCAATCATTTCTTCCAGTAATGTCGAGGTATAAAAAATCTTTGTACCCAAACTTTGCAAAACCATAAAAACTATTGATTCGCTTGTTAGATTCAAATTCAAAAACTTCTACAGGAGAAGCTGCGTTTGATAATGCAAAAATACCTGGTTGTGCTAAGCTGGTTGCTTGTGATTGATTGGTAAAAGCAGTTTGATCGAGACGATTTCCGCCCAAAGAGATATCGAGCTTAAGGTTTTTAAATCGGTTATTATAATTAATGAGAAAGCTAGTATTAATTTCTCTAAAAAAAACATCATGTTCTGCGTAGCCTCCATTTTTAAAACGATTAGAGCTAAATGCACGTTGTAGTCGTCTTCTTTCGCTCGAATAATCCATTCCTGATATTAGTGAGGCTGTTAATTGCGGGCTTATTTTATAGTTAGCAGAAACATTTCCGAAAACACGATCTCGGTTAAAAGAATTGCGATTTTCATGAAGTATAAAAAAAGGATTATCAAAAAAAGTATAGTTGTACGAAAATTGCTGAACTCCCTCTAAGCCAGGTTGCCAATATTTTCTTAGAGAATCAATGTTTAAAGAACGAGGCCCCCATGCTACTAGAGAGTAGTTTGCGTTTTCAGAACCATAGCCATTACTAGGTCGGTTATCACTATTAGAATTTATATAGCTAATGGCCGAGGTAATACGTAAAGCACTATTTGGTTGAAACCTTAAACGTGCAGAAATGGTTTGGCGATTTAAATCTACTCCAGGAATAATAGATTCGCTTCGTAAATCGGTAAACGAGAGTCGATAGCTATTTGAATTAAATTGATTTGAAATGGCTATATTATTGATGAAAGTAAGACCAGTTTGGTAAAAATTTTTCAGATTATTGGGGTTGGAGTTGAATGCTGTTGCACGAATAGGTAAGCCACTATATAATGAAGTGTCACCACCTCGCACTGTTGTACCATTAGCTAGTGTAACCGGACTATCGAATTGCGGAATGAGGTTGCCTACATCTAGTTGAGGTCCCCAGCTATATGTAATATTATCACTAGTGCCACCGCCTAGCCCATCTACAAACTCAAAAACCCCGGCTTGACCTTGGCCATATTTATTT
Source organism: uncultured Flavobacteriaceae bacterium (assembly GCA_947486785.1). Lineage (GTDB taxonomy): Bacteria > Bacteroidota > Bacteroidia > Flavobacteriales > Flavobacteriaceae > Maribacter_C. The sequence continues at coordinate 28,847 of CANKUU010000025.1, read as the reverse complement.
TGAAACTGAGGTAGTTTAAAAGCTGAATCTACAAAGAAGCTCGTGTTATAGCTAATGCCTAAACCGGTAGATTTAGAACCATCTTTTGTAGCAATAACAATTACACCATTTGAGGCGCGTGCGCCATAGAGCGCTGCAGCGCTAGGGCCTTTTAAAACAGAAACTTCAGCAATATCGTCAGGGTTTACGTCCATCGCTCCGTTACCGAAATCTATTTCTTGAAAACCGGCAGCAGCCTCATTGGTAAAGTTAAAGACCGAATTGTTGTTTATGGGAACTCCGTCTACCACAAATAACGGATTGTTATTAGAAAAGGATGCTTCACCACGAATGGTTATTTTAGAAGAAGAACCCACTCCTGTTGCCCCTTGTGATATGGTTACGCCCGCAAGTTTTCCAGATAAATTATCCAAGAAATTAACCGATTTTACCTCGGTAATACTTTTTGCATCTAAACTTTGTACTGCATAACCAAGTTCTTTTGTTGTTCTTTTTAAACCCAAGGCTGTTAATACCACTTCGTCAAGCTCTTCTGATGATGCTATTAGAACAACATTGATGGTTTGAGATCCTGTAAAGCGAATAGTATGAGTTTTATAACCCAAGACTGAAAACTCGAGCTCGCCTGAATTTAATGCAGTTTCAATGGTGAATTTACCAAATTCGTTTGTGCTTGATCCGGTTGTGGTGCCAGAAACTAGTATATTAACAAAAGGTATCGGCTGCTTATTTGTGTCACTAACAAAACCAGAAATTGTGGTTTGAGCATAGCTCAATGCAAATGTGCATAGAGCCAGCATTGTAAAAATGTGTTTCATTAAATATTTTTGAATGCGTATCGCCTATCTGTATTTTGGATTTTTCTAAACAGATATGCTAAAAAGTACTACTTTAAGATTGTGGCAAAGGAAGGGGCGATCCTCTATTTTGAAGTTTATAGCAGCTAAAAGTAATAGGCTTTTCAGAAATATAGCAAGGTATTTCTATTTTCTGCTTTAAAATTTGAAGTAGTGCTACCAAAATGGTTTTTGGTATAGGCCAGTTAAATGCTATTATGGCTTTAATATCTTTGACCGAATCGATATCGAAAAGACGATCTAAAAAAACAATATTGGTATTTTGTTTCGACACTAACGAAATAAGGTCTCTCGTTATTTTTGAAGTTTGCCATGCCAATTTTGTAAAATGAGACCTGTTAAACTGCGATTTATGTAATCCCAATAAATAAAAGCCACCATCAGTGGAAGGGCCTAAAACTATTTTTTTTCGCTGTAGTTCGCACCGTGCTTTTAAAAGATGAGATACTTTTAATTGAGGAGCATCATTGCCAATGGTAATAACGTGCTCATAACCTTTATCAAATATTGCTTGAATGGCATTTGAAAAACGTTCGCCAAAAGTAGTGCCAATTTGATTTTCTTCTGAAAAATGAAAATAAGGAAGCTTACTTTTTTTTACGGTACTAATAGTGGCGGCTGTAAGTGCATCAAATAATTCAAGGCCATGCGTCATTAATTTATGCTTTAACTCTTCGCGAGAAGAATTAGCAAAAATTAAAACTGCTGTTTGGTTTCGATGGATACGATGCACAGGTCAAATTTACGATAAAATTTAGCAATTCTTTCGTCGGTAAAGCTATTAATAGCTTACAAGTCGGCGTATATTTTGTAGGGTAATAAAGTTAGGGCAACAAACTGATGTGTTTTTTTTAACTTTATAAAAAATGTATTTAAAGTTACTTTAAATAAAGAATACCTTAGTTTCGATGAATAAACACTTACTGCGCTATGAGCACGTTAAAAAAGAGATTAACAAACTATGTTGTTTGTGAAAAGCCTTTTGGTTTTGTAAGATAAATAGTGAAAAGTAATGGAGTTAGAAGTATTACAATCAAAATCGATAGGTTTGGTGCTATCAGGTGGTGGCGTTCGTGGTATGGCACATATTGGTGCTATAAAGGCTTTAAAAGATTATGGTATTTCTGCCGATTATGTGAGCGGAAGTAGTGTTGGTGCCTTGGTGGGTGCATTATATGCAAATGGTAATAGCATTGCTGATATGTTAGCTTTTTTTAAAGAAACGCCTCTTTTTAAATATAATTTTTTGACCATAGGAAAATCTGGTTTTATCGATACAGATAGATATATTGAAATATTTAAAGGCTTTTTTCCTGAAGATAGCTTTGCAGCCTTAGAGCGCGAGCTTTATGTGGTGGCAACTAATTTGCAAACTGCGAGGCAGTCTTTTTATTCAAGTGGAGAATTAATACGACCACTTTTGGCTTCAGCGGCCCTTCCGCCATTGTTTAGCCCAGTAGAACTAGAGGGTGAGCTTTATGCAGATGGTGGAATTATGAATAATTTTCCTTTAGAACCTATTCAAGATAAAGCGGATTATATTATTGGTAGTAACGTTTCAATTGTAAGTAAACTTCAGAAAAAGGATTTAAAGAACTCTATTCAACTTACCGCTAGGGTAACAGGGTTAATGATTTTTGCAATTAATCAAAAGAAACTAGAGTCTTGTAATTTGATGTTTAATCCAACGCGAGTTGAAAACATTGGTGTTTTAGATAGAAAAGGCTTAGAGAAAGCTTATAACATTGGCTATGAGAATGCTTTAATGCAGTTAAAAGAAACTTTTGGCGATCTTAATAAGGCTTAAAAACTATACGTCGTCGTAATCTACTTTTAATATTGAAGTTGTTGGACGAGCTTGGCACGTTAAAATTAATCCTTCTGCAATTTCTCCATCGGTAAGAATTTGATTTTTTTCCATAATAGCTTGTCCTTCCTTAACTCGGGCAATACAGCTACTACACACCCCACCTTGACAAGAATAAGGGGCGTCAATATTTTCTTTTAAAACGGCATCAAGCACTAGCATTTTTTTATCCATTGAAAAAGAGAAGGTTTCATCGTCAACTACTACTTCAATTTTAGCCTCTCCTTCGGTATTTAACGGTAACGCTTCTTTTTTCTCAGTAGCGGTAAAAAGCTCAAAATGTACTTTATCTTTAGAAATCCCTTGTTCTACTAGCGTATCGGTTACGGTTTTAATCATCTGTTCTGGGCCGCAGAGGTAAAAGGCATCAAAAATTTGATTTTCGTGCTTATTTTTTAGGGTATAGTTTACGGTAGCTGCGTTAATACGCCCAACAAGTGAATCTTCTTCTATAGCTTGACTATTAGTGAAATAGATAAAAAATCGATTAGAATTTGCTAGCTGTAAATTAACCAAATCTGTATAAAACATAGTTTCTTCGTACGATTTGTTCCCATAGACCAAAACAAAGGTGTTCTTTGGGTTGCTATCTAGTACCGTTTTAGCAATACTCATTATAGGAGTAATACCGCTACCGGCAGCAAAAGCTGCAATATGTTTTGTTTCATCGGAAGGCTTAAAAATAAAACGCCCTTCTGGCGGCATAACTTCTAAGGTATCGCCAACGGCTAATTTTGAATGTGCGTAATCCGAAAAACCCCCTCGATCTACTTTTTTAACTCCTATAGTAATACGGTTGCTTTTAGGAGAAGAACTTATAGAATAAGCTCTACGAAGTTCTTTGCCTTTAATTTCCTTTTTAATGGTAATGTACTGGCCCGCTTCAAAAGCAAAAGTTTGTGCAAGGTCTTTAGGAATATCAAAGCTTATCGCTACCGAACTTGGAGTCAATTTTTTAATACTTTGTACGTTGAGAGAATAAAAATCAGCCATTGTTTCTTTACCTAAAAATTAGTCTGTAAAATTAAGCATTGAAAGCAGGATATAAAATTGGATGAACAAAAAAAATGCTTTTACTTCAAAATTATATATATACATAAGTTGTTTATGTATGTAAAATAAAGTACATTTAAATCGGTTTTAACATACGAGATGCCAAATTCTAAATTGTTTAAGGGAAGTCTTAGCACCATCATTTTAAAGTTATTAGACAAGGAAGGGAAGATGTATGGCTATGAGATTACACAAAAAGTAAAACAACTTACACACGGTAAGCTTAAAATTACCGAAGGAGCTTTGTATCCAGCGCTTCATAAACTAGAAGCTGAAGGTCTTTTAGAGGTTGAGGTCGCTAAAGTGCAGAATCGGCTGCGCAAATATTATAAACTTACAGAACTTGGTGAAAAAGAAACGGTTAATAGGTTAGCCGAACTAGAAGATTTTATAAGAAGTATGCAGCAGTTAGTTAACCCTAATTGGAATATTCTATAGCTTATGAAAATATCAAATGAACAAATAGATGAGTTATATCGGTTTACTCAAAAGCACTTTGTAGATTACTACGACTTACAAACTGAGTTAGTAGATCATTTAGCCAATGGCATTGAGGCGAAATGGCAGACAAACCCGAATATTTCTTTTAAAAACGCTCTTTCGTTAGAATTTAAGAAGTTTGGAGTTTTTGGATTTTCAGAGGTTGTTGAAGAGCGCAGAAGAATGCTATGTAAAAAATATAGAGGGTTTATTTGGAATTATTTTAAAGCGTGGTGGTCTTTGCCAAAGGTGATTCTAAGCGCTTCTTTTATCTATCTCATTTTTAAAGTTTTAAATGGTATTGTTGATGTAAGCATGAAAGAAATGATTATAGCATCTTTTTTTACAACAATTGTATTTTTGATAAGTATAAAAAGTTATTTTTTTCACCGTCAGATGAAATTGCGATCCAAGAAATGGATGCTTCAAGATATCATCTTTAGGCAATTAGGAATAGCTGACCTATTTATAATTCCTGTTAACCTCCTATCTGTTACAAATCAAACCCAATTTCTGAACAACACATATTCTGATTTGGCTTTGGCAATTATAATGGTACAATCTGTTTTTTTATTTAAAATAATGTTTGTCGATATTCCTCAAAAATCAGAAGAATTACTGGCCCAAACATACCCCGAATATCGTATGGTTTAGTTGAGTACACTAAAATTTAAATTCTTATTTTTCAACACTTAAAACATGTAAAGCTAAAATAAGCCCAAAAACCTTTTTTTAGATACAGAAACCAACTTGTTAAGTACTATGTTTAAACACTTTCTTAATCTTAAAATTAAATCTTTTTTTAGAGCTTCTGCTTTAGGAAAAAGCTTGATCATAAAAACAGTAATGATTTTTTTTGGGGTGTATTTGCTATTAGTAATGGTGGGTTTGGGTGTTTTTTTATACACTCTTCTTAAAACAGAATTCCCTAATGTGGATCCTGTGCTTAAGGTAAACGAGTATATCATGTATTGGTTGTTTATTGAATTGTTACTCCGCTATTTTTTACAAAAATTACCTGTAATGAATGTAAAACCATTGCTGATGCTTCCTATAAAAAAAAGTGTGATTACCCATTTTGTGCTGTCAAGTTCTATTTTTTCCATCTATAATTTTTTAGCCCTATTTGTATGTATTCCGTTTTGTGTTGTACTACTCTTTAAAGGTTATCCCGCATTACACGTTATTTCATGGTTTTTTGGTATTTTGGGTATTATTATAACCACTAATTACATCAATTTTATCATTAATAAAAGTGATAAAATGTTGGCTTTAATCGTCTTTTTTATAGCAGCTTTATATAGCTTGTCTTATTTAGAAATTTTTCCATTGCGGCAATACCTAGGCAAACTATTTTATGGCCTGTATCAGTACCCCATATTAGTGCTGGTGCCCATACTAACTGCAATAGGTGCGTATTATGTAAATTATAATTTTTTGTGCAAGCGAATTTTCTTAGATCAGTCTTTAGAAGAGACAACAAAAGAGGCTGAGGTTTCAGAGCTACTATGGACTAAAAAATTTGGTGATATCGCCCCTTTTCTACAGTTAGATCTAAAAATGATTTGGCGCAATAAACGAACCAAAACGCAAGTATTTATCTCATTTGCAATGCTTTTTTACGCCCTTTATTTTTATACCATGGATGGTGTTGGGCCAACATCAACAGTAATTGTATTCGTGGGTATTTTTATTACTGGAATTTTTATGTCCAATTTTGGACAATTTATTCCTGCTTGGGACAGCACTTATTATAGTATGATGATGGCTCAAAACATACCCCTTCGCAAGTACATAGCGTCAAAGGCATTACTAATCTCGGCGAGTATTGTAGCTATGTTTTTATTTGCTATTCCTTATGTTTATTTTGGTTGGCAGGTATTGGTCATAAATTTTTGTTGTGCATTGTACAATTTGGGTGTAAACACCCCACTAATTTTGGCTAGCGGTGCATTAAATAAAAAGAGAATAGATTTAGATAAAAGCGCTTTTGCGAATATGCAAGGTGCTGGTGCCGTTCAGTTCTTGATAGTTTTGCCACTTTTTGGCATGCCGATACTCATTTTTTTACTTTTTAAATTAGTACTTTCTTTTAACCTGGCAATAGCAGTTATTGGCTTACTAGGCATTATAGGTATTTCATTCAAAAATCAGTTGCTAGATGTCATTACCAAGCGCTACCAACAAAATAAATATGAAATGATTGCAGGTTTTAAAGAGGAAAACAGCTAATAAGTGTCTTATGATAACAGTACAAAATCTTACTAAAAAATATAATAACAAGCATGTTCTTAGCATAACACATTTACAGATTGAAAAAGGACAAAGTTTTGGACTTGTAGGAAACAATGGTGCCGGTAAAACAACTTTTTTTAGTCTTTTGTTAGATTTAATTAAGCCTAGTTCTGGCTTTATAATTAATGGAGGGGTGCGCGTAGACGAAAGCGAAGCGTGGAAACCATTTACTTCTTCATTTATTGATGAAAGCTTTTTAATAGGTTATTTAACCCCCGAAGAATATTTTTATTTTTTGGGTGATTTAAGACATCAAAATAAAGCCGATGTAGATGCACTATTAAGCACTTTTAATGATTTTTTTAATGGCGAAATCTTGGGTCAGAAAAAATATTTGAGATCCCTATCAAAGGGCAATCAAAAAAAAGTGGGTATTGTAGCTTCCTTTATTGGCAAACCAGAAGTTGTTATTCTAGATGAGCCTTTTGCTAATTTAGACCCAAGTACTCAAATTCGATTAAAAGAAATTATTACCGCTTTGGCAAAGCAAAAAGAAGTTACCGTTTTAATGTCGAGTCACGATTTAATACACCTTACTGAAGTCTGCGAGCGTATTGTTGTACTTAACCAAGGAGAGATTGTAAAAGATATTAAAACCTCGGCCAAAACGCTTAAAGAGCTAGAGCAGTTTTTTACGCCATAACTTAAAAAATAAAGTAGTAAACCCTAATTTTAGCTTGCGCACCCAAAATAGAGATGTATTTTATCTGTCAAATTTCAAGCTTTTATCGTTAAACTGCATAATAATACCTTTCTTTTTCAGTTTAGTTTACATAAGCAGACTTATAATTTTGAAGCTAACACATAAATTTATTATTTCAGCACTTTTGGCAAGCCTTATTTTTAATGCTTGTTCTACAAAAAAAGATGCTTTTATTAATCGTAATTGGCACGCGTTAAACACCAAGTTTAACACCCTCTATAACGGTAATATTGCTTTTGATGAAGGGCAACAAGAACTTAACTTAAATTATCAAGATGATTATTGGGAGGTATTACCAATTGAACGGCTTGCTGTTTCAGGAGAAATAAAACTCGATTCAGAAGATAATAACCCGAATTTTATACTTGCAGAAGAAAAAGCTACAAAAGCTATTCAAAAGCATAGTATGAATATTAATGAAGAAGAGCGCAACCCTCAAACAGATGAAGCATTTCTTTTGTTGGGTAAGGCTCGCTATTTTGATGAACGCTATATACCTGCTTTAGAAGCGTTTAACTATATCATTAAAAATTACAGTTATAGTGACAAGTTAAATGAAGCCCATATCTGGCGCGAAAAAGTTAATCTGCGCTTAGAGAATGAAGATTTAGCTTTAAAAAATCTAAAGCGCTTACTAAAATACGAAGATTTAAAAGATCAAGAATATGCAGATGCTAACGCAATTATGGCGCAAGCATTTATCAATTTAAAAGCGCCAGACACCGCAATACAAAAGCTGAAAATTGCATCGCATTACACCAAAATGCAGCCTGAAAAAGGGCGTTATTTTTATATTATTGGCCAGTTGTATAATCAGCTTGGATATAAAGATAGTGCCAACTATGCATTTGACAAGGTGATTGCACTTAACCGCAGGTCTCCTCGGGTATATATGATTAATGCGCAAATTCAGAAAATTAGAAATATAGAGGTTACAGATGCGAATCAAGAAGATATGTTAGAGTATCTGACAGATTTGGAGGAAAATAGAGAAAATCGGCCTTTTTTAGATAAAATTTATAGACTAATAGGAGAGTTTCATTTGTTAAATAAGTCAGATAGCTTGGCGTTTAAGTATTTTAATAAATCGCTTCGAGCCACTACCAATGAACCTAAATTGAATGCATTGAATTATGAAAATTTTGCACAATTAAATTTTGATAAAAACAAGTACAAAGTTTCAGGGGCCTATTTTGATAGCTTGTTAGCTAATTTACCAGAAAACAGTAAAAAATATAGAGCTACCAAAAAGAAGTTAGACAATCTTGCAGATGTCATCAAATATGAAGATATAGTTGCTGAAACGGATAGTATCATCATGATATATAATATGAGTACCGAAGAGCGGTTGTCTTATTTTCAAGCTTATATTGACGAGTTAAAGGCGGCAGAGGAAGAAGCTAATAAAAAGGCAGAAGAAAAGATAACGGCTAATTTTGCATCTTTTGGCAAAACCAATGGGGGGCAAGAAAATCAAGGCAAATTTTATTTTTACAATTTAAAAAGCCTTGGCTTTGGTAAAACTGATTTTACTAATAAATGGGGTAATCGTAAACTTGAAGATGACTGGCGCTGGAGTAATAAAAGTAGAGCAATAGTAAGTGAAGAAACTGTTGCCGCAAAAGCAGATAGTACTACTACGAGTAATTCGAAAATAGGAGACGAAGATAAGTACAACGTTTCTTTTTATATGAATAGTGTACCTACAGATATTGCCGTTATTAATGATCTTTATTCAAAGCGTAATTTTGCGAATTACCAATTAGGATTAATATATAAGGAGAAATTTAAAGAAAACTATTTGGCAGCCGATAAGCTTGAAAACGTTTTAAGTTCAAATCCGCAAGAACGCTTAGTTTTACCCTCAAAATATAATTTATATAAGATTTACGAAGAAGAAGGTAGCCCTTTGTTAACTGGTATTAAAGAAGATATTATTAAGAATCATCCAGAATCGCGTTACGCAGAAATTATTCTTAATCCGTCAGCTGTTTTATCAGATAGTGAAGATAGCCCCGAATCGCGCTATGAAACCTTATACAGACAGTATCAAAATCAAGAATTTTCAAAGGTTATAACCGGGGCTGAAAAAAGCATCAATTTATATACGGGTGATCCAATTGTACCTAAATTTGAAATACTTAAAGCAAATGCAATAGGAAGGTTAAAAGGTTTTGTAGACTTTAAAAAAGCTTTAAACTATGTTGCGTTAACATACCCTAATAATCCAGAGGGTAAACAAGCAGAAATGATGGTAGCCGATCAACTACCAAAATTAGAGCAAAAAGAATTTTTGTCAGAGTCTGCAGCCAATGGTACCGGTAACTGGAAGCTTGTATTTCCATTTAAACGAAATTTGAACGAAGAAGCGCTTAAAATTAAAGAGTTACTAGAAAAATCAATAAAAGATTTAAATTATAGCAATGTAGTCTCAAAAGATATTTATAACTTGGAAGACCAGTTTATAGTGGTACATGGATTTAAATCAAAAAGTAGAGCCCTTGGTTATCAAGAACTTTTAGAGAAAAATAAAGAATACCGCGTAAAAAATAGTTGTTTTGTAATACGATCCTCTAATTATAAAATAGTTCAAGTACATAAAAACCTAGAGGAGTATAAAAATTCACTTTAATCCCAAAACCCCTAAAAAAATGTTTTCAGATAACAAAAAAACCAGAACTATGAGCGAAATAGGAAGCCAGCCAAATAGAATAGAAAAGAATACAAGAATTAAAGGAGATATCGTTTCTGAAGCCGATTTTAGAATTGATGGAAAATTAGACGGCAACGTAAAAACTTCTGGAAAAGTTGTAATAGGTAAAGACGGCTACATTCACGGAAAAGTAGAATGTGTAAATGCTGATATTGAAGGCAACTTTAATGGTGAGCTTTTTGTTTCCGATTTGTTATCATTAAAATCAACGGCTGTTATTGAAGGTTCTATTTCTGTATCTAAGCTGGCAGTAGAGCCTGGCGCTAGCTTTAATGCTACTTGCTCTATGAAGGGTAAAGGCACACCAATGAGTGGCTCCTCGGCGTCTTCGTCTAGCTTTAAATCTACTTTAGGCAGCAAGGTTAATGGACCAGCAAAAGCATCCTAAGAAGAATAGTAACCTTAAAAACATGGCTATGCTATCTGGCATTGCTTTCGAAATGGGTGCAATTATATTTTTGTTCGCAAAAGGAGGTTTGTGGATGGATGCACATTATCAAAACGATAAAAGAATTTTTACTGCAATTACCACACTAATTGGCGTTGCAATTTCTATTTGGGTAGTGTTGCGTCAGTTAAAACGAATTAAATATTGATGACTAATTCAAATGTAATAGTCAAATTTTTAATGATCCTAGTTCTTTTGTTGAGCTTAGCATTTGTAGTTCATGCCTTTTTACTAAAAAATGCGGGGCTACCGCAATACGGAAATAAAATAATTCTTTCGTACCTTATAAATGGTTTTTTGGCGGGAGGAATATTTGTTTCTCTTTATAAGTTTAGAAATAGGTTAAGAAATTACATTGGTTTTTTGTTTATGGCGGGAAGTTTTTTAAAATTCATCTTCTTTTTTATTCTTTTTTATCCTTCATATATGTTAGACGGAGATACGACTAGAGTGGAGTTTGCTGCTTTTTTTGTTCCCTACTCAATTTGTCTTTTGTTGGAAACAACCTACACGGCTAAAATGCTTCAAGAACTCGATTAAAAGGGTGAATATTTTCTTTCCGAAATAGCTTAGAAATAAACATCAAAAATGCTTTTTTCTTTTTGTAATAATAGCGTACCTTTGCCCCGATTTTTAGAGACCGATAGTTTTGGAAATTATGAGCATAAACTTTACAAGATTTCTTTTAGCGATAACGTTGCTTTTGAGTGCTAACTCTTTTGCGAAAGAAAACGAGCCTTCTGACGAGTCTGGAAAAGACCTTAAAACAGAGATAAAGGAGTATATTCAACACCACCTTAAAGATTCTCATGATTTTTCATTATTCTCCTATACAAATGATGCGCATGAGCATGTTTATGTTGGTTTTCCGTTGCCTGTAATCTTATGGGATGATGGTTTAAAGGTGTTTTCTTCTTCTAAATTTCATCATGGAGAAGAGGTTGCTGAGGTTGATGGTAATTATTATAAATTGTACCATGGTAAAATTTATAAGACGAATGCAGAAGGACACATAGATTATGATGAAGAACATCACCCGTCAAATGCAAAGCCGATTGATTTTTCAATCACCAAAAGTGTGGTAATGATTTTTATTACTTGTCTTTTAATGTTTTTCTTGTTTAGTGGTTTGGCAAAATCATATGCTAAGAATGGCGGAATACCAACGGGGGTTGGTCGTTTCTTTGAGCCAATAGTGCTTTATATTAGAGATGATATTGCTCGCCCAAATATCGGAGAGAAGAAGTACAAAAGATACATGCCGTATTTGTTGTCTATCTTTTTCTTTATATGGTTTTTGAATATTTTTGGTTTAACCCCATTAGGAGTTAATGTAACAGGTAATATTGCTATTACTTTTGCTTTGGCATTGCTTACTTTCCTGTTTACTAATTTAACGGGTACTAAAGATTATTGGATGCATATTTTTGACCCTCTTGGTGATACTTTACCTTGGTATGGAAAGTTGTTTTTGTATCCTATTTTAGTTCCTATTGAATTGTTAGGAGTGTTTATAAAGCCATTTTCGTTATTGATTCGTTTGTATGCTAACATGCAAGCGGGCCACATTGTGCTAATGAGTTTGATTGGTTTAATGTTTTTGTTTAAGAGCTGGTTGGGTAGTCCATTGTCTTTTGGTCTGGCGTTCGCTATCTCTTTGATTGAGGTGTTGGTTGCTTTATTGCAGGCATACATATTTACAATGCTTTCTGCTTTATATTTCGGTTTTGCTGCTGTTGAGCATGACCATGCAGAAGCACATTAATTGAATTTTTAATTTTTAAACTATATATATTATGGAAATTCCACTAATGGTAGGTGCAGGTTTAGTAGTAATTGGGGTTGGTTTGGGTATCGGTCGAATCGGTGGCTCAGCTATGGACGCGATTGCACGTCAGCCAGAAGCTTACGGTAAGATTCAGACAGCGATGTTAATCGCAGCTGCACTTATTGAAGGTATTGGATTTGCTGCATTATTTGCGGTATAATTCGAAACAGTACAAGTAACAGCTATGACGGTTGGTTGTAGCTGCTGCTTCTTTAAAAATTAAAAGTATCATAAAGTTTATTTAAAAGAAATGGAAAAGTTAATAGAGGAATTTTCGTTTGGATTATTTTTTTGGCAAACCTTATTGTTTGGGTTTCTGCTTTTCTTATTGTGGAAGTTTGCATGGAAACCAATTTTAAGTGCTGTTAATGAGCGTGAAGATGGTATTAAAGATGCCTTGGCTGCTGCGGAGGAAGCTAAAAAAGAAATGCAGAATGTTACTGCCGATAGCGAGAAGTTGTTAAAAGAAGCTAGAGCGGAACGTGAAGCAATGTTGAAAGAAGCTCGTGAGATAAAGGATAAGCTAATTGCTGATTCAAAAGAGCAAGCAAAAGTTGAAGGGGATAAGATGATGAAACAGGCTCAAGCTGCTATCGAAAGCGAAAAGAAGGCTGCTGTTGCTGATATTAAAAGCCAAGTAGCTAGCCTTTCAGTAGAAATTGCTGAAAAAGTAATAAAAGAACAACTTTCTAATAAAGACAAGCAATTGAAATTGGTTGACGATTTATTAGGAGATATCAAATTGAACTAAGAGCAAAATGAGTAATTCTAGAGCAGCCTTACGTTACGCAAAAGCAATTCTTAATCTTGCGGTTGAGAATAAAGCTACTGAAGCCTTAGAAAAGGATATGCAGAATATCGTAGGCACCATTTCTGGTAGTGTTGAACTTCGCGAAATGTTGACTAATCCTGTTGTAAAAGGGGCAGCGAAAAAGGAGGCGTTACTAGCGATTTTTAAGGGATGCAGTAAAGAAACCGAAGGAGCAATTTCTATGTTAGTAGACAACAAAAGGGTTGCAATGCTGAATGAAGTAGCTATAAAATATTTGATCCTCAACGAGAAATTAAAAGGAAAAGATATTGCTCACGTTACAACTGCAGTGCCATTAACAGCAGACTTAGAAAAGAAGATTTTGGCTAAGGTGACCGAAATGACAGGTAACAAAGTAAGCATTGAAAATAAAATTGACGAAAGCATTTTAGGTGGTTTCGTATTGCGTGTTGGCGATTTACAATATGATGCTAGCATCGTAAATAAATTAAGCAATTTAAAAAGAGAATTTACAAGTAGTCTATAATATCAATAACGAGTAGATAAAAGATTCGCCTTTTATCTTTTCGTCTTTATATCTAAATAAAATGGCAGGAGTAAAAGCCGCTGAAGTATCAGCAATTTTAAAGAAACAATTATCAGAATTCGAAGCTACGGCCTCTTTAGACGAAGTAGGCACAGTATTGCAAGTAGGTGATGGTATCGCACGTGTATACGGTCTTGCAAATGCTGAATACGGCGAATTAGTAGAGTTTGATGGCGGACTAAAAGGTATCGTATTAAACTTAGAAGAAGATAATGTTGGTGTAGTACTATTGAGCCCTTCACGTGATGTGAAAGAAGGTTCAGTTGTAAAACGTACGCAAACCATTGCTTCTATAAAAGTAGGTGAAGGAATTACGGGTCGTGTAGTAAATACTTTAGGTATTCCTATTGATGGTAAAGGTCCTGTATCCGGTGATACTTACGAAATGCCGTTAGAGCGTAAAGCACCAGGGGTTATTTATCGTGAACCAGTTACCGAGCCATTGCAAACGGGTATTAAGGCAATTGATGCGATGATTCCTGTAGGTAGAGGACAGCGTGAGTTGGTTATTGGTGACCGTCAAACGGGTAAGACCACAGTTTGTATTGATACCATTTTAAATCAAAAAGAATTTTATGATGCAGGTGTACCCGTACATTGTATCTATGTTGCAATAGGTCAAAAAGCATCAACGGTTGCGGGTATTGCTCAAACTTTAGAAGATAAAGGAGCGATGGCCTACACAACTATTGTTGCGGCAAATGCATCTGACCCTGCACCAATGCAGGTTTATGCTCCAATGGCAGGTGCCGCAATTGGCGAATATTTTAGAGATACTGGTCGTCCAGCGTTAATTATATACGATGATTTATCTAAACAAGCAGTTGCATACCGTGAAGTATCCCTTTTATTAAGAAGACCTCCAGGACGTGAAGCCTACCCAGGTGATGTTTTTTACCTACATTCTCGTTTATTAGAGCGTTCTGCAAAAGTGATAAATGATGACGACTTAGCGAAAGGTATGAATGATCTTCCAGATTCATTGAAACCTTTGGTTAAAGGGGGTGGTTCCTTAACAGCATTACCTATCATTGAAACCCAAGCGGGTGATGTTTCGGCTTATATTCCAACCAACGTAATTTCTATTACAGACGGGCAGATTTTCTTAGAGCAAGATTTATTTAACCAAGGGGTTAGACCAGCGATTAACGTAGGTATTTCGGTATCTCGTGTGGGTGGTAATGCTCAAATTAAGTCTATGAAAAAAGTAGCAGGTACTTTAAAATTAGATCAAGCACAGTTTAGAGAACTTGAAGCCTTCGCAAAATTTGGTTCTGATTTAGATGCTGCAACCTTAAATGTAATTGAGAAAGGACGCCGTAACGTGGAGATTTTAAAACAAGCACAAAACGATCCTTTTACGGTTGAAGATCAAGTAGCAATTATCTATGCGGGATCTAAGAATTTGTTAAAAGATGTTCCTGTAGATAAAGTAAAAGAGTTTGAAACAGATTTTATCGAATTCTTAAATGCAAAGCACAGAGGTATTTTAGACACATTAAAGTCGGGTAAATTAACAGATGAAGTAATTGATGTTTTAACAACAGTTGCAAAGGATTTATCTGGCAAGTACGTAGCTTAATAAGTAATAAGTACAAAGGATGGCAAATCTTAAGGAAATAAGAAATAGAATTTCATCGATATCTTCTACGATGCAGATTACAAGTGCCATGAAAATGGTTTCTGCAGCAAAGTTGAAGAAAGCACAAGATGCGATTACTGCGATGCGACCTTATTCAGATAAACTTACTGAATTGTTGCAAAGTCTTAGTGCTAGTTTAGATGGCGATTCGGGTAGTAAATATTCTGATAACCGCGAAGTTAATAAGGTTTTAGTAGTGGCAATTACTTCGAATAGAGGTCTTGCAGGAGCTTTTAACTCGAACATATTAAAACAATGTACGGTATTATTAGAAGATACCTATTCGGGTAAGCAAGTAGATTTTATTGCTATTGGTAAAAAAGCCAATGATTTTCTTTCTAAAAAATCTAATGTACTAGCAAACCACAGTTCTTTATATGAAGATTTAAATTTTGACAAAGCCGCGGTAATTGCCGAAGACTTAATGGAAAAATTTACATCTGGTGATTATGATCGTATTGATATCGTTTATAATAAATTTAAGAATGCGGCTACACAAATCGTAATAACAGAACAGTTTTTACCTATTGTACCTATGGCTGGGGCTGAGGTTTCTAATACAGACTATATTTTTGAGCCTTCAAAAGTTGAAATTATTGAGCAACTGATTCCAAAGTCATTAAAAACACAGCTTTATAAAGGTATACGTGATTCATTTGCGAGTGAGCATGGGGCGCGTATGACCGCAATGCATAAGGCAACAGATAATGCAACCGACCTTAGAGATCAATTGAAATTGAGTTACAATAAAGCGAGACAAGCTGCTATTACAAACGAAATTCTCGAAATTGTAGGGGGCGCTGAGGCTTTAAATAATTAACAGTACAAGAACTTAAGTAGATTTTAATTTCGGTACTACTATCAATATAACCTCACAGCAATGTGGGGTTTATTTTTGTTATCAGTTTTAGCCAAGCCTATGAAAGCAAATAAAAAGGCCCTATTTTTTATTTTTATCACTATTCTAGTAGATGTAATTGGCATTGGTATCATCTTACCTATAATTCCCGATTTAATTATAGAATTAACAGGCAAAGGTACCGCAGAGGCTGTTATTTACGGAATGTGGTTAACTACTGCTTTTGCAGGAATGCAATTTTTGTTTTCTCCTGTATTGGGTGAAATTTCAGATCGCTATGGCCGACGCCCAATTCTGTTGATAGCCCTTTTGGGTTTAAGTATCGATTATTTAATACATGCCTGGGCACCAACTATTGTATGGTTATTTATAGGTCGTTTTTTGGCAGGTATTACAGGTGCTAGTTTTACGGTTGCCTCAGCCTATATTTCAGATATTAGCACTAAAGAAGAAAAGCCGAAAAATTTTGGTTTAATTGGTGCTGCTTTCGGTTTGGGTTTTATTATTGGTCCTGGTATTGGTGGTTTCTTTGGCGAGATAGATATTCGCTTGCCCTTTTATATTGCAGCAGGTCTTACCTTTGCTAATTTTATTTTCGGTTACTTTTTTGTGCCAGAGTCACTAAATTTAGAAAATAGACGGCCTATTAATTATTTAAAAATGATTCCGGGGGTGTCGTTGGTGAGTTTACGCAATTACAAAGGAGTTCTTTTGTTAATTTTCGCCTTTTTCTTGGCAAATTTAGCCGGTCAGGCATTACCATCTACTTGGTCTTATTACGGTATAGAGCGTTACGATTGGAGCCCCAAACAAATAGGTATTTCTCTTATGATAGTAGGCGTACTAGTAGCAATAGCCCAAGGTTTTTTAGTAGGTAAGGTCGTAAAAGCCTTTGGCAGGAAAAAAACTATAATAGGTGGTTTTCTTTTATGGACTATTGGAATGTTTCTTTTCTCACAGGCATCAGAACCTTGGATGTTGTATGCCTTTTTAATACCCTATGCGTTTGGAGGTGTTGCAGGGCCAACGGTACAAGGGGTAATTTCAAACCAGGTATCAGAAAAAGAACAGGGTAATTTACAAGGGGCAATAACGGGTCTAGTGAGCGTAACCGCTATTGTAGGGCAATTAGTATTTTCCTCTGTGTTTTATTATTTTATTCGTCCCGAAACCAATATTTACTTTCCGGGTGCGCCGTATGCTTTAGCAGCGGTATTTTTATTGATAGCTTTTATATTTGCGATATTGGCAATGAAGCGAATGAAACTTGATGACCCGTCGTTAGCGAGCATTAAGAACTAAAATTTGTTGTAAGGCTTTAAATGTCTAATTTTGATACTTAACCGTCACACTATTGAATCCGCTTAAAAAACTTTTTAAACAAACTGCGATTTATGGCCTAGCTACGGTTTTACCGCGGATGATATCGTTCTTTCTTGTTCGGGTGCATACAAGTGCCATGGAACCCCATGTTTATGGTAATTTGGCGGTTATATTCGCTTATTTTGCTATAATGAACGTGGTATTGGCTTACGGTATGGAAACCGCTTTCTTTAGATTTTATAACAAAGAGCAAAATAAAGATAGGGTTATATCAACCTCATTACTAACCTTGCTAGTTAGTTCATTAACTTTTGCCTTTTTTGCATTAATTTTTAAAGATTCTTTTGCTGTTTTAATTGATGTAGAATTAAAGTACGTCTCTTATATCATCATTATTTTAATGCTTGATGCATTGGCAATTATACCTTTTGCATGGCTTAGAGCAAAAGAAAAGCCTAAACGATACGCCTTGGTAAAAACCTTAAATGTGCTAATAAATTTTGGGCTTACCGTATTTTTCTTAATCGTACTGCCCGACATCATTAAAGACAATCCAACGTCTTTTTTGTCTTGGATGTATATTACAGATTTTCAAATTTCTTATATCATAATAGCTAATTTAATTGCTAGTGCGGTTACGTTACTCTTAGTACTAAAGCCATATCTGATTAGTTCTTATGTTTTTGACAAAATAGTGTGGAAGAAAATGATGATCTACGCATTGCCTGTGTTAATTGCAGGAATAGCGTTTTCTATCAATGAGGTATTAGATAAAATTTTAATTGATCGCTTATTACCACCAGATATTGCAGAGAGCCAAACGGGCATGTACTCTGCTTGCTATAAATTAGGCGTGTTTATGACCCTTTTTGCTACCGCTTTTAGAATGGGAATAGAACCGTTTTTCTTTAGCCATTCTTCAACTAAAAACCCACAAAAGGCTTATGCTCAAATTACCAATTACTTTATAATAATTGGTAGTATTATTTTATTAGCAGTTATTGTTTTTGCAGATGTTTTAAAGCTTCTTTTTGTGCCCAACGAATCGTATTGGAAGGCTATGTCTATTGTTCCTATTATTGTGCTTGCCAGTTTTTTCTTAGGTATCTATCACAATTTATCGGTTTGGTATAAGGTGACCGATAAAACTCGCTACGGCGCCTTAATATCTAGTATTGGCGCTATTATAACTATCGGTATTAATTATATGTTTATTCCTGTAATAGGATACATGGCTTCTGCTATAGCAACCTTAATGGCCTATGGTACCATGATGGTATTATCTTATTATCTAGGTAAATCAAGATACCCTATACCTTATAATTTTAGAAAAATATTATTTTATTTAGGAGTATCTATCCTCTTTTCTGCCATTTCGTTTTATGGTTTTAACCGTAACCTTTATGTAGGAATTCCTTTATTACTTTTATTTTTAGCCTTAGTATACAAACTTGAAAATGATAAACTCAGACAAATATTTTTAAAGAAGTAGGGCATATTTTTAACCAGCTAATATATGTTGTAGCGCCTTATTAGAACATTTGTGGTTGTAATAGGCTAATGATAAATAGATAAGCGCTAGCGAATTACGAGCGGTAAAATTCTAATATATTTATAACGCATTTAAGCATATTTTTAAGCTTTAAAAAATCAAAAGAAAATGACGATAAAAATCATTAACAAATCGGCACATCAATTACCACATTATGAAACTTTAGCCTCGGCTGGAATGGATTTAAGAGCGAATCTCACAGAATCGGTTACCTTAGCACCTTTGCAAAGGGCCATTATAAAAACAGGATTATTTTTTGAGCTTCCTGTTGGTTTTGAAGCACAAGTGCGCCCAAGAAGTGGTCTTGCTGCTAAAAATGGTATTACGGTTTTAAATGCACCAGGTACTATTGATGCTGATTATAGAGGTGAGATTGGTGTAATTTTAGTCAATTTGTCAAATGAGCCATTTACTATAACCAATGGTGAGCGCATTGCTCAGTTAGTAATTGCTAAGCATGAACGTGCTGAATGGCAAGAAGTTACAGTATTGTCAGATACTAAAAGAGGAGAAGGTGGCTTTGGCAGCACAGGTGTAAAATAAGAATTGTTAGTAAATACATACCAAGGTTTAACAATGGTAATGTGAAACATGCGTTAGCATAGAGAATGAATTAACTGAAAATCAAATTATGAAAATTATTGTTCCTATGGCCGGGCGAGGTTCACGATTGCGTCCGCATACTTTAACAGTACCTAAACCTTTAATTCCTGTTGCAGGTAAGCCCATTGTTCACCGTTTGGTGAGCGATATTGCAAAAGTGCTAGGCGAACCTATTGAAGAAGTAGCTTTCGTTTTAGGCGATCCTGCATTTTTTGGAGACGAAGTAGTAGCAAGCTTAAAAGCACTAGCGGAAGGTTTAGGCGCAAAAGCATCTATTTATCGGCAAGATGAGCCATTGGGTACAGGCCATGCTATCATGTGTGCTAAAGAGTCTTTAAGTGGCCCTGCGGTTATTGCCTATGCAGATACGCTAATACGTGCCGATTTTGATTTAGATAAGTCTGCAGATAGTGTTATTTGGGTAAAGCAAGTCGATCAACCAGAAGCCTACGGGGTGGTAAAATTAAACGACAAAAAAGAAATTGTAGAATTAGTTGAAAAACCACAACAGTTTGTATCTGACTTAGCAGTAATTGGAATTTACTATTTTAAAAATGTAGCAGATTTAAAGAACGAGCTTCAGTTGGTTTTAGATAACAAAATTATAAACGGTGGTGAATACCAGATAAATGACGGTATCAAACAAATGATGGCGAAAGGTAAGAAGTTTGTTCCTGGCAAGGTAAATGAATGGATGGATTGTGGAAATAAAGCAGTTACTCTTGAAACCAATATGCGAATGTTAGGCTTTTTAGAAAAAGATGGCGAAAGCTTAATCTCAAATGACCTACATTTAGAAAATGCAAATATTATTGAACCCTGTTTTATAGGAGATAATGTGGTCTTAAAAGATACTACCATTGGGCCTTATGTGTCTATAGGTAACCATACAACGGTTGTAAACTCAACCATTAAGAATAGTTTAATACAAACACATTCTAAAATTTTAAATGCTTCATTAGATAAGGCCATGGTAGGTAATCATGTAGTTTATGATGGAAATTTTAAAACCATAAGTATCGGAGATTATACCGTGTTAGAATAGTTCTTTAGCTCGTATATGTTTTAATGCTGCTAATTTTGTAGTTTAATCATTTTGAATAAGCTAAAAATGCTGTAATTTTCAAAAATTAAACATCTGATTGATAAGATTTATTTAGGTAGGGTAATGGCAAGGCAAAGCGCAGTTTGGGTTTTTTTAATCGTATTTTTAGGTATAAGATACGAGCTTTCTGCTCAAGAGAAAGAACTAGATATTAATGTTGAAAAAAGTGCAGCGGTTTTTCTAGAACAGTATACAGATGATTTTCAAGAATTTTTTTTTGAAGCACTAAAGCAAAAAGGAATTGAAAATTATGACAGAGCACTAAATGCCTTTTTAGCTTGTAAAAAGTTAGATCCTAAGAACGTAGTAGTAGATCACGAATTAGCAAAAATTTACACCTTAAATAGGTCTTATTTGCTCGCGCAAGAGTATGCAATTACAGCGTTAAAAGCGGCACCAGACAACATCTGGTATTTGAGTACTTTGATAGGGGTACTAGAAAAACAAGGGCGCAATTTTGAGGAGCTAAATCTTGAGGGCCTAAAAGATAATTCTAAACTACTAGAAAATTTGGTAGTGGTGTATTACAACAAAAGAAATTATCAAAAAGCATTAAAACTTTTAAAAACGCTACATAAATCTGCATTTTTAATAAAAATAGAGTCGAAAATTAAAAATTCTGTAGAAAAGAGCAGAGAAAAGATCGAAAGCTCAAACGAAGCTACCAAACCAAAATTGGTAGAAAACCCGATTCAGAAATACAAGGTGCATATTGATAAGCTTATAAATTCAAATAATTTTACAAAGCTAAAACAAGTTGCAGACCAAGCACTTGATAGTTACCCATCGCAACCTTATTTTTATTTTGCGCAAGGTTATGCTTTAAATAAAACAGGCAAGCCTAAAAAGGCAATAGAAATTCTTGAAGCTGCACTAGATTATTTGATAGATGATACTAATTTAGGCAATAAAATTTATAACGAATTAGCACAAGCTTATACAAGTATTGATAATTCGATCAAGGCAAATATGTATCTTCGTAAGATTAAATCGTAAATTTTAATGAAGATATTGGCGCTTAAATATATCCCTAAAACAATAGTTTACTGCTTGGTTATAGTGTGTGTTATTTCATGTACTTCCTCTAAAGTATTATCGTCAAGTACAGCGAATAAAAAAATGACGGTTAAAACTGTAATTAAACAGCACTATTTAAACAGCCTTAAGTTTAAGACCTTAAACGGTAAAATGAAAGTTGAATATTCTAATGGCGATAGCAGTAATGCTGTTTCAGTAAGTCTGCGAATAAAAAAAGATAGTGCCATATGGATTAGCGCCCCCTTTGGAGCAGTAAAAGCCTACATTACGCCAAATAGAGTATCTTTTTACAACAAATTAGAACGCACTTATTTTGATGGTGATTTCTCATTTTTAAGTAAATTATTAGGTACAAGTTTAGACTTTGATAAGGTTCAAAATTTGCTTTTAGGTCAGGCGATTTTTGATTTGCGAGACAGCAAATATATGCTTGAAATAGCCGATGAAAATTACCAGCTAAAACCAAAAAAGATAGAAACTCTCTTTAAAACTCTTTTTAGAATAGAACCCAGAAATTTTAAAATTTCGATGCAGCAACTAGCACAACCGCTAAAAAAACGGGTATTAACTATCGCGTACAAAAACTATCAAAAAGTGAATAAATGGGTGCTACCCAACGATATTTTGATAACAGCAATTGAAAAAGATAAAAAAAACACCATTACTATTGCGTATCGTAATATGGAGTTTGATGCCGATTTAAATTTTCCTTATAAACTGCCCAAAGGCTATGAAGAAATTGTTTTAGATAAAGATGATATTTAAATGAAAAAGTTTTTTCTAATCGCTTTAGTTCTTTTTAGCATCGTACCTAAAAATGGCTTTTCCCAAACAGAAGAACAACGTTCACTCGAAGAAAAACGCGAAAAATTACAGACCGAGATACGGGCTATTAATCGCTTGCTATTTGCTGAAAAAAAAGAAAAGGGAAGTGTTTTAGATCAAATGGAGGCTTTAGATAAGAAGATTAACGTACGCCAACAGCTGATTCGGGTAACCAACCAACAATCAAACTTATTAAACCGTCGAATTAATGCCAATATTAAGAATATTAGCAAATTAAGAGCAGATTTAAAGCGCTTAAAGGATGATTATGGTTTAATGATTCGAAAATCGTATCAAAACCGATCTAAACAAAGTCGGTTAATGTTTTTACTTTCTTCTAAGAGCTTTTTTCAGGCCTTTAAACGCTTGCAATATATGAAGCAATATACCGAGTATAGAAGAGGACAAGGAGAAGAAATTTTAGTAAAGACAGAAGATTTAGCTCGGTTAAATAAAGATTTAAATGCAGAGCGAAAAGTAAAAGAGGTGCTAATCGCTCAAAACAGAAAAGCGAAAGACCAGCTTTTTAAAGAAATACAGTCACAAAAAGCGCTTTTAAAAACGATTCGTAGTAACGAAAGTAAATACAGTGCTCGAATAAAAAAGAAAGAAAAAGAAGCAAAGAAGATAGACAAACAAATTGAAAAATTAATTAGAAATGCGATAGCAGCCGCAAATAAAAAAACAGGTAAAAAGGTACTTAATAAAAGCAAGTTTATGCTAACCCCTGAGGCTACTATAGTGGCAAGTAATTTTACCTCCAATAAGGGTAAATTAATTTGGCCTGTAGAAAAAGGCATTAAAAGTCAAGGCTTTGGGGTATATCGAGATCCTATTTACCCTGGCATAAAACATGAAAGTAATGGCGTTATTATAGCAACTGATGAAGGGGCTATAGCTCGTTCTATTTTTGAAGGTGAAGTGTTGGCTATTTTATCGGTACCCGGTGGTGGTAAGGGAATTCAAATTAAACACGGAAACTATATTAGTACCTATTATAATTTATCAGAATTATTTGTAAAAAAGGGAGACAAAGTGCATATTAAAACCAAGCTTGGTAAAATATATACCAATCGGTCTAATGGGCAAACACGTCTAAAATTCTACCTCTATAAAGATACATCAAAGTTAAATCCCGAAGATTGGATCTTTCAACTTTAAAATAGCGATTTCATATTCATTTATATAAGGGGTATCTGTTATGCGTTGTTGTGTATTTTACAGCTGCTATTTTTTCTCTTAAATCTATAGGTTTTCTTTCGCCTAAATTGCTTATTTCGAATGTGCCCTTTGGATAAGGGCTTGGTAAAAATACTGTTTTACCCCACTTTACTTATGCCGTAAACGGCCCACCAATAAAAGTTGTTTGCCCGTATTCAGTTGAGTGAGCGTGTAGGCAAGCGCAATTTTTACAGGCGTTTAAAAAGTGGTCAAAAGGGTATTATTCCTGCCGTGTTTTAAGGCATTTATAGAACTAACCCAATTTTTAGAAATAGGATTCATTAATAATGCCTCTCGATTTATTATGGAGTCAATTTTTTATGTTTTTGCAAGATCTTTTTTCAATGCTTTGGATTTGAAACTTAATTTGGATGAGGTTTTGGGCCAGTTATTTCTTTTACTATCAAATATTAAATAGGATTCATCAGGAGAAATAAAACTGGCTACAACAACTTATATAATTAATGGCAAGTTCTCGCCTACTTAAAAAATCTGAGAGGATTTTCTATTCAGTTTTTATTTGCTAAAGTAGGTTCTTAAACACGCCACTAATCATACACAAGACCATTATAAGCAGACCTTTTCCGTACTATTTTCAGTTCTGGTTTTTAATATTTTCAAACTGTTTAATAATTCCGTTCAGTTTGTCACGCTGCTTTCGAACTACTCTTGGTCTAAGATAGAACCAATTAAAGCCAATCCATATCAAGGTAACTAGATAGGCAAAAATAGACCACGGAAACGGTATTAGCGATACATACTCATATAGATACAAACAGAGCCCAAGGGTTAATGTAATAAAGTATATCTGCAACATTCTCGTTTGTAAAAATTTCTGTTGCTCTTTTAGTTTTATAACTGCTTTTAAAAATTCACTATTACTCTGAGTTTCGTTGATTTTCCTCAAATATGGAATAAGTTGATTGTAGAAGAATAGATAAATAATTATTCCTAAAATTGTTAATCCTATTCCGATTTTTGTAGTAATTAAATTTGGTTTATAATAAAACCAAATAAAAATGATAAACGCAATGGTAGCTGCCATCAAAAAATTAGCAGCAATTAATGTGATTAAATTTTTTTTCTTGATTTTCGCAAAATCTAAAAATAATTCCTCTATTTTAGGTGGTTCGTTGGTCTGTTTAGACCACAATTCTTTGAGGTTTAAATCATTGTTCATATTCCCTGAATTTTGTTCTTATTTTTTCTTTGATTCTATGAATTTTAACGCGAACATTAGTGCTAGAAAGCCCTACTATATTTGCAATATCTTCCTGTTTGATGTCTTCAAGTTCAAGTGATATAATTATTCTATCGGTTTCAGCTAGTTCTGATATACACTTGTATAAAAACTTGATTTTTGGTTCAATATCGGAGGTGTTTTCTTCTGAAATATTTTTTGGTAGTTCGTCTTTTGGATAACGCTTTTGGCGTTCGATTTGGCGTAAACAAATATTAGATGCAATTCTAAAAATCCAAGTACCTATTTTCGCTTCGTTCCTAAATTCTGGAAGTTTTTTCAATACAACTATAAAAGTTTCTTGCGCTAAATCCTTTGCAAAGTCTTTGTCGTTTACATAACCCATGCAAAGACGAAATATTCTTTGCCAATAATTTTTGTAGATTTCTTCGAACACCTTTAATCGTTGGGTAAAAAATTCGCTAGTTGCTCAAAATACCATTCTTTGTCGTCGTACATTATAAAATGAAGTCCTTTGTTTGCATATTGTAAATCGGCAGATTCAAGCTTTTTATATTGCGCTTCAATTGCAGGCTTAACGTTTTTAAAGTTCGATTCTAGTAGAACTAAAGTAGGGCATTTTATTGCTGCTATTTTTTCTCTTAAATCTGTATTTGAAAAATCGCAATACATTTTGGCAAAAGTTGTTCTATCGGATTGTACACTCCAATTTATAAGGGTTTTTAACATTTCTTTATTTTGGATGAGCTGTGGCATAGACATTTTTTGCATTTGAAGAAATTGTTCTTCTGTTAAAGCTGTAATCTGATTCACGGTAGCCGTACAATCGATATTTTCTTCCTGCTTAAAATTTGGATTCATTACTGCTTGTAAACAAGGTAAGGCATCTACAACAACTATTTTTTCAATACGTTCAGGATAATCAGCAGCTATTGCCATTGCCAAAACTCCGCCCATACTATGGCCAATTAAAATAGACTTTTCAAGGTTGTTTTTCTTGATGAAATTAGCAATTCCCATCTTCCAGTTCTCAAAATTTGGGTTTGTACTAGGTTCGGCGTCTGCAAATCCGGCCATTGTTAGCGTATAACACGTAAAGTCTTTTTCGTAAACAGATTTAGTTTCAGCCCACACTTCGCCCGAACACGCAAACCCTGGGATTAGCACAATCGTTTGATTACCATACCCACTTTTCTTTACTTCAAATGGATAGTCGGAAATTGTTTGTCCAAATATTTGTGTGATGATGAGAAGAAAAATGCTTAAAAAAAGTGTGTTTTTCATCTTGTAGTTTTCTTTAGGGTTCGTCTTTTAGATACGAGGAACTACAAAATGTTACAACGTCTTTTAATTTTTCTTTTTGGCAGCATTTTTAATAGGGTTGCACCCAACGGTTTTGTGTTATGATTAGGGGCGTGTTTCAGCAATTAAGTTAGTAATTGAAAACGGAATACCACATTTGCGAGTATTTTTGTAAGTAGTTAAATAATAAGTGTTAACTATACACGTCTAAAATTCTACCTCTATAAAGATACATCAAAGTTAAATCCCGAAGATTGGATCTTTCAACTTTAAAATAGCGATTTCATATTCATTTATATAAGGGGTATCTGTTATGCGTTGTTGTGTCTTTGGTAGAAGACTTATTTACTAATCTCACTTGAGCGAAGCCGATGTACGCAAACAAAATTCTTAATTAAGAAAGAAGGAGTAAAACATCGATACAACCATTTTTTTAAGCCGTTTTTATTCAGTTGTTGTATTCGGTTTATGTCGTATTTTAAAGTTGCAAGAATTAGCAATAAAACACATTTTATTCGCTTCTTCGTGCAATTCATTTGCTTTTTCAATCATGTTTCCGTCAGTTATTTTCACCTTTGGATTAAGAATAACCTCAGTAAATTTTCCGCTTCCATTTTCAGTTTCCTCCATAATTCCTGTCGCATTGTCCAAGTATTCAGTTACTATAATTTTGTGTACCGAACATAAATGTAAATACCAAAGCATATGACAAGCCGACAAGGATGATAAAAAAAGGTCTTCAGGATTATATTTTGTTTTATCTCCCAAAAATGAAGGGTCAGATGAACCATTAATCATATCATATTTTTCGTCAGATATGATTTTATGATTTCTGTTATAAGACTTGTAATTCAGAGTTCCATTTCCTTCGTTTCCTGTCCACTTCACTTTTATATGGTAATTGTGTCTTTTCATTCTTATTTCAATTTTTTATCGTTTTTAATTTCTTCCAATTGTTCTTTTGTCAATTCATATCTATTAACAATTTGTCTAAAATTTATGGGTCCAGGAATTGTTTCATAAGCACGAATTAAGTCAAACCCTATTTTTTTCAGAGTTCGGTTTGGTGCAATATTTTCTGAATACGGTTCGCAGATTAATTTTTTAAGTTCTAGTTTTTCAAAGTAAAGAGGAATTGTCATTTTAAGAAATTCTAATCCAAGTCCACTTTTTCGGGTTCCACTATTCCACAAATGCAGATGCATTGTTGCGGATTCTCCAAAATCTATATGATTCACATTTGAATGTCCAACAGGTTGTCCGTCTAATAACCAAATTATATAGTAATAATCTTTTTCTCGATAAGGCTTTATTAATTCCGATTGAAGATTATAAATCCATTTTTGGCGTTCAGGCAATTTGCTTTTGTCAGCTCCCATTCCCTTAAGAAAGTCTGATTCAGCGTCAATAAAATAGTCAACTATTTTTTCAATGTCAGACGCTACAAATTCTCTTATTTCAACTTTCATTATTTTTTCGGTTCGAATGGCATACATAGGCTTTGCTATGGTTAGTAGGGGATTGAAAATACAAATAATTTTGAATTAAGGAATTAGCCAAAACTTTTTATTTTGTTTTATTTTTTCATTTTTAAAGCCAAATCTTAAGGTGGGGCGGACGTAGTAAATATACACTAGCTTTCGGCTTAAGCACCAAAACCCGTATTAATTATAGCCATTGTTGTGCGTAGACTATTAGCCCAACATTAAAGCCTATATGTTTTTTTTGCATTTTCAATCTGTTCCATTTCTGTTGTTTCTGGATAGAGAATATATTTTGGTGCAATAATTGGCTTAATTTGGTTTATTGTAATTTCTGTTATTGTTGAAAAAGGAAAATTTCCGCCAGTCATTTTCGTTAATATTTTTTCCATTTCTAAAAAATCAGCATTATTTTTTGTGATAATCTTTGCCTTGCCTTTTATTTGAAATCCTTTCTGAACTAGAATATCAATAAAACTAACACAAACATTTTGGTTGTGCTTGATATTTCGAATGGTCTGTGGTGAAGCGATGTTCGCAACTATTATTTTTTTATTGCCATAGTAGTTAAAAATCTCCTTTGGAGATACATTTGGGATGTTTTCAGATGATACTGAAGCAAGCCAACATAAAACACTTCTATCTATATACGCTTTGTTTTCTATGGTTAGTTCCATTTCTTATTCGGTTAAATTCGTTATACATTTTTCTCTAATTTACCATATTTCGTCAAAAGCTCTTTCTAAATTATTTTTAGAAATCCAATTCTCGGGGTGTTTTTTCACTCATTTGATAAATGTCGAGAATTAGTTTTATGTTCGTGATTTTATTCAAAATCTGTTCGATTTGAATTTCGTCCGTATGGTAACCTTTTTACGAATTCAATTTATTCATTCCACGTTTCAATTCCGCTGTTTCTTATAATTGAAGTTAATTCATCTTTAGAAGTCAGTTTATAGGCCATTCTCAATGTTTATTCCGTGTCAAATACAAATATTTAAGTGGTAATGTAGGCCTCCCTAAAAATAGGACATTACAAAATTCGAATTTACTAACTTTAAATTCAAACTGTCATAATGAAAAGCAGCAAATT
>CANKUU010000024.1 GCA_947486785.1 uncultured Flavobacteriaceae bacterium | reverse complement strand
GCTGCAAATATATAACTGTTTTTTTAAACCGCAACCTTTTCTTTGAAAAAAAATTTATTTCTCAATATCACAGCTAAACAAACTCTTTACAAGAACTTTCCACTCAATCTAAAATCAGAATAAAAACAAATTCTGTCTGTTTTGCGGGCTGCAAATGTAACATGCTTTTATTGTTTTGACAACACAAAAATGAAAAAATATTGCCTTTGTATCAAAAAAAAATATAACCTCTTGTTTTTCAGTACCCAAAACACAACAAAAACAATCAGAAAAATAAAATTTAGATTTCGACCGGGCTAAAAATAAACCAATAACGCCTCAGAATTTGTAAGTAAAAAGCTGCCAAATAAATAGACAGACATTTATTTAAGCTAACTGACTATGAAAATTATTTTTTCTAAGTAGAATTTTAGGATTGAAACCTGCTAAATATTACGAGAAAAAATTCCATACCACTCCAAAGCGGATTACAAAATCGCGATATGGATAGTTTGGCGCTGCATAATAGTTTCGCTTTCCAAAAGCTGCATTAAAATGCTCTGCCTTAAGAAATATTCTTGTTTGCCTAACCTTAGCATTAATAAAAAAATCAAATAATGGATAGCCTCCCAATTTCGCCTCATTTTGCACATAGAATTCTCCCAAAACTGAATTGTATGCATCCATAGTGTAACTTGAGAAGTACTTAAAATGAAAACCTGTTTGAAGAAACATAGCCTTCTTAAATATATTTGAAGAAAAATAGAGTGTATTTCTCGTTACAAATTGCGGTACATTAAGTACTTTATTGCGCTGCTCTACCTTTTGATACAAAATACTATTGCTTAGTGCAAATTTGCCTACTTTAAACTCTTTGCTGTATCTAACTTTTAAATATTCAATACTATTTGATTCTTGAAAAGGGCGTATAAAGGCATTTTCACTGCCCGATACTATAGCTTTATCTGGGTCAGAAGCAAAATAGGTATAATTATCAATGGCACTAATTTTGGCATTGATATTACCCCATAACTTTGATTCGAAATCTAAAGAAAGGCTATTAACACTTTCCTTTTGAAAAATTGTGTTATTCTGCCAATTATAATTGCTATAATCACTTTGATATAGTAAAAAATTGAAGTCTGGCATTCGACCTGATGAGTGAAAGCTTGCGCTTAGCTTGTTTTTTGTATTTAAAACATAACTTGCTGTTGCATCAATTATTGAACCTGTCAAATCTCCTGAAAGATTAAATTTAGCAGCTCCTTTCACTAAAAATTTTCCAATTTGCTTTGAATATTTTGCGCCAAAGGCAAGCTCTTCGCCTTTTAATTGATTTTCTATACGCTGATCATCAGTAATCAATACACTATCAAAAAAATAGTTGTAGTTGTATACACCTATGTTTGCTTGAAGAGCACCTAAATTTGTATTAAAAAAATTAAGACTTACTTGATTAAGCATAGTCTTTAATTTTGCTTGATCACCTATCTCCGCAAGAAAAGAGGTGCCAAAATAACTATTTGCAGCTGTCTGTTGAAATTGATAAAATTTAGTTTCATAATTAAACATGTGACCAATAGCCAACGATGTTTTCTCTATACTACTAGAATCTTTTTGCTTTTTAATCAATTTGTATTGATGATCAATAAAATAACGCTTACCCAGTATTTTACTACTAGCATCATCAAACCTAACGTTAACTCGCACTCTATTAGAAAAACTAGGGTCATTTGACTCGAATTGCTCCTCAGGATTACTAAGTCCTCCATTCTCCTCATTAATCATATCTTGAGCTACATAATGTGCTCTAAAATTGTATCTTCCGTTTTTTGTAACATAATTTGATGTTGCCTTAAAATTGCCCGACTCGCTTTGATTAAAAAGGTACTTACCTAAAGAACGCATACCCTTATAGGCTAATGAAAAATTTAATCTTCTTGATGTATTGAAGCTCAGTAGCGCATCGAGTAACTGACCTTCCTCAAAAGTGGTCTTAAAAAGAACATCTGTCATTGGAGTGGCCACATTATAGTAATCTACATCTTCCATTTCTGTATAATTAAAATGCCTTGCTTTAGCACCTAGCTTCGGATAAAGATTTATCCTTTCAAATGCTACTGCTAATTGATTAAAGGGCTGACCAATGTTTGAAAATGGCATCAATTCAAAATTATCTTTTCTTAAGTAATTATATTTATATTCTTTTGCCATTGTTAGAGTAGTGTCTAAATATGTAGTATCTCTGGCAAAGGAAATAATCTTATAATCCTTTATTGTAATTTCTTGAACTTGATTTTCTTTAAGTACTATCGTATCTAATACGCCTTTATTTTTTTTTATTGAAGTTATTTCATTTTTAACAAAGGTGCTATCCTTTTGCTCTTTTGGCATAGGTGTTTCTTGCCCAAAGAGATGTGCGCTAGTGATAAACAAAATAAACTGAAAAAAATATTTCATGTTGATAAATTACTGAGCAAAGTTAATTTTTTTGTTCGTAATAAAATGTGAAAGTTTTGAAAGGAAAACTAAACTACTTTGGACTAAAGTACTGTAGGTTTTTAAACCCCACTAAAGTTAGTACTACGCAACAAATACTCTAATGTAAACTTATCAAAATCGCTCCCTGATTTACGATAATAATCCAAATACTCGTTAACCATTTCAACTGTTATATTACTCGTGCTCCAACAACCAAAACCTATTACCCAGAAATGTCTGCCCCAATTTTTCATCTTCAATGCTAGAAATTTTTGCTGAAGTTTTCTGGAGCTTCTTTCTTTTAACTTTTTAATCAAAGCCCTAATATTCTTTGAAGGACGATACTCTGAATACGTATGAAATTGGTCCTTGCTTACAACTCCCTTCGTAATATCAATAACCTATGCATCGCACACTTTGATTAGAACTGTACGACAACGTTTTTGAACATCTACTGTTACTAGCGAATAACGACATAGTGCACTTCATACAATAAAACCATGAATCGAGGAACTGTAGGACCATCTTTCCTGTCATCTTACACAAAAGAAAAAGCAGATGTTTTTAGAAGCTAAGGCGAGATGTACTAAAGTGCATAGTTTCAAGTATTTTCTGAGGCCAATAAAGACCATAATTCGCATTTCATAAATCAAAATCTGACACTTTGAGTAAGAAAAAATGAATTTTGTGCGTGCCATATACACCTCCTTAACCGCTTAATTGGTTTTGTCTATCGGCAGTTCTAAAAAACTGACCACTAAATATTGTTGTGAAGTCAAAATTCTCAATATTTGCCTTGTGCATAAA
Organism: uncultured Flavobacteriaceae bacterium; assembly: GCA_947486785.1. Lineage (GTDB taxonomy): Bacteria > Bacteroidota > Bacteroidia > Flavobacteriales > Flavobacteriaceae > Maribacter_C. Next base: position 50,681 of record CANKUU010000024.1, on the reverse strand, counting down.
GTTTAGATCAACAGTAACGATAAAATTTTCCCATAACGCTCTTTTTAACGAAGCTTTATCTGTGGTTCCCTGAGGTCTACTCCTAAAATCACCAACAAAACATAAGATTGAAGTTCTTCTTAAACCGTTGTTCTATAATTACTATCAACCACCGAATTAGCTTGAAATTATTAGTGAAGTCATTAGTAAATTTATTAGACCACATAAAACGACTTGTTTTAGAAGTAATATTTACCAACTCTGCAATTTCCCTTGCATAATCTCTTAACGGGATCCATTCCGCCTCAGTTAACTCATCTAAATTTACACCTACAGCTGCTCCTGCAAATTCAGAAAAACGCGAAAACTAGTATTTGCATTACAATCTAAATTAGAATCAACCCTGTCAAATGAAAATGAAACATGATATTTAAATTTATCTATCACCTGAGCACGGCAACCAAAAGTGAAGGTTCTTCGCACTTGTTCATTTAAATTATTAATTTATTTCCGTTATTACTCATAATCCTGTAATATTAACCATTACGAGTCTATTGAAGAATTTATCTTCAAAATATCTTCTATTGAGTTTATAGACGAATTCATTGAGGTCTAATTATAAATATTTACCTCAATAAATTTATTTACAAATTGTATCGTAGATACTTCGGATAAAAACTATTCGATAGCCTGATTATTTCTAGCATTACTGGATTATGCTTTAAAACGAATTCAAAATAAATTCTAATGCTTTATGCTACAAAAACAATTTAAATTTTCTAACGAAGCGGGTACTGATGAGGCTGGCAGAGGCTGTTTGGCAGGACCCGTTACAGCGGCAGCTATAATTTTGCCTGACAGTTTCTCAAGTGATATGCTTAATGATTCAAAACTATTGACCGAAAAAAGAAGAAATTTATTACGGCCAATTTTAGAATTGAATGCGATTTGCTTTGGAATGGCTCATGTTACACCGGATGAAATTGATAAAATCAATATTTTAAATGCTTCTATTTTAGCAATGCACAAAGCATTGGGGCAGTTAAAAAAAGACCCCAAACTTATCATAGTTGATGGTAATAAGTTTAAACCCTTTAAAAATATAAGCTTTGAATGTATAATTAAAGGAGATAGCAAATATATGAGTATTGCAGCCGCATCGGTATTAGCAAAGACATATAGAGATGATTATATGGAAAAGCTTCACGAAAAATACCCTATGTATAACTGGAAACAGAATAAAGGCTACCCCACCAAAGAGCATAGAGCTGCGATTAAAAAATACGGAATAACAGAATTTCATCGAAAAAGTTTTAAACAATTACCTGACGAGTAAAACTTAACACTCTAAAATTAATAACTTTGAGCAAAAGTGCTAATTAATGATTTATCGATTTCTAGCTGCTCTAGTATTCGTCTTCTTAGTAGGTTGTTTAAATAAAAAACCTGACGACAGGTCTTTACTTTCTTATGTTCCTGATAATGCGTCTTTAGTTATTCAGATAACCGATTATGAGGCTTTCAAAAGCACCATAACAAACAATGATTTTATTTCAACATTTAATAAAACAAATGCTTATCAAAACATTCTTGAAAAAGTTACTTTTTTAAAGTATTTAGACCCAAAGTCAGAAAGTATTTTATCATTAACTGCTGTTGATACTATTAATTTTGATTTTACTTTCACCACCATCGATGAAAACACCTTATTTAATTTAGATAGTTTAAAAAATAGTACTGTAGAAACCATTACACAAAAAGACATTACTTTTAAAAGGTATTCTATATCAGAAAAGGTATTCTTTAGTACGGTGCTCGACGACAAAGTCATTGTTAGCTCTTCTAAGTCTTTACTTAAACAGGTAAGTAAAACTAAGGCTACAGAGCCAAATAAACTATTACAAAAACTATACAACACAAGAAATACATCTAAACCAGCTTCTATTCTTGTTAATTTAAATAGAATTGACCATTTCTTAAAACCTAATTATAATAAACGATCTAAAATAAATCTTTCGGCATTCTCCGATTGGATTTCTTTAGATCTAGACTTAGATTACAATAATCTTCACTTAAGCGGAATTAGTATTGTTAATGATTCTACCCCAAAGTATATAACTATTCTTGAAAACACAAAACCAGAAACAAACCTTACCCCATTTTTTGCACCAGCAAATGCAGATGCGATTCTGTCATACACCTTTAACGATTTTGCAAGTTTTTCAGCAAACAGAGAAAGACTAACTAATCTTACTTCAAAAAAACTACCCTCACTTAATGCAATACAGGAAATTGGTATTATTTATTTTAATGAAGAAAAAAGCATTCTACTAAACACTTTCGGTTCTAAAGCTATTGTAGATTATTTAAAGAAAAACAAGACTAGTAGTATTGAATTTCAAGGCAATGAAATTTTAGAACTCCAAAATCCTGATTTTCTAAATACCCGATTTTCGCCATTAATTAAAAACTTCAAAGCTAACTACTGCACAATTTTAAAAAATGCATATGTTTTTTCTGAAAATTCTATAACCCTACAAAAAATAATTAAAAACTATAAAAACGGAAATACCTTTAATACTATTGAAGTATTTAAAAATTTAGAAAACGAAATAGCAAAAGAATCAAGTATACTATTTATTGCTAATTCTAAAAAAATAAATCAAATTCTTAAGACTAATTTTTCAAATAGTTTTGTTAAAGATTTAGATAAGCTGGTATCATCAGACTATGCCTATGCTGCTCAAATCATCATTGATAAGAATTTTTCTCATACCAATATAGTAGCACAAAAAATTAAAAGTGTTCGTCGTAAAAAAGGTCCTTCAACTCTTTTTTCAATTACGCTACCTGCCGCTATTTCAACAAATCCACAGTTTGTAACAAATCATTTAGACAAGAAAAAAGAACTTTTAGTACAAGATGTAAAAAATGTGCTTTACTTAATTTCTAGCACAGGTAAAATTCTTTGGAAAAAGCAATTAAAAGGTGCAATTCAAGGAGAAATTCATCAAGTAGATATTTTCAAAAATGACCGCCTGCAATATGCTTTTACAACGGATAATCAGCTTTTGGTATTAGACAGAAATGGCAAAGAAGTTAAACAATTTACCAAAACATATGAAGGTGGAAATCTAAATTCATTAGCGGTTTTTGATTACGAAAACAACAAGGATTACCGTTTTGTTGTAACGCAAAATAACCGTACTTATATGTACGACAACAAGGCGAAAATTGTTTCAGGATTTAAATTCACCGAAGCTAGCCAAGCTATAATTACTAGCCCCAAGCATATTCGTATCGGCAACAAAGACTTCTTAATTTATCAATTAAAAAATGGGAAATTAAAAATCCTAAGTCGTACTGGAGAAAATCGAATTAAGGTGAATGAAAAAATTGATTTTTCGAACAATGAGGTCTTTAACTATAAAAATCAATTTATTTTAACTGATAAAAATGGGGTACTTTATAAAATTGATAAAAAGGGAAAGATTACAAAAAAAAGTTTAAATCTATCTAATGACCACGGTATTTACGCTACTAAAAGAACTTTAGCGACAATCAATGAGAGTACCCTTCGTATAAAAAGCAAATCGGTAGCATTAGAAATTGCTGTTTACACACCACCAAAAATATTTTATTTAAAAGACAAAATATATGTGAGTATTACAGATGTGCAAAATGGAAAAGTATACTTATTTGATAGCCAAGCTAAACCTATATTTAAAAAACCCTTAGACGGTTTTTCTTCGATAGATTTACAAGATATCGAAAATGACAACACCCTTGAAATAGCAACTAAACTGAATAAAAATACTATTATAGTTTATTCTCTAAATTAACAATTTACGTTCTAATAAACTAAAGCGCTAAATGAAAGCAAAACCTAATAAAACGTTCTTTGTATTTTAGCCTATTTTCGTATTAACTCTGCTTTAAAAAGCTCTTTAAAATGCTGAAGTAATTTTTGCTTTAGTTCCGCCTCGTCTACATGTTTTTTTGCTAATTCTATATTTAATGAAGTAACCGATTTATCGCGTATTCCACAAGGAATCATCAAATCAAAATAACTCAAATCAGTATTTACATTAAGTGCAAAGCCATGCATAGTAACCCAACGAGAAGCGCGCACACCCATTGCACAAATTTTACGAGCAAAGGGTGTACCTACATCGAGCCACACGCCTGTTTCTCCTTTTGATCGTTCTGCTTTTAAACCATATTCGGCTAAGGTTAAAATAACCATTTCTTCTAAAAGCCTTAAGAATTTATGAATATCGGTAAAAAAATTATCGAGATCTAAAATGGGATAACCAACCACCTGACCAGGCCCGTGATAGGTGATATCACCCCCTCTATTAATTTTATAGAATTTAGCTCCTTTTTCCTCTAACTGTTTTTCATTAACCAAAAGATTAGAAATATTGCCACTTTTGCCTAATGTAAATACATGCGGATGTTCTACTAACAAAAAATGATTTGTAGTTTCAAGATTCGCATCCTCTCTCCGGTTTTTTATCTTTTGAGCGATCGTTGATTTAAAAAGCTCCTCCTGTAAATTCCAAGTTTGCTTATAATCTTTAAGGCCTAAATCTTGTACAAATACTTTCTTATTCATTGGCACAAAGATACGACCTCTACTTAAATGGGAAATTTAAACAAAAAAGTAATTTAATTAATTTGGATTGTTTAAAATTACTAAAGCTGCAATAACACCTGGTACCCAACCACAAAATGTTAGCAACAATACAATTAAAAAAGAACCACAGCCCTTACCTATAACAGATAACGGAGGAAAAATAATAGCGAGCAATACTCGAAGAAAACTCATTTGATTTGATTTTGATTGATGAATACTCTATAAGTCGCTAAGGCATAAATTTTGTTACATAAATTAGTGATTTATGCCAAAATATTTTCTCGTTAAGAGCAAAAAATACTTTCTAAGCTTGCTATTCAACTTTTTATAAATTTTACCCTTAACACAATAGGGATAAGGTTTAAATTAGTGCTTATTTACCCAAAGAAAACCGTAGCTAATTTTAGTATTTAAGACCCCAATAAAAGTTAAGACCAAAGCTAAACTAAAGGGCAAATGAAAAATTATATTAGAGTACAAACAAAATTAAGTTACTATTAAAAAATATAAGATGCTTGTTGTAGACCAATTTAAAAAAGCGCCTGATTTCATCATCATCTTAATTAGAAATACAGTTTTACCTTAAAAACAACCAGGGCTAGTAGCCCTAACTGAAAGCTAAAAACAATCATAAAAATAAACGTCAAACACGATTGATCAGTGCTACTGAATAGACCTAGAGCTACCAATATTTTTTATGAAAATTATAAAAATGTAATCGTATCATTTGAGATAATAAAAAAAATTGGTAACCTAAAAGCAATTACCCAATACCCCTATCAATTATTAAAAAAATGATGTAAGCTTCACTTCTTGCTAATAACTGTAATATTTACAAAAGCTTGTTTTTAAGATAAGCCATTGAAACACTATATTTGCACCCTTAAAAAACTTCACATGCAACTGTCTGAACAAGAAATAATACGAAGAGATAAATTAACAAAGCTACGTGAAATGGGTATTGACCCTTATCCCGCAGCTTTATACCCTGTTAATGCTACTTCAAAAAGTATAAAAAACGACTATAAAGAAGGAGAAAAAGTAATTATCTCAGGCAGATTGATGCGAAAAAAAATTCAAGGAAAAGCATCTTTTGCAGAACTTCAAGATAGTGAAGGTCGAATTCAACTTTACTTTAATAGAGATGAAATTTGCCCTGCTGATGATCATAGTAAATACAATGAAATCTTTAAAAAACTCCTAGATTTAGGTGATATAATTGGTGTTGAAGGCACCCTATTTACTACACAAGTTGGCGAGAAAACGGTTTTAGTAAAAGAATTTACTATTCTCTGCAAAGCACTAAGACCTTTGCCTTTGCCCAAACAAGATGCAGATGGTAAAATGTACGATGAGTTTAACGACCCCGAACTACGCTACCGACAACGTTATGTAGATTTAATTGTTAATCCGCATGTAAAAGATACCTTCATAAAAAGAACAAAAATTACCAATAGTATTCGCAAATTTTATAACGATCGTGGTTATTTAGAGGTAGAAACACCAATTCTACAACCCATTCCAGGGGGAGCCGCGGCCAGACCATTTTTAACTCATCATAATGCCTTAGATATACCACTCTACCTTCGCATTGCCAATGAGCTCTACCTAAAACGTTTAATCGTTGGAGGTTTTGATGGTGTTTATGAATTTTCTAAAGATTTTAGAAACGAAGGTATGGACAGAACCCATAATCCAGAATTCACGGTAATGGAACTTTATGTTGCCTATAAAGATTACCACTGGATGATGGATACTACTGAAGCTTTACTTGAAAAAGTAGCTATCGATGCCAACGGAACTTCAAAGGTTACGGTTGGCGAAAATGAGATAGAATTTAAAGCTCCGTATGCGCGAGTTCCTATTTTAGAAGCTATAAAAATTCATACGGGTGAAGATGTTGCTGGTATGGATGAAGTTGAACTTCGTGAAACAGCAAAAAGACTTGGTTTAGAAGTTGATGAAACCATGGGAATTGGTAAACTTATTGATGAAATTTTTGGTGAAAAATGTGAACATTTTTATATACAGCCTACATTCATCACAGATTATCCAAAAGAAATGAGTCCGCTCACGAAACAACACAGAGACAATCCAGCATTGACCGAACGTTTTGAATTAATGGTAAATGGTAAAGAATTAGCAAACTGTTATTCTGAACTAAACGATCCTATTGATCAAAAAGAACGTTTTGAAGAGCAATTACGCCTTTCAGAAAAAGGTGATGATGAAGCTATGTTTATCGACCAAGATTTTATTAGAGCTCTTGAATATGGTATGCCTCCAACGTCTGGTATTGGTATAGGTATAGACCGGTTGGTGATGCTGCTAACTAATAATTCTTCCATACAAGAAGTGTTGTTTTTTCCGCAAATGAGACCAGAGAAAAAATCCTTTGCCTTAACCGATGAAGAAAAGTTAATTTTTTCTATTTTAAAACCCCATGGCACTATGGATTTAGGTGCGCTAAAGGCTCAAGCAGCACTAAGCGGAAAAAAATGGGATAAAGCCCTAAAAGGATTAGCAAAATACGGTCTTACTAAAATCACCAAAACCCATGACGGTTTATTTATTGAGCTGGTTGCTTAAGTTCAATTGATTAAAAATCTTAAAAGTGATATTTTTGCTGAATGTACTGCCCCATTGTAGCTTCTTAAAAAAAACTTGAAATAAATAGTATAATTTTTTAACCCAAATAAAATTTAAAACTACTTCTTTCTTAAGCGAAGCGTATTTTATGGTTTTATCGAAGTACAATAACTTAAGTTTAGTTCCCCCGGTAGCGGTAGAATTAGACTAAAATTACCTGCAGCACTGCTACTATAAATTTAAAAAAGATAGCTTAGAGAAACATACTATAAAGAATGCATTTTAGCCAAAAAATAGGGCTTATTTTAGGTCCATTTGTATTTTTAATTCTTATCAATTTACCTTTCAATTTGCTTGCAAATCAAGCCGACGAGGTTATAGCCGTAGCACTTTGGATGGTGATTTGGTGGATTACTGATGCAGTTTCTATTTCTGTAACCGCACTTTTACCCCTTGTTCTTTTTCCCTTATTAAAAATAATGCCCATAACAAATGTGGGAGCGAATTACGGCAGCCCGATAATCTTTTTATTTTTTGGTGGTTTTATAATGGCTTTAGCTCTTGAAAAAGTTAATCTTCATAAACGCATAGCCCTAAATATCATCAAAATAACTGGCACCACTCCAAATAAGGTCGTCTTAGGTTTTATGGTTGCCACGGCATTTTTAAGTATGTGGATTAGTAATACTGCTAGCACAGTAGTAATGCTGCCTATTGCCATGTCGGTTATAGGCTTATTACTTGATGATGCCGATGGTTTCACCAAAATACATCAAAATTTTGCACTTTGTGTCATGTTGGGTATTGCTTTCTCTGCAAACGCTGGAGGTATAGCCACAGTAATTGGCACCCCACCAAACTCAGTAATGATTGGTTTGCTTGAAAACGAATATAACATTCAAATTTCTTTTCTAAAATGGATGCTGATTGGAGTGCCTTTTTCAGCAACGATGATTGCCATTAGCTACCTTGTTTTGGTTAAATGGATGTTTCCAAATAAACAACTAAAATTTACAGCAAGCAAGAGCATCATTAAAGCGGAGCTAGACAAGTTAGGGGCTATGGGCGGAAAAGAAAAAATGGTGCTCATTATCTTCGGCATTACTGTTTTTCTATGGATATTTAGAACACTCATCAATAGCATATTTCCTAAATTAGGGCTTTCAGACACGATTATAAGTATGATTGGCGCCATATCTTTATTTGCCATACCATTTAATATAAAAGAAGGCGATTTTATTCTTAAATGGAAAGACACTTCTAAGTTAGCTTGGGGTATTTTAATCTTATTTGGTGGTGGTTTAGCGCTTGCAAAAGGCATGTCGGTAAGTGGCATTGTAGACATGGTAGCCAAAGCAATTGCAAGCAGCGAAATTAGTGTTCTTTTAACCGCTACTCTTCTTATACTTTTAATGCTTTTTATGACAGAATTAATGAGTAACGTTGCGCTAACTGCCGTATTAGCACCTGTCGTTTCAGGTATTGCTATAGGTTTAGAAATACCGATAATATACTTATTAATACCAGTAACAATGGCTAGCAGTTGTGCATTCATGCTACCCATGGCAACACCCCCAAACGCAATTGTATTTGCTAGTGGATACATAAAGGTTCATGAAATGGCTCGGGTTGGGTTTATTCTAAATATAACTTCGGTAGCACTCTTAGTAATCCTATTTCAATTTATTATTCCCTTTATTTTTTGACAAATACCTTCATATTTGTATCAATAAATACAAACCCTATAGCTAAGCACCTACTTCTTGTACTTTTAACGGCTCTTGTTAGCTGCGTTTGCATCCCCAAGGGTACAAATGCAGCATACAAATCGTTGTGATGTAGCTATTTATTATGCGAACTTAGGATTCCCCTGGATTTGTCTACCTATGGCTTTTGCTATTTGTCCGATTGCATTAATTATATCCGCGTTAGTACCTTCTATCAAAGCTGTTTTGAGGTAAGCGGCAATCATTTCTTTATTTTCCAAATAATCTGCTATTTGAAATTTTAAAGTTCCCATTTTCTATTTATTTATTTTTTTCCAAATTTATTTCGCTTTCGTAATGTCTATTTTTGAGTTAATTTATCTCCGCAAATAAGAGAGACAATTACTTTCCCGTCTTTTTCTTTAAAAAAACGCTGTAGCCTTTAGCAAAATTTATTCGCATATCACCAATTCCATCTCCAACTGTTTTACAATCGCCAAAATGTTAGTATGATTCTATTTTTTGAATTCTGAACAAAATATTTGCTTTTTCCATAAAGGCTATCAACGTTTTCAGCCATTTGTCAAATTCGGTTGTTATCGCAATAAAGCATTTAAAAATTGTATCTACTTTAGATATAAAATTAAAGACAACTTACTTTGATAGAATTCCGTTTTTAATCGAGTGAGTATGGTGCACCAAACTATAATCTAGAATAACTTCTTAACATAGAAACCTAAAAAGAACTCTCATTTTAAAATCAAAAATGAGTTAAAAACGTGTAAGGTAACACCCGCAAACCAAACCTATTATTAATCTCTATGTAAAGTATCAACATCGCTCGAACTTTCTTCATATTGAATTGCAGTATAGGATATAATTTTCCAAAAATTTTTCTTTTTAACTAAGGTGATTGTAGCCTTAGCTGTAGTTTTTTCGCCGATAGCCGAAATCCATTTTTGATCAAAAGCAACCCAAGCTAAACTATTATCAAAAAGAATAAGGTAGTTTGTGTTCTCAAATGTAGATGAAATAGGCTCTGGGTTTTCTTTAAAAAATTGTTCTAAGTTGCCACCGTTATTCTCCCATCCACGAGATTGCTGAAAACCTGCCTTAGTAACATCAAGTCGCAAGACATCAGTTCCATGATCCCAAAAAGAAGACCATTTTTCATAATCCTTCTCCATATAAGCTCTAGTTTCTCCAATAACTACAGCTTTTATATCTTCCTTTATTGCTTCAGTAGTTTGTATTTTATGCCCATTACACGATACTATCAAAAAATAAAAACTTATTACATATTTTTTCATTGATGCTTTTTGTTATGTCTAAAAAGTACACATTTCTTTTCAAAAAAGACCTTATTGTATGCGCTATTTAACTCTTTTTAAAAAGTAAAATCGGTAAACGAAGCATATAAAACAAAAAGCCCTCGTAAAACGAGAGCTTAAATATAGATAGTTGGTAATTTACAGTAAAATTCTTATTTCTTGTAAGGGTTAAATCCTTCTGGAAGGTATTCTTTAACCGCAAAATTCAATTGAATTTCATCATCTTCATCAATATAATTGATACTCTGCGCATCCTGAGGATATGCGTAGGGATTGAAATTTATTGGTAGATGCTTTTCAAGAGAAGACGATTCAAGCTCTTCTTCTACAAATTCAATAGCATCTAGGTTTACATACATCTTATAAGGGTCGAAATCTTCTGGCAAATAGTCGGCAACATCAAAGTTTAAAACAACTTCAATTTCTTCCTCAACGTATTCAATGCTATTAACATCAAAAACTTCACGATCTTTTTTATGGTTACTTGCAAAAACTCCGTTTGCCAAAGCCACCCCTAATACAAGACTTAATTTTATATTTCTCTTAATCATAACTTAATAGTTAATAAATGTGATAGTATAACGCACATAAATGCAATTATTGCAACGATTAAAATTTTAAATTAAGGGTGAAAACCGGCCAAATAACACATTCGCAATTACAAGCATAAAATATTATCAACTTCGTATTTTACGATTTCAAATCTTTAGAACTTTGTAGGGCAACGGCTGAATAATTATCACAAAAAATTTGCAGAAAAAATAATAAAAAGTACTTAAAACCTCTTTTTATGGTAGCTTAAACCTTTAGCCGCATATAGCTCTAAAAAATCTTGTACTTTAACAAAAGTATTACCATCAAAAAAAACGCTCTCAGTAGTAAGTTAAAGCCAAAAACAATACGCTACAGCACAAAGCATTTAATTATTTCGTTTTCTCATTAAAAAACAAATTGTCTATTTTCTAAAATTAGAAAATACCCTATTAAAACTCTTTTTAAAATGTTTGAGTTTCGCTAGCGATGCCTGCTGTTATAACATTTCTGTTCAAATTATAGTTTTACTCGAAAAGTACTTTTATCTGCTATAGGAGAAATACTATTCCACAAGTTTTAGAATATTTACAACTATGAAAACCAAGATCACAACAATAATTTAATTAACCGTATGTTTTTAAGTAACTTAGATACAGAATTAAAACCAACCCATTATGAACTATAAGACCAAAAGTTTAATGTATTTCGCAAGTTTAGTACTAGCATTATTTACATACTATCATTTTGAAAATAATGAAAGTAATGAACAACATAAAATGGCCGATAATATAGTTATTGAAGTTTCTAACCAAAAAGTTTTAAATTAAATATAAGATACGAACATTCCTACTTTAAAAAAGGAGGCTGCCTAATTAGGCAGCCTCCTTTTTTTTTACAAAAAATTTGAAGCCTTCAATATTTTATCGCTAATTATTATTTTACCCAAGGAATACTTAGCGTAGCAAAAAAACAAAGAAACCAAAGAATACACAAAGCCATTAATGGGATTACCTGCCCATTGGGCACCTAACGATTTGCTCTTTTATAAAGGAGACCAATTTCCTTCACGTTATAAAAAAGGGGTGTTTATAGCTTTTCATGGGTCTACAAATCGTACACCTTATCCTCAAGCAGGTTATATTGTAGGATTTATACCCTTTATAAACGGTAAACCAAAAGGTACCTGGGAAGTATTCGCAGATGGTTTTGCTGGTGTAGACGTAATCACTAAAATGGCAGACGCTAAATATAGGCCTATGGGTTTATCTGAAGGTGCAGATGGTTCTTTATATATATCAGAGTCTAAAACAGGAAAAATATGGCGTATACTTTATAAGGGGGATAAAGATGAGTTTGGAGCCGCTAATTTGGCTGAAATGGAAAAAAGAAAGTTAAAAAGCTACATTAAAACTCCCCTTGAACATAAAGACAAATTAGCAAAGTGATAAAAATAGCTAACCACTAAATCTATGATGAATCTCTAGTACAACCGTTAATTGTGGATCTAGTAGGAATATGCCTTAATTGAGGCTATACATTGTTAAAACGATTTTTATTGCGTTAAAATCGATATCCAATTCTTAAATGTAAATTCACAGCTACTTCTTCAAAGTTTTCTAAATATCCTATACCCTCAGCAAAAACATATCTGTATCCAATTCCAATTGCAGTTTCATATGTAAAATGGTTTCCAAAATTTCTCTTAATTCCCCAAGTAGGTATTATCGATATTTGGTCGGCAACTTCTATATTATCATAATTTGAGATTACAAACCAATTAGGATAGTAACTGGCTTGTACTGTTAAAAAATTACCACTATTTCCGCTAATATTTCTTGATTTAGACACTCTTTTGTTAAGATTATAATACCATCTGGGTTCTAGTTTAAGTACAGGTGTCATTAAATACCCTTTTTTAGAATAAAAATTTCCGCTCCAAAAACCCGCTACCATTCCAATTTCTGATCTTAAAGCTATTTGATTAGATAGCTGCGCTTCGTTATGCCCCCAAATTCCTAGAAATCCTATTTGCATTCCATAGGTAGATTTTTCAACACTTGCGTCTTGCGATTTCGCAATTAAAGTCCACCCACAAAAAATCAAGATTAAAAATATCTTTTTCATTCTGTTTTGATTTTTACCCAAAGTTTTATTAAGGTTTTGGCTATACGTAGTGCTAGATTACAACTCCCTTTCTATAGGTTTGTCTACTAACTTAGTCAAAATTTTGTTTATCGGATATCTTTAAATAAAAATAATTGCCTTTTAGTTACAAAAATAAAACTCAAAAGGTTTCATTTTTAAATTTTTGAGTGCATTTTAGCATTAAAAGTTTACAAAAAAGTACAATTAAATCTCTTAAAAAATTGTAGCAACCGCGGCTATAGTTTCGTCTAAATCATCATAACTAATGGCATCATTTAGAAAATAGCTTTCAAAAGCGCTGGGTGGTAAGTAAATTCCTTTTTGTAGCATCCCATGAAAATATTTTTTAAAAGTATCATTATTTCCTTTAGCAGCAGAGGCAAAATCACATACTGGCTCTTCTGTAAAATGAACAGACATCATACTGCCGAACCGATTTATTTGATGCGAAACACCCTGTTTAGTTAGTATCTTAGAAATACCATTATGTAAATATGCTGCTTTATCCTCAAGACTTTTAAAAATTTCAGGCCTATTATTGAGCTCTGTCAACATAGCTAGGCCTGCGCTCATGGCTAAAGGATTTCCACTTAATGTACCTGCTTGATAAACTGGTCCGTTTGGTGCTAAACTATCCATTATTTCAGATTTGGCAGCAAAGGCGCCAACTGGCAACCCTCCACCAATAACTTTTCCAAACATAACAATATCTGCTTTAATATTTAAAGCTTCTTGCGCGCCTCCCTTTGCTAAGCGAAACCCTGTCATTACCTCATCAAAAAGTAATAAGATTCCTTCTGCTGTACATAAATCTCTTAGGCCTCTAATAAATGCCTCTGTTGGGGCAATACAGCCCATATTGCCCGCAACTGGCTCAATAATAATTGCAGCAATTTCGCCCTTATTAGCCTTTACTAACTTTTGCACTCCTGCTAAATCATTATAGTTAGCAAGTAACGTATCTTTAGCCGTTCCTCTTGTTACTCCTGGGCTATTTGGGCTACCAAAGGTAACTGCACCACTACCTGCCTGTATTAAAAATGAGTCGGAATGACCATGATAACAACCGGCAAATTTGATGATTTTATCTTTTGAAGTATATCCTCGGGCTAATCGAATAGCACTCATACACGCCTCTGTTCCACTATTCACAAAACGAATTTTATCAATATTGGGCACCATAGAAATGGCTAACTTGGCTAGTTCGGTTTCTATTTCTGTAGGCATGCCAAAAGAAGTACCTTTTTTTGCCTTATCAATAACTGCATTGATCACGGGATCATATGCATGACCTAAAATAAGGGGACCCCATGATGCGATAAAATCAATCAATCGGTTACCATCTTCATCAAATAGATATGCCCCTTTCGCTTCCTTAACAAATATAGGGTCGCCACCGACTGCTTTAAATGCACGAACTGGCGAATTTACACCGCCAGGAATATATTTTTTAGCCTCTTGAAAGAGTTCACTACTTCTTTTGTAAAGCATATTAGTTAAATTTTTGAATGGGCACTTTAAGTTCTTGACCTACTGATATAACATTGTCATACATATAATTAAATCGCTTTAAGTCATCTACGGTAATAGAATAAGCTTTTGCAATGGCGTACAAGGTTTCGCCTTGTTTCACTATATGTATGCTTTGTTTTTTAGGTGAAAAGGGTTTCTCTCTCTCTTTTTCTGTGGTATTGTTCAATGCTAAAATATCTTGCTTTAAACTAATTTTAGCATCAAATTTACTCAAGTTATATCGCTCTATAAGAGAAATCAATTTTTGGGGATATTTTTTATCTGTTGCATAACCTGCTTTTTTTAATCCATTCGCCCATTTTTTATAATCTGTACTCTCAAATTTAAATAGCGATGCATATCTTGATCGTGATGTTAAAAAGAGACTATGATCTCGATATGAGTACATTGGATGGTTATATTTACGAAAGCATTCGCCTTTTTCATCATCATCATAAAAATCATAATCGCCTTGCCACCCCTTATGACATTTAATACCGAAGTGATTATTTGTTTTCATAGCTAACTCACCCCTACCAAATCCGCTCTCTAAAAGACCTTGCGCCAAGGTAATACTTGCAGGTATACCGAATGCTTTCATTTCGCGAATTGCAACTTCCGAAAATGTTGCTATGTAATCGTCTACGTTGCTAATTTTAAATGGTATAAACTTGCCCGTATCTTCAGGCATTGGATAAAGACCATCGGAATTTTCGGTTATTTTAACAATTTGAGGCTTAACTGGTGTACGTTCAATTTTCTTTTCAACATGGGTTACACTGTGTTTTACCTTGCATCCTACTAAAAATGTTCCTAAAATTAATAGTCCAAAAAATTTTCTATTCATATCGCAATAATGGGTAGTTGCCGTTTTTTTAAAATATCGTTCATTGATGAAATACTTTGCAATCCACCTGTATGAATTGCAAGAATCTTAGTGTTAGGTTTAAAATAATCTGCTTTAATAAGATCTAAAATTCCAAAAATCATTTTACCCGTATAAATGGGATCTAAAAGTATTTGAGTCTGCAATTTAAATTCGTTTATGAACTGTATTAATTCTTTAGAAACTTTTGCATATCCTTCAAAATGATACCTTGTTTGTAGTTCCCAATTTTCTTTGGATGTAAAATTACGAATATCTTCTTTTAAAAAATCACCCTTTAACGCTGAAAACCCTAAAATTTGTTGATTTTGTTTTGAAGCATTTATAATTCCGGCTAGCGTACCACCAGTTCCTACGGCAGCGCAAACCACATCAAAATTAAAATCATTTTCGGTTAGTATTTCTTGACAACCCTTTACGGCTAGGGCATTTGTACCTCCCTCAGGCAAGGTATAAAAAGAGCCAAACTCGACTTTTAATTGGTGTAAAAATTGAGACTGTTCTTTATTTCTGTACGTACTTCTAGAAACAAATTTAAACTGCATACCATGCTCATTTGCCAATTTTAGGGTTTTATTGGAGCTCCACTTTGCTGCTATTTCTTCGCCACGTATAACGCCGATCGTTTTTAGGCCATGCAACTTTCCTGCATAGGCTACAGCTGCAATATGATTAGAAAATGCGCCTCCAAATGTTAAAAGAGTATCAAAACCTTGACTTTTTGCTTCTTTAAGGTTGTATTTAAGCTTTCGATATTTGTTGCCATAAATTAATGGATGAATAAGGTCTTCTCGCTTTATAGTTAGCGCTACCTGTTTTTCTCGTAGTAAAGAAAGTTGTATCTCTTGATTTTTAGACCGCACTTTTAGTTCAAAGGTACTTTATAAAGCTAAAAGGTCTGCGTTCATTTGAATAATTTAGATTATGCTCATTGTCATAAGCCTCACGTTCAAAACTTATATTTCGATAGCCTCTATAAAAATTCATAAAATATAAACTTCTAATTATCCACTCTATAAAATACGTTACATAAAAAACCACTACCAACAATTCTAACTGTTGCTTTAAATGAATTTTCTCATGATTTATAAGTACAATGTCAGTTTTTAAGGCATCACTTTTTAGAATAATAAACGGCCAAAGTGAGAGACCTACGTAATTCTTATAAAAAAAATGTTTAAAAACTAAAATCATATTTTGTAATCTAAGTTGAAGCCTTTACAAAGTTAATTGTCAGCACCATATAACCCAAAGAGAATCAAATATGTTGCCAACAATATCTTTTATTCGACGAAATACTCAAAACACCTTTCGTTATTAGTTATTTCAATACTATAGAATTCGGATATCAACAATAATCCACTAATTTTACCTGCTTAACCTTATAATTTATGAAGAAAAATATACCCCTTGAAGAAGGTGATTTCTATTGGTCAAAGGAAGGCTATCGGGTTTTTACTGAAAAATTTCATTTAAAACGAGGCTATTGCTGTGAAAGTGGATGCAAACATTGCCCATACGGATATAATCCAAAAACCAACCTACAATGATCATCATGTTTCGGCATGATTTTTGAACATTATTTTTTAAGCAACGAATAAAAAATAAAAATTTAAAGGCCATGAAAAAAATACTCTTATTACCCTTAGCGATTTTACTATTTTTAAGTTCTTGTTCCTCAGTACAAGTATTATCGGACTATAATAAAGAGACTGACTTTAATTCTTTTAAATCATATGCCTTTTACAAAACAGGAATTGATAAAGCTCAGATCTCAGATTTAGATAAAAAACGAATTTTAAGAGCTATTGAAGCTGAAATGAACTCAAGAGGTTTTGTTAAATCTGATAATCCTGATATTTTAATTAGCATATTCACTAAAGAGCGCGAACAAGTAGACGTATACAACAACTATTGGGGTGGCCAATGGGGTTGGACTCCTTACTACTGGGGTGGTGGCTTAGGATTTGGTTTTGGCGGCAGTAACATTAGCACTAGAACTGTAGGCACACTTTATATAGATTTTATTGATTCAAAAAAGAAAGAATTAATTTGGCAGGGTAAAGGTGAAGGCCATTTAGGGCGCTTTAAAAACATAGAAAAGAAAGAAATGCGTATTACAGAATTTGTCTCAAAGATACTTGCACAATATCCACCAAAGGTAATGGCTACTCAATAAGTAGATCATAAAATTCGTAATGGATGTTTTTTAAAAAAAATTGCCTCCTAGTAGTCAAAACTTACCAGCCTATTTTCGTTACTTTACGGAAACAAAAAAAAGAATTGAATGTCCTACCAAAGCAATGCCATATTAGATAAATTACCGAAACATCTAAAGCAATTTATAAAACCACAAGATTATGCAGAATATACTGCTATAGATCAGGCAGTATGGCGCTATGTGATGCGAAAAAATGTAGATTACCTAAGCAAGGTTGCACATAAATCTTATCTGGAAGGACTTCAAAAAACGGGTATTTCAATAGATAAGATTCCTAATATGTATGGCATGAACCGTATTCTTCAAGAAATAGGTTGGGCTGCAGTTGCGGTAGATGGGTTTATACCTCCTTCTGCTTTTATGGAATTTCAAGCATATAATGTTTTAGTAATTGCATCTGACATACGTCAATTAGAGCATATTGAATATACTCCTGCACCAGACATTATACACGAAGGTGCTGGCCATGCTCCGATCATTGCAAACCCAGAATATGCGGAATATTTAAGGCGTTTTGGAGAAATTGGTTGTAAGGCTATCTCTAATGCCAAAGACTACGAACTTTATGAAGCGGTAAGGCATTTATCTATTATTAAAGAAGCTGCAGATACCCCAAAAGAAGAAATAGCAGAGGCTGAAAAGCAAATTGAATATTTACAGAATAATATGGGGGCACCTAGCGAAATGGCACTCATAAGAAATTTGCATTGGTGGACCGTTGAGTACGGTCTTATTGGCCAAGTAGATCATCCTAAAATATATGGCGCCGGGCTTTTATCCTCTATAGGAGAAAGCGCCTGGTGTATGACCAACAAGGTAAAAAAAGTACCCTATTCTATTGAGGCGGCAAATACATCTTTTGATATCACTAAACCTCAACCGCAACTTTTTGTAACCCCAAATTTTGCTTTTTTGAGTCAGGTATTAGAAGAGTTTGCAAATACCATGGCATTGCGCACAGGTGGTTTAAATGGTATTCAAAAATTAATTAATTCTAGAGAGCTAGGTACTATTGAATTAAGTACAGGTCTACAAGTATCAGGAAATTTTGAGTCTGTTATAGCTTATAAAAACAAACCTATATTTTTTCAAACCAAAGGGCCAACTTCTCTTTCTTTTCGAGAAAAAGAATTAATAGGCCATAGCATTAAACATCATTACGATGGTTTTGGTTCTCCTATGGGAAGACTTAAAGGTATAAATTTGGCGATTGAAGATATGAGCCCTAGAGACTTAAAAGCATATAACATTTTTGAAGGCCAAACCATTACACTTGAATTTGAAGGAAATATAAAAATAACGGGCGAAATCATTACCGGAACACGAAACTTACAAGGTGAGATCATTTTAATTACCTTTAAAGATTGTAAGGTAACCCACAATACCAAGGTGCTTTTTGAATCTCAAGATCGCCTGTATAATATGGCCGTAGGCGAACATATAGTTTCTGCATTTAATGGCCCAGCTGATTTAAATAGTTTTGACTTAGTAAATCACCAGGTATTAAGCTCTCGAGCGGTAACTAAAAAACATAAGAATTTGTTGCAATTAGAAAACTATTATCAACAAGTTCGCGAGTATAGAGAAGGCACAAATACCACCATTTCAAGACATAAAGTGTTTCAAGAAATTTGCAACAACTATCCTGAAGATTGGCTTTTGTCTATTGAGTTATTTGAGCTGGCCAAAACCAATGGTGATACAGAGTTTGCCGCAGATATTACTTCTCATTTAGAACGTGTAAAACAAAACAACCCAAAAATTGGTCATTTAATTGATGACGGTTTAAATTTAGTCGAGCAAAGTTTGATCTGTTAACTTTAAGTCCTCAACCTGATTTACTTTTTTGCCGTTATAAACAAGCGTCCATTCTAAAGAATTGGTTAACATATAAAACTTAGAGAGCTCGCTAATCAATCTATTTTCAGCATTACTCTTTAAGCTTGACGCCTCTACTTTTTTCATTAACGAAGCATTTATGTTTTTCTTAATTTTATTGTAATCTTCAGCATTAAAACGATTTAAATAATCAGCAGATACATCATAATATTCAAAATCGGGGTTAATTTTTATTTCAGCCTCAGGTATGCTTTTAATAAAAAGTGTTTTAGTCTCTTGATTAAGTTCATATTCTAATTTACTTAAGTCATAAGCAACAGTCACCTCAGCATTAACGACAACTAAAGCTTTTTTATCGGCCGTAATTAATGGCCCAAATAATTCTTGCGAACTTTTGTAATTATAAACTTCTGCAAAATGACCTTCGGTCACAACTAATTTTGAAACATTTGAAATTTGTTGCTGAATTAGCATAGAATTCTCTTCAAGAATTATTTTTTCTTTAGCTTCTGATGAACAAGAACGAAAACCTAAAATAACGACGAGTACCAGTATGATTGCAATTAGAATTTTTTTCATGAAGTTTTTTCTTGAAATTTTGTGGTTTTTACTTTAGACATATCTCAAAAGAAAAACGCCAACTCGCGCTATTTATTTCGAAAATTCATAAAAGCGTAGACTTCTTCTAGCTCTTTAATTTTATGCTCAAGAGCATTTAAGAACAAGCGATGCTTTTCTGACTTAGGGTTAAACGGGCGATGTTGCAATCCTTTTTGAATGGTATCTACTTTACGCATTACTTCATATGCCTCTGAAGCAATCCAACTATCTTTAAACTTAAGCCATATATAATTTATAGCCAATTCATTGGGGTGCACCATATCATTCTCATAAAAGCGATAGTCGCGAAGTTCATCCATCATTAATTCGTAGGATGGAAAATATGATACTTTAAATTTTGTTTTAGAAGTCTGTATACACTCTTGTATCGCCGTAATTAAATGCGCCTTACTTCTTTGGTTTTCTACAAAACCATCCTTTAAATGTCGTACGGGTGATATCGTAAAAATAAATTGCGCGCTCTTATTTATATTCCTAATTGTTTGCATGCAATTTTTAATACTCTTTTGAATAGCTTCTACCGAAAGTAGTGTTTTAGAAAAAACTCTTTGCGGTGCCTTATGGCAATTAGCAACTACATCACCTGTATCTATTTTCTGATAAACCCAAGCAGTGCCTAAGGTAATAATTACATGGGTTGCAAGTTTACTTTCTTCATGTATTTGCGCCGAGCGCAAATTTAGCGCTTTAAGAAGTTCTTCTTTAGATGGATTACTTAATGTAGAGTGCGCATCAAAACAATGCCAGCGTTCGTTTAAAAAGAAAATATCATCGTTTGTATACACCTCTTTCTTTTGGGCTTTTACCAATAATTTTTCGATTGCTAAAGGATGAAATAGAATGCCAAATGGGTTTTGAGTAGCTTCAAACTTAAAATACTTTAATTTATCCCCGATATTTTCAGCAAAACAAGAACCTAAAACAAGCAACCTACTCTGGTAAGAAATTTGATTTTTAGCTTTTTCTAAAGAAATTTTAGTTTGAAGTTTCATTTCCATGCTATTTAAACATCTTCCAGCTGTATATTAGTTACTACTTTAAATAAGTTAAGCACTACGAACACCAACAAAAAAGTATTTCGATTATGCTATTAAGTGCATGGTATTAGTATTTAATTTAGATACGTTTTAGCGCTAGCAAGTGCCTGTTTAATTCCGTCAGGGTTTTTACCACCTGCCGTTGCGAAAAAGGGCTGTCCACCGCCACCGCCTTGTATAAATTTACCCAATTCACGAACTATACTACCTGCATTTAAATCTTTTTCGGCAACCAATTCTTTCGAAATATAACAGCTCAAAAGCGCCTTACCATTTTGTTTTGAGGCAAAGAGTAAGAATAAATTATCTTTATTTTGCCCCATTTCAAATGCCAAATCTTTAATACCAGCAGCATCTAAATCTACTTCTTTTGCTAAAAAATGTATGCCATTAATAATCTCCAATTTATTCAATAAATTGTCTTTAAGATGTTTGGCTTTCTCTTTTAATAATTGCTCGAGATCTTTTTTTAATTTAGAATTTTCTTCCTGTAATGCTACTACCGATTTTAATGGGTCTTGAGTATGGTTTAAGACCTCTTTAATCTTATACAACACCATATTATTTTCAGAATAAAAATCCTTTACAGCATCGCTGGTAATTGCTTCTATTCTGCGTATACCCGCTGCAACAGCCCCTTCTGATTTTATTTTAAAATGCCAGATATCCGCAGTATTATTAACATGAGTACCACCACACAGCTCAATAGATTGACCAAAACGTACAGTTCTGACCGTATCGCCATATTTCTCACCAAACAAAGCCATAGCTCCATCTTTGATAGCTGCTTCTAAAGGTACATTTCTGTTTTCTTGAAAAGGAAGCTGACCTTCAATACGGGCGTTCACAAAATTCTCAACAGCTCTTAATTCTTCATGTGTTAACTTTGAAAAGTGAGAAAAATCAAAACGCAAATATTTTGAGTGAACAGCCGAGCCTTTCTGTTCAACGTGTTTTCCTAATATCTCACGTAAAGCTTGGTGCAGTAAATGTGTAGCTGTATGATTCGCTTCGGTTCTTTGACGCTGTTTTTTATCAACTACCGCCTTAAAGTTACCTTCTACTATTTTTGGAAGGTTTTTGGCAAAATGAACAATCTCATTATTCTCTTTCTTGGTATCAATAATATAAACTACATCACCATTAGAAGCTTCTAAATAGCCTTTATCACCCACTTGGCCTCCACCTTCTGCGTAAAAAGGAGTTAAGTTAAAAACTAATTGATACTGATCGCCATCCTTTTTAGAGGTAATTTTGCGGTATTTAACAATTTTAACATTGGCTTCAAGCAAATCATAGCCCACAAATTCTTGCTCAAAATCATCTGAAAGAATCGTCCAATCTTCTTTTGAACTAACTGAAGCAGATTTTGATCGATTCTTTTGTTTCTGCATAGCAGTATCAAAACCTTTCTCATCTAAAGTATACCCCTTTTCACTTAAAATTAATGCGGTCAAATCAATCGGAAAGCCATACGTATCGTAAAGCTCAAAAGCCTTTCTACCATCAACTTGTTTTCCTTTAGTTTTTGATAGTATAGCATCTAACAAGCCCAAGCCCTGCTCTAGAGTTTTTAAAAAAGAATGCTCTTCTTCTTTTATTACATTTTCTATTAATTGTCTTTGTTGTTTTATCTCTAAAAAAGCATCACCCATAGTTTGAGACAATACTTTTACCAAACGATACATAAAAGGCTGTTGGGTGTTTAAAAATGTAAACCCATAACGTATAGCTCTTCTAAGAATGCGTCTAATTACATAACCCGCTCCGTTATTACTTGGCAATTGGCCATCTGCAATAGAAAAAGAGACGGCTCGAATATGATCGGCAATTACGCGTATGGCAATATCGGTTTGTTCCTCTTTACCGTACTTAGAGTTGGTTATGGTTTCAATTTCTCGAATTATCGGAGTAAAAACATCTGTATCATAATTAGAGGTTACCCCTTGTAATGCCATACACAAACGTTCAAAACCCATACCTGTATCAACATGTTTCGCTGGCAAATCTTCTAGCGTTCCATCAGCCTTTCGATTGTATTGCATAAAAACAAGGTTCCATATCTCTATTACCAAAGGATGATCTTGATTTACTAAAGATGCACCTGAAACCTTAGCTTTTTCTTCTGCTGAACGCAAATCGACATGAATTTCTGAACAAGGTCCGCATGGGCCTTGCTCGCCCATTTCCCAAAAATTATCTTTTTTATTTCCCTTAATAATTTTGCTTTCTGGTACTATTGCTTTCCAAAGTTCTAACGCTTCTAGGTCCATTTCAAGCTTATCCGCATCATTACTGCCTTCAAATATAGAAACGTATAAACTATCTTTATCAACCTTTAAAACTTCCGTAAGCAGCTCCCAAGCCCAATGGATGGCCTCTTTTTTAAAATAATCACCAAAGCTCCAATTACCCAGCATTTCAAACATGGTGTGGTGATACGTATCTTTACCCACTTCTTCTAGATCATTATGTTTTCCACTAACTCTAAGGCATTTTTGCGAATCGGCAACTCTTAAATTCTTTGGTACCGTATTACCAAGAAAAAACTCCTTAAATTGGTTCATTCCTGCATTAGTAAACATTAATGTAGGGTCGTCTTTAATTACCATGGGGGCCGATGGCACAATTTTATGCTGTTTTTCGTTAAAAAAATTTAAAAATTGCGCTCTAATTTCTTTAGAAGTCATAGTATAATGGTAAGTTTTTATAATTTTAACCGTTTAAACAAAACTATTTTTATATTTGTTTAGTTAGTACATAAAAGCAAAAATAGAACAAATTACATTCATGTCTAAAGTAAAGTACTATTACGACCCAGATACGCTATCGTATCGAAAAATTGAACCCAAGAAATCGCGACGTTATCGTAATATTGGTTTTTTCTTGCTGGGCTCTGCTTTATTTGGACTTTTCGGATTAATCTTATTGTTAAATACTAATATAGTTAATACTCCGAGAGAGCTTTCTTTAAGCCGCGAGGTTAAAAACTATGAACTTCAATTTGAGCTTTTGAATAAAAAAATGCAGCAAATTGAAGAGGTTTTAGCAAATATCGAAGATCGCGACAATAATATTTACCGCCTTTATTTTGAAGCCAATCCTATACCCGAAGAGCAAAGACGAGCAGGCTTTGGTGGTATAAATCGTTACAAATCGTTAGAAGGTTTTAACAATTCTCAAATGATTATTGCAACGACTAAGCGTTTAGATATCATTAAAAAGCAAATGGCTATTCAGTCTAAATCTTTAGAAGAAATTGCCGTTTTAGCGAAAGAAAAAGAAAAACTTTTAGCCGCAATACCCGCTATTCAGCCCATAAACAACGAAGATTTAACTCGAATGGCGTCGGGTTTTGGATGGAGATCAGACCCTTTTACCAAAGCTAGAAAAATGCACCGAGGAATGGATTTTACCGCGCCGAAAGGAACACCAGTTTATGCCTCAGGGGATGGAAAAGTAGTAAGAGCGGATAATAACTCTTCTGGATATGGCAAACATATTCGCATCGATCATGGCTATGGCTATTTAAGTCTTTATGCACATTTAAGCAAGTATAACGTAAAAAGGCGTCAAAAAGTAAAACGGGGCGACTTAATAGGTTTTGTAGGAAGTACTGGGCGTTCAGAAGCGCCGCATTTACATTATGAAGTGCGAAAAGACAAACAACATATTAACCCTATTAACTTTTATTACGGTAATTTAACTTTAAAAGAATTTCAAAATATGTTGAAGTATGCTAACCAAGAAAATCAATCTCTAGATTAATGCAAATAGATCTTCCTGAAAAAAGATATTATGGTATTGGTGAGGTAGCCAAAGCGTTTGGCGTAAACACCTCTCTTATTCGGTTCTGGGAAAAGGAATTTGAAGTACTAAAGCCTAAAAAAAATGCAAAGGGCAACAGAAAATTTACGCCAGAAGATATTAAAAATCTTCAACTCATCTATCACCTCGTAAAAGAACGCGGTTTTACCCTAGAGGGCGCTAAAATACACTTAAAAGAAAACAAGCAAAAAACGCTCAATAATCTACAAATTATTGAAAAGCTCGAACGTGTAAAAAAAGAGCTTTATAAAATAAAAGAACAGTTATAGTTCATAAATTTTATCTTCAATTACTTTTTTTACCAAATAAAATGTAACACTTTTTAGATTACAACAACTAATTTATCAAAACACACTAAATCTCTCCAAACGAGAAATCATTAAAATTACAGATTATGAAAAAAGGATTACTTGCAATCATACTCATAGCGGTCGTTGCCTTTATAAGCTATCAATGGGCAGTAGGTTTTAATAATACTGCCGTAGAACTTGAGGCTAATGCCAAAACGGCTTGGTCAAACGTTGAGAGTTCGTATCAACGTAGGAACGATTTAATTGGCAATCTGGTTAAAACCGTTCAAGGAGCTGCTGATTTTGAAAAAGGGACCTTAACTGAGGTAATTGAAGCGCGATCAAAAGCAACTTCTTCAACCATAGATGCTAACAACCTTAGTCCAGAAAAAATGGCTGCCTTTCAACAAGCTCAAAGTGGGTTAACCGGTGCTTTAAGTAAATTAATGGTAGTGGTAGAACGGTACCCCGAATTAAAGGCGAATCAGAACTTTTTAGAACTACAAGCCCAAATAGAGGGCACTGAAAATCGTATTAACGTAGCGAGAGATCGTTATAACGAAAAAGTAAATAGTTATGATATACACACCAAAAAATTTCCGGGTAAAATTTTAGCAGGCTGGTTTGGTTTCGAAGAAATGGCTAGATACAAAGCGAACCCAGGCGCTGCCAATGCCCCAGAGGTAGACTTCGATTTTTAATCATTAGACCTTATGTCTCCTGTAGAAACATTTTTATCGAAAAGTGAAGAACAAGAAATTGTTCAAGCTATACTCAAAGCTGAAAGATACACCTCGGGCGAAATTCGCGTGCACATTGAGGCACATACCGATGTAGACCATTTTGAACGAGCAAAAGAGGTTTTTTTTCTATTAAAGATGAATAATACTAAAGACGAAAACGGAGTACTAATTTATGTTGCGGTTAATGACCGAAAGTTTGTGATCTATGGAGATAGGGGTATTGATAAAGTGAGCCCCACTAATTTTTGGGAAACTACGAGAGACGCAATTGAATCTCAATTTAAACTCGGAAACTTTAAACAGGGTATAATCAATGGCGTTTTAGCTGCAGGCACTGAATTAAAAGCCCATTTTCCGTGGAACCCCGATGACATAAATGAATTGAGCAATGAAATATCTAAAGGGTAGTCATTTTTTTCTTTTTTTCTTTTGTTTGAGCTTTGCGTTCGCTCAATTTGAGATTCCTGAACAACCAAATCTACAAACCAGCGTATATGATGATAAGACTGTTGACTTATTACCTCTATCACAAGAAAAAAGCTTAGAACGAAAATTAATTCGCTATTCTGATAGTACCTCAACCCAAATAGTTGTTATAATTATACCATCTACCAAAGGAGAAGACATTAATTATTTAGGCGCTCAATGGGGTCAAAAATGGGGCATTGGCCAAGACGGAAAAGATAATGGAATAGTCGTATTATTGGCTAAAAACGATCGAAAAATTGCCATTAGTACTGGTTATGGTGTAGAAGGTTCGCTTACTGATGCCATGTCGAAAAGAATTATTGAAACTATCATTCTTCCTGAATTTAAACGTGGAAATTTTTACGAGGGACTAAACAAGGGAGTTGACGTTATTTTTCAAGTTTTAAATGGCGAGTTTAAGGAAGAACGAGGTTTTTCTGATAACGATACATTTTCAATAGGAAGCTTTCTGCCGTTTATCATCTTTTTTATTATTTTGATACTATTATCAAACCGAAATCGCAAAAATGGCGGCAATAACTCTGGCGGCAACAATCGCTCTTCTGGTCTTGACCTGTGGGATATTATTATTCTAAGTAATATGGGGCGTAGTGGAGGGTCTGGCGGTAGTTTTGGTGGTGGCGGTTTCGGCGGCGGCTCAAGTAGCGGTGGTTTTGGCGGTGGCTTCGGAGGCGGTGGCTTCGGAGGCGGTGGCGCTTCTGGGGGTTGGTAAAACAAAATATTTTTTAACCTTAGGTTTTACAAAAACTACTCACTTAAATAAATTTCTAATAAACTAAGCTAAAACAGAGCAGTACTACACCGCATTAAAACCTTAACAAATGGCTAGGTTCGCGTTTTGCTGATGAAGATAGCATACCCACTTTTATATTTCACCCAAAACGGAGCTTAAGTTTAAATAACAACTTACTTACCAAAAATTGCCGCTTGCAAATGAAATAAGACAAATTACAACTAAAAAAACCTTTTATTTCTTTCGCATAAAAATAGACATGGGAACCCCAGAAAAATCAAACTCTTCTCGTATCTTATTCTCAAGATAACGTCTGTAAGGTTCTCGCACGTATTGTGGCAAATTACAATAAAAAGCAAATTGCGGATAATGCGTTGGTATTTGCATGCAAAACTTTATTTTAACATACTTACCCTTATAAGCTGGTGGTGGATAATGCTCAATAATAGGCAGCATAATATCATTGAATTTGCTAGTTGGTATTTTACGATTTCTATTTTTATAGACCTGAACCGCAGTTTCAATGGCTTTATAAATACGCTGCTTTGTTAAAACTGAGATAAACAATATAGGCACATCTGTAAAAGGCTCACAAGCAGCTCGTATCTTTTGTTCGTAATGTTTCATGGTATTGGTCTCTTTATCTTCTACCAGATCCCATTTATTTACCAAAATAACAACACCCTTGTTATTACGATGTGCGAGCCAAAAAATATTTGCTACCTGGCCGTCAAATCCTCTCGTAGCGTCAACCAACAACAGACATACATCACTATGCTCTATAGCCCTTACCGATCGCATTACCGAATAAAATTCAAGATCTTCTTTTACTTTAGCTTTACGGCGTATACCTGCCGTATCTACCAAATTAAACTCAAACCCAAAACGGTTATATTTTGTATCTATACTGTCGCGCGTAGTACCTGCAATATCGGTTACAATGTAACGTTCTTCGCCTATCAGCGCATTTATAAAAGATGATTTTCCTGCATTAGGCCTACCAACAACAGCAAATCTGGGCAGAATACTCTCTTCGGCTTCCTGCTCTGGAAGCACCTCAACCAAGGCATCTAAAAGATCACCCGTTCCACTACCATTAATACTAGAAAGTGTAAAATATTCTCCTAATCCTAAGGAATAAAACTCTACAGCATCTTCCTCTCGCTTCGCATTATCGACCTTATTTATTGCTAAAAAATAGGGCTTATTTACCTTTCTTAGTAATTTAGCAACATCTTCGTCCATTCCTGTTACCCCATCTTCAACATTCACCATAAAAATAATAGCGTCTGCTTCTTCGATAGCCAGTTCTACTTGTTTATCTATCTCTTGCTCAAATACATCATCGCTTCCCAAAACATAACCACCGGTGTCTATCAAAGAAAACTCTTTGCCATTCCAATCACTTTTGCCATAATGACGATCTCGCGTAACACCGCTCACGGCATCAACAATAGCCTCGCGGCGCTGAATTAAACGGTTAAAAAAAGTCGACTTACCAACATTAGGCCTTCCCACAATGGCTACAATAGCACTCATACTTCAAAATTTTGCTGCAAAAGTACTATTTATATCTGTATGCTACATCAGTCAATCGATTAAAAAAAAGCAAGATAAATGACTGTTATTTAAGAAAGAAGCCCTAAAATCTAACAAAAAGAATGGCAGCGTTTTCTTAGAATGAAACCGTAGTGGTCGATTTTAGCTTTTAAAAAAATGAGGTTATTATTTAAACCAAAATAAAAATACCCAAACAAAAGTGAGTTAGTTGCAAGCAAAAAAAAATCAACATTATTAGCCACTATAACCAAAACGCTTCAACTGTCTAGCATCATTTCGCCAATTTTTATTCACCTTTACATAAAGCTCTAAATGCACTTGTTTGCCAAAGAATTTTTCTAAATCTTTTCGAGCCTCTACCCCTACTCGCTTTAAAGCACTACCCTTATGCCCTATTATGATACCTTTCTGAGAATCTCGCTCAACCATAATTACCGACCTCATGCGTATAATATTTTCGTCTTCAAAAAATTCTTCGGTATCAATTTCTACAGCATAAGGTATCTCTTTTTTATAGTGAATAAGTATTTTTTCTCTAATAGTCTCATTTACAAAAAACCGTTCGGGCTTATCGGTAAGTTGGTCTTTAGGATAATAGGCAACTGCATCTGGCAGCAACTCTATAATACGGTTAAAAACCGATTTTACATTAAAATTTGAAAGTGCAGAAATAGGGTGTAGCTCCACCGTAGGAAGCATTTCTTGCCAATATTGCACTTGCTCTTCCAGCTCTTCTTGTGTAGTGGTATCAATCTTATTAAGCAGTAGCAAGATTGGAATTTTACTATTCTTTATTTTCTCGAAAAAAGCTTCATCTTTCAATGCTTTTTCGCCTATTTCTACCATGTAAAGCAAAATATCGGCATCTTCAAAAGCAGATCTTACAAAATTCATCATACTCGACTGCAACTCATAAGCAGGTTTAATTATGCCGGGGGTATCTGAAAGTATTACTTGAAAATCATCACCATTTACAATACCCAAAATACGATGCCTCGTAGTTTGTGCTTTTGAAGTGATGATAGAAAGTTTTTCACCCACAAAGGCATTCATTAGTGTTGACTTACCTACGTTAGGATTACCAATTATATTTACAAACCCTGCTTTATGCTTTATCATTCTTCAATTTTTTAAAATATGTAGCTGCTGCTTTATTTACTTTTGGAGCGAGTAAAAGTACTGCAATCATATTGGGTATAACCATTAAGGCATACGATAAATCAATTAAATTTTTCACTAACTCTAGGGAAGCTACTGCTGCAAAAACGATCATAATAACAAAATAAACATTGTAGTAACTTCCAATTTTAGCATTGGTTAAAAAAGATAAACTTTTAACACCGTAGTAAGAATAGGTAAACAAGGTTGATAAAGCAAAAGCAGTAACAATAACCATTAATAATACATCGCCATAACCGAATAATGTTTTATCAAAAGCAGATAGCGTCATTACAATTCCACTAGCATCTTCTTTATATGCGCCACTTAGAATAATAACAATCGCTGTAAATGTACAGATAAGAATAGTATCGATAAATGGCCCTAAACTAGCCACTAAACCCTCTTTTATCGGGTTATCGGTTTTAGACTGACCATGGTACATGGGGGCACTACCTAAACCTGCTTCGTTAGAAAACATTGCCCTTTTAACTCCGATAATTACCAGACCCCAAAAACCGCCAGTTATAATGGTATTAAAATTCCAAGCCTCGTTAAAAATCATTTTTAAGGCTGGCAAAATTTCTGAAGCATTCATTACCATAACCGAAATAACAGCAATCAGATAAACCCCTACCATAAAAGGAACAATAGCAGAAGCTACCTTAGCAATTTTATTTAAGCCGCCAAAGATGACCAGTGAAGTAATAACAGCTAACACAAGACCAATGGTAAGTTTCCAATTCAGTTCACTCATCGAAACAATAGTTGTTGCCGGATCTACCACACTCATAAAAGTTTCTGTAAACTGGTTGGCTGTAAAAACACCTAAAAAACCAAATAAACCACAAACGGCAAAGAAAATAGCTAAAGGCCTTGCCTTTTCTCCTAAACCTTTGGTTATATAGTACATAGGACCTCCTTGAAGCTTACCATCAGAATCGACACCTCTATACATCACCGATAGGGTACACGAATAAAATTTTATACACATGCCAATAAGCGCTGTTACCCAAATCCAAAAAATAACACCGGGTCCACCATCATGTATGGCAATAGCTACTCCTGATATATTGCCTAAGCCAACTGTTGCAGCCACAGCTGCAGATAGGGCTTGAAAAGAACTAACGTCACCCTCTGCATTTTCAGCATCATATTTGCCCGCCGTTATGGCTATAGCATGACCAAAAAAGCGATAAGGTAGTAATTTAGAGTAAAATACAAGAAAAAGCCCCCCACCAATAAGAAGCAAAAACATGGGCCAGTTTGCCAGACTATTTGCATGAACAAGAAAATCGTTGAGTATATCCATAAGCTAGTAAAAGTTCGAAGTTATGGATTTTACAGTTTTTTAATACGATGAACTTGAAAATATTCGCAATCAAGTTTTGATATAACTAAAAAACCGTTGTATATTTGTCGCCCGTTACAAATAGTAACGGCCTTTAATCTTTTCAGCGTAATGACCTGAATTTGTATAAAACAAGAAAGATTAAAAACCCATATCGCGGGGTAGAGCAGTAGGTAGCTCGTCGGGCTCATAACCCGAAGGTCGCTGGTTCGAGTCCAGTCCCCGCTACTAAGTGAAGCCTTTCAAGAAATTGAAGGGCTTTTTTTGTAGGGTAAAATCAAGTCTTTATAGCTGTTTTTAAATTTCTACTATTTCTTATAAATACCTACTATGTTCCTTAAAAAGGCGCACAAAAAGGTTGCAACTTTTTATAATTGGGTTTTGCACTAAAATAATTATTAGCAACAACTTAAATGTAAATCAAATGCAAAATAATAGCGTCAAGATATTGTTCTTAATATCTGCAACCAGAATAAATAAAAAAAGGTTAGCTCCTTAAATATGTAGAATTACTTATAAGAGGAGATGAATCTTTTTGTAGAAATGAGCAAAGTAATATTAATCTTTGTAATGTGTATAATTTGTTTACCTCTCTGCCAATAAATCTTCATATATAAATACATTTTTAGAAAGAAACTCTAATGCTTTTGAATTTGCAAATGGACTTAAAAATGCCATTAGTGAAAATTTTAACCACTCTTGGTTTTTGGCATCTAGGTATTGGCATCATGTAATAGAACCACCTTCAGCTCCCATTTCAACTATTTTGCTGTGATTTTTCATATTTAACTTTGTTCTACAATTGCTATTTCTTCTTCGGTTAAGCCATACAATTCGTAAACCATAGCGTCTATTTCTTTATCTGTTTGGTTTATTTGGGTTTGTAGGGCTTGGGCTTTTTGTTGCTCTGCTAAAAAGTAATCTTCCCACTCGGCTTCTTCTGCTAAGCTTAGTTTTATTTTCTTCTTTTTTAATTCTTTAACAAAGTCGGAATACGATAGTTCATACCAATGTTCTAGTTTTTTTGGTAGCTTTTCTAAGCCTTCAAATTTTCTTTGTAAGGTTCGTTGGAATTTTGAAGATGTTTCTTGTAGTTGCTTGTTTAGTGAAAGCATTTGATTTGCTTTTTCTATAAATTTTTTTTCAGCTTCAACATTTGGATTTATTATTGGTAATAATTTTAAATACTGAATTGGAATTTTAGGGAATAATTTTTTTATAGATTTAAACTTTGTTTCAAAATATAGATTAATCAACTTACTGTTTAAAACTAATGCCACAAACTTTAAGCTAGTATCAAAACCTTCTTTTATTTGTAGATTATATACATCACAAACATTAAAATAACTAGAATTATCATAACAACTAATTATTTCACTTCCAATTCTTCTTACTAAAATTTTTTCTTTTTTATAAATAGAAAGTGGTTTATAAATCTTAAGGTTATTGGAATCATAATTCACAAATTTACCCTGATAATTAATAGAATAGCGAGAAATATTACCACCGCAAACAATAGGATATTTGAATGTTTCATTTTTAACATTTGATACATTTTCACTTCTAAATCCAAATTCAACACCTCTGGAAAAATCAACAATACCTTCTAATTTATTTGATTTAGATTCAATTTTATTTGCTAAATCTAAATGAATTGGATTCATATAAATATTAAACATTTTACCCTCTAAGGTTTTAAAAATATTTTGTTTCATTGATTTAAAATTGAAATCTTTAGAAGAAATCATAACTTCATTTTTATCTAATTCAGAAATGTTTTTTACTATTGTTATTCCAGAATCAACAGATGCATCGGAAAAAACATTTTCACCTAAATCAATAACAACTTCCAAATTATAGTTTAGAAGTAAATCTCTTAGGCTATAAAATCCAATGTTTGTAAAAAAAGAACTTGGTGTTATAAAACCTAAATAACCTTCTTTCTTTAATGTGTGTATGCCCTTTTCAAAAAAATAAGCGTACAAATCTGAACATTTATAGGTTGAAAACTCTTTAAATGAATCACTATTTACCTGAACATAAGGCGGATTTCCAATAATCACATCAAAGCCACCGTTTTCAAACACTTTAGGAAATTGTGCTTCCCAATTAAAAGCTTTGTCTCCTGCTACGGCTTTGCTATCTATTAAGGAGTTACCGCATTTTATATTGCTGCTTAAATTGTTTAGTTTACGTCGTGGTTGCGC
This sequence comes from uncultured Flavobacteriaceae bacterium, assembly GCA_947486785.1. Lineage (GTDB taxonomy): Bacteria > Bacteroidota > Bacteroidia > Flavobacteriales > Flavobacteriaceae > Maribacter_C. The sequence goes on along the minus strand of CANKUU010000024.1, from coordinate 17,283 downwards.
GGTGCGAAGCCACAAAGAAAGTTTTGCAATTTCTATAGATTCTTCGTTTAAATCTACGCCATAAATATTGTTTTCTAATATGGTGGTTTCTATATCTGAGAATTGTAAGCCGCCACCAAGTACTTTTGTTTTAAGCTCGTCTATATAGTTGTGTTCTTTTATTAAAAAGTCTAAGGCTTGGTTTAAAAATGCGCCAGAGCCACAGGCAGGATCGCAAATGGTAAGTTGTAGTAGCCAATTTCTATAGGTGTCTAGTATGTTTACTAGGTTTACAATGGTGCTTTTGTTTCGGTTTTTTCTACCTTTAAAATAGTCTTCTTCTTTAAGGTTTAATGCTGCTTTTTTTTCTGTACACAATTTACCAATGGTGTTTTCTACAATGTATTTGGTAATGTATTTTGGGGTGTAAAACACACCATCTTTTTTACGTTTACTTTTTTGTTTGTCGAACTCGCCACCTTCAATTTCGGCATTTACACTTTCAATTTCATTTAAAGAATTCTCGAAAATATGGCCTAGTATATTAACATCTACTTGGCTTTCAAAATCGTAAGCGGCTAATTTTTTGGTATAGTTGTATAGTAAATTACTGTCTAGCTCTAAACTGTCTAAAATGCTATCTTCTTTAAATAAACCGCCATTATATGCGTAAATTTCTGCTCTGCTACTAGTGCCTTGCCTACCTTGGTCTAAAAACTTAAAGTATTGTTTAAACAGGTTGTATAAGGGTCTGTCGTCTCCAAAATCTAAATCGGCTTTCCATTTATTTAATATTTGCTCGGTGCTATTTGCGGGTAGTAAGCCTCTGTCTTCGGCAAAGAAGATAAAGAGAAAGCGATCTATTAATTTTTGCGATTTTTTAAATAGTGTGAGCTTTACATTTTTTTCTAAACGTAACAGTTCTGCTTGTTGTTCGGGGCTTAAACGATCTGAATGGTCGGTTTGGTTTTGTGCGTATTTAAGTCGTTTGGCATTTCGTTTTACTAAATCTCTGTATAATTCGCGTTTAAATAAAGAATAATCTTTATAGAATTGTTTGGTAATTTGTTCTTCTTCTACAACAGAGGCGTCTTTGGTTTGTAGTGGGACATTACTTAATAAGCTGTCTTTTTGTAGGCAGAAATAAAGTAGTTTAAATTGTGATTCGGTTAATGCAAACAGATTAAACTCTTCAAACTCGGTCGCGTCATTAATATAAAAGCGTAATTTTTCAAAGTTGGAGGTAATAACATATACACAGCCTTTTTGATTGGCTTTATAGTCAAATGCTTGTTTACGAATACTTTCTAAATCTTTGGTGTTTGTGCCTTTTAGTTCTATAACGCCAATGGCTATATGGTTATGTAATATAGCGCCATCTGCTTTACGGGCATTGGTTTGGTTTTTGTATTCTGCAACTAGATTATAATGGGCTTTAGGTTTTAGCGTATAGCCTAGTATGTTTACAAAAAGCTCTGTTAGGAAAATGCCTTGATATTCTTCTTCTTTAGAACTGCGTATGTTGTCTTGTATGGTGGGATTTAAAAAATATTTTACATATTTTTTATAGGCTTTATTTACTTGGCCTTTATCTAATAAGTTTAATTGTTGTTTTAATACAGATGTTTGAAATAATGGCATATATAGTCTTAGCTTATGTAATTTTTAAATTTCCTTTAAATAATTGGTCAATTTTAGTTTGCATGGCTTCATTAGGGTACCTATCGCCTATTTGCTTTAAAGGTATTTTGTTTAGGGTTTCAGTTTTAAAATAGTCTTGCATATCTTCAAACTCATATTTATAAAAATTTAATATTTGTATATGGCTATTCATATTGCCAATAACTTTTCTGTTATTAATAGAACTGTGTAAAAACACTCCTGTAAAATTGGCTTTTAGTTGGGTTTCTTGTTCAGCAGTTATGAGTTTTAGTTTGTTTAATTCAAACAGAAAACCTGTAATAAATAATTGGCTTAGGTTTTTAATGTCTGGTTTTTTAATATTATAAACCACAAAAGAAAAGTAAGTATCATGGTTCATAAAAAACAAGCACTTTTTTCTGTTTATGATAAACAAGTGTGCATTCCAACTGTTTAGTTCTGGCAAAGTAGCTTGTTTAATTTGGTTTTCTTTAAACCCTATATATTTCTGTAGTTTATTACTACAATACAGTGCTATCATCTTTCCGTTTTTCTTTAAACTTCTTTTCTGCTAATTCTACGGCTATTAAGGCTACAGCTTCATCTTTAATGTCATTTAGTAATTTGTCTCTAAACCAAAGCGATTGAGTCAAATTTAAATTAAGTGACGAAGATGCTGAATTTTGTTCTCTGAAAGCTAATGACCCATCTGGTTGGGTTACTTCAAAAAAAGATCTATTAAAATTTGGGACATTAAGACTTAAACTGATTTTTGGCAATAATTCGTTTGAGTAGTCTGCCCTGTTATATTTTAATAACTCATAATCTGAGTTAAGAGATTTAGCTTCAGAAGAATTTTTAAAAAATAAAGATATGGTTTGTTCTAATGTAAGTTCCTGTGCTTTGAGATTAAAAAATGAAACAAAAAAAATAATAGTTAATAGAGCAAGAAATTTATTAGCAGGTTTAAAAAAAGGTATATATTTCAAAGTAGTTTAGATAAAAAAAGATTTTAATTATTATGAAATAATATCTTAGTATTTAGTTTTAAATGGATATATAATAAATTAAAAGTAATAGAGGGATAAATATGTATCCTGTAATACACCAGATAATTAACCTAAATTTTTTTAACTGCTTTTCAGAAAAGTTAGTAATATCCAACTTTTCTGGATACAGTAATTTATATCTTTTTTTGAGGAAATAACTACTACTGAATACAAAAATCAACGCTCCAAGTACAATATGCAACTTGAAGGGTTTTAAATTTGTCTCAAGATTCATTTCTATTACTCTAGCCATAAAAAATGAAAGCAAGTTGTAAGTTATAAAGAATATAAGAATAATACTTAATATCACTTTATCAATAACAATACTTAAATCATGTTTATGGTCAAAGTTTTGCTTGTTTTTTAATGTCAAAACATAAAAAATATGTACTAACTTGTCAATAATTCTGAGCATTATTTTTATATAAATATTGTTAATTTACTAAACTAATAGTGATTACCTCTGCCATCACTTCCTCCACTTCTTGTAAAGTAGCGGTCACCATCATCAAAAAACTGATTAGTATTACCTTTTTCATCCTGTACAGCATCATAGATTGCCCAACCTACGGCTACTCCTCCAAGTACCCAGCCAACTGGATTCCAGAAACTGTAGGCTTCCCCATATTAGGACCATTTAATCTTCTAAGATCTCAACAAAGTTATTATTTTTAATTCTATTCTATGCATGACACTTCAGTCTTTACTAATGTGTGCGATAAATTCAGGTCCATTACCCATTCTTATCTTCTTAGGTTTGCCTTTTTTGTTAACCAAGTGGTTTAATACCCAAACAATTCGATTGTTCGGCAGTAAATAGTCTACTTCAATATGCAATGCTTCTCTGTTAAAATCGTCAATAACATTGAATGCTCTAAATCGTCTCTTATTCTCTAAAACATCAGTTACAAAATAGATACTCCATGTGTGGTTGAGCTCATTTGGAACCTCTAATGGCTCTTTTATTCTTGCAGGTAGTCGTCGTTTTACTTTGCGTCTAAGCGGTAGTCCTAAAGCAACGTAAACTCTATGCATACGTTTGTGATTCCAAGACTTACCTTCACGGCGTAAACGGTCGTAGGCCTTCCAAAAACCTTCCTCATAATGATCTTTTGCTTTCTGTTGCAAAGCGACTTCGATCTCCGTATCATTCTTGGGCAAAGGTTGATAGTAATAGACACTCTTACTCAATTTAAAAATACGGCAAGCCCTGTTGATGCCGTAGTGAGCAAGTTCCTTTGCTAAAACTCTTTTCTGACGAGGCTTCAGCGCTTTATTTCAATAACCTCTTTTGCCATTTCGTGATCTAATGCTAAGGAAGCATACATCTGTTTTAGCTTACGGTTTTCTTCTTCAAGCTCCATAAGCCGCTTTAATTCCTTTGAGTTCATCCCTGCAAACTTTGAACGCCATTTGTAAAAAGTTGCAACTCTAACCCCGTGTTCCCGGCTGATCTGCTCAACACAATAAAGTTTGATATCAAAATATTTGTCCAAATAGAATCTTTTTTAGATCTTACATATATAAACTACATTTCATATAATGAAACACCGTCATATTCAACTCGCCGAAATTTTAGACACCGCAGCACTAACGGCAAGTGCCACAGATCAGCTAACCGCTATGGAAGCTATAAGCTTGAATGATGCATATGAGATACAGAAAGAGTTACTCCATAAAAGAGCGTTAAGAGGCGAACACATTACTGGCATTAAGCTAGGTTTTACAAGTAAAGCCAAAATGAAACAAATGGGTGTTCATGATCTCATTTGGGGGCGTTTAACCGATGCTATGGAAATTAAGAACCATGGCACCTTAGACACCACTAAATTTATACATCCAAGGGCAGAACCTGAGATCGCTTTTTTAATAAAAAAAGACATTACAGGTCACCTCAACAAAGAAGAAGCGCTTACTTATATCGACGCACTTGCCCCTGCTATCGAAATTATAGATTCTAGATACAAAAACTTTAAATTTACTTTAGAAGATGTAGTTGCAGATAATTGCTCGTCTGCGGCGTATGTTTTAGGGGATTGGATAGCCGCAAATACTGATGTTTCTAACCTAGAATTAAATTTAAGTATTAATGGTAAGGTGATAGAAGCTGGCAATACGAATGCTATTTTAGGCAACCCAATACATTCATTTATTGAAGCTACTCGATTAGCTACGCAATTTGGCGTAGCCCTTAACAAAGGGATGATAGTACTTGCCGGAGCTGCCACCCCAGCCACATTTTTTCAGAAAAATGATTACATTGAGGCTAATTTTAAAAATCTGAACAAAGTGGCTTTTAACGTTCAATAGCTATGAGAGAACTTAAAAGTTCGGTGAACAAAACCTTTGCAGTTTTAGAACATTTTACGGTAGAAAAACCCGAATGGGGTATTACTGAATTAACTAAAGTTTTAAATTCTAACAAAAGTACGGTATATCGATTTTTATCGGACATGCGCACTATGGGTATTATAGATCAAAACCCTTATTCTGGAAAATATAGTTTAGGCTTAAAACTTTTTGAGCTAGGTAATCGCGTTCAAGTTCAATCGGCATTTGTTGGCAAAACACATCCCATATTGGTAGATGTTGCAAAAAACATCACCGAAACTGTTCATATTGCTATCATTAAAAATAAACAAGTATTTTATATTGATAAAGCAGAAAGCTCGCAAGGTTTAAAAATTAGTACCAACATAGGTAGCTCAAGCCCCTTACATGCCACTAGTTTAGGCAAAGTATTATTAGCCTTTAGTTACCACAATTATCAAAATTTAGTAACGGATAAAATTCTCAATAAAACGCTAAAACCATATACACCTAATACTATTACCGACCCAAAAAAACTCATCAAAGAATTAGAGAAAGTTAGAGCTCAGCAATATGCCATAGATGATGAAGAGTTTGAGCTGGGTCTTGTTTGTGCTGGTGTACCCATTTTTAATACCCGAAATGAACTAGTTGCTAGCCTAAGTGCTGCAGGCCCAAGCAGCAGATACAACAAAGAAAAGGTGAAGGAGTATGTAAAAATACTACAATGGGGAGCCGATGAAATAAAGAATAAAATTGGCGATTTTAAATTAAATATAACATAAGTGTTGCTGTAAATTTTATAATTGCTGCTAGATATAATAACAACTAAAACTGTGATACAAAAAACAACTTCAAAGGCGAGCTATTTAAACAAAATTGTAGAAAACACCTTTCTGCGGACGTATAAAATGGCTTACCTTGGAATATAAAAAGTTTTTTTAGCGCACTAAGTTATTTCACCATAACTAATGGCCGTTTTTAACTTAGTTTAAAATAGAGTGTTTAAATGAAAAATATAGAAAATTATATCGATGGATTACTGCAACCAGCTTCTGATAAAAAACACATAACCGTATATAATCCTGCAAAAGGTTTACCTTATGCTTTGGCTCCTGACTCTAATGAAAAAGACATCAATTTAGCTATTGATGCCGCCGAGCAAGCATTTGCTTCTTGGTCAACTACCACAGTAGAAGAAAGGCATCATTATTTAATGAAAATTTCAGATCTAATCTTAAAAAATATTGACAGCTTAGCCCTAGCAGAATCTATTGATAACGGAAAAACCCTTTGGCTAGCAAAATCAGTAGACATTCCACGAGCGGCCAGTAATATGCGTTTTTTCGCAACTGCAATCATGCAATTTGCTTCAGAATCTCATAACATGACAGGTAAGGCAATTAACTACACCTTAAGAAAACCTTTAGGTGTTGTTGCTTGTATTTCTCCATGGAACTTACCTTTGTATTTATTTACTTGGAAAATAGCGCCTGCCTTAGCCGCTGGTAACACGGTGGTAGCCAAACCCTCAGAGGTTACCCCAATGACAGCCTATTTATTTTCAAAAATCTGTATGGAAGCTGGCTTACCCAAAGGCGTTTTAAACATCGTACATGGCTATGGAGCGCAAACCGGTGCCGTTTTAAGCAGCCATAAAAAAATAAAAGCAATTTCATTTACAGGTAGCACCAAAATAGGAGCAGAAATTGCAATGAAAGCAGCACCAAGCTTTAAAAAGTACTCTTTAGAAATGGGAGGTAAAAACCCAAATATCATTTTTGCTGATTGTAATTATGACAAAATGTTAGCTACTACCCTAAAATCATCTTTTGCTAATCAGGGTCAAATTTGCCTTTGCGGTTCTAAAATTTTTATTGAGCAAAGTATCTACGATAAATTTAAAACCGATTTTATTCGCAAGGTGGCAGCGCTTAAAGTTGGCGACCCCTTAGATAAAGACACCCAAGTAGGCGCTATTGTCTCAAAACAACATTTTGATAAAATTAAATACTACATCAATTTAGCTCAGGAAGAAGGCGGAAAAATACTGGCAGGTGGCATTTCTGTGCAACCTAAAGGTTTTGAAAAAGGATGGTATATAAAGCCCACCATAATTGAGGGTTTGCCCCATAATTGCAGAACAAATCAAGAAGAAATATTTGGCCCTGTTGTAAGCCTAATGCCTTTTAAAAATGAAGCTGAAGTTCTTCAAATGGTAAATGATAGCCCTTACGGATTATCAGCAAGCCTTTGGACCGAAAATTTAACCCGAGCGCATCGTATGGCAAATGACATTGAAGCGGGTATAATTTGGGTAAACACCTGGCTATTAAGAGACCTAAGAACCCCTTTTGGCGGTATGAAAAACTCAGGTGTTGGCCGCGAAGGTGGTAACGAAGCTTTACGCTTTTTTACAGAACCCAAAAATATATGTATTGCCCATTAAAAACGTAGTTTAATATTTAAAACCAATAATTATGTCGAAAACCTTTAGCCCAATTAATATTAAAAAATGGATTGATGACAACCGCCAATTTTTAAAACCTCCTGTGGGCAATAAAGTAATTTACAACGAAAACTTTATTGTAATGGTGGTTGGTGGGCCTAATGCGAGAAAAGACTACCATCTTAATCAAACTCCCGAATTCTTTTACCAGGTAGAAGGAGATATTTGTTTGAAAATTATTGAAAATGGAGTACCTAAAGATATTCCTATAAAAGAAGGTGAAATTTATTACTTACCACCCAATATACCGCATTCACCTCAACGAGGTGCCAATACTGTTGGGCTCGTTATTGAGCAAAAGCGCGAAGAAAGTATGAAAGATGGTTTGGCATGGTTTTGTGAAAATTGCAACCACGAGCTCTACAGAGCATCATTTTTATTAGATAACATAGAAACAGACTTACCCATAATTTTTGATAGGTTTTATGCAAACGAAGCGCTTAAAACCTGTGATAAGTGCCAAACGGTTATGGCATCGCCAACCCTATAAAAAGTCTTAAAACTACCTTATTCACTAATATTAATACCTATTTAATGAGAATTAACGGTCACTCACATTTGCTTCCTTATCCAGAACAAATACCCGCTTACCTTAAAGAAAAAGAAATTTTTTGGATCGATGAAGATCGAAAACATATGCTTCAAAAAGACTGGAAAAGACCTGTTACCGATTCTAGCTTTTTCTTAGATGAAAAGTTGGAATGGATGGAACATAATAAAATAGACCATGCCGTAGTTTTAAACCTTTCACAATTATACGGCAATGGCTTGCGTATTCATGATATGAAATATGCGCTACGGTTTCAAAACGATTTTAATGCCAAAGTACAACAAGATCACCCCACTAAATTCACCTGTGGTTTTGTAGTGCACGCTGGTTTTATAGAGGGTGCCTGTTGGGAGATTGAACGTTGTGTTGAAGAACTTGGCATGCAGGTGTTGTGTTTACCTACGCATTATATGGACTCTATAGGTACCTGGCGAGGTATTTTTGATAAAGAAACAGCTCCTATTTTTGAAATGGCCAATAAATATGGCCTTGCTATTGAAATTCATCCATATGACGGTGAAAAATTTATTCAACTTCAAAACAAATCATGGCGTTTTCATTTAGTTTGGATGATTGCACAATGTGCAGATGCCTATCATTTTTATACCTTAGATGGCCTGTATGAAACGTATCCAAATATTCGTGTCTGTTTTGCACATGGCGGACAGCTAAACCATTTAAATATTGGGCGAAGAACACAAGGTTTTGATGGGCGACCCGATCTTTTTGAGGGGCAAAATAGACCTAGAAAAGCGCTAGGTCATCCAAATATTTACTTTGACACCTTGGTTCATGATACTATTTCATTTGAATTAATGGTACGTAGACAAAAAGGAACCAATCAAATTATTTTAGGCTTAGATGATCCTTATCCGTTGGGTGAAATGGAAAGCGAAAAGCAATCTTCTTACCCAGGCAAATTATTAGACCTTGCTGTTGAAGAAAAAATTATCAGCAAAAAGCAATATCACGAGATATGGAATAATAATGTTGCTCGGTGGTTATACGGTGAAAATATTGACAATTTCTACCAAAGAATAAAAGCATAATTGATGATAAAAAACAACATAAAAGACCGTCTAGCATATGCCAAAGAACTAGATGAACAAGACGAGTTAAGAGCGTACCGAAATCAATTTTATATCCCAAAACAAAAAAATGGCGCACCGCACATCTATTTATGTGGAAATTCTTTAGGTCTGCAACCCAAAATTACCAACGACTATATACAGCAAGAATTAAAAGACTGGCAAAATTATGGGGTAGATGGCCACGAAAAAGCAAAAACACCTTGGTTGCCCTATCATGAATATTTAACAGATAGAATGGCAAAAATAGTAGGTGCAAAACCTATTGAAGTTGTGGTAATGAACACTTTAAGCGTAAATCTACATTTATTAATGGCCTCTTTTTACCGCCCCACTAAAAAACGGTACAAAATACTCATAGAGTCTGATGCTTTTCCTTCTGATAGATATGCCGTAGAATCGCAAGTAAAATTTCATGGTTACAAAAATGGTGTGCTAGAACTTAGCCCTAGAAAGGGTGAAGATTTATTACGGGCAGAAGATATAGAAACGATGATAGAAAAGCATGGCGATGAAATTGCACTAATTTTAATAGGATGCCCTAATTACTATACGGGTCAAGTTTTTAATCTTAAACGCATAGCTGCTTTGGGGCATGCAAAGGGTTGTATGGTAGGTATTGATTTAGCCCATGGCGCAGGTAATATAAAGCTAGAACTGCATGATGCTCAGGTAGATTTTGCTGCATGGTGTACCTATAAATATTTAAATAGCGGCCCTGGTAGCGTTGGCGGCTGTTTTATACATGAACGACATTCAAAAGCATTTGATATACCCCGCTTTGCAGGCTGGTGGGGGCATAATAAGGAAACTCGTTTTGGTATGCGCGACCCTTTTAACCCTATTGCAGGTGCAGAGGGTTGGCAGTTGAGTAACCCTCCCATTTTATCATTAGCTGCTATAAATGCTTCATTAAGTATATTTGAAGATGTTGGTATGGAAGCTTTAATTAAAAAATCAAAAAAACTTACAGGATATTTAGAAGAACTGGTGACAAAATTAGGACAAGATGTTATTGAAATTGTTACTCCTAAAAATACGGAAGAACGCGGGTGTCAACTTTCTTTAAGAATAAAGAGTAAAGATGGCAAGAGCGTATTTGATGCTATTACACGCCAAGGCGTGGTTGCAGATTGGCGATCACCAGATGTAATTAGGGTTGCCCCCACCCCACTCTACAATACTTTTGAAGATGTGTACCACTTTGCTCAAATTTTAAAAAAAGAAATAGAAAACTAAAACCATGTTAACAGACCAAAAAATAATGATCATTGGCGCTGGCTTATGCGGGTCGCTCTTAGCTATTCAAATGGGGCAGCGCGGCTATCAAGTTGAGGTATTTGAACGGTTACCAGATTTAAGAAAAAAAAGTCTAAAAGGCGGTAGATCTATTAACCTAGCATTGTCTGACAGGGGGCTAAAAGCTATTAAAAATGCCGGCCTTAAAGAAAAAATTTTAAATGAATGTATTGGCATGACTGGCCGTATGATTCATAATATAGATGGCGAACAACGGCGATCTAACTACAGCGGTCGAGCAGGTGACAAAATTAATTCTGTGTCGCGTACAGGCTTAAATATTGCCCTTTTAAATAAGGCCGATGAATACGATAATGTACGCATTAACTTTAACTTAAAATGTATTAATATCGATCTTGAAAATGCTATTGCTACTTTTGAAGATCTTGACAAAAATAAACAAACAAAAACCGCAGATATCATTTTAGGTACCGACGGTGCTGGCTCGATAGTGCGTAAAAGTTTGATGGCAAAAACAACCCATTTATTATTTAATTATTCTCAAAATTTTCTTCGCTCTGGTTACAAAGAATTAGAAATTCCGGCGGCAGAGGACGGTGGTTACAGGTTAGCAAAAGATGCACTTCATATTTGGCCAAGAGGTAAGTTTATGATGATTGCTTTGCCAAATTTAGATGGTAGTTTTACCGTTACAATGTTTCATCCGTTTGAGGGTGAAGGTGGTTTTAACACTTTAAATTCTAAGGATAAAGTAATTGATTTTTTTAAAAAATACTACCCCGACTCTTTAGCGCATTTTCCTAATTTAACCGAAGAATATTTTCAAAACCCTGTGGGTAGCTTAGGTACCATTAAATGTTATCCATGGCAGGCCTATGGTAAAGCTCTTATTATGGGAGATGCAGCTCATGCCATTGTTCCGTTTTACGGCCAAGGCATGAACGCTTCTTTAGAAGATGTGCGAGTTTTTGGTGAAATTTTAGACGAAAATAACGATGACTGGCAAGTTGTTTTTAAAAAATTTCAAGACCAAAGAGTAAAAAACACCGATGCGATAGCAGATTTAGCAGTAGATAATTTTTATGAAATGCAAGATAAAGTGTCTGATGAAATTTTTATCAGAAAGCGAAAAATAGAAATCGAACTAGAACAAACCTACGCAGATTACTACTCAAAATACGCTTTGGTAACTTTTCAAGAAGATTTACCCTACCAACAAGCCATGATACAAGGCCGAAAGCAAGATGAGCTGCTTCTTGCTATTTGCGCCGATCCTAACTGGGAGCGCATACCCTTAGATAAAATATATCAACAAATTAAAGCAATACAATTATAATGCTAGCTCCCGTCTTTTTTCAATAAAAAGAGGGCTTATATCAGTAGCTACTATACCCCTATTAAGGGTAAAAACAAAATTTAACTTTAAGCAAATTGGTACCTACACCCAAAAGCTACTGTTGCTTGTAATTCTAAAAATAAAATGAAAAGCAAAATTATAAAAGATAAAGCACAACCTTTAGGTTTATATCCACATATAAAACGTGTTGGAGATTACATTTTTGTTTCGGGTACAAGTAGCAGAAGACCCGACAATACCCATGTAGGTGCTGTAAAAGATGCATCAGGGTTGTGGCAATTAGATATTAAACTACAAACCAAAGCAGTAATTGAAAATATTGCCGATTTAATTGGCAATATGGGTGCCACTCTTGATGATGTAGTAGATATCACAACTTTTTTGGTAGACATGAAACACTTCAATGGTTATAATGAAGTGTATGGCACCTATTTTAATGCCAATGGCCCTACAAGAACTACCGTTGCTGTACATCAACTACCGCACCCCAATTTATTAATAGAAATAAAAGCTCTGGTTTACAAGCCTTTAGATAAAATGAAAGATAATATTTAATTATAACTGATGATAAATAAAGAAGAAGATAGTATTTTAAATATAGCCTCATCTTTACGAAAAGCGGCAAAAAATAGGGTGGCTATACCCCCAATTCGGACTCATTTTAATGCAAGCGATATTTCTTTGGCATATAAAATTCAGCATATAAATAATACCATTCGTAAAGAGAATGGTGCTATAGTAACCGGAAAAAAAATAGGGTTAACTTCAAAAAAAGTACAAGAGCAACTAGGGGTAGACCAACCAGATTTTGGAGTTCTTTTTAATGATATGGAGGTTAAAAACGGTGCTTCTTTATCTTGGAACGCCACCATGCAGCCAAAAGTAGAAGCTGAAATTGCTTTTGTACTTAAAAAAGATATTAGCTCAAAAAAACCAAGTATTACCGACATAGCGAATGCTATTGATTATGCTGTTGTTTCTTTAGAGATAGTAGGTAGTCGTATTTTAGACTGGAATATTAATATTATTGATACTATCGCCGATAACGCATCGGCAAGCCATTATGTATTGGGTACCGAAAAGAAGAAACTTTCAGCACTTGATTTAATAAACTGTAAAATGAGTATGACCGTAAATGGTACTGAAGTATCTGCAGGCGAAGGAAAAGCCTGTTTGGGCTCACCGTTAATAGCAACACAATGGCTAGCTACTCAGATGGCCAAATTAGGCAATCATTTAAAAGCAGGTGAAATTGTATTGTCTGGCGCTTTAGGCCCTATGGCATCAGTACAAGCAGGTGACCACGTAAAGGCTACCATAGAAGGATTGGGCGAGGTTAGTGTTACATTTTTAAATACATAACAAATGCATAAAATTAAAGTTGCCATAATAGGATCAGGTAATATCGGCACCGATTTAATGATTAAAATTATACGTACCTCAACACTACTTAAAATGTCAGTTTTTGTTGGTATTGATCCAAAATCTGAAGGTTTAGCAAGAGCAAAACGAATGGGTGTTACCATTTGTGATACCGGAGTAGCTGGACTTATTAAGATGGAAGAGTTTAACCATATAAAGTTCATTTTTGATGCCACCTCTGCAAAAGCACATCATTATAACTACAGCAAAATAAAAGCATTTTCAGATAAGCGAATGATTGATCTCACCCCGGCTGCTATAGGTCCGTTTCTAGTTCCTCCGGTTAATTTTAATTCAATAATTGATGTTAACAATGTAAATATGGTGACTTGCGGCGGGCAAGCTACCATACCAATGGTTGCCGCAGTTGCTAAAGTGGCCAAAGTATATTACGGAGAAATTGTAGCTTCTATTTCTAGTAAATCTGCCGGGCCAGGCACTAGGGCCAATATTGATGAGTTTACCACAACAACCGCGAAAGCGATAGAAAGTGTAGGTGGTGCAGAAAAAGGAAAAGCTATAATTGTACTTAACCCCGCCGAACCCCCTGTAGTAATGCGAGATACCGTATTTACTTTAAGCGAGCAAAAAGACAAAGAAGCTATTAAAAAAAGTATTACTAAGATGGCGTTAGAAGTACAAAAATATGTGCCAGGTTACCATTTAAAACAAGAAGTACAATTTGACGACATACCAGAAGATAAGCCTGTTTTTATTGAAGGGCTAGGCTTACGGCATGGATTAAAAACTTCTATCTTTTTAGAAGTATTGGGTGCTGGCCATTACTTGCCATCATATGCTGGAAACCTTGATATTATGACCTCAGCGGCATTAGCCGCAGGCGAAAAATTAGCTAAAATTAATTCGGAAACCACAAAATAATGAGTCACCAGATTTATATACAAGATGTAACTTTAAGAGATGGTATGCATGCCATAAGACATCAATACTCAAAAAAACAAATAAAAGAATTAGCCATCGCTTTAGATAAGTCAAAAGTTGATGCCATAGAAATATCACATGGCGATGGATTAGCTGGCGGAAGTTTTAATTACGGCTTTGGTGCACATACCGATTGGGATTGGCTAAAAGGCATAGCCGAAGAGTTAAACCATGCCGTATTAACTACCCTACTGCTGCCCGGTATTGGTACGATCGAAGATTTAAAAAAAGCACATGGTCTTGGCGTAAGATCTGTGCGTATAGCAACACATTGCACAGAAGCAGATGTTTCTCAGCAGCATATTGAAGCTGCAAAAAAATTGGGTATGGATGTTGGTGGTTTTTTAATGCTATCGCATATGATTGAACCTAAAAAGCTAGCAAAACAAGCCAAACTAATGGAGTCTTATGGTGCAGACTGTGTTTATGTTACCGATTCTGCTGGCGCCTTACTTATGAATGATGTTGCCGATCGAATAAAAGCGTATAAAGATGTTTTAGATTCTGAAACAGAAGTTGGTATTCACTGCCACCATAACCTTTCTTTAGGAGTAGCCAACACCATTATTGCTATGCAACATGGTGCCACACGATTAGATGCTTCATTAGCAGGTATGGGTGCAGGCGCAGGTAACTGTCCGCTTGAAGTCTTAATCGCGTGCCTGAACCGAATGAATGTTAAGACAAATAGCGATTTGTACCAATTGATGGACCTTGCAGATGATAAGATAAGACCTTTGCAAGAACGCCCTGTTCGGGTAGATAGAGAAACCTTATCGGTTGGGTATGCTGGTGTTTACTCTAGTTTTCTATTACATGCCGAAACCGCTGCAAAAAAATATGGCTTAGATACCAGAGAAATATTAGAAGAACTTGGCGAACGCAAAATGGTTGGCGGACAAGAAGATATGATTGTAGATGTTGCATTAGATATTTTAGCAAAGAAAGAACAAGCTAAAACCAATTTGTAGCAAAAAAGCAAGGCTATTTTATAAGAACACTTTTACATTTAGGGTAGCTGTTTTAAGTGTTTTTGCTATTTTTTGGCTCACAATTTACAATTGCCGTTAATAACACATTAATTTTAAACCATATTTAACCCCCTTATTTAAAGGTTGTTAGTAGTAGTTAAATTGTATGTTTTTGGTATGTAAAAAGTTGTCATTTTTTTTAGGCTCATAATTAACCCCAAAGCGGGTGTTACCCTTTATGTACGCGAGTACAAAAAAGAAATTTTAGCTCATATACGACTGCCATTTAATTAGCACATATTTATCTTTACCGTTGAGATGCTTGCTTAAAAATCCATATTCGTAGACAAAAAGATAAACCTCTCCCTTTTGATTTTTCCAGTAATGGGTAAAAAACTTCGGATTAAAACCTTCTTTTAGCAAAACGCTTTTTCTAATGGTAGTAAAACCCTCTTTATTAAATTGTTTTAGTAGTTTTCTGTTAGTTCTTAGTTGCTTTTCAACCTTAAAATAAAAAACTTCTTTTTCTTGTCTTTGTTCATATTGGTATATAGACTTACATTTAGTAGAACAGAATTTTTTGTCTGCTCTACCGTGTAAAATTACACTACAAATGGGGCAATACCTAGTCATTTACAAACGTATATTATAAGTATAATATACCAAAAATAGTCTTTTTTTAGATTAGTCTTGTACAATGAATTCACCTAAAAGTATAACCCTTTATCATTTAATGATTAAAAACCAGAAGAAGATTGGTATTAAATTTACTTCAAATAGGCTTATTGAGTCTTTGATAAAAGGATTGCCAGATCCGAAATGGAGTGCCAAACATAGCATGGTATATATTGCAAATACACCTAAACATTTGAACCTAATTTTTACTACTTTTAAAGGGGTTGCGTGGATTAATTACAATCGGTTTTTAGTAAACAAACCTATAAACACCTCAAATGAGCAGGTTGATGTTACTTGGTTTAGAAATAGAAAGACACAGCCTGGGTATAGAACTTGCCCTGAGGAATACCTTCTTAAACTTGAACTTAAAAGATATGCGAATAGTACGGTACGCACTTACGTATCTTTTTTTGAAATTTTTATAAATCATTACAAAAACAAAGAACTACAAACCATAAATGAGAGTGATATTAGGGCATTTCTGCAAAAACAGATTAATCGCGGGGTATCTCACTCTTACCTTAACCAAATAATTAATGCTATAAAATTTTATTATGAAGTGGTTTTAGGGATGCCCAATCGTTTCTATGAAATTGAGCGTCCAAGAAAGCAGTCTAAATTACCCAGAGTAATATCTAAAGAAGAAGTACTAAATATAATTGAGAATACGAGCAATATAAAGCACCGATGTATTGTGGAGCTATTGTATGGTTCTGGTTTACGACGTAGCGAACTTTTACAGTTAAAACTAATAGATATTGATAGTAAGCGTATGTTAATACGTGTAGAAGATGCAAAGGGAAATAAAGATAGAGTAACACTATTGTCGCAACGAACCTTAGAAAATTTACGTATTTATTATAAAGAATGGCGCCCTAAAACCTATCTTTTTGAGGGTATGAAAGGCGGTAAATATAGTGCTGAAAGTGTATTAAAAATAGTGAAGAATGCGGCTATAAAATCTGGAATTAAACAATCTGTAAGTCCACATGTTTTACGTCATAGTTTTGCTACACATTTATTAGAATCGGGGGTAGATTTAAGGCAAATTCAGGTACTTTTAGGTCATTCTTCTAGTAAAACCACAGAAATTTACACACATGTAGCCACAAACACTTTTAAAAAGATAAAAAATCCCTTAGATTAGCATAAGCACAAAAACACGTATATACGTAACAGTACGTTTACACAATTGTTGCCATTAATATCGAACCACCTACCAAATTGAAAATGTTTGGCGCTTACCTACTCCAAAAATAATAGAAAATATTGTTCTAAATTCTTTTAATTCTGACTCAAAATACGAACTGAAAAATGCCAATCTCAGTTGTTACATAAAATGACCTAATTCTTGACTTTTACGGAGGGAATAATTATTTGCGGAATTGCTACGGGTAAAAAAGCTTTCTTAGCAATTCGCACGCAGTACGCAAGCTGTACGATAGCTTCCCCCTAACGCGGGGTGCGCTTGCGTAAAACAACACTCAAAAAAAAACATCTACCATCTTCAGTACACCAAAAAATACT
>CANKUU010000023.1 GCA_947486785.1 uncultured Flavobacteriaceae bacterium | reverse complement strand
AATTCTTCATCAAATCTGACCTAAATAATAATTATTTGTCGAACTTTAAAGTGTCCTAAAAAGGGGAAGCCTACACTCTTTTTTATATTGAAATAAATAAAAGGATTAAAATTTAACTAACACATATCCTCTTTTAGTTTTTCTATGATAGTGTCCGTTCCACATGTAATATTTTTTTCCTTTAATGTGTACCACTTTATATTTTGTAGGACGTTTAACTACAACAACTTTTTCAGGTTGATTTACCACTCTTGTGGCGCAAGAAGTAGTTGTTAACATACTAAGTATTCCAAAAATGATAATTAAAACTCTCATAACTTAATTTAAGTTTATTATTATAGGTTAATTGCTTGTAATGATGGTTTAAAATTTTCCGTAAATAATTACTTTTTGTTTTTAGACTCAAATTTTCTTAATTGGTTTAATTCTTAGATGAGAGTTTTTTTTAAATGGCTACAACGGACTTGTGTATGAAACGTAGCGTGCAAAAAGACACTAACTTTTCGGATAAACAAAGAGTCGAATTTTTATATTTTGTTTTTAATTTTTCTCTTTTTAAAAGCCAAATTAAAAATTTGGCGGACATTCTAAACATACACAAACTTTAGGTTAAGCCATTTATTAGCTATGTTTTATACACCGTGTTGGCGGTAGTTGTATTTTACTTTTAATATTCTAAAAAAAGACTATTGAGGTCTTAGTGTCTCAATAATTTTAGCATCCACCCAATATGGACTTCCTATGAAATATGAACTTCCATCTTCTTTAACTTTTCTATCTCCTCTCCAAAAGAATAAATATTTACCATCTGGGGTGACTTTCGCACGCTG
The DNA here is from genome assembly GCA_947486785.1 of uncultured Flavobacteriaceae bacterium. Taxonomy (GTDB): domain Bacteria; phylum Bacteroidota; class Bacteroidia; order Flavobacteriales; family Flavobacteriaceae; genus Maribacter_C. The sequence continues at coordinate 53,317 of CANKUU010000023.1, read as the reverse complement.
TTCATAAGCCCTTGTGTTTATTTTGTCCCCCAAATTAATTGCTTCTCCCCACGAACCATCTTTGTTTCGAAAACTAATGTAAATATCAGGATTGTTTTCATTCTCACTCTCAGCATCCCATAATATGTATGATTCGTCTGGAGAGACAAAGGGATGGGCAATATATTTCCCTGAAGAATTAATACTCTCATTCATTTTTATAGGAGCTTCGTATTTCCCGTTTATAAAAGAGGAATAACTCAGATAACCACTACCATCATTAAAGTCCAAAACATAGAAATAAATAGTTCCTGAGGATGAGACTGTAAACCCTATGATGGGAATGTCTTTAAAAAGTTTAAGTTTCTTTATCTCAGATATACTAGGGCTAAATTGCTCTTTAAATTTACTAATCTCTGCTGGTGAAATTGGTTTAGGTATCCATTCTTTATCTTTAAATTCCATTAAGATCCATTTTGGTTCTTTATAGTTTCCTCCAGACCTTGTGAATGAGAGTTCTTTCATATCAGATGAAAATAATACCTCTGTTTCCAAATACTCGTCTGTGGCAATAATTCCAGGAACAAAAGGTGCTGGAATTAAACTAGGTGGTTTTTGACCAAGATAGAGTCTTTCTTCCGTTGAAGTAACATTTTCTTTTGTATTCGATTTTTCCGTTTTGCAAGCATTTAAAAATATTAGAAATGCTACTACCGTGAATTTAATTATGTGATTTTTCAATGTTCAGTTTTTTAATTATCGCCAACGTGTTTGTGTAAGAATAGTTGCGAGTTTGTATGCGAGGACTTTCCGAAGAAAAATCAGACGTTACAAACTCGCAACGACCTTTGGTTAAGCACTAAACCGCAATTATTTTTATACGGTGTTGTGCATGAAGCTTTTTCATCTCTAATTTAAATTATTCGGTTCGACGTATTATAAATCCATTTTCAACTTTATCAAATCCAATTTTAGGATAGTATTCCATTGCTAATGGTGCGGAAAGTAAAATTAATGCAGTTTGTTTACCTATTTCTTTTTCTGTCAGTTTTATTAGTTGCCTTCCGATTCCTTCTTTTTGGTATTCGCTTTTCACAGCTAAATCCGACAAATAGCAAGCATAACAAAAATCGGTTATTGAGCGCGATATTCCAATCAGTTCATTATTCAACCACGCGGTTATAATTAGATTAGAATTTTTATACATTTTAGTAATTCGGTCGCTATCTTTTGTCGGTCTTTTGATTCCCGAACTATCATAAATCTCAATTATTTCAGATGTTTTTGGAACTATTCCGATTTTATATTTTATATTTTTCATTTCGATTTGGTGTTTTTTTTTAGCTTGTGCACAACGGTACAATATGCGTAACGCTAAGGTATTTGAATTTGCTTAAACCCCTTTATTCATAAAAAGGGCGCGTAACTCTCCAGCATCATCAGGTTTCATCTTTCCAGCGAGCACTAAACTCAATTGTTTTCTGCGTAAAGCTGCATTATAGCGCTCTGTTTCTAATTCTGTTTCAGGTACTAAGGCAGGTACTTTTGATGGTTTTCCAGATTCGTCTAGTGAAACAAAAGTATATATTCCTTCATTTGCTTTCGAGCGTTTGCCGCTAAAACGGTTTTCAATCCAAACATCAATAAATACCTCCATAGAGGTAGAAAATGCTCGAGATACAGCGGCTTCAACGGTAACTACGCTTCCTAATGGAACGGCTTGCGAAAATGCTACATGATTTACAGATGCGGTTACGGTAATGCCATTACAATGGCGTCCTGCGGCAATACTTGCGGCTCTATCCATACGTGCTAAGAGTTCACCACCAAAAAGGTTATTCAGAATGTTGGTTTCTCCCGGAAGCACAATATCAGTCATAATGGTACGAGAGTCACTCGGATTTTTAGCTTTCATATCTAGTTTTTTCAACAAAGATACGCTGTAATTAGTGCGCTATGAATGAAAGTGTGGTTATTTGTTCGTAGATAGTAACCAAGCTTCTCTACTTTGGCTTTGCTTAATGGTCTTTAAAGCGTTTAGAGCTTCTTTAACATTCGTGTAGCTATCATAATTAACCATATGCAAGCCAAATTTATTGGTGCCAATATAGCTAGCATTAAAGCCTCGTCGTTTTAGTTGACGAATTTTACGGTCGGCATTTTTACGGTATTTAAATGCACCAGCAACTACATGGTGTACTCGAATAGTTTTCTTTTTTAAACTAGTAGTTACATGAATAGAAAGCGGAGGCAATTCTACAGGTTTTAAATCAAAAAAAGTAGCCTCTTGTATTCGTTTTACCACACGCTCTTGTGCCTCTTCTTGTACCAATGCCGTAGTTTGGTTATTTACATAAGAGTAAGCCGTAAACCCGGTAGCAATGGTTAAAAGAAAAAGCGCAGCATATTTAAAATAGGGCCGTATGGCACTTACGCTTCTTCGTTCAGGCGTAAAAATGAACGGAATTTTTTCTTCTATACTTTCTACTTCTTCTTTTAAGGTTTCGCGTGTTACTGGTAGCGCAACAAAAGAAGATAAACCAAATGATGAAGTAGCATAGTTAACTTGGTTTTCTGGTTGAAATTGTATCTTATTGCTTTCGTTTAACCAAAGCTCACCTATAGCGTTAAGTTTAAGCCGATCTCCTTGTTGCAGTTTAGCTTTCCAAATGGCAGCTTGCTCGTTTACCCGAGTCAACATGGTCTCATAGCTAACTTTTTCGGCATCGGCCATATAAGAAATTAAAAGGCCATCGTTTGTTGCTACTTGCTCATTAAAAGAGACCGTTTTTCTCGGTGCATAAAAGGCATTTGTTGCCGTATTTATGACCGCAGATTTAGTCTGCGTTAAAAAAGCGCCAAAATTTGGGACAGTAACGCAGTTGTATCTATAAAGTAATTCTGAAATATAGTGTTCTAATACCATTGCCTACAAATATTGTAAAAATAAAAGAGCTAATAAACCTCTCGCGATACTTTTTATTAACATTATAATTTTCGTATTTTGTAAAAAACTATGAGTTATTTACAATTAGCAGAGAATGAATTAATTGCAATTCTTCGGTTACAAAATATTCCTAATATTGGTGATGTTACCGCAAAAAAATTAATTGCACATTGCGGTAGTCCTACCGCGGTATTTTCTGAGAAAAAAGAACATTTACTCAAAATTGATGGTATTGGTACGCATACCATAAAAAATCTTCATAATGCCGAACACCTCGAAGCTGCCGAATTTGAATACCGTTTTATAAATAATAATCAAATCTCTTATTCGTATTTTGAAAATGCAGATTACCCTGCTTTTTTAAAACATTGTATCGATAGCCCTTTATTAATTTTTAAACGTGGCAAAATAAATTTAGAAGGAAGAAAGATTATCAGCATTGTAGGTACGCGAAATATAACGAGTTATGGTACTGCGTTTTGTGAACAATTTATTGCAGATATTGCGCCATTAAATCCAATAATAGTAAGCGGGTTTGCTTACGGGGTTGATATATGCGCGCACAAAGCAGCCGTAAAGCATGGTTTGCAAACTATAGCCTGTTTGGCACATGGTTTAAACCAAATATACCCAAAGGTACACGCTAAATATGCTGTTGATTTAGAAAAAAATGGGGGCTTCATAACCGATTTTTCAAGCAATAGTAGTCCCCAACGAGAGAATTTTTTAAAACGTAACCGTATTATTGCCGGTATGGCCGAAGCTACTGTTGTTATACAGTCTGCCCAAAAAGGTGGCAGTTTGGTTACTGCAGATATTGCTCACAGTTACAATAGAGATGTTTTTGCGGTTCCTGGGCGCGCAGATGATAAATATAGTTTGGGTTGCAATAATTTAATTAAGCAGCAGAAGGCACATATGCTTACTTCGGCAGCAGATTTGGTATATGTTTTAGGATGGAATACCGATCAATCTGCCCCAAAAGCCATTCAGAAACAGTTATTTGTGTCTTTAAGCACCACCGAAAAAGCTATTTATGACTATTTGCAAAAAGAAGGTAAACAGCTGCTAGATGCGATTGCTTTGCAATGTAAATTGCCAATTTTTAAAACCTCTTCTACCCTTTTAAATATGGAAATGAAAGGCCTCATTAGACCGCTACCGGGTAAATTGTTTGAAGCCATATGAAGGTTATTTTTAATTTCACTAAACCTTATAGCTCTTTTGTGAAATAACCTAGGTTTTTAAAAATTTGAAGTAGGTATTGATAGTTAATACATACTACTGCTTTGTACATAAACCGCCTCGGGAAAAAAATTAAGAACGACAAAACTGCCTGTGTTTATACCCTTAAGCTTGCATAATTGATAAACTAAAATGTATATGAATTATCAGTTTAATCCTTTTTAACTGGTAGTCATCTATTAGGTCTAGTAATTCTAATTGAAAAAACTTTTTAGGAGTATCATGCATAAATGATGTCAGTAGTATTTGCTACCTCAATGTAATTAACCCCTTTTTATTCTTATACAATTGTAGTAGCAAACAGAGCCCAAGGAAGCAATAAAACGACAAAGTGAAATCACTATGTGCTTTATGGGTTAGCATCTGTTGGGGTATCAGACTCGAAACAAATGGCTGAGGGGCAGAAAAGGGCAGTATTTTTGGTTTTGATGAGTAAAGTGACGCTTAAATGTATTCGGCACCCTTAATACGTCTGTTTTAAAGAGAAGTTTGCAGTATCGGCTAAAGAAATAAGCCTCAAATCACAAGATTTCGTTTCATTTAGCAGTTTTTTTCAAGGTAAAATACGCATTTCTAAGACTTCTAAATTTTAAATTTTAGAATTTGACTATTTTTGTCTTAAATATATAATCTTAATGAAAAAATCAATTTTAACTTTAGTAATCCTTTTTATAGGTTTAAATGGCTTTGCCCAAAAAAAGAAGGACCTAATAAAAGAAGTAGCCAAATTAAATATGCAGGCAACAGAAATGCAGGCTAAAATAGATGCTTTTGAAGCTGCAAAAAAAATAAACTTGCAAGATAGCCTTCAAAATTTTAGTTATGCCTTTGGGGTAAGCATTGGAAACAATTTAAAGACAATAGGTTTCGATTCTATTGCCTATAATACCTTTGCAGTAGCTATTGAAGATGCTATTAAAGGAAATGAGAAAATTGCCATTTCTGATGCCCAGCGTATTATACAAACAACAGTTCAACAAGCGCAAGAAAAAGACGCTAAAGAAAAGAGTGAGGCAGGCTTAAAATTTTTAGCTAAAAACGGTAAGCGACCTGGGGTAGTAACTACTGAAAGTGGTTTACAATACGAAGTACTTGTAAAAGGTGATGGGCCTATGCCTAAAGCATCGGATAGAGTTAAAGTACATTATACAGGTATGTTAACAGATGGTACTAAGTTTGATAGCTCTATTGATCGTGGCGAACCAACGGTATTTGGAGTTACTCAAGTTATTAAGGGGTGGCAAGAAGCCTTGCAATTAATGCCAGTAGGTTCTAAATGGATGGTTTTTATTCCACAAGAAATAGCATACGGCCCAAATGGTAGAGGAGCGGCCATACCTCCATATTCAGTTTTAATGTTTGAAATGGAATTGTTAGGCATTGAGTAAAGGTATTAGTAATAACAATAGGTATATTAATACAAAAAGCACCTTATATTAAGGTGCTTTTTGTATTTTATGATAAGTTTTTAAAAAAGCATTTAGTTTTTAAAACGAAGGGTATAAAAAATAGGGATGATTTTTTTTTGTCTTAATACCCAACTTTTTCACGTACACGTCGCAAAACATCATCAGCAATTTTACTTGCTTTTTCTGCACCAAGAGCTAGGGCATTATCTATCTCATCTAGGTTATTCATATAATAGTCAAATTTTTCACGTGCATCGCCAAAACGATCTATAATAAGCTCATAAAGGGCTTGTTTTGCATGCCCATAGCCATAGTTGCCATTAAGGTAATTGCCACGCATTTCTTCAATTTGGGTTTCCGAGGCCAAAATTTTATACAAGGCGAAGGTGTTATCTGTATCTGGGTTTTTAGGAGCTTCTATAGGGGTGCTATCCGATAGAATGCCCATTAGTTGTTTTCGTAATTTTTTATCGGTTTGAAAAAGGTTAATTAAATTGCCTTTACTTTTACTCATTTTTGCCCCATCAGTTCCGGGTATGTACATGGTTTCTTCTTGTACCTTGCCTTTAGGTAGTACAAAGGTTTCTCCAAATTGATTATGAAATCGAGAGGCAACATCTCTTGTCATTTCAATATGCTGTAATTGATCTTTTCCTACCGGTACAATTGCAGCATCATATAACAAAATATCTGCTGCCATAAGCATGGGGTAGCTAAAAAGACCCGCATTTACATCGTCTAAACGATCTGCTTTGTCTTTAAAAGAGTGCGCAAGGGTTAAGCGTTGGTACGGAAAAAAACAACTCAGATACCAAGATAGTTCTGTTACTTGAGGTACATCGCTTTGGCGATAAAATACCGTTTCATTAATATCTAAACCAAAGGCAAGCCATGTTGCTGCAGTAGCATAGGTGTTTTTGCGGAGCTGCTCGCCATTTTTAATTTGTGTGAGTGAATGCATATCAGCAATAAAAAGAAATGATTCGTTTGCCGGATTTTGTGCCATTTTAATAGCCGGTATAATCGCACCTAGTATATTGCCTAAATGAGGTACACCAGTACTTTGAACTCCTGTTAATATTCTTGCCATAAGTGCTTTAAATTTCTTTGTGTCGCTTCTTTTTTATGTGGTTGAATTAAAACCTGAATGCTGCTGTAGCACTACGTTTTTTTGGGGTTTAGTTTACTTCAGTTTAAAGATCTAGTAGATTTTTAATAATTTAATCAGGTTTATAAGATGACAAAGGTAAAACAAATCATAAATAACGAGGTCAAATACTTATTTTTGAAGTAATGCTTAAATTTCTAAAGAATATCGGCCATGTGCTTTATCGCATTTGGTTTTATGTTTGTGTTGCTGTTCCTATTTTTCTATTCTTTCCTTTTTTGTTGCTTACAACACTTTCTGAAAAGTGGTATCCGCAATTTTTTTGGTTAGCTCGAAATATTTGGGCAATACCTGTTTTATACGCTATGGGTTGTCCGCCAAGCGTTGTTCGAGAACAAAATTTCGTAAAAGGTGAAAGTTATATGCTTGTTGCCAACCATACTAGCATGTTAGATATAATGCTGATGCTTTATATTAGTAAAAACCCCTTTGTTTTTATAGGTAAAAAAGAGCTTGCTAAAATTCCTGTTTTTGGATTTTTTTTTAAACGAGTTTGCATTATGGTAGACCGCGAAAGCCCCAACAGTAAAATAGGTGTTTATCGTAGCGCACAACGAAGACTAAACCAAGGTTTAAGCATATGTATTTTTCCGGAAGGCGGTGTTCCTTCAGAAGAGGTGTTGTTAGATAATTTTAAAGATGGTGCCTTTAAAATGGCAATTTCTCATAAAATACGCATGGTACCCATGACATTTTATGATTGTAAAAAAAGATTTTCGTTTACCTTTTTAAGCGGAGGCCCAGGTGTATTGCGCGCAAAGGTGCATTCTTTTCAGAATACGCATATGTTAAAAGACAACGAAAAAGCGATGTTAAGAGAAAAGGTGAGAACTATTATTTTAAACGAACTACAGGGGCGCAATCAATCGCATATTTAGGCGGTATATATACTTTAAAATTTTAAGCTTAAACCAGTATAAACCCCCACAGAATATGGTTTAAAAGAACCGGCAGAACTTGAGAAAGTGTTTAATTGATACTTAAAAACAGGTTCAAAATTCAGTTTTAGCTTGGGTGTAAAGTTGTAATGAACGCCTAAACCAAAGTTAGTGCTAAAATTTACCGAATTTAAGTTAGTTGCCTCACCAATATCAGTATTTTGGGCTCTTGAATTAACTGCAAGGCTGTTATCGGTTAAAAATAGCGAACTAAGTCCACCAATAAAACTAAGTCCAAATCGTTTATTTACAAGCGCATATTTTAACTCCAATGGTACTTCTATATAACCAAATTGCTGCTCTAGTTGACCACTATTTGTTGGGATGTCTGTTGTAATTTCAGAGATCACATCTGTTGCACTTAATGAGCTATCGGAGCTTGTGCCACTAGTAATAATTATATTTTGAGAGCTTGTGCTATAGTCAATATTGTCATTTTCACGCGAACTAACGGCATTAGCTGCAGATGAAATACCAACGTTATTGGTTACAAAGCCATAGTCTACTTTGTGTACACCAGATTTAACACTTAATTTTGGATTAATCTCATATGCGAGTGTAATACCATAGCTCAACTTTATTTCTCCTGATTTGGCGTTACTAACAAAATCTTGACTTATTGGCGAGCCTTCATTAAGAGAATTAAAGTATACCGGCGCAATACTCGGACCCACAGACCACTTCGCATCGGACGGATTGGTACTGGCTAGTTTTTCATTTTCTTGTGCTTCAATTACATCAAAAATAGATTTCTTTTTTTCGTCTTTACTTGCTAGAGTTGTACTATCGTCTTTAATCGTATTAATTTCTTGGGAAGCGTTTAAAAGGTTGGGTAATGCTTGCTCTGCGGTTCTATTATTTTTTATTTTTTCACTTTTTTGATTCGAGTTAACGGCAAGAGCATTAGAAGTTATTTGTTCTATATTTTTTTGCTTTTTGCTTTTTACATCGGTTATTAGCTCATCTGAGTGGTTAAGATGTTTTTCCTTTACCACCGTATTTTTGTTACTAGCTACTGCTATTTGGTTTTGCGATGCTAGGCTTGCCTTTTGTTTACCCGTGATTGAATTTGATTGTTGGGTGGTATACGTTTTGTTTTGCTTCTCCTCAACAGCATAATTTACTTGCTTTTTGATACTTTTTGGGCCTATTTTACCTTTTACTTTTTCAGTATCAACTATCTCATTTTTAGGTTCTGTATTTTTAAAATCTATAGTTGAAGGTGCGTTGCTATTTTCGCTTGCTTTTGATTTTTTAGTTGATTTTGAGTCGGTATTGCTTATTACAGAAGACTCTATTGTTTTGTTTTTAAATGGGTTTACGAATAATAGTGCCATTATAATTACGGCGGCCGCAGCACCACCAAGACGCCACCAAATAGGTATAATCTTGCGGTCTTTTTTCTTTTCGTCTAAAGAAGCTTCAATATTTTGCCAAACCGATTCATCAGGCATTGGTTTGAAGTCTTTTAACTTTTTTTGAAATACTTTATCTAAGTTTATTTTGCCCATTTTAAAAGGTCTATATATTTAATATCAACTATTAAAATTTTTCTAAAAGAAGAATAATACAGCCGATAATTGCTTTTTTTTGATTTTTTTCAATCTTTTCTTTTAATATTTTTCTTGCTCTCGAAAGATTTGATTTTGAAGCGCCTAAAGAGGTGCCCAGGGTTTCGCTTATTTCGTTATGCGAATAGCCATCTAACACGTACATGTTAAAAGTTTGCCGATACTTATTGGGCAGTTCTTGTATATATTTTAAAAGGGTCTGAAGGTTTTCAGACGCATATTTTTCGTCAATTTCTTGTTCCTCCTCTTCTTCCTCAGTATCTCCAATATTTTCAGAGACTATTTGTAAGTGCTTTTCTTTTCTGTATTTCTGCAAAGTGGTATTCACCGCAATCCGTTTTATCCAACCTTCAAAAGAACCTTTACCTTTATATTGTTTTATCTTTTCAAAAATGGTCATAAAACAATCATGCAAATTATCTTCAGCCTCAGCTTTATTGCGTGAGTACTTCAGGCAGATGCCAAATAATACAGAAGCATATTTTTTGTAGAGTGTTGCCTGCGCTTTTCGATCTTCCTTTTTACAAAGCTGTATAAGCTCTTCTAAACTCAAACGTTTTTAATTAATTGCTATTTCTTTTAATGAATTACTCCGCTATCGGCACTTCCATTTCAATAAATGTGGCGTTACCGTCCTCATCTCTACCGCTATAAAATTTAAACTGGTAGGTTTGGTTATAGATTACTTTAAAGTTAAATGTTTTGGTTTCTTCGGTTACTGCTTCGGTGCATGTATTTACGTCTAATGGCTCAGTACCAATTACTGCGACAGTACGGGTAGTGAGTTCATTACGTGTAAAACTAAAGTCCCAAAATTCGGTACATGTTTTTGGTTTATCATACGTAACACTTACCCGGTAAGTTTCATTTAAATTAAATGATTCTGGTAAATCTACGCTCTTTATAAGTAGTGGCGCAAATGTATATTCGGGTCCGTCGTCTTTTAAACACGAGCTGTTTGTTAATACTACAAGGCTAAGAAAGCCTAAAATAAAAATATTTTTCATCAGGTTTCTGTTTGCTACTAAGATGTAGCAAATAAAAAAAGGTTGCGTTGATGAATGTATTTATGCTAAAAAAACTATTTAACGGCGTTAATGGCTTCTCGTATTTTAACATCAAGTTCTTCAAAAAGCTCAGGATTGTCTAAAAGTAAGTTCTTAACAGCGTCGCGTCCTTGCCCTAATTTTGTGTCTCCATAACTAAACCATGAACCACTTTTCTTAACAATTTCATATTCTACACCAAGATCTATAATTTCACCTACTTTAGAAATACCTTCACCGTACATGATATCAAATTCTGTGGTTCTAAAAGGAGGTGCAACTTTGTTTTTTACAACTTTAACTCTTGTTTTATTACCTAAAACGCCTCCGTCGCTATTTTTTATTTGAGTAGACCTTCTAATATCTAATCGTACGGAAGCATAAAATTTAAGGGCGTTACCCCCTGTTGTTGTTTCGGGGTTACCAAACATCACCCCAATTTTTTCACGAAGTTGATTAATAAAAATAACGGTACAATTTGTTTTGCTTATCGAGCCAGTTAGTTTTCTAAGCGCTTGAGACATAAGGCGTGCGTGAAGACCCATTTTTGAATCTCCCATTTCGCCTTCAATTTCACTTTTGGGGGTTAATGCGGCTACCGAATCAATAACAACAATATCAATAGCCCCAGAGCGAATTAGGTTGTCAGCAATTTCTAATCCTTGCTCACCATTATCGGGTTGCGATATAATTAGGTTATCAATATCTACTCCTAGTTTTTCGGCATAAAAACGGTCAAAAGCGTGTTCTGCATCAATAAAAGCAGCAATACCGCCTTGTTTTTGAGCTTCTGCTATGGCATGCAATGTTAAGGTTGTTTTACCCGATGATTCTGGGCCGTAAATTTCAATGACTCTTCCTCTCGGATAGCCACCTACACCTAAAGCAAGATCTAAGCCTAATGATCCTGAAGGTATTACCTCTACATCTTCAATTACACTATCTCCCATCTTCATAACAGCACCTTTTCCGTAGGTTTTGTCAAGTTTATCAAGGGTTAATTTAAGGGCTTTTAGCTTAGCGTCTTTTTCAGAACTCATAGTTTTCTCTTTTATTGATGTGGGCTAAATTACTATTTCTTTTTGCATATAGCAATCCACAGAAGCACCTTTTTATAAATCTAACTTCATCTGTAAATATCGTCTAACTTAATGCGCTTCTATTTTCTCATTTTAACAGCAAATAAGCAATTTTTTGGATAAAATGTTCAGTTTTTAAGGGCTACTATTTGTACATCATAAAAATGAAAAGAGATAGCTTTTGGCGCGCTCTTCTAATTCTATTTGGTGGTACGCTTTAAAGTTGAATATGCAGTAGTTATATCATCGCGAGGACAATAAATTTTAGTATTTTTACGCTCTAAAATAATCTTTAATCTAGAGGATGTATGTCTTAATTTTTAAAAGCAGCATCGTCGCCTAACTTAAAACTATTAGTATAGCATGCAACTGTACAATACATTAAGTGCAAAAGAAAGAGCAGCGCTTATAAAAGACGCTGGCCAAGAAAGGCTCACTATCTCTTTTTACACCTATGCACACATTGGTAATGTCACTATTTTTAGAAATCATTTGTTTATTCGATGGAATGAGCTTGACGTTCTAGGACGTATTTATGTCGCTCATGAAGGAATAAATGCACAACTGTCAGTACCAGCAGAAAATTTTGAGGCTTTTAAGGCTCACTTAGACAGTATTTCTTTTTTAGAAAATGTGCGACTTAATATTGCTATAGAGCAAGATAATTTATCATTCTTAAAGCTTAAAGTAAAAGTAAGAAAGAAGATTGTAGCTGATGGTTTAAATGATACAAGTTTTGATGTAACCAATAAAGGAATACATGTAGGGGCAGAGGAATTTAATGAGCTTATTGAAGATCCGGATACGGTTTTAGTAGATATGCGAAACCATTATGAAAGTGAGATAGGGCACTTTAAAAATGCGATTACTCCAGATGTAGATACTTTTAGAGATTCTTTAGATATTATAGAAAAAGATTTAGCAGATCATAAAGAGGATAAAAAATTAGTGATGTACTGCACCGGGGGTATTCGCTGCGAAAAAGCAAGTGCTTATTACAAGCATAAAGGCTTTAAGCAGGTATACCAACTCGAAGGCGGAATTATTGAGTATGCCAGACAAGTTGAAAATAAACAGCTAGACAATAAATTTTTAGGTAAAAATTTTGTTTTTGATCACAGAAGGAGTGAGCGTATTTCAGAGCATGTAATAGCAAACTGTCACCAATGCGGAAAGCCTTGCGATACGCACGAAAATTGTGCAAATGAAGCATGTCATTTACTTTTTATTCAATGCGAAGAATGTGCTCAAAAAATGGATAATTGCTGTTCAGTAGAATGCCAAGAAGTACACAATTTGCCTTATGAAGAACAGAAAAAATTACGTAGAGGAAAAGTAGTTAGTAATAAAATTTTTAAAAAAGGAAGATCTGAAGTTTTAAAGTTTAAGAAATAATTTGAAGCTAAATATAATTTTAAAAATGAGTTGTAAAAAGTAGAATTCATAAAACGTGGCTTGCTAATTTTAAAAATAATTAGAAGCCCCTTTTGGAAGGTTAAAATGACCTTCTTCTTTTGGTATTGTTCTCAGCTTTTCAAATGCAGCATAAATTATGCTATCTTTACCTTTGAGTAAAAGTAATATGAACCTCTTTTGGCTAAAATCCTAATAACAGCATTAGGTAATAATGTTTAGGCTTAGTCAAATCAATGATATAAAATATGGGTTGTAGCAGTTGTTCGACCGGTAAGGACGGACAACCACGTGGATGCAAGAATAACGGCACCTGTGGTACCGACGGTTGTAATAAATTAACAGTTTTCGATTGGCTTTCAAATATGTCACTCCCCAATGGCGTAAAAGCATTTGATGGTGTTGAAGTACGATTTAAAAACAGTAGAAAAGAATTTTTTAGAAACGCTGAAAATCTTTCGCTTTCTATCGGAGATATTGTTGCAACGCAAGCAGCATCTGGTCACGATATTGGCATGGTTACCTTAACTGGAGAGCTAGTTAAAGTGCAAATGAAGCGAAAAAAGGTAGAATATAGCGAAAAGGAACTTCCTAAGGTTTACCGAAAAGCATCGCAAAAAGATATTGATATGTGGCAGAAATGCCGCGATCGTGAAGAAGAGATAAAAAAACGCGCCAGAGAGATTGCAATTATCTTAAAATTGCAAATGAAAATTTCTGATGTCGAATTTCAAGGCGATGGTTCTAAAGCTACGTTCTACTATACTGCCGAAGAACGTGTTGATTTTCGTCAGTTAATTAAAGATATGGCAAAAGCTTTTGGTATTCGTATCGAGATGCGTCAAATCGGATATCGACAAGAAGCCCAACGTTTAGGAGGTATAGGCTCTTGTGGAAGAGAATTATGTTGCTCTACTTGGTTAACCGATTTTAGATCGGTAAGTACTTCGGCAGCTCGTTATCAGCAACTATCTTTAAATCCACAGAAATTAGCTGGCCAATGTGGTAAGTTGAAGTGCTGTTTAAATTATGAGTTAGATGTTTATGTAGACGCGCTAAAAAACTTTCCACCACAAGACACCAAACTTTTTACAGAAAAAGGTTTAGCTTTTTGTCAAAAAACAGATATTTTTAAAGGCACACTATGGTTTTCTTACAAAGAAGATCCATCCAATTGGCACATACTTTCTGCAGAACAAGTAAATGAAATAGTTGAAAAAAATAAAAAGAAGCAAAAAGTAGCTAGTTTAGAGGAGTATGCGATCGAAAATGTAGTAGAAGTTGAAGATCGCGTTGTTTTTGAAAACGTAGTAGGTCAAGATAGTTTAACTCGTTTTGATAGGCCTAAAAAGAAGAAAAATAACAGAAATAGAAATAAAAAGCGAAGAAATGCTAATGGGGCAACTAAGAAACCAGAGCAAAACCAAAAACAGCGGCAACAAAGAAAGCCTCAAAATCAGGTAAAAAGTACTAAGCGTACTGGTCAACAGCCCAATAGTAAAAATGCACAACGTTCTAAAAGACGACCAAAAAATGCATAAAAAGTTAGTTCTAATAGTAGTAAGTTTAGTACTTATTTCTTGTAATGAGGTACTTGTAAAGTCAGAATTTAAGGCGACCAACAATGGGTCTTGGGCAAAAGATGATGTTATAGAATTTTCTTTTTCAGAGGTAGATACGCTTCAAACGCACGATATATTTATTAACATTAGAAACGATAATTCTTTTTCTTACAACAATCTTTTTTTAATTGCCGAACTCGATTTTCCTAGTGGAGAGAAAGTTACTGACACTTTAGAATATGAAATGGCATTGCCAGATGGTACATGGCTAGGTAAAGGTTATGGCGATATAAAAGAGAATAAATTATGGTATAAAGAGAAAATCGTTTTTCCTACTTCGGGCGTATATACATTGCGGGTGGCACATGCCATGCGAAAAAACGGTTTGGTGAACGGTGTAGAAAATTTAGAAGGCATTACCGATGTTGGTTTTGAAATTGTAAAAAGTAATAAGTAAGCATATGGCAAAAGCCGCAAAAAAAAAGGAACAAACATCTTTTTTAAAATTTATCAAGTGGTTTTGGATTTTATTTGGAATAGGGTTTTTCTCTGTAGTGTTGTTGTTTTTCTCAGCAGCTCAGGGCTGGTTAGGAGAATTACCTAGCTATGAAGCCTTAGAAAATCCACAAACAAATTTAGCGTCGCAGATTATTTCTGAGGATGAACAGTTATTAGGCAAGTTTTATTTAAATGATAACAGAACAGATGTGCCATACGAGGCCCTTCCTCAGAATTTGATAGATGCCTTAATTGCGAGTGAAGATTCTCGTTTTTATGAGCATTCTGGTATTGATTGGTTTGGAACCTTACGAGCACTTTTCTTTTTAGGTAACCGTGGTGGTGGTAGCACCATAACGCAACAGCTAGCAAGTCAGATTTATGTAGGCACTAGATCTAGAAATCCGTTTGAGCGAATTAAACAAAAAGCAAAAGAATATGTAATTTCTACACAATTAGAGCGCAGGTACACCAAAGAAGAGATTATTAGTATGTATCTCAACATTTATGATTTTGGTAATAACGCAGATGGTATTCGCTCTGCAGCAAGTATTTATTTTAAGAAAAAACCAAAAAATCTTAAAATAGAAGAATCTGCCATGCTTGTAGGAATGTTGCAAAACTCCTCGTTATACAACCCTTTGAGACGCGAAGAACGAACTTGGAAAAAGAGAAATTTAGTCTTGCGTCAATTAGAAAAATATGATTACATAACAGAGGAAGAGCGAGATTCTTTGCAGGCTATGAAAATAAAGCTAAATTATAATCCAGAATCTCATAGCGATGGCATTGCTACCTATTTTAGAATGTATTTACAGCGATTTATGAATCGTTGGATTGCTAAAAATCCAAAACCTGCCTTAGAAGGTGAACGAGATAAATGGAATTTGTATTTAGATGGACTAAAAATTTATACCACGATTGATTCTAGAATGCAGGCCAATGCAGAAGAAGCGGTAGACATGCATATGCAACGCTTACAAGCAGAATTTTTTCATCAAAATACACCCGATAGAAATAGTACGGCGCCTTTTTTAGATTTAGAGAAGAGTGAGGTTAAGTCTATTTTAGAGAACGCTATGAAATCTTCACCTCGCTGGCGTAAAATGAAAAAAGAAGGCAAATCTGAAAAAGTAATTCGCGCATCTTTTACCAAGAAAAGAGAAATGAAGGTTTTTGATTGGAAAAGCGAAACGCGCGAGAAAGACACTATACTTACGCCACTTGATTCTATACGATACTACAAAACTTTTTTACGAACTGCGATGATGTCTATGGAGCCGCAAACAGGACATGTGAAAGCGTGGGTTGGTGGTATAGATTATAAGCATTTTCAATATGATAACGTAATACAAGGTGCAAGACAAGCAGGTTCTACCTTTAAGCCTTTTGTATATGCTGCAGCAATAGATCAGTTACGCTTATCACCTTGCGACGAGTTTCCAGACACTTTGCATTGTATAGCAGCAGGTGCCCATGGCAACGCAGAGGCTTGGTGCCCCAGTAATGCAAACCATAAATTTTCAGGAAATAACTATACCCTAAAGAGTGCGTTGGCTAACTCAATAAATTCGGTAACGGCACAACTTATTGATCGGGTGGGTCCAAAATCGGTAGTATCTATTGTTAAAGATTTGGGTATATCAGGTAAGATTCTTGCTGTACCAGCGATAGCGCTGGGTACAGAAGATGTAAATGTTTTTGAAATGGTAGGTGCCTATGGCACTTTTGCAAACCAAGGGGTGTATGTAGCTCCGGTTATGGTAACTAGAATTGAAGACAAAAATGGAACCGTTTTGTTTGAGTATGTGCCAAAAACTAAAGATGTTCTTAGTAAAGAAGTCTCGTACGCAATGCTTGATTTAATGCAAGGTGTTACCCAATATGGTTCGGGGGCACGATTAAGACATAAAAGTCAGAAGAATAAAGCAGAATATAAAGAGATTATAACAGGATACCCTTATGGCTTTACAAACCCAATAGCGGGCAAAACTGGTACTACTCAAAACCAGAGTGACGGCTGGTTTATGGGCATGGTGCCAAACTTGGTTACTGGTGTTTGGGTCGGTGGAGAAGAGCGTTCTATTCATTTTAAAGACACAAAATATGGTCAAGGTGCGTCTATGGCATTGCCTATATGGGCGCTTTACATGAAAAAGAATTATCAAAATAAAGACTTAAACGTTTCTGATAAGGCATTTCCAAGACCAAAAGAAATGTCAATTGAGTTAGATTGCCAAAAAGTACGTGAAGAGGGCAAAAAAGAGGCAGATGAAGAGGAGGATGATCTAGACATCGGTTTCTAACAGAAGAATAAGGAAAAAAATGCAATAGCTGTTTTACGACTTTTAGCAATCTTTATTGGTATTTTAACCTTTATTCATCTCAAAATTTGCTGTATTCAAATATGTTATGTAGATAATCGAGTAAATCTACCTTTCATATTATTCACAACATTTTTAGCTTTCTTCACAACAATTGTACGGTGGAAAAATGCTATTAGGCCTACATTTACGTTATATTAAAAAGTTGATTATCTCAAATCGATCAATTTTAATAACCTAAATCTTTTTTATTATGGACGCCCAAATACATCAAAAACCTACAAACCAAGAAATTCAAGTATATCGAAACGATTTTTTTAGTGGCATGGTAATGTTAATGCGAAAGCTATTTATGGTGTAGTATTTTATAAACAAACTTATTAGAAAGCAGCGACAAAAACGCTGCTTTTTTTTGTTTTCGTATTTTTGATCGCATAGGTAACTTCTACTATGCAATGTAATTTTCATAAATGCGAGATTGCCGATTTAGATCTCTTGGTCGCTATTTCGAGAAAGACATTTGTTGATGCTTTTGAAAGCGATAATAATCCCATCGATTTTAAAGCATATATTGATGCTGCTTTTGATAGAGAAAACATTAAAAAACAGCTAAATAATCCTAATTCTTATTTTTATTTCGTTTTTAGAGAGAGTCAACTTGTTGGTTATTTCAAGCTGAATGTAGCAGAGGCCCAAACCGATATTAAAGTTCTAGAAAGTATAGAGCTTGAACGTATTTACGTGCTAAAAGATTTTCAAGGAAATCAGATAGGTAAGCAAATGTTGCAAAAGACTATAGAGATCGCTGTTAAAGCCGATAAACGTTTTATGTGGCTCGGTGTTTGGGAGAACAATACAAACGCTATTAGATTCTATCAAAAGTATAATTTTATTAAATTTGATACGCATCCATACTATATCGGATCTGATAAACAAACCGATTGGTTGATGCGTTTAGATTTAACGAACTTTGTTGTGAATTAAAACCGGTTTGGGGATGAAAAAATCAGCTATTCTTTTTCTGTTTCATGTGCTATTTGTTTGTGTGGTTATGCAGGCACAAAATTATTTTCCACCACCTAATGCCGCTTGGCAAGAAAAAAGGCCTACCGATGTTGGTTTAGATGAAGTTAAATTAAAACAAGCTATAGCTTTTGCCAAATCGAACGAGTATGAAGGCTCACGCGATTTACGTATTGCTATACTGAAAGGGTTTGAGAAAGAGCCTTTTCATCAAGTTCTAGGTCCAACCAAGAAAAGAGGGGGCCCTGCAGGATTAATTCTTAAAAATGGCTATGTGGTTGCAAAGTGGGGTGATACCAAAAGAGTAGATATGACTTTTAGTGTTACCAAAAGTTTTTTATCAACAGTAGCAGGTTTGGCGGTAGATAAGGGCTTGTTGGCAAGCACAAACGATAAAGTAGGTGCTTACATTTGGGATGGTACTTTCGATGGAGTGCATAACTCAAAAATTACTTGGGAGCATTTGTTACAGCAAAATTCTGCCTGGTCAGGAGAGCTTTGGGGTGTAAAAGATTGGGCCGATAGACCACCAAGTGAAGGAGGTGTTGATGACTGGAAATTAGAAAAGCCAAAGGCGCCCGGTTCGGTGATGGAGTATAATGATGTTCGGGTTAATGTACTCGCTTATGCGCTTACGCATTTGTGGCGTAAACCTGTGCCTATGGTGCTTAAAGAGCATGTAATGGATAAAATTGGGGCGTCGACCACATGGCGTTGGTTTGGATATAAAGATGCTTGGACTGTTGTTGACGGATTGCAATTAAAATCGGTGACTGGCGGTGGCCATTCTGGAGGAGGGCTTTTTATTAGTACTGAGGATATGGCACGTTTTGGATTATTATTTTCTAAAGACGGTAGTTGGGCATCTGAGCAAATTATTAGCAAAGAATGGATTCAGCAAGCGATATCACCTTCAAAACCTAACGTTAATTATGGCTATATGTGGTGGCTAAACAAAAAGGGGGCGCGACATTGGAACGGTCTTTCTGAAGATTTATACTATGCCGCAGGATTTGGAGGTAATTTCATCGTAATTGATAAAGAACATGATTTGGTTATTGTTACGCGCTGGTTAGCGCCGAACAAGATTGGGGAGTTTATGAAGTTAGTAAATGAAGCGGTAGACTAAAGATTTACTAAAATATCTAAAGCTCTTTTTAAGGTTTCATCCTTTTTTGCGAAACAAATTCGGAGTAATTTATTATCTATTCCGTTTTCATTAAAAACGGATATAGGAATACTCGCCAATCCATGTTCAATAGTTAACCTTTTTGCTAAATCAACATCAGCTTCTTCAGAAATTTGAGAATAATCAAGCAATTGAAAATAGGTGCCTTGTGATGGGGTGTATAAAAATCGAGAACTGTTGATTGCTTCAAGAAAAAAATCTCGTTTATGTTGAAAAAATTCGTTCAGCCCTAAATAGTTATTAGTGTTTTTTAAGTATTCGGCAAGTGCTCTTTGCATAGGATGGTTTACACTAAAAACATTAAACTCGTGTATTTTTTGAATTTCTTGCATTAATGCTTTTGGCGCAACGCAGTAGCCCATTTTCCATCCGGTAATGTGAAACGTTTTTCCAAATGAAGCACAAATAATACTTCTCGAAACCAGTTCGGGGTATCTTGCAATACTCTGATGGCTTAATCCATCAAAAACTATATGTTCATAGGCCTCATCACTTAAAAGTAAGATATCAGTATCTTTAAGTGCATCGTTTAGCTGTAGCATATCTTCTCTAGAAAATACAGTTCCGCTAGGGTTGTGAGGACTATTTATAATTACCATTCTCGTTTTTGGGGTGATTTTACTTTTAAAATCAAGCCAATCCATTTTAAAATCTTTGTTGTTGAGTTGTATAAAAACAGGTATGCCTCCATTGGCTAAAATCGCTGGTTCATAGCAATCATAAGCTGGTTTTATAACGATTACTTCTTCACCAGGAGATACAAATGCGCTGATGCTAGAATAAATTGCTTCGGTAGCGCCAGAGGTAACGGTTACTTCATATTTAGGATGGTAACGTGCCCCATATAACAACTCAATTTTCTCACAAATAGCTTCTCTTAAGGTGTATATACCTGCCATTGGTGGGTATTGATTGTGCCCCGCTCTCATCGCCTTTGCTACCAGTTCTACAAGAATTGGATCGGTGTCAAAATCAGGAAAACCTTGAGAAATATTTATAGCATTGTGTGCTGTAGCTAGCTTACTCATTATGGTAAATATAGAGGGCGGTAAGGTTTTAAGTTTAGACGTATGACTACTTGTAAATGATTTCATTTTGTTTAGCTATGATGACACAATTTAAGAATAGAAGTATACCACAGTACATCTTCTAGTGCCATTCGTTCTCGGGTTTAAATTAAAAATCCCAAACTCGAGACTAGTCGAATTTGGGATTTTAATTTATATTCTTTTAAGCGTTTATCCTTTTAAATTTGCGCTAAAATATTCACGATTCATACGAGCAATGTTCTCTAACGAAATTCCTTTCGGGCACTCAATTTCACAAGCACCAGTATTGGTGCAGTTGCCAAATCCTTCTAAATCCATTTGACGAACCATACTTTGCACCCGTTGTGTCGCCTCTACTTGACCTTGAGGTAATAAAGCGTATTGTGAAACTTTAGCTGAGGTAAATAGCATAGCACTCGCATTTTTACAAGCGGCAACGCATGCACCACAACCAATACAAGTTGCAGCATCCATAGCCTCGTCAGCCGCATGTTTGTCTATAGGAGTAGCATTTGCATCAACCGTATTGCCAGAGGTGTTTACAGAAATATAACCACCAGCTTGTTGAATTCTATCAAAAGCACTACGATCAACAATTAAATCTTTAAGCACTGGAAATGATTTGGCTCTAAAAGGCTCAATTACAATGGTGTCACCATCATTAAATTTGCGCATGTGCAACTGGCAAGTAGTTACCAATCTGTCAGGGCCATGCGGTTCACCATTAATTTGAAGCGAGCACGATCCGCAGATGCCTTCACGGCAATCATGATCAAATACTACGGGTTCTTCACCATTATCAATTAATTGCTCATTTAAAACGTCTAACATTTCCAAAAAAGACATATCGCCTTCTACTCCTTCCAGAGAATAATCGACCATAGCTCCTTTGCTTTTAGCATCTTTTTGACGCCATACTTTTAGGCTCAGTTTCATAGCTTTTGTTTTGTAGTTTGTTGCGATTTGCGGTTGAGTGTATCAACTGCTAATGAGCGACTGTAAACTATTTATAACTTCTTGTCTTCAATTCAATATTTTCATAGATGAGTTCTTCTTTATGAAGTACCGCATCTTTAGGGGCTCCTTTATATTCCCAAGCAGAAACAAACTTAAAGTTTTTGTCGTCTCTTAATGCCTCACCTTCAGGGGTTTGATATTCTTCACGAAAATGTCCGCCACAAGATTCATTTCTTGTGAGTGCATCTTTTGCAAAGAGCTCTCCTAGTTCTAAAAAGTCGGCTACTCTGCCAGCTTTTTCTAATTCTTGGTTTATTCCTTCGATGCTGCCAGGAATTTTTACATTTTCCCAGAAATCTGCTCGTAAAGCCGAAATTTCATCGATAGCTTCTTGTAAGTGCTCAGCATTTCTGCTCATACCACATTTGTTCCACATGATTTTACCTAATTTCTTATGGTAATAATCTACAGAATGTAATCCGCTGCCGCTCATTAGTTTACTTAGTCGATCTCTAACTTCTTTTTCCGCTTCATCAAACTCTGCAGAGTCGGTAGGTATAGGACCAGTTCTAATATCTTTTGATAAGTAGTTTCCAATGGTATAAGGTAACACAAAATAACCATCAGCTAAACCCTGCATAAGTGCAGAAGCACCTAAACGGTTAGCTCCATGATCACTAAAGTTTGCTTCGCCTGCGGCATAACAGCCTGCTATAGTTGTTTGTAAATTGTAATCAACCCAAAGTCCACCCATCGTATAATGAACGGCAGGATATATCATCATTGGGGTTTCGTACGGATTTTCATCTACAATTTTCTCATACATTTGAAAAAGGTTGCCATATTTTGCTTCAACAACAGCTTTACCTAAAGTGGTAATTGTATTTTTATCGG
Source organism: uncultured Flavobacteriaceae bacterium (assembly GCA_947486785.1). GTDB lineage: Bacteria > Bacteroidota > Bacteroidia > Flavobacteriales > Flavobacteriaceae > Maribacter_C. The sequence goes on along the minus strand of CANKUU010000023.1, from coordinate 31,026 downwards.
CATTATTTAGGCCAGCGATCAATGCTTTTTCTTTACCATATCTTTCAATAGCTGAGGCAAAATCTAAATAAACTGCTTCTCCAGTTTTATTTACTCCAAAACCAGCATCACATCTTTCTTTTGCAGCTCTTGAGGCTACATCTCTTGGCACTAAGTTACCAAAAGCAGGATATCTTCGTTCAAGATAATAATCTCTATCTTCTTCTTTTAATTGTAACGGTGTCATTTTCCCTTCGCGAATTGCTTTGGCATCTTCTAGACGCTTTGGCACCCAAATTCGACCGTCATTTCGTAAAGATTCGGACATCAACGTTAATTTCGACTGGTGTTCACCTGATACAGGAATACATGTTGGATGTATTTGTGTGTAACACGGATTGGCAAAGAAAGCACCTTTACGGTGTGCTCGCCATGCTGCCATTACATTACTGCCCATCGCATTGGTAGATAGAAAAAATACGTTTCCGTAGCCACCAGTAGCTAATACCACGGCATGTGCAGAGTGTCTCTCAATTTCTCCAGTCACTAAATTACGAGCAATAATACCCCTTGCTTTACCATCTACTTTTACTAAATCCATCATTTCATGACGCGTAAAAGATTTTATTTTACCACGGTTAATTTGTCGGTTCATGGCAGAATAAGCTCCGAGAAGTAATTGTTGTCCAGTTTGACCTTTTGCATAAAAAGTTCTAGAAACAAGAACACCTCCGAAAGAACGGTTGTCTAACAATCCGCCATATTCACGTGCAAAAGGCACTCCTTGCGCTACACATTGGTCTATAATATTGGCAGAAACTTCTGCTAAACGATAAACGTTAGCTTCTCTTGAGCGGTAATCTCCACCTTTAACGGTGTCATAGAACAGGCGATAGTTACTATCACCGTCACCTTGATAATTTTTTGCAGCGTTAATTCCGCCTTGAGCTGCAATAGAGTGCGCCCGTCTTGGCGAATCTTGGTAGCAAAAAGTTTTAACGTTGTATCCTAATTCTGCTAATGTAGCAGCAGCCGAACCTCCTGCCAAACCTGTACCAACAACGATAATATCGATGTTTCGTTTGTTTGCGGGGTTAACTAAATCAATGTTATTTTTATGATTGGTCCATTTCTCGGCCAATGGCCCTGCTGGAACTTTTGAATCCAATATGCCCATACTTAATGTGTTATTGGGTTAAGGTGATGATATATCGCAATTAGTGCAAAACCAAAAGGAATTACAATCGCATAAATTTTGGTAAATGTTTGAATAGCTGAAGAATATTTATTGTTGATACCCATTGTTTGAAAAGAGGAAGCAAAACCATGTAATAAATGTAATGCTAACAATACAAAAGCAATGATGTAAAGTACCGTTCTCCAAATAGGTTCAAATTTATGAACTGTTTCAGCATAGTATCTTGTAGGATCTTCGGGGTGGCTCTCAATATATTTATGTGTAATTTCTGGCAACCAAAAATCATAAAAGTGTAAAGCTATAAAAGCTAATATGACACCACCAGAAATAAGCATGTTTCTTGAAACCCATGAGGCATTAGCACTACCCTTGTAACTTACATACTTAACGCCTCTTGCTGCTCGATTTTGAAGCTCAAGCGTAAAGCCCATTACAAAATGTATAACTACACCCGCAATTAAAATAGGCTGCAAAAGAAATTGAACTAAGGGGTTATGCCCCATAAAGTGAGACCACGAGTTAAAGGTATCTGGCGCAATAACCGAGGTGATGTTAATAACAAAATGCTGGCCTAAAAAGAAAACCAAGAAGAGGCCTGATAAGGCCATAACCATTTTTCGGGCAAGCGAAGATTTAATCAATGCACTCATTTGTTGTTGATTTAGCTAAACAAAAATACAGTAGAACCGATATATTAACAAACTTTAACGGGTTTTAGTATGTTATTTATATCGATTAAAAGTAGGCAAACCATAAATGAAATAGTAAAAAAGATATAACTAAGCGTGAATTAGAGGTAGAATTTATGGGACTTATTTTTTTAAAGGATATTTAGAATGTCGTACAAAATTTAAAAATTGCACCGCACAGCCGACTGTTGTAGCACTGTAAGACGGTGTACTTTGCAAAACGATTTTCGGATGAGTTAGATAGCTTAATACTGAGTTAGAAGCGAGGCCTTAAGCCAAGCAAAGTAGGGTTCTTTTTATTGGAGTGTATTTGGTATAAAATCAGTAAATCATTTTTTAATAGACTGATGAGGTTTTTAAAGGGGCATGTTTTCATCTTAAGAAAAAAAATTAAGATCTATTTTGATAGACTATTATTTAGTGCTTATCGTACGAACATTTTTGTGGAAAAAGCAATGATTTGGTTTTGCCAAAAGATAAAAATTTAATTGTTTTTAAGCTACGAGAGAATAAGCAGATTAAAATATCGGAAAAGCCATAAAAAATGTAGGTAAAATTAGTGTTGCCCTCTGTAATTTCTTTCAAAAACGAATTTATTTTTTTGTTAAAAACCAACTGAGGAGTTGGTGAGGGTGTTGGTCATAGGTTTTTTGTGAATTTCAGCTAGGATTTAAAAGGTTTTAGAACGTTTTGTAAAACTACAACCAACTCCTCAGTTGGTTTTTGATTTTTTCTCTTTTAAGAGTGCCATGCTCTGAATTGCTTCTAAAATTAAACTTCTTTATGGTTTTAAGGTCTTAATTTGGAATAAATATAAGTCCATATAAGGCTATTTTGAGACTCAATTAGATAATTTTGTGCTCTTTTTATCACACCAAAAGATGAGGCTTTTTTCTTCTCTATTTTTTTTCTTTTTTTTAGCGGCATGTGGACTATTTTTTTTCTAAAAAAATATTGTTTTCTTTAAATTAAGACTATAAAATCTAACCTAACTTTTTTAAATTTTTGTGATTTTATTTCTAATTGATGCGCCAGTTTAGCTTGGGACTATTTTTTTTGGGTAAAAGTCCTGTTAGCAGCTGTACCAATTGTAGCATCCTGAAGTTTTGTTTACAGGTTTGTTTTTAACAGGAGAATACAAAGCTTTGTTGCTGCTAAAGATAAGGCAACTACTTATTAGAAATTTTTGAACTTGATTTTTCTGCTGAAGGAAAGTTTTTTGGAATTTCTTGTGTTACCTTACCTGTTGCAGCCCACTCTGCTCCTCTAAGCATGGTGCTTATAAAGCCAATGCAATTTACAGAATAGTCTGCATGCCCCATAATGTTATGAAATATGCGGCCTTTACCGTAAGTTAACGCCATTAGAGCTGGCTCGTGTTTGCCCGAACCCTGATTTTCTGGGTCAGAGTAGGCGGTTGCTAAAATTTGCATATTTTTTGCTGGACCTCTTAAACTATTATAGAGCTCATCTTTGGTGTGCATCCAAACTTTAGGCATGCCTTTGGTAATGGGATGTTCAGTATCTCTTATTTTAATTTGATATTCGTTTTGAGGCCCGTGCGCGCCAGCTTTACCGGGTGAGTTATCGGTGGTCAAAATTTCTTTGTCATTGTAAAATACATAAGGCCCATCTTTTTCGGTTCTATCGCCCCAACCACCTAAACCTATCATGGTATTATAGGCTTTCCAGTTAGGAAAAGAATTATCTGCGGCATGAAAAACTACAAGTCCACCACCTTGTTCTATAAAGGTTTCGAATGCTTTTTGTGTTCGTTCTGGCCAATTGGCGGCGTTCCATCCAAAGTTAGAAATGACAACATCATAGTTCGAAAATTTAGGACTAAAATCAGGATCTGTTTTTGGTTTTTCTAATGCAATAGTTGTTTGCAGATGTTTTATAGGAAACTCAGCAATGTACTTTTCTCCTTTCCAGGTGTAGCCAGTACGCGCTACGTCTACTAAAAATAAGCCACTTTCTTCAAGATAGGTTTTTAGTAAAAAGGTAATTTTTGGCCATTGTTCGTGATTGTTTTGACCGTCTACAAGGAGTACTTTTATACCCTGCTTTTCTTGAGCGCTGCTTTGTTGTACAGCAGTACACATACCAATTAAACAAATTATAATAAGCCTTTTCATTTAAGTATTGTTTTATATTTTAAAATATCAATTTTAAAGCGTTTTGCAAATAGGAATCCAAACTTCTTCTTCAGAATTTGGATCTCCGTTTTTATAGTTATTACCCAACAATTCAAAATGGGGTCGATGGTCTAAAAGGTATGAAGATTGCGGTAGCCATTCTGTAAAAATATAATTTAAATTTCGTTGAAATGTATTTGTAGCTCCTTTGTGTTTAAATACTGCGTATGCTCCAGCGGGTATAAGAAAAGCTAGAAAACCTTCTGGAATATTATGGTGATTAGTTACTTCAATTGCGGCCCATTTGGTAAACTGATTTTGTGGATTAAATTTTTTGAAATAATCTTTTGTTGGGTATACTTGTATCGAATATAAATCAGTACCCACTTGGTTTTTAATCTTCGATTTTTCTCGCATAAAACTCTGCCAAACTTCAAAGGTTTTGTTATTTGCTAAAGACATTTGTACCGATTTACCTATCAGGCTCTTTTGAGCAAGTTCTTTAATGTTTACTTGCATTGCTATTCAATTTCAAAATTCATTTTTTTTACTACCCCGTTGGCTTTAATTTCTATCCAATATTTGCCTTTGATTAAATAGGTTTTGCCATTTTCAGCTTTCTCAAGCGCAATCTTATGCTGTTTCAGATAGGCTAATTTACCAGCTTTTGAAAAAGTAACATCATGTGACAAAACGTTAATTCCTTTAGTTGTCTCAAAGGTGCTATCGCTTACTACAATACCATCTTCAGTTTTAATAGCCGCAGAAACCATTCTTGCCTTTTTACAGTAAAATGTAATATCTAGACCCGGAGTTTCTGCTTTACCCCAACTGTTCCAAGAACGGCCCCACCGTTTCGAGTGTTTTATTTTTTTTAAAGGAAAAAGAAATAAATTATGAGCCATAAGTTCTTTGGTCATCAACTGTAGCGTTTCAATATCCGCTTTGTAAATGCTGCGCCCATGTGTGCCTACAAGCAAATGCTTAGCCTCTGGTTGAATAACTAAATCATGTACTGCAACATTTGGCATTCCGTTTTCAAAAGCATCCCAAGTTTGCCCTCTGTTAAAGGATACATATAAGCCATTGTCGGTACCTACAAACAAAAGATTTTCATTTTTAACATCTTCCAATATTACATTTATAGGTGAATTGGGCATCGTACCTGATATTGGCATCCATGATTTACCATAATTTTCGCTTACAAATAAGTACGGAGTAAAATCATCGTAGCGATATCCGTTTAAACTTGCATAAACGCGTTCTTTTTTATGGGAAGAGGCAAGCACTCGACTAATCCATAAATTTTGAGGCAAACTACTTGAAATAGTATTCCAACTGCCGCCACCATCTTTAGTTATTTGAATTATTCCGTCATCACTACCAGTATATAGGAGTCCAAATTTACAAGGAGACTCTGATAGGGTAGTTAAGGTGCCATAAGTAACATTTCCTTTTTTAGCCCCTTTTGTTAAGTCTCCACTTATGGTTTCCCAATCATCGCCTTGGTTTAGCGATCTATGTAATTTATTGCTGCCTAAATACAAAATATCTTGATTGTGAGAGGAAAGTAAAATAGGGGTTTGCCAGTTAAAACGGTACGGAGTTTCACCCAGCTCATGTTTAGGTTGAATATACTGTTGCTCTTTTGTTTCTTTATTAATTCGATAGTAGTTTCCGAACTGATAACCTGTATATACTATGTTATGATTTCTATGATCAACTTGCACTTGCATACCATCACCACCGATAATAGATTGCCAAGGGTTTTGGCCTGTATGATGCCAGCGTGTATTTATGGGGGCATTGTGCGGCCCAAACCAAACACCGTTATCTTGCAGCCCACCATAAACATTATAGGGTTTTTGAAGATCTACAGCGATAGCATAAAATTGCCCAAGAGGTTCACTGTTTAGCTTTGTCCAATGTGCCCCATCGTCATAGCTCATATTAAGCCCGCCATCATTGCCGTTTAGTAGGTGTCCTGGTCGCTTTGGGTTAACCCATAAGGCTTGATGGTCTGAGTGTACATTGTCACCATTAATGGCACTATAAGTTTTACCCCCATCTTCAGATTTGATGATAGACACACCCTCTAAATATATTTTGTTGACATCTGTAGCTGCTACTCGAATTTCACCAAAGTAATAACCATAACTATAGTAAAGATCATCTATATAATTCTCATTTTGCTTTTTCCATGTCTTACCTGCATTATCACTTCGGTATACTTCTGCACCTATAACCGGGCTATCGAAAGACGTAGCGTTAGCATCTTTTAAGTACTTAGCAATAGCAATTGGTTCAACAGATCCGCTTCTGACAAGTTGTTTTACATTTTTGGCACGATATTTTTCTTGAAAGCCATTCTTTTTTAAAAAAGTATTCAATTTTTGGTCATCGAGCTTTAAAAAATCTTCTTTAGACATCGTTTTAAAGCTATTCTGGGTTAATTTCGGCCCGTTGTTTTCTTCTTTTTTAGCTGTTTTTCGTCGAAATTGACTGTCGTGTACTGCATAAACCGTTTGCTCATCAAAAACGGCAAGACCAATTCTACCCACACCTTCGCCGACAGGAAAACCACTTTCAGCCGTAGAAATTTTGTTCCACGATGAGCCACCATCTATACTTTTATATATTCCCGATTCATTACCATTACCAGAGAAATTCCAAGCTTTTCGTTCTTTTTGCCATGCTGCTGCGAACATAATATTAAAATTCGAGGGCGCATGTGCTACATCAATAATACCAGTATCATCACTAATAAATAAAGTTTTGGTCCAGGTTACACCTCCATTACTTGTTTTGTATATGCCCCTTTCTTCGTTTGTTGAGTATAAGTGGCCCGTTACGCCTACAACTACCTCGTTGGGGTTTTCGGGGTTAATAACAATACGTCCAATATGATGCGAATCGCTCAGACCCATGTGCTGCCAAGTTTTACCCCTATCTGTAGATTTTAAAATTCCAATACCTGCGTAAGATGAACGTGAAGAATTATTTTCACCTGTACCTAGCCAAATGGTTCCATTTTTCCAGTCTACGGCAATATCACCAACATTTTGGGTGTTGGCATTATCTAAAATAGGGGTAAATGATGTTCCGTTATTGTTGGTGTACCACAAGCCGCCTGAAGCATAGCCTACATAAAATTCTATTGAATTTTGGGGGTTTACATCTACATCAACAACACGACCACTCATAACCGTTGGGCCAATGTTTTTTAAAGGTATGTTTTGCACTAGAGAATTTGCTTTAAGCTTGCCTTTAAAAGCTAATTCACTTTCTACATTTTTTGCTTCGCTAGGTATCGCTTGTCCAAAACTATATAGTGATACATATATTAAGGCAATAAAAAAAGAGTATTTCATTATTTTAAAATTTCTAGTCAGGGAAGTTAATAAAACTTAGTTAAAGAAACGTTTAGGGAACAAGATAAGAGTGGTGTATTAAGATACTTCAAATGTTGTGTTTTTAGCAGTTAGTAAAATAGGCTGTATGTGTGTTTTAATTTTTGCTTAAATTTATTTTTTGTAAAACGCTTATCTTAAACAGGAATATGAAATTTATTTTGACACTAACTTTGATTTTAATGTGTTTCTTTGGTTTTGGTCAATCTGTTATAACTTGGTCGAGTGATTATGAATTGAAGCTCAGCGATTTTCAATCTCCTCAAACCGAGATTAATAAAAAATTATCAAGCTACTCAATTTTTTCTGGTATCAATCTTGACTTCGCCTTTGATATGAGTGCATATAAATTTATTGTTACTAAAAACTTTAACGATAAAGTAAAAACTACCTTTAATAAAAATGCGGCTATAATAACAGCATCCGATTCAATTATAGCCAATTTCTTGGTAAAATTTGTGCAGTACAACTTTGACTTAACCGAACTTTATGCTAGAAAGTTTAGAAAAGAGTTATATGAAAAAAAAGGAGCTTTTTCGAGCACTAATTTTTTTAAACCCATTTTTGAAAAGTTGCAAGAAGAAATGAATTTAGAAAGTAGCAGAGTGTTAAAAGCGACAGATTTAGGTAAAAATGAAGAGTTACTTGCGTTAGAGCATGATAAGGTATTGCTTGAAATACAAACTTATTCTGACTATTGTTTGAAATGCAAACCGCCTAAAAATAGGCGAAAGAAGAATAATTGATAAATTCGTAAAGAATAGTAACAGATCACTAAGAGTTTTTTTAAACAAAATTGTTTTTGTTCTTCGCTAAATAATAATGTATGTCTTGTAATTTGTTTTTTAAGTGAAGCATAACTAAAATTAAATAGCTTTATGAAAATAGTATTATGTTTATTTTTACTAGGAGGGTTACTAGCTTGCGAAGGGCAAAGAACCTACGAAATAGGTGAGATAAAGACACCAAAGGGTAGTGTTTTGTTGTGGCTTTATAATAAAACTCCAAAACATAAAGCCAGCTTTATAGAACTCGCCAATGCTGGGTATTGGGATTCTTTAAGTTTTAATAGAGTAATACCCAATTTTGTAGCCCAAGGTGGCTGCCCTGATACTCCTGAGGGGTTTAATGATCCAGAATATTTGTTGTCACCCGAAATAGATAGTACTTTAACTCATGTTTACGGAGCACTAGGTGCGGGTAGAGATGGAAACCCTCAAAAGCTATCTGCTCGATGCCAATTTTATATAGTTCAAAATAAAGAAGGTGAGCACCGACTCGATGGTGATTATACCGTTTTTGGTAAAGTAATTAAAGGTATGGATGTTATAGACGCCATTGTTTCAGTTCAGCGCGATTCTTTAGATCAACCTATCAACCCCATACCTTTAGATGTAAATATTATTTCTCTTACCAGAGCAGCTCTGTTAACTTATGGTTGCGATCCAGATTTTATGCAGTAATTAGTTATCCCATTTCCAATCACCACCAATAATTAGCTTTTCTTTTAAATTATTTTTGATCATAAAATTCTTTGTAGTTTCACTATCCATTTTAGTGGCAGGTAGTTTGTCTGCATTTGCTAAACTGTAGAGCATCATTGTGCCAAAACGTGAAGTGTTGGTAATGTGTTCTTTGTTTACCAAGTTAAAATCATCGCAGTCAGAGTGGTAACAACCGTAAATTGAACGATCTAAGTTACTGTGAACCGATAAAATAGGCACCCCTTCAAGCATAAAAGGTTGGTGGTCGCTGTGCAATCCTGATTTGTTGGTAAATGTATTTTGGTATATCGTGTCTTGTTGTTGAATGGCAGCACCTAAAGTGGTAAAAAACTGCTCATCTTCTAATTTTCCGCCAGCATTCATTCCAATAGGATTGCCTGCCATATCTAAATTCATCATGTATTTTATAGCGTCAATTTTTCCAACTTTGATTGCTTCATTCACGAAATGTTTTGAACCTAGAAGACCTTGTTCCTCTCCCATAAACATAACAAATTTTATTGTTCGTTTTGGTTGAAGCTTATTTGCTTTAAAAGCACGTGCAATATCTAAAACTGCAAAAGATCCAATGCCGTTATCTATAGCCCCAGTTGCTAAATCCCAAGAATCTAAATGTCCACCTAAGACAACTTCTTCTTCAGGAAGTTCACTTCCAGTAATAGTGGCTATTACATTTCTTGCTTTTATTTTATCACTTTTATTGGTCATAGAAATGGCAGCAGTTGCTTTTGATGTTTTAAGGGTTTCTTTTAGAGCCATTCCGTCTTCCATTCCTATACATACCGCGGGTATTGGGATAAGTGCTCCGGTGACAGAAGCAGTACCCGTTAGCAGAACTCCGTTAGGAACTTGATTGATGATAATAATACCTATTGCTCCATTTTTTATGGCAAGGGCTGTTTTTTCACTGCGATGTAGATTGGTTAAACCCTCTTCACTGCCTTCTAAAATGCCAATATAAACTAAAGCAATTTTGCCCTCAACAGCTTTGGGATTAGTTGCATAATCAGCATCAAGACCATTGCCCATGTCAACGATTTCTCCATTAATTTCTGCTTTTACAGGCGAGTGACCCAAGCTAACGACTTTGGTGTCTTTGTCATCAATTTTTAAAGTTACTTGATCACGAGCCCATGCTTCAACCTCAAAGCTTTGGTAAGCAACATCATCAAAACCATATTCTTTAAACTTATTAAAAGTATATTCTTCAGCTTTTGCCCCATTTTCAGAGCCTGTTAGGCGATGTCCTATAGTTTGGGTAGCTTCTTTTAGAGTGGTATATGCTTTTGAATTTTGTTTAACTTCACTATCAATTCTTGCAAAAAGCGCTGCTTGACTCTCTGTTTCTTCTTTCTCGTTACAAGAAATTAATAAGGCAACTAAAGCCATAAAAACGCTCCATTTGTTCATAGTTTTTCTTTTTTTGGTTAATTTTTTAGTTCTTCTCCACCTTGAATTTGAAATTCGCTTTTCTTAATTTGTTTATTAAGTTTCGGTAGCTGAATTTTCACAAAGGTTTCAAACTTTTTGCTGGCAGTTTCTAAACGTTTATTAAAAATGGCATAAACATCTCGCTGCTGATCTGTTGGCTTAAAATCAACCCCAAAACCACCAATATCACTTGCCAGGGCACTAAGCCTGCCATATAATTTCATGGGCGACCTAAAAGCGTCTTCTCGGGCGCCAGTTAAATGAATATCATAAAGCCCTTTCGCGATAGATTGGGCCGATAAAAATAGTAATCTTGCTTGTTTTTTATCTGATTGATGCTTTAATTTAGGGGTAATTTCTTTAATTTCTCTTTTTATATCTTCAATTGAATTAATTAAAGTCACGGCAATATTTATAGCATCACGTAGTTCTAGCGAAAAAGCCACCTGTTGTTCAATATCTGCTATAGAGCCTTCGGTGTTTGGGTCTTTTAAAACCTCTAATTTTCTTATAAATTCCTGTTCGCCAACGATTAATTTTACGGTGTATGAATTAGGAACCACTTTTGGGCCGAATTGGCCGCGCATCAAATCTAAATCCCAAGTCACTAAGGGGCGCCATCCTTCTCCATTCAATTGTACCCATGGCCTACCGGGCGGGGTAGTCTTAATTTTTGGTTTATAGGTGGGTTCATATCGTAAATCCCACATGATGCGATGAATGCCTTTGCCTTGTTCTCCTTTTAAAGTTCTTACGATTTCGTTTGCTCCTTTTAGTATTTGAATTTCTACTTTTTGGTCGGTGCTGTCTTTTAAATAGTAGTTAATTTCAGCCCCGTATGCAGGATTTTTTCCTGAATTCATGCTAGGACCATCTGTTTTTATACTCTCTACATTTTGAAAGCGATAGGCTGGCCGTAAACTAAATAGGTGCACTTCTTTATCTTTTGCATCGGTATCAAACTCACGTAATGGTGAAATATTATCTAAAATATAGTACCCTCTGCCATAGGTGCATACAATTAAATCATCAAAACGCTCTTGAATATCAAGCCAATATATGGGGGCGGGTGGCAGGTTATTTTTTAAACGCATCCAACTTTTTCCATCATTATGAGAAATATAAATTCCATTATCTACACCCAAGTAGAGCATGCCTTCTCGTTTGGGGTCTTCTTTAATGACGTGCGCAAAACTGTGTACAGACTTTGGTACCGTAGTACTAATTAATTTCCAAGTTTGGCCATAATCTTCTGTTTTATACACATAAGGGTTAAAATCTCCCATTTGATGTAGATCAACCGTAATATAAACGGTTCCTTTTTTGTGTTTAGAGGGTTCAATATTAGAAATTGATCCCCATTTTGGTAGCTTAGGAATGTTTGCGGTCACATTCGTCCAATTTACGCCACCATTTTTGGTTAAGTTAACTTGGCCATCATTACTACCTGTCCAAATGTGCCCTGGTTCTAATTTTGATTCTGCGATACTCAGTAGTGTAGCGCCATCAAAAGTCATTAAATTATCTATTGCAATACCTCCAGAATTTTGCTGATGGCTTTTATCATTCAGTGTTAAATCAGAACTGATCACTTGCCAACTTTGCCCATCATCATCGCTTTTATGTACAAATTGGCTACCTACATAAACACGATTTTTGGTATGAGGAGAAAATGCTATCGGAAAAGTCCAATTCCACCTATATTTCATTTCCGCAGGCGCCCAACCATACCCTGCTTCGGGCCAAACACGTACATCACGAGCCTGTCCTGTTTTGGCGTTATAGCGCTGCAGGCCGCCATCATAGCAACCAGACCAAACAATGTCATTATTATTGGGGTCTGGTTGTGCAAAACCGCTTTCACAACCGCCTACACCACGCCATAAACCGACCGGTATATAACCTTGACGACTATTGCTTGGCCCCTTATAAGAATAGCCATCTTGTCGGTTTCCGTACACATTGTAGGGTATTTGATCATCTGTAGAAGCATGATACATTTGGGCTATAGGAAGAACAACGCGATTAAAAGTTTTTCCATGATTTAAGCTGATACTTGCACAGCCATCATGCGCAACCATAATGCGATCTGCATTGCTTGGGTCTACCCAAATATCATGATTGTCGCCTCCTGCTTTGTAGCCTGCATCAATGGTTTTGCCTCCATCTTTTGAAATGCTAAATTTAACACTAGCAAAGTACAGTTCGTTGGGGTCAGATGATGAAACAGCCATTCGCGTATAATACGGTGCTCGCTCTGCAATATCATGGTTTCGGGTTTGAAGAAACCATGTTTCTCCAAAATCTTCAGAGCGATATAAAGCTGGGCTATCAATTTCAAAAAGTGCATACACGATATTAGGTTTCGATGGTGAAATGGCAACAGCAGTTTTGCCCACAGGCTTATTTTTACCCCCAGGCAAACCTTTTGTAGCTAGTGCTGTCCATGAAGTACCTCCGTCTAATGAGCGATAGACACCTCCGCCATGGCCACCACTTCGTAAGCCCCATGTATTTATGTGAATTGACCACATACCCACTAGAAGTCGATCAGGATTTTTAACATCAAGTGCTAACTCTGCTGCCCCTGTGTTTTCGTCAACAAAAAAAATCCTTTTCCACGTTTTGCCACCATCGACTGTTTTATAAACACCCCTTTCTTGTTGAGGTCCGTAGGTATGTCCAAGCGCTGCTGCATATACAATATTAGGATTTGTTGGGTGTACAATAATTCGCCCAATACGGCCTGTTTTTTTTAGACCCATATTTTTCCAAGTTGCCCCGCCATCTTCCGATTTGTAAATGCCATCGCCCATGGCATGTGCAGGACGAATAACAAAAGTTTCTCCTGTACCTACCCAAATAATATCTGGATTGCTAGGTGTTACGGCCAATGAGCCAATTGAAGAAACATCTTGCTCATCAAAAATAGGCTTCCAATTAATGCCGCCGTCTTCGGTTTTCCAGAGGCCACCCGAAGCTGCGCCAATATAATTAATCATTGGGTTACCCGGCACTCCCGCAATGGCTATTGCCCTATTTCCTTCTGGGCCAATAAAACGAAATTTTAAATTTTTAAAAGGAGTTTTATCTTCTTGTGAAAAGATTAAGAAAGGGAGGCATATTAAAAATAAAATATGGCTAAATCTAGTTTGCATTTGGTTTTCACTTGGTGTTATTAGTCTAGAAAATTACAAAAATAAATAGAGTTATTGTTAGGCTAGCTGTTGGTATTTCTTATTTTTAGAAAATAAATAGAAGAACAATGAAATACGAACAAATTAGTAATAGGCTCTTTACTTGCAACCGAAGTAAATTTATGGCCCGTATGAAGCCAAAAAGCATTGCGGTTTTTAATTCAAATGATGTCTACCCTATTGGTGCAGATAGCACCTTGCCTTTTGAGCAGCATCGTGATATTTTTTATTTAAGTGGGGCAGACCAAGAAGAGACTATTTTGCTATTATTTCCTGACGCTATTGATAAGAGGCATAGAGAAATTCTTTTTGTTAGAGAAACGAATGAGCATATTGCGGTATGGGAAGGTGAGAAATTAACCAAACCAAGAGCAACCGAAGTTTCAGGAATTAGCACCATTTATTGGTTGTCAGATTTTGATAAGATTTTCTTTGATTTGATGACCGAAGCTGATACCATTTATTTTAATACCAACGAGCATTATAGGCAGGCGGTTGAAACGCAAACACGAGAAGATCGTTTTATTCACAGATGCAAGATGCAATTTCCAGCGCATCAATATGCAAAAAGCAATCCCATTTTACAAGATATTAGAGGTGTAAAAGAACCTGAAGAAATTGCTTTAATGCAAAGGGCCTGTAATATTACAGAGAAAGGGTTTAGACGCCTATTGAGTTTTGTAAAACCAGGCGTTTGGGAGTATGAGATAGAAGCAGAGTTGTTGCATGAGTTTGTTAGAAACAGATCTAAGGGCTTTGCATATACCCCTATTGTAGCTTCTGGAAATAATGCAAATGTGTTGCATTATGTTGAGAATAATCAACAGTGTAAATCTGGTGATCTTATTTTAATGGATGTCGCAGCAGAGTACGCTAATTATTCTAGTGATTTAACCAGAACTATTCCTGTAAACGGAAAATTTACAAATCGTCAAAAAGAAGTTTACAATGCGGTATTGCGGGTTAAAAAAGAAGCTACAAAATTATTAGTTCCGGGTACTATTTGGGCAGAATACCATAAAGAATGTGGTAAATTAATGACTTCTGAACTGTTAGGTTTAGGACTGCTCGATAAAGCTGATGTGCAGAATGAAAACCCTGAATGGCCAGCTTATAAAAAATATTTTATGCATGGCACTAGCCACCATATAGGTTTAAATACACATGATTATGGTGCCTTAAAAACTGGAATGAAAGCCAATATGGTTTTTACAGTTGAACCAGGTATTTATATTCCAGAAGAAAATATGGGTATCCGTTTAGAAGATGATGTGGTAATACAAGAAACAGGAGAACCCTTTAATTTGATGGCAAATATACCCATTGAAGCAGATGAAATTGAGAGTTTAATGGCAAAGTAACTAGTTATATTCATGGGTGTTAACTGTGGGCTAAGGTACCAATGTATAATGCCCATGAATACAAAGCCATCTTCCTTTTTCTTTCACGAAAATACGAGTAGATTTTCCTTTCGATTTAAAGGGCTTTCCATTAGTGATACCATGATCGGACCAATAATAGGTGACCCAAGCGGTGTTGCCTCTAACCGTCACTAAAGGAGAAATCATTTCGGTGTGTATATTTTTAGAATCTTCTATCCATGCCTTAATTTCGTTTACTTCGCGTTGTTTTCCGATATTTAAAGTTGGATCAGTTTCTCCAAATTGGGTAAAATCTTTATGAATATAGCTTGCGTATCTGTCTATGTCTTCTTTTTCAATAGCATCCCACATTTGTGTAAGCGTTTCTTTTACAGCTTGTTCTTCATCGGCTTCATAAGAACTACATGCTATGGTTAAAAAGGAAAAAAATATAGCGGTAGGTTTAGATAGTTGTTTCATTTTACTTTTTAAAATGTATTTTAAGGTTAGCGCCAATAAAAGCAAGAAAAGCAGGGAAAACCCAACCCAAGCTAAACCTACTAAATGGAATATAAGGTTGCAGTTCTGCGATAGATTTACCCAGCCCAATGCTTCCTAAAAAATCAGGAATACTGAAAATGATTGTGGCTATTACTGTCGCTTTAAAAACGAGAGCAGAACCAAGCTTTTCGGGTACCACATTTAATAGTATTAATACAATAGTAATGGGGTAAATAAACATTAAAGCAGGTACTGCAATTACAATAATCGATTGAAAATTTAGCTGCCCCATAACTACACCGATAACACATGAAAGCACCCCGGTAATAAGGTATACTTTTTGGGAGTTTTTAAATAAACCTTTAAAATAATCTGCAGTACCAGTAACAATACCTACTGCGGTTGTAAAACAAGCCAAAGCAATTAAAATACTTAGTACTTTATTGCCAAAAGCACCTAATGATGCAATGCTTATGCCTCTTAGTAAATTGGCTCTTTGCATATCACCACTAAGGGTATCATCTATTTTAATATCGGTTCCGAAAAAAGAACCTACAGAAATTAAACCAGCGTAAATAAGCAGTAATCCTAAGCCAGCAATAAAGCCCGACTTTCGAATCATTGTTTTTTTTGCTTCAAACGAGTTGTGTCCTTTTAAGTTTAAAGAAATGATGACAACAGCACCAACTACAACGGCACCAATAGCATCAAAAGTTTGGTAGCCTTCTAATATGCCTTTCGAAATAGGGTTATAAAAAGAGGAGGTATTCATTATACCATCCGAAGTAATTAAGCCAATACCAATTACCGCTAAAAGTATAACAACGATAAGGGGGGTTAAAAATTTGCCGATAAAGCCTACTATTTTAGATCTATTTAAGACAAAAACTAAAACCAGGGCAAAATAGATACTGCTTGTTATTAATGGGCTAGAGCCCAAAAAAGGATGCACAGCAATTTCATGGGTTGCAGATGCAGTTCTAGGAGATGGAATTGTAATAGAAATAAGGTATACCAGAATACAATAAACCGTGCTAAAGGCAGGTGATACTTTTTTGCCAAAATCGTACATGGTGCCTTGCAGTCTGGCATGGGCCAAAATTCCTAAAATAGGAATAACAACAGCGGTAACCATAAAACCAAGGGTAACCCAAAACCAATCTACCCCAGCTTGATAGCCTAAAAGCGGAGGCAGCATTAGATTGCCTGCACCAAAAAATAATGAAAACAAAGCAAATGCAGTTACGAGAGTTTCTTTGGTGGTATTCATTAAAATTTAATTGTGCTGAAAGATAGCAAAATTTGAATGTTTTTTTGTTCAAATAAATATGGATAAGCTGATGATAGGGGATGCGTTTTTTTAAAATTACCTAGAGTTGTTGTCTTGTTTAATTTAAGTACAGGCTCGTACTTGGCTGTTGAAAATAATTCGTTCATCTAAAAAAATGCATTTCATCGAAAAAACTGAAATAATGGATGTGAATATCCAATAAAAATGAAAATGCTTGCGTTCTGTAGTCCTAAGTGTTTAAATAGCACTTTTAAAGATCAAATTTAAATTAACCCTAGCATTTTATACGACCCCAAACGTAGAGAAAGTTAGAAAAAACCTACAAGCATGAAAAAAGTAATTTGCAACATTTTCGGTCATCATTACACTATTTCTAAAAAAGTTACACAACATATAAAAGAGTACAAATGTATACATTGTGGTAAAGAAGTTACTACAGATGCAACAGGTAACCTTAGTACTTTAACACCAGAATTACAAGATATAAATAAAACACTAGAGAGTATATATCAAAAAAGACATCGAGCAGCACATGCAGCTTAATCATGCTTTGGCAAGCGAATTTTAAAAACAGTTTTTAGAATTCAAAATTTACTCCCAGAAATTAAGTAAACTCCACTACTCTTACCTGTCGTTCGCCCCACAACAGTATGAAAGGAATACGCTTGATTTTTGGGATTTTTTTGTTAAAATAGCTTTTGCTTTACGTCACTAAAAACAGATAACTATGGTTTTAGTTTAGTGTTTTTTTGGCCGTTTATTAACAATGCGTTTATTCAGATTTGAAAGAGTTCCAACCTTGGGCAGTTAACGGAATTTTAGAATTTCCACGGGTAATTAAATGCGCTCCCTCGGCACTATCTGTCATATGGCCAATTATAGATAAATTCGGATTTCCTTTTATTTTTTCAAAATCTTGTTGATCTACCGTAAACAGCAATTCATAGTCCTCACCACCACTTAATGCTACCATAGTACTATCGATCTTGAATTCTTCACAAGCTGAAATTACAGTAGGGTCTAATGGAATTTTATTTTCATATAAATTACATCCAACCTTACTATTTTTACAGAGGTGTAAAATTTCTGAAGATAAACCATCACTAATATCAATCATAGCGGTGGGTGTTACTTTTAAAATTTTTAAAAGTTCTGCGATATCATTTCTAGCTTCGGGTTTTAATTGACGTTCAATGATATAAGAGTAGGGTTCTAAATCGGGTTGGCTATTGGGGTTAACTTTATACACTTCTTTTTCGCGTTCAAGTATTTGAAGACCCATGTAAGCGCCACCTAAGTCACCAGAAACCACCAATAAATCATTTGGTTTTGCCCCATTTCGGTAGGTTATATTCGAAGGGTTGGCCTCTCCTAGTGCTGTAATACTTATTAAAAGGCCTTTTGTTGATGATGTTGTATCGCCCCCAACTAAATCAATTTTATATTTTTTACAAGCCAGAGCAATACCTTCATATAATTCGTTCAAAGCTTCCAATGGAAAACGGTTTGAGGCAGCGATAGATACTGTAATGTGTGTAGCAGTAGCATTCATGGCAAAAATATCTGATAAGTTAACCACAACTGCTTTGTAGCCTAGGTGCTTTAAAGGCACATAGCTTAAATCGAAATGTACACCTTCAATCAGTAAATCTGTAGATAGCAAGGTTTTTTTTGTCTTAAAATCAAGAACTGCCGCATCATCACCAACACCAGTCTCTGTTGATTGATGTTGTAATGAAAAGTTTTTAGTTAAATGTTCAATTAGGCCAAATTCTCCTAATTTTTCTAAAGAGGTTCGTTCTTGGTTTTTATCTTCAATCATATTGCAAAAATAGGGGTATTTTTTGAGTTGAAACTACACTTTTGAATTTGCCATGCTGAAGGTAAATTTGGAACAGAAATTGCTGCGTTTAATATGAATCTATGGTAGCAGACTTATATTTCGAAACTATTTATATGACATATGCCTTAACTTAGTAGTTTATAAAAATGAATTAGCACTATCTTTATACCAAGGCAAAACACTTATTACTTATGAAAAAAAGCATTCTTTTATTTTTAACGTTAGGGGTCGTACTTTCTTGTTCTAAAAGCGAAGAGGCGAGCAACCCTCCCTCAATACAAACACCAAGTCAAAGGTTGGGTTTTACGCCTTGTGAAGGGGGTTTTGCAGGCAGTTTTCCTTGCAGTAATTATGATTTAAAGGGTTTTATTCCCGTTTCTGAATTTTCAGCGCAGGCAGCTAATGATATTTGGGGGTGGACAGATGCATCGACCAGAAAAGAGTATGCAATAATCGGTTTGGTAAATGGTACTGCATTTGTTGATATTACCGATACTGAAAATTTGGTTTACTTAGGTAAATTACCAACGGCAACAGGTTCATCATCTTGGCGAGATCTTAAAGTATATGACAATCATGTTTTTATTGTATCAGAAGCAGAAGGCCATGGCATGCAAGTTTTTGACTTAACAAAATTACGAGAGGTTTCAAATGCTCCACAAGAATTTGCGGCAGATGCGCGATACACGGGTTTTGGTAATGCACATAATATTGTCATTAACGAAGATACCGGTTTTGCTTATGTGGTGGGCACAGCTAGAGGTGATACATTTAGAGGCGGTGTTCATTTTATTAATATCCAAGACCCAAAAAACCCAGTAGCAGCCGGAGGGTATGGTGAAAAAGGATATTCACATGATGCACAAGTGGTGAGCTATACCGGTCCGGATACTGATTATACCGGACGCGAAATTTATGTAGGCGCTAACGAAGACGTTGTAGTCATTGTCGACGTTACTGATAAAAACAACCCGCAGTTTATTTCTTCAGTTTTATATCCAAATATAGAGTACACACACCAGGGTTGGTTTTCTGACGATCAGCGCTATTTTATTTTAGGTGATGAGTTAGATGAGGTTGAACGTGGTTTTAGATCTCGTACATTATTTTTTGATTTTACAGACCTAGATAACCCCTTGCTGCATGAAACTTATTTAGGCACTACTAGTGCCATTGATCATAATGGATATGTGAAAGGCAATGAATATTTTTTGGCAAATTACGCGGCGGGTGTTCGCATACTTGATATTTCGGATATTACAGGTAAAAGTATTTCCGAAATAGGATATTTTGACACTTTTGTAGATTCTAATGATGCCAGTTTTAAAGGAGTTTGGAGTGTTTATCCGTATTTTGCTAGTGGTAATATTATAGTAAGTGACATAGAATCGGGATTATTTGTCATTAAAAAATCGAATTAAATAGTGAAAAATTATTTTCTTTTTATTTGCTTTTTTGTTTTACTATCCTGTATTAAAGATAGTGAAGAATCACCTGTTGATAGCACTTCCACATATCGTTATTTAGGAGAGTTAGACTGGGTTAAGAATTTTGGGGGCAGCGGCGAAGAAACTGCCAAAGCAGTTATCAGTACTACAGATGGTGGTTATGCTATTTTAGGGTTTTCAAATAGTATTGATGGTGACTTAGAAACTAAGAATACAGCTGTAAACGACTATTGGCTTTTAAAATTAGACGCTTTTGGTGCCATGGAGTGGAGCAAGACTTACGGGGGTAGTAAAGACGACCGAGGGCAAAGTTTGGTGCAAACAAAAGATGGTGGTTATGCGTTAACTGGGTACGCAATGAGCGACGATGGCGATGCAAGTAATAATGAAGGTTTTCATGATAATTGGGTAATAAAAGTAAATGGTTTAGGAGAAGTTTTATGGGAAAAAAGTTTTGGATTTTCTGGTCATGATCACGCTTACGATATATTAGAAACTGAAGATGAAGGTTTGTTTTTTGCCGGATTTTTAGATATAACTTCGGCAAGAGCAGACGGCAATACAGAAAAAAACAATTCATCTTTAACTAGGCATGGGGTTGGCGAATTTTGGGGCACTAAGGTAGGCGCTACAGGAAATTTAATTTGGCGAGGCTATTATGGCGGTTCAAATAATGATCGGGCTCATGCCGTTGTTCGTTCTAATGACGGTGGCTTTGTAATGTGTGGTTTTACAGAAAGTGATGATTTTGATATAAATAATTCTAGAGGAAGTTATGATTTTTGGGTAGTTAAGATAGATAAAGTTGGTAATCTTGTTTGGCAGAAATCTTATGGGGGTACTGGTATTGAAAGAGCCCAAGATATCGCAAATACTGCTGATGGCGGTTACATTATTACAGGTAATACTTTTAGCAACGATGTTGATGTGTCTAAAAATAATGGAGAATCGGATATATGGCTAATTAAAATTGATGTTTCTGGTAACTTAGTTTGGGAAACCAGTTTTGGAGGTAGTCAATTTGATGATGCACAAAGCGTAAGCCAAAGTAAAGACGGTGGTTATATACTCGTTGGCAACTCTAAAAGTACTGATAAAGACACAAACGCCAATGAGGGTGAAAATGATATATGGCTAATAAAAACAGATGCAAACGGTAATATGACTTGGCAAAAAACCTTTGGTGGTGCTGGTTTAGATTACGGATTTGATGCCTTAGAAACTGAAGAAGGCAGCATAATTATTGTAGGCGAAACATCGAGTACTGATTTTTATAATCTTCAAAATAAAGGAGCTACCGATGTTGTGGTAATGAAAATTAAATAGTTTACCTGTCTTTACAACACATTAGCAAATACTTAAACAATTGTTAATCAATATTTTATAATTTTTTATTCTATTTATTAGAATAGTAATCGTTCTAATAGAATTCAACGATATTGCTATATTATATATTAATGTTCTCAAGGACTAAAAAAAGAGACTTATGCCTTATATTTGTAAACTATTTAGAATTGAACCAAATAAAAAAGAATCTTAAATTTTAAAAAATTATGATTCAAGTATCAGAAACAGCTAAAAAGAAAGTCATTAGTTTGATGACCGAAGAAGGCTTTGACGCAGCTACCGATTATGTACGTGTAGGCGTTAAAAGTGGGGGGTGCAGCGGTTTATCCTATGAGTTAAATTTTGACAAAAAAAAAGAGGAAACCGATAAAGTTTTCGAAGATAATGATGTACGTATCATTGTAGATAAAAAAAGTTTTTTATATCTCGTAGGAACAGTTTTAGAATATTCGGGTGGTTTAAATGGCAAGGGTTTTGTTTTTAACAACCCCAATGCTCAAAGAACATGTGGTTGTGGCGAGAGCTTTTCAATGTAATAAAGACGAAAAGAGAAATCATTTATCCTAATATTGTTTATTTTAAACTTTAAATCATATTGATAAAGAGCTAGGTAGCTAATAAAATCACGTTCATTAAAAAGAGAGTAGTTTAAAATTTAAGCATTTTCTTTTTAAACTATTTTACTAGAAAAGATATGGCATATACAGAAGAAGAATTAAAAAAAGAGTTAGAAACCAAAGAATATGAATATGGTTTTTATACAGATATTGAATCAGATACTTTTCCAAAAGGATTAAATGAGGGTATTGTTCGGGCTATTTCTAAAAAGAAAAATGAACCAGAATGGATGACCGAATGGCGTCTAGAAGCTTTTCGAGTTTGGGAGAAAATGGAAGAACCCGAATGGGCTAATGTGCGGTATGAGAAGCCAGATTTTCAAGCGATTAGTTACTATTCTGCGCCCAAAGCAGCTGATCCTAATAAAACACTTGAAGACGTTGATCCAGATTTGCTAGAGATGTATCGAAAACTGGGTATTTCGGTTGATGAGCAAAAGAAACTGCAAAATGTTGCGGTTGATATTGTAGTAGATTCTGTTTCTGTGGCTACCACCTTTAAGAAAACTTTGGCCGAAAAGGGCATTATTTTTATGCCTATTTCAGAAGCTATTCAAAAGCACCCAGAATTGGTAAAAAAATATATGGGTACCGTGGTTCCGACTACAGATAATTTTTATGCAGCACTAAATTCAGCTGTTTTTACTGACGGATCTTTTTGTTATATTCCTAAAGGGGTGAGTTGCCCTATGGAGCTATCTACATATTTTAGAATTAATGAGGGAGGAACAGGGCAGTTTGAACGAACTTTAGTAATTGCAGACAAAGGTAGCTATGTGAGTTACTTAGAAGGATGCACGGCGCCGTCAAGAGATGAAAACCAATTGCATGCGGCGGTGGTAGAGTTAATAGCAATGGATGATGCTGAAATAAAATACTCAACGGTACAAAATTGGTATCCTGGCAATTCTGAGGGTAAAGGTGGGGTTTACAATTTTGTAACCAAAAGAGGAATCTGCGAAAGAAACGCAAAAATTTCATGGACCCAAGTAGAAACAGGTTCTGCGGTAACTTGGAAATACCCTTCTTGCATTTTAAAAGGAGCTAACTCAGTAGGTGAGTTCTATTCTATAGCGGTAACCAATAATTATCAGCAGGCAGATACAGGTACCAAAATGATTCATTTAGGTAAGAATACAAAAAGTACCATAATATCGAAAGGCATATCGGCGGGTAAATCTCAAAATAGCTATCGAGGCCTAGTTCAAATTGGATCAAGAGCAGAAAATGCTCGAAATTTTTCGCAATGCGACTCGCTGTTAATGGGCAATGAATGCGGTGCTCATACTTTTCCTTACATAGAGGCAAAAAATAAATCTGCTCAAATAGAGCACGAGGCAACGACTAGTAAAATTGGTGAAGATCAAATTTTTTATTGCAACCAAAGAGGTATTGATACCGAAAAAGCGATTGCCTTAATTGTAAATGGTTTTAGTAAAGAGGTTTTAAATAAATTGCCAATGGAGTTTGCTGTAGAAGCACAAAAACTTTTAGAAATTAGCTTAGAAGGTTCTGTAGGATAATAAAAAGAGTAATGAAAAATAGCGTATTATTTATAGCATTGGTCTTTCTTTTTATGGCTTGTAAAGACACTAAAAAGAATAAAGTTGAGCTAAAATCAACCATAGTAGAAAGTGCCAAGCCCGATGTAAAACTATACACATTTGATGGAGGCACGGTTATGGTAAACAATTTAGAATTGTTTTCGCAAGACACAACCTATCATGGGCAAAGTAAAGAATTTGCGGACGCTTTTTATGTTATAAGCCATCCGAAAGGTAATTTAATGTGGGATGCGGGCTTGCCAGAAAATTTAACTACCGCAGAAAAACCGTTTACAACGCCTAACGGTAATTTTACTATTTCTAGAAAAGAGAAAGTTGTAGATCAACTAAAATCGATAGGTCTTTCTTTAGAAGATATCAATTATATAGCCTTATCACATACTCATTTTGACCATACGGGGCATGCCAATGCAATGCATAAAGCCACATGGCTAGTGCAAGAGGCTGAACATAGTTTTGTAACTAGTGCAGACATGATGCAATCAAACCCAGATATATATAATGCAATTGCTCAGTTAAGTAATGTACAACTGTTAAATGGAGATTTTGATGTTTTCGGCGATGGTAGTGTAGTCATAAAATCTATGCCTGGGCATACCCCGGGGCACCAAATATTATATTTAAATTTAGCAGAAAGCGGCCCAATACTTTTAACAGGAGATTTGTATCATTTTTATGAAAACAGAACCCATAAAAGAGTACCCAGTTTTAACACAGATGTAGATTTAACGCTACAAAGTATGGATGCTTTTGAAGCTTTTGCCAAAGAGAAGAATGCAAAAGTGTTTATACAACACCAAAAAGAAGACTTTAATAAATTGCCAAAGGCACCAGAATATTTAAAATAAAGAATATGCTTAAAATTAATGATTTACATGCACGTATAGATGATAAGCAAATATTGAAAGGTATCAACCTTGAAGTAAAAGCGGGTGAAGTACATGCGATAATGGGTCCAAACGGATCTGGTAAAAGTACCTTAGCTTCGGTAATAGCTGGTAAAGAAGAGTTTGAGGTTACAAAAGGTAAGGTGGTTTTAAATGGAGAAGATTTAGAAGGTGATGCACCAGAAGAACGAGCACATAAAGGTGTTTTTTTATCTTTTCAGTATCCTGTTGAAATTCCAGGGGTTTCGGTTACTAATTTCATCAAAACCGCTATCAACGAGTCGCGAAAGGCAAGAGGTAAAGAAGATATGCCCGCTAAAGATATGTTGAAGATGATACGTGACAAGGCAGAAATGCTTGAGATTGACCGAAAATTCTTGTCAAGATCTTTAAATGAAGGATTTTCAGGCGGAGAAAAGAAAAGAAACGAAATTTTTCAGATGGCTATGTTAGAACCTAAACTAGCTATTTTAGATGAGACCGATTCGGGCTTAGATATTGATGCCTTACGAATTGTTGCAAACGGGGTTAATAAACTAAAAAGTAAAGACAATGCCGTTGTGGTAATTACTCACTATCAGCGTCTTTTAGAATATATAGTTCCTGATTTTGTTCATGTTTTGCATAATGGAAAAATTGTAAAATCTGGAGGTAAAGAATTAGCACTAGAATTAGAAGCAAAGGGTTATGACTGGCTTAAAAATGAAGCTGTAGTTTAATAATAGTAGCTATAAAAGCATACAAAGTATTTAACACCGTACTTCTTAACACTAAGTAAAAATGGATTTAAAAGATAAATTAGTTTCTTCTTTCATGGCGTTTGAAAATAATATTGACGTTGAGCACCCAGTGCACGACGTTCGTATTGAAGCAATGAAAAATTTTGAAATAAAAGGATTTCCATCAAAAAAAGAAGAAGCTTGGAAATATACTTCTTTAAAAGGCTTGCAAAAGATAGATTTTAGCATTTTTCCTAAGCAAGAGAAAACGTTGGAATACAAAGACGTAAAAAAGTATTTTATACATGATATTGACACCTATAAAATTGTTTTTGTAGATGGGGTATTCAGTTCTCATTTGTCAGAAACTACCCATGATGGTGTCGACATTTGTTTAATGAGTTCGGCTTTAACAAAGCCCATGTACAAACAGATAATAGATGTTTATTTTAATAAGGTAGCCTCTAAAGACGAGTCGTTAACCAGCCTAAATACTGCTTTTAGTAAAGAAGGTGCTTATATCTATATTCCTAAAGGTAAAATGCCTAAAAAACCAGTAGAAATTATCCATTTCGCTACAGGTAACGAGGCCTCTTTATTGCTGCAACCTCGAAACTTAATTATCGTTGAAGAAAATGCAGAATTACAGATTATAGAACGTCACCAAAGCCTAACTTCAAATGAGGTTTTAACCAATTCAGTAACCGAAATTTTTGCTGCAAAAAGTGCTAATATAGATTACTATAAAGTGCAGAATGATAGTGCTAAGGCATCATTAATTGACAATACCTATGTAGATCAAAAAGATAGAAGTTTTGTAAATGTGCATACTTTTTCGTTAGGCGGAAAATTGACTAGAAATAACTTGAATTTCTATCAAAATGGAGAGTATATGGACTCTACCATGAAAGGGGTAACCATTTTAGCAGAAAAGCAGCATGTAGACCATCATACCCTTGTACATCACATACAGCCAAATTGTGAAAGTCATCAAGATTATAAAGGTATTTATGGCGAAAATTCTACAGGTGTTTTTAATGGAAAAATAATTGTAGATAAAGTTGCTCAAAAAACAAACGCTTTTCAAAAAAACAATAATATTTTAATTAGCGATAAAGCGACAATAAATACAAAACCGCAACTAGAAATTTTTGCTGATGATGTTAAATGTTCTCACGGTTGTACTATTGGTCAGCTAGACGAAGATGCCTTGTTTTATCTTCAATCAAGAGGTATTCCAAAAAAAGAAGCACGCGCTTTATTAATGTATGCTTTTGCAAACAATGTGCTAGAAAGTGTACGTATACCAGAATTAAAAACAAGAATAAACAAGCTTATTGCCAAAAAAATTGGGGTTAATTTAGGTTTTGATTTGTAGAAATCTTCCTCTGATTAAATTTCTCACAAAGTTTATAGGTACTTAAAAAATTCATAACGACGCTATGCTTGATGTAACTAACATACGAAAAGACTTTCCTATATTAAAACGTGAGGTAAACGGCAAGGCTCTTGTTTATTTTGATAATGCGGCCACTTCGCAAACGCCACAACAAGTAATAAATGTTATTGTAGACTATTATCAAAACTACAATGCAAATATACATAGAGGGGTGCATGTTTTATCGCAAGAGGCTACTGATAAATACGAGCAAGCACGAAATACCATTCAAAAACATTTTAATGCAGCTAAAGCGCACGAAATTATTTTTACATCGGGTACAACCCATAGTATTAATATTGTCGCCAATGGCTTTGCTTCGTTGATTAATAAAGGGGATGAAATTCTGGTTTCTGCAATGGAGCATCATTCTAATATTGTACCATGGCAAATGTTATGTGAACGTACAGGGGCAATATTAAAAGTGATTCCGATGAATTTAGAGGGCGAGTTAATACTGGAAGCATATGAAGCCTTGTTGTCGCATAAAACAAAATTGGTGTTCTGTAACCACGTTTCTAATGCTTTAGGTACTATTAACCCAATTAAGAAAATCATAGCTAAGGCACATGAGGTAGGTGCAGCGGTTCTTGTTGATGGGGCTCAAGCAGCACCCCATATAAAAGCAGATTTGCAAGCCCTAGATGCTGATTTTTATACCATTTCTGCACATAAGGTATGCGGTCCTACAGGGGTAGGTATGTTGTACGGAAAAGAAGCTTGGTTAAACAAATTACCACCGTACCAAGGAGGTGGTGAAATGATTTCGGAAGTAACTTTTAAAAAAACGAGTTATGCAGATTTGCCGCACAAATTTGAAGCTGGCACCCCCAATATATGTGGTGTAATTGCCTTTGCAGCGGCTTTAGATTATATGAATGCTATTGGCTTTTCTGAAATTGCTGCTTATGAAAATGACCTATTAGTGTATGCAACACAAAAACTACTTGAAATAGATGACTTAAAAATATATGGCGTTGCAGAAAAAAAGACGGCAGTA
Source organism: uncultured Flavobacteriaceae bacterium (assembly GCA_947486785.1). Classification (GTDB taxonomy): domain Bacteria; phylum Bacteroidota; class Bacteroidia; order Flavobacteriales; family Flavobacteriaceae; genus Maribacter_C. Next base: position 3,462 of record CANKUU010000023.1, on the reverse strand, counting down.
ATTTCTTTTAATATCAATGGGCTTCACCCATACGATATTGGTTCAATTTTAGATAAATTAGGTGTGGCCGTACGCACAGGTCACCATTGCGCACAGCCCATCATGGATTTCTTCAAAATTCCAGGAACCGTTCGTGCAAGTTTTAGTTTTTACAACACTAAAAATGAAATAGACGTAATGGTTGATGGTGTAAAATTAGCAGCAAAAATGTTGGTTTAAATAGCCATTATTTTAACTTAAGCTGTTTCTATTTTAGATTTTCTTTTATAATTGTGTGTATTCTTTCGATTTGTTTTGCCGTATAGTAAGTACTTATACTTCTAGTCTTATTTCATAGCATTGTTTGTTCTAAGATGTACGCGTACTAAAAAATATTTTGCTAAACCAAATCAAAATTTGAAAAATTGATTTATGGGTAGGGGCGTACTTTTTTAGTTATGATTATAACTTTTTATCAAAGCTAAAAAACAAGTAACTTTGTAGGCTACAAATAATTTGTGTAGAAGAAAAAACCAAGAAAATTAATGTTTTGGTTTTCTTTAAAATCGTTTAAATGATAGCGAAACAAGCATTATATTAAACTGTTGAATAGCTAGTTAAGATATTGTAATTTTATTTAAAATTTAACCATGAGTATAGAGGACATCCAAAATGAGGTTATTGACGAATTTGCCATGTTTGAAGACTGGATGCAGCGTTATGAATATATGATTGAGTTAGGAAAATCACTTCCTTTAATCGATGAACAATATAAAACAAGTGACAATATCATAAAAGGCTGCCAAAGCAAAGTATGGGTACATGCAGAGTTAGTTGAAGGCAAGTTGGTTTTTACTGCCGATAGTGATGCTATTATTACCAAAGGAATTATAGCAATTTTAATACGCACCTTTAGCAATCAAACTCCTGCAAATATTATTGCGGCTAAAACCGATTTTATTGATGAGATCGGCTTAAAAGAACATTTGTCACCTACAAGAGCAAATGGCTTGGTAAGCATGATTAAACAATTGAAATTATACGCTGTAGCGTATCAAACACAATTAAAATAAAAGCTTTATGAGCGAAGATACTACCATAGACACCAAAGAATTAGGAGAAAAAATAGTAAATGTGTTAAAAACCATTTATGACCCTGAAATTCCAGTAGATATTTACGAGTTAGGTTTAATATATGATGTAATGGTGAATGAAGATAATGATGTTAAAATTTTAATGACACTAACTTCGCCAAACTGCCCTGTTGCCGAATCTTTACCCATAGAAATTGAAGAGAAAGTTAAATCAATAAACATGGTAAAAGATGCAGAAGTAGAAATTACTTTTGATCCACCATGGACTCAAGATTTAATGAGCGAAGAAGCCAAATTAGAATTAGGTTTTCTTTAAATACCATGTATCATTAGCCACAATGTGGTAATAAGTCAGGTTAAATCATGTCAGACGAAATAGTAAATAGAGTTGCCCAAAGTAAACTAATTACTTTTGATCTAGAAGAGTATTACCCTGTTGGTAAGCGCTTTAGTTTAGATTTAAAAAATTGGTTATTTGAAGGTTTAGTACTTAGAGAAAAGGAATTTAGAGCTTTTGTTGATACACATGATTTTAGTATCTACAAAGATGCTTACGTTGCTTTACAATGTTCTACAGATGCCATTATACCTGGCTGGGCAAATATGCTAGTTGCTTCAAAATTACAACCCTTTGCGAAAAAAGTAGTTGTCGGTAATTTAGAGCAACTAGAAACTGCAATTTACCAAACCATTATCGAAGATCTAGAGCTAACTCCTTTTGTAAACAAATTAGTTATTATTAAAGGCTGTGGCGCAAAACCAATTCCTGCAAATGCCTATACTTGGTTAACTGAAAGGCTACAAACCGTTGCCAAAAGTATTATGTACGGTGAAGCATGTTCTGCGGTGCCTATTTTTAAAAGAAAGTAGTTTAAGCGTAGAGATATTAGTAACAATTAGTACTTTTGCGTTTCATAAAAAATTAAACACTAAACATTATGAAGAAAGTAATTTTCGCAGTTGCAGCTATGTTAGCCATGACATTTGCAAATGCACAAACGATTGAAGATTTAAAAGCCAAACAAGCGGCTCAAAAAGATTCTTTAAAAGCGGTTCAAGCTAGGGTTGATGCGCTTCAAAGTGAAATTGATGCTTTTCCTGGTTGGAAAAAAGGTATTTTTGGTACTGTAGGTGCAAACCTATCGGGAGCCAGTAATTGGTATGCGCAAGGCACACCAAATAATAGCGCAGGTACAATAGGTATTGCCCTAAACGCTTATGCAAATTTAGACAGAGAAAAGTTTTTCTGGAGAAATGCTGCAAATATCAACGCTCAATGGGTTAAAATTGATAACAAAGATATCGATACCGATGATAAAAGTTTTAATGGTACTACGGATGTTTTTAATGTTACCTCTTTATATGGGTATAAACTTTCTGAAAAATTTGCTATTTCTGCCTTAGGTGAATACAGATCTTCTATCATTAACGATTTTAATGATCCTGGATATTTAGATTTAGGTATAGGTGCAACTTGGACTCCAATAAAAGATTTGGTTGTTGTAATACACCCATTAAACTACAACTTTGTTTTTAGTAATAATGATGCAGCATATGAGTCTTCATTAGGTGCTAAAATAGTTGCTGATTATACAAGGCAAATTGGAGATATAAGTTTTAAAACAAATTTATCTACTTTTCAGAGTTACGAAAGTGGTGACCTATCAAACTGGACATGGATTAACTCTTTTGGCTATACGTTATGGAAAGGTATTGGTCTTGGATTTGAATTTGGTTTAAGAGGCAATAAACAAGAGGCTTTGGCTAATGCATTAGGTCAATTACCAGCTATTACACCAACACCAACATTCGATAATGTTGATAATCCAATTCAAAGTTATTGGTTATTTGGTTTAAACTTTTCTTTATAAGTTTACCAATGCTACTTTAAAAGTAAAACGCCTCGACATTGTCGAGGCGTTTTTTTTTAGTTAAGTAGGATTCTTAAATAAGATGCTACAGTCAATAATATCAAATCTGAGCTTATGTTTTAGACATGGGCGAAATCCAAATACTTATAATTTTTTCGGTTAAGACAGTTTCATTGGGCTAAAAACCTAAATACGCCGTAAAGTTATATTTAGTGTAGCTTATCGCTAAATGTTTGTTGTAAAAACACCAAAAGATGTTGCGAATGGCGCTAAATGGCATCCTTTTACGGATGAAATACCTTTTGTTTATATTTTTTGAGCCCCAATCAATAGTATTTAGTTGAATAATGGGTCGGTTTTGGCGCTATATACGCTACAATTAAACTACCTGCCTAGTATGTGCTTATATGCCATAAAAAAAGCCCTCCGAACTTGGAGGGCTTTTTTAAGTAGGTTTTAATTTGGGTATTCTTTTATTCTGTATTTAGGTTAAGTTTTAAGATTTGGGATGTTAAAAC
>CANKUU010000022.1 GCA_947486785.1 uncultured Flavobacteriaceae bacterium | reverse complement strand
AGAATATTTTTATAATATATTGAAAGTCATTACTTTAATATACTAAATATTCTACTTTTTCTATGTTAAAAAAACAACTTTCTTAAGTCGAACTCAGGTTAGTAGGTACAACTACGGTTGTATTCAAATAAGGTATTCTATCAAATTGAATCAGAAATAATAAATTTTGATGAACAATGAAATTTTGAAGATATATTTTGTTTAATTAGATGAAATATTTATATTCGTCATCAGCTAAAGCGCTTTAGTTGTTTGTTTAGCATGAAATTAGAATAATAAAATAGGCATTTTTGAAAAAACTATATTTAAAAGATATTGCTAAAAATTTGGATGTATCCATGACGGCTGTCTCTCTTGTGCTCAATAATAAAGGAGACGAGAATAAAATTAGTCAGGAAACGCAGCAAAGGATATTAGACTATGCTAAAGCCAATAATTATGTTCCAAATCAACTTGCTCGTGGGTTGAGTAGGGGGAAGACTGAAACGATAGGTCTTATTATCCCTAATATTTCAGATATGTTTTATGCAAAGATTGCAGGTAGCATTGAGGATAGGGCTATGGAGAGAGGTTACACTGTAGTCTTTAGTAGTTCAAATGAGAATCCTGATAAGGAGTCTAGGCTTATTAAATCAATGCTTAATAGGCAGGTGGATGGACTTATCATAGCGTCGACCCAACAAAATTCAAAGGATATTAAGTGGTTACAAAAAGGAAAGTTTCCTTTTGTATTGTTTGATCGGCATTACCCGGAAATCAACACGAACTATGTAATTGTTGATAATTTTGGAGGGGTAAGTAAAATGACAAAGCATTTATTGGAATTAGGAAGGAAGCGTATTGGTTTTGTAACCATTTTATCTGAACTAGATGCTATGGAGCAACGATTTTTGGGATATAAATTGGCTGTTGAAGGTTCTCAAGGAAAACAGCAGGAGCTTATAGTAGAATCATTAAAATATGATAATTATACCAGAGAAATCAAAAATGCTGTAACTAGATTGGTTCGAGGTAAGAAAAAAGTGGATGCCTTGGTCTTTTCAACACATTATTTGGCAAAGGAAGGAATAATAGCACTTAAGGAATTAGGGATTAAAATTCCCCAAGAGGTAGCAATATCGAGTTTTTCTACTATTTCTGGATTTGACCTTGCTGATCCTCCTATAACTGCGGTTTTTCAGCCCATTCAAGAAATTGCAAAAGCTAGTGTAGATATATTGATTGATGAGATTGAGAAAAAGAATACTCTTTTTGACAACTACAGAAGAAGGGTTTTGGATGTTAAATTTGAGATAAAAAAATCATGTGGAGCATAGGATTTTATCTTATGCAACAAAACTAAAGCGCTTTAGTTAGGCTCAAATGCTTTAGATAGATTAATTAAATGAAATTACTAACTAAATTAAATTCATAAATTATGAGAAAATCATCATCATTAATAAAAGCAGGTGGTCGTGTGCTTTTCGTACTGGTCTTTTTTGGCTCGTGGTCTAGTATGGCAATACCTAAGGGGCATGCAGATAGCGTGGTTAATGAAACCAAGCTAAGTAGCATTTCACCTAATGGAGTAAAAGAATCAGAAAGTCAAATTCTGATTTCTGGTACGGTCAAGGATAATTTTGGCACTCCGTTACCTGGAGCAAATGTTATCGAGAAAGGGACTTCCAATGGTGTGCAGACAGATTTTGATGGAAACTTTTCTATTTCAGTATCTGATGAAAATGCAATATTGCTTATTTCTTATATAGGTTTTTCTACTCAAGAGATTAGTGTGAGAGGAAAAAAAGAAGTAAACATAACTTTAGAAGAAAGTACGTCTAAATTAGATGAGGTTGTTGTTGTTGGTTATGGAACAGACAAGAGATCAGATATAGCAGGCTCTATTGCAACAGTTAATTCAAGTAAAATGGAAGAAAGGGTATCTGTAAATCCATTGGACAATTTACAAGGTAAGGTAGCTGGTTTAAATGTTTTTAATAGCTCAGGGCGACCAGGAGGTGGTATGCAGGTTACCATTAGAGGAAAGGGTTCTTTAAATGCAAACAATCAACCATTATATGTTGTTGATGGTGTTATAGGAGTAGATATCGAGTTAATAAACACCAACGATATAGAAACTATGACTGTCCTTAAAGATGCGTCTGCTACAGCTATATATGGGGCAAGAGGGGCAAATGGTGTAATATTGGTTACAACAAAAAAAGGTAAATCAGGAAAGATTTCTGTAGATGTAAATACGAATTCACAAGTTGCAAGGTTGACCAATAAGCCTGAAGTATTAAGTGCTATGGAGTATTGGAAAGACCTGAAAGTGAGGTTAGATGAGGATCAAATGGCTTTGGGTACACCAAGTGGTTTCTTTGTTGATGATTATGCAACAGATTATCCCGCATTGTTCACAGAAGATGGAACCCGATCAGATTTACCAAAGTACGATACCGATTGGTTGGATGAATCAACACGCACTGCTGTTTCCCAGCAATACTTTGTAAATGTTAGAGGAGGAGGAGAAAATTCTAATTTTTCGTTTTCTGCAGGAACACAAGACGATGAAGGGATATTACTAAATACCTTTTTAAAGAAGAACACCATGCGCTTTAATGGTGAGTTCATGGTGAAAGATTGGTTGAAAGTAGGAGGAAGTATGTCATACTCTGATACCAAGACTAACATTGTAGATGATTATAGAATAGGTGCTGATAATATTACAATGAGAGCTCTTTTCTATTTACCTATTTATCCTACTAGATATGAAGATGGTACAGCTGTAAATGCTGATGATTTACTGAACGCTAATGGAACTTGGGATGTATGGTATGGAGCAACACCAAAGGATAGATTAAATGCTTTGAATAGAGACTTTTACAAAAGACAAGTTACCCGTAACATCTTCACTGAAATCAATTTCACCAAAGATTTAAAATTAAGAACGTCATATTCAATCTTAAATTATAATACAGAAGGAAGATCACATATAGGAAGACGAGTTGATACATTTGTTAACAGAACCTCTGCTTCTTTAACCAATACAAATTTGAATCAAAATCTAATTGAAAATGTATTGAGTTATAATCCTAATATAAATGAAAACCATTCGTTTGGTGCTATACTTGGAGCTTCAAGACAAGAAAATGAAGTGTTTCAGTTTGGTTTGACTGCTCAGGATTTTGACGATTTTTATAGTTTTAATAATGTTGGACAAGGGACAGCCGAGCCTTCTGTTTTTAGTGATTTTAGCAGAAATACTACCGATTCTTATTTTGGACGGATAAATTATGGCTATAAGAACAAATATTTACTTGAATTCACAGGTCGTTACGACGGGTCTTCAAGATTTGGGAAAAACAATAAGTATTCATTTTTCCCGTCTGCGGGAATAGCTTGGAAGGTATCCAATGAACCATTTTTAGAGGATTCAGAAACTTTAAGTGACTTAAGATTAAGGGTTACCTATGGAGAGAGCGGAAATGATGCAATTGGTAATTATGCCAGAATTTCTAGTCTAGGAGAGCAAGAGGTCAGCTTTAATAATACAAGATTTACCGGGTCTTCTCAGGGTACCATAGGTAACGATAATTTAAGATGGGAAAAAACAGAAGAGTATAATATTGGATTTAACCTTGGGCTTTTCAATAGAGTAGATATTACAGGAGATTATTACAGCAGGACCACAAAAGACCTATTGTTCAACGTCCCTCTAGCATCATTTACTGGCTATTCATCCATACTTTCAAACGCAGGGTCGATTAGAAACAACGGAATAGAACTGTTAATTAGTAGTACCAATGTGATGACCGATAACTTTAGCTGGAGCAGCTCTATTAATTTCACAAAGAACGTTAATAAAATTCTATCCCTTGGAACTGATGATGCCGATATTTTTACCGCACCAATATGGTGGAACCAACAGATTTTTAGGGTAGGTGAATCAGCAGGTGCTTTTTGGGGCTACAATCGATTAGGAACTTGGGGAACAGATGAGGTAGACGAAGCTGCTGTTTATGGTAGAATACCTGGAGATATTAAGTTAGAAGATAAGAATAATGACGGTGTCTTGAACTTTGATGATCAACAAATTATAGGCAGCGGTTTGCCAGATTATACAATGAATATTGGCAACACATTTTCGTATAAGAATTGGAATTTAAGTGTGGACATACGACTTAGTAAAGGAAACGATATTCTAGATCATTCGATAATTCTTTTTGTTGACCGTATGGGATATGGTAATACGTATAAAAAATTCTATAATCAGGCATGGACTCCTGAGAATCAAAATACCATGTACCCAAGGGTTCGTAAAAATATTAAGAAGTTTGATGGAGCCGATTCAGGACAAGTATTTGATGGAAGCTTTATAAGAGGTCAAAACCTAAGCCTTTCCTATAATTTTGACCGAAATTTCCTCGAAAAGGTTAATCTTCAAGGGTTAAAAATTTACTTAAATCTTCAAAACTTCTTTATCCTTACAGATTATCATGGGTACGATCCTGAGGTTAGCTCTTTTGGAGGACAATTTTCTGAAGGAATAGAACTTAATGGATATCCAAAGGCGATGAATATAAATATGGGAATAAATTTAAAAATATAATAAGATTATGAAAAAATATATAATATTAATTGTTGTTTGTTGTTTCGTTTTTTCTTGTGAGGATTTCTTAGATGAGACTCCAAGATCAGAAAAAACAACTGAGGGAACCACATTATTTGATGCTCAACAGTCTGTTAATGGAATTTATGCTTTTTTAAGGTTACCATATAATAAGACAGGTTTTGCAAAAATGGCTTTTTCAATTTTGGAAGTTAGTACAGGAACATTAAAACCTGCTGTAGGAACTCAAGATACTGATTTAGAGGATGCTTATGTATTAAGTTATAGTTCTAGCAGTGCGAGTGCTGAGAATTTGTGGACTTCATATTATGGTGGTATAGAAGCAGCTAATATAGCGATTGCCTCTATTCCAAACATTAATGACCCAGAATTAACAGCTACTATTGCTAATGCGTTGTTGGGTGAAGCACACTTTTTAAGAGCATATTATTACTTTCAACTGGTACAAATATTCGGAGAAGTCCCTCTTAATTTAGTTCCTTCAACCTCTCTTGAGGATGGACTACTACCAAAGTCTAGTGTACAGGAGGTGTATGAAACAGTAATCGTTCCCGATCTGTTAATAGCAGAAAACGCAGGATTACCTAATACAAGTACAAGTGGTCGAGTAAGTAAAGGGGCTGTTAAATCATTATTAGCCAAAGTGTATTTAACTATGGCAGGAGACCCACTTTTACAAACGGATAAGTACGTTTTAGCAAGAGATAAAGCCAAAGAGGTAATTGATGCCGATTGGTACAATTTATTTCTAACAGATAGTTCTTCAACTTGGTTTGATAAGTTAAATAATCCTGCTTTTGACAATACCGAAGAGCATATTTTTATGGTTCAATACGATGGGGCGTCAATTGTGTCCTCCATCTCAACATATTTCACTCCACTAGGAGGTGAAGCAATAACCAATCAAAGCTTGCACTTTGGGGGTATGGAACCTGAACCTGATTATATCAACCTTTACGATGCATCAGATTTAAGAGGGCAAAATCAAGGGTTCTTTTTTGATGAATTAGATGGTTTTACTTTTAATAACTCTGTTTACAAATATTTTTACGATGCATTTAGGACAGAAAATGGAATTTCTAGTAAGGATGTACCCTTAATACGTTATGCCGATGTACTCTTGACTTATGCAGAAGCTCAAAACGAGACAGGTTCGCCTGATGCTTTGGCCTATTTGGCCTTGAATATGGTTAGGTTAAGAGCTGGATTACCAGAGGTTTCTGGACTTTCTCAGGATCAATTTAGAGAAGAAGTTTGGAAACAACGTTTCCTTGAGTTTCCAGCGGAAGCAGGACTCATTTGGTTTGACCAACGACGAACCCAAAAAGTATACAATGGGACGGGATTCGAGAATTTTATTGGATATACCATGCCCAATGGGAAAACTTTGGACGAAAGCAATCGATATTTCCCTATTCCGCAAAATGAAAAAGTACTTAATCCTAATTTGTAATATTATTTAAGGTAGAGTTATTTTGGTTTAATCAACAATAATTTAGAAATACATATGAAATTAGGATTTGGATTATACAGGCATATGCTAAATGAAGATCACTATAAGTTTGCTAAGCAATGTGGTGCAACGCATTTGGTAATTCATCTGGTAGATTATTTTGGACATAATAAAGATGAGGCAGATCAACCCATAGGCGGAATCGATGGTTGGGGCAAGGCTGGTGATCCAAATGAAATTTGGAGCTTGGATTTGTTACGTTCCATTAAAAAAGAGATCAATGAAAATGGTCTTGAATTGGAGGCTATTGAGAACTTCGATCCTGCACATTGGCATGATATACTTTTGGACGGGCCGAAAAAGAAAGAACAGATTGAAAACCTCAAGCAGTTGATTAGAAATGTAGGAGAAGCAGGAATTCCTGTTTTCGGATATAACTTTTCACTAGCCGGTGTGTCTTCAAGGGATATTGGCCCTTATGCAAGAGGCAATGCTGTTTCTGTAGGCATGAATGGAACTGTGGATAAAACGCCAATACCTAACGGGATGGTTTGGAATATGGTGTACGATGATAATGCGCCTGAGGGGACTATACCAAGGATAAGTCATGACGAGCTTTGGGGAAGGCTTCAATATTTTTTAGATGAATTATTACCAGTAGCCGAGGAGGCAGGTGTGAAATTAGCGGCCCATCCCGATGATCCACCAATGCCTTATGTCCGCAATACTCCTAGATTGGTTTATCAACCAAAGATGTATCAACGGTTGATTGATTTGAAACCCAGCCCATCTAATAATCTTGAGTTTTGCTTAGGTTCTATTGCCGAAATGACAGAAGGTGATGTCTATGAAGCAACAGAAACCTATAGTAAAAAAGATAAGATTAGCTATATCCATTTTAGGAATATAGTAGGTAAAGTACCTCACTACAAAGAAGTTTTTGTTGATGAAGGGGATATTGACATGTTCAGGATATTGAGAATTTTAAAGAAGAACAATTTTGAAGGAGTACTGATTCCAGATCATACTCCTCAAATGACCTGTGATGCATCCTGGTATGCGGGAATGGCTTATGCCATGGGATATATGAAAGCGGCCATAAAATTATTGAATGATTAATAGTATTGATAAAAATAAGTTTTTGAGTTAGTTTTTTTAGTTGATAAGGGGATTTCTGATACCTGTTTTATACATGGGAAATCCCTCTATTCAACTAATACAAGAGTTAGGTTGTCTAAAAGAGATCAACTTATACGCGATTAAAAAAATGAATATTCATACTATGGTTTGGATGTATATAGCCTAATAAACTGTTTATGGCTAATACGTTGGATAGAGTAATTGGCAAGGTGTTTTAAGTCAGAATAAGATAGAGATTCTTAAAAAGAAAAAATTAAAAAGTAATGAAGTTTAAGAGAAGTTTGGTCGTGTTAGCTTTAAATGGAATATTACTAAGTATTTCCTGTGTGCATAACAAAGAGGTAGAGAAAAAAAATAATACGGCAAACCCTGAAGATGATGTCGAGAACAATCTTACTGGTAAGGTATATACAGATTTTTTCAATATGCCCGAAGACAAAAGATTAACAACAGCTATAAACGACAGTATTACCTTTATAGTGCACCCCTATTTTAAATACCATAAAAAGGGAAGTATCGGTAGGGAAGTGAAATTAGTTTTTAATAATAATACGTATAACGGAGACATAAAAGTAACTTTCACCTCTGAAAGAAGGAAATCAATAACCGTTTTAAATGTAGTGCCTGAAGAAGATACATATACCTTGTTGCTACCAGAAGGGGTTTCTATTGATAAGGATGTGAGTATTGATATTCATATTAAAACCAAGTTTCAAACGATTACAAAAAGGATAGTCGTTCCTAAAAAAAGGTTATGGACGGTTTATTTGTATCCACATTCACACATTGATATTGGATATACTAATACACAAGAGAATTGTGAAATAATCCATACACGTAATTTGGTAAACGGCATTAAGTTAGGTGAAAAAACAGCTCATTATCCAGAAGGGGCTAAGTATTTATGGAATCCAGAAGGACTTTGGCCGATTGAAAGGTACTTCAATAAGGCCTCGGCAGAAGAAAAGAATAAGATAGTAGAAGGTATCCAAAAAGGCTATCTAAGGTTGGATGCAGGTTATGCAAATCTGTTAACAACAGACACCAACGGAGAAGAGCTCATTGAGTTTTTTAAGTTTAGTAAAAAATATGAAAAACTTACTGGAAAGCCAATAGAGACATTCGTTCAGGTGGACGTTCCTGGAATGACCTGGGGTATAGTTCCCGTGGCCTCAAAATTAGGAATAAAATATTGCCTTTCATTTAATAATGGATATGATAGAGTTGGACGTTCTACTAAGCATAGTTTTAAACCATTTTGGTGGGCAGATGCCAATGGAAAAAACAAGATTCTTTTCCTACAAGCAGGGAGCTATAATCCTGGAGCATTAATAAAAGGGAAGGATTATTGGCCATCAATGGCTGGTCAAACAGATCCATCGAAGCTCTTGGAGATTGTTAAGACCGATAATCCAAGAGAGAACTTTATAGAGCCATATATCAATAAAATACTGCCTCAATTAGAGGTGTCTGATTATTATCCTTATGACATTTTTGTGATGTCCTGGGCGATGGCAGATAATACGCCCATTGATGCTGATTTGCCGGAAGCGGTTAAAAGTTGGAACGAAGAGTATGCTTATCCTAAATTAGTTATTGCCGGAGCCACAGATATTTTAAAGGCATTTGAGGAAAAGTATGGAGACCAATTGCCTACGTTTAAGGGAGATTTCACTGAATATTGGACAGATGGTCTAGGTACTGCTGCAAAGCAAACGGCTACAAATAGACAAACAAAAGAACGTTTATTGCAAGCAGAAACATTATGGACTATGCTAAACTCCAATAAACCCGTTGATAGGGATAAATTCGACGAAGCATGGAGAAATGTTATTTTAGGAACTGAACATACTTGGTGCTACATGGTTCCAGACCAACAACCTTTGTCGGATAAGATTTTACAAGTAAAGTTTGATCATTTTGAGAAATCAAAGGCAATGAGCCATGAACTTATATCTCAGGCTTTAAATGCCGTTGAGAAAGAAAATAGCGAAATTTTAGGAGTGTTCAATACGCTGTCATGGAATCGGTCTGGGATAGTAAAATTATCGAAAGCACAAAGTGAAGATTATAACGCTGTTATTGATGAGAATGGGGGGCAGGTGTTATCACAAAAATTATCAACAGGCGAACTGTTGTTTTATGTTGATGAGATTAAGGCATATGGCAGCAAAAAATATCGTTTAACAAACAAGAAAGAAAATATAAAAGCTACCCTAGGTAACGATAATGTTTTAGATAATGGTATTGTAAAGGTTACTATCAACAAAAACACAGGCGACATATCTAGTATAATAAGAGAAGGCGAAGAGTTTGTAAAACAAGATGAAAATTTTTCGGTTAACAGTTACCATTATTTAAAAAAAGATGATAATACGGATAAGGCATTTGGAACAAGGAACAACAAGTATTTTATAAAAGAAAATGGGCCTTTGATAGCTACAATTGTTATAGAATCTTCAGCAGAAGGCGTACATAAACTCGTAAGAGAGGTTACGCTATATAAGAATGAGGCACATATAGAAATTAACAATGTACTAAATAAAATAGGGACTACAGATAAGGAAGGGGTACACTTTGGTTTTGCCTTTAATATGGAAGATCCGGAAATAATTGTAGACATACCATGGGGTAAAATGGAAATTGAAAAGGAACAGTTATTAGGCGCTAATAGAAATTGGATAACAGCCAGACGCTGGGTAAATGTTTCAGAAGGGGATAAGAGTATCGCGTGGACGTCTTTAGACGTGCCAGTATTTGAGGTAGGTGATATTAGAGCAAATATAATAGGCTCTGCTTTTGAATCTAAGCAATGGGTAGATAAACTAAATCCTAATGGGACTATATATTCATGGGCGATGAATAATCATTGGCATACTAATTTCCAGTTAAGTCAGGAAGGAATACATAGTTTTAAATATGCAATACTTCCATATAATACAAAAAGTGATATTGCCAAGGCAAATCATTTTGGAAATGAGCAGTTTCAGCCTTTAATAGCAACAACGATTACAGAAGATTTTGATTTAGCACAAATTTTAGAAATTGAGGGTAATCCTTTAGTGTTTGCTACAGTTTTTAAAACCACTAAAGATGGCAAATCGGCCCTAATAAGACTACGCTCTTTATCAAACCATATAGAAAATGTTCGTTTAAACTGGAAAAGTAAACTACCATCAGGGGTTTATAAATACAATATGAAAGATGATAGTTTAGGGGAAGTGGTTAAAGATGCTATAGCAGTGCCACCTACTGATTTTATAACGCTTAAAATAGTTTGGTAAATTAATAAAGAAACAAATAATAGTTTTTTAAAAGGTCAAGATGAGTTCATAAAGTAAAAATAATTTAATCATGAAATATAACATTTGTACTATTTTTTTTGTAACGATAATGGGATTTGGGTTTTCTCAAAATTCATCAAATAAGGCTACCATTTCAATTGAATATGAGAAACCTTATAGGTACGAATACAGGGGAACTAATATTTTAGTTAAAGGAACTTTAGATATAGATTCTAAAGACAGTTATGAAAAAGTAGTTTTTCAGGATGGTCGAACGTTTCAAATAGAAGTTGAAGGCGGAAAGGCTAAGGTTTGGTTACCAGTTATAGGTGAAGCAGGGATTATAAAGTTTGTTGGCAAAAAAAAAGGCGCTAACAAGGAGCAATTATTTACGCCTTTGGTTACTTCAGATTGGGATTATTTTAAAGAAGGAACCTTTCATATTATTGCGTCTTCACATCAGGATATAGCATGGATGGATACCCCAGAATATTGCCGTCATGAACGAATAAATGATATCATCGCACCAGCTCTTGATATTATGAAGACAGATGAGCATTATTATTTCGGGATGGAACAAGCCTTAAACCTCAAAGAGTTTATTGAGGATCAACCGGAACGAAAGGAAGAAGTAATAGAACGCTATCGCGAGGGAAGGTTTACTTGGGGAGCCACTTACAACCAGCCCTATGAAGGAATGCAAACAGGAGAACAATTGATTAGGGAAATGTATTTTGGGAAGTTATGGATTGAAAACAACTTTGATGGTATCAATGAGGAAACAGCTTTTAATACCGATGTTCCTGGTAGAACATTGCAATTTCCACAGATATTAGCAAAATCAGGGGTTAAAAACCTTTTTGTTTCTAGAATGAAAGAAGGCTTTTTCGATTGGCATTCACCAGATGGTTCTTCGGTACTTACATATTCGCCAGGTAATTATGGTTGGGCGGTTATTTTTTACCGACTTTTTGAAGAGGATGCTATTGAAGCCATGCATAAAATTCAGAACAGGGTTAAAATGTGGAGTGACTATTACAGGGAGCGCAAGCTCTCACCACATTTTGCCATTGTAATTAGTAACGATGCTTCTGGTCCAACTGATTATGGTAAGCTTGTTAAAGAATGGAATACCATCATTTCCAAGACAGGAGCTAAAATTCCGACTTTAAGGCATTCGACAGTGGCGGACTTTCTGTCTGAGGTAAGAAATCCAAACGCTAACTTTGATAGTCTTGAAGGTGATCGCCCCAATATATGGGCATATATTCATGGACCTGGTCATCATAAAGCTATTACAGCATCAAGAAAATCTGGTAGACTGCTTCCGTCTGCAGAAATTTTTGGAACAGTAAAGTCTATATTAGACAATAGTTTTGCTAATTATCCAAAAGATGATTTATCTAAGGCTTTTGAAGAATCCATTTACCCAGATCATGGTTGGGGAGGTAAGAATGGACATATAACTGATAGTATTTTTAGGACGAAGTTGGAGTTTGCAGCAAATGAAGCGGACAGGTTGGTTGGAAAATTCCTGAAAGGTATTTCTGAAAATATCAAAACCAATAAGAAAAATGCCATAGTGGTATATAATGATCTTTCATGGAAACGAAGTGGATTGGCATCTGTTACTATAGAGAATGCAAACAAATACCATGTTGTAGATACTAATGGAAAAGTGGTATCGTCTCAGGCTAGTACATTGGATAAAAACAAATTACACTTTTATGCTTCAGACATTCCTTCTATTGGATATAAAACATTCTATTTAAAACGTGGAACAGTCAATAGTTCGGGCGTTAACAAAAACATAGCATCAAATATGTTGTCCAATAAGTATTATACCATGCATTTAGGTAATGGAGGAATTACTTATTTATATGACCACGTTTTAAGCAAAGAAGTTTTGAATACAACAAAGTTTTCTGGTGGAGATGTAATGATGATGGAATATGATGGCAATGGTGCTGGCGAATTTACGCAAATGACCGAGCCTAAAATGAATGGCGTTTATGTTCATGGAGGGCAGTCATATAATGCGACTTATGAAACAACGAGCGCCAATCCTTCAAATTGGAGTATTGTTGAAGACGGTAACGTTTTCACAGAATATGAAACAAAAACCAAATTTCAACATACTGAAGTGATTCAAAAGATACGAGTTTTTCATCAAGAAAAAAAGATCGATTTTTTTATCGATTTATTGAATTGGGATGGTACCCATAACCGTGAATTCCGTTTTGCACTTCCTGTAAATATGAAAGATGCAAAGATTAAATATGAAGTACCCTTGGCTATAGCTGAAGTGGGGAAGACCGAGATGAAAGAAGCTCCTATGGGTTGGGCTTGGGGCGGCACATACGATCAAAAACCTGATGCCATTCACCCGAGGGAGGTAATGAATTTTATTAGTTCGGAGAATGAAACATTTGGCGTGACGCTTGCTACAGATGTTGCTTTGGCAGACTGGATTGATCCCACTCGCGAAGCTGTAGATTATTCTGTATTACAGGGGATTCTTTTGTCATCGCATAAAAGTTGTCATGGGGAAGGAAATTGGTACCATCAAACAGGAGATCACCATTTTAAGTTTTCAATGACATCGCATAATCCAAGTGAAAGTATACCTTACCAGTTTGGCACCGCTTCCAATCATAAATTATGGACTGTTTTAAAACAAAACCTTAACACTAAAGGAGTATTAGGAGAAAACACTGGTTTTTTTGAAATGTCCGATCCCATGGTGCGCATTAGCACTGTTAAAAGGAGTGAAGATGGTAAGGGTATTATAGTGCGTTTGGTAGAAATGGAAGGAAAGGATAAACAGGTAACAATAAAACTACCCGAAGAATGTAAGGAGTTGATTAAGGTAAATTTGATCGAAAAGGAGGAAAAAACTATTGAAGCCCAATCAGGTACGGAAATTAGCATTAATATAGGCAAGAATGCCATTGATACCTATATGCTCATATTGAAAAAGTAAAATGGGATTAAATATTAAAAATATATGCAGAAAATAAATAAGGAAGGAACAATTCAGCAGTTTATCATTAAAAAAAGAGGGTTTCATCCTTTCTTAATTAAGGGCGATTGGCAGGTAGCACAATTAAATTATATTGAGGATCAGGACATCAAAAATATAGAAAAGATAGATGTCCATTATGAAACAGATGAAGCTTTTGTATTACTGGAAGGCGAGGCGGTATTGATAGCTGGGGTATTTGAAAATAAGCGTTTGAGTTTTACTGCTGAGTATATGAAACCTTTGGTCACCTATAATATACCTAAGGGTACTTGGCATAATATTGCGATGGAAAAGGAAAGTAAGGTGTTGATTGTGGAAAAAGCTAATACGCATCTGTCTGATTTTGAGTATTATAAACTGGATTTAGAGCAGCTGTCTGCTATGCGTGTTGAAGTTAATAAAGTACTAACTAATAATAGATTATAAAAATATAGAATTATGAATTTATGGAAAGATGATAAAGAGCTTTTTGATATTGCAAAAAAGGAACTTTTTGTGGCTCTTGTCGGCGATATTTTGGATAAACTAGGCCTTCAATATCAATTTTTACCACCAACCATAAAACCCTTGCGTGATGATTTTGTGGTTATAGGTAGAGCTATGCCAGTTTTGGAAGCTGATGTTTTTGAAGAAACTGCAGAGGTAACTAACAATCCAATGATGAAAAAACCCTTTGGAATTATGTTTGAAGCCTTAGATAGTCTTCAAGAAAACGAGGTATATATCTGTTCGGGATCTTCCCCAAGATATGCTCTTTGGGGTGGTTTAATGAGTACTAGAGCTATAAAATTGAAAGCTTCGGGTGCTGTTTTACACGGCTGGTCTAGGGATACAAATGAAATTTTGAATCTTGATTTTCCTACATTTTCCTATGGAGGTTATGCTCAGGACCAGGGGCCTAGGGGCAAAGTTATAGATTATCGAGTTCCTATAGAAATTGAGGGTGTTAGAATCCATCCAGGCGATATTATATACGGAGATCGCGATGGTGTGCTGGTGGTACCCAAATCAGTAGTCACCGAAGCTTTTACTGGCGCGATTGAAAAAGCTAGAGGAGAGCAATTGGTGAAGAAAGCTCTTGAAAGCGGTATGAGCACAGTCGATGCTTTTAATAAGTTTGGAATCATGTAAATAATTTTATTTTATGAGAGATATTAGACTAAGAGTAGTATTAATTTTTATGGTTCTTCCATTCATTATGTTCAGTCAGCATAAAGAAACGGACGGGATTAGAGTTTTCTTTTTGGGAGGTCAGTCAAATATGGTTGGATATGGTATCAATAAAGATTTGCCAAAGTCCTTAAATCAAGAGTTTGCAAATGTTTTTATTTTTCATGGTAACCCTAGCGCGGTTAATGATTCATTGGCAGGACTTGGTAAATGGGAAAAATTGAAACCAGGTCATGGTGAAATGTTTTCATTCGATGGACATAAAAATATAATATCTAATTTGTTCGGAGTCGAACTTTCCTTTGCAAAAAGGATGCAGGAAATTTACCCCGATCAGAAAATTGCAATTATTAAATATTCTCATGGGGGGACTTCAATTGACAGCATTCAGAAAGTTGCATCTTGGGATCCTGATTATAATGGTGATAAAGACAAAATGGGAATCAATCAATATGATTTTTTTCTCAGAACTATGCATGAGGCGTATGCAATATCAGATATAGACGGTGATGGCCACTCTGATCGATTAATACCCTCAGGAATTGTTTGGATGGAAGGAGAAAGCGATGCACTTCATACTGAAGAAGTAGCATTGCGATATTATACAAATCTTAAGAGGTTGATGAACCTTATTCGTGCCGCATTGCATAAGGATGATTTACCTGTTGTTATTGGAAAAATATCGGATTCAGGGATGAATAAAGAAGGGAAAATGTGGAAATATGGTGAGTTAGTTCAATATGCTCAAGAAAAATATGCAAGAATAGATAAAAATGCAGCAATTGTAAGAGAAACTAAAGATTACGGATATTCAGACAGCGCACATTACAATAGTGCTGGGTATATAAGCTTAGGAGAATCATTTGCTAGTCTTCTTTATGTATTAAATAATGAATAAACATGAAAAGCAAAACGTCTAAATACCTCTTAGGAATAAGTTTTGTGTCAACCATTGGAGGTTTTCTTTTTGGTTACGATACAGCAATCATTTCAGGTTGTAATACATTTTTGGAACAACAATTTCAATTAACGCCAACTATGCTTGGATGGGTAGTCTCATCTGCACTTTTGGGAACCATTTTTGGGTGTATTGTGTCTGGAATGATTACGGATCGTCTTGGTAGAAAAAAAACCTTGATCATTGCAGCCCTTTGTTTGACAATTTCGGCGATGGGTTCTATGTTGCCGCCTCAATTTTTGGGCGATTTACAAAACCCTATGTGGGTTACTTCAGATGCTGAATTCGCGTTTAATTTCTTAATTGTTGTTCGTATCATTGGAGGTGTAGGAGTTGGAATTACATCTGTGGTAGCACCCATTTATATTTCAGAATTGTCACTTCCAGAAAATCGTGGAAAAATGGTTTCGTTATATCAGTTTTCTATCACACTTGGAATTCTGTTGGCGTTTTTGGTGGATTGGATCGTTTTAAATCATGCAGGAAGTGCTGCGGGTGTTATTTCTAATGTACCTTCAGGTTTCTTTAATTGGTTGTTCGTAGATGAATTGTGGCGTGGTATGTTTGGTACCGAAATACCAATTGCGCTACTATTTTTAACCCTTCTTTTTGTGGTTCCCGAAACACCAAGGTGGTTGGTTTCTAAAGAGCGGTATAATGAGGCCATGCAAATTATGATAAAAATCAACGGAAAAGAGCATGCCGAATTACAAATGGCTGAGATAAAAAAAATGGTGGGTTCTGAAAAAGGAGGTATAAAAGAATTGTTTCAGCCATTTTTAAGAATTCCACTTTGGATTGGGATACTGCTGCCCATGTTTGCCCACTTAAGTGGTATTGCTGCTATCATGTATTTTGCACCCAATATCATCAATGAATCTATTAATAGTGTTGAAAGTTCTTTTTTAGGAGCCGTATTGGTAGGCATAGTAAATTGTGCATTTACTTTTGTTGCCATTATGAATATTGAAAAGTTTGGAAGAAAAAAACTCCTTTTAATTGGCGTTATGGGAGCTTTTGTCTCTTTAACCGGAGTAGGGATATTATTTGCGATAGGATCTAAATTTGTTATCATTCCATTATTAATGTATGTGGCAAGTTTTGCCTTTTCCTTCGGACCAATTGTATGGGTTATTATTAGTGAGATATTCCCAACTCGAATAAGAGGACTGGCAGTATCATTAGGTAGTTTTTCACTAATGGTAACAGGTTTTGTAATAACCCTTACCAATCCAGTTTTAATAAAAACAGTAATGCCTTCTGGGACTTTCTTTATTTACGCTTTGCTAACACTTCCGGCCATTTGGTTCATATGGAAATTCGTTCCTGAAACTAAGGGTAAATCATTAGAAGAAATAGAAAGATTCTGGAGAGAAAGAACTGGAAAATAACATCAAAATGAATTTATAAATGAAGAGCATAGATTTAAGCGGAAAAAAGGCTTTGGTTACGGGAGGTAGTCAGGGTATAGGTGCAGAAATTTGCAGAAAGCTAGCGGCTAATGGAGCAGATGTTTTTATTAATTATTTTAGTAATAAAAAAAAGGCAGAATTACTGGCAAAGGAAATTCAGGAAACCTATAATGTCAAGGTTTGCGTCGGAAGAGCTGATGTGGCCGATTCCCAAGAAGTTAAAGAGATGTTTGCTCTTATGGATCGGGAGTTGGGAGGAATAGATATTCTAGTTAATAATGCGGGTGCAGAAACTATTATTCATGCACTCGAACTTGAAGAAGCGGTGTGGGATAGAATTATAAATATAAACCTAAAGGGGCCATGGCTGTGCGCGCGTGAAGCAGGTTTAAGAATGGAAAAAACAGGCGGAGGAGTTATTATTAATATTTCTTCAATTCATGATGTGGTTCCTAGGAAAGGACTAATTCATTATTGTTCGGCAAAGGCAGGTCTTAAAATGTTTTCTAAATGTTTGTCCTTAGAATTGGCAGAAAGTAATATCAGGGTGGTTTCTGTTGCTCCGGGCGCTATTGAAACCAATATGAATAAGGAAGAAATAAGCAATTTTGGGCGCAATAAGTTCGAAAAATGGATACCTCAGGGGCGTATAGGTAATGTCTCCGATGTAGCTGGTACAGTGGCCTTTTTAGCTAGTGACTTGGCAGATTATATTAATGGAACTGATATTTACATAGATGGAGCGTATATGAATCATACCATACAATACGATCCACGACCGCCAAGGAAAAATAATAAATAAGAGACTATGTAGCTTAATATGACCACCTCAATTATTGAATACAATGGCAATTTTTTATACAGGTAGCTATACACAGCAGGGAGCACCTGCGGTTAACCCAACTGGAGAAGGTATTGGATGTTTTCATATAAATTCGGTAACCGGCGCAGTTAAGTTATTACACTATACCAAACAGAGGAGCCCGAGCTACCTTGTGATTTCTGAAGACAAAAGGTTTTTGTATGCTGTTGAAGAAATGTATGAAGCTCTTAATCCTAAAGTTTATGCCTATAAAATTGATAAAGAGGGCACTTTAACCCTATTAAATTCGCAAAAAATTGCAGGTGATTATGCCTGTCATTTGGCAATTATACAGGATCGATTGGTGGTAGCCTGTTATGTCTCCGGGAACGCAATGTCCTATCCTATATTGGAAGATGGAAGGTTGGCACCATGCAATCAGTTAATTAAGCATGAAGGGAGTGGCCCAAATAAAGCACGACAAGAAGCTGCTCATACCCATATGATTCATCCTTTTAAGAACCATCATATGTATTTAGTCGATCTAGGTCTTGACAAAGCCAAGGCCTATAAGTGTTGCACCAAAATCAAGAAATGGAAGCATGTTTCTAAATTGGATATTTCTGTTAATCCTGGTTCAGGTGCCAGGCATATGGTATTAGATAGTGCGCATAATTACGCATATGTTCTTGGCGAACTAACAGGAGAGGTCTTCGTTTTTAAAAAAGGAGTTTCCGGGTTTAAATTAATACAAAAAATTAACGCGGTACCCGAAAATCACACAGGAGATATGGGTGGGGCTGCTATTAGGCTCCATCCTAGAGGAAGGTTTCTCTACATATCCATCCGGGAGTTAGATGTTCTTGTCATCTTTAGAGTGGATGAAAGGGAGAAGATACTGTCATTGGTTGCTCATCAATCAACAGAAGGGAAAACACCCCGCGATTTTAATATTGATCCGACAGGTAATTGGCTCATAGCGGCTAATCAGGATTCAAATACGCTGGTGGTATTTAAAATTAATTTGAATGATGGAACGCTCAACGTTAATTCAACGGTAAATGTAGAAACGCCGGTAAATATTTGCTGGTTATAGGAAAAAATACGCAAAGATATTAAACATTCTAAAATGATTGAACTTAGGGGAATAGGCTGGGATCATCCAAGAGGATATGAACCTTTAACGGCTGCATCGGAGGAATTTAAAAAGAGTCATCTTAATGTCATAATGAAATGGGATGTGCGCTCGCTTAAAGAATTTGGCGATATGTCTTAAGAGCATCTGCGTAGCGAACATACGACTGAAATTCTTAAGGAATATTGTGACTATAAAGACGATAAGATAGATGTTTTTTTTAAAGAAAAATAGTTTTAGAGTTAATGAATAAATTAAAAGATAAAAAATGAGTAAAGTAGCAACATTTGGGGAGATCATGCTAAGATTGGCCCCACAGGGATTTTTAAGGTTTTCACAGGCCAACAGTTTTGATGTGGTCTATGGAGGAGGAGAGTCTAACGTAGCGGTATCGCTGGCGAACTATGGAGTAGACGTAGATTTTGTAACCCGCTTGCCAAAAAACGATATAGGTGAGTGTGCCATGATGGAACTTCGTAAGCGTGGCGTTGGCGTAGATAAAATTGTCTGGGGCGGAGACCGCTTGGGTATATACTTTTTGGAAACGGGAGCCGTAAGCAGAGGGAGCAAGGTAGTTTATGACAGGGCCCATTCGGCCATGTCGGAGATCGAACCTGGTATGGTGGACTGGGACGCTGCTTTGGAAGGTGTAGAGTGGTTCCATTGGACGGGCATTACCCCAGCTATTTCCCAGGGAGCGGCCGATGCCTGCTTGGAAGCGTTAAATGCGGCCAGCGATAAGGGCATTACAATTTCAACGGACCTGAACTACAGGGCTAAGTTATGGAAGTACTGTAGCAGTGAGGATCGCGAAAGCATAATGGCAGAACTGACCTCGTATTGCGATATCGTACTGGGTAACGAAGAAGATGCAGAGATGCACTTTGGCATCAAGCCGGAGGGCATCAGCGTACAGACCGAAGGGCATAACGTCAAGGCCGAAGCCTTCCTATCTGTTTGCCAGCAAATGATGAAGAAGTTCCCAAAGGCCAAAAAGGTCATCACGACCTTGCGGGGCTCCATATCGGCGTCTCATAACACATGGGCAGGAGTACTTTACGACGGCAACAAGATGTACGAGACGCGTCAGTACCAGATTACCGATATCGTAGACCGTGTTGGCGGTGGCGACAGTTTTATGGGCGGTCTTATATATGGCTTGTTGACCTATCCA
Source organism: uncultured Flavobacteriaceae bacterium (assembly GCA_947486785.1). Lineage (GTDB taxonomy): Bacteria > Bacteroidota > Bacteroidia > Flavobacteriales > Flavobacteriaceae > Maribacter_C. The sequence goes on along the minus strand of CANKUU010000022.1, from coordinate 35,555 downwards.
AATGATGATCAGAACGCATTGGATTTTGCCGTAGCAGCCTCTTGTTTGAAGCATACCATAAAGGGCGATGCCAACTTGGTGACCGTAGCAGAAGTAGAAAAGTTAATGGGTGGGGATGCTTCTGGACGAGTGGCACGATAGCTTATAATCTTAGAGCAATCATAAATTAACCTGTGATATGGCTTGGTTTGTTTTACCTAACAGCATGTCAGTTCGAGTGTCATGCCTTTGGCGAGATGTATCGAGAACAGGTTTAAAATAAAATAAAGTTAATTTAAAAAGACAATGGCACAATTTACAAGATTGGAAGTGGCACAGGCCATGAAGGACACGGGAATGATTCCCTTGTTTTTTCACAACGATTTAGAACTTAGTAAGAACATATTAAAAGCCTGTTATGATGGCGGCGCAAGGCTGTTGGAATTTACGGCACGAGGCGATTTTGCCCATGAGGTATTTGGGGAATTGACTAAGTATGCCGTAAAGGAACTGCCAGGTATGATCATGGGAGTAGGGTCTGTTACAGATGCGGCACAGGCTAGTTTATATATGGCTTTGGGAGCAAACTTCATTGTGACTCCTGTATTAAGGGAAGATATCGCCATCGCCTGTAATCGAAGAAAGGTACTATGGTCTCCAGGCTGTGGTAGCCTAACGGAAATAGCGAGAGCGGAAGAGTTGGGCTGCGAGATCGTAAAGTTGTTCCCAGGTGATATCTATGGGCCACAGTTTGTCAAGGGCGTTAAAGGGCCCCAACCATGGACCAGTATCATGCCAACAGGCGGGGTGTCGCCAACAGAGGAAAACCTAAAGGGATGGTTTAGTGCAGGAGTAACCTGTGTGGGTATGGGTTCACAACTCATCTCAAAGGACATAGTAGCCAATAAAGATTATGCTGCTTTGGAACAAAAAGTCAAAGCGGCTTTGGCAATCATTAGAGATTTAAGGAAATAAGCTTAGAATAGTTAGACTCTTTAACGGTATATGAAGTGTGAATGCTAAAGGAAGCATATAAGTTGGAAATGTAAATTCAAAGATTACGAATTTAAAATGACATTCAAAGATAAGACTATTCTAATACTATGTGGGGAGGTCCTGCGCCGGGGATTAGTAAGGTTGCGAAAGTATTTTTAAAAGACGGTTATAGGGTTATAGGTTTGAACCAGAGGTTTAAAGGCCTGTTCAGTGAAACTCCAGAAAACTCCAGAATTAAAGGAATTTGATTTTTTCCATGCCGATAGGATATTTAGCCGTGGTGGGTCTACCTTGGTTATGAGCCGTTTTAACCCAAAGGAAGAAAAACTGAACACCAAATTATTTAAGGATTATAATGTGAAGTTATTGGTAACCATTGGAGGGAACGACACGGCATCGACGGCCAATAGGATTACTCAATATTTGCAAAAGGAAGATATTTGCATTTCCAACATACATATGCCTAAGACAATCGATAACGATTTGCCATTTCCCACATTCGGGTTTCATTCGGCCAAGGACTTAGTATAGGGAACACGGGCTATGAAGACGCACGTACCAGCCAAAATTGGTTTGTTATGTGGGCTTTGGGGGGTCTGCAGGACATTTGGTATTGTCGCGAGTTGTCATTTTCCAGTGATGGTCATCCCAGAAATGTTCAATAAAAAGGAAGTTGCCTTAGATAAAGTGGTTCGTTTGATTTTGTCCTCAATCATAAAAAGAAAAGTATAGGGAATACATTATGGTGTGGCCTTGGTAAGTGAAGGAGTGTTCCATAATCTGCTAAAACAAGTACTGAAGAAAAGTGGTATTAATTTTACATACGATTCCCATGGTAATCCGGAATTGGGAAACGTAGGTAAGTCCCACATACTTAATGTACTGGTTCAAAAAAAGTAGAGGAATTGGGCATGGCGATAAAAGCCCTCCCCGTTGAACTGGGTTATGAACTACGGTGCTGCAGGCCTATAGGCTTTGACCTTACTTTGTGTACGCTGTTGGGCATTGGGGTTAAAAGCTGTTCGATGAAGGAAAGATCGGTTGCTTAGTCTCTGCTAATTGAAAAGGGGTGATCTTACCAATATATTTAACCGATTTACAGGATAAAACCGGTAAGATCCAACCTCGACTGGTCGATATAGATTCGGAATTTACTCATTTATGCCTTCAGAACTAACATGTTTTGGAAGAGAGCGATTATGTGGTAGCCAAACAGTATGTACCCAATCTCGGAGAGTATGATTTTAATACCATATTCTTAGAGAAATAATTTTAAAATTTTAGTAAAAGCAATTGGTTTAAGAAATTATAGGCAATCTAAAACATTTTATTGTTTCTCGATATTGATGTAAATGTATTACGGTAAAAGCATGATGAGTATTGTTTAGAGTTTAGAAAATAATCAATTACTAAATAAATAATTCAAAGAAAAGTCAAAGTTTTGAATAATTCTATTTTTATGAAATTTGTACCTTAATAACACCAAAGAAGATCAAATTATATCTTCGAAGTTCTTTTTATAGTTTTGGTGTGCAATTAGGTGCGCATAAATAGATGAAAGTTGTCTAATAACAGTAAATATAGAGAGTGAGAGAGGTTGAGGTTAATCCTGCCACCCCGACAAAAAGTGTATCAAAAGTAAATTTTTGATACATAAACAAATGAATACTGGTAAAATAAATTTTTACTGGTTTTTTATTTCCATTCGAGAGTAAATCTGGATCAAGCTCAACCATTTTGCTTGATCCGTCTCTATGCCATTGACTAAAATTTGGGTTAATTTTCTACAAAACCAGACTTAAAATAGTTTTCTAAGCTTTATTAAATATGGCACTATAATTTTTGATAGGTATCTTATAGCGTTTTATTAAGGGATTTTTATCTTTACTGATATTCTTAACTTATTCACGTGGTCAATTGAAAAATGTTTGACAGAAGATAGTTAAAGCAGATAATGAAATTATAATAAAGGCGCGTTTTAACTTTTAACAGATGCGACTTATAAATAACAGTAAGTTAATGAAACATAAAAAATTCATAGGAACAGGAGTAGCTTGTATCACTCCTTTTAAAAACGGTGAAGTAGACTTTATAGGATTAGAAAAGGTACTTAATTATATTCTGAACGGAGGCGTAGATTATTTAGTAATCTTGGGTTCTACCGGAGAAACAGCTATGCTTAACCAATCAGAAGCGAGAGAAATATTGACTTTTGCAATCGAAATTGTTAACGGTCGAGTGCCAATTGTTGCTGGAAATTTCACAGGTAACAATACTAAAGATTTAGTAGAGCAGATTCAAGATTTTGATTTTACTGGAATTGATGCATTACTTTCTTCAAGTCCTTCTTATGTAAAGCCATCTCAAGAAGGTATTTATAATCATTATATGGCAATGGCTAAAGCTAGCCCAATTCCGATTATTCTTTATAATGTTCCTGGTAGAACTAATTCGAATATGGAATGGAGTACAACCGTAAGATTAGCACAACAAAGCGAGAAATTTATTGGTATTAAAGAGGCATCAGGAGACTTAATACAAACAACCAGAATTTTAAAAAATAAGCCAGAAGATTTTTTTGTAACATCTGGCGATGATGAAGTGGTATTACCAATGATTTCGGTTGGTGGGCATGGTGGAATTTCGGTAATTGGAAATGCCATGCCAAGTCAATTTTCAAGTCTTGTGAAAAGTGCATTGGATGGAGATTATTCAAAAGCAAGAGTGTTAAATAATCAAATCTATGACTTGCATAAATGGTTATATATTGAGGGTAATCCCGTAGGTATTAAAACGGTAATGGAAATACTTGGACTCTGCAGTAACGAAGTAAGGCTACCCCTTAACCGAATGTCTAAAGAGAATTATATTAGACTTGAAAAGTGTTTAAAACAAATTATGTAAAGCTTTTTTGCCGAAGTTTATAAAGCTATAGTTGCGAACTTTTTTAATTCTTTTCTGAATAAATAGATTATTTAAATAGAATAAAATCATAAGTAATTAGGTGGATATTCTTTGTAGCTGGTTTTTGTTGGTTAAATCATTAAAACCATATTGTTTTTTGTAGCATGTAGAGCAATTAGGTTAAATGTATTTTTTGGTATTTAAGGCTATAACATAAACTATGTCAAAAAAAACAGATAGTTTATAGAAATAAATGCAATCGCGGATCCAAACCGCTTAAATTTATTTTCTGGGTGATTCATGTGCAATTTTTATATAATTCAATCTATTGATTTGCAGACGTGTAATTCTTATTAAAAAAAACAAATATAAGTCTGTAGTGCTAAAAACGGAGTATTAGCTAATATATGTAGATCTTAGATATAAAGAGATACAATTTATAGCACAGACTTTCTTTCACATCGCAAACAGAAGATTTCAATCGTTTTTTATAAGTTGATTAGGTTAATTATAGTCTGACATACCATGGAATGATTTGGTATTCTATAGCAAAATGGGCGGCAAGACAAAATTCAGATCTGCAGGCACAGGTGCTATATGCGCACCCATAAGCGCATTAGGCGCTCCTCCAAATAAAGTATCAGGATAACAGGGAACATCATAGATATTCTTCGGTATACATCTTGCAAATGCTTCTCGATTGGAAAGGGAGCTATAACAGGAAGCCTAAACAAAATTTAAAGAAAGTGATAAGGGATAACTGGCTCCAAACTTTACCATAGTATTTAAAAAAGGTCTTGCGAAAACATAAAAATTGTTCCAAAAATAAATTGAAAAGAGGGACTAAGTAAAGTTACTAGACACAAAAAAAATCAATTTTTATTATTGCCAGCAAGATAATTTAGCGTAGAATTTAATGAATTAAGTAAAAAATTTATATCTTTTTACATAAATCAAACGGCTAACTTATTTTTTAGATAAGCCTAATACTGCTGATTTAAAAGTCTACATTTAGCAATTGACCGGTTAGCTGCAGCAATTGCAGTTCTGCTAGTTTTGCATTGTATTTAGCAAGATTTTTATTGGTTTGCGCATTTAAAAGGTTGATTTGAGCTTGCCTAAATTCAATCGATGTAATTCTTCCTAATTGAAACTGCTCTTTAGAACGTTCAAAATTGTTTTGGTTGGTAAATACATTTTGCTCCTGAATATAAAAAATAGTTAACAGATTCTCATAAATAGCTAAGGCATTTTGTATGTTTCTTTTTACATCGAGGGTAATCTGTTCTTTTAAAATAGCTTGATTTTTATAGGCGATTTTAGCATTCCGAAGGCGTACGGAAGTAGCTCCTCCATCAAATAAATTCCAGCTCAGGTTTGCGCCCAAGACAAAATTTCTGGTGTTTTCGTTATTGCTACCTGGAAAAAATGCAGACGCTGCCGATTGATTAAGGCCCCATCCATAAGCGCCATTTAATGATAGCGTTGGAAGATATTCTGATTTACTTACTTTTATGTCAAAAGCATTAATAGCAAGGTTCTTTTCATTTTGTAATAAGGTAATATTATTTAAATTAGAATCAGAAACATACGCGTCTAATTGTATTTTCGGAATAAAACGAATTAAAGTATCTACCACAAATTCTTCTTTTAAATCTTGATTAAGAACCACATTTAAATCACGTCTAGTATTTGCTAGTTGTTGTCGTGTATTTAATAAGCTAATACTATCATTAGTTACATCTACCTGTGCGTTTAAAATATCAAGCTTGGTATTTTGGCCATATTCAAAAGCGTATTCAGCTCTTTTTATTCGTTGAGTTGAGATTTCTAGCGCTTTTTCAAGTACCTTTTCATTTTCGGTTAACCTAGCGACTTCAAAATAAATACTAAATAATTGAAGCATAGTATTCTCGATAGTTTCGCGGGCTTGTAGTTCGGTAAGTTGGTATTGTTCTTTCAGTCTTTTGTAATTATAAAATCGACCTAAACCATCAAATAAAGTATAATTAACGTTTAAAGATCCATTATATCGTTGTGCCTCTGCTTTGTAGATATTTTGATCAGGAAAAGCTCTGCCATCATTAGTAAGTCGACCAGGAAATTCTAAGTTGTTATCATCTCTTTGATAACTAGCTCCTGCATTTGCAGATAGCGTAGGTAGAAAGCCAGAATTTAAAATTCCTTTATTATTTTCAGCAATTTTCACCTGATTTTTAGCTACTTTAATGCCAAAGTTATTTTCAAGTGCTAACTTAATTGCCTCTTGCTTAGAGAGTAACTTATCTTGAGCGGTAATTGTACTGCAGATGAATATAAAAATTAAAGAGATTTTAAAAATGTTGCTTTTCATGCTATGATATCTACTATTTTAGTATTTTTTGATGTAAGTTTATTTTTTATTGTTTTTTATTTTAGCTCTTTTGAAGGGTTTATTTCTCCTGAAAGTAAAGCATCATCTTTTTGTTCTTTAATGGCTCTTTCAACTTCTTCTTTAGTAATGTTATTTCCAGTTGCTAGCCATAAGGCACTAACCTTAAGCTTATTGCTAAAAGATAAAAATATAGGTAACATGACTAAGGTAAGAACGGTGGCAAAACCAATACCATACGCAATTGAAATAGCCATAGGAATTAAAAATTGAGCTTGTCTACTGGTTTCAAATATAAGTGGGGTTAACCCTGCAATGGTTGTTATTGAGGTTAAGAAAATAGCTCTAAATCTAGAACGGCCAGCTTCAAAAATTGCATCATCAAAGCGCATTCCGTTTCTTAAATTATTGTTGAATTTGCCAATCAACACCAAACCATCATTAACCATTATCCCTATTAAAGCTATAATACCAAGTAATGATAAGATGTTCAGCGGAAAATCGTGAACCCAATGTCCAAGGGTTACCGCCGTAAGGCTAAATGGAATTAAAAGAATGAGCATTAGCGGCTGGCTAAAACTTCTAAAGGTAAAGGCAATAGTAATATAAATTAGAGCCAAAACGGATAGGCCAACAATTTTTAAAGAACCCGTAAGTTTACCTAATTCTCTGTTTTGTCCTTCATAGGAAGCCGTTACAGTAGGGTATTTTGAATGAATTTCTGGCATTATTACAGTCTTAATTTCATTCATAATTTCTGTGGGACTATCTTTTGGATTTTTCATGTCTGCAGAAATTTGAATTTCACGCTGTCCCTCTAATCTATTAATTGCAACATCGCCTCTTTCTATGGTGTAATTTGCAATTTCTTTAAGCGGCACTCTTGCTCCGGTTGGAGTAACGATGCGCATTTCATCTAGGTCAGTTATTGAAGATCTGTTATCACGATCATAGCGAACCCATACTCTAATTTCATCTTGACCACGTTGAAAGCGTTGCGCTTGAGCGCCAAAAAAACCAGCTCTAACCTGACTCATAATCGTTCTTAAATCTAGACCTAGTAAATATGCATTTTCTTTTAATTTAAGTCTAATTTCTTTTATTCCAACAGGGTCATTATCAGAAACATCTTTGAGCGTAGCATTATTCAAGAGCGCATTTTTTAGCTCCTTTTTAGCTGCTTTAAGTTCTTTTATATTGTTACCTAATAAGGATACAGAAACAGGAGACCCGCCAAAATTACCCCCAGATCCGTAAATAAGACTTTCAACACCAATAACAGGCCCTACTAGTTCACTTAATCTACTGGTTACAATGTCAGCTCTAATCGCGTTCGGTCTTTCTTCTCCAGGCAGCATATTAATCGTCAAAGTAGCCTTAGAAGAACCAGGACCTATTTTTTTTATTACGTTCTCAAATAGAACTTTATCGGATCCTTTAAGGTATTTTTCGGTTAATTCTTGATTAACAATTTCGGCTTTTTCTTCGATTAGTGAAATTATCGAGTCGGTCACCTTCTCATTGGTTCCGTTTGGCATTAGTAATTCAATAGAGGCTCTATCACTTGCTATTCTTGGAAAAAATGCTGTTCTAACATAGCCACCCCCTATAAAACCGAAGGCTAAAATTAACGCCATTGCAAAAAATCCGAAAGTTAATAATTTGTATCTTAGGGCAAACCTAAGAAAAGGGCTATATGCCTTATCTCGCATCCAAGCCATAAATTGATCTCCGATATCATTAATCACTCTTAATTTAGCAAAAGCTGCTGCAAAGCCCGTTTTTGGTTCTTTGCTAATGGGTTTTAAAGCCTTTGAATGTGCTAGGTGAGCGGGTAAAATAATTAAAGCTTCGACTAATGAAACAACTAAAGTTAAAATAACAATTACAGATACTTCTCCAAAGAATTCACCAATTCTGCTATCAAGAAATAAAAAAATTGAAAATGCTAAAATGGTAGTAATAATTGCAGAAATAATAGGGGGTAATACCTCTAAAGTTCCATCAATTGCTGCCTGAATTGGAGATTTTCCTTTTTCGTGATGTTGATAAATGTTTTCGGCAATGACAATACCGTCATCGACCAAAATACCAATAACAATGATCATTCCGAAGAGTGAAAGTACATTGATGGTAACCTCAAAAAAACCTGCGAAAATAAACATTCCTAAAAAGGCGACTGGTAAACCAAATGCCACCCAAAATGCTAGTCTGGTGTTTAAAAACAAAGAAAGAAATAGTAAAACTAGTAACATACCCTGCCAAGCATTGGTAATAAGTAATTCAGTTCTACCATTCAAAGTTTTTGATAAATCACTTACAATACTCAGCTGAACATTATCATATTTTCTATTAAAAACTTCAATATATTCTTTTACTCTATCAGCAGAAGTAATTAAATCTTCTGTATTAGTACTTGTAATGGTAGTATTTACAGATAAATTGCCATTAAAATAGGCTGCGTTTGGGTTTTCGGAAAATCGATCTCTAATGGTGGCTACATCTTTTAATCTAACGGTAAGACCAGATGGATCTGCTTTAACAATTATGTTAGAAAATTCATCCCCATAGTAGGATCTATTGTTAGCTCGAATTAAATATTCTTCTGCATTTGTTTTAATGCTTCCACCAGTAACTAAAATATTCGCATTATTAACCGCTTGAGCTACTTCAGTAAAAGATAGGTTAAAAGCTAAAAGATTATTTTCATTAATAGCAATTTCTATTTCTTCTTGCGGATAACCAGATACCTCGATTTGAGAGATACCATCGATAGCCCTAATATCATTTTCAACTTGCCTTCCAATTTGTTTTAAGGTTGCTAAAGGTATTTGATCACCGCTTATGGCAAAGCTAATGGTTTGGCGAACAACCTCTCGTTTTGCAACAATAAGAGGTTCCATTCCTGAAGGAAAAGTAGGTACACGATCTACTGCATTTTTAACCTGCAGTAACATAAAATCAATATCTCTACCTTTTTCAATTTCTACATTAATAGTACCACTATTTTCTCGAGAGGTAGAGGTAACCCGATCTACACCTTCTAAGCCTTTTAAATTATCTTCTATTTTTAGAACAATACCTTCCTCAACCTCTTGTGGTGATGCACCTGGGTAGGTGATCGTAATTGTAATATTTTTAGAATCTGTTAAAGGAAAAAAAGAAGATTTTAATGAAACTGCACCTACAATTCCGAAAACAAAAAAAGCAATTATAATGACATTGACAGCAACATGATATCGAATGAAATATCCTATAATATTTCTCATTACTCTGCGGTTTTAGCTAATTTGTTTTCATAAATTTTTACCTGCATACCAGCATAGGCCCCAACTACTGGTTTTGTAATTATGGTAGTACCATTTGGTACTTCCTTAAGTACTACTTTTTTCTCTGAAAAGTAAACAGGATTAACATCAATAAGGTCTAATATAGAATCTCTAACAACAAAAATTTGATTGTTTTCTAAGAGTAAGGTTCTATCAACTTCGATAGCATTTGTTTCTTTTTTTGCATCAAGGCTAGCTTCAAGATACATTCCTTCGCGAAGATCTTTGTCTTTTACCTCAATATAAGCCTTTATAGTTTGTGTTGCTTGATCCACACTACTGTTTATGCGTGTTACTTTGCCTAGGTAATTTTTGGTTTTATCAAGATTAGTTAAAGTAACCTTTTCTCCTAGCTTTAATAAATCGCTATAGGTTTTACTCACGGCAACTTCAAGTTCATAAATATCGGTGTTAATAAATTCACCAAGTTTTTGACCTACACGAACAAGTGTGCCTTCTGTTACCAAAGTTTCGGTTAGCACTCCGCTAAATGGAGCCGAAATTTTATATTTAGTTAAGCGTTGCTCTAAATTTTTTACGTTGTAAAAGCTTGTTAAAATACCGCGCCCAGAAATAAAGAATTTTTCTTTCTCAGAGGTCATATTAGGAAGTGGAGCAACACTTTTAGACATATTAAAATTACTTAAATACGTTTGCCATTTCGGAAAAATTTCTGGATAATCTAGGCGTAAATCTGGCATTATAGAGGTTAATTGATTGTAGAAGCCACTTTTTGCCGATTGTACACTAGCCGCATATTCTGAAGCATTTATTCTAATGATTGTTTCGCCAGCATTGTAACTTGTACCGGGTTTAAAGAGTTTGCTGCCACCTTTAAAAACCCCCTGAACTTCGGCATATAGTTCTACACGTCTTTTTGCGATAAGATTTCCATTGGCAGGCACACGAATAGAAACATCGCCATTCTCAGCTTTTTTCGCAAAAACAGTCTTTATAACTTTTTCAACTTTTGGTTTACGATGTGTTTTACTATCAATTATCATTTTGGCGACAAAAAAGCCTCCGATGATGAGTAAAATTCCTAAAATAGATAAAATGATTTTTCTCATGGTATGGTTATAAATATGCTGGTTTTATGGTTGGTGAAAATTTGTTTTTTTGGGTAAGACTTTCAATTAGACCTTTGGTTTAATTTAGTTTCGAAATTTTGCTGAACCTTTTTCAAAATTTTTATTAATTGATCTTTTTCTTCTATTGATACGCACGATTCCATTATCGAGATGGTGTCTTTAATTATTGGCAATGCTTTCGAGTATATTGCTCGGCCGTTTACTGTTAAAAACACCTCGTTAATTCGTTTGTCATTTTGGTTTTGTTTTTTGATCACATAACCCTTCAACTCCATCTTCGATAGTAATCTTGCTAATGAAGATTTATCGCGATACGTTAGATAGGCAAGCTCATTTTGGTTTAAGCCATTTTGATCATGTAGTTTTTTTAACACAATCATCTGCTCTTTTGATAAATCCAAGTTGTTTTTAGCAAATGATTCAAATAAATAGCAGTCTACCAACTTGACCGTTTTGCCAATCCAAGGACCAAAAGATGTTTCAAAATCGATTGGGCTCTCTTTTTTAATCATGGTGCAAAACTAGTTGAATAGGTATTGTTGCATCTGCAACTATTGTTAAAAATATCTTAATAAACTGTTAATTTTTTAAATAGAAGGCTTAACGATAAATTGTTTAGAACCGTCTAAGATTGGTGGGTTATTAACCCGATCCAAAGTGTTTGAAAAATATAACTTGAGCTATATAGTGTCTTTTTTTAGTAATATGGCTGTTAAATATTTAAATGAATAGTCTTGTGATTACGTTTCGCTTTTTCATCTCATAAATCAAAAAACATGTTCTTTAAATCTGTCATAGAAAATTAAGTGTACTTTTTTAACTTAATTCGATTAAGGTTTTGTTTTACTAACACTATTAGTAATTGACTTTTTCTTTACGAGGGGTAGGCATCAAAATAAATATTTTTAACGTTTTAATTTTTTTGTGACTTGCAAAATGTTTTTAAGTTTTTTTTAAAAAACTAGTGATCCTGATTTAAAAATCATGCTTGTTTTTTTAAAAAAATCTTAAATTGTAACGGATAAAAAAAAATATTATGCAGATAAAAGAATCGTCAGAAGTATATGACGTTATTATTGTGGGCTCTGGAGCAGGTGGTGGAATGGCAACAAAACAACTCGCAGATGCAGGGTTTAACATCGCTGTAGTCGAAGCAGGACCATTTTTTGATCCTAAAGACCCAAAAACAATGACTCAATTTAAGCAGCCTTATGATTCTCCAAGAAGAGGGGCTGGTACTGACCGTGCTTTTGGCGAGTGGGATATGTCTTATGGTGACTGGGAAGTTGACGGAGAGCCTTACACCCAAGGCGAAGGAACCGAATTTAAATGGTGGCGTTCTAGAATGTTAGGTGGTCGCACAAATCATTGGGGACGAATTTCATTACGTTTTGGACCTAAAGATTTTAAAGGTAAGACTAGAGATGGGTATGGTGAGGATTGGCCTATTGGCTATGAAGATGTAAAGCCTTATTATGATAAACTTGATAAACTTATCGGGGTTTTTGGTACCAATGAAGGACGTGAGAATGACCCTGATGGTTTTTTTCTTCCTCCTCCGAAGCCAAGGTTACATGAGCTCTTTTACATCAATGGAGCAAAAAAATCTGGAATTCCCGTAATACCTGGTAGGCTTTCAATGCTTACTAAAAAGTTGAATGATGATCGTGGTGTTTGTTTTTATTGTGGTCAATGTAACCGATCTTGTTCTGTTTATGCTGATTTTTCAGCAGGCAGTTGTTTAATTTTTCCAGCACAGAAAAGTGGTGGCAAAGTTAGGTTATATGTAAACTCCATGGTACGTGAAGTTACTACAAATGAAGAAGGAAAAGCAACTGGCGTTTCCTATATAAATAAAGAAGATAGAAAAGAATATAAACTTAAAGCTAGAGTTGTAATTTTAGCAGCTTCAGCCTGTAGCTCTGCAAGAATATTACTCAATTCTAAAAGTAAGCAGCATCCAAATGGCTTAGGTAATAGTAGTGATCATGTAGGTAAATATCTGCATGATTCAACTGGAGCAAGTGCTTCAGGCTTTATACCAGGTCTAATGAATAGGAAAACCTCTTATAACGAAGACGGAGTAGGGGGTATGCATGTATATTCGCCTTGGTGGGGTGATAATTCTAAACTAGATTTTCCTCGTGGATATCATATTGAAGTTTGGGGAGGTATGGGGCAACCAAATTATGGTTTTGGTTGGGATCCGAACGCTTTTAATAAATTTTTTGGAACCAAAGTTGGTGGTTACGGTGATACCCTTCGAGACGATGTTAAAAAATATTATGGCTCTGTTATTGGTTTTGGGGGCAGAGGAGAAGGTATAGCTCTAAAAGAGAATTATTGTGAAATAGATCCTACAACGGTAGATCAATTTGGCATTCCTGTGTTGAAATTTAACTATAAATGGTCTGACTTAGAAGTAAAGCAAGCAAAGCATATGCAAGATACTTTCGAGGAGATTGTTCATAATATGGGAGGGCAAATGTTAGGCGATAAACCAACCAAAGAACAAAATTATGGATTACATAAACCTGGTGAAATTATTCACGAGGTGGGTACAACTCGTATGGGTAACGACCCGGCAACATCTGTGACTAATAAATTTAATCAGTTGCACGACGTAGATAATGTATTCATTGTAGATGCAGGTCCTTTTGTTTCGCAAGCAGATAAGAATTGTACATGGACTATTATGGCACTTTCAATGAGGGCCTCTGACTATATTATAGAACAGCTTAAGGCACAAAATATTTAGAAGATGGATAGAAGAAAAAGTATACAAACCTTAATTTTTGGTGGAGCTGCTGCAGGAACTGGCGTAGTCTTTAACTCCTGTAAAACCGAAGAGAATGCTGAAGCTATTGATGAAAATATCGCAAACAGTAGTGAGCATTTTTTTGGACGTACTCCCGCGGAATTAGAACGAATTGAAAAGTTAAATGCCGAACAATTGTTTAACGAGCACGAGATGGAAACTATTGCTGCATTAAGTGTGGTTATTTTACCTCCAAAAGAGCCCCATGGTGGTCCTATTGAGGCTGGAGTTCCCGATCTCGTTGAGTTTATGGCGAAAGATATTCCTTCTATGGGTCCTACTTTATTGGGTGGATTAATGTGGTTAGACCATAAAAGCAATACGGAGTACGGGGTAGAGTTTAAATCTGCAACCCTTGAGCAGAAGAAAGAAATCTGTGATCAAATTTGCTGGCATGATATAGAGATACCTTTATCAAAACAGCCTCTTGAAATTCAGTTTTTCTATATGATGCGTGGTCTTACAGTAACCGGATATTATACATCTAAAGTAGGTATTGCAGACTTAGGATATAAAGGAAATGCCCCAAATGTATGGGATGGTGTTCCGCAAGATGTTTTAGATCAGCATGGTGTTGCATATGACCCTGCGTGGATTGCAAAATGTGTAGACCAAAGCAAGCGTAATATTAAGGCTGAATGGGATGAAAAGGGTAACCTTCTTACTTAAACAGATATTTACTTCATATTAAATTAGGGTTTGAAAGCAATTTCAAGCCCTAACTTTTTAAATAATACCAACAATTATTGCGGGTTAATTAACCTTAAATGGGTTTGCGATAATTTTAATTCATTAAAAGTGTAACATGTTGAAATTCAAAATGATAATATATATATTGTTTGCGAAAAGGGATATTTTTTTATTTATTTTAATAGCGTTTGTCATGGTTAGTTGTGTAGGTAAAACGGACAAAATAGAAAATAGCATAAAGCGAGATAGCTCAGCTATACCCATAGTACCTATAAATCAGGAAGTTGGTAAAAAAGTAAGTACCGCTACCCCAGTAAAAACCTTAAAGACATTAAAAGGCTTAGCAGATTCTACCTTTGTTCGATTAGCTGATTTTAGTCATGACTTTGCTTATGATTTGCGATATGCAACGAAAAATAACTTTTTAAAAGAAAAAGTATACGATTGTCCTGAGTGTTATACAAGGGTAAAAACGGTTAAAGCTCTATTAGCTGCAAATAAAGAATTTCTAAGTAAGGGAGTTAAAATTAAGTTTTATGATTGCTATCGACCTAATTCAGTACAATATAAGATGTGGAAAATTGTACCAAACCCACAATATGTCGCTAATCCAGTAAAAGGTTCTATCCATAATAAAGGAGGTGCAGTTGATATTACTTTAGTCGATTTAACAGGCAAAGAGCTCGATATGGGTACTGATTTTGATTATTTTGGAAAAAGAGCATATCATGATAATATGAACTTGCCTCAGAAAATTTTAGACAACCGAAAACTATTAAAGCAGACCATGAAAAAGCATGGATTTTGGTCAACACGAACCGAATGGTGGCATTATAATTTACAAGGGGCTTCAAAAGATCCTGTTGCAAACTTCAACTGGCCATGTGAATAATTTTTTTAGAGTTAGATCTGTACGGGGGTAATTCTATTCATAAAAATACAAAAGAGCATGTTGGTCTGGTGCTTGTAAAATAAGTCCTATTTAACTATTAACAATAAAAAAGAAATAAAAACAATATTGGGGCAATGAAGTACTCATAATTGAAGTCTGTTCGCTTGTTATGGTTTATTTTTCAAATAAGAAATGTTGATTTTTTTATTGAAAACCTGAGTTCTATTAAAACAGGTATTATTGGTCTGTAGTTTCGATATCCCTTATTGCTTTTTTTAGAGGGAAATAATAGATCAGATGTTCTAAAACAAGCTTGGCCATAACCTTGATGATGCTCCGGGGCCCTTAATGCTCCGCTTGGTACACGTTCCTAGGTTTGTCGTTGACCTTTTCTAATAGCGAACACTTTCGCAGTAGTATCTTGTAGACCATGGTGGTCATCAATTGAATCTTCATGTTGTTCCTTATTTGGGAGACAAGGTATGTAACATCTGCGAAGAGGGTCTGTATGCGCCCCTTTTTATCCTTTTCTTGCAACATAACTGTAATTTGGTCACCTCTAGTTTGGGCCTAATAAGGAGGTTTTTAAGGGGTGCCCAAGTAGTTTCTCTCGATAATATGGTCATATTCTTGTTGGAGCTAGTTTACACGACAGAAAAATTCAGCTATTTATTAATTATAAAACATTACAATTTTTCGTTAAAGTATTGTGCTATAACACTTTAAATTATAAAAATAATCTACCTTTTTTACTATCGAAAAACCATCAAATATTAATAGCCCTCACCTTACTAGACATCTCTAGAGCTAGATCGACTTAGGAATCAGTATTTAAACTTAACTTTTTTAAAAAACATAGACGCTAATCTATTCCTCTTTTATATTTTTGCAGCCTATTTAAATAGAAGCTTAAATTTTAAATTTAAGTAAAACGATAACTTTATCATCTATTTTCGGGATGTAGCGCAGTCCGGTAGCGCACTCGGCTGGGGGTCGAGTGGTCGCAGGTTCAAATCCTGTCATCCCGACTTAACTATTTTTATATAGTTACACGACGTTGCAAATCACCTGATTTGCAACGTTTTATTTTTTTAGGGGTGTCTTATGAAACCGGATGAAGCACAATAGTTGTGTTTAGGCATAAATTGTGGTAAATCTGAAAAGGAAGAATTCCATGTTTTTCACCCCTCTAAATTGAACTCTAAAAGTGTTTATTTTAGGATTCGTCTGATGTATTTTTGCTGCTATTGCTAAAGTAGTTTAAAATAGTTCGGTAGTTAATTTGTATGATATTAGCAATCGTATTGAATGCTTTAGATCTAGATTACTCAACCTTTTTATACCAATGCGCTAGTTTAGTGTAAGCCACTTGAATTGATTTAGCTGAGTTAAGAATAGTGCTTAGGCCTTAAGTCAATTTATAAGAGTGTTTATTGTCTGGGTATTCTGAAAATTGGATTAGGCTTCTTGATTTTTGATTTTCAGTTCAGTTCGATGGTACTTTATATAACAAATAGCTACTTCTAACGATAAGTTATTTTCTTGTATCTCCATTATCAAATACTTCTGGTTTGTGTATTTTATCTGTAGGTTTAGCTTGTTTAATTTGCAGGTTTACTATGTCTATTGCATCCCATCTATGCTTGATTCTAATATCTTGTAGCGCAGCCATTGTTAGCTTTTGTACATGAAAACGATCCGTAACTTGTATAGTTTTAGAAAAGTCTAAACAAATAATTGTCCAAGTTGCACTTTTAAAAAAAAACCTGAATTCTATTATAATTTATACACAACTTTTAGGAATGAGCCTTTTTTATGGGCTTAAAGGAATGATTAAAAAAAAATTGGCTAAATGGAATAAAGCTAGTACTCAAATAGAGGTTAGCAATAATTTAGATTGTTTTGAAAGTTAATGCTCCCGAGTTAAAAGTGTCTATTTAGAGTTTGCCTGTTTAGAAAAATCATCTTCTGGCATTCCGACAGGCTTTAATTGCATGAGCCGGGCAAAGTGAACCTCGTGCAACAGATTAGAATTAGTGTAGCAAACTAAGTGCTAAGAGTCGATTCATTTGTGGTTAATTTTACTGTTTATTTTTTTGTTTTTTTGTATTGATTCTCCTTTTATGTCTATTTTATGTGTGCCAGGTGACCTAGAATAGCATCTGTAATAGTCTGTTCTATGATATCATGCCATGCTTCAAAAGGTGGTTGCGAAGCAAGTATTGTTGATTTTTTCCGGTCAATAGCTTTAATGGATTTTACAAGAAGTTTTCGATCATTTTTTGTAATCAAGCGGCTTTCTTTTACTAGAATCTCATTTAGTTAGTAGGTAAAAGAGACGCATGCAGATGCCAAAATATATTCAATAGCACTAGATTTTTTTAATAGATCATTTTCTTTTGCCTCATTAAAACCGTCTATCGTTCCATCGGTTTTATTATTCTTTTCATACGGTCTTACTAAAACGATTTTCAGTTTATGCACCGTTTATTCTGGTAACAGGAATAATTAGACACCTAACTTAATTTTTTTACTTTTTTCAATTTTTCCTTTAATATTAATCCCTGACAATTCGAATTCTAAAGTATGTTGTTGGGAATCTACAGGTATTGTAAACTCATAGGGATACTCGGTATCCTCTATAACTTTCTTGTTTCCTTCTTTATCCGAGTAGCGTAGTGTAACTGTCCGGTAAACCGAATCGTCATCCTGAAGATATAAGAACACATTTTTAGTGTATTTGCCAAAACTTAGAGTCATTGCTCTTCCGTTTCCAAAATCAAATTCTTGGTAATTCTCCGAAACGGGTATTGTAGGCGTTAAAAAGTCTGTTTGAAAATTGGAAACTGCTGATTCATAGTTAATGGCCATGGCGGTAATCCCGCTGGGAGGGACTTCTATTTCAAATGATTCCTGAACAGCCAGCGGTTTGTCAATTTCAGTATTGTTCTTCCAAACACGCGCGTTGAAGGCACTTTTGTTTAGTTCGACCATGTTATTATTGATGGTAACCTTCGTTTTCTGTTTTTTATCCGATTGATTCGAGAGTGCTATTAGCAGCTGGTTTTCTGTCTTTGCAGTAATGTAATTCAGTTCCGTATTTTCTATCGTCAATAGGTTTTTTGGCATCCAGAGCTGGACTTTTTCAATATCATAAAATCGGCCCTTTCTATTTCCGTAAAACTTATTGATCAGATAAGCATACCCTTCGATATATTCGGAGGGGAAATGAATCTGTCGGTCTGATTTTGTCCATACGTCGGTAACCAAGTAATCCAGTAGCATACTAGCCATCGGGAGGATGTGATTGTAATGAAACGAATTAACGCTAAGTTCTTTATGCTCGTGTAGGGGAAAATCCAGTTTTTCATAGGCCGTTGTTCTTTCGGTGTTGATATGGTATCCTGGAAAATTCCGATACCTACCGATAATGGACGCTTTGGCCACTTCTTTCAAAAAATCATCATTTGTATATTCTCCTATGCGCAACATCCAAGGGGCATAGTTAGCCATAAAAATACCACGATGTCCGGTGCTGGTTCCCGAGGATTCCGGGGTCAGTCCCACTTCTGATAAGCGCCATGCTGGAACTTTTTCCTCGGGATAGAACATTTGCGTATGTCCTTTAGATTTTAAATACCAGTACATCGGTGCCTTATCATCTTTGTTAACCAAAATATGGTCATCGGGAATTTTGGGGGCCATCCAAGTAAAGAGGGTATAGTGTCTAGCACCTTCATGAGCGGCATCAAGATATTTTTGCTCGGAGGTGAGTTCGTAGAGCTCTAACAGTTCTATCCAGCGGTTTGTAAAAGCTACCCAAAAGAAGAAGCCCCGTCCGAAAGGGTCTTTGAAGTCTGTTTGCTTCTGCTCCACTCTATTTTTAAGATATTGATCGGCTCCTTGTTTCGCAGCATTCAAATACGTGGTGTCTCCGGAGGCCTTGAAAAGAAACATCGCATTAATCCAAGTCTCCCCTTTTTCTACAACATCCAAATTTCTGATTTTTTCGGTCCGATATTCCTTTTCAGCCATCTCCAGAAGAAATGGATTCGCTTTGTTGGTGATATTGTATAAAGAGGTCAATTCCGATATCGGGGCTGTCGGCCCGTTTAATTTTCTGGAAGGATATTGGATTTTCTGCTCTGGATTCAAACTAAAAAGAAACTTTTCTCTAGAAAGCATATATTCCATCATGGGATACGCTTTTTGTTTAAAAATTTTAGGATTGTCAGTAACTAGAGCGAGTTCTAGAGGATGTAAACTGGATACATTTTTAACGGCACCCGGGACATCAGTTGAATACTCATATCCCTTTAAGGAATCTACGTAACGACCGTAGGATGAATTCCCGTAATCGACAATGTTGTCAAAGGTATCGTTCAACGAGGAAATCGTATTCTTTCGATAATCCTTAAAACCAAAAAAATCCCTTGCCAATTTTTCGTAGGTATAGGTTAAAGGTTGTTCGTCTACAATCAGATATGATGAAAAATCAAAGGTTTTCCCATTATCCATTTTTGAATCCATGCCGCCAAGAACAGGAGCGAATAGTTGGGGCTGGGCCAAACCATCCTGATTTCTTAGAATTACGCCAAACCTACTGTTGTTTAGTGTAGGCAGGGGATTGAATGGGAATTCTTCTGGGGCGGCGAGTAACCCTAATGTATTATTGCCGTCATTGAAAAAGGTGGTCGGTAAGGGGGTTCGGTAGGCCAATGTGAGGTAAGAATTTTTGGGAAAACGTTTTTCTTGCCAAATAAATGGCTGCCATATCTCAGTTGCACTATCCGGTTCTATAGCGGGTGCTCCCGTATACCCTATTGAAAAGTATCCTTTTGAACGCGGCATTATCGTAAAGTGCAGCTTAGGTGCGGAATCTGTTTCTACCACGAACGCCGTTAATTCGAAATGTTTATGCGGCTTGAATTTCCAGAAGATTGTGTCATTTCTTTCTTCAGGACTATCGCCCTCAATCTCGATAACTTGTCCTGAATTGTAATAGTTCAGGGTTCGAGGTTCGGTTTCACCAGATAGAATAGAATCATCAAATCCATCTCCTGTCTGGCTATCATTTCTTTTAATGGTCCGTAAATCTGCCTGTTTTCCGTCTTCTACTAACCATGTTGCTACATTATAGGCTACATTATCAATACCTGCAGGACGCATCCTTAATTTTGGATCCGTAACGCGATATAAAATAGTGAACTTAGGGGCAAAAGCATAGGTTCTATTATTTGAGCGGATAATTAGGTTATTATCCTTCAGGAAAACGGCATTGCCTTTTGTATCTGAACAAGCGCAGCTTACCAAAAGTAAAAGTACAGGTTTGAGGAAATGGATATTTTTCATATGCTTTTTTTTCTGAGATATTTATAAGGTGGTCACCGTTCGTTTTTCCGACCAATGACTTTTCCTACCCGCTATAGTACTCCTAATTTTATAGTAATAGGTTTGTTTTTTTGGAAGGTTTTTGACTGTAAAACTCCCTTTTAGGGTTATTTCAGATTTTCCTTGATCGTACTGGCCAGAACACGTACCATTTTGAATGTCAAAGCGAGAGTCTGCTTCTGATACGGAGTAATCGACATGGAAACCTATATTTACAGAGGTTTCTGCTGACACTATGGGTGGGATTATCTTTGTGCTAAGTATGGCCAAAACATGGTCAAAGGGTTCGCTTTCTTCCTTGCTGTTTATGACCATAACTGTATTGCCATATTCTTTGTCGGGGTCAAGATTTTGAATATCGAAGAGTGTATTAATTGTAGTATGGCTAAGGGTATTTACACCCTTTTGGCCGCAGTAACATTCGTATTCTTGCGCTCCGCCGATAGTGTTGGGAAAAATCGTGATTTGCTTTTTACCATTAATTAAGTGCTGGATTTTAGGACTATCGGGAACCTCAAAAAAATGGACAGATTCGTGCATATTTATTCTCGTAAATGAGACTAACTGCGCGATAAGCGATTGGACATTCTCTTGTTTGGAAGGGAAGCAAAAGAATTTGTTGATGATTGAATCACCAGGTTCGATACTTGGCAGCTCCAAATCGCTGATATCAATACTGTTCTGCATTTTGTTTTTGACGATTATCCTGAACAAATAATTGTTCAACGTATAGGAGGGAAGCTCTTTTTTAATTCCGGGATGCAGTTCGATATCTGCCTTGATTTCTCCTTTTAAACTCAAGGTTTTATCAATAACGATAGTCAAATTCGAAATTGGGAAAAATCGTTCTTGTTTTTCCCAATAGGCGCTTTTATTCTGTCGCCATGCATTCACTAAGCCGTAAGCCCAGTTCTCTAAAGGGAGCGAAGCCTTATACAAAGTGCGGTAATCACTATATGTCCATAACGAGGTGCCGAACAGATAATCCAGTAATCTTAGTTTGTTTATAAAGTTAGTCATTCTTGAATCAAGAACCGCCTCATTTGGTTCAAGGTTTATTTGATCTTTGCTAATTTCTGTAGTAAAAATAGGGTTATTTGTCCATCGTTCATGAACTCTTTTTACCTCGTTGAAAGTATCGGCATAGCTATTGATACAAACAATATAAACGGATTCAATAGGCTCTACCGTAGAGGTTGCTCTTTTTTTAAGTGCTGAGAAACTGACATAGGTTTTAATCCATAAGGTATCCAATTCTTTTCCAATGTACTCGATGGCATTTTTTATGTAGTTGACCTGATCGAGAGTCATCGTCAAGTTTTTCCAACTATAGTCGTTGTTTTTCAACCCGTTGGCGACACTACACCCAATAATATTGGGGTGGTTCAAGTCTAGGTAAACCATTTCCGTAAGCCAACTTTTGGGTAGCTTATTATCGGAAAATACCAGTAGATCGGTCTTTCCCCAAAATGGAATTTCCTCTATTACAAGGAATTCTACTTCATCCAGATAGACTAAAAGATTTTCGGAAAGCGAGGCATGCAATATTCGGATAAATTTGGTGCCAAGCCGTTTAATGTCGTCAATACTCTTCCATATCAAATGGTCTAATTTGGTATTGCCACATACCCGAAGGTCGGGCACGCGATTAAAACAGTTCAAGCGAATCGCCTCAGCGTTTAATAGCAAGTTTTTTCTGTCAGCCTCTATTTTGAGTACACCAAATCTATCCCGTTGATGATGTTGGACTTTTTTATCGGCCAAAAAATACAATTCTAATAGATAAAGTTGGAGATGATCAAAATGCCATCTTTTCACATAGTTACCAGCAACCAGTATTTCAATATCGACGGTTACTGAAGAGTCTAAGTGTACTTTGGTAAAAGTTTCATTGGAGTAATCAAGGTCTGTTATATTTTTTTCCTTTTTCCATTTTAAGAGCTTGTATTTTAGTGTTCCTTCTAGTGGAAAATCAGAGCTATTACTTATTCTGATTTTGGCCGTAACTTTCGTATTCTTCGTTCTAAAGTCTGGAACCGCCTGAATATGCTGCCAATTCATTCTAACCTTATTATTTTTAACGAGAGAAACATCCCTATTGATAACTCCGCCGTTCCACCAGACTCCGCGAAAACACCTATTGTTAACTAAGTCGACAAGAATGTTGTTTCCGTTCACATTGAGGTAATCCGAGACATCACATTCGAATAGGGTACAGCCTCTGATATGTTGGCCAATCTTCGTTCTGTTCAAGCAAACTGAAGCACGCTCGTAAACGGCTGCTAATTTTAAATGTACTTTCGATTTCTTCCATGACGACGATACCTCAAAATTTCTTTTGTAAAATACTTGACCGTTAAAATAGGCACTTTCATTTTCTGTTTTCCAACTGCTTGTTACTGCAATCGAGTCCCATTGTGGAAAATCCGTTTCGGTTAAAAAACACTCGTTGGGTAAGCCTAAAAGTTTTGGGTCGGGCTTAAATTGCCATAATCTGTTAAGTGAAATTTTTTCCTCGCCCAAGGAAGTGAAATTTTCAGGTACTTGAGCGGTGCCCGAATACATAGCAGCGAGTATTATCCAAAATATAACACTGTACACCATTTTTTGCATCATATTTATTCGTTTACAGGCTTGATGACCAATAAACAGCCTCCATTTTTTGCTAATGTTATCTTTAACTTGGAATCTTTGTTGACTGAACTTTTGCTCGATGTAAAGGGAATGGCGGTAAGATTTGACTTTATATCTGCTAGTGGATTTAAGCCCTCAAGATTAACGGGAATACCTTCGATATCGTCTTCAAACAGGATTGCTTCATAGCTTATGGAACTCAAAAACGACAAATCTAGAACTATACTTTTTTGCGAATTTCCGTTCAAAACACCTACATACCAGTAATTGCCTGACTTTTTTGCTAAAACAGCCATTTCTCCTAGCTTGCTTTGTGGGAGAACCACCGTCTCGCTCCATATTGTAGGAAAATTTTGAAGTATCGGTAATACTGATGCAATTTTATCGGATGTTAAAAGGAAGACCGGATCTTCGGCTATCATTTGTAAAGGGGAGTCAAAAGCTACTAGCGTGGCCAGTTGATGCGCCCAAGTCGTTGCGCCAGGAGATGTAAAACCTAAAGGGGTATAATCGCCATGGCCTATAGCAAATCGAGTAAAGGGTAAAACGGCGTTATGTTTTGCCGGTATAGGACCTTCAGCCATACGGTTGAGTTCAAGACCTCGTATACCCTCTCTTGTTATCTCGTTAGGGTAGGTGCGCGATTCACCGGTAGGAGGGTGGCTTCCGTGAAAATTGACCATTAATTCGCGTTCGGCCGCTAGCTTCAAAAGTGCGATTTCAAAATCGATAAGCTCTTTTGTCTCGGAATTCATGAAGTCTACTTTTACTCCCACCGCTCCTGAGGTGCTTACGGAGTCTAACCAGAACCTCATTTTTTCGAAATTGTTGTTCGAATGGTTTAATTGGTTCGAATGTTTCCAAAGAAAAATGCCCACGGACTTTTCTGATCCAAAATTGGTCAGACTTTTAACTGTATCCCATTTATATGGCCAGTCTTCCCACCCCTCGTCTATGGTGATATATTCGAAATTTAGCTGATGCGCATAGTCGATGTATTTTCGTTCCTGTTGTGAAGTCCCGGTATTTTTATGCCACCATCGCCAAACCGATTTCCCTGGTTTGATATAATCTGTGTTTTTAAATAAATCTGAGGATGGCGCTGGGTTTAGATTGCTGATGAGATCACTATTTACCAAATCGTTCAAGTTTTCAGCAATCATAGAAACTCTCCATGGGGTAATGATAGTGTCCTGAACCTGAAATCCATTTTCGCCTTCTGTAAAAACTACTTTGACTTTACCGCCTTCAAGCGCTTTTAACCGCATGCCGCTATAATTGTACAATGCGGCTTCGGTGATGACCAAGTACCCTTCGTTATCTTCAAGTTCAACAATCAATGGGTTTCCCTGAATCGGCCCTTCTTTAGAGACGATATGAAGACTATCGATGGTTGTTTTAATCCATTCACCTGCATATGATTTTAGTTTATAGGCATTGTCACGTTCCATGAACCAAACCACCGGGTTATTAGCTATAGACCAACTTGATTTTTCTTCGAGCACGGTCTGCATTCCGGTTCCGGGAATGCGGTATCGGTATGCAAGTCCATCGTTGTAAGCCCGACATTCAAGAATGAAGGGTTTGTAAACAGTGTTTGAAATGAAAACTTCAAAACTGTTGTAATGATTGAAGGCCTTTTTGTGTTTACCTTTTATGCTGTACGCATTGTTTACTTGCTTAAATTGAGGATTACCGAAACCGGTGAATTCAAGGTATGACAGATTACCAAGCTTAATCCCAAGTACTGAGGGAGCTATAACTTCAAAATTGGGACGGTTCAATGTATAAGATAGCGCACCGGTATCATCTATGTGAAAATCTGCCTTCATAATATTATTAGGGCTTTTGATGCTTATTGACTTGTTTAACTTTTCGGAACATGCCAATAAGAAAAGGGTCAGTATAAATGCAGCGATTATCGATACCGAGGTCTTATTTAGATTTCTTCTAATTGTCTCCTTTGAGTACACCTTATTTTTTTTAACTACCATTTTAAAGATTAATGAAGGATTCAGCTAAAAAACACTAATATCAAAAACAGAAACAGGAATTTCTTTGTGTTGTTTCGAGAACTGAAAGACTAGTTTATCCGTGGTAATGGCTGTATTAAATGAGATGGTATTGATGGCTTGATAGTTTCCCCTAATGTTCTTTATCAACTTGCCCGAACCGTCTTTTATACTGTAGTTCCTTACAATAAACGGAATGGTGTCTTCCGTGTGGCCCATCAATACAGATTCTAGGGCATGATCATAGTCGCAATCGAAGAATAATTTTATTTTGTTAATTTTTTGAGGTGTTGACCAAGAAAAATGAATTTCTGGATTTTCATCATCCATATCAGCAACCCACAGGTTTGTATTTCCATCCGATTCAGGTCTTGATTTTCCGTTCGTGATGTTATCGGTCGAAAAGCAGTTCAACGGTTCGGACATCGATACGGCCAAATTCTTTCCTTTGGGCCGTCTTTCCGGGGTCCAGAATTCAAAACTGTCTATTGCAATGTTATCGGGTGGATCTTGCCTTCCAAAATTAGACACCTGTTTGTTTATTTTATTTTTGACGGACATCATACCAGAAACCCGTTCATCCGATAGCCGCAACTTTATTTTCTCGTTTTTCAAAAAACAGAGATAAGCGTAATGTTGCTGTGGTAATGATCGCGTGGTCTTAAAGCATACTTGTTGCTTTCCTTTTGTAAGCTGAACACTTTGCTTTTCAATGGAAATATCTGGAGTAAAATGACTACTTGACGAACTGCTCTTGAGCTCCATCTCCAAAACGGTTTCCTCTAGTGCATTGACCTCTATGGTGAAATCATAGGTTTTATCGGGCTTCAACGGTAAGAGTTGAGCGGTACTGAAATAAAGGGTATCCCATTCTTCGCATGGTTTGAAAGACTCGAACTGTAGGGTCGATGAAGCAGTAATGCAGGCGTCTTTGGCGAGATTTTGATCATCAGGAAGATGTATGCGGGGTATGCCCTGTCCGTTTCTGTTTAATGCTAGCTGTAATTTTTTGATTTGTTCTTTTGTAGCGAGGTTTCTAGGCAACAGATTTTCCTTTGAGCAGATAGCGGCTGCCTGCCCGACTGCCTGAGCTCCGTGCGCGCAGGTCAACATTACCCGAGAAGAACCAAAGGCTACGTGGGTCGCACTAATGATACGACCGGCCAGAAAAAGATTATCCAAGTCCTTCGAGTAATAGGAACGGTATGGAATTGTATAAACACCTTTTCCATGCCATTGCGTACATGAATTATGCTCACTATAAATTCCATCAGCGGGGTGCAAATCCATTGCCCATCCACCAAACGACACTGCGTCGAACTGGTCTTTTTGCTCTACAATATCTTTTTGAGAGAGCATAAAATCGCCCTCGAACCTTCTGCTCTCCCGTTTTCCGGGTATGGTGCCTACCCATTCTAGGGTCAAATTTTTAGATTCTGGAAATTTTCCGCTGTTTTTTACATAGTCCCATATCCCGTAAACTACCTTCCAAAGTTCAAATTTGATATCCTCGGATTCATGCACGGTATCTAAGCGCCCACCATATTCTACCCACCATAGCTTACAACCATGCTCGCCCAATTGATAATTTTTTATACGAGGTAGTTCTTTCGCATTTTTCAACGCAAAGGAGGGTGCGGTATAGGATACTGGTTTACCTAAATCTTTCGAATAGAAGTACAAAGAATGGCCAAGCAGATTACCATAATCATCGATATTTGGGGCAAAACCTTCGTCGAATTCTTCTTTTGATTCGGCTCCCATTCTAAACGAAGCACCGGACATAAAAGCCAAGATTCCGTCACCAGAGGCATCGCAGAATAATGGGGCGCACACTTCGTATTTAGTGGAATTTTGACTACAAAAGGCCGTAACACTATCTATCTTACGTTCATCGGTCTTGGAAACCTCATATACGGCGGTATTCAGTAACAGAGTTATATTGGTTTCCTCATATATTTTTTCGAGCAATACGGTATCGAAAATCAATGGGTTGCCTTCTTGATTACGTTTAAGATTCTCCAATAGAATTTCATTGATTAATCCTCCCTCTCTGCTCCATCTATTATTGTTTCCCATATGGGAAGTTGCCCCAAGTGCCCAAAGCCGTATTTCACTTGACGAGTTACCACCTAGTACTGGACGATCTTGAACTAATACCACGGATAGTCCCGAACGCGATGCCGTAATCGATGCGCATACTCCCGAGAGGCCGCCGCCAACGACCACTAAATCGGCTTTAAGCTTATCGGTTTTTGTCTTTCGTGATGGCTCGAATTCTCTTTTTATCATGATATTTTAATTTTTAAGGTAGGGTGGATTCCTAAGGCCACCAGAAGAATGATTATACCAACCGAGACGATCAACAATACATGGTTCATTGATACAAAACCAAGAATAACTATTAAAACGCCAACAGCGAAAAGGGTATTAGATAATACCTTCAAACCAAAGGTATTCTGATCCGTTTCATCATCCTCGTCGTCAGTATCTGTAGATAACTCTTTTTGGTAGTTACGATATTCTTGACCTGTCTTCACTTTTTTGAAATTCAAGAAAACTTCGTAAGCAGCAAGTAAGATAAGGGGTAACAGCGTACCTAACAACATTTCATCTGCTCTACCAAGCGGATTCAGAAATTTAACGGCGATATTTAGTGCTAAACTTAAAACTGTTATGACCAATATAGCCTTACCACCTATTTTTTTAGAGAACAAGGCCCAAATCGGTGGCCCGTACAAGGAACATCCTGTTACGGCACCGATACTGAGAACAACGTTTACGATACCACCCATTGAAGGAACCAAGAGGGCTACGCCGATAGTTCCCAAACCAAAAAGCAACGTTGATAAGCGAGCAACCAACATGGTCTGCTTATCTGGGGCATTTGGTTTAAATACCTTGAATAGGTCATTGGTTATAATCGATGCAGCCAAATTCAAGGTGGTATTCACGGAACTAGCCGTAGCAAAGACCATCCCACCCAGCATCAAGCCCAACATTCCTACCGGGAGTACTTTTTTGCAGATAAGCATGTAAGCTTCTTCCATTTCCAAACCTGATAGATCCGGATTGATAATCCTGTAAATCATCGGTGGTAGCATCCATATCAATGGACTGATCAAATAAAGCCATCCAAAGGTCAATCCCACTTTTTTTGCATCACTTGTCGTTTTTACACTAGTGTAACGTTGGACGTATGCCCAATTGCCTCCAATAAAAATGATATTGTAAATTGAAAATGCAATCATGAACCACCAGCTGTATTCACCCCCGGTCCAATTCCAGAACGAATCAGATGTACTTGAAATAAAACCTTGGATCCCACCGACCGTATTTAGAGAAAGAATGACTACTATAGTAACTACTGCAGTCAATATAACAAACTGTAAGACATCGGTGACGATTACGGCCCAGAGCCCTCCCGTTACGGTATACAATAATATCAGAAGGCCTAGACCAATGATACAAGCATTGATCGGCCAACCCGTAGAGACTTCAACTATTTTTGCTACGGGATATAAAAATGCGCCTGTGTAGGCCAATGATAGTATCAAAATAAAGTAGGTATACAGTTTTTGTGTGTTTGAACCCAGCCTTCTCCTAACGAACTCGGCTGCGGTCAGCACATTGGCCTTTCGCCATTTCGGTGCGATTACATATGCAACTATAAAACCCGCTACGCACATGCAGAACTGTATTGTAATTGCGACCCAACCCAACTGGTAGGCAATCGAACCCCAAACGACGAACGTGCCTGCAGAAAAAAAGCTCATGTAGAGCGATAGCCCATTAATAGGCCATGGTACGGCACCACCAGCAGCAAAGTAGCTTTTCATGTTAGACCCTCGTTTACTGAAAGACATCCCGGCAATGACTATGAGAATCGTAAAAAGAAGTATAACCGCATAATCTATAGTATCCATAATATCATTGATTTTAAGGTTATGTTTCTGTTTGAAATTTACGCAATCCGAAATATAGAATAAAGGACAATACTTAAACCGCCCCCTATCGTAAACTAACTCAACTCAACTTTCTAATGGAACAGTCCTAATATCCTTTCTACCAACCTTCATTTTGGGAGACTACACCTCCAGAACTGATAATCTCCGATTCAGGTATGGGCAGGTATCTATGCTTTTGCTCAACTGGAAAACCTGGAAAGGCATTTAAAAATCTGCCGGTACGTGTCAAATCCCAGTATCGATCACCTTCCGCGAAAAATTCGAAATTCCTTTCTGCGATTACGGCATTAATGAAATCTTCCAGTTCTAATCCTTCGCTTAGATTATTATTACTGTTTCCAAAAGCTCGTTCTCTGACTCTGTTTATTGATTCATAGGATGCGGCATTAGGCGCGTCATTGGCTCTAGCACTAGCCTCGGCGTGGATAAGTAAAACATCAGCAAACCTCAGGACGGGATAATTGACATTATGTTGACTGTCGGAAACCGCAGGTTCGCCTACTGCAATATATTTCAAACTAAAAGGTTGATTGGTATTGACTACCTCCCCACTCGTATTTATATAAGTGGTATCCAAAAGGCTTTTTCGGGTATCCCCTTCTTCAAATGAGTTAAAAAATTCTGAAGACATTCCTAGATGAAACCATCCACGGGGATTTCCTGGAAAATCGGTGCCTCTAGGCGCAAACCATGTTTTCAGGCCGCTACCGTTATCTTCGTTGGTCTGTACTTGATATATATGTTCGGTCATATTTTCATTGGTCACCAACCAGATATCTTCATAAGAACCAAAAAGTTCGAAGGGTCCATTTTCAATTACATCTAGCGCCTCTTGGGTAGCCATTTCGTATTGTTCGGCATATAGATATACTTTTGCCAACAATGATTTTGCGGCCCAACTTGTTGCCCTGGCACCTTGAGAATCTGTTGGTTCATCAGGTAAGGTGCTTTTTGCATCGTTCAAATCATTTATGATTTGTGCGTAAATATCTTCTCTACTGGCTTTTTCCTGATTGGCATCCGCTATTGAGGTTAGTACTGTCGTTCTTAAAGGTACATCGCCCCACATCTTAACAAGATTAAAGTAGTGTAGGGCTCTAAGAAATTTACCTTCAGCTACGACCATATCAATCAGCTCTTGTTTTCCCTGAATACCAGGGGTACGTTCAATGATATAGTTTGCCCTATTGACACCGATATAAAGAGCATCCCAAACGGATTTTATCCGCCCGTTCTCAGAGTTAAAAACGAAGTCATCCAAGCTTGAATCACCGAAATTGGTAACGGTTTGATCTGAAAGCATGTCGGAGACATAATATTGATCAAGGCCATAATAACCTGTGGAACGGAGTATGGAGTAAGCTCCGGTTAGGGCTCCGATAGCATCAGCCTCGGTTTGCATAAATTCGGCGTCCTGAAAGAAAGTTTTTGGATCTTCTTCCAAATCGGAACAGGATAAAATCATTCCCAGAGATAAAAGCAAAGTAAAGAAATACTTGGTTTTCATAGTTTTTATTTTAAAATGTTACGTTAAGGCCAAGAAGAATGGTTTTAGCCCGGGGGTATGTAGCTTCATCTCGTCCGAGATTTGCATTACCTTGGCCAGCCCTAGAATTCACATCTGGATCAAAACCTCTATAATTAGTAATCGTCAATAAGTTATTTCCACTAACGTAAATGTTCAGGCTTTGAATTCCCTCGATTAATGAGTTGTTAAAGGTGTACCCTAACTTTACATTATCAAGTCTTACGAAAGACCCATCTTCGACACTTCGATTGGTCGGAAAATCAGAGGACCTCAGGGTTGAAGGGCCACGGGTCTCCCCTGTGAATGTGAAGGTTGCCGCTGGAAAGGTGTTATTATTGTTTTGGGGAGTCCACGAATTTAAAATGTAGGAACCGCCGTTCAGGTTTCCGTTAAAATCGGTCCTATATGTTTCATTAAAGATGTCGATACCCTGTACGCCCGTGACTATGATATCTAGATTTATATTTTTGTAAAATAGTTTGCTGGTGAGTCCGAAAATATAATCAGGGTTCGGGTCTCCGACAAAGGTTTTGTCTTCTGGGGTTATTTCGCCATCCCCGTTCAAATCCCTTAATATAACATGACCTGGAACCAAAGGTCGATTACCGGCCGTCTCATTATAGTTTGCGGCATAAGGAGTATTGTCTATCTGCTCTTGGGATTGAAATATACCATCGAAAATATAAGTATAAAATGAGCCTAATGGTTGTCCCTCACTAATCAAGGCATTGTTAACCAAGATTTCATCGCTCTCTCCTAAATCTAAAACTTCGTTCCTGTTCGCCGAAATATTGGCTGATAAACGCCAAGAAAAGTCTTCTTTTAGTACGACCGGCGCGTCAATACTAAATTCCCAACCTCGGTTTTCAATTGAGCCGGCATTCTTAACCACACTTGTAAAGCCCGAACTGGACGGTAAAGTAGCGTTAAATATCAAATCATCGGTCGTTTTGACGTAATAATCAAAAGTCATATTAAGCTTTTTAAAGAGTTCGATATCCGTGCCCACATTCCATTGTGTGGTAGTCTCCCATTTTAAATCAGGATTGCCGGGCGTGCTGGGAAAAAATCCGACCGCTCCACCTGTTCCTAAAGTTGTGTTTATAGTACTGATACGTACCAAAGAATTATAATCTCCTATTGCCTGATTTCCCGTTACCCCGAAGCTACCTCTTATTTTGAGATTACTCAGGGATTCATTATCTTGAAGGAAACTTTCTTCTGACACCCGCCATGCTAATGCTGCAGAGGGAAAAAATCCATATTTATTGTCCGCACCAAATCTTGTGGAGCCATCAACCCTACCAGTAATCGTAATAAAATAGCGTTTGTCGAAATCGTAATTGATACGGCCTAAGTAAGAATCAAGTCTAGACTCTCCTTGAGCTGAACCTGTTCTGTCCAGATTGAAATCCTGACCGTTTTGGACTGCGTAATTTTGAAGGTCATCACTATCAAAATTGGTCTTTACGATTCTAGAAGATCGGGAAAAGAAATTTTGGGTCGTAAAACCTGTTAAGAGATTCAGGTTGTGTTTTTCGTTGAACGTATTGGTGTAATTCAAGGTGCTCTCATGCAACCAAGATCGGGAAAATAGGTTACCAATTCCACCTTCACCAAGCAACCTTCGGCCACTAAAATAAGACTGTGGCTGATACAATTCCCTACGCGAATCTGTATAATCCATACCAAAATTTGCTTTGTAGACCAGACCAGGTAACATTTCATATTCACCGAATATTGACCAAAGAGCACGATTAGAGAATAAATCATTTCTTGGTTCAGTAGCCAATGCAACCGGATTATTGGTAGTGCTTCCAAAAACGGAGTAGTCTTCCATAAAAGCAAACTCTCCATCTTTATCGAATACCGGTACAATTGGCGGCATATTTAAAGCTGCTCCGACCACGCTCGATGATGCGTTGTTAGTCGTAGCGAACACAGCATTGTTTTCAGAACGTGTGACGGTTAGACTGTTACCTACTTTTATTTTTGGAGAAATCTGTATGTCAGCATTCAATCGGAGCGATAGGCGTTTAAACCCGGAGTTAATGACAACTCCATCTTGATCAAAATAATTGACCGAGGTTAGGTAGGTACTGTTTTCTGTGCCACCGCGTATTCCGATTTGATGGTCATGGATAATTGCAGACCTAAATATTTCATTTTGCCAGTCCGTACCAGTTACCTCGTTTCCGTTTTTAACGATATAGATGGTTTGTCCGTTTTCGTTACGAGTCTGATATATTGGATCTATGGACGTGGGATCGACAGTATTGTTATATGTACTTGAAAATACATTACCACGATTGGCCAACGCTACGAATTCAGATGCATTCAACACATCCAATTTTTTGATGACCGTTTGAATTCCAGAGTAACCGGAATAGGTGACCTCTGGTTTACCAGACCTTCCTCTTTTTGTTGTGATGATAACTACACCGTTAGCGCCCCGAGAACCATAAATCGCAGTTGCAGAGGCGTCTTTTAAAACCTCGATGGACGCTATATCGTTCGGATTTAATGTTGCCAAAGGATTTAAACTGGGTGATGAATTGTCCGTATTCGTCAGGTTTGTGGAAATCCCAGAATTGGCGATGGGAAAGCCGTCAAGAACGTATAATGGCTCGTTGCTCGCATTTATAGAAGATCCACCGCGAATACGTAAATTGGCCGCAGCTCCTGGTTCACCGGATGAAGAAATTACCTGAACCCCAGAAGAAATTCCTTTTAGTCCCTGGTCTAGAGAACTAATTGTACGTTGGTTCAAATCATTCCCGGAAACAGATGCGATGGATCCAGTAAGATCCGATTTTTTAACCGTTCCGTATCCGACTACGACCACCTCGTCAAGTTCTGAAGTTTGCTGAGCTAAAATGATATCTATGGTTTCCTGACTATCAACAACTACTTCTTCTGGTTTAAAACCTAGAGAGCTAAAGGCAATTGTTGCATTTGATCGCACTTGGATGGTATAATTCCCATCAAAATCTGCAATTACTCCGTTGGTTGTTCCTTTTTCCACGATGTTTACTCCAGGGATAGGTTGGCCTGTCTCATCGGTTACAGTTCCGGTTATAATTAGCTGCGCGTAACTACAAACAAGCCCAAAAAAAAAGGCAAACGAAGTTGAAAGTGTTCTTTTCATCGTATTTATTATTTAGAGTTTAGAGGCTTGTTGAATTAGTCTAGTCTGGTCTAGTTGTTATACAAATAAATGTTATTTTGTCTTCACCTGCAAATCTTTTTTGTAAATTTTTTATAATTTACCCTTTGACTAGCTATATTCTTGATTGAAAGATGAAATACTATTGATTTACTATCAATTAAAGTTGGACACTATATACTTATGAATTTAGCTACACTTGAAACCAATTTCTGATGTATGAAACGCTTTTTAGTATCTTTATAGTCGTTTGCAAATTGTATTGAATGTTGAAATTGAACTTGGAAATGAATTCTGAAAAGCCAAAATACCTTCAATTAGTAGAAGGAATAATCACACAAATAGAAAATGGTGAGTTAATTCTTGGTCAGAAATTACCTTCTGTGAATAAGTTGGCGGATAAATTTAATTTTAGCCGAGAAACTGTTTTTAAGGCCCTTAACTATTTAAGTGAAAGAGGCGTTGTTAAGGCTATAGATAAGATAGGTTACTTCGTACATGATGTTTCTCCGGATACCGATTTCCGAGTTTTTTTCATGCTCGATAAGTTTACTGCATTTAAGGAAGATTTGTTTAATTCCTTGATTTTTGAATTAGGCGATAGGGCAAAAGTGAGTACCTATTTTCACCATCAGAATGTGGAGCTTTTTGAATCACTGATTCTACAGAATCTCAAGTATTATACTCATTTTGTTATCACTACTTTCATAAAAGAGACTTCCCATCTGAATGAAGTACTAAAAAAGATCCCTCCGGAAAAACTTATTATCATCGATAAGTATGAATCAGAAATTTCTAAAGATAGCGGTATGGTGTTTCAAGACTTTGAAAATGATGTTTATAAAGCCTTAAAGGATAATATTTCCCTTGTTGAAAAGTATAAGAAACTTATAATGATCAATCATAAGAGTGCGCCTCACGGGGAGTTTGTAAAGAAGGGTTTTGACAAATTTTGCAACGAATTTATGTGGAAAAATTCTGTCTACGATGATTTTATACCCGATCATTTTGAACGGGGTAATTTATACATTACCATAGATGCTTATGATAGGGATATGGTAGAAGTTGTTAAAATGACCCGTAACTCACAGTTGGAATTGGGTCATGATATTGGACTGATTAGCTACAACGAAACTACTACAAAGGAAATTCTAGAAGGTGGTATTACGGTAATAAGTACCGATTTTAAGAGAATGGGGGCAGAGGCTGCCAAAATGATTTTGAAAGATAAAAGGACTCACAAATATAATCCGACCACACTTATATTACGTGGTTCATTATGATCAACTGAACTTGAAGAAAAATAGCAATTAGTATTAATTGTATTACATTTAATTTTGAAACATTGCAAATTGAAGTTTGGTCACCTTTTTTGAAAGAGTATACTTAACATTTTGAAATTAAATAACATACGGAATGGTGGTTAGTTCTGTCTTCCCGACGAAACATTTTTTAGTAGTATAAAACCCTACTAATTTATTAATTAGTAGGGTTTTCATTTTCCATGTATTCTTATGATATCATCCTAAATCAGCCTCTTTGGCGTGCAATTCGTTGTGCACAGCGGTACGTAGAAAGTTTTAAATTTTAGTAGTATTCAGACCTTCTGGATGATTTCTTTAAATATTTCATGTTTATCTAAAATATTCTTACGTCATATTAACATATATTATTGTAACCTTTTCTATATTTATGAAAAAGATAGTTCAAACCTGAGTTCGACATAAGGAATTTAGTAAAAAAGAGTTAACTGCGTGGTATTTGTTGTTTCAAATTTGATTGAAGG
>CANKUU010000021.1 GCA_947486785.1 uncultured Flavobacteriaceae bacterium | reverse complement strand
TGCTTTTCATTTTGACAGTTTGAATTTAAAGTTAGTAAATTCGAATTTTATAATGTCCTATTTTTAGGGAAGCCTACTGTTCAAAAGAATATCAAAAATGATACATTAGAAGGAGAACGAAGTCAAGCCATGCACTTAAAATACGATGCCAAAAAAAAGCTTGTAACATGAAAATTTGAGGTTGTTGATTTCTCCTTTTTAAGGATCTGATAATACATCAATAAAAATACTTTTAACCTAAACTAATTATAGTTGTTTTTGTAAGGACAACCATTAAATTTATTAGTTACTATAAATAACGTAAGTACTATATAACTAGAGTGTTAAATATAATTTATTGGTTTCTAAACGAAGCCTTTAAAAAGCTATTTATACAAAATGTAAACGTTATTTTGTAGGTATAGTCTAATTTAAAAACGCAATGTTTAGAGCACTGTTGTGGATCATAAAAGTTACGAATAAAAGCGAATATGGCAAAATTTAAAGACTAAGGTATTTTTCGGGTGAGCTTAAAAAAGTAACGATTTTACTTTCTAAACCTATATTATTTAAGCCTGTTCTTGACCTACCCCAAAGACCTATTACGTGCCTTAATTCTAGTGCCTCGATCGACCGAAAGTTTTCGATTATTTAACGAACTAATAGTAATCAGGTTTTAATTATATTTACCATGATACCGCTTATCCGATAATTTATGAGCTTCAATTTGACACGAATCCTAGTGCTTTTAACTTTAACCTTTTTATCGTGCTCACCAAACAAGGCGAAACATTCGAATAAAACTATAGAGGATTTTAACAAACTATCAGAACAATTTTTAAATGCTGTCAGATTAGAAAAAAACACAACCAAATATCAAGAATTATTAGCAAATACTTCTTTAGAGGCGTTAAAAGAGGGTTTACCAACCGATGCACAAAAACTAGCATTTTGGATTAATATTTACAATGCGTACATCCAAGTAATTTTGAAAAAAAATCCTAATTTGTACGAAAATCGTAATTCTTTTTTTAATGATAATCGCATTCTTATAGCCGGTGAATCAATATCGTTTGCTCTAATAGAACATGGCATTATTAGAAAATCGCAATGGGCCTATGGTTTAGGGAAAATTAAAAAATGGTTTCCTAGTACATTTGAAACAACTCTTAGAGTTAACCAACGAAACTATCAAATACATTTTGCGCTAAATTGCGGCGCAAAGGATTGTCCGCCAGTAACCATTTATACTCCTGAGGATATAGATGAACAATTAAGCAACAGTACAGCCCTGTTTCTAAAAAATAATACACGCTTTGATAATAAAACAAATGAAGTTGTGGTAACACCACTGTTTAGCTGGTTTAGAGGAGATTTTGGATCTGAAAAAGGAATCAAGAAAATTTTAAAGAACCAGCAACTAATACCCTCAACAAAAAATATTGAGATTCGATACTCCGATTATGATTGGACCTTAGATTTGAATAACTGGTTAAAACCATAAAAACTGTAAAGGGAGTAACATAAAACGCAGCACATTTACAAAAAAAACACTAATAAAATAATAGGTTGCGAAACGCTACTTGGTACAAATGGGGTAGTAGACGAAACCTATTAAGAAGATAAATCTAATCACAACTTTAAGATGTAGTTTTTAAATTTTCACCTATCATTTTACTGAAGCTAAAATAATAACCAAAGCGATTTATAATCGAAAATCAATATTGAAAATCTAAAATAGGTTCTTAATTACTTTTAACAGACTTAATATACTTTACAAGTCAGCCTTAAACCATAAAATATACAGAAAGTAGAACTATCAAAAACTTAAAAAAAATTTAGACCCAAAGCTAAATTCGTCTTTGCTAGACTTGGCCGGTTTGGTTGCATAAGTTACTTGAAATAATATGGTTATCAAAAAATACATATTAGCCGAATAGAAGGTGATTCTCATCTAAAAAATGCTATAAGTTTGTATTTACTTATACTTTATTGAGTCATAATAATCCTATTGGTAGTATATTTGCTGTTACTATTTGGCATAAACTGTTTTAACATTTAAGTAGGCCGCTAACCAAAAGTCATTCCGCATCACATGCAAAGAATATTGGCTCAAAAAAAAATATTACTTTTTGTTTTTTTAATACTAGGAATTTTAGCCACCCTGTCTTTAAAACAGCTTAAATTTTCCTTTGATTTTGGCGACTTTTTTCCAGAAGGTGATGAAGATTTAACCTTCTATCAAGATTTCATTAAAGATTTTGGTACCGATGACAACTTTTTGCTCATTGCTATAGAAAACCAAGATTCTGTTTTTGACGAAAAGTTTCTAACCGAATTTCATCAATTTTCTGTAGATGCTAAAAAATTTCCTTATGTCACCAACAGTCAATCCTTAACAACATTATTCTATCCACTAAAATCTCCTATAGGATATACTAGACTACCAATTATTCATCTTAAAGACAGTACTAAATACGCGGCTGACTGGAAAAAAATAAAGGCTGATGGTCTTTTCATAAATTCACTTATCGCTAAAGATGGTAACTCGTTGGTTTTAGCCCTTGAAACAGTTGATGATTTAGATTATGAGCGAAGCAAAGAACTTCTTAACGCTGTTCGCTCAAGACTAAAAGAAGCAAATTTCACAACATATCACCTACTAGGAAGATCTTTTTTTTATGAGGCTTTGGTTGAAATGGAAAAACGAGAATTACAAATTACTACCATAGCAGCCTCTATTTTAATAGTTTTAATTTTATTTTTAGTTTATCGAAGTCTTACCGTTATTGCCCTATCGTTATTATCTGTTCTGCTCTCACTGATATTATTTATGGGGCTACTTTCTGCATATAATATTCAACTAAATGCCCTAGCTGCTTTTTACCCAATTCTTATTCTTATTGTTGGCACCTCAGATGTTATTCATATTATAGATGATTATCTAGGAAAAATTAAAAAGGGTTTTGAGCAAGAAATTGCAATGCAAATGACGCTCAAAGAAGTAGGTGTATCTACTTTGTTAACCTCACTAACCACCTCTATTGGCTTTGCTTCTCTTTTAACTTCTAAATCAACCATTGTAAGTAGTTTTGGTGTTAATGCTTCACTTGGTGTCTTAATAGCTTTTATTACTACAATCTTTTTTACATGCCCATTACTTTTAGTGATAAATAAAAAATACCTCTTACCTACAAACGTAAACTCTAATAAATGGCAATTAGGCTTACAGGCAACAAATAGGTTTACAAAGAAAAACCCAAGAAGTATTTTATTTGGCAGTTTATTTTTCGGCATCATATGCATAGCAGGAATATCTAACATCAACACCAATTATCAGATTAAAAATAGCTTTCCTTTAAATAGTGATATTGCACATGATTTTGAATTTTTTCAACATCATTATTCGGGTTTTAGACCCCTTGAAGTAGCGGTGATAACCAAAAATGGATACAAAATAACAGATTTTGAAATTGCACAAGAAATAGAAAAGGTGGTTCAAGAAATGAAGGCAATACCAGTTATTCAAAGTGTAAGCTCGGCAAATGCTTTCTACAAAGCATTGCATAAAGCGAATCATTTAAATAAGTCAGCATTTTTTAAATTACCTAATAAAAATAAAGAGTTTGAACTCTATAAAAAAGAGGTGAAAAAGATCGCCAGAAGGCAATTTTCAAAATTTGTAAATACAGATGAAACCAAGTCGCGCATAACTTCTAAGGTACTAGATGTAGGTTTAGATACCATAAGCAAGGTATATAAAGACCTAAACGCATTTATTTTAACAGCAACCGATACCAGTAAGGTAAAATTTCGTTTAACTGGAACAGGAATTTTATTAGATAAAAACTCGATTTATGTGAGAGAAAGTCTTATCAATGGTCTGTTAATAGGTTCGCTATTAGTCGCGCTTATCATGGTTATTCTCTTTAAAAACCTTAAACTAGTGGTAATTTCCTTATTGCCTAATATACTACCCTTACTGTTTGCTGCCGCTTTATTGGGTTTTCTCGATATACCTTTAGAGGCAACAATCTCGGTAGTATTTGCCATTGTTTTTGGTATTGCGGTGGACGACACCATACATTTTCTTGGCCGATTTAAGCTAAGTAGAACCAATGGTCTAAGTAAAGAAGAAGCCTTAGCTATTACATTTGCCGAAACGGGTAGAGCATTAGTAATTACAACACTCACTTTATTTTTCGGTTTTATGGTTTTATTGTTTTCTATAAATCAACCAAGTGTAACAATAGGCTTGTTAGTTAGCGTAACACTATTGGCTGCCCTAATTGTAGATTTACTATTGCTACCTGTTTTAATTAGGAAATTACTATAAATGCCGATAAATTAAGATGGATTTAAAACTGTTCTTACTGGGTAGGGTTTAAAAATTATTTGTTTCTCTTCGTCTTTTGAAGCTCTCTCCAAGCAAAGTATACTCTTAGAATTAAGAAGAGCATAACAGCGATCCATAAAAAAAATAAAAAAAATTCCATAGAAGTTTAATAGGTAGTTTACAAATATGTATTCTGTTTTATGTTAAATTGGGGGCATTTTAAAACAAATATATGTAATATGTAGGAAAATACCTACATAAATCTTTAATTTACTTTTATTTTGGTTCATACTCTTTAAGAGTTATTGGTATTTACACCCGCCATACTATAGTTTAATAATGAAAACCAACCGATGTAATTGAAGCTGTAAACACGTGTTTTTATTTGCATACCACCCTATGAATATGAAACCGCTTAAAATTTAATGTTAAGTGATTATTTGGCACATCTAATAGCGATTAGATTCGCGCCTATTTAAAGTACAGTTTGATATAAATTAGCTCCTCTAAATAAGCTAACTAATTTTAGCTACATTTGACTATCTAAATTAAGAGCTAATGAACCCTTCTGCAACTGGTTGGATTAATAAGTTTGGTGAGATAGTAAGTGAAGCCAACGTAGCGTATGATACCTTTGAAGAGGTCTACAACCAATTAAAAAAAACTGGTTTCGTTTACGGAGTTAACATTCGTATACAGAACTTTATTTTATCAGAGCATACACTTTCTGAAGATGAAAAAGCTAAAATAAACCTTCTCACCGCCTTATACCAAACCTATGCTGTTCATACAAAAAGCGTAGATTTTGAAATCTTTTTAGAAACCATTTTTAGTTTCTATCAAGATTTAGGTATTCGGCAGATTTCTTTTTTAGATAAAATTTTAACAGGCTCTAAAACCGCAGCTCAGTTAGAAAAATTAATTGATTCTAGGGTATATCTTCAGGATAATGTTATTAGCAAAACATTTAATAGTATCATCACTAACTCACTCTTATTTATTGATGTTTTAATTTTTAAAAAGTATTTAAACGATCGCGAAAACATAAAAGCATATGCCCAAAATTTAGAATATATCGCTATTAACATTACCTACCATGCGCTAAGTTCAAAGCAAAAAAACAAAAGTGATGAGCGCTTAGCCCAAGTTTTTGCGGCATCATTAACCTTTATTGATAGCGAAAAAAAGATTGTAGACAAAACCTACCGAGAGAAGCTCTATCTCAATTTTCAAAAATGGGAAAATCAATATTTTTTAGATATCGCATGCTTAGCAGTTTGGGAAGATCAATTACTTGAGTCGAAAGAATCCGATTTTATATTTAACATTGGGTACGATCTCGGATTGTCTGAACAAACGATAACAAAATCTATCGAAGAAGTTGCTTACTTTTTTAAAACTAATGCAGATGATATTCCTTTTTTAAAGGATACAAATCTTGCCGTACAATTTTACGACAGCATGGCTAAAATTGTAAATAAACTTATTATTCGAAATCGAAAACGGCTGCAAAATGAACTTTCAGAAAGCAAAGAATTAGTTGCTCTAATTTCAAAATCTGCAAGTACTGACTTAAGTTCGGAAGAGAAAAAAAAAGTACAAAATCAGTTAATCGATATTTTTAAAAGCATTCCTTCTTTAGCTATTTTTTTGTTGCCAGGTGGCGCAGTATTACTACCTATTTTTATCAAATTAATTCCAAAATTACTACCTTCATCTTTCGATGAAAATCGAATTAAAAAATAGTCTTTTTAAATCAAAATAGCTAGTATAAGAAAAATCTATAGTTATATTTAAATATTTTAAAATCAATAATTTAAATATCATCAATAAAACTATAACTTCAATTAAATTAAATTATCTTCACTCAGCGTAATTTCTTATTAAAAAATGCTATTTAGCATGCTTTGAAGCCTCCAATAATAGATAAGAGAAAAACACCTTTGACCTAATTTTTCACTATTAAAAAAAACACTACCAAACATAAACAAGGTCTTAACTTTAGCTCATATTTTTTAACCGAACTCATGTTACCTAAACAAATTATTTAGGCCTGCAACATCAACCACACACCCCCCCCATTGTTTTAACCGCAAATACTCAAACTTATCAATAAGAAAAATATTAAGATCTTAACCTAAACGTAAATCATTTTCAATTCTATCGAACTAAGGAACTTTACAAAACTTTTATATTATCGTCCAAATCTAGAGTTAATTTTTAAAAGCCTGACCTAAATGATTGATGGAATAAAATACGCATTAAAAATTTCCATCATCAATTGACCCTAATCAACATTAATGCTTTTTTATTTATGTTCTTTTAGTGTACCCCTGACTTCCATCAGCAAAAATTACAGCAGTATTTACCGCCAAATGTTCAAAAATTTCAACAGCAAAGCTTTAAGACGTATAAGCCTTAGTTAAATACAAGAATTAGCAAATAAACAATTCATCGGTTGGTGCGCCGTATACCGCATCGCTAAGATTCAAACATTTTGTTACACCAAGAGATTTAAGAGCATTCTTGCGACGCCTTATCCGCTTTGACTAATTACATTCACAATACCTAAATAAATCATAAGAAAGTTGTACTGTTTACAACAGCTAGCCTGATTCGATTACATATACTCCCGTATTTATTGAAAATTTAGTATTTGCAAACCAGAGCTAACTTTCATTTAGAAAATAAAAGCCCAAAAGTTATTCATTTGAATTAAAGAAATAAATTTTAACGCCCTAATAATTACACGTTATCCAAGAACAAAAATATTTCAGCATACCACTATATCTTGCTAATAACAGCTGAGAAGACGTCAACAAATAGGGCTAAAAAAAATCGTATTGTACTCATAGTAAGTATTTTAAAGCAATAAGATTTAAATTTCACATAAACCAAAAGCCTATTCAGAAGTGAATCGTCTGTTTAGTAATCTTCTCTGATACTTCAATTTTTGCAACTTCCCATTTTGGGGGTCCAAATTTCGCAGGAGCATCGTT
Source organism: uncultured Flavobacteriaceae bacterium (assembly GCA_947486785.1). Lineage (GTDB taxonomy): Bacteria > Bacteroidota > Bacteroidia > Flavobacteriales > Flavobacteriaceae > Maribacter_C. The sequence continues at coordinate 50,478 of CANKUU010000021.1, read as the reverse complement.
AGAGCTACCTGTATCTTCAGTAGGTACACCCAAAAAAGTATCTAGTTCACCGTCACTATCTTTATCATGAAAAGCAGACACACCATAGACACCAAAAGGAATTTCAGAAAAAGTAACTACGCATTTTCTATCTTTAATTTCTCCAAAAATACCTCTAAAAGGCGTATTTAGCCAAGTATCTTCTGAGTTATACAAACCTACTAAAACTTGTCCTTTATCGCTTTGAATGTTAAGTATGGTTACCTCTATATCGCTCGTGTTTTGGGCACTTACAAAAGAAACCATCATTAAAAAAATAGAAAACCTCAAGAAATAAACCATAGGAATTTACATTTGTTACCACTGCAAAGTTGATGAAAAATAAGACAACCTAACTATTAATTTTAAATGATAAATTTGAAGCGCTTAGTTTTTTAAAAACAAAAAAACACTTTCTATACCAAGCAAAAGCAATTTAAACGAGTAAGATGAACACAAAATACATGCCTAAATAGACCATAACTTTAAAATAATTAAATGACATTATCTTTACCTTAAGCCTGCTGCTAAAATTCCAGTAAATTTACCCTATGATTAGAGAAATTCAATTACGAGTTAGCCTAGAGGAAGAAGCGCAATCTAGCGGAATTAAAGCTATAACAGCAAAACGCTTAGGTCTTTTAGAAAGTAATATTAAAATAAAAGTAAAACGCAAATCTATTGATGCGCGCAAACCTACCATTTATTTCAACTACAAACTTGAAGTCTATATTAACGAGCCTATGCCTAAAACTAGCACGTATGATTTTCGATACAAAGATGTATCTAACGCTAAGCCTGTGCACATCATTGGCTTTGGCCCTGCGGGAATGTGGGCTGCACTTCGTTGCTTAGAGCTAGGTTTTAAGCCCGTCGTTTTTGAACGTGGAAAAAATGTAAAAGACCGACGACGCGACTTAAAAGCAATAAATCAAGATCATTTTGTAAATAAAGAAAGTAACTATTGCTTTGGCGAAGGTGGTGCTGGCACGTATTCCGACGGAAAACTATATACTAGAAGCTTAAAAAGAGGAGATGTACGTCGCGTTTTTGAAAGCTTAGTATACCATGGAGCTTCCGAAGAAATATTAGTAGACGCACATCCACACATTGGCACAAACAAACTACCTAAAATTGTTCAAAACATTAGAGAAACCATTATTAATCATGGCGGAGAAGTCCATTTTAACACTAAAGTAACAGATCTAATAATAAAAGATAACATCCTTAAATCCATAATTTTAAATGATAACAAAAGTGTAAATTCACAACGAGTAATTTTAGCTACAGGTCATTCGGCACGAGATATTTTTTATCTACTTCAAAAGAAAAACATTGCGCTTAAAGCGAAGTCCTTTGCTATGGGAGTTAGGGTAGAACATCCACAACATATTATAGACGCTATTCAATATCATTGCAAAGGCGAACGCAACGAGTTACTGCCTGCAGCCTCTTACAGCCTGGTTCATCAAACTAAAGGCAAAGGGGTGTACTCTTTTTGCATGTGTCCAGGTGGTTTTATCGTACCCGCTGCAACAGCACCAGACGAAGTAGTAGTAAACGGCATGTCACCTTCTAAAAGAAACAATCTTTATGCGAACTCTGGAATTGTCGTTGAAATTGACGTTCATAAAGATTTACACAAATTTGAAGCGCATGGTGAACTAAGAGGCTTAGTATATCAAAAAAACTTAGAGCATTTATCTTTTACTTCAGGTGGAAGAACGCAAAGTGCTCCTTCACAAAGATTAACAGATTTTGTTGAAGGAAAAATTTCTAACACTTTAAACCCTACTTCATACCAACCTGGTCTTAAATCTGCACCGCTCCACTCACTACTTCCCAAGTTAATAGGAAGCCGACTACGAGCAGGTTTTGCCGAATTTGGCAAAAAAATGAAAGGCTTTTACACTTCAGAAGCAAATATTGTAGGCGTAGAATCGAGAACTTCATCGCCTGTGAGCATCCCTAGAAATGAAAAATTAGAACATCCAGAAATAAAAGGCTTATATCCATGCGGAGAAGGTGGTGGATATGCTGGTGGTATAGTATCTGCAGCCATGGATGGTGAACGCTGTGCAGAAGCTGCTATTGAATGCTACAATAATTAAAATGAGTAGTAAATTATCTTTTAAACCCATTAAATGAAAAAATATAGATACATCAAACATGATATAGTTTATTTTCTTTCATGTTCTTTTAACGCTACAAAGTGCAATTCTGTAAATAACAGTACCTTTGCCGCTTATAAATTTATATGACATTTAAAGAACTGGGGCTCGCAGAGCCTATACTCAAAGCACTCAAAGAAGAAAACTATACCAATCCTACTCCGATACAAGAACAATCCATTCCGATTCTACTTCAAGGCAAAGACCTTTTAGGGGTAGCACAAACAGGAACAGGAAAAACCGCCGCCTTTGGCATTCCAATTCTACATCATCTTTACCAAGGTATCAGTTTACGACAAAACAAACGAAAAGTAAAAGCCTTGATAGTTACGCCGACTCGTGAATTGGCCATACAGATTGGAGAAAGTTTTACTGCCTACGGAAAATATACGGGACTTAAAAATACCGTAATTTTTGGGGGCGTTAAGCAAGCAAAGCAAGTAAATGAACTTAGAGCAGGAGTAGATATTCTTATTGCTACACCAGGTAGATTGCTTGATTTAATGAACCAAGGGTTTATAAGTTTTAGAGACTTGAAATTTGTTGTACTTGATGAAGCCGATCAAATGTTAGACATGGGGTTCATTCATGATATTAAAAAGATTATTGCGAAGCTTCCACCCAAAAGGCAATCGCTTTTCTTTTCAGCAACTATGCCAAAAACAATTGTTGAATTGTCTCGTAAAATATTAGGAGATTTTGAAAGGGTTACTATAAAACCGCGACAGGCAACTGCCGAAAAAGTAGAGCAAGGGGTATATTTTGTGAGTAAGGCCAATAAAACAAATCTTCTTGTGTATCTCTTAGAAAAGCGACCAAACGATTCAGTATTGGTTTTTTCAAGAACCAAACATGGCGCCAACAAAATTGTTAAAAAGCTAGGGCAGGCGAATATTAGCTCAGCTGCCATACACGGAAACAAATCACAAACAGCACGCCAAAAAGCATTAGGTGCCTTTAAAGATGGTGCATTAAAGGTCTTAGTAGCTACCGATATTGCTGCCCGCGGTATTGATGTTGATGATTTAGCTTTGGTTATCAATTTTGATCTACCAAATGTTTCAGAAACTTATGTTCACCGCATAGGAAGAACTGGTCGTGCCAATGCAAGTGGTATTGCACTATCTTTTTGTATGGCGGAAGAACGCCCTTATCTTAGAGATATAGAGAAATTAATTAACCAACAAGTGCCAAGACTAGGAGAACATCCGTTTATGGATGAGCTTTCTGAACAGGAAACAACCCCACGACGGCCGACCGGTAGATCTAAAAATTCAAACTCAAATAAATCTTCAAACAGTTCAAGGAATTCTAACCGAAATAGAAATCGTAACAGAAATCGCAATAAAAATAGAAATACCAATAGCGGTAGCTCCACAAAAAAGGACTAAAAAGTAACCGGGCAAATCATAAAAATTATCAGGCTATTTTTTAAGTGGTGGAATAGACCATTATTTGATGTTACTGAAACAAAAATACATCAGCAACGATAGTACTTATTTGCGACTGTAAAGATTTGGTTAAACATCTATAAACTAACTAGTTACACTTTAAAATGCAACTTTTAGTATTTTCAAAATACTGGGTAAAACGCAAGAAAACAACTAGTTTCTGAAACTAATATCACTAAATCTGAGCTAAATAAGGATGATTTTCACCTTTAAGGAGTAAGCGAACACTAGTCTATTTTAGGCGCAAAGTGGGCTAAGTTTAAGTTTTACGCTTGTTATCCTCTAGAAAATTGTGCCTAGCCTATTTTCCGCCTCTCATATTCCAGCAAAAACAATAGTTTAAAAAATAGAAAAAATAAAAGCTACATCCATTTTGCTATTTACCTTCAAAAGTTAATCGAAGTGCTTTCGTTATAACCTACAAAAGATTTGGTATTCTTCTTTGTGTAATGAACAATAATATAAAGCTTAGGCTGCATAGGAAATAGAAAGATTAGTACTTTTAGTTTTTTTATAACAACAAGATGTGTTTGCTTTTTTTAAATGTCTTAATCTAAAAAATTAGCTAATTTTAATTACGAAAACTTGTACTATTGTCAAAAGACAAATGAGATAGCGCCAAACCTAATGGCGTAATGAAAATTAAATATGGCAACAAAAAAATATCGAAGAAAACAAATTTCACCTATTCACTCATTTGACAACACTTGGCATTTTGAGGTGCCTACTAATAGAATTAAAAAACTAAAACAAATCATCTTAAAAATTAAAATTATGCCTTTTAACAAACTATTGGCGGTCTTATTATTCCATTGGTTTTTGTTGCCAATGTATGCACAAGAAATTAAAGTAATCACCTATAACATTAAGTACGATAATACGAATGATACGGTAAACAACTGGAATGATAGAAAGCAAGCAATGGTTACACTTTTAAAAAATAATTCAGCGGATTTTATAGGTATGCAAGAAGTTCTTGCTAACCAACTACACTTCCTCAACCAAGCTATGCCAGATTACAGTTATATTGGTGTTGGCCGAGAAGATGGTAAAGAAAAAGGAGAGTTCTCCCCTATTTTTTATGATAATACAAAATATACACTATTAAACTCAAAAACATTTTGGCTATCGAAAACTCCTACTAAAATCTCGGTGGGATGGGATGCCGCTTTAGAGCGTATTTGCACCTACGGACTATTTCAAAACAAGATTACAAAAGAGCAAACTTGGGTATTTAATACGCACTTTGATCATAAGGGAACTACTGCAAGAAAAAAGTCAGTAAAACTTATTCTTAGAAAAATTAAGGAATTAAATACGTTAAAAAAACCCGTTATTTTAATGGGAGATTTAAACTTAAGCCCAAAAACAAAAGCAATTCAACTATTGAAAAGTAAAATAGATGATGCTATAACAATTTCTGAAGTACCTAATTCAGGGCCAAAAGGTACATTTAATGGTTTTAAACCTAACACCCCCATTACAGATCGAATCGATTATATTTTTACGAAGCATTTTCGGGTAAAAAACTACAATCACATCGATAGGCGATTATCTAACAACAAACATATTTCTGATCATTTACCCGTTTTTAGTACCCTAACAACTAAGTAAAACATGTTTACACCTAGCGCCTACAAAAACCTAGATAGTACCGAAATTAAAGATTTCATAGCTAACAATGGCTTTGGCATTTTAATAAATCAAGTTGATGGTAAACCTTGGGCAACCCACATACCCTTACAGCTCGATGTTGACGAACATAACGATGATATTCTTGTAGGGCATATCGCTAAAGCAAATCCGCAATGGAAGTATTTTAAGCCAGAAACACAGGTACTTTGTATTTTTAATGGACCTCATAGTTACATTTCTTCGTCTTGGTACAAAGAAGAAGACGTTCCTACTTGGAACTATATTGCCTTGCACGTTTATGGCACCTTAAAAATACAAGACGAAACAGCAGTATTAAAGGGCTTAAATAAGTTGGTAGACAAATACGAAAAAGAGTCAAAAGATCCTGTCTCATTAAAACACATGTCTAAAAATACAATTAAGCAAATTAAAGGAATTGTAGGTTTTGAAATCAAAATTGAAGACATTCAAGCTACCTATAAATTATCTCAAGGCAGACCACAAGACCATCCGAAAATAATTTCAAAATTAGAAAATGGTGATGCCCAATCAAAAGCCGTTGCGAAAATTATGAAAAACAAACTAGGGCGCTAGTATAACGTCCACATTCAAAGTAGTTAATATAAAACTTATTACCTTCTGCGCTTATCAAATTTTATAATTGGAATTTTTATAATAATTAACGGAAATGAAAGGTTTTATAAGGATAACGCTGCTTATGATCAATAACAGATCAAACAATAGTTTAGCCTATAAAAATGAATATATTGTATCTTGCTCGCCGTTGAAATTATGCAACCCTACTTTAAATTGTTCTAATTCTTATGAATAGTATCATTCTATTTGATTTTTGTAAAACCTCAAAGAAAGAAGATTGGCAAGTTGTCAACGATGGGGTTATGGGAGGGCTTTCTAAAGGGCAATTTTTAATCAACAAAGAAGGTAATGGTTTGTTTCAAGGTACGGTATCTTTAGCCAATAACGGTGGTTTTTCTTTACTTAGACATCGGTTTAGTTCATTAGACACAAAAATATTTAGCAAATTTAAAATTCGATTAAAAGGCGATGGAAAAACGTATCAATTTAGAGTTAAATCTACTATCGATGATCGACATTCTTACATGTATTCTATAACAACTTCTACAAAATGGAAAACGGTGATTATTTCTTTCGCTGAAATGCACCCCACATTTAGAGGGCGTAGTTTAAACCAAAACAACTTCTCTGGAGAAAAAATGAGTGAAATAGCTTTTCTAATTGGGAATAAAAAAAATGAAACATTCACTTTAGAAATAGATTCTATTACGCTGCAATAATTCTAAGTAGTACTTTATTTGACGAGTATAAAAAAAATTATCTTGCATAGGTCGAAAGCTTTATTTTTACATAGCGACTAATGCAACAAAACTTATCTTTAAGAATAATCCTATTTAACAATGAGTTGGATAACAACAATTGCTTTTGATAAAGCGGAAGGAAAACTAAAAAACCTCTACAAAAGAGTTAAAGGCCCGAACAATACTATTGATAATGTTTTAAAAATTCATAGCCTTCGCCCGCATACACTTGAAGGACATATGGTTTTATATAAGGCGGTACTGCATCATTCTGGTAACACTTTACCTAAATGGTATTTAGAAACTTTAGGATGTTTAGTGAGCTTTCTTAATCATTGTAATTATTGTTTTGAGCACCATTTTGCCGGGCTTCAACGTTTATTGAACGACCAACAGGCCTCCAAAAAAATTAAAGAAGCGATTACATGTAACAAGCTAGACAACGTTTTAGATGAGCGGTTAGCTCAAGGTGCTCTCTATGCTAAAAAACTAACTTTAGAGATACAAAATATAAGAAAAGATGACTATGATAAACTAATAGAAAAAGGGTTTAATGAAGGAGAAATTTTAGAAATCAATCAAGTTGTTAGTTATTTTAATTATGTAAACAGAAGCGTTTTAGGTTTAGGCGCAAATACCGACGGAGATATTTTAGGGCTCTCTCCCAATCAAAGCGACGACCCAAATAATTGGGGTCATTCTTAATCTATATCTTAAAAATTTGTAACTGGTTTACTTTTTTATCCATGTAACTTGCTACCCTAAAATATACTTTTAGCAGAGAGCGTATATTTTTAAAGAGGCTGAGGAGCATTACTATTTGTTTGTCACAGTACGCTATACATCAAAAAATACCATCTAAAAAAAATCATATAAAAATGAATTTAAAATAGATTAAATTGATAGTTTTGATAATATTATAATACAAAATCTATAGGTATGACTATTACTCAACTACAATATGTTTTAGCTGTGGCAGAATATCGAAATTTTACTTTAGCGGCACAAAAAAGCTTTGTTACGCAGCCAACTCTAAGCATGCAGGTACAAAAACTTGAAGATGAATTAGATGTGCTTATTTTTGACCGAAGTAAAAAGCCCATTGCTGTAACTTCTGTAGGCGAAAAAATTGTAGCGCAAGCTAAAAATATAGTAAATGAAGCTTCGAGAATTACTGATATTGTTGCGCAGGATAAAGGCTTTATTGGAGGTGATTTTATTTTAGGAATAATACCTACTATTATGCCAACCTTATTACCTATGTTTCTAAAAACTTTTATAAAGAGATATCCAAAGGTAAATTTAATTATCAGAGAACAGAGTACTGAACGACTTATACGAAACCTTCAAGATGGCCATATTGATGCTGCAATTGCTGCAACACCCTTAGAAATTGAATTTATAAAAGAGCGTCCACTGTATTACGAACCCTTTGTAGGTTATGTGCCTAGCGGTCATAGGCTAGGTGATTACGACACATTAAAGCCTAACGACTTAGATGTTTCTGATGTATTATTACTGCAAGATGGGCATTGTTTTAGAGATGGCGTCATAAACCTATGTAAAGCATCAAAAGACCTCGGTAAAGAGCATTTTCAATTACAAAGTGGCAGTTTTGAAACTCTCGTAAATCTATCAGATCAGGATATGGGCATGACACTACTCCCCTATTTAAATACTATAGAACTTGATGCTACTAAAAAAAAGAATTTAAAGTATTTTGAAAATCCTCCGCCAGCTCGAGAGGTAAGCTTTATCTACCACAAAAGCGAACTAAAAATACAAATTACTGAAGCTTTGATTGATGTAATTTCTGCAATTGTGCGCGGTGCAATAGCTTTTCAGGATGTTAAAATTATAAGTCCGCTAAATAAAAAGTAAAAACCCTGCAATTGCAGGGTTATAATTATACAAGGGAATATAATAATCCTTCTTGAAGGTCTGGTTTATCGGTTACAAACTGTTTTATCCAGAGTTTTAATTCTTCTATCTCATCTGGTAATAAATTTGAAAACGCCTTTTCTATTTCTTTAAAAAATAATGTTCTATCAAAACTTACGTTTTTGAGTACAGTTTTAGAATACTCTAGCATTGTTTTAGACATATTAAAAAGTGTTTTTAAGTTAGTTTTGTTGACAGTACAAAGATTCCGTCACAAATTAAACAGAAAACAATAAGTGATATTGCCTATAATCTGTTAAAAAATAGATAAATTGAATTTAAATGTATTTTACATTATTAAGAACTTAATTTGCCATTTTTCCTAATGAAAAAAGTAATTGCTTTTATTTTTACATTATCAGTAACAATAGGGTGTGTAAGCACTAAAAGAAGTATCAAAACAAGTGCCAAATACAAGTTACCTAACTCCTTTTTAGAGCATCAATTTACCGGCCTTTTAGTTGTAAACACACAAAATAATGATACTTTGTTTAATTTTAACAGCAAAAAATATTTTACTCCGGCAAGCAACACAAAAATTTTCACCCTCTATAGCGCATTACAATTATTACCCAACAATATACCCGCCTTAAAATATACAACACATAATGACACACTTTTTATACAGGGTACGGGTGACCCAACACTATTGCACACTAATTTTGCAGATAACCAAACCATAGCATTTTTAAAACCGCACAAAAATATAGCGGTATATGTAAATAATTTTGAAGATGAAAAGTATGGCCAAGGTTGGGCTTGGGATGATTATAGCTATTATTATCAACCAGAAAAGAGTAGCTTTCCGATATATGGAAATGTAACCACTATTTTTAATACTAATGGCGGCAACGTTATTCCTAGCTACTTTAAAGACTCTGTAATTGCTATTCCCTTTAAAAAAAATAGAGACCTAGCACATAATCGCTTTTACTTTTCTAAAACTCGAAAAGATACCATTCAGATTCCTTTTAAAACGAGTGGTAATTTATTAGTGAAATTATTAGAAAAAAAATTAAATAGAAAAATAAGCTTGGTAACGCAAATGCCAGACAAAAAAAAGAAAATTCTATTTAGTGTTAAATCAGATTCGGTATTTAAACGAATGATGTACGACAGCGATAATTTTATTGCAGAACAGCTTTTAGTAGTTGGCTCCTCTACTTTGTCGGACACCCTAAGTAGTGACTTTACCCGAAAATATATACTAAAAAATTACTTATCAGACCTAAAACAAGCTCCTAGATGGGTAGATGGGTCGGGCTTGTCGCGCTACAATCTTTTTACACCTGCGGCCATGGTTACTGTATTGAGCAAATTATACAAAGAAATACCTAAAGAGCGCTTGTACGATTTTTTTCCTGCGGGCGGAATGAAGGGGCCACTCAAGAATAATTTCTCTGGTAATTTTACCCCTTATTTATTCGCTAAATCAGGTAGTTTAAGTAATAATTACTGTCTAAGCGGCTACCTGATAACAGCCTCGGGTAAAACCTTAATATTTAGTTTTATGAACAATCATTTTAGAAGATCTTCCGCTGAGTTAAAAAAAGAAATGGAGACTATTTTAGAACATATTAGAGATACCTATTAAGGTAGTTAGATGGCTCATAAAAACTAGATTGATTGCTAATTTTATGTAGTATTGAGGTTATTTTAAAAGATATCCTCTTTATACTTATTACACTCTAAATTAAATTACACTAAATTTAAATCTAATTTGTGAGGGGTATAAAATTTGCCAAATAAATCCCTGATGGGTTGTCATAAACAATAGACTACGATACCTACTTCCTTCAAATACAAATATTGATGTGTTTGGCAGCGAATCTATTAAATAGTAAATAAGTATAAAACTTAAATAAATTGAATTAGCTCTGCTTTTTACACATACCTTAAAACGCTATAATAACATCAAAACCATCTTAAGGCTAAGTAATCTAAATATCAACTAAAAAAACACGTAATCTGATGACATCAGATCTATAATAAAATGACCTCGTTTTTAAAGTTCATTTCATCGCAACACGAGTTGGGTATTCTATAGTTATTGCAGAACGCCTGTACTTTTTTTTAATTCATGTATATCGTAGTCTTTCTGGAAGACTAAAAATTATCACCTCCAACAATATCCCCTAAAGTACCTAAAATACTACCTTCACCTTTGTCATTTCCACCTCTTGGTATAGAGGATACAATTCTACCTGCTAATCTACTAAAAGGCAATGATTGAACATATACAGTACCGGGGCCAGTTAAAGTTGCAAAAAACAAACCTTCGCCACCGAAAATTGTATTTTTTATACCTCCAACAAATTCAATATCATAAGTAATGGTGTGGTCAAAACCTACGATGCAGCCTGTATCAACTTTTAGCATTTCACCAGACTTCAGTTCTTTTTTTGCCATTGTGCCCCCGGCGTGAACAAATGCCATGCCATCGCCTTCTAATTTTTGCATAATAAAACCTTCTCCTCCGAACAACCCTCTACCTAGTTTTTTTGAAAATTCTATACCAACAGAAACCCCTTTCGCTGCGCATAAAAAGGCATCTTTTTGACAAATAAATTTACCATTAAACAAAGACAAATCAATAGGTATAATTTTTCCTGGATATGGCGATGCAAAGCTGACTTTCTTTTTCCCCTTACCTATATTAAGAAAAGCGGTCATAAAAAGACTTTCTCCTGTAAGCATTCGTTTACCAGCAGAAAATATTTTTCCTAAAACGCCTTTTTCTTGGTTAGAACCGTCACCAAAAATGGTATCCATCTTTATCTGGGTATCCATCATCATAAAACTACCAGCCTCAGCAACAACTGCTTCATCAGGATCGAGCTCTATTTCAACATATTGCATTTCTTCTCCAAAAATCTCATAATCTATTTCGTGTGCGTTCATAGTAGTATTAGTATTTTTTTCGTTTTAATCGAATATTTGTTATCGTAATTAATGATTTTATCTATTGGTAAAAAAAATAGTAGAAACGTTACAGTTTAATAATAAAATAATTCTTTAAAGCTGCTGTTAGCTTTTTAATCTCAATGTCCATTCAAAATTAAATGTAGAAACTATTACCCCTTCTTTATTTACACCAACTGACTTCATCCAAATAGTTTGCCCTTCTTTAGTAGCAATAGTTTTAGCTATAGCATCTTTTATTAAATGGCCATCTTCACAGGTAAATGTGATAAGGCCAGTAGCCTTTTTAGAAAAATTTGCATTGTTGTTTTGCACTAACATTGAAATACGTTTACCACTATCAGCAATTTGACTACTTACCATAGCCCCTGTTGCGAGCTCGGCTGCCATACCTTGTACAGCCCAAAACATTGAATTAAACGGATTTTGATTAATCCATCTATGCTTTACAGTTGTAATCGCCTTAGTATTATCTATATACGCTAATCGTACTCCGCACCACCATGCCGATGGTAATTTAAAAAACAAAAAAGCATTGATTTTACTAGTAGTTACTGCCATTTTCTAAAATATTTATGCTCTAAAAATACTGAAAATATTTAGCTTTCATTTTGTTAATTTTATGTTAATATTTAGTACTATGTGTTGCATAGTACTGTTTTTAAGATATATATTTGCATAGTAAGATATTAGGTAATATAAAATTTTGTTATGAAAATTTCATCAATCAATCCTTTTAATTCATCCACATTCTCTTTTGGTAACGCATCACTGCACCTCGAAGGGGGTTTCGAAAAAACGAACTCTAAAGGCTTTTTTCACCGTTTTCAAACGCGAATTTTAAATAGAAAAAATTAAGTCATGATTACGAACAACATCACCAAACATGAAAAAAATTTGGCGGCTATTATACATGCCTCAACATTTTCAAAATACTTTATCCCTTTCGGAAATTTTATTATTCCCTTAGTGCTGTGGACTGCTAACAAGAATGAACATGTTTATGTAGATAATAATGGTAAGCAGGCCTTAAACTTTCAAATTAGTATGCTCCTTTATTCTATTTTATTAGGGGTTATCACTATTCCTATTTTTGTTGGCTTTTTAACCGATGTTTTCGATTTTGACCTTTTTGGGTTTAACCGTTTAAACCAATACAATCAGTTGAGCTTTAACTTTAATCGAGATGTTGACGGTATTAATTTGGGGTCTTGGTTATTGCCTTTCGGAATTGCAGGACTGCTGCATTCGACGTTAATTATTATCAATATTGTTTATACCATTTTAGCAACTTTAAAAGCGAACAAAGGACAAAATTTTGAATACCCTTTTACCATACAATTCATCAAATAATAACAGGTACTAATCACACCTCTAGCGTTTATTTATCAATCAGAAAAGTAAGTTTTTCATCATCAATTAAAATAATCTAGGATGTTTATTTATCATTCAAAAAACGAACCGTTAATCTATGCAAACAATCATTTCACACACAACAAAGAAAATTCGGCATAAAAAGCAAAAAGAAGTTATGAACGTAGAAAACACAAAAGCACAAATGCGCAAGGGTGTTCTGGAGTATTGCATTCTATCTATCCTAAATGGACATGACAAATATGCCTCTGAAATTCTCCTCACTCTCAAGGATGCAAAAATGCTTGTGGTAGAAGGAACCATATACCCTTTATTAACACGACTAAAAAACGCAGGGCTACTCAACTATCGTTGGGAGGAATCTAGCTCAGGACCTCCAAGAAAATATTATACCCTAACTGAGACAGGCAAGCTGTTTTTAAAAGAGCTTGACAGTACTTGGGATGAATTAAGAAATGCAACCAATTTAGTTACCAAAAACACCTAACTAAACAAGCTATTACAAAAAAAATCTGAACGAGCTTCAGAACATAAAAAGTCAAAAAATGAACAAAACAGTTAATATTAATTTAGCGAATATCCTCTTTCATATAGATGAGGATGCTTTCCATAAAATGCGACTTTATTTAGAGTCTATTAAACGTTCTTTTGCCAATACACCAGGTAGTGATGAAATACTTGCAGATATAGAAGCCCGTATCGCAGAACTTTTACATGAAAAATTAAAGAATGAAAGACAAGTTATTACGCTTAAGGAAATAGATGAAATCATTAGTATCATGGGGCAGCCTGAAGACTATATGGTAGATGAAGATATATTTGAAGATGAACCTAATTTAAAAAGAACTGAAGATAAAAGAAAGTCTAAAACGCTATACCGAGATACTGAGATGAAATTTGTAGCAGGGGTATCAGCTGGTCTTGCACATTATATTGGTGTAAATCCTCTTTGGATCCGTTTACTTTGGGTTATACTCACTTTAGGTTCTGGCGGCGGTTTTATATTACTATATGCCTTACTGTGGATTTTAATTCCAGAGGCTACCACCACCTCACAAAAATTAGAAATGCGAGGAGAAGATATCAACATTAGCAATATAGAGCGTGCGGTAAAAGAAGGGTTTGAAGATGTTGCAGAAAAAATAAAAAACGTAGATTATGAAAACGTTGGTAATAAGGTGAAAAGTGGTGGAAAAACCATATTCGACACCTTTAGTGAGATTGTTTTATTTTGCTTTAAAATTTTTGGGAAACTAATTGGTATTGTCTTAGTTATCGTTGGTTTTAGCACTATAATTGGCATGTTTATCGGCATGATTACTGCAACCACTTTAAACTGGATTCAGCTACCTGGTATAAGTAACTCACTAGATAATTTTACGCTTGCTCCTCTCTGGGTACTTACATTATTGTTCTTTTTGGCCATTTCTATTCCTTTTTTCTTTCTCGCTTATTTAGGGCTAAAAATATTAGTAAACAACCTAAAATCAATTGGTAAGATTGCAAAATTTTCGCTTTTAGGCCTTTGGCTAATTTCTATAATTACGCTTATTATTATTGGAGTAAAAGAGGCTGCTGCCCATGCGATTACTGGCAGCAATACTATAGAAAAAACCTATACACTTAAGAATAGTTCTGATACTTTAAATATTGAATTAGTAGGTTTTAACAAATATGAAAATGACCAAAGTTATAGCGTTGGTGATATAGTTATGCTTTTGGATGATGATGGCACGCCAGTATTTCAATCTGAAAATGTGCGCATAAATATTTTAAAATCAAATGATTCTTTAGGTCATATTAAGGTGCGAAAAGAAGCAAATGGTATATCGTATGAGGCATCTCGCAGACTTGCCGAAAACATCAATTACAACTACTCACAACAGGGTAATACCATTAAGTTAAATACTTTCTTTACTTCAGAAAAAAAGAGCAGTTTCAATCAACAAGAAGTTCGCGTAAATATTTATCTGCCTGTTGGTGAATTAATGAAATATACCTCTAACAATACTCGAGATTGGGTGATTCGTGCCCAAACCAACAGCGCTAATAGTGGCTTAAACGAACATGTATGGAAAATGAGTGAAGACGGAGTACTTAAATGTCAAGAATGCCCCCGTGAAGAACTGATAGATACAGACATCGATAGCGACAATTATCATATTCATATTAACAAGCAAGGCATCGATATTAATATTAACGATAATGGCGATTCTTTAAAATGAAAATTAATGATAGCGTTGCAGAAATTAAATCAAACGACGTAAACGATAAAGAGAATTTAAATATATCATTTAAGAAAGACAGTACTGAATTTAACACAAAAAATTAAATAGCAATACAAAAAAACAGCCTATCGCTCTTTAGTATTAATCTAGAATTTTTTATTAAAAATAACACAATCAAAATAACACAATCATGACTACAATAATAAGAATTGTAATTGCCCTTTTAATGTCACTTTTTTTAACTTCCTGCGAATTCGACATTAATCTTGGAAACTTTGGCTCTGGTAAAAAAGGAAATGGAAAGGTTGTTAACGACAGCCGAAAAATAACTCAAAAATTTACAGAAATATCAGCTGCAGCAGGCTTAAAGGTTTATGTAACTCAAGCTGATAAATTTAATATTCAAGTAGAAGCTGATGAAAACGTTATAGACCTTATTAATACCACCATAAAAAACGGAAAACTACGTATTAATACGAGTAAAAACATAGGTGCTGCCACCAAAAATATTTATGTTACTTTACCAACAATAACCAAATTAGAGGGCTCTAGCGGCACACTTCTGAGAACTAAAAATACCATTAACACTTCTGAGTTGGAAGTAGATGGCAGTAGTGGTGCCGTTTTAGAAATAGACGTTGTAGCAAATGAAATAGATATTGAAGGCTCTAGTGGGTCTACTTTAAGACTTTCGGGCAGCTCAAATGAAGCGGAAATTGACGTTAGCTCTGGTAGTTTTATAAATGCTAATGAGCTACAGACTCAAAATTGTAATGCAGATGCAAGTAGCGGAGGAAATATAAAAGTGATGGTTGAAAGAAGTTTAGTCGCCGAAGCCAGTAGCGGAGGAAATATTTCTTATAAAGGAAACCCAAATGTAAAAACTAAAAAATCAGTTTCTGGTAGTGTACATCAATACTAGTTTGCTGTTATTTATTTGAATAGTTAAAACCCACCAAATTTAGGTGGGTTTATTTTTTAAGTTACAATTTATGCTCTTAAACGATTCGAAAAGAAAATAAAAAGTCTCATTTGAGCTATTTTTCAAATTCATTTTTATTCTAAATCTTTAGTAGTTTTTCTATATTAGTAAAAACATCACTACTACCTATGAAAATTAATTTTGAAAAATTTACACTAGCTTTAAAACATACCTTTAGTATTTCTCGCGAATCGCATGATTTTCAAGATACTTTAATTGTTTCTCTTTCTTTGAATGGCAAAACAGGATATGGAGAAGCTACTTCTAACCCCTACTACGACATTACCGTAGAACATATGATTGCCGAAATTACGGCGATAAAAAATGAGTTAGAAGCCTTTATATTTACCACTCCTAAAGCCCTACACAAATATTTGGTTGCTAAAGAACTAAGTAATTTTACCATTTGTGCAATTGACTTGGCTGCTCATGATCTTTATGGTAAAATTTTAGAGAAACCACTTTATAAAATATGGAAAACAACTATAAATAGCTACCCAACAACCAATTACACTATCGGTATTGCCTCGATAGATGAAATGGTAGCCAAAATGAAAGAAACGCCTTGGCCTATCTACAAAATTAAATTGGGCACTAACAATGATGTTGCCATAATAAAAGAACTACGTAAACATACCAACGCCATTTTTAGAATAGATGCCAATTGCGCTTGGACAGTTAAAGAAACAATTATAAATGCCCCATTACTAAAAGCATTAGGGGTAGAATTTTTAGAGCAACCTTTGGCAGCTGATAATTGGGAAGGAATGGAGCAAGTAATGCACCAAAGTGTTTTGCCCATCATTGCAGATGAGAGCTGTATTGTTGAAAATGATATAAAAAAATGTGCGCTTCACTTTTCTGGAATTAATATCAAATTGAGCAAATGCGGTGGATTAACACCTGCATTACGCATGATTAAGAAAGCAAAAAAATTAGGGCTTAAAACAATGGTGGGTTGCATGACAGAGTCATCGGTTGGTATTTCGGCAATAGCCCAACTCTTACCTCAATTAGATTATGTGGATATGGATGGCGCGATGCTGTTAAAAAACGATATTGCCAAAGGAGTTGAACTAAAAAATAATGGTGAAGTTATTTTTCCTAGTAATGGCGGTAGTGGTATAAGCTTATTTTAATGACGAATAAAATTGATTCAGCACCTGGCAGAGAAATTAATATTGACCACAAGTCGTTTCTTTATTTTGGAGGAACATCATATTTAGGGCTTCAAACAAATTCGGAATTTCAAAATATACTTATTAATAACATAAAGAAATATGGCTCAAACTATAGTGCATCTAGAAAATCAAACATCCAACTTTCTATTTTTGACGAGGTAGAGCTGTATTTAGCAAATACAGTAGGTAGTCCTAATTGTATTACGCTATCGTCTGGATATCTTGCCGGTCAATTAGTGGCACAAACCTTAAATGCAGAAGAATACGAACTATTTTATGCCCCTAATACGCATTCTGCAATGCACACTTCTTCTAAAAAACACTATTCCTCGTTTTCAGCTTTGAATAGTGCGATTCGTAGTCACTTAAATAAATGTAAAAGTATTCCGGTACTACTTTTTGACACCATAGATACAGATGGTCAAAATTATCCAGATTTTAAGGGTCTTCAACAACTACCTTTAGATCAAATAATACTTGTTGCTGACGATTCGCATGGCATTGGTATTGTCGGCGAATGTGGCGGTGGGGCTTATCAAAAACTAACACAATTTAACCCTAAAGAGTTAATTGTTTGTTGCTCTTTAGGCAAAGGTTTTGGCGTTCAAGGCGGTGCTATATTTGGTGAAAAATCTCGTATTAAATCATTTTCAAATACAATCTTTTTTGGAGGAGCAAGCCCCGCGATTCCTGCAGCTTTAGCTGCAATATTAGCTGCAGATGAAATTTTTAAAAAGAAAAGAGCACTGTTACAACAGCATATCCAATTATTCTTAGCCTTAGTTAAAAATATCTCACAATTTAAATATATATCAAATTATCCTAGTTTTGGTTTTTCTAATGTTGCGCTGGCAAAGCATCTTAAAAAAAATAACATCATCATAACCAACTTCAACTACCCCACAAAAAATGATCCTTTAGTGAGCAGAATTGTTCTTTCTGCCCATCATCATACCAGCGACATCGAAAAGCTAGCTAAAGCAATAAATCAATTTTAACCTACATTCTATGATTTATCCTTTTATGCAACCACTAGCATGAAGCAAACCTATTTAATCTAAAAATATATCCTCTAACGTATATAAAGCTGTTGTTTGATTTTCTGCTAGTAACAAAAACGAAAAGCTCTTGAGAACTTTACTAAACAACTTAATATTAATTTAAATGTGCTAATATATTGATATTTAATTTCTTATATTAAATTCTATGGATTTTGAATTTGTAAAAAAATCACCAAAAATGGACCCGAAAATTTTTAAATACTCCTTATTTTTTTTAATTAGATCGTAAATTTCGTATCGTTAGAACTGCGCTAATATTTTAAAGCCTAAAGCATTACACAGCACCCGCTTAATTTTACCTTATTTTTTGTTCGATTTTTTCAATCACCTCATCACTCAAGTCTTTTAAGGTCATAATATGGTCTGTTTCAGTTTCCCAAAATTCTTTTGGCTCTTGGGCTGCATCAAAAACATTTTTCCCACGTATGTACGGAACATCTGTGTCCATTCTACTATGAATAATCAATTTAGGAATGTTCTCAATTTCTGCGATGTCTCTAACACCAACATAATCTTGATTAAATTTTTCTGGCGAACTTTTAGCCCTTTCTTTTAAAAAATCAATTGGTGCGTAATCAATCGCTAAACTTTGCGCAGATTCTACCGTACCATCCAACACTAATAAATTTACTTGATCTTGGTTGTCTTTAGTTATCTTTATCGCCATCGGACCTCCTAATGACATACCGTAAACGATAGTCTTTAAGCTATCTTTAGCTGTTTTCTTTATAAAATCTTGAAAAGCTATTTCGGTATCTTTCATCACTCCCCTGTAATTGGGCACTCCTGTCGATTTTCCATAACCTCGCCAATCTACTGTGTAAACTGCAAATCCATTATCAGTTAATGGTTTTATAAGATTGCTATATGAACTTACATTTCCTCCAGCTCCGTGAATTAGAAAAATATTGGCTTTATTTTCAACCCTAGGTCTAAATTGATAACTGTAAATTATTAATGAATCCTCAACCGTTAAGGTCGATTCATCAAAATCTAATTCGTTCATATTTGTCATTTTTTTGGATGGAAAATAGTAGAGCTTGGATTCATCATTATTTACTATTGCTTTTATCATAGGGTCAGTTTGATAAAAATAGACTCCTATTCCAAAAAGGCCGAAAAACAGAATTAACAAAGTTAATCCGCAAATTTTCAATATTTTTTTCATAATTATAATACGGTTTTTATGACTTAGACAAAAGTGAAATTGCGTATATCGTATTAGCGTTACGCTAATACGTAAGGTTTCACAATTTAAAATAAAGCTTATAATTAAGTGTTTTTTAATCAAATCTTCATCCAAATATATAAAGTATGTCAGCTAGATAGGTATCGTTTTTTATTTTTCAGACTTAATCTTTAATGATCTATTAATTAAGCTGACTTTAGCATAGTTAGATGTGCTTTAATGTAGTATCAAGTTTTGAAGTATTGTCTTGAGAAAACTAAGTTGGCTTAAGTCATCATATGGTTTGAATAGCACTGTAGAAGCTTTTTTTGCAACCAATTGGCCGTTAAAACTCACCGACGAATGTGTCGAAATCATCATTTTTAATAATCGAAATTGACATTTTTAATTAAAAAAGAAATAGAGTTCTTACTAAAATGTTATTTTAATTTCACTAATTAATGAGGATGCCATGTAATTTAAAACGTTGACCGTTACTTTTTAAAGATGCCTATAAAACCATAAAGCACAAAAAAGCCGCCATACTTTAGGTACAACGGCTTTTTAGTATGCATTAAGATTATAAAACTTCTTCAACACTTTCAATAGTAGCTAAGTAACGTTCTGCATCTAATGCTGCCATACATCCAGTTCCTGCTGCCGTTACTGCTTGCCTGTATTCTTTGTCTTGTGCATCTCCACAAGCGAAAACACCTGGCAAATTAGTTTTAGTAGATTTTCCTTGGGTAATTAAATACCCCGTATCATCCATATCTAATTGTCCTTTAAATATTTCAGTATTAGGTTTATGACCAATAGCAATAAAGAGACCAGTTATGGCAATATCCTCTGTTTTACCAGTTTGGTTATTCACCATACGCAAACCCTCAACTACCTGTTCTCCTAAAACCTCATCAACCTCAGTATTATAGCGAACATCAATATTTTTAAGACTATTCACACGATGTTGCATTGCTTTTGATGCTCTCATATGGTCTTTTCTAACTAGCATAGTTACCTTATTACAGATATTTGCTAAATAAGATGCTTCTTCCGCGGCGGTATCACCAGCCCCTACTATGGCCACATCTTGCCCTTTATAGAAAAAACCATCACAAACCGCACAGGCAGAAACACCTCCACCTCTTAATCGCTGTTCACTTTCAATACCTAAATATTTTGCGGTAGCGCCGGTAGATATAATTACAGTCTCTGCTTCGATGATCTTATCAGAATCATCAATTGTTGCCCGATGTATACCACCTTTTTCAGTACTAAATTCGACAGCAGTAATCATTCCTATTCGCACTTCTGTACCAAAACGTTCTGCTTGCTGCTGCAGCTGTACCATCATTGTAGGGCCATCAATACCTTCAGGATAACCCGGAAAATTATCTACTTCAGTTGTAGTGGTTAATTGCCCCCCAGGTTCCATACCTGTATACAACAAAGGTTTTAAATCTGCTCTTGCGGCATAGATAGCCGCTGTATAGCCGGCCGGACCCGATCCTATAATTAATGTTTTCACTCTTTCAATTTGATCTGACATGCGAAAATTTGTATTATATTTTGATTAGCAAAAATAGCTTTTTTTAGTAAAAACTATTGGAACATTTTATCAAAAGTTTTAGATTCAACCAGTTGTAAAACAGGTGATACTATGTACTTTTTTATTTATTTTAAAAAAAATTGTGATTTGTATTAAAAAAATAGATCTAAAAAAAAATAGACGAAATGCTAATAAAAAACAGGAAAACAAGAATAAATCAAAAAAGTTATAGTTAAAATTTTAGTGATTGAATTAATTAAATAAAGCCATTTTATTGTTTTTAACATAATAAAAAAACCTAAATCGTTATATTTGGCAAGAAAGTTGAGGCTAGGTGTTATTTAAACCAGTTACAATTTTTTAAAAAGTTAGTCGATAATTGTTCTTAATTAAAGGTTAACTTTTAAAAGCTTTAGAACATGAAGACAAACAAACTAAGAACCATTATTATTGATGATTCATCTATTCAAAGAATGGCGGTAGGAAAGCTCATTAGAGACAACCCTCATATTGATTTAATAGCTGAATATAATAATGGCATGGAAGCGTATAGAAATGTGGCCCAAAATCAAATAGATTTAATTTTTCTGGATGTAGAAATGCCAATTTTAGATGGTTTTGAGTTTATTGAGTCTTTATTAAAAACACCACAGATTATTCTAATTTCTGGCAAGCCAGACTATGCCATGAAAGCTTTTGATTATAATGTAACAGATTATTTATTAAAACCAATTTCTAAAGAACGTTTTGACGAGTCTATTAAAAAAGCCCTTTTTAAAGTAACAAAATCAAGCTACGAAGAAAAAGAGAATGTTTTTATTTATGTGAGTAGTAATCTTAAAAAGGTGAAAGTTATTATCGATGATATCAAATGGATTGAAGGTTTGGGTGATTACATAAAAATTGTGACTACAACTGAATCAATTTTAGTTTTATCCACTATGAAAGCATTTATAAAAAAATTGCCTGAAAATAAATTTTTAAGGATACACAAAAGCTACATTGTAAATCTTGATAGAGTAGAAAAATATAGTAGTGCGAAAGTGGAGGTTAATGGTGAAAAAATACCCTTAAGTAGATATAAAAAACAACAATTAGAAGAAGCTCTTCTAAGTACAGAAAGTAAATAGATTGCTTAAATAATATGAGTTCCACCTGTCGGCTTTACTTCAAACACTTCTAAATCTAAATTAAATTTCTTTTTGTACGCTTCAATACAATCTTGTTTATATTTAGTTGCTATGTTTTCATGAACGATATGTAAAACACAGCCGCCAAAACCACCTCCTACTTGGCGAGCCCCTAAGACCCCATCATAATTCTTAGAAAAATCTACCAAAAAATCAGATTCTACACAACTTACCTCGTATCGCTCACTTAAGCCCTTATGTGCTTCATAAAGTAGTTTCCCTACAGTTTTTAGCTTCTTTTCTGAAAGCGCTTTTGCCATCTCAAGTACCCGGTTATTTTCATTAATGATATAACAACATCTGTTGTAAACCGTTTGCGTTAATTTATCTTTAGCGTCTTCAATCATATCTAGAGTAACATCTCTTAGCGAATTTATTTTTGGCCATTTAGTTTTTATGATAGTTAGCCCTTCTTCGCATTCTCGCTTTCTTGTATTATAGGCACTTGTAGCCAAATTATGTGATACTTTTGTATTCATCATAATAATCTTGTACGGTTGTAAATCCAAAGGAATATGACGATAATCTAACGACTTACAATCTAATAAAATCACATGGCCCTCTTTACTCATTACCGAGGCAAATTGATCCATAATTCCGCATTGAGTACCTACATAATTATGCTCTGCTCTTTGAGATAAAGCTACAATTGTGTTTTTTGACAAACCCAAATCAAATAATTCATTTAAGCCAAATGCCATACCACACTCCATAGCAGCAGAAGAACTCAAACCTGCACCAAGAGGTAGGTTACTTTCAATAATACAATCAAAACCTTCCACTTTATTCGTTAGTTTTAAAATTTCACTAAGTACACCCAACACGTAATTTTCCCATTCAGAAGCGCTTTTACAAACGGCATTTAAGTCAAAAGAGAAACCTTCATATCCAACAGAATACACATTGCATTGTGATTTAGAATTATTTTTTGCTAGTTTAAAGACGATTTTATTTGCTATTGCAGTAGGTAGAACGTAACCCAAATTATAGTCTGTATGCTCGCCAATTAAATTAATTCTACCTGGCGATGCAATCGTAAGTTGTGGCTGAAAATTTTCTATAAACTTCATTTGATACTTAATTATTTGATTTTGTGATCATGTCAAGAGTTACTACTGTACGAAAACCTAGATGCTCAAGCGATGAATCTATGGTAGTTGCCATTCGAGATGAAATACGATAACTCGCACAGTAGGATGCATTGCATAAAAAAGAGCCTCCTTTCATTATTTTTTCTTTAACCAAAGGGTTGTTATGATTAAAAGGTCTTGAAGCTCCGGTAGGATTGATAACTGTTTTATTGCTATCTGCCAACTCTTTATAGTAATTTACATTATACCAATCTGAAGTCCACTCCCAAACGTTGCCTGCCATGTCGTAAAGACCAAATTCATTGGGTTGATACGATTTTACAGGAGCTAGTCTTTCAAAACCATCTAAGGTGGTATTCGCTACAGGAAATTGCCCGTTCCAAGTATTTGCCATTTTTTCTAAAACAGCACTATCATCGCCCCAAAAATAGGTAGTCACTTTATTTCCTCTTGCTGCTCGCTCCCACTCTGCCTCAGTAGGCAGTCTTTTTCCTGCCCATTTACAATATGCTTGAGCATCTACATATGCAATATGTACTACAGGATAATTGTCTTTCCCTTTTATTGAAGAACCTGGTCCGTTAGGTTGTTGCCAATTGGCTCCAATGGTCCATTGCCACCATTGCGAAAAATCATACCAGTTTTTTACAGCGGTTTTAGTTTTAATAAAGGTTAAAGAACCTGCACGCATAAGACTATCGTGTGGCTTTGGAGTTCCCTCTGGCAGTTGTTTTTTCATCTCCTCCCAGTTAGGGGCTGTTTCTGCAAGGGTTTTATACCCTGTCTCCTTTACAAATTTTCTAAATTGTTTATTTGTTACTTCAGCTATATCTATAAAAAAACCATCTACCGCTACTTTATGCGAAGGTACTTCATGAGCCATAGCCATTGTATCTTGCGGAACTGCACCCTGCCGAAATGTACCGCCAGGAATCCAAACCATACCTTCTGGTGTACTAATATTCGCTGGCTTGTTTACTAGTACTTCTGCTAAAACCTTCTTGTTATTGGCCTTTGATTTTTGATCAATTTTATGATCTTTTAATTGTATTTGTTTTACTTCCTCTTTACAGCTAAAGCAAAATATAACAGCGGACATAAAAATAATAAGACTAGAATTATGGCTCATAAATACATAAATTAATGGGGTAAGTATAGGCTATTTTTCAGATAAAAGACCGTTCATTAGTAGCGGTATTTTAAAATCTTCTAGTTCTGGTGATTTACGTTCTTTTTTAAAAATTTCTGCTGCTTTTTTTAATATTTCGGGATGTTGAGCAGCAAGATTATTTTTTTCTGTTGGGTCGCTCACAAGATTATAAAGTTCTAAAGTTGGTTTATCTTTATTTTTCAAGTTTTGCCTAACTACTTTCCAGTCTCCTATTCTAATTGCTACTTGACCCCCATAACTAGGAAATTCCCAATACAAAAATTCATGTTTTTTTTGATTCTTTTCAGATAACAAGGTGGGCAAAATACTAATACCATCTGTTGGCTCTAAATTCTCAAAATTAACGACATCAGCAAAGGTTGCTAACATATCATAGTGTGCAGAAATATGATCGCTTTTGCTACCTGATTTAATATGACCTGGCCAAGTAGCAATCATGGGTACCCTAATACCCCCTTCATATAAAAAGCCCTTTGCTCTTCCATACCCACCATCAAAAGGTTTCGCACTATCAAAAAAGGCAGGGTCTGCGCCCCCAGCATAGCTTGGGCCGTTATCAGAAGTAAAAATAATTAAGGTATTATCATAAATACCTTCTGCTTTTAATTGCTTTATCAATTTACCAATATTCTCATCTAAATATGAGACCATTGCGGCATAGGCTGCTCTAGGCTTTTGATGTGGAAAATAACCTTTGTCACCCAAGTAAGGTTTCTCTTCTCCAAATTTGGCACTATAATAATCTACCCATTTTTTAGGTGCTTGCAGTGCAACATGAGGTATAGGAGTAGCCCAATATAAAAAAAATGGCTGTGCTTTATTTCTATCTACAAAACCAGTTAATTCTTTAAAAAATAGATCTGGGCTATAGTATTTTTGATTAAACTTTGCATAACTAATTGGGTCATTAGGGTCGGCATTTGGTGCTAATTTGGTACGAGGCGCAATGGTATCATTCGCTATATGTACTCGATTTTTGTTCTTATATAAAAACAAGGGGTTATACGTATGCGCTTGCCGTTGACAGTTGTATCCGAAAAAAAAATCAAAGCCCATATCATTTGGTACCGATTTTGTTTGTGGAGCTCCCAAGCCCCACTTACCTATTATACCTGTTGCATAACCTGCATCTTTAAGTTTATGTGCCATTGTTATTGTACTCTCTGGCATAGGACCTTGCCCCTCTAATGTTGAATCTTTTGCCATGGCCCGATAGTTCCAAACATCACCACGTTCTTTCCACTCATTATTACCTCGAATATAAGCATGCCCTGCGTGCTTTCCTGTTAAAAACATATACCGTGCAGGTGCACAAACCGGGGCACTGCTATAATGCTGTGTAAAGAGCATACCTTCTTTAGCCAAAGCATCAATATTTGGCGTTTCTATTTTTGTATTGCCATAAACCCCCAACTCAGCATAGCCTAAATCATCAGCTAAAATGTAAATAATATTGGGCTTCGTTGGCTTTACTTTAACGGTATCATCACCTTTTTTTTCATTGCATGATACAATTAGTAAGCTCGTTAAAGCAATTAGTAAATTAGACTTTTTTAAATACATATTGGTTCTAATTTTTTTGTCGCACCCTTTTAAAAGGTGTTAAATTTATTCTCATCCTTAATTTAATTTCTTGTTTTTAACCGCATTTTGGTTTTAAAACTAAGCTTTTGTTTTTAAGTAAAATTATAAAGAAGCTTTACATAATTAATGTAAAAAAGCATTTTAATACCATCTGTTAAACTAAGAATTTCTATTTAATACCAACGTTCGATAGCCATAAAAGGTAACCACAAGAAAACATATTAAAGGTAATATAAATGAAAAATTGACCTCAGGCACACCCATAATTAAGATATCATCATATCCTGGCCCACCTAAATCAAGAATTAAACCTTGAAATACAGGCATAAATGCACCACCAACAATCGCCATTACTAAAAATGCTGAAGCTGTCTTTGCATCGTCGCCTAAACCGCTAAGGGCTATTCCATAAATCGTTGGAAACATTAAAGACATACAAAAAGAGATCATTACTAAACAGTATAGTCCAACAAAACCATGAATAAAAATTGTTCCGAGGCATAAGAAAATCGCTAAAACAGACAAAAGCATTAATATTCTACCTGAAGAAATAAATTTCATCAAATAGGTACTAAAAAATCGACCCAACAGAAATATGATAAGTGCTGCATATGCATAATTTACGGCGTCTTTGTTTGCTATGCCTAAATTTTCTGCATATTGGTAGATATAAGTCCAGCACATGATTTGAGCACCTACATAAAACATTTGCGCAAAAACCCCACCTACAAACCGTTCTTTTTTAAAGATACGTTTAATAGACCCTCGCATATCGGTTGCATTCTCCTCTTGATTTTTCTCGGGCATTTTAATGAATAAAACAATCACAAGCATCACAATAACAAATAAGCCCAAGGCCACATATGGGTTACGAATCACCTGTAAATCTGAAGTTTTTACCGCTGCTTTTGCTGTACTAGAAAGCGTTTCGTAAATAAGATTACCATCAGCATCAAGATTGTCGGACTGTAAGGATGACAAAATAAAAGTTTGTGCAACAAAAAGTCCTGAAAGTGCTCCTAATGGATTAAATGCTTGAGCTAGATTTAGACGTTGGGTAGCAGTTTCTTCTGCCCCCATATGCATAATAAAAGGGTTTGCTGTGGTCTCTAAAAAAGCTAATCCGAAGGTGAGCACATATAGGGCGATAAGAAAAAACATATAATTTTCATTAGCTGCCGCTGGATAAAATAAGAGAGCTCCTATACCATAAAGGGCAAGACCTACTAAAATACCAGTTTTATAAGAATATCTTTTGGCTACATATGCTGCAGGAAGTGCCATTGTAAAATATCCCCCATAAAAAGCTGCTTGTACCCATGATGCTTGAATATTGGTAAGTTCTAATATTTTTTTAAAAGCTGAAACCATAGGATTGGTTATGTCGTTGGCAAAACCCCAAAGTGCAAAAAGAGAGGTAATTAGAATAAAGGGGAGTAGAAACTCTTTTGAAACAATATGGACTTTTTTAATTTCGGTCATGATTTTAAATTTGGTTGTTATTAGTTAAGCAGGGCACGATCTAAATGAACATAACCACCATCTACTGTAATAAACTGACCAGTAGTATGTGATGATTTTTTTGAAATAGTAAATAAACAAACATCTGCAATTTCTTGGGGTGTTGTCATTCTATTTTCTAATGGTATCTTTTTAATTATCGATTTTAATTTCTTTTCACCATTTTCTAACGATTGTATCCAAGTGTTGTAAGAGGGTGTCCAGCTTTCTGAAATAATTATAGCGTTCGAACGTATTCCATATTTAATCAAATCAACCGCCCACTCTCGGGTTAAACCCAATACCCCTCCTTTTGCGGCCGCATAACCAGAGGTATTTCCTTGTCCGGTTAATGCTACTTTTGAGCCTATGTTTAAAATGTTTCCTTTTGCTATTTTTAAATAGGGTAAGCAGTATTTGGTAGCGGCAAAAAAACTAACCAAATTTAGCTTTATCGACTTCATAAAATCTTCTACAGAAGCTTCTAAGCCAACTCCGTCGTTTACTCCAATATTATTAATTAAAGCATCTATTCGCCCATATTTTTCGCCAATTAAATTTGCGGCTTTTTCTATTTGTTTTGGATCTGTTAGATCTGTATTGATAAAAATAGAGTCAATACCCCTATTTCTTAAGGCATTTGCATATACCTCTCCTCTTGGGCTGATATCAATAATTATAGGTGTTGCGCCTTCATTTGCTAAAGCTTGCACTAAAGTTTCTCCTATACTACCTTTAAGCCCCGCAGCACCGGTTACAACTACAATTTTATCCTTTAATTCTAAATCCATTATTATAAATTATAAAAATTAACGGCGTTTAAGCCCATGATGGCTTTTTGCTCAGTACTACTTAAAGTTTTGATAAAATCAGTAATTACATCTTTTACCTTACTATAACTTCCTGCAACCAAACATACAGGCCAGTCTGACCCGTACATTACTCTATCTACACCAAAAGAATCTAAAATCAATTTAAAATAAGGCTTTAGCTGTTCTGGTTTCCAACTTTTATAATCTGCTTCGGTTACCATACCTGAGCATTTACAATATACATTTTCATGCTTAGCAATTTCTTTCATCAGAACCGCCCAACCCTCAAAATAACCATTTTTTATATATGGTTTAGCCATATGATCTATGACAAATTTTTGATTTGGAAATTGCTTTACAAACTCTAATGTTGCACCTAATTGATGGGGCAAAACTAAAATATCATAGGTGTAATTATATTTTTCTAAGGATGAAATTCCGTTAACAAAATCTTTGCGAAGCAAAAAGTTATGATCTGCTTCTCCTTGTACAATATGACGCCAGCCCTTTATTAGATGTTGCTGATGGTACTCATAAAGCAAGTCTTCAATTTTTTCTGATCTTAAATCTATCCAACCTACTATGCCTTTAATAAAGTCGTTTGCTTTTGCCAGATCTAAGAGAAAATTTGTCTCGGATAAAGTTTGGTCTGCCTGTACTGCTACACAGCCGTCAATTCCATTCTGCTCAAAAACCATTCTCAGGTTTTGAGGCAGAAAGTCTTTACGAATAATAGCCATATCGTCAGTAATCCATGAGTGCCTTTGAGGATCGTATTGCCAGAAATGTTGGTGTGAATCAATTTTCATTTTTTAAATTTAATAAAGTTTGAGAGATTCCAAAATTTTGTATTTACGGAAGATATTTTGATACGAGTACTAGCTAAAATAACCAAAGTGTTAATTTGGAAAAAAAAATCTTTCGGTAGATATTCTTCCAATTTATCTTGTCTATTAAATTTGATGCCGGCCTCAGTAGTATTTGATACTATAAAACCGATATCCTTAATTTTTGCTAAGGTTAAATATGCACTCCAATTTAAATAAGGATTTACCCGTTTTTGAATATAGGATACGACTGATTTTTCAACAACCTGATTACCATTCTTAAAACCGTTAATAACAATAGTAAATAAGCCCTCTTGAGATTTTAGTATATTATAATTTCTTTGATTCGTGGGCATTACAAGCACCACAAAGGCTTTAAAGTTATTTTTTTTGTTCAATTTTTGAATCATCAAATCAACAAAAGCGCGAAGAAAATTTCCTGTTTCAAACGGTAATACTTTTGAGTGTTTCTTTTCAGTTAGATAAGTAGCCTTTATATTTATTTGCTGCATGTTATATTTTAATTGACAAAAAATGGTGTGGAGCTTATCAGAAAATGTAATATTATTATAATGAAATACCCCGCTTCCATGGTATAAAATCATCTTGCGCCAAACGAACAGCTGCCGGTACTTCTTCTCCACTAGCAACTTTTATGATATACTCTAAAAGTGCCTCTCCTTTAGAAATAATAGTATCTTCCCCAGTTATGATAGTGCCCGCATTAAAATCGATAATATCACTCATTTTTTCTGATAAGGTAGTGTTGGTAGAAATTTTTACTACTGGTGCAACAGGGTTACCAGTAGGTGTGCCAAGACCAGTTGTAAATGCAATAATGTTACAACCTGACCCAGCAAGGCCTGTGGTGCTTTCTACATCATTACCCGGGGTACACAATAAATTGAGTCCCTTTTTTGTGCATTTTTCAGTATAGTCTAAAACAGCTGTAATTGGTGAAGTTCCTCCTTTTTTTGCTGCCCCTGCAGATTTCATAGCATCAGTTATTAATC
Source organism: uncultured Flavobacteriaceae bacterium (assembly GCA_947486785.1). Classification (GTDB taxonomy): domain Bacteria; phylum Bacteroidota; class Bacteroidia; order Flavobacteriales; family Flavobacteriaceae; genus Maribacter_C. The sequence goes on along the minus strand of CANKUU010000021.1, from coordinate 20,272 downwards.
CGTCTTTAATATTACCAGGTGAAGGATTGTCTTTAAAAGCAGACCCTAAAGCTATTGCTCTAGCCGCATATCTATTCATCAAATGTGCAAACTTCTTTTTATTCTGCTTGGTTTTACATCTGTTTATTAGTTCTTGTTCTACACCATTTAATTCTGGAAACTCAGACAGTACCGTTGTTCCTCCTAAGGCGACTAACAAATCAGAAACATAACCTAAAGTAGGATTTGCAGATATACCCGAAAAACCGTCTGACGCTCCACATTCTAAACCTAAATTTAAATGACTCAAAGGGGCGGGTTTTCTTTCTGTTTTATTTGCTTCAATTAAACCTAAAAAGGTTTTTTTAACTGCCTCTTCAATAAAATGTCGCTCGCTTTTACTTTTTTGTTGCTCAAGTATGTATAAAGGTTTTACAAAATTTGGATCGCGTTTTAGAATACTTTCCTGCACGTTTTTTACTTCGGCATGTTGGCAACCTAAACTTAAAATTGTTGCTCCCGCGACATTTGGGTTCGTAATATACCCTGCCAAAAGACTAGTAAGCGATTCAGAATCTAATCTAAAACCACCACAACCACCATCATGGGTTAAAAATTTTATACCATCTACATTCGTAAAAACTCTATTTTTCTTTATTTCTTCGGTAGTGCGTGTAATCTCAGATTTCATTAAATCTTCAGTAGAAGCTCCATTTTTAAATTGATGAACCAAGCTAGCGGTATCAACCACAAAATCTTTAGTGGTATGATAACCTAGAGATTCTTGTAAGGCAGATTTCAAAACCTCAACATTACGGTTCTCGCAAAAAACCATTGGAATAATTAACCAATAATTTGCTGTACCTACGCTGCCATCTGCTCTATGATACCCATTAAATGTGGTGTTTTTCCATTTGCTAACGTCTGGTGCTTTCCAAGAAAGTTCATTTTCGTTTACACCATAAGCCATAGTGGCATGAACACAATTTTCCATAGTAATGCGTTCACCTTTTTCTATAAACCTTGTTGCTTTACCCACAAGAACACCGTACATTATAATTTCATCATCCTTAGCAAAGGTTTGAAATGTAAATTTATGTTTGGCAGGTATCTTTTCGACTGATTTGAATGAATCACCTTCAAAATTAATCTCAAATCCAGCATTAATATCTTGTAAAGCTGCTAGAACATTATCTTTGGGATGGATTTTTAAAAATACTTGCTTCATTGCTTTTATTATTTTCTTAAACGTTTAAACAATACTAAAATATCCTTTACTTTGGCTTCAAGACCTTTAACTTTGTTTTTGATAAAATATCTTTACTAAATTGTAACAATCCTTAAATTAAACCGCCCATAGAAGAATTTCCTCCCCCAACTCTGTCAACAATATCTGTAATCTGATATTCAAAAGTTTCAAACATCTTTTTACCATCAAACAAAACGCCGTCCCAAGTATTATGTGATGCTGAAATTGAGCCCCTTAAAGTAGTAATTACTTTTTTAGATTTCGGAAATTTTTTCATCATTTGTTTGCAAACTGATAAAAAAACTACTGCTTTTAGCTGACCTCCATGTTTATGAACATCTAAACCTTCGGGATGAATACCAAGATGTTTTCTGCATCTTCTTCGTTACCTAGTATTATATCGCAGTACAATGTTAGCGTTGTCATTATGGCTTCTCTATCACCTCCGTACTTCCAAAGTTTTGCTCGATAATTTAAATCTGTAGAAATAGTTATGCCTATTGACCACAGTCAACCACAACAATTTTTTCGTTTTTATCAACTTTAGCCGCTAATGCATGACCTAATATTGGTAAGTACTTAAAAAAGGCAGGAATACCCAGAAAAGGATGTATATCTGTACCGCAAATACCCACTTGAGTAATTTTAAGTAATGTTTCTCTTTTCATAATTTCTGGAACTTTTTTCTCTTTCGAAACAAATTCTACGGGCTTCGTACAAACGATACATTGTATTTTGAGAACAACTAATTATACAAAAATCAAAACTAGGGTAACAAAACATAAAATTCTACCACAAAAAGCATTATTAACGATACTATTTTTGCCTTAAAATTTAACAATTAGTCTTAAACATAGTAAATTGCTCAAACAACACGTATTTAATTCACCCGATACGCATAAATGGAGTTACATTATATTAGCCGCGAGAAGCCAGAGAATAGTTCATTTTCTGTGACCCATCATAAAGAACCTAACTTTCTAAAAGTATGGCATTATCATCCGGAATTAGAGTTAATTTTAACGCTTAAAAGTACTGGTACTCGTTTTGTTGGTGATAGCATTAAAAATTTTGCAGAAGGTGATCTGGTATTACTTGGCAAAAACTTACCTCATATGTGGCTAAATGATGATGCTTATTTCAATAAAAATAACAATCTAATTGCCGAAGACATTGTTATTCACTTTAAAAAAGATTTTTTAGGATTTGATTTTTTAAATGCCCATGAAATGAAACCCATTTTTAACTTGCTCGAAGCCTCTAAATATGGTATTAAGTTTACGGGATCGACCGAAAAATTATCAAAAAAAATAACAAAAATAAAAAAGCTACAACCTGGGTTTAAAAGAACACTAAAATTTATTAAACTTTTGTCTGATTTAGCGCATCATAAGCAATTTGAGTTTTTATCGAGTGAATCGTTTGTTCACTCATTCATTCAAAATAAAAATAGCAAACTTGATAAAACGTATGAATATATTTTTGCAAATTTTAATAAAGAAATTCGCTTAAATGATATTGCCCAAATTGCAAAAATGAATCCGACCGCATTTAGCAGATTTTTTAAAAGAGTAAATAGAAAAACTTTTTCTCGTTATCTCAATGAGGTAAGAATAGGGTATGCTTGTAAAAAATTAATTGAAAACAAAAGCAGTATCGCAAGTATTTGTTTTGAATCTGGTTACAATAATGTTTCTAATTTTAATCGACAGTTTAAAGCAATTAAAAAAATGTCGCCAAGAACTTATTTATCTCGTTACCAATCAAATATAAAATAGTCCTACCAATGACCAACTAAAGAATAATATTGAAAATAATTGCCGTAGCTTACCTAAAAACTAGAATCATTGCGAATTTCGGACATTTGTGCATTTTAAAATAATGTTAAAAAGAACATCAAAATAACCACTTTTAAAACAAATAGTTCGCTATTTAGCTAGTATAAATTTGAGTAATTTTTAGGCAACCATATTGCAAATAAGGTTTGCTTAAATTATTGAGATTAAACCTTAACGTAGTGTTTTTGTTTCACAAATTTACTCGTAGAACGTATAAATACTTTTTGATTTTTATGGCATACTAGTTTTTTAAAAAAAATAGATTGCTTATAAATTCTTTGTTTTATTTTTGAAAGTAACGAGCGGGTTTAAAAATTTTGTAGTTGCTCTAAGGCTTCTGTAATTGTGGTAACTGGCAACTTACATGTACTATTTTGACACACATAAATATAGGTAGCGTCTTCAACAAAACGATCCTTAAATAAAGGTGCCTCGCTATCACCCGTAGTGCCAACAATTAAGGTGTTTGGCAGGTGTTTTGAGTGTAATTTTTTTATTGTTTTTTTAGCATTTTTACCAACTACTACAATCTCAAAATAAGGATGAGTTGTATTGAGTAATAGGCTTGCCCAATTAGAGTAACCATCGGTATACGCTTTAATATAGGGTAAAACTGTTGTAGTCATTGCCTGAGATTGCTTTATATAATCGGGCAAATATTTAATATGCCCCAATTTTAATAGATTATGTGCCATTACTGAATTAGGCGAGGGTATATCACCGTCATTAGTTTTAATGATTTTAGATATTAAACTTTGATCTTTATTAAAGGTAAACATACCTGATTCCTTATCAGAAAAATCTTTGAAAACAATATCGGTCAGTTCCATAGAGAAATCAACAAATTCCTCATTTAAGGTTACTGTATAAAGATTTAACGATGCATCAATTAAAAAAGCATAGTCCTCGAGAAAACCTTCATTTCTTTTGCTACCTTTTTTGTAGGAATGAATGAGTCTTCCGTTTTTAAAACTCTTTGCCTTAATAAAATTATAGATTGAAAGCGCACGTTCTAAAAAAGTTTCGTCACCAAAAACAGCGTATGCATCTGTGTACCCTTTTATTAAGAGAGAATTCCAAGAACTTATAATTTTGTCATCAATTGTCGGTCTCACTCTTTTATACCTAGCTTTTAATAGCTTATCACTCCACCGCCGTTTTAAAGAATCCAATGTTATTACAGAAACCTCATGTTTTTTTAAAAAATTAGTATCTAAACCATCTTTAAAAAGCACATATTTATTTTCTTCCCAAGCATTAGCAGGCTCAACGTTATAATAACTACTAAATAGCTTTAAATCGCTACCTAAAATTAACTTTAACTCCTTTAAGGTCCAAACATAATACTCCCCTTCAACACCATTACTATCTGCATTTAATGTTGCATAATACCCACCTTCTGAGTGTTTCATCTCGCGCTCTAAAAATCTAATAGTTTCATAAACGATGTCTTTAAAAGCTGGTTCTTTAAAAACTTTATATGCATTAGAATACAAACTGATAATTTGAGCATTATCGTAAAGCATTTTCTCAAAATGAGGTATTCTCCATTTCGAATCGGTACTGTATCGGTAGAAACCGCCACCGATATGATCATAAATACCACCATTTGCTATTTTCTGTAATGTATTTTTAACGTGTTTTAAAGTTGCTTTATCTTTAGCTACGACTGAATAATCTAGTAAAAACTGCAAATTATTAGGAGTAATAAATTTTTGGTTACCTTGATTACCCCCTAGGTCTAAATCCCATTTTTCTTTCCATTTTTCCACCGCCAGACTTAAGTTTTCTTTGGTCAAATTTTCAAACTCGTAGGAAGGTGTTAAAACGTTGACTTCATTTATACCCTGCGCTAAGCTGTTTGCATATTCATTAGCCTTCTCTGGGTCATTGGTGTACATCTTATTAACCTTACTCAATACCTCATTCCATTGCTCTTTAGGAAGATATGTGCCTAAATATAAAGGTTTACCGTTAGGTAGGGCTATTACGTTTAACGGCCAGCCACCACTTTGCCCAATAAGTTGAATCGCTGTTTGATATACTTGGTCTACATCGGGTCTTTCTTCTCTATCTACCTTTATACTAATAAAATGTTTGTTCATAAGATTTGCGACCAATGTATCTTCAAAAGTTTCCTTCTCCATAACGTGACACCAATGACAAGAAGAATATCCAATACTTATTAATAGCAGCTTATTTTCTTTTTTGGCTTTTGTAAACAACTCCTCATTCCATGCTTTCCAATCAACAGGATTATGTGCATGCTGTAATAGATATGGACTAGTCTCGTACACCAAGTCGTTGGTGAAAGTATGCTCATTTTGCTCTTCTTTCTGAACTTTACATGCAGAAAAGAACAATAGAGAACAGATAAAAAAAACAGAAAAAATATAATCACAATAATTTTTAATACACATCGGTAATATCATTTTAGCTAAAATAGTATATTAGGTTCATCTTTTGGGGCTAAGAACCAACTTGAAAAATAAATTTAACATCACTCATAACGTTTACTTTTTACCCCCAGACATCATATTTTAGTGATTTCACAACTATTTTTAATATTTTCACAACTATACTTGTTTGGTTAGTAAGTTTTTTCTTACATTTGAGTATTGATAAGAAACACAGATAGCGCCACTTTCGCTATCTGTCGTTAAATTTCGTTGAATAGGTGAAATTCGGAGGGACACGAATTTCAATCTAAAGGAGCCGTCTTTCGACGGCTTCTTTTTTTGTTATAATCAAGTCAAATAACAAAGAATAAAAATCAAGTCAATACTTGTGAAATTTTTATACTTTATTTAAAAAAGGTGAAATCACCACTACATAAAGAAAGTACAAAACCCTTCTAAATTGTTTCTTTTTGTTGCACTAATATAATTTCAACTAATTAAGATCAAGAAGTCTGTTTCTACTTTTTTGCACAAAAAATAAGCCGAAGGCATAGATGTTAAATACGGTTATAAGTGTCCAAAGATAGAAATGTATACTATCGAAAAATAAGCAAATAATTAAGAAAGACCATTGTGTAGTTGGACCCAAATACGTCCAAAGATGAATCTGTAATTTATTTACTTTATAATATTCTTTAGATGATATTTTACTTTTATTACCAGCAGTAGAAACCAAATTATTTTGAAGAGACGAATACTTTAAATAGATACGAAGAACTATTTTCTCAAATATTTTACCTTTTTTGTTTTTTAATTCTTCATATTCAAGTTGTAGATTACTCATTTCATCATTTAAGACACTTTTACCACCCCGTGCGTAATCTATAAAACGATTGCGATAATAATCTACTAGAACGGCGTGTACAATATTACTTAAAGCCGCCATTAAAATTAAAAGAGCATTTGACCATGGCGTAAGTGAATTTACAGCATAAGCGATAATCATACCCGTATAAGTGGCAATAGAAACTAAATAATCTGCCATGCCATCGAATATTCTGCCGAACTGCGTACCGTTGCCCTTTAATCTCGCTAATTGACCATCGCTACAATCTAAAACACAAAATATAATGAATAAGAAAGCAGCAATAATCATAGATTTAGGAGTGCCATATGCTAATGATACACCTCCTGAAACTCCAAAAATTAAACCTAAGAATGTAACTTGATTTGGTGTAAGACCTGTATTGTATATTAACTTAACAAATAAAAAAGCTAAGGGTCTAAAAAATACTAATTCTACAACTTCTTCTGTTTCAATTAATTTTAAAGATGATTTATACTCTTTTAATAAACTCATTTCAAGGACTAGTTGTAATTATTTCGTTGTAGCTAGAAGGTTAATCTATTTTTAGATTATTATAAAGTTGACCAATATCATCGTGTTCACTAAACATATCTCCTAAATGACAAATAATAGCGTTACCCTCTGTAACCGCCCTTGGGCTATAAGTCACCCCTTTTTCTGCCTTAAGGTTAGTTGCTTTAAATAGAGTTGACAATTGTGCTTGATCTTTTTCAGGCCTTACAATTCTATCTGCATATTTTTTAAGAAAAATATCTTTACTTTTTCTCACATTATTTTTAACCCTTTCAAAATTCTTAGAAATAGTATACAAAGAACATATTGCATGATAAGGACCAGTAGTCATTTTATTTTGATACGTTGCTATATCTAAAGACCAAGGTAAATTGGTAGGTTTTTCATTACTTAAACAACCTTCTTTGAAGGTTATAAAACCAGCACCAGTTAATCCACCCAAGCCTTTGCAAGAACTAAATGCACAGGCGTCTGCCAAATTGTGATGATCTTCTAAATTAATAGAGGCCGTTGCATCTAAAAATAATTTTGCCTCTTTAGCTTTCGCTAAATTGTGTAATAATTGAATATCGGCTAAGAACCCGCCTGCAGTCTCTGTATAAGCAGCCGAAATCCAATCAAACTTTCGGTTTTTCTTTAACTCATCTTCTAGCTCTAAATAGTCAATAATAGTAATAGTGGTTTTAGGCATTAAATGCTTTTTTCGATTATATATTTCTATTAATCGCTTGCTGTAATAGCCAGAAACTACTATTAAAACCGAACCTACTACAAAATTTGTTGTTGCCACATCAATCGCTGTAGTTGCCGAACCTTGCATTCTTACAATATGATCATGACCTGTAAGTGCTAAAATATTGTTCAAAACTGTTTCTTCTATATGGTCATACTCTTGGTCATCACGACCAAAAACACCTCTTAAATCAAGCACATTATCTAAAGATAAATTTGATGGGCCAGGAGTATACATTGGTTTTGAAGAATTTCGTTTTTGAATTATTGAATTTAATGCTCTAACCCTTAACATTTCACTTGAGACTCCTTCGGTGCGGTCAAACTGAATTATATTCTTAACGTTATTTGAATTATCGCTACCGTGCACTAAAAAATCAATACTATATTTTGTAATTGTTTCTTCGGTAATTTTCCAAGTTGTGGGTACTACTTCGTCTACATACTCAATTGCCTCTAAAAGCTCTTTTCTACCTTTAAAAGGTATCTCAGGTCTGTATCCTTTATGTTTAATTACTTCATCGTCGGTAGTTAAACCTACCACAACAGTAACCTTTTTATCTTTAAAATAATTTTTAGCTTTTTTTAATAAACGTACATGCCCATAATGCATCAAAGTTGCAGACATATCTACCATTACCCTTACCGATTGTTCCTTTACATTACTCATAAATACCCTATCTTCTTAAATTACTCATAAAGTTAGCCTTATTATCTACTGGTGAAATGGTAGGTCTACCCAAATCTTTTCTAGAATCAATTCTAACTTTTATTTCAAGCAATACCGGACCATCAATTTCTTGTAATTGAGCTATTGTTTTTGATAGCTCCTCTTTAGTTTCTACACTGCGATAATCTTTATATGAAAATGCCTGCGCAACTTTTAAAAAATCTACGTCAAAACCTACAGTTGGCTGCCCCCCTACCGATTCATGTGCTCCATTATTAAAAATGATATGAAAATAATTTTTTGGTGCTAAATCTCCAATATTAGACATTGCACCTGTATGCATTAACACCGCACCATCACCATCGAGACAATAAATTCTTTTATCTGGTTTTGATATTGCAATACCCAATGCAATTGAAGAACAATGCCCCATACCGCCTACGGTTAAAAAATCGCTTTTATGAGATTGGTTCGAATTTACTCTAAATTCGAACAATTCTCTTGACAGTTTACCCGTGGTAGAAACTACAATATCATCTTCTTGAAAATGAGATACTACAAGTTTTAGAGCCTCTTCTCGCGACATTGCAAAACTATTAACAAGCTTACTTTGCAATTTATAAGGGCTAAATAAAGTTCTTTTAGCTAAAATTACATGAGGTGTAGACGCTTTTTTGGTCTTTTTAATTATTTCTTCAAGCTGCTTTAATGCATTAGGTTCAGATTCACTTAACACAACATACGGTATTTTCATCGTCTCTAACAATGCTACTGTAATTTCACCCTGTTTTACGTGTTGGGGCTCATCTTTCACCCCTGGTTCTCCCCTCCAGCCTATCATCAGTAACATTGGAATTTTATATACTTCCTCGTCTGCCAAAGATAAAAGCGGATTTACCGCATTTCCTATTCCTGAATTCTGCATATAAACAAAAGGAACCTTACCTGTGGCAAGGTGATGCCCCATTGCTAGAGCAACGCTTGTGCCTTCATTAGCAGCAATTACATTATTAAATTTATTACTATTGTCTGTCACATAGGAGGTAAAGCTTTTTAAAGAAGAATCTGGTACACCAGTAAAAAATTCAACTTCATTATCTTTTAAAACATCAAAACATTTTTTTGGATCTATCATAGTTACTCCTATTTTGTGCCTGGTATTAATTCTAATATTTCTTTTATAGACATACAAGCATCAGCGGCCTCTAAAGATCTGCCATTTTCTAAAATAGACTTGGCTACATTTTGCATTGCTGGATAAGATGACCGTAACATATGATTGGCATAAATAACTATGTTAACACCTAGTTTTTCGAACTCCTCTTCTGTTATGTGGTTATAGGTAGATGGTACAACTACTATTGGAGTGGTAGTATCAAGAGCTCTAAACTTGTTAACAAACTCAAAAATATCTTCGCCAGATTTTTCTTTGCTATGAATCATAATTCCATCTGCCCCTGCTTTTATATAAGCCATGGCTCTCTCTAGTGCATGGGTAACCGTTTTGCCTAAAATAAGGCTTTCAATTCGAGCAATAATCATAAAATCTTCGGTAATCTGTGCGCGTTTACCCGATTTTATTTTATCAGAAAAGCCTTCAATAGTATCTTGAGTTTGAGGAACAGAAGTACCGAAAAGCGAATTCTTTTTTAAACCCACTTTATCTTCGATAATTACCGCCGAAATACCATTACGCTCTAAAGTACGAACGGTAAAAGCGAAATGTTCTATTTTACCTCCTGTATCTCCGTCATAAATAATAGGTTTTGTAGTACACTCCAACATATCTGTTAAACTATGCAATCTTGATGTTATATGTACTGCTTCAATATCTGGTTTACCTTTAGAAGTAGAGTCGGTAAGACTACTAGACCACATGCCATCAAACTCAACCCGTTTACCACCTTTTTCAACTACGGTTGTTTCAGCAATTAAACCTGTAAGCCCACTATGAGATTCTAAAATTCGAACAATAGGTTTTGAGTTGATTAGTCTTCTTAAAGCTTTTAGCCTAACTTGAGGCGTTGTGCCTATTGTTTTGGTGCTTTCTACTAGGTCAGTAGAATTTATACCGGTAGTATAAGCCACTTCGATAACTTCTCCACCTATTTCTTTCATCGTCTTGTACGCTAGGTTACGGTATTTTTCTTGAGCCCCTTTAACCCAATCATCACCATGCAGCATTACATCAGGTTTATATTTTAAGAGATTTGGAGCATAATCCCACTCTTCCTGAGCAACAACTTTAGTAACTCCCTTAATATTTTCCACCACCATTTTTCTTTGTTCAAAACTTAAATAAGGAAGGCGTTTATACTCGGCTATTGCCTTATCGGTAAGTAAACCTACCATTACTTCTCCATGCTTTGTACCTTCTTCTATAATATTAATTAGACCAGGGTGCATAATATCTGCGGTCATTCCTATGTAGACTGTTTTACTCATTTTATATTTTAATTATTTATCACTTATCCAATTATTCCACGGCCTTATAAAACCTTACAATTTATACCAAGTATGGTTTATAATGGTTTTTATTGTAAAATAAAACCTTGCCAAATAAGATATATTCCAATGCATAACAAACAAAGGCCAAAAATCTTTGTCAGCATATTTATATAAAATACTTTAATTTTATTTCTATACTTAACTATAATTTTAGTTAAAATGTAAAACCAAATATAGCAACCTAAGGCTACACCCAAAGCATATACCATAGAAAGTTCAAATTTAGCATTAATAGCTTCATCTTTAACAACCATTGAATTTTGATCGTGATTCAGAAAAAAATCTGAATTACTTCCCACTAAAACATCTAAATCACCTGTATTAAAACCAATTGATGAGGCAAACGAAAGTGCTACAAAAGAAGAGGTTAACCAACCTAGTAAAAGTGTAGGGTTTGACAAATTAAGTAAAATACCTGTTCTTAAACCGCCTTTATTAGAATAAGCTTCTTTAGTATTTAAATTTTCGATACTAAAATTTTCTCGTAATATTTTAAAACCTAAAACAAACAAAAACAAAGCACCTACATATAAGATATAAGGTATATAGCTAGCGTAATACTTATAAAGACTAGACATGCCATAAACGACAATAAAGACATAAAAAAATTCCACAATACTAGCGCCCAAAGCCAAGCGAATACAATAACGCAATTTTCCCTTTATGGCATTATAAACAACCATAATACTAATGGGGCCAGCAATCGGCATAGAAAAAAGAAATCCTGCTATCAATCCTATAATAAATACAGTAGTAATACTTTCACTCATCTACTAGTCTATAATCTCGTTTAAAGAATGTTGAGCAACAAAATGCAATTGACTTTGAATTTTATCTGTACAGCAAGCCCAGTTTAAGGCAGTAACTTCCCTTGCTTTTTCTATACTATCTAGTGGACTTTTTATATTACACATTTTTTGTAATAATCCATTTAAGTTCGCAATTGATGCCACTATAAAAAAAGGAACTCTTAAACGTATTTTTATATTTTTACCAAGTGCATGTTCTACCGTTTTATAAAATTTCTCTAAGGTATAATTTTGCGTGTCCGAAGCGTTAAATACTTGGTTTACTCCTGCTGGTGTATTCGCTAAAAATATAAGTCTTGCCAAATCATCGGCATGAATAAAGGATAGTAACTGCTTTGGTGACGCTAAATATATGGCTATATTTTTTTTTACTAAACTTACTAATTGCTTGTAATCATTACCTCCTTTTCCAAATACCGCGGTTGGTCTAATAATAGTATACTTTAAGCCAGATTTTTCAACTTCTTTCTCTGCCAATAATTTACTTTTTCCGTAAGAAGATAAGGGAGAAGCTACTCTATTTTCTGCAATACAGGCCATACTATCTTCTTCGCCAGGCCCTAGAGCAGCCAAACTGCTGATAAAAATAAAAGAGCCTTTTAAAAGTCTTTTTTTTTGTAATGCTGCACAAAGATTTTTAGTTAAATCAACATTGTTATGTTTATAAGCTTCCTCGGTTGATGCTGTTTTTACCCCTGCATTATGTATTACGGTATCAAAAACTATAGTTGAAGTAAGTGTTCTAGCTATTGCAGTTTCCGAAGAAAAGTCAAGAATTAGAAAATTTACATTTAAGTCCTCTAACGATTTTCTGTTACTCGTTTTTCGTACGGCAACATACACTTCATATTTTAAAGCAAGTGCATGTTTTACAATATAGCTTCCAATAAAACCAGTTGCTCCAGTTATTAGTATGTTTTTTTTGTTTTGCAAAGGCATTTAAAAGTTAGATATTTTTAATATAACAACGCCTTCGTTTATGTTGTTCGGCTCCAAAAAGTTTCCACATAGACTGTACCTTATGGTTATCTTCTAATTCAATATTAGTTTCTACCTGTTTTATACCAAAAGCAATAGAGGCTTGGTATAGCTCATCCATTATAATGGCGGTAATACCTTTATCTTGATAATTGGCATCAATAGCTACCAAATACAAGTCAAGAGTTTTATTGTTATTTAAAGCTTTTAACATATGATACCAACCAAACGGAAATAACTTCCCATTTGCTTTTTGGAGTGCCTTAGTAAAAGAAGGCATTGTGATGGCTACACCTATCAACTTTTCTTGGTCATTAATAATTAAACGTACCAATTCTTTTTTCACAAAACCGATATAGTTTTTACCATAGTATTCTATTTGCTCTTGAGAAAGGGGTACGTATCCATATAAGTCAGAATAGCTGCTATTGATTAGCGCAAACATCTCTGGTATGTACTTTTTTAATTCGGCTTTCGTTCTAACTTTTAATGATTTCACTTTAAATTTTTCACGAGAAAAGCGAGCTATTCTACCTAGTTTTTCTGGCGGCTTATCCTTTATATCAAACAAATATTCTACCCAGTCGGTACTTTTTTCAAAGCCTAGTTTGTTAAAATGGTCATTATAATACTCATGATTATAAATAGTTGCCATGGTACCTTCTCTATCAAAACCTTTGACCAATGCACCCTGTCTGTCTAAATCGGTAAAGCCGAAAGGTCCATGAATAGTTTTAATTCCCTGTTTTTTAAGCCATAGTACGGCTGTTTGCATCAGTTTCTCAGAAACTTGGTTTTCGTCTATAAAGTCAAAATAACCAAAACGACCAATCTGTTTTCCGGTAACTATTATTTCATTTGAGCTTATAATTGCTGCAATACGCCCAATAGTTTTATTATCACGTATTGCTAACCAATAGCTAGATTCACATGTTTTGTGCGATGGGTTTTTATGTTTACTAAGGGTTGATAACTCATCAAATTCTAAGGGTGCTGCAAAATTAGGGTTACCTTTATACAGCCGGTTATAAAACCTAATAAATTCTTTTAACTCTTTTTTGGTATCAACTTTTTTAATAAGTATAGGTGCTGCCATTTACTTGTTTTGTAACCTGTTCTATAATTCTTGCTATTTCTACTACAGCAAATAAAATTTGCTCTTTAGTATGAGAAGAAGTTAACGAAAATCGTAATAACGAATCAGAATCATTTACCGCTGGCGCTACCACAGGATTTACATAAATACCACTTTCAAAAAGTTGTTTTGCCACCTCAAAAGTCTTTAAGCTACTTCTTATATAAATTGGTATAATTGGTGTTTCTGTATTTCCAATATCCAGACCATGAATTCTCATTTGTTCAATTGCATAGTGGGTATTCTCCCACAATCTTTCTGTGTAACTAGAATCATTTCTAATAATCTTTAATGCCGCTAACGCACTTGCTGTAGAAGCCGGGGGCAAACTTGCACTAAACATAAAAGATCTTGATGCGTGACTTAAATAATCAATCATATCTGCGTCACCAGCAACAAAACCGCCTAAAGAGGCCAAAGACTTACTAAAAGTTCCTCCAATTAAATCTACCTCTTTCGAAACTCCAAAATGAGAGGCTGTACCTGAACCATGCTTTCCAATAACTCCAATTGCATGGGCACAATCAACCATAGTGATAGCATTTTTGGTTTTACCAATTTTAATAATTTCATCAAGCTTGGCAATATCCCCATCCATAGAGAAAACACCGTCAGTAACAATTAAATTTTTGGTATCATCATCCGGACTTAATTCCAATTTCTTTGCCAAATCTTTCATATCGCTATGCTTATATTTAATTCGCTTAGCATAACTCATTTTACAACCATCAAAAATAGAAGCATGATTTAATTCATCTATGAAAATACGATCTCCTTTTGAAGCAATAGCGGGTATCACACCAGAATTCACCTGAAAACCTGTCGGAAAAACTATTACGGCTTCTTGATTTAAAAAATCTTTTAATTCATCTTCAAGTTCTTTATGAAGATCTAGAGTTCCGTTCATAAACCTACTACCTGTGCAAGAAGTACCGTATTTAGAAATGGCATCTTGTGCTGCCTTTTTTATCTTAGGATGGTTATTTAAACCCAAATAATTGTTAGAGCCGAACATTAACACTTTTTTTCCTCCAAAAAAAGCAATATCGGTTTGTGCAGAGCTCACTTCCTTAAAAAATGGGTACAGACCTTTCGACTTTAAGTAACACATTTTCTTAGTCAATTGGCTCTTTAAAATAAAACTGTATTTCATACAACAAAATTTTTAGTTCAGATTAATTCAACTGGTCTTTGAAATTAAATATGAAAAAATTAACTCCTTTTACAGAACTAGTCTTGAGACCAGTAGAGAAAACAAATTAGATGTTAGTTGCCACCGCAATTTAAAAACCTACTTCTATGCGGAACCTTAAAGCTCCTTTATTTGATATGGCATCATAAAAACCACCCGCGTTTAATCTTCTAACGTACTCTATCCGCAAGACCTTAAATATATTGGTCACACCAATACCTAACTCTAAATAAGGTTCTTTTCTTAACTCTTCAAGTCCTTCTGGAAGCTTAAAAAAACTATTATGCTCATCCCTTAGGCTACCATAAAAACTTTTGAAAGATAAGGATTCACGAAGATTTAATGCTGAAATAAATGGAATTTTATTAAATAAAAAACCTCCACCATTGAAACTTAAATGTAAATTAGTGTACGTATCTGATGAAAAAGATACCGGATTTAGCAAATTGTAATTAAATCTAGCCAAGCCAATACTTTGATTTCCACTAGGGTTATTTAATAATGGATAAGGAACTTTACCAATTAAGTAACCCACGTTTGCATATAATTTTAGAAAAGCAGGACCTATTAAAAATTTCTTTTTCATAGATACATTCAAACGCGCATAGTACTCTGAGTTGTTTGAGACGCGACTTAAATCTGTGATTTTGTTGTTACCTACTTCTACAGTAAAATGGTATACTGGTTTTGTTGTACCAAAGTAAATTCTAGAGAAAAATTGTTGATCGTAATTACGAGCTCTAGAATATCGATAATCAAACAAAACACCTACACTCGTATAATTATCTATCTCAGTACCATTCTGAATAAATCTATTGTATTCATTGTCTTGATATTTTTCGTAAAAAGGGCGAAATAAATACCTAGAATTTTCGGTTGGCTCATAAGACAAGCCCACATCAACATGTTTTTTACGTAGTAATCTAAAATTTAAGCGAGAAGGATCATTAAAAACAGATAGCACATTTCCACCACCTTTAGAAAAAGGATTTTCACGAACAAATTCTAAATACCTATTTCCTGCAACATCATTATAATCATCAAAATAGTTTGCAGAAATAATGATGTTTTTATCTGACCGAAACTTATATTTTGAATTAAAGCCATATTTAAACTTTTTATCTTTAGCACCATAGCCTAAAAAACCACCAACGGTAAAATTGTCAAACATTTTTTCACTAGTACGAATGGGCAAAGTAAACCGAGAACCCTCGATACCATTTTTTATATAAAAATCAAAATAAGGCCCTAAATCAAATTTATTCATATTATAAAAACCGTTAAGCGACATAGCTCCAAAACGATCTAGAAATTTAATATGATTATTTTTCTTTAATTTTCGAATTCCACTCAAGGCCTTTATCTCAGTAGAATCCAGTTTAGCAGTTCCAATTGTATTGACTAAATTTTCTGATGCTGTTTCTGCAAATCCTTCTGTTTCGAGAGCTAGTGTAGCATCAAAATCTAATTTAAAATTAGAGTATTTTTGATTTTTTTGAACAGAAAAAAACCTTCCGTTCTTCTTTTTAGAGCTAAGAAAAGAAAAGGTGGTATTCGTCTTCTGCACTTTCACATACCAAACATTGTCTTTTGTTTTATCATATTCAATATCAAAATTCAACTTTTTAATAAAATTAATATTTGCAAGAGCTGGCAACGTGGCATCTATTTTTTTAAGTGCAAAACTTTCCGAATCAACTAAAAAGCTTCCATCAAAAGCTACACTCTTTTCATTTTTTGGATAATACAAAAACTCATAATGCTTTACACCATCAATATTCATACTATCGGATAAATGTATTTTATAATGAGATTTATAGTTTGATCCTATTGGACTTTGAAAACTTCGTCCCAAAAGATCGATATTATCGTCATAGAAATTAATATCCTGTGTAATCTTTTTATTTATAGTCTCTTTAACAAGACTGCTCAGCTGCTCAAGTGTACCTTCTTGTTCTATTTTTAGAATTTTAGATTCATTTAAATTATCGCTTTTGTCGATACGATGTCGAATAATTTCTTTAGTAAATAAAACCGGCATCATAACTGTAGAATCACTATCTTTTATAAAAGCCTTTTCCGATTTTCTAAACCTCCTTTTCCTTATAATTTCGTCATCTAAATTTGCTAAAAAAACAGAAAGAAGAGAAGTTTCTAGAGATTGATATTTACCAATTCGACCAGGATCATTAAACTTTTTGTTTTTAATTATTTTTTGCATCAGGTAGTCTTGATAATCAGAAGTACCTTCGGCAAAAAGAACAACTTCGTTTAATGACACAGCTCCTTTCTCTAAATATATAGTTGATGCTTTTTTAAGATCTTTAACCGCAACTATTCTAGTGTCGTAACCTAAACAACTAAAAACAATTGAATCTTTTTTTGCTCGATCTCCTTGAAGATCTAATGTATAATTGCCATCAAAATCGGTAATCGCACCTGTTGAAGTTCTTTTATTGTATATATTTACTAAAGGCACTCCATTGCCGTCTTCTTTATCTAGCACAATTCCTTTGATAGCTTGCGCCTCTAGCCTATTTACAAAAGACAGTGATACATAAAAAAGCACTAAAAGTAGGCCTGCCTTTTTAACTTTTTTAGCCTTTAGGTTCATCTTTCTTTTCAAGTCCTATTCTCTTATACAAAATATCGTCCCACAAGAAGCCCCAATATCCGGTTGCTTTAATGGTGTCTTTACTTTGAATTTTTACTACTCCGCGATACGCTCTGTCCGCTATTGGATCAAAAATTTTACCTCCGTTCCATTTTAAATCTCCTTTATACTTAAAACCATACATTACTTTAACTCCTTTTTTTGGCTTATTATCCTCCCAGCTGCCATCATTACGTTGAAAACCCACAAGATAGCCCTCTGGTATTCCATCGACTAAATCAATTCTCACTACCATATTATCTCCCTCATCACATGACTTCCAATATCCTACAATATCATTTTGTTGGGCCGTAAGATCATTCGACAAGATTAACACAAACAAAGCACCGAACAGAAAAAAACAACTAAATTTAACGAACGCAACTAGCAACTGGTAAAATAGCAAGCCTGGATATTTATTTTCCAAATATTTTTTACTCAAATAAAACATATTCTAAACGGATAACATTGCTTAAAAATTAACTTTCTACTACTGTACACTTTTGTGCCTTATCAGCTGTTGAAATAAACTTTTTAATTACGCACTATTTGGTTATAATTATTTTTAGTAACCCTCGAAGCCAAAATAAGCTTAAAAAACTTACGTATTTAAAACTCCAAATCTTAATAGATAACGATCAAAAAACTTCTTTAAAATTAAAATGCGCAAATATATAATTATTTTTAAGCCTAAGACCTGTAACACCAGTGAAACTTTAATTAACTCTAGGTTACAAAAACACAATTACTAGAATTTAATTTAGGAAAGAGATTAACGTGTTATGTTAATCAAGTCTTTATTTAAATAACTTTAACTTTAAAAAAAAAGAAAAACCTTAAAACTATACACCGCTTTATAATTTCTGTAACTAGTAGGCGCAAATGCTGAAATTCCTCATTTATGTATGGTAAATAAAACAAATTGTCAAAATCAATTCTTATCGAATAATAATTTCTGAGCTCAAAATAGTCTCTTACAATCTTGTTTCTAATACCGTTTCTCTATTACCGATAATACCTCATTTTTTTTTAGCTCCGCAGCTTGTAGCACCTTAGTAGCTGGAGTATTTTCAAATTTTCCAATGTGATAAAGAACCACATTTACAACAGAACCTTAATTGATCTTAACCATTGGTTAGCCTCCTTATTAAAATGGCCAATTAATACTCTCTTCAATTTCTGCAATCGAATGTTCGCTATCTATATCTGAAACTACAAAGTGCTTAATATGGTTGTTCTCAAGAAATATTGAAATTCTCTCTAAGTTCTCAAAGGAGTCTTTTATCTCGATTTTATACATAATCTAAACTGTTAGTTAAGTTGTGTAAATATTAACGATATATAATATGGCCAACAAACCCTCTTCGTCATTTTCAACGTGAAGTTTTATTACATACCAATAATCAACTTTGGGCAATTCGCTCTTTTATAGAGCCCTTCCTGACCATTTTGTTGACTACCCCGTAGGCCTCTCTATCTTACCATAACGATTATATACTTTAATGACTATTTCAGGCCATCCCTCCGTATTTTTTTTTTTAGGAAACCAATGCTCATTAAGTTTGACACCTTTAGGTGTATAAAAGTTAGGTATTTCAATGTATATAAACTCTATTTCTATATTGAATATTGCCTTACAGTCATTTGAATTTTCAACCCGTTCCACATAAGTACCACTACTATTGATTTGGTAGGTATTTATTAACATCATTAAATTAGAACGTCTAAGATGATACACCACCATCTGTTATAGTTGCAACCATAATTAAGATAACTTGCTCAAACATCAGAGTAAGCGACCCAAAAGCGTGCCACATCAAATTGAATATCCATTGAATAACTTAAAAACATAAATAGTAACTGTTGTGAATTTTGGCTAAGGGAGTTTTGCGTTTGTTCATTGGTTTTCATAAAACAAATAAGTTTAAGCATTGAATCTTGGCAAAAACATTTATTTTGGAGCGTAATCTTGTAGCTACACCCAAGAATAATTTAGCATAATGGATTATTCATAAGAACTGACACTGAAATTGAAAAAATTAGTTTCAATTCTCTTTCTTTTCGTCCTTTTTATCTTTGAAAAAAGCACATAACTATGTTAATTTTCTTTCATTAAAACAGATCGATTAACATTTGAATGAGTAAACAAATCTATCTAATAATTAGTACTTATGTAAGTTTCATCACCTATTCATCTGTGATTTTTTAAAAGGTATTTTATATCTTATAACACTCAATATCATACATATATGCAGGAGCTAAATCAAAAGAATTAAACCCACCATTTTTGTCACAAAGAGCATGAAATTTGTATGAAAAACATATGTTTATTTTTAGTACAATGTGCAAATGCAGGATGAATATCTTTTTTAATGGATTCTGTATAACCAAATAGTTTTTTCCCCTTTTATTATCGACGTTTCGTTAGATAATAGATTTCAATTGAGTGTCTTTTGAATATTTAAATAGCTATAATTCAGTATTTGTAGCCATATGAGCAGCGCTAGGTATGACATACAAACTCTATAGTACTTGGCTTAGATGTTCTAATTTGCTTAAAGCGATGTATGTCTACTCAAGTTAATTTTAGATAATGAAGTGATTTTTGACAAGAACACTAATGATAACTAAATAATTGAAATTCAGTTAACCATACGATTTAAGAAACACTTGAAACCTGAGTTCGACTTAAGAAATTTGTTTTTTTAACATAGAAAAAGTAGAATATTTAGTATATTAAAGTAATGAC
>CANKUU010000020.1 GCA_947486785.1 uncultured Flavobacteriaceae bacterium | reverse complement strand
AGTCATTACTTTAATATACTAAATATTCTACTTTTTCTATGTTAAAAAAACAAATTTCTTAAGTCGAACTCAGGTTATTATGCTAATTTTTTGTAAGGTTTATCTACAAGTTTACGGTCTAAAACAACTGCTTTTAACCTGGCTCAGCACTTAAATTTCTCCGTTTTTAAAAAACTGATGAATAAGAGTAAAACTAACTTAGTTTAAATGTGAAACAGGTATTAAAATCTCTTTTGGTAATGCCTAGGAAAGAGCAGACTTTATTCTTGATATCGCATTGCTAATATCTTTTTTAGAGGCAGCATATGAAATACGAATACAATTTTTATTTCCAAAGGCGTCTCCAGTTACTGTTGCTACATTAGCATGTTCTAATAAATACATGGCTAAATCAGAGGCGTTGTTAATGCGGCTTCCGTTTATGGTTTTTCCGAAATAAGCACTTACATCAGGAAAAACATAAAAAGCACCCTCTGGCTGATTGCATTTGAAACCATCAATAGAATTTAATAAATCTAGAATATATGCTCTTCGTTCTTTAAATTCATCTACCATATATTGAACGCGATCTGGCGATTCTGTTAATGCAGTAATAACAGCACGCTGAGCAATGCAATTGGCGCCACTAGTTACTTGACCTTGAAGTTTATTACAGGCTCTAGCTATATAAGCAGGTGCGCCAATATAACCAATTCTCCATCCTGTCATTGCAAAAGCTTTAGCAACACCGTTTACCGTAACTGTGCGGTCATACATGTCTTCGAAATTAGCCATTGAGGCATGAGCGGTAACGCCATAGTTAATATGCTCATAAATCTCATCGCTTACCACAATAATATGAGGGTGTTTTTGCAAAACATCAGCTAAGCTACGTAACTCTTCTTTGCTGTAAATAGACCCACTAGGGTTACAGGGCGAACTGTACCAAATCATTTTAGTTTTTGGTGTAATTGCGGCTTCTAACTGCTTAGGTGTCATTTTAAAGTCTGTTTCTATTGAAGTAGCTACTTCAACAGGCACGCCATCAGCTAATTTTACTATATCACTGTAGCTCACCCAGTAAGGGCAAGGTAAAATAACTTCATCTCCCTTGTTTAATAGCACTTGGGCAACGTTATATAAAGCTTGTTTTGCTCCTGTAGAAACTACCACTTGTGACTTATCGTAAACTAGGTCGTTATCTCTTTTAAATTTTGTGATAATCGCATCTTTTAACTCTACATATCCGTCTACGGGTGTGTAGCTATTAAAATTATCATTCACCGCTTGAATTGCGGCCTTCTTAATAAAATCGGGTGTATTAAAATCTGGCTCCCCAAGGCTTAAACCTATAATATCTTTGCCTTCAGTTCTAAGGGTGCGCGCTTTTGCCGCCATTTCTAAGGTTGCAGAAGGAGTTACGCTGTTTATTCTGTCTGATAGTTGCTTATTCATAGCGAGTTATTTAGTTTTTAGAGCCTGTATTAGTGAGTGTCAACAATTTATAAGATTGTAAAACAAAATTAGAACATTTGTAATTCTTTGAAGCTAGAAAAATATATTCATTATTAACTTTTTTTATTTTCTTTGTGAATAGTTTAAAAAAAAATGGGTTAATACCGTTATGCTGCGTAGCAAAACTGTATTAACCTATTATATTTAGTTTTAAAAAATGTAAAAGTTAAACCTGCAAAGCGGGTTCTTTACCTAACTCTTTTAAATGCTTAAAATGGGAGTAGATCGCCTTTCTAGTGGTTTCATATTCGTTATAAGGTAAATTAAATTCTTTAGCCGTTTGTTTTACTATTTTCGAAATCTTGGTGTAATGAACATGACTGATATTTGGAAAGATATGATGCTCAACTTGATGGTTTAATCCTCCTGTAAACCAATTTACAAGACGATTTTTTGTTCCGAAGTTTACTGTTGTGAATAATTGGTGAATAGCCCAAGTATTCTTCATGGTTCCACTTTCGTCGGGTAATGGTGTGTCTGCTTCATCAACAATATGTGCTAGCTGAAAAGTAACACTTAGTATTACTCCTGCTACATAATGCATTAAAAAGAAGCCTATTAAAATTTTCCACCACGCCATTTCAATAAATATTAGCGGAATGACTATCCATATGGTTAGGTAAACTAGTTTAGTGATAACTAGGGTGCTCCAGTTCATCGCCGGACTTGGTAGTTTTCCATAAGATAACTTTCTTTTTGTGTAGCGATACATTTGCTGAAAGTCGGTTGTAATTGCCCAATTAAAAGTTAAGAGGCCGTAAAGAAAGACAGAGTATAAATGTTGAAATTTATGATATTTTTTCCATTTGGCATGTTTAGAGAATCTTAGAATTCTACCTGCTTCCATATCTTCGTCATGCTCGTGAATGTTGGTGTAGGTATGATGTAATACATTATGTTGAACTTGCCAATTATAAACATTACCTGCTAAAATATAAATACTGCTGCCCATAAGTTTATTTACCCATTTTTTATTAGAGTATGAGCCATGATTACCGTCGTGCATTACATTCATGCCAACGCCTGCCATGCCAATACCCATGAGAATAGTTAGCAATATATTTGCCCAATTAGGAAGACCTAATGTTAGAATTAAAAAGTAAGGTGCTAAGAACAGAGAAAACATAATAAACGTTTTTAAATGAAGTCTCCAGTTACCTGTCTTTTTTATTTTATTTTCTTTAAAGTAATTGTTTACCCTTTGGTTTAGGGTTTTAAAAAATTGCGCAGAATCCTTTCTAGAAAATCGAACTGTGGTCTGAATCATAATGATTAAATTTTTTCAAAGTTAAAGATTTAACATCGATTTGCTAATTAATACTTTCTTAAAAAGCGAAATAATTGTAAGAGTGAATATACTATTTTTGCTCAAATTTATAAAGTTAGGAGGATGGAAATTGTGTTAAAATATTTTTCGCAGATCAACGCAGAACAAAAGCAACATTTTAAATTACTTGAAAGTTTATATCAAGACTGGAATCAGAAAATTAATGTAGTTTCTCGTAAAGATATCGATGAACTTTATTTACGCCATGTACTTCACTCTTTGGCTATCGCAAAAGTGCAGCAATTTAAGCCAGGTAGTTCTGTTTTAGATGTGGGCACTGGAGGCGGCTTTCCCGGTGTTCCGTTGGCCATTTTATTTCCAGAAACACAATTTACGCTCGTAGATTCGATAGGAAAGAAAACTAAAGTAGTAGAAGAAGTAGTTTCTGGTTTAGGTCTCTCTAATGTAACTGTTATTAACTCAAGGGTAGAAGAAGTAACTAATAAATATGATTTTATAGTTAGTAGGGCTGTAGCGGCAATGCCAACATTTACCTTTTGGGTAAAAGGTAAGATTAAGAAAGAATCGGTTCACGAAAGAAGAAACGGAATTCTATATTTAAAAGGAGGCGATCTTACTGCAGAGTTGCAGAATTACAAAACGGCAGAGATATTTGATTTGCACAACTATTTTGAAGAAGAATTTTTTAAAACAAAAAAAATAGTGTATTTGCCTTTAAAGTATAAAAATTAGGTTAAATGCTTCTTATGTTACTATAGGTTTGGCGACACTTTTCTGCATAAGTTTTTAAAGCATTCCAAGTCAGATTTACTTGTTGTATTAACACATTAGTGTTGGTATTATTCTCTTCTGCTATGGTATTCATTTTTTTATTTTAAGTCGTTAAAATTTATTGAATTATTTAATTTACAAAACCTTAACGTTAATTTTACATTAAAATTGTTTAAAAATGATGGAAACTGCAATTTTTGAGAAGAAAATGCTTTTCGAGCTGGCATGCGAAGAGATCTGTTTAAATTATCTAAACAGTCACCGGTTTTAAAAAAAAATACTCTCGCATTTGGTTTTATGTCAATGCGAGAGTTTTATTTAATATTTTATCCTAAAAACGGATATCTGTAATCTTCAGGTGTTACAAAGGTCTCCTTTATTAATCTTGGTGATACCCATCGCAAAAGATTTTGTGCAGATCCTGCTTTATCATTTGTTCCTGAAGCTCTAGCTCCACCGAAAGGCTGCTGACCTACTACCGCACCTGTTGGCTTGTCGTTAATATAGAAGTTGCCAGCACAGTTTTCTAATGCTTTGGTAGCTTCGTCAATTGCATATCTGTCTGTGGAAAGAACCGCGCCAGTTAATGCATATTCTGAAGTAGAATCAACTAATTTTAATGTTTCACTCCAGTCTTTATCATCATATACATAGATAGTAACAATCGGACCAAATAATTCGGTTTCCATAGTTGTGTATTTTGGATCTGTCGTCACAATTACCGTAGGTTCGATAAAATATCCCTTAGATTTGTCGTAATTTCCACCTGCCAAAATTTCGGCATTTTCATCTTTTTTAGCTTGATCAATATAGGAAGCTAATTTGTCAAAAGATCCTTCATGAATAACGGCAGTAACAAAATTGGATAAGTCTTCTGGTGATCCAGGAGGGTTAAAAGATTCTACATCTTTTTTTACTAAAGCTAAAGTTTCTTTCGCTTTCGATTTCGGTAGATAAACTCGAGAAGCCGCACTACATTTCTGTCCTTGAAATTCAAAAGAGCCTCTTACAATGGCTGTTGCCACCTGTTCTGGTTTAGCAGATTTATGAGCAATAATAAAATCTTTGCCACCTGTTTCACCTACAATTTTAGGGTAGGTTTTGTATGTGTGGATATTATTTCCAATTTGCTTCCATAATTCTTTAAATACGTGAGTAGATCCTGTAAAATGAAGACCAGCAAAATCAGGACTTGCTAAAACAGTGTCCGTAATCATTACCGGATCTCCGTAAATTACATTGATTACACCGTCAGGTAAACCAGCTTCTTTAAAAATGTCAACGATAACCTTTGCAGAAAATATTTGACTATCACTTGGTTTCCATACCACAACATTACCCATCATTGCAGCACTTGCCGGAAGGTTTCCTGCAATTGCGGTAAAATTAAAGGGAGTAATTGCATAAATAAAACCTTCTAATGGTCTGTATTCAACTCTGTTCCAAATGCCCTCCGCAGAATCTGGTTGTTCTTCATAAATTTGTGTCATGTATTCGACATTAAAACGAAGAAAATCTATAAACTCACAAGCAGCATCTATTTCCGCCTGATGAACGGTTTTTGATTGAGCCATCATTGTTGAAGCATTTATTTTTGCTCTATATGGCCCTGCAATTAATTCTGCTGCTTTTAAGAAAATTGCTGCACGTTGTTCCCAAACTAAATCGGCCCAAGCCTCACGTGCTTTTAAAGCAGTTTCAATAGCTTCTGTAACATGAACTTTATCAGCGGTGTGGTAATGCCCTACGATGTGTTTGTGGTCATGAGGCGGAGACATTGGTCTCGTGTTACCAGTTTTCACCTCTTTAGAGCCAATGTACATTGGCACCTCTACAGTACTATTATAGTAGGCTTTGTATTGTTTTAATACAGCTTCTCTTTCTGGAGTGCCTGGAGCGTAACTTTTTATAGGCTCATTAATTGCGGTTGGTACTTGAAAAAAACCTTTTCCCATGAAGTATAATTTTTATGAATTTTAAACTACACAAATATACGGAAACCTTTGTTGACTTTAGAATAGAAGAAATTAAAGAAGTTGCTGAAAACTATAAGTAGCAGTTTTTGCACGGGTTAACCTAAAATAATACGTTGTACGAACTTTAAGTAAATATATTAGAACCAAAAAAAAAGACTTTAATATCTGAATTTACTTTTAAATTCGCATTTACGTTAATAAATTTTGCTGCAAAACTATGCTGTAAATACAGGCTTTTTGTATTCTTTGTGGTTGTTTATTTAGTTTAATGCAAAAGGTGCACTAAATTTAAACGTAGGAATATAAACTCTAAACTTTTCCGCAGAGCTTAAACTGACCATGTTGTAATGCCCTTGCATAGCTCCTATAGGAGATGCTAAAAGACAGCCTGAAGTATAGGTGTGCGATTCACCGGGTTTAATTACTGGTTTTTTACCTATTACCCCTTCGCCGTCTAAGGTTTCTAACTCATTCAGAGCGTCAAAAATTTCCCAATGTCGAGAGGTGAGCTGAACCGAATCTTTACTTTGGTTTTCAATAGTTATGGTGTATCCGAATGCAAAATGCATTTTGTAATTCTTGAAAAAAGTACCTTCAAAACTGGTGTTTACTGAAATTTTTATACCCTTAGTTACTTGTGTAATCATAAATATGTGGTTCTAATAAGTAAATATACTCCCTACAAATAGCAATAAGGATGCAGCTAATCCTAAAAATAAGAAAATAATATTTAAAATTAAATATTTAATTATTGTTTTAAAAAATCCTTGTTTATAGAATTTTCGCATCGAAACAAAAAGGTAGATTGAAAAAATAAAAATAAATATCAAGCCACTTGTTACGTCGAATACAGCGTCAATTATAAAGCTAATAATGAGCAAGATAAAAAACAAAGATTGATTGTGAAAGCTAAAAATAAGATGTTCGGTGTAGGAATGCTTTTTTCGGATGTAAATCATCCAAACAAACAAGGTAAATACTGGAAGGAAAAAAAATGTAGCGAATGGTAATTTAGAAATAATGCTATTTAAAAAGCTGCCAGGCTCATGTAAGAATTTTAAATAGCTCTTCGCCGCATTAAAAGCGCTCCTATTTTCTTTAGTAGAAGCAATATCATAATTCGTTGAAATTTCCCCGAAATCTTCAATAGTATCATGTTGTATTAGGGTGGAAAAAAACGCTCTCTTTTTAAAAAATCTAGCAAATAAAGATTTCTTATTGGTTTTTTTAAAATATGCTTGAGCATTTGTAATCATTAAGGAATCTCTTTTTAAAAAGGCCTTATCTAAATGTAAACTATCTAGTGTTTTTCTTACTTTTTTTAGATCTTTAGTTGTATTTTCTGTAGTATCTTTTTGGGTTATTTTATCAAAAAATAGAGGTATCGAATTTTCTGATTTAAAATAGCTGTCTTTTTTTCCTGCGCCGTATTTATCAATGAAAGATAAGTTGGTAGAAAAGCTCATCATTAGAAAATAAATAATAGATAAGCTTAAAAGAAAACGAAATGGATTTGTATAGGATACACGCTTACCGTCAATAAAATCTCTAGTAATTTTACCTGGTTTTGATAAAAGAACTGCTAGTGTTTTTAAAAGTTTAGAATCGTAAGAAATAATACTTGCAAGAAACTCGTCAAAAAAATCAAGTAAGGATAGCTTTTTAATACTGTTTGTTTGCGAACAGTTAGGACAATACTTGTCGCTAAGGTCTAAAGGGTGTTCACAGTTAAGACACTTAATGCCACGATATTGAAGTCCAAAACGTCCTATTTGTGCTACTCTTGGCTTATGGCTCATTTTAAGGTGTGCTAAAGGTCAAAACTACTTCAATTACTAATCTCCCTAGAGTTGGTGGAGCCGACACCAATGATTTGATCGTATAAATCACCAAATTTTCGATAATAAACTAAAACTAAATAATTATTTTCTGTAAAATGAAAATTTCCTGAAATGGTATTCAGTTCAACCAAGCCATCTTTTCGCTCTATAACGTATTTGTAATTGTAAAACCCTTGTTTTAGTTTAATGACTGCCTCCATCATACCATTGTCTTCGTTGAAAAACATTTTATTTTCCTCATTTAAGCTGTAGTTGTTGAATTTTCCATAAACATAAACATTGTCTAAAGCTAATTCCTCTGCATATGGCAAGCTAAAATGTATTTGGGTATATTCTGCTTCACGTGATTGGTCACTGCCTTGAAGGGTTCTCACAACAAAATCACCATTAATATCTGGAAAATAGGTATAAGGTAATTTAAACCGGTAGCGATCGGTAAAAAGATAGTGATGATATAATTCTTTAAACTCAACATGCGAAATAACCGATGAAGGTGATCTTAAGTCTTTAGTGTCGAAATTTAAAAACTCATTTCCTCCAAAAAAGCTAGTTTCTTTATCATATTTATATATCAGTTCTTTGCCTACGGTGTATTGGGGTGGAATGTTGTAGAGAGCGGATGGCCAATGATGGTTTTGAACAATAGCTATTTTCACCTCTCTTTTGGGGTTTACTATTTGAGTTGTACCGGTTTGAATATTTATTTGAACAACTTGTTTTTCATTAAGATGTTTAAAATCTCGAGAGCGTTTTACTACAGCTCCTACGCCTACCAAATCAGAATAAATTACAAACCTTCTCGAGAATTGAAGTTCGTAGCTATCATTATATATTTCTAAAACGTAGTTACCACTTACTTTTAATTGTACATTAGTATTTGGTATTTTTAATTTGTAGTTAGAGTACGGCTGAAGCGTATTATAGCTGTTTTCGTAGTCTAAAATCCTTTGGTTGTCAATACCCTTTATATATTGTGATTTTAAAAGTTGCGAAGGCGTCCAATCATAGTTGCAATGTGTTATTTTATAGTAATAGTCTTGTTCATTCGCAAGAAGATCGTCGAACTCTAAAGAAATGGTTTGACCTAAGGTTGCAACAGGAAATTGGTCTTGTGTAGGGCCTTTAAAAATAATTGATTTAATGTGTTCTGGGGCATTTACTTCTTTTTGTTCTTGGGCAAAAGTGCAGCATGCAAAAAGTATAGTAAAAATATGTTTAAGGCTTCCTTGCATTTTGCTACAATTTTTTCCGTAAAGATAAACAAAAAGTGAGCCTAAAAAATAACGCTCGACGTAAAGCCTAATTTTATGGGCAATAATTATGAAAACATACGTTTTAATACTAAATTTGTTCGAAATTTTGTTAACCTAAAGGTCAACTGTACTATGTCTAAAGACATCAGAATTAAAAAGGGTATGAACATCAACTTAGTTGGTGCTGCCGAGCAAAGTACTTCAAAAGCTGTTTTAAGCAATGTTTACGCAATTAATCTTAGCGATTTTCATGGTGTAACGCCAAAATTGTTGGTAAAACTAGGCGCTGAAGTAAAAGCTGGAGAAGCTTTATTTTACAATAAAAATAGCGAAGATATGCTCTTTGTTTCGCCAGTAAGTGGTGAAGTAGTAGAGATTGAAAGAGGTGCGCGGCGAAGAATTTTAATGATAAAAATTTTAGCAGACAAAGAGCAGACTCACATATCTCATGCTAATTTTAACACCGAAAGCGCCTCTGCACAGGACGTAAAAGCATATTTGCAAAAGTCAGGTTGTTGGCCATTTATCAAACAACGACCTTATGATGTAATTGCTGATCCAAACACAACACCTAAAGCTATTTTTGTTTCTGGGTATACAACAGCGCCTTTGGCAGCTGATTTAGATTATGTTTTGCAGGGTAAAGAGCAAGAGCTTCAAGCGGCAGTAAATGCCTTAGCTAAGCTAACGCCGGGCAAATTGCATGTTTCTGTAGGGGCTTCTTCTAATTCGCCAATGTCGGGGCTTAAAGGAGTTGAATTGCACAAGGTTTCTGGACCACATCCTGCAGGACTGGTAGGTACGCAAATAAATAAAATTGATCCTATTAATAAAGGAGAATTGGTTTGGGTGATTACACCACAAGATTTAGTGATTATCGGTGAGCTTCTATTAACAGGTGTTTTTAATCCAGAGCGTATTGTTGCATTGGCAGGCTCAT
The DNA here is from genome assembly GCA_947486785.1 of uncultured Flavobacteriaceae bacterium. Lineage (GTDB taxonomy): Bacteria > Bacteroidota > Bacteroidia > Flavobacteriales > Flavobacteriaceae > Maribacter_C. The sequence continues at coordinate 65,674 of CANKUU010000020.1, read as the reverse complement.
CTGTAAAAGCACCAAAATATTACAAAACCAAAATTGGAACTGAAATAGCGACATTCTTGTATGCTAGTGGTGTGAACGGTGAAAATTTTAGAGTAATAAATGGCGATGTTTTAACAGGAGCAAAAAGTAGTCAAGATGGTTATTTAGGTTATTATAATAATACGGTAACTGCCATTCCTGAAGGAGATGATTATGAGTTTTTCGGATGGAATAAACCAGTTTTCAATAAAATTTCTGCAACCAGAGCTTTAACGTTTTCTTGGTTAAACCCTAAGAAAAAATATGATTTAACCACCAATACCAATGGAGAGCACAGAGCTTTCGTGGTAACCGGTCAATATGAAGAAGTTTTTCCATTAGATATATATCCTATGCAACTACTTAAAGCGTGCATGTATAAAGATTTAGATGAAATGGAGCAACTAGGTTTATACGAAGTAGCGCCGGAAGATTTTTCGTTGACTGAGTTTGTTTGTATTTCAAAGCAGCCACATCAACAAATTATTCGCGAAGGATTAGATTTATTACAAAAAGAAATAGGATAATATGGGCTTAAAAGAAAAATTACACGAGGTTAAGCAAAGCTACAAAGGAAAAAAAATGGCGCCAGCTTTTAATGCGCTTCATACCTTTTTATACGCCCCAGATGAAACCACGCATAGCGGTTCTCACATTCGTGGTGCTGATGATTTAAAGCGTACAATGAATACGGTAATAATGGCTTTAGTGCCGGTATTATTATTTTCAATTTTTAATGCGGGTTATCAACATTACTCAGCTATAAATGGTTTTCCCGAAAACTTTTCGGTGATGGACCACTTTCTTACTTGGGACAACGCATGGATAGGAATTATAAAGGTGTTGCCGCTATTAGCCGTTTCTTATGGAGTTGGTCTTTTGGTTGAATTTATTTTTGCTATCATTAAAGGTCATGAGGTAGAAGAAGGGTATTTAGTTACTGGTATTTTAGTGCCTTTAATAGTACCAGTAGATACACCGCTATGGATGTTGGCAGTTGCCGTCGTTTTTGGGGTTGTTATAGGAAAAGAAGTTTTTGGGGGTACGGGAATGAATATTTTAAATCCTGCACTTACTATTCGAGCTTTTTTATTTTTCGCGTATCCTACTTGGATGAGTGGTGACAAAGTTTGGGTACATGAGGCAAGAGAGCGTTCAGAGGCCATTTTAGCAGGTGCAACGGATGTAGATGCAATCTCAGGGGAAACAATTTTAGGCTTTTTAGCACAAAATAAGGAAGCTGCAATGCAAGCTAAGTATAGCCTTTCTGATATGTTTTTTGGTTTTATTCCAGGGTCTGTTGGTGAAACATCAACCTTCTTAATCCTATTAGGCGGTTTGTTTTTGATTTTTACTAAAATAGCAAGCTGGAGAATAATGCTTAGTGCCGTAATCGGATCTTTAGTAATGGGTCTAATATTTAATGGCGTTGTAGACCAAGGTTGGATTACAGAAACAAGTAAATTTTACGGTTTAATGAGTTTCGACTTTTGGCAACACCTCATCGTAGGTGGCCTTGCTTTCGGAATTGTATATATGGCTACTGACCCAGTTACCGGAGCGCAAACGAATAAAGGAAAATGGATTTATGGTTTCTTTATAGGTTTCTTATCTGTGATGATACGGGTTTTTAATCCCGCATATCCAGAAGGAGTTTTCTTAGCTATTTTATTAATGAACGTGTTTGCCCCAACTATTGATCATTATGTAGTTCGAGGAAATGTAAAAAGAAGATTAAAACGTTTAGAAAATGCTGTAATTCTTCCAAAAGATTCAGACGAAAAAGCAGCAACATTTAAAGCAGAAACAGTTTAGTTATGGCAATTGATACAGAAAAAAATAGTTATACCGTAATTTTTGCAGCCGTTATGGTTGTTGTAGTTGGGGCAATTTTAGCTTTCTTAGCTTCTGGTTTGCGACCAAACATTGAAGAGAACAAACGTTTTGAAAAACAGCAAAACATCTTGTACGCAATGGGTGTTCATGAGAATGGAGACGATGCAGGTAGTGTTAATTTCATTCCCACAGATAAAGTAGAAAGCGAGTTTACGAACTATATTACCGAACAGCTTGTTATTCAAGATGGTAAAGCTAAACCAGATAGTGAGGCTTTTTTAATAGATATGAAAAAGCAATTGGCAGCTAAAAAGAAAGGAGAACCTTTTAAACTACCTTTGTTTATCGGAGAAAAAGACAGTAAAAAGTTTTATATTTTACCTATGTACGGTAAAGGACTTTGGGATGCTATTTGGGGGTTTGTTGCCCTTAATGATAAGATGATTGTACAAGGCGTTTATTTCGATCATAAAGGTGAAACACCTGGTTTGGGTGCAAATATCAAAATGCGCTACTTTATGGACGATTTTATAGGAGAAACCATATTAAAAGGTTCTCAGTATGCTGGCGTAAAAGTTGCCAAAGGAAATAATGATCCGTTAAATAAAGACAAAGAAGACAATGAAGTTGATGCATTGGCTGGCGCTACCATTACAGGTAATGGCGTTTCTGCAATGGTAAAAGAAACCCTCGATTTATATAAAGATTATTTAGAAACCATAAGAGTTAAATAGCTATGGCATTACTATCAAAAAAAGATACCAATCTTATTTTAGATCCGCTTGCGGATAACAACCCTATTACTATTCAGGTACTAGGTATTTGCTCTGCATTAGCAATAACGGCAGAATTGAAAGCTTCACTTGTAATGGCAATATCCGTTATGTTTGTTTTAGGAGTTGGAAATGTGGTTATTTCATTAATGCGAAACATCATACCGTCTAAAATTAGAATTATTGTTCAGCTAATTGTAGTGGCTACCCTAGTTATTATGGTAGACCAAGTACTAGCGGCATTTGCCTACAAATTAAGTAAAACACTAGCGGTATTTGTTGGTTTAATTATTACAAACTGTATTATTATGGGACGTTTTGAAGCTTTTGCCTTAGCAAATGGTCCATGGCGTTCGTTTTTAGATGGAATAGGAAACTCTCTAGGCTACGGAATAATTTTAATTATGGTAGGCTTTTTTAGAGAGCTTTTTGGTTCGGGTACTTTATTTGGTATTCCAGTTTTAGGAGATCCAATTACTAAAACTGGATTGTATGCAACTGGTTATGAGAATAATGGATTTATGATTATTCCTCCAGCGGCTTTAATTATAGTTGGTATTATCATTTGGGTGCAACGCTCAAAAAACCCTGCATTAATAGAAGAAAATTAATTTAGCGCTTTAAGCAAAATATTATGTTAGAACATATAGAGTTATTTTTTAAATCCATTTTTATTGATAATATGGTATTTGCTGTTTTTTTAGGAATGTGTTCCTATTTAGCAGTATCTAAGAAAGTTGCTACAGCCGTAGGTTTAGGGGCTGCAGTAATTTTTGTACTTGCCGTAACTGTTCCATTGAACTGGTTGCTCGACAAATATTTATTACAAGACGGTGCTCTAGCGTGGCTAGGAGAAGAGTATGCAGCATACAATTTGAGTTTTTTATCATTCATACTTTTTATTGCTACCATAGCAACTATGGTGCAGTTGGTGGAAATTGTGATAGAAAAATTTTCTCCTTCATTATATAACTCACTCGGAATATTTTTACCGCTTATTGCTGTAAACTGTGCAATTCTTGGGGGTTCTTTGTTTATGCAAGCTAGAGAGATTGAAACCTTAGGCTTAGCATTTAATTACGGAGTTAGCTCGGGTATTGGTTGGTTCTTAGCAATTTTGGCAATTGCTGCGATTAGAGAGAAAATTAGATATTCAAATGTTCCTGCTCCTTTAAGAGGTTTAGGCATAACTTTCATTATTACCGGGTTAATGGGTATTGGTTTTCAAAGTTTCGGTGGTATGTTAACCGGAGGTGATGAAGCGCCAGCTGAAGAAATTAAAACGGCAGAAACCATTGAAAAAATAGAAAAGGAAGCAAAAAAGGAAATGGACGAAAAAGAAGTTTCTTATAACGATGTTACTCTTAAAAATTAAACTATGATCTTAGCCACAACAACCGGTGGAACAATTCTAATTACAATAATTGCATTTTTGGTGCTTTTAATGTTTTTAGTTGCAATTCTCTTATTTACAAAACAAAAATTATCTCCTTCTGGCCCAGTTACTATTACCATTAACGGAGAAAAGAAAATTGAAGTAGGTTCTGGTAGTTCTCTTTTGACAACGCTAGGAAACCAAAAAGTATTTTTACCATCTGCTTGTGGTGGTGGAGGTACTTGTATTCAATGCGAGTGCCATGTACTATCTGGTGGCGGGGAAGCTTTACCTACAGAAACACCTCATTTTTCCAAAAAAGAATTAAATCAAGGAGCTCGTTTAGCATGTCAAGTAAAGGTAAAGCAAGACATGGAAATTACTATTCCTGAAGAGGTTTTCGGTATTAAAAAGTGGCCTGCAAAAGTAGTTCGTAATTATAATGTGGCATCATTTATAAAGGAGTTTGTTGTAGAAATTCCTGAAGATATGGGATATAAAGCTGGTGGATATATTCAAATTGAAATTCCTCCCGTTGAAGTTAAATTTTCGGATATTGATATAACTGCGCATCCAGAAGAGCATGAAACACCAGATAAATTTCAAGCAGAATGGGATAAGTTTAACTTATGGCCCTTAGTAATGAAAAACCCTGAAACGGTTGAACGAGCCTATTCTATGGCTTCTTTTCCGGCAGAAGGTCGAGAAATTATGCTTAATGTGCGTATTGCTACTCCGCCATGGGACAGAGCCAAAAACGGTTGGATGGATGTTAACCCAGGTGTTGCTTCGTCATATATTTTTAGTTTAAAAGAAGGCGATGACGTGGTAATTTCTGGCCCCTATGGTGAATTTTTTATCAATGAGTCAGATTCAGAAATGCTTTATGTAGGTGGTGGTGCAGGTATGGCACCCATGCGTTCGCATTTATATCATTTATTTAAAACTTTAAAAACTAATAGAAAAGTATCATACTGGTACGGTGGTAGATCTAAGCGAGAATTGTTTTATTTAGAACACTTTTATCAATTAGAGAAAGATTTTCCAAATTTCAAATTTTATTTAGCACTTTCTGAGCCTGCTGAAGAAGACAACTGGAAGGTGAAAGAGACTATAGATTCACCTGGTGATGGCTTTGTAGGATTCATTCATAATTGTGTAATTGATAATTATTTAAGTCATCACGAATCACCTGAAGATATCGAATTATATTTCTGTGGTCCACCATTAATGAACCAAGCTGTTCAGAAAATGGGTGAAGATTTCGGAATTCCAGATGAGCATATCAGATTTGATGATTTTGGAGGCTAGTAGCTAATTTTAGAAAGATATGTTGTAATTAAATATAGGAAACCGGAAGCTTGCTCCCGGTTTTTTTTTATTAATTATCTAAAAGGTATTTTTTAAATTTTAGAGGAAAAAAATATAACAATGCAAGCATTACAAGAACAAGAGCTTCATAATTTAGCGATGAATATTGTGGGTAAACAGCTCGAAGCAGAGGGTTTTGAATTTATGGCTGTAAATAGTGAACTACGAAAAAACCCACAGTTTGTATGTATTAGAGACAAGAAAATGCGATTTATTGTAGTAAAGGCAATAGAATATCCTGGTGACCCTAAAGACATAGAACTTTTTAAGGCAGACCTAAACAAAATGAAAGATCATGCCTTAAAGTTTGAAGCAGATACGTATTATGCGGGTGTTGGTTTAGTAAATGCATCCGATTATAACTTACCAGTATATTTAAATGAGGAGTATATTGTAGATTATGATGGTTTGGTAAAAATAGAGTAACGTTAATATTATATGTAGCAATGAGAGTTACCATTTTATGTTTGTTTGTTGTAGTACTTAGTTCTTGTGCTAAAACCAAGTCGAAAGTTATAAGAAACCAAAATGTTGGCCCAGCTTTAGGTACATCATACAGCCTTATTTATTTGGCAAATGAAGATCTTGATTTTCAAAAAGAAATTGATTCTGTGTTTTTACAGATTAACAAATCGATGTCTACTTATATACCAAATTCGGATATCTCTAGAATTAATGCAGGTGAAGAAAAGCTTGTAGTCGATACTATGTTTGCCGAAGTTTTTAAGTTGTCAAAAGAAATTTACGAAAACACAAACGGGTATTTTGACCCTACAGTAGGTACTTTGGTTAATGCATGGGGGTTTGGTCCGGAAAAACAAATAATGCTCGACAGCATGCGTGTAGATAGCTTAATGAATTACGTAGGTTTTGATAAAGTAGCCTTAACCAATGCCAATACTATTCTGAAAGAGGATTCAAACATATATTTTGATTTTAATGCTATTGCTAAAGGTTATGCTATTGATCGTTTGGGGGTTTTAATGAACCAAAAGGGAATTGAAAATTATTTGTTAGAAGTTGGCGGAGAGATTGTTTCCAAAGGTTGGAATAGTATTAAACAAAAACCATGGCATGTAGCGGTAACAGATCCTGAAGGTGGCGAGCATAAAACGGTTATTGCACTAAAAGATAGGGCAATGGCTTCTTCGGGTAACTACAGGCATTTTAGAATCGATCAAAAAACTGGAAGAAAATACGTACACACCATAAACCCTAAAACCGGCTATACTCAAAACGGTAGTACTTTAGCAGTTAATATTTTGGCAGAAAATTGCGCTACTGCCGATGCTTATGCTACTGCTTTAATGGCGATGAGTCTTGCTGAAGCAAAAAATATTTTGAATAAACAAAAGGGTTTAGATGCTTATATTATTTATCTAGATGTTGATAATGAAACTAAGGAATTTATGACGGATGGGTTTAAACAACTCTTAGTGCCTTAATTACTTTGATACTACAGGAATGATTTCTCCTTTGGCTAGGCGATATTTTTCAATGTCTTCGAAAGGTAGCTCTGCGGTATAATCGACCTCTTTAACAGTAAAGCCAATACGTCTTAATTTGTCAAAATAATCACGACCATAAATACGAACATGATCATATTGCCCAAATATTTTTGCACGTTCTTTCTTATCTGTAATGGTATCGTCTTCAAAAGTGTGCGCTCTCGCTAGGTCTTGAGGAATTTGAAAAACACCCCACCCTCCGGGCTTTAAAATACGATACATTTCTTGCATTGCTTTGGTATCATCCGTAATGTGCTCTAACACATGATTGCATAATATAACATCAAAAGAAGCATCATCAAATGGCAGATTGCAAATATCTGCTTTTATATCGGCTAGCGGTGAGTTTAAATCTGTTGTGGTATAGTGTAGGTTTTTTAATGATCTAAAGCGTTTATAAAAAGCTTGCTCGGGGGCAAAGTGTAATACTTTTAGTGGTGCACTAAAAAAGTTCGTTTTCTGTTTTAAATATAGCCACAGTAAGCGATGTCTTTCTAGTGATAGGGTAGAGGGTGATAATACATTTTCTCTAGGATTTTCGTACCCGTAGGGCAGAAATTTTTTAAACCCTTTACCGTCAATAGGATCTGTATGGGTGTTGCCCTTCATAATAAAGGCTAAAATAGGGCGTACCAAATAACTCAATTTTATTAGAACAGGTCTAGGTATACTGTTTAAAATAAATTTAAAAATTTTAGACACGGGTATAAGTTAAATTTAATTGGGCTTAATGGTGTCGTGTTTGGTGCTTTTAAGAAATTAAAACTCTAGCAACCAACGCCGTTAAAGATTCATTTTTTTAGCTCGAAATTCGTCTTCTTCATCACTTTTAATACCTAGGGCTTCATGTACATAATCAAAAGTTGAAAGCAATTCAGGTTTGCCATTTATCAGAGCTACATCATGTTCAAAATGGGCACTCGGCTTACCATCAGCAGTAAGAATTGTCCAACCATCTTTCAGCTGTTTTATTCGTTTTGTACCCATGTTTATCATGGGTTCAATAGCAACAACCATCCCTTCAATAAACTTTTTTCCTCTTCCTCGCCTGCCATAATTTGGCATTTCTGGGTCTTCGTGCATTTTTTTTCCTAGGCCATGACCTACTAATTCTCGTACTACACCGTAGCCATGATCTTCGGCATATTTCTGAATTGCATAACCTACATCGCCTACTCGTTTACCCAGTTTAAATTCGCGAATGCCTTCATACAAAGAGGCTTTTGTTACTTCTAATAATTTTTTAATTTCTGGTGCAACTTCACCCACCTCAAAGGTATAGGCATGATCTCCGTAAAAATCGTTTTTTAATGCGCCGCAATCTATTGAAATTATATCGCCATCGACTAAGGGTGTATTATTTGGTATACCATGCACAACTTGCGCGTTTGGACTCATGCATAGCGAATTAGGAAAATCATATAGCCCTAAAAAACCTGGTATTGCACCATGGTCTCTTATAAAACTCTCTGCTAAGGCATCAAGCTGTAAAGTAGTTATCCCTGGTTTTACTTCACTAGCGAGCATCCCTAAGGTTTTTGAAACAATTAGTGCGCTCTCACGTATTAGTTCAATTTCTTCAGAAGTTTTTGTTATTATCATGGGTGTAAAGATAACTATTTTTTAAACCAAGGCCTTCTGCGTCATTGCCTTTGGCTGTGCAATGCCCATTAATTTTAGAATGGTTGGTGCTATATCTCCTAAAACACCGTCTTCTATATTTTTAAGCGATTGGTCTACTAAAATTAAAGGAACTGGGTTGGTAGTATGTGCGGTATTCGGTGACCCATCTGGGTTTACCATAGTTTCACAGTTGCCATGATCTGCAATTACAATAGTGGTGTAGTCATTTTCTAAGGCGCTGCTTACCACAGCTTCGGCACAACTGTCTACTACTTCGCAGGCTTTTATAGCAGCATTCATGTCGCCAGTATGACCCACCATATCTGGATTTGCAAAATTAAGACATACAAAATCAACTTCACCTTTTTTTAACTCAGGTATAATAGCATCTCTAATTTCGTAGGCACTCATTTCTGGTTTTAAATCGTAGGTGGCTACTTTTGGTGAAGGACATAAAATACGTTTTTCTCCTTTAAAAGGTACCTCTCGGCCCCCGTTGAAGAAAAAAGTTACATGTGGGTATTTTTCTGTTTCAGCAATACGTATTTGTTTTTTTCCTGCTTTTTCTAAAACTTCACCTAAGGTATCTGAAATATTATCTTTGTTGTAAATCACTTTAACACCTTCAAAAGAATCATCATAATTCGTCAACGTAACAAAATAAAGCGCTAGTTTTTTTGTGTTTTGATCTAAAAAATCTGTTTGACTAAGCATTTGGCTCAATTCTCTACCGCGATCAGTTCTAAAGTTAAAAAAGATCACTACATCACCATCAGAAATTTTAGCGGTAACTTCGCCACTAGTATTGGTTTTAATGATTGGTTTTATAAACTCATCTGTTACATCCGCTGCGTAGCTTTTTTCAATACTGTTTAAAATATTTGTGGTTTTTTCCCCTGTGCCATGTACCAGTGCGTCATAGGCCATTTTTACACGTTCCCATCGCTTATCGCGATCCATTGCATAATATCGTCCAATTACAGAAGCGATTTCAGCATTTTTAGTAGCGCAAAAAGAGCTTAACGCTTTTATATATTCTTTTCCGCTTTTAGGGTCAACATCTCTGCCATCGGTAAAAGCATGAACATACATCTTTTGCACTCCGGCCTGCTCACCTGCATCTATAAGTCCTCTTAAATGTGACGTATGGCTGTGTACGCCACCATCACTAAGTAAACCTAAAAAGTGAACGGGTTTATGATTTTCTTTTGCATAGCGAAAAGCATCTTGTAAAACGCTTTCTTGTATTAAGGTATGTTCTTGTACAGCGAGGTTAATTTTGGCTAAATCTTGATAAACAATTCTTCCGGCTCCCAAATTCATATGACCAACTTCACTATTGCCCATTTGCCCTTCGGGTAAACCAACATTCATACCATCGGTTAACAAGTTGGCATTCGGGTACTTTTTGTAAAGTGAATCAATAAAAGGAGTTTTTGCATTTGCTATCGCCGATATTTTAGGGTCTGGAGATTTACCCCATCCATCTAAAATCATCAATATTACTTTCTTGTTCATGTTAAAATGTTTATCCTTTTCAAAAATAGGATGATTTAAACAGTATCGCTAGTAAATTTAAGGGGTTTTTTATAAAATTCACTAAACTGGCGTCTGCAATTTTAGCTGAATTATACGCTAAAAATTAAGGGGCTTATGAAATTGATTTTTAAATAAGAACTACTCGTTTTATTAAATAGTTTGATAACAAATTTAAGTTCATAACATTCTTTCAATAGTTTCTTCGATGGTCGTAATTAATGCCAGCGTTTTTTATAAGAGAAATGATTTAGTGCTTTTACATAATTGTTAGCAACTATTTTTATTCATATATTCTTATAATTTTACCATTATCTTTCCCTTTCACACTTCTTTTGTAAGCATTAACAACTTTAGTCATAGGTATAGCATTATGGCCGGGGAAATAATCCTTGTACTTTTCGTAGGCATCTTCAACCATACCAGAAGAAACAGCATTTACACGAATTCCGTTTTCAAGTTCTAAGGCAACAGCTTGTACAAAACTGTGAATTCCACCATTAACCATTGCTGCACTTGTCGTTTTTACTACGGGGTCATCTGCCAAAATTCCAGTAGATAGTGTTATAGAGCCACCTTTACTCAAGTACTTTTTTCCAATTCTAACAAGGTTAACCTGTCCCATTAATTTGCTTTTTAAGCCTATGTAGTAGTCCTCTTCGGTTAAATCGTTAAAATTAGCCCACTTAGCCTCTCCTGCAATACAAATTATTGCATCAAATTGACCCGCTGTATCAAATAATGTTTGAATGGATTTACTATCAGAAATATCCACAATAAAGTCTCCACTAGTTCTACTAGCAATTATTAAATCGTTTCCTTCAGACATTGCAGATGTAACTGTTTTTCCAATAGTACCTTTTCCGCCGATTATTAATATTCTCATGGTTTGTTTTAATTGTTGTTAACCTGTTTGTAAAAAGAATGGATAGGATATTTAAGCTTCTAAGTTAATAAATGCAAACTAAATAGAATAGCTACGATGTGGTTTGTGAGTAGGAGCGAACTATTTAATTATCTTCTACTGGGTAGTTATGTTTAGTGTTGGTTTTTAGCTAGTTCTTTTAGAACGCTAATTGCTTTTAGCGCATCTTTTTTGGCAACGAAAATATGGTCGTGATAATAACCAGCAATTACATTGCAACTAATATCATTTTTTGCTAACTCTGTTGAAAATACAGCAGTCAAGCCTACCGCATCAAGTGATGAGTGAATCATAAGTGTAATCCAAGAAGCAGTATATTCGTAGCTTAAGTTTAATGCATCAGCTTTTTTTCTTTCGATAACAATAGTGGTTCCTTCATTTTCTTTGAATTCGCAAATAGTATCTTTTCGATCAATTATAAACCGATCTTTTAGTGTTGAAAAAACATACTCACCATCATTCAGTTTTGGCGTCATTCCTTTTAGTAATTCGGATAAATTTGTTTCTCCTGGCATTATGTGGTTTATATTTTTTAAGTGAAATTAAAGGTATAAAAGTATGCATACTTTCTAATGTTTGTGCTACTCCTGTTTAGGTAAAACAAGCTATACTCGCAGTAACGTGGTTTAGTAAAATTAAAACTAAATGAGTTTTTTTAAGTTGCGCTTGCATTCATAGCCAAAGGTATTGTATGGTTTTTTTACGAGCGCTAAATCCCACATCTAGATGTTTAAAATACCTGTATAAGCACCTGACCTAAAAAATTGAGGTAATAAAAATATGGTTTTTTGATGGTAGAAAAATAAGAAAAAAAGAAAACCGCTTAATTTACAAGCGGTTTTAGTTTTTCATTTTAGCCCAAATAGTGTTCAAGTAAAAGAGCTGCATACGGTTACCAATTAGTGAAAATCCCATCCATTTAAACATCTAAACAATAATGCATAAATTGCCATAAAAATTAAAATTGCACTGAAAACGGCATAAATTTTAAGCAGTATTACTATAGCCAAAGGGCGACAGTCTTTAAAAGCTTGTGAATAAAAATTACTAATGAGTGTTAGTTTGTCCATTATAGTTTAGTTGCATACTTACAAGTACTTTGTAAGCACAGATTAAAGCTATAAGGGTTAAAATACTTTTGGTTGTTTGGGAGCATTCAAATATACCAAAAAGCTTTGAATAGTCCGGTATTTGCCATTTTTTTTAAATTTCAACCTTGATAAATGGCATTTTATCGAGTGGATATACTAAAACATAAAAAAGTGGAGGTGAAATATCTGACTTAGGAGGGTAAGCTTATGTTTCTCTAAAAAAAAATATACGCTAATTATTGTCCTTGGTATTTCGCAATTGATTCTTTTATTTTGGCGATTCTATTTTCTGGATCGGGGTGCGAACTTTGAAATTCAGGAACACGATTAGGGCCAGCAGCTGCTTTTAAAATTTGCATCACTTTTATCATCTCGTTCGGGTCATAACCTGACTGAATCATAAAAAGCACCCCTAAATCATCGCTTTCTAATTCGTCGCCACGGCCATTTTTTAATAGGGTGTTTTGTCCTATACCACCAACAACATTGCCAATGTCGCCTGCGCCAACCGTTGCGCCCATTGTAGCGGTTCTCCAAAATTCGCTCGAAGCAATTCGTTCGGCAGAATGCCTGCCAATTACATGACCAATTTCATGACCCAATACCCCTGCCAGTTGCCCCTCGTTTAACTTAGAAAATAGTGCATAGGTAATAAAACATTGCCCACCAGGTAAGGCAAAAGCATTTATGGTTTTATCATCTGCAAGCAAATGAAAATCAAATTTATATGGGGTTTCTCTTGCGATGCTATTTTCTACTAGTTTATTTCCAATATTATCTACATACGTTTGTAAGCGTTCATCTGGGTAAAGCCCTCCGTGTTGCTGGGTTATTTGAGGTGTGCTTTGCAAACCAATTTTAATTTCTTGTTCAGCATTCATGGTAATATGCTGCGACCTGCCTGTGTAGGGGTTTTCTTCGGTATTGCTACATTTTTTAAAAAATGCATAGGCTACAATAGCCAAACCAATAAAAATTCGAATTTTCCAACTACTCCTGTTCATTTTATGTCTTGAATTTAAACTACATGCTACTTTAAAATATCTTAGAAAAAAGCTATAACAGTTTTGGATTGATGTCTAAAATATTATCTTGAACATAGCTTTTTAAAAAGCCATTGGTAAAATATTCGCTTCCTAAAAAGGTCTCTGATTGTAATAGTTTAACAATATTTTTATTTCTAAAGGCAGTTAGCATGGGTTTAGAAATTGGTGCGTAGCTATAATGCCAAGGCTCATATTTAAATCCTTTTCTTTTTGGATTGTCGGTATACACGAGGTGAAAATCATAGCTGTTAGAATTTTCATCCATCCATTTTTTAAAAGTTTCGTAAGGTTGTCCTTCTTCAAATTTTGAAGGCGTTAATACATCGCCTTCTACTTTTCTATAGCCATCTACTATATCAATATCGGTACCCCAATGGTGTCTACTTGTGCCTGGTATAGTTGAATATTCTATTATTTTATCTATGGCATCAATTGGTTTCATTTTATCTTCATAGGTGTAGCGTTCAAACTTTCTTTCGAAAATTGCTTCTTGTCGGTTAAAACTGCGATAACTTGATACTACTTTTAAATCAATACCATCTTTATATGCTGCTTTTTTCATTGCTAAAAAAGCTTCGTAGGCCTCTTTTCTAAGGTTAATACCTTCTTTTACACCGTGTAGGTCAATATCTACTTTACCCATTAGCTCAAGAATAGAAAATTCGGTTGGTTCTGAGATTATCAAACTTGGTGCTAATGCCAAACCCAATAAGCCGGTGCTACTTCTGTTAATAAATAATCTACGTTTCATAAAATCTGTTTTTTTCTATTCTTTTTATATATAACAAAAACGCTGCCAAAACTAGGGTAGTATGCGTTCGGCAATTTAAAACTAATTAAATATTATTTACTTTTAGATAACAATACTAAAAACTAGCAAATTATTCTTGCTAGATTTAGCGTGTTTTAATCTTAAAATATAGTTTTTGCTGCCAATTAAAAAGGATGCATAAGGTTGTAGAAAAGCAGAAAATGATAGATAAAATACTTTGGTTTTAAGGTGAGCTACATGGGTAGTGCTCAACGGTACGGTAATACATTTTTTTTAAAAATGGGTAGTAACAACTAGTATTAATTGGTCTAAGCTATACTTGGTTGGTTAAAACACTTCCATCAAAAAAGGGCTAATTTTTGCTAGCGTGATAAGAACAGAAAACCCTGAAATTCTAACCCGATGTCTTCTAGGGTAATTACATAAAAATATACGCCTTTCGGAAGACCTTTTTCTTTGCCGAAAACGGTATTGTCAGTAGTTGAAAAACCGGTAAACTCGGTATTGGTGTAGTTTTTAAATTCAAATACTTTAAGGCCAAAACGATCAAAAATATACAATGAATTGTTCGGCGATAAGGCAATTTCAGGTATTTCTAAAGCATCGTTAATACCATCGCCGTTTGGGGTTATTAAATAATTGTCGGTTGAAATAATTTCACTAGGTTGCTCTAAGCTGCCGGCAAGAGTGATTATTTCATAATCATCAGGTATAAAACTTGACGAGCTTACAAAACCTTGCGATAAATCGCCCACCCCGTTTGCACCGCTTAGCGATACCCATTGGCTGGTAGATTTTTGCCACCCCACAATGCCTATATCGCTAGCTTGGTTAGCTAGTGAGGCAATAGCACTTCGCTCATTCCAACTAATTCGAATGGTAGAAGGCACACTACCTTCTAATCTCCAAAATTCTTTGGTGCTAATAGTGCCAATACCATTCTCTTTTGTACCAGTATTAAAAATGCCTAAGGTAGATGGGTTGTTGGGGTCTTCAAAGAAGTAAGCACATTTGGCAAGACTATTTTCTGCCGTTGATTGTAAAACCAATTGACGTAATTGCCCTTGATTGCCTACAGGAAAGGTGAAATTTTGCTGACCATTAACCGTTACATAGCCATCAACCATAGAAATGTCTGCACTATCGCTATAATTGGCGTTGGGCAAGAAATTTAAGAAACTATCTATTTGGTCTCGAGGGGTTTCAAAATTACCCGTAATAAAATTGGTGTTGTTACTGTTATTTAGGCTGGTAGTTAGTGTTACATTATCCGGATTTGCAATTTCGAGATTAAAAAAGGTGGCTGCAAAAGCTCCAGAAACATTTAGCGGTAAATCACCATAAAAACCTGTTAGCCCTCTGTTTTCATCAAAGGAGCCATCATTAATTAGATTTATATGAAAACCCATTTTACCAGCATCGTGTATTTGTATGGTGCCTGTGTTTCGTAGGGCAGACTGAGCCTTAACACCAATGGTGCCGAGAACAAAAAACAAAATGAATAGCTGCGTTATTTTCATCATATTTAAGGTTGTAAAACGGTAAAATGCCAAGTTGCTTGAGCGGAAGTATTTGTAATAAATGAATTAATTTGAACTCTAAATCCAGTTGTTGTTTGTGATGATTGTTTAATATTAATTCTATTTTCACCTTCAACACTAAGTTGAATTATATAATTGTTATCTGGCATAGCCGGGTTAAATGTTACGATATATTCGTTCTGTGAGGTATCAAAAACAACGGCTTGTACATTATTCGTATTAGCTAGTAGAGCACCGTTACCGTCTATTTTTGACATTGCGGCTACGGCAGGTTGTTTCCATAAAACACCTGTGCCCGTAGAAGTTAATACTTGGCCGCTAGTGCCTTTTTTTTCGTCAGAGTCGATAAGCTCTTTATTGAGTTCTAAGGAGCCGTCAGCTATAATTTGGTTGCCATTTGTAGCTGTTTGTTTTACGGTAATAATTTCTTCACCACCTGCTACAAGATTCATTTCATCCACCCCCGAACTTTTTAAACCCGTATCCGCATCATCTACAAAACGAAAAGACGGATTTCCTGCGGCGGTAACTCTCGAGCCTAAAAACGCTCTTGCTCTAGCGTTGCCATTCACATTAAATTTTTGTAAATTATTAGTAAAAGGCGTACCTAAATTTAGTCTGTTTGCAGTAACGTCGTAATTTAAATTATTGGAATCTATTTTTAATTCTCCTGCACCATCAGAGAAAAAAATAGCACCAACGGCACCTTGAGGAATTTCAGCGCCTGAAAAATCTGCCCATTCTACAGCCCCCGATGTTTTATTGGTTGTAAGCACCTGAGTAATTTGATTTGGGTCAGTTATATCTACCGATGCTGGTTTTATTTGAATAACATCGTCTGAGCCTTTAGTAACCGCTTCAAGGGTAGTACCATCTAATTTTGCAAAAGAGCTTACGGTTGCACTGCCTGTTGCTACAAGATTAATTTGGTTGGTAGTGGTATTTAAAACTAAATTTTGCCCGCCTGCAGGTTGCCATTTTACACCTGTGCCCGTAGAAGTTAATACTTGGCCGTTAGTACCTTTAGTGGCAGGGTTGGTTCCATCATTTATTTCAATACCACCGTAAATAACAATGTCTTTGTTGCTTTTTATAGAAAAAGATTTGTCATTTAAAGTGGGTATAGAATGACGAGTCTCACCCATTCCTGCTTGTTTTTGTAGAAAATGAAAATCACCAATATCCCAGTCGCCATCTCTTTGAAAAGAAAGCGCAGCTTTTGTTAGGGCGCCCTCTTTCCAAGCTTCAGCTGAAAAAAGAATGCCCGTAGCAGTTTTTCCACCGTTTGCAGCTGGTGGGGCGCTCGTTTGTATCGTTAATGGAAATCGAATTGGTTCAGGGTCTGCATTTTCTGCAATTACTACTTTTGATTGAGCTACTCGTGTAATAAATTGAGGATGTGCGCCATCTAAACCAACAACTAGTTGGCCATAGCCATTACGTGCTGCCTGTATCCATTCAAGACCTGCTTCTCCGTCGGGGTTTGTGGCTACGGTTGGTTCCTCTGTAGTGGCATCAGCAAAAAATATCGAATTTGCTCGCCCCGTATGGTTTGTAGCAGCAGAATAGGTCCAGCCTGGTTCGCCAGATCCATCATCATCTTTCCACTTTAAAACCTCACCATCCTTAGCGCCATCTTGCGCTAAGTTTTCTCTAGTAATAACATTGTTAGCGATAGTTAAGGTGCCATCGTTTGCTAAAGTAGCATCGCCACTTACCACAACTGGTGTTGCCTCATCATCAGCATTACCCACCAAAATTTGACCATTTGTTAATTCTTTACCCGCGGTAATTGCCGTATTTACAAAACCAACCGTAGCTGCTGCGCTATCATCGGTGTCATCGGTTGTTAAATTGGTAATTCCGCTTTCATTTGCATCATTTCCTTGGGCTAAAACACTTGATAAATTTTGGTTGCCATTAGTAGCGTTAGGAAAATCTACCCATGAAACGGCTAAACCGGCGGGAGTGTCGGTAGTTCTTAATATTTGGTTATCGGCTCCAGGTGCAATTTTAGCCACGGTTACTGCATTATCAGCTAAGCCTAAAGCAGATCCAGCGCTACCATTACCAGAAATGGTAGCATCTGTTTCAACGGTTCCTGATGTAGTACCATTTCCGGGTGCATTCGCCCATACGACCTCACCATTTTCGGTTTTTAAAAATTGGTTATTAGTAGTCGATGGCTTAATTGCATACTCGCTACCTGCGCTACCATCTCCAATTAAAGTAGTATTGTCTGTGGCGCCAGTTGATAGCGAAGAAATATCTATGTTTGTTACTTTTTCGTTAGTACCAACCCCTTCTGTGATGACAATGTTGTTGCCAACAATAGTACCCGATTGTATTAACTCATCCGTTGGGCTACCTCCAGTATTGGTAATCCTGTCATCTACATATTTTTTAGTTGCTGCATCTGCCGGATCTGTTGGCTCACTTAAGCCTTTGATTTGAGTATTACCTGCAATATTAGCACCTGTTCCTGAAGTTAAAACGGTCTGTAAATTTGGAGTTGCGGCAGCCTCGAGCGTCGCTATGGCATCTGCATTGTTTTGAATGTCGTTTATGAGGGGAGTTTCATCATAGATAAGACCATCATCTGAGCCGAGCTGTAGTGCGTTAGGGGTATCTGCACTTAAAATAGCTGCGCTAGTAATATAACCACTATCATTATTAAAAGCGCTAACGCCTATATTCGCATTGTCTAATGCATCTTCGCCAACCGAGTTGGTGGCTAATTTATCTTCTGTGATAGAGTCGTCTTGAATTTTACCTGGCCCAATAGAATTATTTTGTATGTCCACACCATTAATGCCACCGTCTTGTATAAGGATAGAACTAATACTGTTTTCTGCAATTTTTATTTTGTCGCCGTTAGCTGTTGGGGTAACGTCAATAGTTACTACATTGTTTACAGGGTCTTCGGTTAAAACGTAGTTGCCTTGTGTACCGCCACCGCCACCGCTGCCAATATTTATCCAATTGGCACCATCGTAATAGTGTACTGCTTTTAGCTCTGTATTATAACACAAAGCACCCTGGCTTGGCCGTATCGCGTTCATTTGAGTTGTGGTTACCCTTGTAATAACTAAAACTTTATCTGAACTTTCTAATTCAAGTACCGAGGAAGGGTTTATATTTTGAGGATTTTCACCAATTTTTACCTGTGCAGTTAGCCAAGTACTAGTACATATAAAAAAAAGTAAAAGGGGTATAGTGTGTCTCATACGTGCAAAAAAATAGTAGTTAATGTAAGCAAACATGTAAAAATATAACTATCTTTTAAGATGGTTAATTTTATTAGTTAAAAAGAGTATTGACGGGGTTAAAAAACATTAAAATGATACAATAAATTATTTTTTTAGATTTTAAACCATGCAATAAGCTATACCATATGTACGAGTATAAATTAACAAAAGTTTAGTTGCAACTTTTTTTTTTAGATCTAAAGTTGTGTTTTCTTTAACCATAAATAAAAACCAATAAGGGTTTATAGGTTTTATAAATTTAATTTTTTATGAAATATGTGTTAACATTACTTTGTAGTTTAATTACGGTCGCATTTTGTTGGTCGCAAGATGATGATAGGGTAATCTTAAGAGGTAAGGTTTTGTATAGAAACGTAAATGTACCAAACGAAAATGTAATTAATTCTACTTCTGAAATGGCCACAATAACCAATGAAGATGGTGAGTATAGTATACGTGTAAAAGTAGGTGATGAATTGGTTTTTTCGGCTCTAAATTACCAAATTGAAGTGGTGAAAATTACGGAAGAAATTTTAAAAAATAATCGTCTTGTTATTGATGTAAAAGAAAAAGTTACTGAATTGGAAGAGGTGGTAGTAACACCCGAGGATCAAGAACGATTTTTAGAACTTCAGAATAAAAGGTTTGAAGAAAAGTTTGAATACGAAATTGATCGAAGTTCTGAGGTAGATAATATTGCCCTATCTCAACAAGAGCGAGGAATGCTTAATGGTTTAAATTTTGTAGGTCTTTTTAAAGCACTCACCAAACGCAGAAATAGAGAAAAAGTAGAAGAACGAAAGCCACTAAAAATAAGTGATGTGATGCGGCAAGTATATGATGATCAGTTTTTTATGCTTGATTTAAAACTGCCAAAAGATAAAATAGATGCTTTTCTGTTTTACTGCGATGATAAAATGCAAACCCAGTCTTTGCTAAAAAAGGAGAATGAATTTGAACTTATCGATTTTTTGGTAACACACAGCAAAATTTTTCTGAAGCAGCTAAATGATTCTAAATAATAAGGTTTGCGTAGTTTTACTATTGTTTTCCTCTTCTTTAGCGGCACAACAACTATTTAGTACAAAGCTAAATGGTAAATTGTATAGCATAGATGGCGATGTTTCTGGTGTCCATATCCAAAATATAACTGCAAAAAGAGCCACCATTTCAAATGCCGATGGCTTTTTCTCAATAACAGCCAATGTAAATGATACGATTGTTTTTTCGGCCGTACAGTTTAAAAAAAAGACCCTAGTGGTAACCAAAGAATTAGTAGCCCAAAGTTTAGTTCAAATACAAGTAGAAGATACCTTAACAGAACTAGAAGAGGTTGTTGTTACACCTTATAATCTTACAGGCGATATTACAAAAGATTTAAATTTAATTTCAATAGACCCTGTGGTAACTTCTTCAACACTTGGTTTGCCAAATGCTTACGTAAAACCTATGAAAAAAGCAGAACGCGAACTTTATGCAGCAACAGCAAACCCGTACATGAGTTTCGATCCTTTAATAAACGCTATTAGTGGTCGAACAAAAATGCTAAAAAAAAGAGTAGCTAGAAATAAATTGTATGCCAAAACAGAACAGGTGAGAGCTTTTTATGCGGATTCTTTATTTCGAATAGATTTAAAAATACCAGCAGATAAAATAGATGATCTGTTGTATTTTTGTGAGGTAGATACTATTTTTCAACAAATTGTTGCTACAAACGACCCATTAAGAATTTGGGAATACATTCGAAGAAAAAGCAAAGTGTATAGAAAAAATAACAATTTGAATTAAAAAAAGGAAACAAAAAAAGAGTATGATTTTTAGGGTGCAAAATAAACCTTATAAACGTTTGTGCTAAAGTTTACTTTTTTAAATAATTAACATACGGGTGTAATATGAAATTGTCAAAAAAAATATTTATACTTCTAGTTTTGCCTTTATTTGCGTTTACAAGCCTACATAAATTTTATGTAAGCGTTACCAATATCAGTTATGCAGAAAAAAATGATGCATTGCAAATTACCACAAGGCTTTTTATTGATGACTTAGATGCACTCTTAAAAGAGCGTTATGCTATAAATGCGAAGTTAGCAACCGAAGAGGAATCAGAACAAGCAGACGCATTTTTAGAGCGGTATTTAAGAGCAAAGTTCAAGGTGGAAATTAACAATGAAAATAGGCCATACCAGATAATTGGTAGAAAATATGATAACGATGTTTGTATATTTTACATTGAATTAGAAGAAATTAAGCTGTCAAGTGTAAAATCAATTCAAATACGTAATGAGCTTTTAATGGATTTGTTTGATGATCAGCAGAATGTAGTACACTTTAAGATAAATGGTAAAAAGAAGAGTTTTGTTTTAATAAAATCAGATGCTAAAGGAATGTTAAAATTCTAACATTTATTACGCTTTTCTTAAAAATGCTTTACTTTTCGAAAGACTAATAATTAATTCAAATGATGACTAAAATTAAGTTTTGTTTTGCATCGGTAGTTTTCTTGTTCGCTACCCTAGTACCTGCACAAGAACAGATGCCTACAGAAAAACAACCAGGCCACACAAATCAAAGTAAATTTAAACAACTTTA
This sequence comes from uncultured Flavobacteriaceae bacterium, assembly GCA_947486785.1. GTDB lineage: Bacteria > Bacteroidota > Bacteroidia > Flavobacteriales > Flavobacteriaceae > Maribacter_C. The sequence goes on along the minus strand of CANKUU010000020.1, from coordinate 44,422 downwards.
TGAGGAGTTTGCTACACCAAACACCTACCGCTCCGCATCAGGTGCCCCAGGGCCAGATTATTACCAACAACAGGCCAACTATGTGATGAACATAGAGCTTGATGATAAAAATCACAAGATTTATGGTGATGAAACTATTACCTACATAAATAATTCTCCAGAAGATTTAGCGTTTTTATGGGTGCAATTAGATCAAAATATTAGAGCCAAAGATTCTAAAGCAAGATTAAAAAATGGGGATGGAGTGCCAATGGCATACCGCCCTTCTTCTTTTAGTAGTAAATTTTTGAATGAACCTTTTGATGGGGGCTTTGTTATAGAGCACGTTAAAGATGCAAATGGTAAGCCTTTAGCGCACACCATAAATTTTACAATGATGCGTATTGATTTGCCTACTCCTTTAAAGAGCAAAGAGCAAATTTCGTTTTCTATTAAGTGGAATTATAATATACCAGACCACACAGTAGATAGAGCTAGATCAGGTTACGAAGAATTTGAAGACGGCAATAGAGCCTATGTAATTGCACAGTTTTTTCCACGAATGGCAGTTTTTAATGATGTAGAAGGTTGGCAAAATCATCAATTTTGGGGTAACGGAGAGTTTGCGCTTACTTTTGGAGACTATGACGTAAATATTACGGTACCTGCCGACCACATTTTAGATGCTACCGGTGTGCTTCAGAATAGAAAAGAAGTGTTTTCAAAAGAAATGTTGCAGCGCTATGAAAAAGCTAAAAAATCATACGATAAACCTGTAATTATTGTAAATCAGAAAGAAGCCGAAGAAGCCTCTAAAGGTTTTGCAACAGCTAAAAAAACTTGGAAATTTAAAGCTAAAAATGTTCGCGATTATGCTTTTGCAAGTTCTCGTAGGTTCATATGGGATATGCAAGCGGTTAAAATGGGCAACAGAGATGTAATGGCGGTGTCACTTTATCCTAAAGAAGGCAACCCCCTATGGGAAGAGTATTCCACAAAAGCGGTTGCACTTACCTTAAAGTCTTATTCTAGTCACACATTCGATTACCCTTACCCAAAAGCAATATCAGTTCATGCAAAAAATCAGGGAATGGAATATCCAATGATCTGCTGGAACTATGGTCGACCAAATAAAGATGGGTCTTACTCTGATAGAGTTAAATACGGAATGATTAGCGTTATTATTCATGAGGTAGGGCATAATTTTTTCCCAATGATTGTAAATTCTGATGAACGTCAATGGGGATGGATGGATGAAGGTTTAGATACTTTTATGCAATACATGGCAGAGCAAGAATTTGGAGAAGAATTTCCAGAAGCTATTGCACCCAATAAGGCATATCCTTCGAGAAGAGGAGCGCCATCTAAAATAGTACCTTACATGAGCGGTGATCAAAGTACGATATCACCAATTATGTCGAACCCAGAAAATGTATACCAACTAGGACCTAATGCTTACGGTAAACCAGCAACAGCATTAAATATACTCCGAGAGACCGTAATGGGTAGAGAGCTTTTTGATCATGCTTTTAAAACCTATGCACAAAGATGGATGTTTAAACATCCAACGCCAGAAGATTTCTTTAGAACTATGGAAGATGCCTCTGCGGTTGATTTAGATTATTTTTGGAGAGGATGGTTTTATACCACTGATTATGTAGATATGGGAGTAAAAGACATAAAGAAATTTTACGTCTCAAAGAAACCATCAGCCAAACTAAAGGAGGCGATAGAGCAGCGAGGGCAAAAGATCTCAGATTTACCACCTTTAGTATATTTAGTAGAAGAAGATGATGCAGAATTTGACAGTAAATTAAAGGGTAAATCATCGTCCGAGACTTCTAAAACATTAAAAGAATTTATGATGGATAATATGACTGCCGCTGAACGCGCAGCCGTAAAAGAGCCGAAATTTATCTATCAAGTAACTTATGACAAGCCAGGAGGTATACCAATGCCTTTAATTGTAGAGTATACGTATGCAGACGGTACAAGAGAGAATGTAAGGTACCCTGCGGAAATTTGGAGAAAAAATGATAAAGAGGTGAGTGTTGTGCTTGCTACGCAAAAAGAGCTTACAGGGGTAGTGGTAGATCCAAAAGCAGAAACTGCTGATATTGATACTAGCAATAATTCATGGCCAAAGAAAGAGCAAAAGTCAGATTTTGACCAAATGAAAGAAAAAGTAAAAGGCTAAACCTATTTAGTTAATACCTATAAAAGCCTTGCAATAAGCAAGGCTTTTTTTTTGAGCTGAGTACAGAAACTTCATTATATTTGTAACTATGAATACAGTTCATTTTTTATTTATTAGCGGAGGAGAGATATTTTTTATCATGTTTATTGTGGTAATGGTATTTGGAGCTGATAAAATACCAGGCATTGCTAAAGGCCTAGGAAAAGGAATGCGACAGTTGAAAGATGCTACAGAAGATATAAAGCAAGAGATTCAGAAAAGTGCAGATAAACAAGGCATTGACACAAGTTTTGTAACAGATATTCAAAAAGACATCAATGAAGTTAAGGGTAATTTAACTTCGGGTCTTAGTAAAGAAATTAAAGAAGTAACAGACGGTGTAGAGAAATTTTCGGGTTCTATAAAGAGAAAATAGTATGCTTGAAAAGCTTCTGAAATGGGATAAAGACACTCTAATTTATCTCAACAATCTTGGTAATGAACTATATGATCCTTTTTGGGTTGCTGTAACTGATTTTCGTATCTGGATTCCACTTTTTATAGGTATCATCGCAATTATTTTTTGGAAATATGCTGCCAAAGTAGGCAGTTGGATACTACTTTTATACACAGCAATGCTTACTGTTTTGGTAGTTTTTATGTTTATCGTAAAAAATACTGTAGCGCGGTTACGCCCTAATAATGATGAAAATTTAAATCAGATTATACGAATTATTAAAGAGCCAACTGATTTCAGTTTTTTTTCGGGTCACGCTTCATTTTCATTTAGTGTGGTAACCTTAACGGTTTTACTTTTGAGAAGACAATTACCAATAATACAGGTGTTGTGGTTATATCCAATTCTATTTTCCTATAGTAGAATTTATTTAGGGGTACATTATCCCGTTGATATTTTGGTTGGTGCGGTAATTGGTTTTTTGTTTGCTGTTGTTTTTCACCGATTACACAAAAAAATTATAGTACCCTACATAGTGTAAGTCCATCACGAATGGGAAGTAGTACCGTTTCAACTCTAGGGTCTTCTTGTAATTTTTTGTTATAGGCAAGTAATACTTTAGTAGCCTTATCTTTTTCTTTTAAAGGTTCAACCACTTTTCCAGACCATAGTACATTATCTGAAAGAATAATACCGCCTGGTTTTGTCTTTTTTATAGCTGCTTCAAAATAAGCATCATAACTTCGCTTTTCGGCATCAATAAAGACCAAATCAAAACAAATGTCAAGTTTTGGTATTATGTCTAATGCATCACCTATATGCGGTATAATTTGATGTTTATGAATACTTTGGTCAAAATATTTTCTTTGTATGCTGGCAAGCTCTTCATTAACATCTATCGTGTGCAGTTGGCCATCTGCTTGTAAACCTTCGGCCAAACAAAGCGCAGAGTAACCCGTATATGTGCCTATTTCTAGCACATATTTCGGGTTTTTTAGTTTCGCGAGCATACTTAAAACTCTACCTTGAAAGTGTCCGGTAATCATTCGCGGTTGAATGACTTTTAAATGTGTTTCTCGCGTAAGGTTTTGAAGTAGTTCAGGCTCGTTTTCAGAGTGGTTTTTGATATACGCTTCTAAAGCATCAGATAAAAAATGCATCCTTATTTTTTTGTAAATATATAGTACTTTAGAGAAATCTACCTAAGTTGATGTATTTATGGAAAAATATAATGTAAGAGCTGCTACACTTGATGATTTAACTGTATTGCTGACTTTTGAGCAGGGTATCATTAAATTTGAGAGGGTTTTTGACCCAACTTTAGCCAGCGACCCAATTAATTACTATGATCTAAAAGAATTAATACTTCATGAGGATGCTGAGGTGGTTGTAGTAGAATACAACCTAAGAATAATTGCCTCAGGTTATGCAAAAATTAAGAAAGCTTTGCCCTATTTAGATTTTCCCCATTACGCTTATCTTGGTTTTATGTATACTGATGAAGAGTTTAGAGGAAAGGGTGTAAATGGTAAAATTATCAGCTACCTAAAAGAATGGTCAAAGGCAAGAGGAATCGAAGAAGTACGCCTTACAGTTTATGATGAAAATAGCGCAGCAATTAAAGCGTATGAGAAAGCTGGATTTAAAAAGCATATTACTGAAATGCGTTTGCTTACCAAAGCTTAATATTATTTTTAGATGCGTGACAGTTAAGGCAGAGGTAAGGTTTATTTAGTTTGCGTTCTATACTTTTGTTGTATCTCATTTGAACTAAACCGAAATTGGAAGAAAAAATTAAAATAAGACCCCTGAAATTTTCAGATAAAACCGAATTGGCAAAACTTGCCAATAATAAGAAGGTTTGGGATAATTTAAGAGACTACATTCCTTATCCATACAAGGAAAGTGATGCCGTATTTTTTATAGAATCAACGAATAAGGAAGTCCCTAAACAAACGTTTGGAATAGAATATAAAGGCAAACTTTCTGGTGTAATTGGATTAATAATGCAAAAAGACGTGTATCAAAAATCTGCTGAAATCGGATATTGGGTTGGCGAACCATTTTGGGGAAATGGAATCGCAACTAGCGCTGTGGAATTGATTACTAAATACGGGTTTGATACCCTTGATTTAAATCGAATATTTGCTGGTGTATTTGAATATAATATTGCATCAATGAGCGTGCTTGAGAAAAATGGATATAAAAAGGAAGGAATCTTTAAAAATGCAATTTTAAAGAATGATAAAATTTGTGATGAACATAGATTTTATAAACTCAATGAAAAATATAACAAAATAAAAAGTTTTAGCTAAGTGCTTAATCAAAAGTTCACTACTTTTTATTGCTACTCTAATTATAGCCGAAACGTCAACAAACGTATAAGAACGCCATTTTAAAGAATATGCAGAATAATATAGTCTTTCTTTTTCTTCGGATAGTTTTAGGGCATAGTTAAGCTCAAACATATAGTTTTATGCTGCAATTTTAATTTGTTTTTTAATCTCGCTTTTGGGGTATCTGATTAACTATTCCCTGGTGTCTCTTTTCCGTATTATAAAATATAAACTAGTGATTCATTTGAGGTTAGTAAACATCACTATTTTAGGCTTATTTTGCACCAAATCTAGATCATTAACAAGCAGGTAAAATAAACATGCCCGAAGATGTAATTTTGATGAAAACATTACATGATATTGATTAAGACACAAAAATGGACTTCTATTTTACCTCAATTTCGGTGAAGTATAATTTAAAATTTTCATTTGCTGTTTTATGTAAAGTGGCAATGTTTAATCCGTTTATAGTTTTATACTCTTCAAACGATGTACTTAAAGAAGCTTCGGCTTGGTTACTTTTTCTAAAAACCCATTCTTTAATAATATAGTCATCACCAAAATATAAATCATATGCGTCACCTGGGGTGTAGCCACCTTTAAGACCGTAAACTATGGTTAATTTTTGCATAGTTTTTTTGCTTATTGGTGCTTGAGCTTCTTTTAAGTGGGTGTGGTTTAGGTTGTCTGCATCCCAAACGAGTTGGTAGGGTAGTAGTAGCCAAAATTTATCATTTATAAAGCTAGCGTTTGTTTTATGCGCAAGGCTATCCATACTAGCCCAATTGTATTCTATATGGGCATTGACGGAAGTTGCAGTAATATCATTGGTTTTGGGTTTCCAAGACCAAGTACGCTCAAAATGTGTAGTATCTCTATCTACATTAAATGTGAATTTGATTTGATTAACATTTTTCCAATTTTCAAATCCATTTGCTTGTGCAATTTTTTTTAGAATATTAGTTTCTTCTTGTATTTCTTTTTTTAAGTGTGCCGGTAATATAAAGCTCGAAAAGACAACTATAAGAAGGGCAAACGACAGAATTTTTTTCATTGTAGTCTTATTTGTCCAAATATAACTTCTTTCAAACATATAGGATAAAAATGAAGCTTCTTATTGGTGTTAGATTTCCCGAATAAATTGATTAATTTTGAAACTTACCAAGAAAATAAGAAATGAGTTCTAAAAAAGGAAAAATACAAGAGGCCATAGACGAAAAAATGTTAGAAGAACGAAAGGTGTTCCTTTGGGGCATGGTTGACGATGATTCTGCAAAACATGTAATTGATCGTTTATTATATCTTGATATGCAGAATAGTAAAGAGATTCAATTATATATTAACAGCCCAGGAGGTTATGTTACTTCTGGTTTTGCTATGTATGATACCATAAAGGCTTTAAAAAGTCCGGTGTCAACTATATGTACTGGTTTAGCTGCTTCTATGGGGTCAATCTTATTATCTGTAGGGGCAAAGGGTAGACGATTTATTCAGCCACATGCGCAAGTAATGATACACCAACCAAGTGGTGGTGCAAGAGGACAAGCATCTAACATTGAAATACAGGCAAAGGAAATTATAAAGACCAAAGAGCTTAGTGCACGAATTTTAGCAGAAAATTGTGGACAAGACTATGATCGTGTAATGAAAGATTTTGATCGTGATTATTGGATGGGAGCTGAAGAATCTATTAAATATGGTATTGTTGATGCTATTTTAGAATAGCATTAGATATTATATACGTAGTCTTTAACCTATGATACAAACCCTTGTCGATACTTCGAAAAGGGTTTTTTAATGCTTTTAGTTGAACTAGCGTATGCTAACATAAAATATTTAAATTTCTATCTAATAGAATTACTACTTATTTAAAGATTACAAATAGCAATGCGTTAAAGTGCCTGTTTTAGGTTGGTTGAAGCGCTTAAATCGATTTAAAATACGAAGGTGGTTCAATACTTTTTGTGTTAATTGTTGAACAACGCTGCGTTTTTTTAATTAAATCGTAAATACTTAAATAAAATATAACAGCTTCTCGCTAAGGTTTCAGTATGTTTTTTGCGTTAGATAAAATGACCCACTAGTTTACTACAGCACTTAAAAATGAAGACCTAAGTTTAACCAAGTGAAAAGAGAGCAATAAAAAATCCATTCAGCAGGCTGAATGGATTTTTTTATGTTTTATGTGCTAAATGCTTAAAGCTTGGAAAACATTTTTTTCATTTTTTGTTGTTCTTCTTCAGCTAATACAGGATCTACTAAAATTCTACCACTATGTTCGTCTGTAATTATTTTTTTACGAGAAGCTATTTCTACTTGTACTTGAGGCGGTATTGTAAAGAAAGAACCTCCAGATGCACCTCTTTCAATGGGTACAACGGCTAAACCATTTTTTACATTATTTCTAATACGAAAATAAGCCCTTACTAAACGCTCTTCAATATCTTTTTGAAATTTTTCAGATTTGTCAAGTAATGCTTTTTCCTCTTTTTCAGTTTCGGCCAAAATAGCATTCAGCTCACTTTTCTTATGCTTTAAGTGACTTTCTCTTTCGCTTAACCGCTCTTTAGTTTCAGAAATAACCGATTTTTTTTGATCTATTTGAGCTTTAAATTCTTTAATATTCTTTTCGGCTAATTGAATTTCAAGTTCTTGATATTCTAATTCTTTGGTAATTGAATTGAATTCTCTACTATTTCGAACGTTCTTTTGCTGCTCGGTATATTTCTTAATTAAAGTTTTAGACTCATCAATTAAGTTCTTTTTTGCCGTGATTTCATAATTAATGGTCTCTAAATCAGTTTTTAGCTTGTCAATTCTAGTTTTTAAGCCTAAAATTTCATTTTCAAGATCTACAACCTCTAACGGAAGTTCACCACGAACATTTCTTATTTCATCAACTCTAGAATCAATTAATTGCAAATCATATAATGCTCTTAACTTGTCTTCTACGGTTACTTCTGCCTTTTTTTTTGCCATATCTATAAATACTTGATGGGATTGGTTACACTTACCGACAAACGGATTGCAAAATTAGGAATTTTTTTCGTAAGATACTCAACTAAAAGGTTTTTTGTAAACTGCTCTGTTTCATAGTGTCCAATATCAGCAATTAAGATCTTGTCTTCCGCTTCATAAAATTGATGATATTTAATGTCTGCAGTAATAAAAACATCTGCACCTGCTGCTTTTGCGCTAGAAATTGCAAAGGCACCACTGCCGCCTAAAACTGCGATCTTTTGAACAGGTTTATTTATTAGGCTAGAATGACGAATGCAAGCAACGTTCATCTTTTTTTTGATAAAATTTAAAAATGCAACTTCTTTCATAGGTTGCTTTAAATTGCCAATCATACCCATGCCTAAATCTTGGTTGTTATTTTCTAGGGTATTTATTTCATAAGCGACCTCTTCATAAGGGTGATTTTTAAAAAGTGCTTTTAAAATTTTAGGCTCAAAATGTTTTTGAAAAGTAACGTGAATTTGAAGCTCTTCTTCGATTTGCAATTTGCCAATTTCTCCTAAAACCGGTTTTGCCAAAACTTCAGGTTTAAAACTACCCGTACCCTTGCACGAGAAGCTGCAACTACTATAGTTTCCAATATTACCTGCCCCAGCTGTAAAGAGAGCACTTTTTAAAGTATCAGCATCTGACTTTGGTACATAGGTAGTTAATTTTTTAATTGTTTTTTTCTGTGGTATAAGTATTTCAGGATTTTCGATACCGAGAACTTCGCATATTTTGGCATTTACGCCGTCTTTGCAATTGTCTAATGCGGTATGCATGCTGTAAATAGCAATATGGTGTTGTAAGGCCTTTATAACCACTCTCTCCACGTAGGTAGCTCCTGTAAGTTTTTTTAGCCCACCGAAAATTATAGGATGAAAGCTTATGATAAGATTGCATCCTGTTGCAATGGCTTCGTCAACTACAACCTCAAGAGTGTCTAAAGTAACGAGTATACCGGTGACTTCACTTTCCTTATTTCCCACCAAAAGCCCCACGTTATCAAAATCTTCAGCGTACTCTAAAGGAGCTAATTCTTCAAGTATTGCTGTAATTTCTTTTACAATCATTTTGTAATTTATATGAAGGTCAAAGATAAAATATTATATTTTCGCTTTAATGGGGGTTTTAAGAAAATTATTTTTTCCTTTTTCGGTACTATACAGTAGTGTAGTTTACCTAAGAAATCGGTTGTATGATTGGGGTATATTTAGGTCTAAAACATACCAAACCCCAGTTATATGCATCGGTAATTTGAGTGTTGGCGGCACAGGAAAAACACCCATGGTTGAATTATTAATTAACCTTCTTCATCAAAAATATAAAGTAGCGGTTTTAAGTAGGGGCTATAAACGAAGCTCAAAAGGCTATGTGCTTGCTACTGAAAATACAAAAGTACATGACTTGGGCGATGAACCCTATCAAATTTTTTCAAAGTTTAATCAAGTAATAGTAGCTGTAGATACAGATCGTCAAAATGGTATTGAACGCCTAGAAATTGACTTTAAACCTGATGTTATTCTTTTAGACGATGCGTTTCAGCATAGAAAAGTGAAGCCTCTAATGGCGATATTGCTAACATCTTTTCATAGGTTATATCATACAGATTGGTGTTTGCCTACTGGACATCTTCGCGATAATCGTAAAGAAGCACGTAGGGCCGCAATGATAATAGTTACGAAAATGCCACCAAATTGCACTAAAACGCAACGTTTGGAAATTAAACAAAGTCTTAAAATTAATTCAGATCAAAAAGTTATTTTTAGTTATTTAAAATACAATAAACTGCTACAGGGTAAAGGCCCGTTAAAAAGTATTGACGATTTAAAAGATAAAAAAATTAGTCTAGTAACGGGTATCGCCGACGCTAGTCCTTTGTTATTGTATTTAAATGAAAATAAAATTTCTTATGAGCATTTAAATTTTAAAGACCATCATAATTTTACAGCAGAGGATTTTAAATTACTAAAATCTAAGGCGAACCTACTTACTACAGAAAAAGACTATATGCGTTTAAAGGATAATGTTGATGCGTGTAACTATATATCAATTACACATGCTTTTTTTGATGATGGTTTAGAGCAGCTTGAAAGTGAGCTAGCTACTGCAATTAAAACTAATGTTCAATTTTTTTGCTAAAAATATTCTCACCTATTTTCTGATAAAATATTTCGGGCTTAAATGGTTTTATAATAACATCGTCGCATCCGGCAGCATAAAAACTTTCTAAGCTATCATCTAGAGAAATGGCGGTTAGGGCAATTATTGGTGTAGTTTTATCGAATTCTCGAATTCTTATGGTGGCTTCGTCGCCACTAATACCTGGCATATGAATATCCATTAATATGGCGTCGTAGGTATTACTTTTTGCTAGTTCAACAGCATCTAATCCATTGCTGGCAATATCTGTGCTGATCTCTTTTTTTGTCAGCATTTTTTTGGTGATCACTTGATTGATTTTATTGTCTTCTACAATCAATATTTTAAGACCTTTAAAATCAAAGTCTTTTTTTGTACTTTCAAAAGGTAGGTTGCTAACGGGGCTATCTTTACTTTTCAACTTTAGCTCAAAATAGAAAGAACTACCTTTGCCTAATTCGCTATCTAGTTGAATTTTACTATCAAATAAACCTAAAAGGCTTTTGACAATAGTAAGGCCTAGTCCGGTACCACCATATTCTCTATTAATTTGTATCGATCCCTGTTCAAAACCTTCAAATATACTTTCTTGTTTTTCTGTTGAAATGCCAATACCAGTATCAGCAACTTCAAAATAAATGGTAACATTGTCAGCTTCTTTTTTTACCAATTTTGCGATTACGGTAACGCTACCTTCTTTAGTAAATTTTAGCGCATTCCCCACTAGGTTAATAAAAATTTGAGAGAGCTTTATAGGGTCGCTCATCAAATTAGGCGGAATAGATGAATCGTATTTTAAAATAATTTTAGTGCGATTTTCTTTAGCGCTTTGCTGAAGTGAATCAATAACATCATTTAATGTTCGCTGTAGATTAAAATCGACTATTAATGGTTTAAGTTTATTAGAGTCAATTTTATTGATTTGAAGAATGTCGTTTATGAAGTTTAGTAAATAGTCTCCAGAAAACTTTAGTGCTTTTAAATGTTCTTTTTGTCCCTCGCTCGGGTTTTCTTCAAGAAGTAAATGAGTTAGGCCGGTAACGGCATATAAAGGCGTTCTAAGCTCGTGACTCACAGTAGATAAAAAATTTGTTTTCGCTTCCATTGCGTTCACAGCAGAATCTCGTGCAGCCTTTAGTTCGCTATTTTTGGTCTGTAATAAATCGTTTGTTTTTAGTTTAATTTGGTTATTTCTGTAAAGAGATACTGCCAAAAGCGAAATAATAATTAAAAAGGCAGAAACCAGTATAACAATTATTTCAGATCTATTGGTAGCATCAGTTAATTCCTCAATTTCTCTATCTTGTCTGCTTATGGTATCATCCATAAAATCAAATTGTATTTTTTCTGCTGTTTTAACCTCGGTTTTAATTTTTTCGATGTTAAATATGGTGTCTTTAACGGCAGCTACACTTTTATAACTATTTAAGGCATTTTTATAATCGCCAGCTTTTTCATAAGCTTGGGTTAATAACTCGTTCGTCTCTCTAATTTCTTTATAGAAACCGTTTTTTTTAGCCAATTTAAGCGCTCTTTCACCGTGTACACTACTTTCTTTAAAGTCTTTAGTGTTTAAAAGAATTTTTGCTAAACCTAAATGTGCTCTTGTTGCGAGGTAATCTTTTTCGTAAATGTCTGAGTTTACAATGAGCGAGTTATAATTTTTTGAAGCAATTTCATATTTGTCAATACTTACATAAATATCAGCTTCAAGAAGTAGAATATTATTATAAAAATTTCGATTGTTGGTCAGTTCTTTAGCGTCTTCAAGTACTGATAAGGCTTGAAACTTATTATCATTTCTATAGAGGATTAGGGCTTCTATGTACTTAAATATAGCCTCACCGTAAGGATATTGAACGTCTTCTAGAAATCCCTTAGAGCGATCCCAGAAAATTTCGGCAGTTTCTTCTTTGTTGAGTTTTAGATAAAGTATGGCTAATTGGTGGTAACTATCAATAGAGTTTTTTTTATTATTATTACGCTCTGCTAAAGTCTGTGCTTTATTTAAAATTTTTAGGGCAAGGTCTAGTTTACTTTGATTTTGAAGCTTCTTTGCTGCTTGAAAAAGACTATCTATTTGTTGAATTGAATCACCATTCTCTTGCCCTTGAATTTGATGTGTAAATGCAACCAACATCAAAAATAAAGGCGTTAAGATGAGTTTAAGCTTTTTATGTAGCTTTAAAATTTTCAAACGTACTTTTTATTAATCAACTCGTTTATTAAATCAATGATACGACTACTGTAGCCCGTTTCGTTATCATACCATCCAATAATTTTTACCATTTTGCCAATAACCGAAGTCATTTGAGAATCAAACGTACAAGAGTAACAACTATTGTTGATATCTATAGAAACTATTGGATCATTTGTAAAAAACAGTATGTTTTTCATTTTATTTAATGCACTTGATTTAAAAGCCTCGTTTATTTCTTGAATACTTACGGGTTTTTTAACGTTAAAAGTAATATCGGTTAACGAGCCATTTGGTACAGGTACACGTATACCGCAACCTCCAATTACATCTTTTAATTCTGGAAATATTTTAGTGAGTGCTTTTGCAGCTCCTGTAGTTGTAGGTACAATAGATTGTGCTGCAGCTCTAGCTCTTCTTAAGTCATGATGAGGTTGGTCATGCAAACTTTGATCTGTCGTATAGGAGTGTATCGTGGTGATGTACGCTTGCTCAATTCCACAAAGGCTATTTACCACTTGTATCATTGGGGCTGCATTGTTTGTAGTACATGAAGCATTTGATATAATGTGATCTTCAGCGGTAATGGTATGGTCATTAATACCGTATACTACCATCTTTATATCATCATCGATGGGTGGTACAGATAGGATTACTTTTTTTGCACCATTTTTAAGGTGATGTGTTAGTACTTCTTTGGTTTTAAACTTACCGCTACATTCTACAACAATATCTACATTGTATTTTTTCCAATTTATACTTTGTGGCTCTGCTTTGTTAAGTAGCGCTATTTTTCTGTTTCCTACTAAAATAGCATTCTTTTCGTAACTAACTTCATGTTTAAAAACACCATGAATACTATCGTACTTTAATAAGTGAGATAAAGTTCTAGCATCAGCTAAATCGTTGATGGCAACAACATTTAAGTTTTTGTGTTGGTCTAATAATCTAAAAAGTGTACGCCCTATTCTGCCGAAACCATTGATTGCAATTGTTGTCATTTCTAAAATGATTTTTTTAGGAGCATATGGGCTTAAATAATCATAAAATTAGTGTATGTGCTTATGTGCTTTGTAAGAAGACCTTACTAAAGCACCACTTTCAACATGTCTAAAGCCCATTTTTAAACCTAATTCTTCATATTTTTTAAATTGATCTGGCAAAATAAATTCTTTTACGGGTAAGTGTTTTTTAGAGGGTTGTAAGTATTGCCCTATCGTTACTACATCTACATTTGCTTTTCTTAAATCTTCCATGGTTTCTATAACCTCTTCTTCACGTTCGCCAAGACCTAACATTATACCCGATTTTGTACGATTTACACCCTCGCCAAGATATCTTAAAACTTCTAAGCTTCGATCATATTTTGCCTGTATGCGTACCTCTCTCGTGAGGCGTTTTACGGTTTCCATATTATGTGAAACGACCTCAGGAGCTACATCAATAATTCGATCTAGGTGTCTTTCTATACCTTGGAAATCAGGAATTAATGTTTCTAAAGTTGTTTCAGGATTCATGCGTCTAATTGCCTTCACAGTTTCTGCCCAAATGATAGAACCCATATCGGTTAAATCATCGCGATCTACAGAAGTTATTACCGCATGCTTGATACTCATTATCTTTATAGATCTTGCTACTTTTTCTGGTTCTGCCCAATCTACATCTTCAGGGCGACCTGTTTTTACACCACAAAACCCGCATGATCGGGTGCAAATATTACCTAAAATCATAAAGGTAGCTGTACCTTCTCCCCAACATTCTCCCATGTTTGGGCAACTACCAGAAGTACAGATCGTGTGCAAATCATATTTTTCTACAAGGCCTCTTAATTGGGTATATTTTTTGCCAGTCGGAAGTTTTACACGTAACCATTTCGGCTTTCCTTTTATTGGCAAAACGCTATCTACGGTATTTGTACTCATGAAATAATTTTAAACAAATATACAAACATTAAAGCGATTTTAATTTTCTTAAAAATTGGCGTTTAATCAGCTTTGAAATAAATTTAAAGGTCTTTTTTCAGGTGATAATGCTACAAAAGCAAAGAACATATTTGAGAAATTTTTTCTGAATATGGAGACTACAAATACGTACCTGTTTTTGGGTGTTTAAGATATACTGTCTTAATGCTATGTGGTTGCAGTATGAGTAAGTGAAATACTAGATTTTTGCTAGGGGTTAACGTTAAGTAGAATCTATTTGTTTTTAATTACCTCGGCAAGTAGCTTTTTAGCTCGTAAGATTTTTACTTTAATATTGTTTATGGGTTCGTTGAGCCGTGTAGCAATTTCGGCATAACTAAGTTCATTAAAAAACCGAAGGTTAATTACTTCTTGATAATGTGGTTTTAGTTGTTTAATATGCTGAAGTAAACTGGCTAAATTTTGCTCTTGTATTAATTTATCCTCTGCAGAAGGGGCGTCATCAAGTACTTTTTTAACGGCATCAGTATTTCCCCATGAATGGAGTACATTTCTTTTTCTCTTGCGAATTAAATCGATGTGAATATTTTTTGAAATGCTAATTAACCAAGTTTTAAATTCAAATTTTGGTTGGTAGGTATCTAATTTATCAAATGCTTTAGAGAAAGTTTGAATGGTTATATCTTCAGCGTCGTTTTCGTTTTCTGTTCTTTTTAATTGAAACCCGTAGACATCATTCCAAAACGAATCTAAAAGTGAGCTAAATGCAATTTGACTGCCAGCTTTGGCTTTTTCAATATTTTTTTGAATTGCATTTTTAGTCATTTTAAAGGTAGAACTAAATTAAGGCGGTTTGGTAAATGGTATTACTGAAGTTCTGTGTTAATGTCTTTTTTGCAATCTTGCTCTTCGGGTAATTTTCCACACATACCACATGCCTCTCCGGTTTTATTTAAAAAGGGACTTTGACTTGCACAAGTTCCGGCAAATTTACCCTCTTTTTTAGACCATATTTTGATGGCGATACCGGCAAAAGCTAATGCTAACAAGCCTACGGTTAATAAAAATAGTTTCATAAAGTAGTGATTACTTAAGATTAGACGTATTTATTATGATTTTATTACATGAGTCATACAAAGGTATTAAAAAAAAAGCCCCAACAAGGGGCTTAAAGGGTAATAGCATAGGTGGTTTGTTAGAAACCGATTTCTGCTACTGTATTTTCAAGAGTAGGCAATTGGTTAGCACCTGTTTTACTTATCGTGATATAACCTTTAGAATTTTCGGCATAAGGCACCGGCAAAAGTTTGTCTTCATTTGAAGCTTCTTTAATAACCCCTAAATTTACCATTTTACCATTAACTTCAGCCCACATTTGAAAACATTGGTTTTCAGGTAAGTTTGGCAACTTACTTACATTTATATAAGATAATTTTTTAACAGGATTAATGTACGCAATGGCTTTTAATTCTTTTGCTTTTCTATTTCCTTTTACATTTAATCGCTTGGTGTTTTTATTTTGGAGAACAATAAATTGATTTCTCATATCTTCTAAACCAGCCTTCATATCTTGCTTTAAAAGTTCAATTTGGTTGGTAACCATAATATTTTCTTCTTGAAGACTTTGGTTTTGGCTATAGAAAAAATAGGTAGCCGCAGCAAACAAGCAGGTGGCAAAACTAGCGGCAATACCGTACTGAAAAAATCTTTTTCTCGATTTTTCTTGCTTTCTTACTTGGTTAACTATTTTTTCCTTTAAGCCTACTGGCGCTTTAATGGCATGCATTTTAGCAAAAGCTTCAAGATTTTCTTGTAGTTCATTGTATTCCGCAGAAACCTCAGGATACATCGATATATAGCGTTCTACTTGAAATGATTCTTCAGAAGTAGTTTCGCCAAGTAAATATCTTTCTAATAAATCGGTATCTAAAAAAATTCGTATTTTTTCTTTCATGCTTTTTCTTTTTTAGATGGTTAAAAATTAAAAACAAAAACTAAAAAAAAGAGACTGTTACCAGCAAAATAAAAGATGCTGGATCATAGATTTTTTTCAGTTCTCGCAAGCCAATTTTAAGTCTAGACTTAACCGTTCCAAGAGGAATGTTAAGTTCGTCACTAGCCTCTTGTTGTGTCATTCCTTTAAAAAATAGAGCATCAAGTACAATTTGATACTTTTTTTCTATTCGCTCAAGATTTTCACGAACATCAATTAAATCTGGCTTGGTACTATTAATACCTATTGTATTTACGTTAGAAACATCTATTTGGATTTCTTTATCTGTTTTGGTGTTTACGCTTCGTAGTTTATCAATAGCTGTATTTCTAGTAATTCGAAATAGCCATGTGAATAATTTGGCTTTAGAAGCGTCATAGGTATCAGATTTTTTCCAAATTTTAACAAAACTTTCTTGCACTACATCTTGAGCTAAGGCATCATTTCGAACCACTTTGTGTGCTACGCCGTATAGCGTGTTGCCGTAATTTTCATACAAGAGCGAAATTGCTTTTTCATTACGTTCTTGAAGAAGCTCAACAATATGTTTTTCAAGTAATGTGCTCATAATTTGGGTCGTATTCAGGAAAAAAATAAAAGTCTAGAAGTCCAATTCTGCTTTTTCTTCCGTACATACTTTAACGCTAATTTATAAAATTGATTGTTAAGTTAGCGTTTCAAAAGTTTTAATTAGAAAATGTATAGCTAAGTACTATATCTATTTATTGATTGGTTTGGTTTGTTATAGCCCTCGTTACTTGTTGCGAGGGCTATTTTATTAAATTAACTTCAGGTAAAATTCTTATGCCAAATTTGTCATTGACACTTTCAATTATCGTTTGAGACAGTTTTAGTATTTCGGCACCAGTTGCAGTACCATAATTAACTAAGACTAAAGCTTGGTTTTTATGCACTCCTGCATCACCAAATCGCTTTCCTTTAAAGCCACACTTTTCAATTAACCAGCCAGCAGGAATTTTATATAAATCTTCAGAAATTTTGTAAAAAGGCGCAGTTGGGTGTTTTTCGTAAAAAGAGATAAATTGTTGTTTTGATACTACCGGGTTTTTAAAAAAACTACCGCTATTACCAAGTTTTGATGGGTCTGGTAGTTTTTGTTTTCGAATACTAATTACCGCTTTAGAAATATCTTGTATGGTAGGATCTTTAATATTTTGTTTTTCAAGTTCAGCTTCAATAGCACCGTATGAGGTATTTAATGTATGCTTGTTTTTACTTAAACTAAAAGTAACGGATGTGATAATAAAGTTGCCTTTTCCTTCATTTTTAAAATACGAATCTCGGTAGCCAAATTCACACGCCTCTTTTGAAAAGGTGCGCATTTTTTGCGTAGCAATATGCATTGCCTCACAACTTACAAATGTATCTTTAAGTTCTACCCCGTAAGCACCAATGTTTTGAATGGGCGCAGTTCCTGTATTACCTGGTATTAAAGACATGTTTTCTAAGCCACCATAGTCCTGAGCCAAAGTCCAAAGTACGAATTGATGCCAATTTTCTCCAGCATTTACTTTTAGTTGAACTCGCTCCTTCGTTTCTGAAACTATCTCAATACCTTTTATATTAATGTGCAATACAAGGGCATCAATATCTTGTGTAATAAGCATATTGCTTCCACCACCAAAACAAATTTTATTGGGATGCTGGCTTTGTTGAAGGGCCTGCGATAACTCGTCAATTGACCTAATTTCACAAAAATACTTTGCTTTGGCTTCGATGCCGAAAGTATTGTATTTTTTGAGCGATTTGTTTTGTTGAATTTCCATCAACCTTTATAACTTTGTAATGCTTCTTTTAGTATTTGCACGGCTCTCTTTAAACTATTTTTTTCAAGTACATATGCAATTCTTATCTGATTTTTTCCAAGACCTTGGCTAGCATAAAATCCAGCAGCAGGGGCAACCATAACGGTTTCGCCATTGAGTCTAAAATCTTCTAAAAGCCATTGCGCAAAATTTTCTGCACTTTTAATGGGTAATTCTGCGATACAGTAAAAAGCACCTTGTGGTTTTGCTACTTTAATGCCATCAATTTTATTTAATTCTGCAATCAGTACATCTCGCCTACCAACATATTCTGTCTTTACTGCATCAAAATATTCTTGTTTAGTTTCTAATGCTGCTTCACTTGCAATTTGCGCATAGGTAGGAGGTGATAAACGAGCTTGTGCAAATTTCATAGCTGTTTGTATTACTTCTTTGTTTTTGGTAACTAAACAACCTATTCTTGCGCCGCACATGCTGTAACGCTTAGAGACAGAGTCTACCACAATAGCATGCTCTTCAAGACCTGCTTCTTGTAATACAGAATAATGTGCTGCACCTTCATAGGTGAACTCTCGATAAACTTCGTCAGCTACAAGAAAAAGGTTGTGCTTTATTACAATATCTCGTAATGCCTTAATTTCTTCTTTGCTATATAAATAACCTGTGGGGTTGCCAGGGTTACAAATAACAATTGCTTTCGTCTTTGGGCCAATTAATTTTTCAAAATCGGCAATAGGAGGTAGCGCAAAATTATCTTCAATTTTTGATACCACGGGCACTACTTTAACTCCAGCGCCTGTCGCAAAACCATTATAGTTTGCATAAAAGGGTTCTGGTATAATTATTTCGTCATCTGCATCTGCAATACTACCCATTACAAATGATAAGGCTTCTGACCCTCCTGTAGTAACAATTATATCATCTGCAGAAACAACAATATCGTGTTTAGCATAATACGTAGCTAGTTTTTCTCGATAGGTTTCTGAACCCTCTGTTCGGCTGTATGCAAGAACATCTATTGTATTGTTTTTTACAGCATCTAAGGCTATTTGTGGCGTTTTAATATCAGGTTGACCAATGTTTAGGTGAATTACTTTCGCCCCTGCTTTTTTTGCAGCTTCTGCAAAGGGTACTAATTTTCGAATGGGTGATTCGGGCATCGCCCTTCCTTTTTTAGATATCGATGGCATATGTAGTTATTTTTAACAAAAATCGGTAATAGAAATGGAGTAGGCAATAGCTTAGTTATTTTTCGTACCAGTAAAACAGACTCTTCTTGTAAACCATTTAGGTTTGTTACGATGTTTAATTTTTTATGTTTTATCTGTTTATTCTTTTTTGTGTTACTATTGGAAGCTTTTTTAAACCTAAAAAGTTAAAAAGAAAGTAGTAGAAAAGGTAATTGTTTGAATTTTGAAAGTAGATGGATGAACTTGGAGACCAAAAAAGCTATTTTTTGAATTGTTAAATCTAGTACATTTGAATTTGTCTTTAGGTTTAAGTAGCGTCCATCAATGATACTTTTTACCTTAAAATAAGCCAAAAAAAAAAGCCTGCTAATTTAATAGCAGGCTTAATATTTTGAAATAAGTGTTGTTTTATTTACCGTCTACAGCTTTAATTTCACCTTTAATTTTTAAAACTTTTGTCGGCGTATCAGCATTTGATATTACGGTAATTGCTTTTCTTATTGGGCCAACTCTGTTGGTGTCATACTTAACAGAAATTTCACCAGTTTTTCCGGGTAAAATAGGCTCTTCTGGTTTTTTTGGAATGGTACAACCGCAACTTGAACTTACTTTGCTTATTATCAAAGGAGCGTTACCTGTATTTGTAAATTCAAATACACGAACTCCATCAGCACCTTTAGCTATTTCTCCATAATCTAAAGTTTCAGATTTAAACTTTATTTTTGCCGCTGTTTCTTGCGCGGTCATCGTAAACCCTAAGAGGCTAACAAATAAAACAAATACTATTTTTTTCATCTTTTTTTGTTTTTGGGTGATATCAAATTTATAATGTTTTTAATGAACGTCCAAAATTCTTTTGTTATAATGTAACGTTAGTTATTTTTGTATCGTATGTATTTTTGGTAAAACCTTAAAATAAATACTATTCTAAATTAAAATCGCTTTTTCGGCAGCAATTTTCTGCCATAGTAACTCACTTCAAAAACTGTTCCAAAAAATGGATATTCCCTCAAATTATGAGCCTCAGAATGTAGAAAACCGCTGGTATAACTACTGGATGCAGCACAATTATTTTCATTCAAAGCCTGATGAGCGTGAGCCTTATACGATTGTAATTCCCCCTCCAAACGTGACAGGGGTGCTTCATATGGGTCATATGTTGAATAATACCATACAAGATGTGTTAACGAGGAGAGCTCGTTTAATGGGAAAAAATGCTTGTTGGGTACCTGGAACAGACCATGCCTCCATTGCAACCGAAGCTAAAGTGGTAGCGAAATTGAAAGAAAAAGGTATTCTTAAGTCAGATTTGACACGTGAAGAATTTTTAGATCATGCGTGGCAATGGACACATGAGTATGGTGGTGTCATACTCGATCAGCTTAAAAAACTTGGCTGTTCTTGTGATTGGGATCGCACCGCTTTTACCATGGATGAAAAACGTTATCAGTCTGTAATTAAAGTTTTTGTTGACCTTTATAACAAAGGGCTAATTTATAGAGGATATAGAATGGTTAATTGGGATCCAGAAGCCCAAACAACCCTGTCAGATGAAGAGGTGATTTATGAAGAAAAACAGGGCTTATTGTATTATTTAGAGTATCAGATAGAAGGCTCTCAAGATAAGGTTACGATAGCCACAACAAGACCCGAAACTATTTTGGGTGATACAGCAATATGTGTAAATCCAAACGATGAGCGTTTTCACCACTTAAAAGGTAAAAAGGCAATTGTACCTATTTGTAACCGGGTAATACCTATTATTGAAGATGAATATGTAGATGTAGATTTTGGTACTGGTTGTTTAAAAGTGACACCTGCACACGATACTAACGACAAAGCTTTAGGTGAAAAGCATAAGCTCGAAACCATTGATATTTTTAATGCAGACGCCACCATGAATTCTTTTGGAATGCATTATGAAGGAAAAGACCGTTTTGTGGTTAGAAATGAAATTTCAAAAGAGCTAAAAGAGAAAGGCTTTTTAGTGAAGACAGAACAGCATATGAATAAAGTGGGTACTTCTGAGCGTACCAAGGCAGTCATAGAACCACGATTATCTGACCAGTGGTTTTTAAGTATGAAAGATCTTGTAAAACCAGCAATAAAAGGGGTTTTAGAGAGTGATGATATAAATTTTTTCCCTAAGAAATTTGAGAATACCTACCGTCATTGGATGGAAAATATTCGCGATTGGAATATCTCGCGACAACTTTGGTGGGGACAACAAATTCCTGCCTATTACTTTGGCGATGGACAAAATGATTTTGTAGTTGCAGAAACCCGAGAAGCAGCTTTAATTTTGGCTAGAGAGAAAGCAAACAATGCAAACCTTACAGCTGCTGATTTAAGACAAGATAATGATGCGCTAGATACCTGGTTTTCATCATGGTTATGGCCAATAAGTGTTTTTAACGGAATTTTAGAGCCAGAAAATGAAGAAATTAAATATTACTATCCTACCAACGATTTGGTAACTGGGCCAGATATTATTTTCTTCTGGGTAGCAAGAATGATTATTTCAGGATATGAGTATAAAGACCAAAAACCTTTCGAAAATGTATATTTTACAGGTTTAGTACGAGACAAACAACGTCGAAAAATGTCTAAATCTTTAGGCAACTCTCCTGATGCCCTTGAACTCATTGAAAAATATGGCGCTGATGGGGTCAGGGTTGGCATGCTTTTGTGTTCAGCTGCGGGTAATGATTTAATGTTTGACGAAGATTTATGCCAGCAAGGTAAAAATTTTGCAAACAAGATATGGAACGGATTTAGATTAATAAAAGGTTGGGAAGTTACTGATTTGCCGCAGCCAGAAGCGTCAAGACTTGGAATTGCGTGGTATCAATCTAAATTCAATAAAGCTTTATCAGAAATAGAAGACCATTTTGGTAAATACCGAATTTCTGATGCCCTAATGACTATTTATAAATTAGTTTGGGATGATTATAGCTCTTCGCTTTTAGAAATTGTTAAGCCTGCTTATCAGCAACCTATCGATAAAACCACTTTTGATGAACTGATTCACATTTTTGAACAGAATTTAAAACTGCTTCACCCATTTATGCCTTTTCTAACAGAAGAAATATGGCAGCATATTGTAAATAGAACTCCAGAGCAAGCGTTGGTGATTGCCAAATGGCCTAAAATGGGTGTAGTTGATGCCGATTTAATAAAGGGTTATGCTTTTGCAGATGAGGTTATTTCAGGAATACGAACAATTCGAAAACAGAAGAATATTCCTACGAAAGAAGCTTTAGAACTTTTAGTGTTAAACGAAGAAAAAATTACTTCACAATGGGACGCTGTTATTCGTAAGCTTACAAATATTACTGCAATTTCTTATGTAGATGAAACGGTAGAAGGCGCATTGTCTTTTAGGGTAAAGGCCAATGAATACTTTATTCCGATAAGCGGAGCAATAGATATTGAAGCTGAAATCGCTAAAATTAAAGAAGAGTTGAAGTACACCAAAGGCTTTTTAATTTCTGTTCAAAAGAAACTTTCAAATGAACGTTTTGTAAACAATGCCCCAGAGCAAGTAATCGCTGTTGAGCGAAAAAAGCAGGCAGATGCAGAAGCTAAGATTGAAACCCTAGAAAAGAGTTTGGCGAGTTTTTCTTAAATAAATGAGATAAAATTTAACCCGTAAAGAACATTAAAAAAAATAAAGCAGGTTTAAATTTTAAGATTTGGCAATAAAGCTATACGGTAGATGCTTTATTTGAAATAAGCTCTTGTAGAGAAAAGTAAAAAACCAAACCTTAGAGGGATGGCAAACTGATATTGAATTTTTTAATACAAAAGTACAGCTCGGCCAACAATGCAGATGAAAATGCCCTTAGTAAATGGTTTCTTTTCTAATTTTAGAAAAATAGAAACCTATTAGTTACATTTATAAAGCTTTACCATATAAGAGCAACTTATTTACAGTTTGGTGTTAGAGCCCAAAAATACCCTAGCATTAAAAATAATTAAATCTAATGATAGGTACAGCCAGCTTTATACCTCTTAGCGAATACATTTTAAATAATTTGTAGCCGCTTCGTAACAAGGTCTTAATATCTAAGTTGCATTACAGATGGCCTTCAAATGATTTACTTTTGTTGTTAGTATATTAGATAACTTTGAAAAATCTAATGTTAATTGCTAATCGTAAAGGACTGTATGGCGCAATTTATTTCAAAAAAAAAATAGTATTAAAAAGGAGTTTTAACTACCTTAAACTAATAGGTGTATGTATATTACAAACAGCACAGATAAGGATATTTCTGAAATATTTCGTCTTTATAACCTAGCAACAGAACATCAGAAAGTTACTTTTGCAAAAAACATTTGGCCCCAATTTAGGAGAGAATTAGTAGCGAATGAGGTGCAAGAAAAGCGACAATTTAAAATTGTAATAGGTAATCAAATAGCCTGTGTATGGGCAATTACCTTTAGCGATCCTCAAATTTGGGAGAAACGAAATATAGAACCTGCCATTTATATTCATAGAATAGCAACTAACCCTAATTTTCGGGGGCTACAGCTGGTATCAGTAATTGTAAATTGGGCGAGAGAATACGCTGTCTTGCATCAAAAAAAGTTCATAAGAATGGATACTTGCGGCAATAATCAAAAATTGATAGCACATTATACCAACTGTGGTTTTAATTTTTTGGGAATAGTTCAATTAAAAAATACGGATGAGTTGCCTGCTCATTATCAAAATGCAGATGTGTGCTTATTTGAAATTGCCCTTTAATGGTTTCGATTAAACATTTGCTGCAGTTTAATTCATATGTGATTATGTTTGGTTAACAAACGTAGCCTTTTTTAAATGGTATTTCAATTAACAAATTGTGTTTTTAAATGGCTAGTCTCGTAAGAATTAGAAACAGTAGCCCCATAGAAGTTTTATTTATTTTCACTACCCATTAATGAGAAGTTTTAAAAAACTAAACAGTTCTATTTATAAGAAGCCTTATAAGCTAGCTTAGTATTAGAGATGTTTTATTTCTTTCGTAAAAGCACTTTAGAACTATTTTTTTTAAGAGAATTTCTTATCTTTAAACAAACATCAAAAGATGAAAAACTTTCTCGCACCTGTGTTATTATTTACTATCTTTAGTACTTGGGCACAAGAAGAAAAACCTAAAATTTTTTCTAAAGAAGTGCAAATAAAAACTGCAGTATTGCCAGCACCTGAGAATAAACGAGCGAATGCCGCGGTATTTGGCTACAATAAAGACGGCGATTTAGTGGTGCTGAGAAAAGGAACCAACAATCTGGTATGTCTTGCCGATAATCCATTTAATGAAGGCATTAGTGTGTCTTGTTATTTTAAAGGGCTTGAGCCTTTTATGAAAAGGGGACGCGAATTGAGGAAGCAAGGCATGAATATGAAAGAAATTAGAAAAATTCGTAGTAAAGAAGTTGCTGAAGGCACCTTAATTATGCCCAACACACCGAGTATGATGTATGTTTATTTTGGTTCAGAGGCTAGCTATAATGAAACTACTGCAGTCTTAAAGGATGGTACATTTAGATATGTTATTTATACTCCTTTTGCAACATCAGAATCAACAGGTTTACCCATAAAACCTCATGCGAAAGGAATGCCTTGGATTATGGACCCTGGTACGCACAGAGCGCATATTATGATTGGACCAAATTAGATTAATAATGGTAGCCAAACGTCTAAATGTATTTCTAAATAAGCGGTAAGGTGTTTTTTCTATATCTATCTAAAACAAAACGAAAATAGTCAGCCAATGGAATATAATGCAAGCGATCTTTTGAATGCTAAAAGCAGAAAAGATCTTATTAAAATAGCAAATAAAAAGCATATAAATATTGATAAAGTTCTCAGTAATTTAAAGTATGAAATTGAATTAAGTCAGCTGCAAAGTGAGTTGGTAAACCTTCAACAATGGATTACCAAGAATAATATGCGTGTTGCAGTACTTTTTGAAGGAAGAGATGCAGCTGGTAAAGGGGGTTCTATAAAACGTTTTATAGAACATCTAAATCCGCGTACTTCACGAGTAGTAGCTCTATCTAAACCAACTGATACAGAACGTGGGCAATGGTATTTTAGAAGATATATTAAAGAATTACCTAACCCAGGTGAGATAGTTTTTTTCGACCGAAGTTGGTACAATAGAGCAGTAGTTGAACCTGTGATGGGTTTTTGTGATAAAAAAGAATACAAACAATTTATAGTTCAGGTACCCGAATTTGAGCATATGCTTTATGAAGATGGAGTTATTGTAATTAAGTTTTGGTTTTCGATTTCTAAAGAAGTTCAAAGCGCTAGATTTAATGCTCGATTGAAGAACCCATTAAAACAATGGAAATTTAGCCCAGTTGACAAAAAAGGGCAAGAGCTTTGGGATAAATATACGTATTACAAAGAACAGATGTTTTCAAAAACGCACACCCCTTTTTGCCCTTGGGTAATTGTAAAGACAAATGATAAGAAAACCGCAAGGCTAGAGAGTATACGATATTTGTTGTCTAAGTTTGATTATAAGGTAGGTAAAGAAACGGGTAAAGTAATACAGCCAGACCCTAACGTAATTGTTCGCTATTATAGAAATGCCAAACAGATTGATATATAATATATACTATGAAAACAGTAAAAGAAATTAATTTAACAGCGGAGGACTTAAAATTGCTTAATTCAAAATTAGGACTACGTCGTTTGTTTTCGAGTAAAAATATTGATCTTGAAAAGACACTTCGCGAGGTTCGTTATGAGAACAACTTATTAGAGCGACAAATAGAATTAGTAAAACTACAAACCTGGGCTATTAAGAATAATAAGAAAATTGTAATCTTATTTGAGGGGCGAGATGCAGCAGGTAAAGGAGGCGCCATTCGCAGAATAGCTTCACATATAAATCCAAGGTACTACCGAAAGGTTGCATTAAACAAGCCAACGGAAGATGAGCAGGGGCAATGGTATTTTCAACGATATGTTAATGAGCTTCCAAAACCTGGGAAAATTATATTTTTCGATCGAAGTTGGTATAATAGGGCAGTAGTTGAACCCGTTAATGGTTTTTGTACTGAAGAGGAATATAAAACTTTTATGAATCAGGTGAATGATTTCGAAAAAATGATCATTCAATCAGATCTTTATTTAATTAAATTTTATTTTTCTATTTCTAAAGAAGAGCAACAAAAAAGATTTGATGAAATAAAGAAAAGCGATTTAAAACGATGGAAAATGTCTGCGGTTGATGAGCGCGCACAAGAGCTCTGGTATGAGTATACCAAGTACAAAGAGGTAATGTTGAAAGACACAAATTCTGAGCATGCACCGTGGGTGATTATTCAAGCAAATAAAAAAACAGAAGCAAGATTAGCCGCAATTGATCATCTTTTGAAAACAATACCTTACAAAGACTAGGTTTCATCCAAACGGTTTATTAGCTATTGAAGTTTGAGATTTATGAAGAATAGGTGCTTTGTTTAGAGTGTTAAAATAAAACAGAAGAAACTGCAAAATATTTTCAAAACAAGCCTAATGAAGTGTTTAAAGCCTTAAAAAAGCATCATTTTTTTTGATACGATGTTACGAACACAAGCAGGTTTAATCAAATTCTTAAGTAACATACCTTTTCAAATGAAGACGACCACAAACATGCTGCCTATATTTGTAAAATATGACCAAGCACAATTTACTATTAAAAGGAGATAGTTAAAATTGAATGCGTACCATAGCTATAGTTTGAAAGAGAAAATAGAAGCTATTTCTTTCTTCCTTTTACGGATTTGTCAAATGGCAATGATTCTTATTATATGTGGTAGCTTTAACGACTTAAAATTGCCAGAAAATGATATGTTTGTTATAGATTTTAATAAGGCTTATATGCTACGTTGTGACAATAGTTCTGATTATTCTTGTTCTATACTACCTAAAGGCAATCAGCCCGACTTTAAATATTTGACAGGCGAAAAATGAGCTAAAAAATAATTTATTTTGGAAACCTATGCTAAGGCATTATTATATGCTATACCGTTTTTTATTGTATTGTTGTTCGTAGAGATTTTATATGGCTATTTTATAAAAAATCAGAAATATACCGTAATGGATACTGTTGCAAGTATAAGCTCGGGGTTTACTAATATTTTAAAAGATTCATTAGGTTTAGGTATTGTGTTAGTTACCTATCCGTATTTACTAAAACATTTAGCATTGTTAGAATTAAATGCAACCTGGCTCGTTTGGTTGGTGGCTTTTATTACTATAGATTTTGCAGGATATTGGAATCATCGTTTAAATCATAAAATTAATATCTTCTGGAACCAACATGTAATACACCATAGTAGCGAAGAGTTTAATCTTGCTTGTGCTTTACGACAACCAGTTTCTAACTTAATTGGTTATTTTTCGTTGTTATTAATACCTGCAGCGTTGCTAGGGGTGCCCAATAAGGTTATTGCACTATTAGCTCCTATTCACCTTTTTGCACAGTTTTGGTATCATACGCAGCATATTGGTAAATTAGGATACTTAGAATATTTAATTATCACCCCTTCTCAGCATCGGGTGCATCATGCTATAAATTCGGAGTATATTGATAAAAATCTAGGTCAAATTTTATCTATTTGGGACCGTATTTTTGGCACCTTTCAAGAAGAATTAGACGATGTGCCGCCGCAATATGGTGTACTGAAGCCAGCGGCGACATGGAATCCGGTGTTAATTAATTTTCAACATTTTTGGCGTATTGTAAAAGACGCGTGGCGCACAAATAGTTATTGGGACAAGGTTAGAATTTGGTTTATGCCAACAGGTTGGCGGCCGGCTGATGTAGTTGAAAAGTTTCCGATTGAAATTATCAAAGATGTGTATGATTTTGAGCGATATAAGACACCATCTTCAAAAGCTTTAAACGGCTATGTTATTTTTCAACTAGTTGTCACATTAGGCGCACTAATGTGTCTTTTTTATAATTATGCTACCATCGATTTTAATAATAGGCTAATTATTGGTGCCTTTATTTTTATCGGAATTTACGGATATACAACTTTGATGGATAGAAGTCGATATGCTGCAGTAATAGAGGTTGTGCGAGGTGTCTTAGGTATACTATTTATCCTATTTTTTAAAGTGGGAAATGAATTAAATGAAATTTTAAGTTTTGCTAGTTTGTTGCTTATTTCGTATTTTCTTGTTACTATTTTCGCAGCAATATATTTTACATTTTTTGAGAATAACATAGTAAAAAACGCTAAAATCGATTAACCTAAACATTCAAGTATATACATGAGCCGAAAAAAAATGGCTTTTTTTAGGCACTTCTACAAGTGTTTTTATTCGAGTTTACTCCTTTAATAAAAGCTGTAAAAGGATAGAATTCTAAAAATCATTCTTTATACAAGGAGCTAAAATTGCTTGGTTGCAGTAAGTTCCGAAATTTTTACAATAACTTCAACTGCTTTTTGCATGCTTTCTACAGGTACATACTCATATTTACCATGAAAATTATGCCCGCCAGCAAATATGTTCGGACAAGGCAAGCCCATAAAACTTAGTTGTGCACCATCTGTGCCGCCTCTTATAGGTTTAATTATGGGGGTAACGCCCACAGCGTTCATAGCTTCTTTTGCTAAATCAACAATATGTAAAACAGGCTCTATTTTTTCGCGCATGTTAAAATATTGGTCGTTTATTTCTAATGAAATACAGTCTCCGAAAATTTTATTTAACTCGTTAGTAATATCTCTTAATAGTTGTTTGCGCCTTTCAAAATGTTTGGCATCATGGTCACGAATGATGAGCTCAAATTCGGCATGTTCAATTCCGCCTTTCATATGATGAAGATGAAAAAAACCTTCACGTCCTGAAGTATGTTGTGGCGTTTCTTCAGGCGGTAAAATACCTATTATTTCATTTGCAATGCTAAGAGCATTAACCATTTTTCCTTTTGCATAACCCGGGTGAACGCTTTTACCTTTGATAATTACTTTAGCTTCGGCAGCGTTAAAATTTTCATACTCTAACTCACCAATTTGGCTTCCGTCAATCGTATATGCCCATGCTGCCCCAAATTTTTTAACATCAAATTTATGAGCACCCCGACCAATTTCTTCATCTGGGGTAAAAGCAATACGAATTTCACCATGTTTTATTTCAGGGTGTTGAATAAGGTACTCCATTGCTGTAATTATTTCAGCAATTCCTGCTTTATCATCTGCACCTAAGAGGGTAGTGCCATCTGTTGTAATTAAAGTCTGACCCTTATATTGTTGTAAATCTTTAAAATAAAAAGGTGATAAAACAATCTTTTTTTCAACATTAAGAACAATGTCACCACCATCATAATCGTAGATAATTTGAGGCTTAACGTTGTGTCCAGAAAAATCAGGAGTAGTATCAAAATGAGATATAAAACCAATGGTGGGCACGTCATAGGTTATGTTGCTGGGTAAGGTGGCCATTATATATGCATTATGATCTATGCTTACATCGGTCATGCCAATTTGTTTGAGTTCTAAAACGAGTTCGTTGGCAAGGTTCCATTGTTTTTCTGTGCTAGGTATTGTTTTTGAAGTTGGGTTGCTTTGGGTGTCAATTTTGACATAACTCAGAAAACGATTAATAAGATGCTGCATTAATATAATTTTTAATCAAAAATACTGTTTATAACTAAGCAATGCGAGAAACTAAATTAGCAACTAATATTATGTTATTGAAGACTTTAAGAATATTTTTATTTTTTAATTTTTTTGCTTTCTACGGATTGGCTCAAAATTGTACACTAAACATTGGAGCAGAAAATGCAGAAACTTTAGCAAATGTTTTTCAAATGAATAAAGAGCAGATAGCTAAGATGAATCAACTTTCGGCCGAATTAAAAATAGAAGTTGAGGTTGTTGAGGGCGAAATTCAAAAGTTATTTGCGCAACAACCACAAAGTACACCTGAAGAGTTGAGCCTACTAGCTTCAAAGTACAAGGTTTTACAACAGAAAATTGTACAGGCTTCTATTGCAACAGATAAAAAACTACTCGAAACATTTAACGTAAAACAATATCAACGGTATTTAGAGCTTTGTAATGAGGCCTTAAGAGACCCAATTAAGGTGGTGCCTTTGCCGCTTAAGGCTAATGAAGTAAATCCTGAATAATTTTCAACTTTAATCTGTTAATAATTTTGATCAAATTACATTAAATACCACAGTTCAGTTCGTATTTTTGACAAAACTTTCTTACTTAACTGATATGTATAAACTTCTAGTGCGTCAAATTTTGTTTTTGCTAGATGCAGAAACAGCACATCACTTTACATTTTCTTTAATCAGGTTTTTAGCAAAAATTGGTTTTTCTTCTATTTTTAAAAACTTTTATAGTATTAATGATAAACGATTAGAAAGAGAAGTATTTGGTTTAAAATTTAAAAATCCAGTAGGACTTGCTGCTGGTTTTGATAAGGACGCGAAACTTTTTAATGAGTTTTCAGATTTTGGTTTTGGCTTTGTAGAAATCGGTACCCTAACGCCCAAGCCACAAGAAGGCAATAAAAAGCCTAGGTTATTTCGATTAATAGAAGATCAGGCAATTATTAATAGAATGGGCTTTAATAATGCAGGTGTTTTTGATGCTGTTGAACGTTTAAAGAAAAAACACCGTGTACTTGTTGGTGGCAACATTGGAAAAAATAAAGTTACGCCCAACCATGAGGCTGTAAAAGATTATCTAATATGTATGGATGCTCTTTTTGATTATGTTGATTATTTTGCGGTTAATGTTAGTTCACCCAATACACCTGGTCTAAGAGAGCTGCAAGATAAAGAGCCGCTTACAGCTTTGTTAAAAGAGTTAAAAAAGGAAAACAAAAAAAATGCTTTAAAAAAAGAGGTTAAAGAGAAACCAATTCTTTTAAAAATTGCGCCTGATTTAACTGATAGCCAGCTTTTAGATATTATTGATATTGTTAATAATACGGCCATCGATGGTGTTATTGCCACCAATACTACCATAGCGCGTGAGGGACTAAAATCTGATCTAATGTTCACAGAAGAAAGAGGGGGTTTAAGTGGCAAACCCATAGGCAATAGAAGCACAGCGGTTATTCGATTTTTGGCAGAAAAAAGTAACAAAGCTTTTCCTATTATAGGTGTAGGTGGTATTCATTCGGCAGAAGACGCCATAGAAAAACTTGAAGCCGGCGCCGATTTAGTTCAGTTATATACCGGTTTTATTTACGAAGGACCATCTTTGGTTAAAAGGATAAATAAGTCAATTCTTAAAAAACTATAGGTGTTGTGTTAACCTAGATAAATTATTTAAGCACTTTCTGGAGAAACCTAATTTTTAGAAGTAGGATGTATTAAAAATGCCTTTGAATTTATTTTTGGGGTATTTTTTATGTTTCTGAAAGATCTTTTTTTCAATGCTACGGATTTGAGACTTGATGCGAGTGAGGTTCTTAGCCAGCGATCTCTTGTCCCTGTTTTTATACCTAAAGACCTTGCAAATGGTGTTTAGTTGGTATTAGGTTCACTCCACACTTTTCTAGAAAAGCTTTACGTTACTAGGGTATCTGAGGTTACTCTGGTAATAGGTATCATGTATTTACTATGTTAAGCTTATCCGCTATATAAGGCAACCGCGAATAGAACAAAGCTTTCTTTAGGTTTTAAGTATCGAGGTTTTAGGCAAGTTTGTACCAAATCTCGCTAACCATCTTATAGGTGCTAATACGCTTATAACCACGATGCATCTCGTAAAAGAACTGATAATCGATATTGCCGTTGAGCTGTCGTACTACACCCATGTCGTTTACCAAATACTTCCATGATAGGGCGAGGTATATTTTGCCCAAATCACCTGCTAAAAAATTATTAAACAAAACGTTTATCTGTTACTAAAATAGATAAAAAAATCTAGGCAATATTTTAGTTTTTAAAAACCTTTAAAGGTCTATATCCAAAAAGTGCTAGGCAAAATCGGCTTCCTTTTCATCGTTTTTATCAGCATAAAAGGAAATAAAAATAAATAAAGAGAAAAAAATGACCACTATTTCGCTCTTTGTGATTCTTAATTTTAAAAAAAAATAATAGTTAAAATGCTAATTAATTCGGTTTATTCTCATTTTATCCCATGACCATGCCTTTAAAATTATTAATCGATGATGCATTATGCTTAAGTATTTTATTTTAAAGTTTTAAACCAGCAAACTCCAATTTATAGTTTAAAATAAAAACTACATTTTGTCGTTCTTAAGTAACATCAATTTCAAAAATATGCAAGATACTTAACAGTAAATAGAACAAAATTTAGATTAACCTATATATAAATATTCAACGATTAGCTCCCAAAATCCTACCTTAAAACTTAAATGTTAGTGCATTTAAGTATAAATAATTGGTTGTGATGTAGGAGTTTAAACTTATCATAAAAACTAACAATATGTCCCTAATTGTTTGGCTTAACCGTTTCGTACGCTCTAGGAAACAGGTTTTATTTGTTTTCTTAATAGCCCTAGTCCCTTTAAGCTCGCTTCACGCTCAAATTAATAATAGTAAAGTAAAGGTAGAAGTCACCGCACCAAATATTAAATCTTGCGATGATGACAATACTGATCTTACATCTGTTCGAGTGCGCTCAAAAGTAGCAGATATGAACGAGTTTCAAATAGCATTCGATTTACCTGATGGTATTAATTATATAGGTTCTAGTTTAGTTATTACTTCGCAACCGGCGAGTAATGATTACAGCGTTAGCGAGCTAAATATTACCAATTTAAATCAACCCATATTTCGTATTGAACGGGCCAATAATGCAAACTGGACTATAGATGATACCATTGAATTTACATTTTTAAAGAATGCAGGCTGCGAAGCAGTTCAATTTTCATATAACGGAGGTATTTTTAAAGATGCACATACGGTTACTTTTGTCGATGGTGCTGCTCGTAACCCTTCATCTTATTCTGATAATGATTTAACGATAAATTCATACGATTTGCTACGACCCTTTTTTGTGGTTGACGCAATTAACCAGTCTGGCATAGGTCTTAATGAAAGTGATTCTCGAAACATTGTTCTGCGAAATACTGGTAATGGTAGTACACGTAATATTTCTTATCAGGTTGATGTTAGCGCTAACCTAAGTAATTATCAATTATCATTTAATGGCTCGGTATTAAGCCCTACACAATCTGGCAATACCTTTACATATACTTTCGATCTTTCTAGTGCTCCTTTTGCAGGTAATGTAGGAAACGGAGATGCTTTCTTTGATGACGGAGAGCGAATTACGCTCTCAGAGAGCTTTACTTTAGATGCTTGTGTCGAAAATGAATCAACACGGCACAAGGCTAGCTGGGGTTGCGCTGTAGATTCTTTTTGCCAAACATCGACTGTTATTCCTGGTTTTGTTAACATTAATGACCAGTTAGCTGCATTAAAGTTATCGCGAGTTTCAACTGTTTTTAATCCAAATTTTAATACGCCAAATACGTACACAAACAAGATTTCTAATGAGTCTTCAGACAATCCTGCTTATAATATTACCATTAATTTAGGTTTTGGTTCAGACTCTTCTCCTACCAACAATCAATTGCATGGTAATGATGATGAAGTTAACTACTCTTTAGATACCTTCGCTTTAAATGGAAACACAATTACACCAAGTCGATTGCCTAGCACTAGGGCTGATGCAACGGGCTTAGGCTCGTATGTGCTTCGCCCAGAAGATTTTACTACCGATCTTGATGGTCCTGGCGGATTAACTGATTTAGATGGTGATGGTTTTTTTGATGATTTACCTGCTGGTGAGAGTACAAACTTTAGCGCAAATTTTAATCTGTTACCAAATACACCCACATGTAATGAGGATGAAACTATACTTTTAGACTTTACAGCACTATCTATTTTTACTTGGGCAAAAACTAAATGTAACAATTATAGTGTTCCTGAAAATTTATCTTTGTATAGCGGATCTTTAAGTTCTCTACCAACCTTTGATGATACTTCACCTTTAGACTATGATTTAGACGCAACAGGTTCAGAGGTTTTTAATATCAGTTTTACGGGTAGAGTTTTTTCTTTTGCTAACCAAGTAGGGTGTAGCGACACGGCATTATTTAGCAATGACCCAAGTTCAAAGTACAAAGCGACCATAACCGTGCCAAATGGTATAGCTCTTTCAACTAATGATTCGCGTTATACACAATCGGGAAATCAAATTACTTTTGAAGAATCTAACTTGGCCGATTTTCTAGAATTACATGAAATAGAAATACCAATAAATTTTCCACTAACCTTAAATTGCTCCTCTTATTCGGGTCCAATAGAAACCTCTTTTCCATACAAAACAGAGATAATAAGCGATTGTTTTTCTCGTGATTTGCATTGTGGTAATTTTGATATTAATGTGCATTGCCCGCCTCCTACTTGTACAGGCCCAGTTACAACCTCATTTGATGCTAACCGAAGTACTGCAGGATGGACTGATGAAAGCATGAGTACCAAAGTAATTTTAGATCCAAATTCACATAAGTTAAAGCGCTATTTGCCAAAAGATAAAATGCATGTAACGGCAAATGCTTTTATGCAAAATCTTGCAAGTGATAACTTATTTTTTCAAATAAAATATGCTGATGAAAATAATAGCAATTCTAATTTGTCTAATCTTTTTTCTTTTGTAGGCGGTGAAATTACCATTAACGACAGATCTTCGAATGCCCGAACCACAGCGCTAAGTGTTTCGCCGGTTATGGGTAGAGATGGCTCTAGCTATACAATGACCTTCGACTTGTCCAGCTATCGAAGTATTATTTCTTCTAGTTATAATTACGGTGACGGTTTAGAGAATGATGAGATTGAGTTAGATTTTACCCTGCAATTTGCAGATGAATTTCCTTCGGCTCCTCTTGTGTATGATTTTACTGAATTTTCTGGAGAATTTTTCAGCTTAGACACCTCAGACACAAAATTATCTTGCGATAAATTTACTGATGCTGCTTTTTTTGTTGAGCCCTTTATCGAATTAGACAATAGTGCTGATAGCGGTGCAGGTTGTACCTCTGATGAATTTTATAGTCAAGGATTGAATTATTCTTCTGTAATTACTGACGCTTTTACTAACGAATTTAGACCGATTTTTATATTTGAGTCTGCGGTTTACAACTTACCAGAAGGTTATACTTATAATAATCACGCCAATGTTGACCGTGGTTTTTATGTACCAAGCACTGACAATGGAGGCTTAGTTGCTTCTACATCAGGTAATACGGTAACGATTACACCAACTTCGAGCTACAAACATGTAGAAACAACTCACTATGAACAAGCTATACATAACATTGCTTTGGTGGCTAGGGCAAATGCCCCCTTAAATACAAGTATTAATACAACCTTAAATTATTTAAAATATCCATGGTCAGATGATCCTGTATCAGTTTCAGAATCATCAAATCAAAGTTATAGCTATACCCGTGCAGATAATAGAATAACTACCGATAACTCTACTGTTATAGCCAATAACGCTAAAGAAAGTTTTATAGTAGATATATCTAATCATAATAATCTAGAGTCTAATAATAATTGGGTACGAGTAGATGGTTCTAATGGATATATGGTTACAGCTGCTTTTCTAGTAGATGGTGACACTGAAACTACATTAACTGTAGTTACTGAAGGCAGTATTTATTATATACAATTTGGAGATTTAGAAAAAAACGGAAGCAAAAAGGTTCGTTTTGAGGGTACTTTTACTTCTTGCGAAAATCAAACTATTGTGGTTTCGCAAAATTACGATTGTTTTGCATACCCAAGCAGTTATGCCGGTTTGCCGCATTACACGCCTTTAAATTTAACTTTAAATCCGGTGAAGGCTACTATTCAATTTCGTATTTTAGAACAACCTACTGCGCCTGTAAATAGTTGCGAACAATTTAGAGTTAAGTTGCAGGCCCGTAACGCTGGTGATGGATACCTAACTTCACCTTCAATTCAATTTAATATCCCTGGCGATATTGATGCCTTATCTCTAGATCAAATTAATATACGCTACCCTAGTAATGCAAGTACTGCGCAAACCGTAACGCCTACAATTAATGGTAGCACAGTTACGATAAACTTACTAGATCATACCGTTTTAAGAGATTTAGAGGGGTTACCTGGTGCTTATGAAGCCGAAAGTATTTTTAACCAAATTGCGGAGGTAGAGCTACTATTAACGCCTACTTGTAGCTACCGTTCTAATACAGGTTCTACCTATACGATGTATGGAGATAACGCTTGTAGCGGAGAAGCTGATGGCAATGGCAGCTCAGATACTAGCGATCCTATAATTATTGAAGGTGCTCAACCGCAATACGAAACGCGAACGACTATTTCAAACCCTAATACGATAGAGGGTTGCGAATCAACAAACGTAACGTTTGAAACCCAAATTATTGATGGTATTTCAGCCAAAAAGGATTTTGCTAAAATTACGCTTCCAGCGGGCATAAATTATGTAACAAACTCTTTTAGTGGTACGCCCGTTAATTCTGGTGTTGCAGCAACTTTAATAAACGTAACAACCGTTGGCGATCATCAAGAACTAAAAATTAAATTACCTTCAGGTGTTTCAGGCGCAACTAAAATACAGTATAGTTTAGATTTAGTGGCAGATTCAAGTTTATGTGCAGGTAATTATAACCTTAGCGTAAGAACTTATATAGAGAATAATTCTCGCGTTTGTGGTACTGACTCTTGCGGTTTAACCGAGGTTGATACGGGTACTAAAGATAGTGCTGTTACCGTAAATAAAGGCCTGCTTTCGCAATCTAGTTTTACTCCAAATGCTACTTATGTTCATGGCTCAGAATCTACCATATATACGATTAATGTAGGGGTTGAGAACACAGGTAATGCTAATTTAGAAGCTGGTACAATGTATCAAGTATTCTGTGCTGATGCTTCTGGAACAAAAACAGGAGACGCAATTTATTCAGGTAGTATTTCTGAGTCGATTACTGCCGGTAGTAGCCTAGAAGAAAATATAAACTTTAGTACTACTACTTTTTGCGGAGAACAAGGAAATATAGTAGTAGAGTTTGCACCAGGTGCTGCAAATTGCTTTTGTCAAAACCTTCAAATACCTGTTGTAAGTAGTGCTTCTTTAGAAGATATTGACCCATGTGATGCAGCGGCATCGGGCAATAGAGATAGTGATAACGATGGTGTTTCTGATGTTTGTGATTTAGATTCGGATAACGATGGTATTTTAGACACTGAAGAGTGTAATGATATCTTAACGATGAGGCGCTCAACTAGCACGAACGGTGCTTTAAGCCTTAATGGTGAAATAGTTAATAATGTTACTTTATCTACAGTAGATGGCATAATCTATGATCATAATAATAAAAGTGTTTTTGTTTTTGAGGAAGCAGATTTTAATAACGTACCTGTGCCACATTCTCATACACTTACTTTTGATAATGAGGTAAGAGATTTAGAATTGGTTTTTGGAAGTCTTTCCTATGCAAATACTACATTAAAAACAGTTGTTGGTAATTTTATAGTTACTCTAAATGATGGTACGGTTATTAATAATGCAGATTTTCGAATAAAAAATGAACGATGGCTTGATAAAATAGAATTTTCTGGCAAACATGCCATTGCTGGTAATACCAAAATATCAGGACAAAATACTCAAGGAACAGGAACAGTAGAATTTACCAGTTTACCGGACTTATACGTTAGCGGAATAAAGAAGGTGTCTTTTGAGATACTGCAAAATAATGTAAAAGATGGTAATCTTGTTGCAGCTGTTGAACCAGTTATAGTAGTAAATTGTGATGCTGATGCTGATGGTATTCCAAATCATTTAGATTTAGATTCTGATGGTGACGGATGTTCAGATACCTTAGAAGCGGGTCATTCCGACCCAGATGGCGATGGTATTTTAGGCACTTCACCAGTAACCGTTGATTCAGAGGGTAGAGTTACTAGTCAAGGGGGCTATACGGGTAGTACAAACGCTGTGGTAACTCCATCACAAACGGTAAGCGTTACCACACAACCTGTAGATCAAGTGGCAACAATAGGAGATACAGTTTCGTTTACAGCTTCTGTTAGCGGAACGGGGCTAAGCTACCAATGGCAATTAAGTACAGATGAAGGTGATAGTTGGAATGCAATTTCTGATGGTGGTATTTATTCAGGCACAAGTACTAACACATTAACATTAACTAATGTTTCTGCTACAGACGATTCTAATGACTTTAGGTTAATGGTAACAGACCCTAACAACGCATGTAGTGTAGAAACGTTTACAAATAGTGCTAACCTTGCCCTTACACCAAGTATTAGTATAAACGATGCAAGTGCAACCGAAGGTGAGAATTTAAGTTTTACTATTAGTGCTACAAAAGCAACAAATGCTGATATTAGTTTTAACCTAACATATTTTAACACAACTACTACAGATGCAGATTATTCGCGAGAAATAAGCGTAACTTTAGCTGCAGGCGAAACTGAGGTTTCTTTTAATTTAAATGCTACAGATGACGATATAATAGAAAATACCGAAACATTTGAGTTAGAAATTGCCACTACAGCTTCGGTTAACTTTACCAAAAATAGGGGTACAGGTACCATATTAGATAATGATAGAGATTTAACCGATGGGGTATCAGTATATGAGTTTAGAGTAGCAGAGGATGCTGGTACTGGTCAATTTGAAATTCGCTATGAAGGAAAAGACGTTCAAGACCCTTTTACGGTAAATTATATTATATCAGACGGTATGGCGGTATCACCAGATGATTATACTGTTACATCTAACCAGGGTAGCGTAACTTTTCCTGCGAACACTAAAAATGGCGACCACTTTTTTGTTGATGTAACCATTATTGATGATGAAATTTTAGAACCTACAGAGAATTTGATTATAATTTTAGAACAGATACAAGATTCACCAATAGCAGTAATAGATTCAAATGAGCAGGGATATATTTTAGATAATGATGCCCCTGACACAGATGAAGGTATATCGGTTTCAGATTTTAGTGTTAATGAAAGTGAGGGTACTGCAGATTTTATAGTCACCTATACTGGCCCAACGGTAAAAGATGCTTTTACGGTAGATTATACAGTAACAGATGGTACAGCAGTAGCACCAGAAGATTATACTATAAGTTTAACAACGGGTAGCCTTAGTTTCTCTGCAAATACACAAAGCGGAGATAGCCAAACAGTTACGGTTAATATTATAGATGATGATCTTGTAGAAGCTGCTGAAATGTTGCATATAAACCTCGAAAATAGTAGTAATTCTTTAATTTTAATTGTTGATGCCGATGGGGTAGGTACCATATTAGACAATGAAGAACACTCAATTGATGCCGATCATGACGGAATTATTGATGCCCTAGAGGATAAAAATCTTGATGGAGATGATAACCCTGCTACTGATCCTACAGATACCGATAATGATGGTGTACCAGATTATTTAGATATTGATAGTGATAATGACGGTATACCAGATAATGTAGAGGCACAAACTACAGACGCTTATGTTGCACCAAGTTTAACAGACGCAAACGGTAATAGTTTAGATGATGTCTATGAAAACGGTACAATTATAGGTCTAAGCCCAGTAGATACCGATAATGATGGCATACCAGATTATTTAGATACTGATAGTGATAATGATAATGTACCTGATGCTATAGAAGGTCATGATCATGATCATGATGGCATTGCAGATATCGTATTAATTGGTTCAGATAAAGACAATGATGGTTTAGATGACGCCTTTGAAGGTTTAGCCCAAATTGATAATGATGTAAATGATGAAATTGATGATCCAATCAATGATTTGCCAAATACAGATGGTAATGATGAGTCTGATTATCGAGATACTGATGATGATGGTGATGGTGTACCTACTGCAAATGAAGATTTAAATGAAGATGGTAATTATGGCAACGATGATTTTGATGAAGATGGCATACCAGATTATTTAGATCCTGATCCTAATGTTGAACCAGATCAGGTAGAGGTTTACAATGTAGTAACTCCAAATGGTGATGGTATGCATGATCATTTAATTATAACAGGTTTAGAAAATCGACCAATTAACGACCTTAAAATTTATAATAGATGGGGTGTTATTTTATACCATACTACATCTTATAATAGTACAGGCAATGTTTTTAATGGTTTGTCTCAAGGTCGTGGTACCATATCTAAAGGTGAAAGGTTACCTGTTGGTACGTATTTTTATATATTAAATTATCAAGATATCGACGGAGAGCAAAAATCACTTTCTGGTCACCTTTATTTAAATTAATAGCTGGTCTTAAGAAGTTTAGTTACAAGAAACCCGATTATAACTTAGTATTTGTACTACGTACTCTAAGTTATAGTCGGGTTTTGTTGTGCTTAGCGCGCACTACATGGGGCGATTAATATTGGGCTCTGTCTCATTGAAGCAGTTTTTAGTAGAAGAGAAGTACTTACAAGACTCTTAAATAGTTGTTTTTTTGCTTGTTTTAAAGTAATATTCCTTTTTAATGAAATAGAAAACCCAATTGAACTTCGGTATACTCTTTTAGATGAAGTTTAGCGTTTTTTATATTTATCGTACGTGTGTAATTGTACATTGCGTAAAAACAGAAAATATCATAATTTAAATAGATTTTTAAGTGCACAACAAAAGTACCTACAGCTTTTAGCATACCTAGCACTAAAAACTTTTGAAAGTACTTTTTCTACTAAATTTTAAATCTTACTGCAGTTTTACAGGTGAGTAACAAATAAATGCCTGTTTATAAACCATTCTTAGAGATGTAAAAGCTATATTCTTTTTTGGTCAAAGTTACAATTCCATGCAAATCTTTCTAAAATTAGCTGCATTTATAGTCTAGAGTCCTATGTTAATATAACAAATTAGCCTCGCTAAAAGCCAAGTTTTCTGTTTGTCTAAAAAAATAACACTTTATCGAAAGAGTATTTCTTAAACAATTCTTACTTTTTTTTCTGACTCCAAAATATAGGTCTAACACAACAATAATAGTAGTTTTTGCAACATTTAGTAAGCTGTGTTAGTGCA
The DNA here is from genome assembly GCA_947486785.1 of uncultured Flavobacteriaceae bacterium. Lineage (GTDB taxonomy): Bacteria > Bacteroidota > Bacteroidia > Flavobacteriales > Flavobacteriaceae > Maribacter_C. The sequence goes on along the minus strand of CANKUU010000020.1, from coordinate 3,184 downwards.
TCTAGTTTATATTGCATAAGAAAATACCTACAAAATATGTAATATTTTATGGGTTTTTTGTTTTAGTTCCAAATTTGAATATTACAAACTGCTGTGCCTTTATAAATCTGTTTATGATTTTAAAGTAACAAACGACTTCAAACCTTAACCTATGAAAAATATAATTAAAACGGCGGTATTAAGGAGCGTCAACTGCATTTATTTTTTAAAAAGTAGAAGGTATACTTTTGTTTTATTTTATGTTCTGTTTGGATTACTACCTGTTCAGGGATTGATAAAAATTAATATAGATAAATATGAAGGGTTAGATGCACCCGCTTCAACTACAATAATAAGAGGGCATGCAGACGATCCAGAACCTTATTCATGCGAAACCGATAAGGAGTGTATAACAACGGAGATAGCCATAATTTCAGAGCCAATATTAGTAAACATTTATGCTACTAATACGGCTACTTTTACAGTAGAGGCAACAGCTATTAATAGCACTAATTTTTCGTCTTTTACCACTGATTATATTGAGCAAGACCTATCATATTTTAGTAAAGGTTTAAGCTTCCAGTGGCAAGAAGATGGGATAGATTTATCAAATACCGATGTATATAGTGGGGTAACTACCAAAACATTGACTATTAACAATACATCTGCTTTAGATGGTAAGCAATATACGGTAGTCGTTAGCCACAATAATTTAAGGGATACATTAACCCAATCAGCTTTACTTAATACCAGAAAGCCTTTTAGCAGTGCTGCATTTGGTGAGCCAGATTTTGATGGAGATGGCGTTCCTGATAGTGTCGATTTAGATGATGATAACGATGGTATTTTAGATGTTAATGAATGTGGTGCAGTAAATAGTAATATTGATGGTCCTTTGTCATTTACCTATGATATATCATCTACTGACCCCTCTAAAAGTGATAGAGCCCATACGCTCAATAGTATTACCTATGATGGAATAACGTATACTGATTTTATTGTTCCAGATTCGTACAGCTCTCATTTTAGTGTAGATTATCCAGACGGAATTTATTATTTAGAACATACCGTAAAACAATATGATTACTCAGATCCTAATTACGACACTAAAATTTTAGAAGCTTTTACCAGTCGAGACTTAAATGCATATCAAAATTTAAGTGCAGGACAAGGATTAAATAATTACTCTGATGGTGATTACTTTGATTTATTTTATGATAATCCAATTCGTGCAACTACTGGTGGTTTTCTAGCGGTAACCGAGAGGGGGGGCAATAACGAACAGGTTATACAAGCTCTAGATAGCAATGGGGCACTTATTGGCACGCCAATATCTGTTATTAATTATACAGATTTAGGACATAATGTGCATGAACATGGAACGCAAAATGCGATGATGGCCTTGTACCCAGTAGATGATTTAGTAAGTCCTGGTACTTTAGTTTACGGCTTACGTATTTCTTTTGGTGATAATGCAACAGGAGATGCGGCTGATTCTAAAGTATTTTTCTTTGGCGATATAGCCAAAACTAGCTGTGATGAGGATCAAGATGGTCAAATAAACAGCCAAGATAGAGACTCAGACGGTGATGGATGTAAAGATACGATAGAAGCTGGCCATACAGATCCAGATGGCGATGGGGTTTTAGGTACCTCACCCGTAACCGTAGATTCACAAGGTAGAGTTGTAGGTCAGGGTGGATATACAGGAGTAACTGATAATGAGCTTGTTGCTACAGAAATTAGAATAGTTACCCAACCAGAAGACAAAACCGAAAACAACGCAGATGCTACTTCTTTTTCAGTTGTGGCTACTGCCGTAAATACGAATGATTTTGCGGCAGGTGTGCCTAATTATAATGGTCCTAGTGCGGTTGATACCTCTTCAGATTTAATATATCAATGGCAAGAAGATGGGGTTGATATTACCGACGGGGGTGTATATAGTGGCGCAAATACAGCAACATTAAATATTAGCAATACTGAAGGGTTACATGGTAAAGAATACAATGTTTTGATATCACATTCAAACTTACTATGTACACAAGAATCCGCTGCCAGGTTAAACGTTTTACCTGATATTACGATTACTGGGAATGAAGATTATGAGGGGCAAAATTTGCAACTAAAATTAAGTTTTTCTCATAAGTATGATCAGGAAATTAGCTTTGATCTTATTTACACCAATGGTACAACAACTTCTTCAGATTACTCGAGTCTGTCTAGTATTACTATGCCATCTAATACCCTGATTAAAACGTATTCTATTCCTGCTATAGAGGATAATTTAGTAGAGTTAAACGAAAATTTTACGGTTAAATTATCAAACCCTTCTAAGCCAGTTGGAGATAATCAAAGTACGGCCTCATTTAAAATAAAATCTAGAGATACTGGAGGACTAAAAATTAGCGATTTTAGTGTTAATGAAAATGCAGGTACTGCAATCTTTAATGTTACTTATTCAGGTGCTCCTGTACAAGATAGTTTTTCTGTTCAATATAATATTTCTGATGGACCAAATACTGCAGGTGTAGCAAACCGTCCTTCTGATTATACGGGTGCATCAACCGGAACTCTAAATTTTACAGGTGTAAATACTGAGGTGAGAACCATTTCCGTTACAATTATTGACGATGAGGTAATAGAATTAACGGAGTACTTAAAAGGAGTAATTCATACCGTCTCTAATTCTGAAATTGAGATTGATGATTCCACCGCTTATGGAGGCATCATTGATAATGATACAAAGGATTCTAACGGAATTAGTGTTTCAGATTTTGAAGTAGATGAGTCCGCAGGTACAGCAAGTTTTATTATTTCATCCAATGTAGAGGTTCAAGGAGGATTTTATGTTGGTTACAATATTTATGACGGTCGCCCACCAAATTCAACAAGTACAAATGGTACAGCTACGCATACTTTAGATTATAACACTACAAGTCAATCCGGAGAAATTATTTTTGATGGCGATAAAGGCGAGGAGCATGAAGTAACCATTTCTATATTAGAAGACACCTTATTAGAGGGCGCAGAAGAATTGTATTTAAAAGCTTATGCTTACGTTACACTAGTAAAAGACGTAGACCCCATTGGTGTTGGTATAATTACTGATAATGACGGATCAGGAACAGGCGAGGGTATCTCTGTTTCAGATTTTAGTGTTAATGAAAGTGCAGGTACTGCAGATTTTGTAATTACCTATACG
>CANKUU010000019.1 GCA_947486785.1 uncultured Flavobacteriaceae bacterium | reverse complement strand
TCTCCTACAGACCTTCCTTGTTCATTTTCTTTGAGAGCCTTGATAATCTGACTCTCGCTAAACTTGCTGCTTTTCATTTTGACAGTTTGAATTTAAAGTTAGTAAATTCGAATTTTATAATGTCCTATTTTTAGGGAAGCCTACAAAAAGGGGAAGCCTACATTTTCAGGGAAGCCTACAACTTTTTAAATATAAACAAACCTTTCGGTTAAACACTTATTAGCTATGTTTTATACACTTTGTTAGCATACGTTTTTACTTGAATGTCAAATTCGTTTTTCAATATTTTTTTTTCTTCTTTTATAGTTTCAATCATCAATTCAGTTTTATTTTCGTTATTCTTAACTATATATTTTGAATTAAAGATTGTTTTCCTCCCATTCTCAATTGGTAATGTAATGACTTTATTTTTCACAAAATAAGAAGAAGGTGAGTATTGTTTGAAATAACATTGTTCCGAAAAGTCCTCAACTTCTTTTTTGTCTATTTTGAATAGATATTTTTTTTCATAATCTATTCTATTTTTAGACATAGATAAAAGAAATGTTTTTTTGTCCCAGTTTTTAATTACAAAATAATTTCTTCCGTCAAATTGCTCTTCTCCAACTTCTATATTAAGAGGTTTAACAAATAAGTCGCCAAATCCAACATCGGCTAACCAGTTTTTCCCATTTAGATTAATTATTAAGGCCATATGGTCATATTCAGGACCTATTTTCTCTCCGTCAAATATTTGTGCTGAAATTATGTAGGCATCAAATCCTAAGTCAGTTAATAAAAACCAAAATAAATAATTTAATTCGTAACAAAAACCACCTCTATAGTTTTCAATTACTTTCTTAAAAAGATGGCTCTTTTCAAGTCTGATTTCTATTTTATGTTGAACGTCTAAATTTTCAAACGGTATATTAAAAACGTGTCTTTCGTGAAGAATTTTGAGAGTATTTAAATCTTTTTGAGGTTTTCTCAAGTATTTTATTCGATTTAAATATTCTTTGGTGCACATAATGTATGCTAACATTATATATAGGTAATTGGCTTAAGTGCCAAAATTGAAAGTTATTGTATACTACTATAATCTGCAAATGGGTAATTTGAGGCTTAAATAAAAAAGGCAACCATAAAACTGCGAATTAAGCTAAGTAATCAACTCAAAATTTTTGTTGTTCAATGACTTAAAAATCAAAAACTTGCCTGTTATCCCCCATTAATAAAGCACTCTAAATTTAATTGTATTCTCAATCTTCTTTAAAGCTTGAATAACATCTTTGTTATATTCTTTGTCTAAATCTGTGATTACATAACCTACCTGATTATCTGTTGATAAATATTGCCCTGATATATTCATCTCAAATTTTGCTAAAACCTCGTTAATTTTTGCCATTATACCTGGCACATTCTTATGAATGTGAAGAAAACGATGTGATTTTTTTTGTTTTGGCAAGCGAATATTTGGAAAATTAACAGCATCTACGGTACTGCCAGAATTTACATATTCCATTATTTTATTAGGTACGAAATCTGCAATATTGCGTTGTGCTTCTTCGGTACTTCCTCCTACATGCGGCGTTAAAATAACATTATGCAATCCTTGTAGTTGCGTAAAAAATTCTCCATTGCTTCGAGGCTCCTCAGGATAAACATCTACCGCTGCCCCGCCTAATTTGCCCGATTTAAGTGCTGCCACCAAAGCTTCTATATCAACTACAAACCCACGAGCTAGATTAATTAGCATCGCACCATCTTTCATTTGATTAATTTCTTGTGCTCCAATAAAATTCTGATTCGCTTTGTTATCATCAACATGCAAAGTAACGACGTCTGATATGTTTAGTAAATCTTTAAGCGTCTTACATTTAATAGCATTACCTAAAGCTAACTTATCATCAACATCATAGTAATAAACTCTCATACCAATGGCTTCTGCTAAAACTGATAATTGCTTACCGATGTTACCGTAGCCAACAATTCCAATATTTTTACCTCTTACCTCTCTTGAGCCTGCGGCAGTTTTTTGCCATTGTCCGTTATGAATTTCCATACTTCGTGGAAAAACACTTCGCATCAACATAATAATTTCTCCAATTGCCAGTTCAACAACCGAACGCGTATTACTATAGGGCGCATTAAATACAACAACCCCTTTTCGCTTACAATTATCTAAATCTATCTGTGTGGTTCCGATACAAAATGCACCAACAACCAGCAATTTGTTTGCCGCTTCTAGTACTTTTTTGGTGACCTGCGTTTTAGATCGAATACCTAAAACATGTACTCCTTTAATTTTTTCAATTAACTCTTCTTCTGAAAGACTCTCTTTAACCAAGGTTACCGAAAAACCATCCTCTGATAAGTTCTCAAAAGCATCAGTATGAACATTCTCTAAAAGTAAAATCTTGATTCTGTTCTTTGGATAAGATATATTGCGAGGTAAATCATTTACAAAGAGAAATTCATCCATATTTGGTGTTATATGATCGGCATTACTTGCAGCTTTCTCTCGGTGTACATTCTCGGTGTAAGCAAAAAATTTATCTGCGATTCCAGCTTCACGCATTACATAATCGCTATAACCATCGCCAATTACCTGAACCTCTCCTTCAAGATTCATTTGCTTTAAACATTCTATTTTTCCGTTGTGTTTTGATAAAGGGTTATTTTCATCAAAACCAATAATATTACCGGAGGCATCAAATTTAAATGTATTTGCATATACCCTATCTGATGGAATATTGTATGAGGCCACTATGGGGTCTATAAACTCTTTAAAGCCACAAGAAATTACATAAATATCATCTGAAAATTTCTCGAAAAATTCTTTATTTGAAGCTATCGATTTTGAAATTTTTAGACGTAACTCTTCTACCAACCCATCTAAATCACTTTTGTTTGCATGTAAAAGTTGAATACGCTTTTCAAGAGATTCTGTAAAAGAAATATCGCCATCGATACCTAAATTGGTGATTTTTTGAATCTCTGCAATCACTTCTGCTTTATTCGATTTTCCTTTTAAGGTGATCTCTGCCAGTACATCTAGTGCCTCAACACTAGTTAGTGTGCTATCAAAATCAAATACATATTTTCTACCTACCTCTACCATTTTTTTGTCCTATTTTAGATGCAAATTTACCGAGCCGCACTAAGCGCTAAGTTATTTTCAAAAGTAGAGATTTATTTGAATGTGATTTGATGATTTTTATTAAAAGTTATTCTTTTTGTTATCCAAAATAAAAATCGTCAATTTCATTAATTTTTAAAGCTTTTTTTTGCTAAAATGCTAACAAAAGCTTCTTTTTTTGATGAATTATAAATTTGGAAATGGTATCAAAACTTGAAATTGATAAAAGTGCCCTTTAAATTGTTCTAATTAACCTTATAGGCGGCCCTAAATTACAAAAAGTTGTTTGTAGCATAGATAATTTTATTGATACCGAAAACTACAAGAGCGGTGCAAATTTGAATCCTCTACACTATTTCTTATTAAGATTTAAACTAATTCATCTAGTACAAATGCTTCAAATTGCTCTAAAGCTTGTGGTATATTTTTTCTTGCAAAGCCAATTCTAAAATATCCTTTAAAATCATAAATACTCCCTGGTAAAATTAAAACCTTTCGCTGTTTTAAAATTTGTTCTGCCAGTTGAATATCATCTAAATCAAAATTTATTTTAACAAATGCAATTGGGCCTGAATTGGGTTTGTACCAAGAAAATAAGTGGCTATATTTTTCAAAAAAAACATCATATAAGGCTAAATTATCTCGAATAATTTGCAAATTTTTAGCTATTATTTTCTCTCTGTTTCTAAGGGCAACATTTGCTAAAAATTCGCTTGGTGCCGCATTACAAATAGTGGTGTACTCTTTTAAAATGGCAACTTTTTCTAATATAGCTTTACTGTTTGTAGCCAACCAACCTATTCTTAAGCCCGGCAAACCATAGGCCTTAGACATTACCCCTACTGAAACCCCATTTTCATATACATCTGCAAATGCCGGAATTATGTAATCTGTACTATGTTCTAACTCTCTATAAACCTCATCACAAAAAATTATACAATCGTTTTTTCTAGCTAAATCGATCAGCTCTTGCTGCTCTTCTTTTGAGAAATGAAACCCTGTAGAATTATGAGGCGTATTTAAAAAAATGACTTTGGTTTTAGCACTTATCATTTTTTTTAAATTACTAATGTCGTAATAAGGGCTGTTATCTTTATAATTTATCTTCCACTCCTCTACTATACAGCCTATGCTCTCTGGTACCGACTGTAAAGACTGGTAACAAGGTGATTGCACTATAACCTGGTCGCTAGGACTTAAAACAGCTTGTGCGAACAAAAAAATAGGCTCTTGAGCTCCTGAACAAACCAAAATATTCTGAGCTTTAAGATTTGTATAAATTGAAGATATATTTTGTCGCAACTCTAAATTTCCTTGTGTTTCGGTATACCCCAACCATAGCTTATCGAAAGCAGTTTTTGCGCCACTTTCCAAAGAAATTAATTCTGAAATGGTCATCGCTTCACAGTCAGAATTACACAATGAATATTCTGATGTATGCTCATACAAGGTATAGTACCTTTCGAGTTTAAACGGTTCTATTTTCATTTAAAAACAAGGTTTTAAATTATTGATTTACACTATTTTACATTGCCAAAAAAACCAGCAAACTTAAAACTAGCGGATACTTGGTTTTAGTAGATATATTAGATATTGATGTAAATAATTCCTGTAATAACTGCCAATCCAAAACTAATTAAAGTACCAATTAATATGTACTCTGTAAGCTTTCTGTTATTACTTTCTTTTAAATCATTAAATCTAAACACAGACTTTGCGGTAATTAATAAACCGATAGCTTCCCAACGATCTAAAATAATAAAAAGCAATACAAACAGACGTTCAATAATACCTATGTATTTACCTGCATTTGGCAAAGATTTATGATCTATTTCTATTTGGCTAGACATTTGCTCAAGAAGCTTACTCATAATAATTGCAGCAGGAAAACTAACAAAAATTACAGCTGTAATAAGTTGCCAGTTGAGTTGCTGAATTAATTGCATCGTATGCTGCCCCAAATGAGCAAAATAAGCACAACAATAAAGAACAACAAGATGTAGTAGTTGATCTATAAAAAATAGAATACTCTGATTTTTGAATATCGGATTTAGATAAATTTTTGCAAGATCAATAGCATAATGGCTTATCATTATACTAAGGGCTATTTTCCAATAATCTAAATTCCACAGCAATAGCATGCTAATTGAAAAGTGCAAAAGCACATGTAAATAAAGGTATTTTGATGCTATCTTATTAGCTTGTTTGTGCACTACCCATTTGTTGGGCTGTAAAATAAAGTCGACGATGAGATGGGCTAAAAGAAGTTTGGTAAACAACATCATGGCTTCATTTCCTTTACGGTCTGTGGGTAATAGTCTAATAATTGCATTACCAAATCTAGCCGCGCCCTCTTTTGTCTTTGACTGACTGCTGACTGCTGAATACCAATCATTGCTGCTATTTCTTGTTGAGACCTATTTGGTTCAGATAAAGCAATAGCTATAACTTCTGCTGAAACTGAGGTCCATTCATCCATAAAATTTAATGCTAATTTTAGTATCAAATTTAAACTTTGATTTTCTTTTTTATTTCCTGTGTCAATAGCTAAATTTAATTTGGCTTGCTTTAAGGTTTCGAAAGTACGCCCTGATCTTTTATAGGCTGTACCATTAGACTCACTAACACCAGCCCCTTTAAAATCTTCGGTGCCCACACCAATGGCCATACGAACGTCAAGGTTTTTAATAGATTTTACAATGGCTTTTATATGAATTGCAGCCCAAAGTGCTTTCTTTGGTGCTATCTTAAATTGAAATTCATCACCCCTATAAATTTCCCAATCGGTGGGAGTTTCTCCCCATTTTAAAAATTGCTCTTTTAGTACGTTAATCCATTCAGAACCTTTGTGTTCTTCAGAATTAATAATGTCTCCTGTAATTACCGCTATCATAAAACATATTCTAAAAACACGAACATACCTGTTGTGCATTTAAGCTAAGTTAGTTTTAATTTTGTTTATCGGTTTATTAAATGCCAAGAAATTTAAGTATTGAATCTTGGTGAAAGCAGTTATTTTAGAATGTAATCTTGTGGCTAAACTTAAAAATGATTTAGCGCAATGGGCTGTTCATAAGAACTAACCTTGTAATTGAGATAAATTAGTGTCAATGCTCTTTCTTATCTTCCCTCTTTATCTTTGAAAAGGTACATCACTTGCTGTTTTTTTTTTGCATTAGAGCAGACCGGTTTACTATTTTGAATAGGCAAACAAACCGATCTGATAATCAGTACTGACGCAAGCACCATCACCTATTCATGTGCTATTTTTCAAATGGGGTTTATATCTTTCAGATAACTAAACCGCAAAAAGGAGTATGGCGTATTAATGTATTATCAGCTTAAGATAAAAACTTACAAGCGCTATAGTACTTAGCTTAGGCGTTCTAATTTGTTTAAACCTAGGTAAGTCTGCACAAGTTAATTATCGGTTTGCTATGATAATTTCGCTATTTTAAATAAGGTTGTTTTAAATATTTAAATTACTGCTCTTTAAGGTAAATACAAAACCAACCAAAGGGCTACCAATTCGGTCGATTCATGCAAAAATTAAGCATTTTTTTTATGTACAATCTTTAGCTAAAAGCGCAAACCGCACTTAAGATATACGTTTTAGTCACCATTCGCTAAACTTTGGATTTATTTTAAAAGAAGTACTATTTGAACTATTTTAAAGGATTAATAGTTAAAACAGCACTATAAATTAACAAGAGTATAGTGGTTAATTCATCAGAAATAGTTCTTAATTTTATTGACTTGAATGGCAAAGAAACTGAGCCGATAATTGTACATTTAAACAAAACCAACTGATTATGATTAAAAAGAATAAATGGGCTTGGGTCTGGGTGCCAACTTTATACTATGCTCAGGGTTTACCGTATGCGCTTGTTGTTACTCTCTCTGTAATTATGTACAAGCAACTTGGAATTAGCAATTCTGATATAGGTCTATACACTAGTTTTCTTTACCTTCCTTGGGTATTAAAACCCTTATGGAGCCCGTTTGTAGATATTTTTAGCACCAAAAGAAAGTGGCTTACAGGTATGCAATTACTCGGGTCGCTTGCGGCATTGATCATTGGCTTTACGCTTCCAACCAACCAATTCTTTATTACTAGTTTAGCTTGTTTTTGGGTAATGGCTTTCGCCTCCGCAACTAACGATATTGCTACCGATGGTTATTATATGATAGGCTTAACCGAAGAAAAGCAGTCTTTTTTTGTTGGTATGAGAAGTATCTGTTATAAGCTTGCTAGCATTACCGGTCAAGGACTTTTGATAATTCTCGCTGGTTTTTTAGAAAGCAAATTAGATGATAATGCAAAAGTTTGGTCATACACCATGATATGTGCTGGATCGCTTATGCTTCTAATGACAATTGCTAATTTCTTCGCAACACCAAAGTTTGAATCTTCGAACGCTATTGTTTTAGAAAAGCCAAAAAAGTTTTTAGACGTTTTTACTTCCTTTTTTAAAAAACCAGGTATTGGTATTGCTTTAAGTTTTATTTTATTTTTTAGACTAGGCGAATCACAACTACTTAAAATAGCTTCACCGTTTTTACTAGACTCCCCCGATGTTGGTGGACTAGACTTTTCAACCTCAGAAGTAGGTACCATTTATGGAACAATAGGTGTGATTTTTTTAACTATAGGAGGTGTTCTAGGGGGTATTTTAATTTCAAAACAAGGTTTAAAAAAATGGATGTTACCCATGCTAATTGCGCTTAATGCACCAAATGCCCTATATGCAATATTAGCCCTAACTGGCACTACAAATATCTTTGCCGTTACAGGTACCGTAATCGTGGAGCAGTTTGGGTATGGCTTTGGTATTTCAGGTTTTATGGTGTATTTAATATATGTGGCAGAAGGAAATTCTAAAACTTCTCATTATGCAATAGCTACCGGATTTATGGCTTTAGGCATGATGTTGCCTGGCCTTATTAGTGGTTTTATTCAAGAATATTTAGGCTATACTGGCTTCTTTATTTGGGTGGTTTTAGCCTCGCTTCCTGCATTTTTTATTTTAAAATATATTAAATACCCAGCTAACTTTGGAAAATCAAACCAAAAATGAAAACACTACCCTCTTATAAAGACATTAAAAAACAATTTAGGCTATCAAAAAAAATAGGCCAGTTTTTTATGCCGGCCGCTTTTATAAATGACTCTGAAGATGAAATACAAAAATTAGAAAAGTTAATTAAACAACATAATATAGGTAGTCTTTGTTTTTTTCATAGCCGCGCAAGTGCGGCTACTAATTATGAAGGTAAGAAAGAAGTGATTTTTAATGCTGAAAGCATACACACCCTAAAAAGTTTAATTCGTAGATATCAAAAAGCATCAGAATATCCATTATTAATTGCGATTGATGCCGAATGGGGTTTAGCTATGCGTATTGAAAATACACCTCATTATCCGTACGCTATTACCCTAGGTGCAATTCAAAAACAAAACGAACTAATTTTTGAGGTCGGAAAAAATATCGCTCAAGACTGCAAGTTTGCAGGTATTCATTGGAATTTGGCTCCGTGTATTGATATTAATAATAACCCTAATAACCCGGTTATTGGATATCGATCGTTTGGAGAAAACAAAGAGCAAGTAGCAGAGAAAGCACTTGCTTTTGTAAAAGGTACGAACCAAGCTGGTGTTTTAACCAGCATCAAACATTTTCCTGGCCATGGTGATACTGACACAGACTCACACCTCGGACTTCCTTTAATTAACAAATCAAAAGAAGAACTGATAGCGAATGAGTTATACCCCTTTCAAAAACTAATCGACGAAGGTGTAGATTCTGTTATGGTTGGTCATTTATCTGTACCAGCCTTATCAAATGGAAAAAAAATAGCATCAAGTATTTCTAAAGATATTATTAAAGGTCTACTTAGAAATCAAATGGGATTCAAAGGCATTGTAATTTCGGATGCCCTAAATATGCATGCTATTTCTAAAAATTATCCAACAAAAGGAGAATTAGAATGGATGGCTTTTGACGCCGGCAATGATATACTGTGTTTTGCTGAACACATTAAGGAAGGTATTGAAACCATTCAAAAAAACGCAAATACTTCACAAATTGAGGAAAGTTTTAAACGCATTTGGCAATTAAAAGAGAGCGTATTTTGCTCTAAAAACCTAAAGGAGAATGAGCAACTAGAATTATCTCAAAACGATCCTTTAAATAAAATAATTGCCGAGAAAAGCATATCGTTACTGCATGGATCTGATGAAATAATTGCAAATTTCAGAAAAACCAATTTTTGCACACTTACCTTAAAACGTTATAAAGATCAAGATAATTCTAATATTCTAGCAAATCTAAAAACTATGACTTTAGATGTAGCCAAAGAAGATCATATTTTGTTACTTATAACTCCCCCCCAAGAGAAACCAGTCGATAATTTTGGCTTTCTTAAAGAAGAAATTGACTTTATAAATCATTTGATTATCGAAAAAAATATAGTTGTATACGTTTTTGGAAATCCTTACTTTTTTAGCCTATTAAATTTTAAAAAAACCTTGGCAACCGTTGCGGTATATCAAGATTTTAAAGTTTTTCAAGATACAGCCGCAAGACATTTTTTGGGCGACTTAAAAGTTAGTGGGAAATTACCGGTTACGGTATAGGTACAGGAGGGTTAGATTAATCGTGTAAAAAAATAAATATCTTACTCTTTTAAAATCGTATTCAAAAAATTCTAAATTTAGTGGCTAACAAAAAGAGGCTAAAAAACCAATAAAATGAAAACTTTTAAAATGATTGGCTTAATGTCGGGTACCTCTTTAGATGGTCTTGATCTTTGCTATTGCCATATCAAAAAGAAAAAAGAACAATGGTCTTTTGAAATAGTAGAAACAAAATGTGTTTCTTATTCAAACCAAATGCAAGCCCAACTACGAGATGCTATTTTATTGAAAGCAGATAGCTTATTTCAACTTCACAACCGCTATGGCTCCTTTTTAGGAAAAGAAGCTAAAAAATTTATTAAAGAGAAAAACCTTTCTGTAGATTATATTGCAAGTCATGGGCATACTACTCATCATCAGCCCGATAATGGTTATACCTTTCAAATTGGATCAGGACAGCATTTAGCAAATGAAAGTGGTTATAAAGTTATATGCGACTTTCGAATTAATGATGTTGCTTTAGGAGGGCAAGGAGCTCCTTTAGTACCTATCGGAGATCAAATATTTTTTAAAACATATGATTTTTGCCTTAATTTAGGGGGTATTAGCAATATCTCACTAGAGCATAATGGAAAGCGAATTGCCTATGATATAGGACTAGCTAATATGATTCTTAATTACATTACTCGAAAGATTAATCTTGAATATGACAACAAGGGTAATTTAGCCAAAACAGGAACTATTAACACGCAAATGTTAGCGCAATTAAACGAACTAAACTACTATTTACTACCCCACCCAAAGTCTATCGGTTACGAGTGGTTTGTAAAAGAAGTTGCCCCAATAGTTGATAAAACAAAAGACACAACAGAAAACTTATTACATACTGCTGTGCACCACATTTGCGAAAAAGTGGCACAACAAATAGCCCTAAACAACAACTTTAAAAAAAGTACGGTATTAGTTACGGGTGGTGGTGCCTTAAACGATTTTATGATGAAAACTTTACAAGAAAAACTGGGTAAAAAAACACAGTTGATTATACCAGAAAAAGAACTAATTGCCTACAAAGAAGCTTTAGTTTTTGCTTTAATGGGGGCGCTTCGTATCTCAAAAGAGATTAACGTCTTAAAATCGGTTACTGGTGCTAAACGAGATTCATCAAGCGGAGTATGTTATTTACCCTCTTAAAACTATATTTTAAATGAAATTAACTAACTTAGAACAACCATAAAACCATCCTATAATGAGTAAAAAACAAGAAAAAGCTTCAGCATATTGGAAAGAAAATTTAAGGTATCTTTTTATACTTCTTAGTATCTGGTTTGTGGTTTCTTACGGTGCAGGAATTTTATTTAAAAACACCCTAGACCTCATAAAAATAGGCGGATTTAAACTAGGGTTTTGGTTTGCGCAGCAAGGATCTATATACGTTTTTGTAATTCTTATTTTTGTTTATGTTCGTTTAATGAACAAATTAGATAAGAAATATGGCTACGACGATTAAAGCAACTAAATAACAAACCTCAACTAAAAACTAATTCTTATGAATGTTCAAACTTGGACGTATATTTTAGTAGGAATCACATTTGCCCTCTATATTGGAATAGCTATATGGTCTAGAGCTGGCAGCACCAAAGAATTCTATGTGGCTGGAGGGGGCGTTTCTCCTTTAGCTAATGGTATGGCTACCGCGGCAGATTGGATGTCTGCGGCATCTTTCATTTCTATGGCAGGAATTATCTCCTTTGCCGGTTATGATGGCTCGGTTTATTTAATGGGTTGGACAGGTGGTTATGTACTGCTGGCCTTATTATTGGCTCCGTATCTTCGAAAATTCGGCAAATTTACCGTACCCGATTTTATCGGAGATCGTTACTACTCTAATACAGCAAGAATAGTTGCTGTAATTTGTGCGCTGTTGGTTTCTTTCACTTATGTTGCCGGACAAATGCGCGGTGTAGGATTGGTTTTTTCTCGCTTTTTAGAGGTCGATATTAACACAGGTGTAATCATCGGTATGATTATTGTCCTTTTTTATGCAGTTTTGGGAGGAATGAAAGGTATCACCTATACCCAAGTGGCGCAATACTGTGTGTTAATATTTGCATTCATGGTTCCTGCAATTTTTATCTCTATTCAAATGACTGGTAATCCTATTCCTCAATTAGGAATGGGTGCTACACTAAGTGATGGCTCGGGTACTTTTCTATTAGATAAATTAGATGGTCTTTCTACAGAACTAGGTTTTAACGAATATACTAACGGTTCAAAATCACCGATCGATATTTTTGCAATCACCCTAGCGCTAATGGTAGGTACGGCTGGTTTACCCCATGTAATTGTTCGCTTTTTTACTGTAAAAAAAGTAAAAGATGCCCGTAAATCTGCAGGTTGGGCACTACTATTAATTGCTATCTTGTATACTACAGCACCCGCAGTAGCAGTTTTTGCCCGTACTAACTTAATTAAAACAGTCAGTAACCAACCTTACTCAGAAATGCCTGAGTGGTTTTCAACTTGGGAAAAAACTAAACTAATTACATTTAATGATAAAAACGGAGATGGAAAAATTAATTATGTTTCAGATCCACAAGCAAACGAATTAATTGTAGACAGAGATATTATGGTACTCGCTAATCCTGAGATTGCAGATCTACCAGCCTGGGTAATTGCCTTAGTTGCGGCAGGTAGTTTAGCCGCCGCGCTATCTACAGCTGCCGGATTGTTACTCGTTATTTCTTCTTCAATATCGCATGATCTCATCAAAAAAGTAATTAATCCAAATATCTCTGAAAAAGGAGAACTCTGGGCGGCGCGCGGTGCAGCAACAGTTGCTGTAGTTGTAGCTGGCTATTTTGGCATTGATCCGCCTGGCTTTGTGGCAGCAGTAGTCGCCTTGGCGTTTGGCTTAGCTGCAGCTTCCTTTTTTCCTGCTATAGTTTTAGGTATTTTTTATAAAAAAATGAATAAAGAAGGTGCTATCGCAGGCATGGTAGTAGGTATTGTTTTAATGCTCTTTTATATGCTAAAATTTAAGTTTGGTATTTTTGATGGTGGTAAAGAGAGTGTAGCGGCCTTAAAAGAAGATTGGTGGTTTAATATTTCACCAGAAGGGTTTGGTACCGTAGCGATGTTGGTGAATTTTGTGGTTGCCATCATCGTTATGCAATTTACGCCACCCCCACCTAAAAATGTACAAGAAATTGTAGAAGATATTCGCATACCAAGCGGTGTTGTTGAAGCAATAAATCATTAAAACAAAATCAAAGTAAATAGAACATACTTATGAGCAATTATCACATTAAACATTTAGAAGAGTATTTTCAAGTTTATCGTAAATCGGTGCAAAACCCTGAGGCCTTTTGGGAAGAAATCGCGGAAGAACACTTTGTTTGGCGCAAAAAATGGAATAAAGTTTTAGAATGGGATTTTGAAAAACCAGAAATTAAATGGTTTCAAGGGGCAAAGTTAAACATAACTGAAAATTGTTTAGATCGACATTTAAACACCCTAGGCGATAAAACAGCTATTCTTTTTGAGCCAAATGACCCAAAAGAAGCTGCAGAACATATTAGCTATCATCAATTACACGAAAGGGTATGCCGTATGGCTAATGTGCTTAAAAATCATGGTATAAAAAAGGGTGATCGTGTTTGCATTTATTTACCAATGATACCTGATTTAGCAGTTTCACTTTTAGCCTGTGCTAGAATAGGTGCCATACACTCTGTAGTATTTGCAGGTTTTTCAGCTAATGCCCTATCCACTAGAATTAATGATTCTGATTGTAAAATGGTAATTTGTTCAGATGGCTCGTATAGAGGAAATAAGACCATAGATTTAAAAGGAATTGTAGATAAAGGCTTGGAAGATTGCCCGGGTATTGAAACCGTTTTAGTAGTAAAACGAACAAACGCTGCTATTCAGATGAAAGAAGGGCGTGATAAATGGTTACAACCCTTATTAGATGAAGCTTATGCTGACAATGTTGCGGAAATTATGGATGCAGAAGATCCATTATTTATACTGTACACCTCAGGGTCAACAGGAAAACCAAAAGGCATGGTGCATACCACGGCTGGATACATGGTATATACTGCCTATACCTTTAAAAACGCTTTTCAGTATAAAGAAAATGATGTTTATTGGTGTACCGCTGATATTGGGTGGATTACCGGACACTCTTATATTGTTTACGGGCCACTTGCCAATGGTGCTACAACAGTTATGTTCGAAGGGGTACCCTCCTATCCTGATTTTGGGCGTTTTTGGAAAATTGTAGAAAAACATAAAGTTAACCAATTCTACACCGCTCCTACAGCTATTAGAGCCCTTGCAAAACAAAGTTTAGATTTTGTTGAAAAACATGATTTATCTTCCTTAAAAGTTTTAGGCTCTGTTGGCGAACCCATTAATGAAGAAGCTTGGCATTGGTACAATAATAATGTGGGCAAGAAAAAAAGCCCAATTATAGATACCTGGTGGCAAACCGAAACTGGCGGTATGATGATTACTCCAATACCATATGTAACACCCACCACACCAACATACGCAACCTTACCTTTTATTGGCATACAACCCGCCTTAATGGATGAAAAAGGTAACGAAATTAAAGGCAATCAAGTTGATGGTCGTTTATGCATTAAATTTCCATGGCCCTCAATTGCGAGAACCATTTGGGGAAATCATGATCGCTACAGAGACACCTATTTCTCTGCGTATAAAAACATGTATTTCACAGGCGATGGGGCACTAAGAGATGCTGTAGGTTATTACCGAATTACGGGTCGTGTTGACGATGTTATTATAGTTTCGGGTCATAACTTAGGCACAGCGCCAATTGAAGACTCTATTAACGAGCATCCAGCGGTAGCCGAATCGGCAGTTGTTGGTTTTCCTCATGATGTTAAAGGAAATGCATTATATGGTTATGTAATCTTAAAAGAGGTAGGAGAAACAAGAGATCGTGATAACCTAAGAATAGAAATCAACCAACAAATTACCGAACAAATAGGCCCAATTGCCAAACTAGACAAAATTCAATTCGTTTCTGGTTTGCCAAAAACTAGAAGCGGTAAGATAATGCGTCGTATTCTTAGAAAAATTGCTGGAAAAGACACTTCTAACCTAGGCGACACCAGTACCCTCTTAAATCCAGAAGTGGTAAAAGACATTATAAATAATGCCTTATAGCATCAGTTACAGACCTTACTGATCTAACATATCAGTAAGGTCTGTTTTTGTTTGGTGAATTACACTAATTGGAACCAATGTTCTCAAAACCTGTACTTTCTCTGTAAGAAGTATTTATTTTAAAAAATATGAGATAATTCACTATCCAACAATCAGCATTTATTAGATGTTCTTTGCAAATATTGTACTTTTGACCTAAACAAAATAAAATGTTAGTCATTGGTATTGCTGGCGGAACCGGCTGCGGTAAAACAACAGTTGTAAATCAAATTATTAACGAGCTAGCCGATTCAGAAGTTGGTGTAATTTCACAAGATTCGTATTATAATGATCTCTCTCATTTAACACTTACAGAAAGAAGAGAAACCAATTTTGACCACCCTAGCTCTATAGATTTTGAACTGCTAGAAGAACATTTGAAAGAGTTAAAAATAGGAAATTCTATTCAGCAACCTGTGTACTCATTTCTA
The DNA here is from genome assembly GCA_947486785.1 of uncultured Flavobacteriaceae bacterium. Taxonomy (GTDB): domain Bacteria; phylum Bacteroidota; class Bacteroidia; order Flavobacteriales; family Flavobacteriaceae; genus Maribacter_C. The sequence goes on along the minus strand of CANKUU010000019.1, from coordinate 61,520 downwards.
GAATGTAATCGTACAAAAGAAACTGTTCCAACGCACCCCACAAAAGTATTAATCGTTGAAGGTATTTTAATATTTACCACCAAAGAGATTCGAGACATGTGCGACATCAAAATATTTGTTCATGCCGATTCTGATGAACGACTAATTAGACGTTTAAAGAGAGATGTAAATGAGCGCGGATGGGATTTGGATGAAACCATCAACAAATATCAGTCGGTTTTGAAACCTATGCATCTGCAGTTTATTGAGCCTTCAAAAGAATACGCTGACATCATTATTCCTAATAATAAATATAATACGGTTGCCGTTGATATAGTGCGAAGTATTGTAAATGAAAAATTAATAAAATAAATGGGGTGGAAAGATTTAAAAAAAAAGAAATGGTATAAAATACTAACCATATTTAGTAGTATTTACATTTTAATTTTAACTGCTTTCGTAATTTGGATGGTGTTTTTTGATACCAACTCGCTACGTATTCATATGGAATTGAAAAGCGAGATTGACAATCTTGAAAAACAAAAAGATTATTTAAAAAAACAGATTAGCAAAGACAAAAAAATAATTGAAAAATTATCAGACCCAGAAGAACTTGAAAAATTCGCTCGAGAGCAGTACTATTTAAAGAAAAAAAATGAAGAAATTTATCTCATAGAATATGAAGATAGTTTAAAAACAAAAAATAAAAAGTAAACCAATATCTTCACAAAACCTTTAAATAAGCTACCTGATTACGCTATCAAATTCAAAATATTTTCAACATACTTTAAAGAAAAAGAGCCTTTTTTTTAACTTTTTGGCGAACTTTAATGAAGTTTAACGCATTTTAACGCGGGTTGCTTAAGTTATTCACCTTCTGTTAACAAAATTCACAAACTATCATAGTAAATAATTGTATTTTTACAAGCTAAGAAAACAGACCCATGGGTAAGATAATTGCAATTGCAAATCAAAAAGGCGGCGTAGGAAAAACAACTACTTCAGTAAATTTGGCTGCAGCTTTAGGAGTACTTGAAAAAAAGGTTTTGTTAATCGATGCAGACCCACAAGCAAATGCCACATCTGGTTTAGGCATAACCGTTGATGATGTAGAATTGGGCACGTACCAGTTGCTAGAGCATTCTAAAACTGCGGAAGAAACTATTATTGAAACTTCATCTCCAAATGTTTCTTTAATTCCATCACATATTGATTTGGTGGCTATTGAAATTGAATTAGTAGATAAAAATGAGCGTGAATATATGATGAAAAAGGCGATTACCTCGCTTAAAAAATCATATGATTATATACTTATAGATTGTGCACCATCTTTAGGTTTGTTAACTTTAAATGCCTTAACAGCCTCTGATTCGGTTATTATTCCTATTCAGTGCGAGTATTTTGCACTTGAAGGTTTAGGTAAGCTGTTAAACACCATAAAAAGTGTTCAAAAAATACATAATCCAGATCTTGATATTGAAGGCATGTTGTTAACCATGTTTGACTCAAGGTTACGATTATCAAACCAAGTAGTTGAAGAGGTTCGTAAACATTTCGCTGATATGGTTTTTGATACTATAATTCAAAGAAATGTGCGATTAAGTGAAGCGCCTAGTTATGGTGAAAGCATTATAAAATATGATGCAAGTAGCAAAGGAGCTGCAAACTATTTAAATATGGCCAACGAGCTAGTAAAGAAAAATAACGAGACTGTATAAATGGCGAAAGCAACTAGAAAACAAGCTTTAGGACGTGGACTTTCTGCGCTGTTGAAAGATCCAGAGAACGATATTCAATCTGCATCAGATAAAAATGCAGACAAAGTTGTTGGCAATATTCTTGAGCTAGACCTTGAAGCAATTGAGGTAAATCCGTTTCAACCACGCTCGTATTTTAATGATGAAGCCTTACAAGAATTGGCTACATCTATTCGCGAATTAGGAGTTATTCAACCCATTACGGTAAGAAAATTAGATTTTAATAAATTTCAGCTAGTTTCAGGTGAAAGAAGGTATCGCGCATCAAAATTGATTGGGTTAGAGACCATACCTGCATACATTCGTATCGCTAATGACCAAGAGTCGTTAGAAATGGCTTTAGTTGAAAACATACAAAGACAAGATCTAGATCCTATTGAAATTGCTTTATCTTATCAGCGATTAATTGATGAAATACAATTAACGCAAGACAAATTAAGTGATCGTGTGGGTAAAAAACGCTCCACGATTGCAAATTATCTTAGATTACTAAAATTAGACCCAATTATTCAAACAGGTATTCGTGATGGTTTTGCAAGCATGGGTCATGGTAGAGCTCTTGTAAATATTGAAAAAAGAGAAGATCAGATTTCGATTTACGAAAAAATAGTTGGACAACGTTTATCTGTTCGTGATACAGAAAAACTTGTGAAAGAATACCAGCAAGGCAATTCTTTAGCAAAAAACTCAAAAAAGAGCAATCAAAACCCTGATTTTATAGCAGGAGCAAGCGACGAGTTAAAAAAACAACTATCCTCGAAAGTAGTAGTGCAAGCTGCTGATAATGGAAAAGGAAAAATTACAATTTCTTTTGACTCGAAAGAAGAATTTATTAGAATAAAAAAAGTACTCCTTGGTTAGTAAAAATAATTTCTTTTTTAGCTGCTTTATACTCATGGCCTGTTTTTGCTTTGGGCAAGAAGATGCTACCAAAACCTCTGAAATTGACAGTTTAAAAACAAATTTAAAGACTGAAGGAATCGTAGTTGTAGATACGCTTTTAGTTTCGAAAATAGCAATCAATCCATTGGCTCCAAGTAAGGCCGCTTTTTATTCTGCTGTTCTGCCGGGTTTAGGACAAATTTACAACAAAAGCTACTGGAAAGCACCTGTGGCATGGGGAGCTATTGGAGCAGGAATATACAGTTATATTACTTTTGACAATCAATATAATCAACTTAGAACTGCTTTTAAAAAACGTAGAGCAGGTTTTCTTATTAATGATCCAGACATTCCTGAAACGGTTACAAATGCCCAATTAGAACGACTTCAAAATGGGCGACAAGGTGATCGCGATTTAGCCCTAGTGGTAACTATTTTGATTTATGCATTAAATATTGTAGAAGCCAACGTAGACGCCCACTTAAAACAATTTAATGTAGAGGATAATTTGAGTTTTAATATGGAATTAGAGCCTTATTTAGATCTTAACCCAATAACATCAGATCCTAATTATGGAATGGCATTGATTATAAAATTTTAGGATATGAATATTGCATTATTTGGATACGGAAAAATGGGTCAAATGATAGAGCAATTAGCCCTTGATAGGAACCATATAATTGTTTCTAAAATTAATAAAGATACCACCGAAATTCACTTTTCAAATATTGATGTAGCCATCGATTTTAGCACGCCTGAAGCTGCATATGAGAATATTAGCCGTTGTATTGAAAATAACATCCCGGTTATTTCTGGCACTACCGGATGGTTAAAAGACTATGATAAAATACTAGCGCTTTGCAAAAAAAAGAAAGGTTCTTTTATTTATGCCTCTAACTTTAGTCTGGGCGTAAATATTTTTTTTGAGTTAAACACATACCTAGCTGGCGTAATGAAAAACTTGAGTAAGTATCAAGTTTCAATAGAGGAAATACATCATACACAAAAATTAGATGCACCAAGCGGTACCGCAATTAGCCTAGCCGAAGGTATCATTGCCAAGACGAAATATAACGGTTGGAAGTTAGAGCAATCATCAGAAAACGAAATTACAATAACTTCTGCTCGTGAAGGTGCTGTACCTGGCACGCACAAAGTAGCTTATGAAAGCGATGTAGATAGTATTGAGATTAAACATACGGCTCATAATAGAGAAGGTTTTGCGTTAGGTGCAATTGTTGCCGCAGAATGGCTATTTGGCAAAACAGGGGTATATACTATGAAAGATGTTTTAGGACTTTAAAATATTTTGCAATAAAGGCTTATGCCCGTTGATTAATAAAAACACTTAATATTATCTTACCAATTAAGGTAGAGATTTTGTTAATTTAAACTAAACTAATACAAAAACTAAACTTTATTCGTTTTAGTTTTGTGCATAAATTTATCAGATGAACGTATCACAGTGGCTCTTATTTATCGGTGTTATTCAAATTATCCATTTTTTGGGTACTTGGAAATTATATGTAAAAGCAGGCAGAAAAGCTTGGGAAGCAGCTATACCTATTTATAACGCTATCATTTTAATGCAGATTATTAACAGACCAAAATGGTGGGTATTTTTATTATTCATTCCTATCATAAACCTATTAATGTTTCCAGTTATTTGGGTAGAAACTATACGAAGTTTTGGTCGTACTAGCTTGCTTGAAACCTGGCTAGTAATACTTACTTTAGGTTTTTACACGTATTACGTGAATTATGCATTAGATGTAAAATATGTAGAAAACAGAAGTTTACAACCCCAAAGTGTTGTTGGCGAATGGGTAAGCTCTATCGTTTTTGCAGTAGTTGCCGCTACCTTGGTTCATACTTATTTTATACAGCCATATGTAATTCCTACAGGATCTTTAGAACGAACACTTCGTATCGGAGATTTACTATTTGTTAGCAAATTTCACTACGGTGCACGAGCACCTATGACAACCATTGCTGCGCCAATGGTACATGATACACTTCCGTTTATAAATCAACCTTCTTACTTAAATAAACCACAACTTCCTTATTTTAGATTACCTGGTTTTAAAGATATTAAAAGAAAAGAAATTGTTGTATTTAGCTGGCCAGCGGATACTGTTCGACAATTTTTTGTAAAAGAAAAAGGAGTCAAAAAACCTATTGATAAAAAATCAAATTACGTAAAGCGTTGCGTGGGTTTACCAGGAGATTCATTGCAAGTTATTGATGGATTTGTTCATATAAATGGAAAACAGCTCGTTTTACCCGACAGAGCAAGACCGCAATTTGATCATATCATTTATTCAAACAAAGGGGTCTCCGCAAAGTTTTTAACTGATTTAGGTGTTGAAGATTTTAGCAGAAAATATATTTCAAAACAAATAAATCAACAACAAGTAAATTTAATTGATGAATACACAAAGTTCATTCAAACAACCGCCGATGGGCAAATTGCAATAATAACTACTGGTAATGGTCTTCCAACAGACATTATAAGAAAAGCGAGACTTGCATTAAAAGAAGAAACACCACGAGAACGAAAAGCTCCTTTGACCATAGAAATGGCAAAAAAACTTCGAAATAACCCAAAGATTGACTCTGTTGTTCGTGTAATTAATCCGAAAAATGTATTTATGGGCAATACTTTTCCTCAAAGTGCGGATCACCCTTGGAGTCATGACCAATTTGGACCTATTTACATTCCTAAAGCTGGAAAAACAGTTCCTTTAAACCTAAAAGTACTTCCATTATACAGAAAAATTATTGAAAAATACGAACAAAATTCAATCAAAATAAAGGGTAATCAGATAATTCTAAATGGTCAAATTGTCGATTCTTACACCTTTAAGCAAGATTATTATTGGATGATGGGTGATAATCGTGATCATTCTTCTGATAGCCGAGAATGGGGCTATGTTCCTGAAAATCATATCGTAGGAACTCCAATTTTTATTTGGATGAGTGTAGACAACTTTGTAGATGCAAAAAAAAGAACCAATCCACCTTGGAAATGGAAACCACGTTGGGATAGAATTTTTACGACCGTTAACGGTACCGGGCAGCCTGTTTCTTATTTTAAATATTTTTTAATCGCTCTTGCGGCATGGCTTGCTTTTGATTTTTATAGGAAGAAAAAAAGTAGTAAAAATTAAGTTTTAAAACCTTATCGCATTAAAATGATAGCTAGTTACATGTAACATTAGCACCTTTATGTTCTTCGTACAACTTGATTCTCTTAACTATAATAACCTAGGCAAAATTAATCTATAAAATTGTGCAGAAACTTTTACACCCAACATATATACCAAATATAATCACTTTTGCAGCTATTGTTCAAAATGATATTTGTTGGGAGCTCTTTGACAATTTTCAAAAACAAACGTATAGAAATCGAGGCTATGTATGTACCGATAGAGGTAGTTTAATGTTAAACATACCCATTAAGCACGTAGGCAAAAACCTTGGCAGACAATATTATAAAGATGTACAAATTGAAAATGATTATAACTGGCAGCGGCAGCATTGGCGAACTTTACAAACCGCATATAGAACATCACCATATTTTGAATATTACGAAGACGAAATAGCCCCCATATACACCCAAACCTATACGCACCTGCAAGAGTTTAATTTAACAACTATTGAAATCATTAGTAACTGCCTACAAATAGAGATGCCAAATACCAAAACAACAAGGTATGAGCAAGCTCCATCAACTTATAAAGACCTTCGTAATTTAGTAGATGCAAAAAAGAAATTCGACGTTTTTTTTCCAAAATATCATCAAGTCTTTGGCGAAAGACATGGGTTTATTAAAAACGTAAGTACCTTGGATCTTATTTTTAATGAAGGACCTAACGCGTTATTATACCTAAAAAATTTAAATCTACATTCTTTAGATGCTTAGGTTTTTAATGCATTATGGAATTCATTTTATAGTGCCTTTCATAGTGGCTTTTGTTTTTTTTAAAGAAAAAAGATTATTCGCTGTATCCATATTAATAGGCGGAATTTTAATCGATTTAGATCATCTATTGGCAGATCCAATATTTGACACGAATCGATGCAGCATTAATTTTCATCCACTACACAGCTATTGGGCTATTGGGCTATATTTATGTCTATTATTTTTTAGAAAAACAAGAATTTTTGGTATTGCACTACTTATACACATACTAGCAGATTTGACCGACTGCTATTTAATTGCTCGTTAATTTTAGCCTAGCCATAATGGGATAATGATCTGATAATTTTAGGTCATAATTCTTATGTTGTTGTATCTTAAAGTCTTTATCTGCAAAAATAAAATCGATTCGAAGCGGAACTTTATGAAAATTCAATGTTCTACCATAGCCGCTGCCCTTTTCAATAAAAGTGTCTTGTAAATCTGCCCTCAACGTTTTGTATGCATATGAAAATTGGGTATTATTAAAATCACCGCAAAGAATCTTTTTGTACTTGCATTGATCTATATTCGCTCGTACAAGTTTCGCTTGCTGTTGCTGTTTATGAAACTTTCTTGAAACCTTCTTTAAAAGCTTATCAGAACGCTGATTTACGATACTGCCCATGCCAGGGGTAACGCCTAAAGACTGTAAATGAACATTGTACACCCGTACAGTATCTTTTTTATAAAGAACATCTACGTACATAGCATTATTAAATGAATCAGGAAAACAAATAAAATCGCTTTTAACTATTGGGTATTTTGAAAAAACACCCAATAGTACCTTCTTGTTCATGTAAATATACTGTAAGTCGTGATAAGGGTAGTCTTTCAAGTATTCTCGTTTTCTACTGTAACCAGCTTCTTGAAAGCAAATGATATCGGGTTGTTCTTTATCAACAAAACTCTTAATATCTTCAAAAACAAAACGGTTAGGTAAATCACCATACTTATTAAAGCCACGCACATTATAGCTCATTACACTAATACCTTCTTCTTCAATAGCAGCTTTAGAGAAAGTAAATTTATAAAAGGTACCAAAAAACAAATAAGCAACACCAATAGCAACAGCAGAAAGCAAAAGCTCAAGTTTTCTTAACCACAGCCAATATACCAGAAAAAGCAAATTAGCAATCACCAAAAATGGAACCGTTAAACTAAGAAAAGTTAGAAATGAAAATCGCTCATCAGAAATATAGGGCACTACACAAGCGATCAATAATAATAATACCGAAATTCCATTTAAAAAAAACAAAAACTTATATAATGTGGGGGTATGCTTTACCACTTTAATCTTCCTTGCCTGCTTTAAATAAAAAATCTTTTTCTGCCTGTGAAAGGCTTTCATAACCCGACTTACCAATCTTATCTAAAATATCATCTATCTTCCTTTGATTGCTTGCCTTATCATGTTTAACTTTTGTACTACCCGAAGTTGAAGCACGATTTTTATAAACAGTTTTCATAGTTGCCACTTTTTTCTTTGGTGTAAACATAGTCGCTATACCATCTAGCATCTTGGAAAAACCAGAACCAATATCGGTACCTTCTGCTAATTTACGAGCGTATAAATAACCCAATAGCGCACCTCCTAAATGAGCTATATGCCCCCCAGAATTTCCGCCAGGAATCTGAATTAGATCCTTTAAAACAAAGAAGGCTCCAATATACCAAAGCTTAATATTAAACATAAACACACGTACTTCTTGATTGGGGTTATACGTACAAACAAAAATAAGAATTGCCATAACACCTGCAGATGCACCAACTAAAGGTAGTGTATTGTCTAAGAAAACTGGAAAAATATTATAGCTAGCCATAAAAGCTATACCACCACAGATAACACCCAAAAAATATATATTTAAAAATTTTTTAGCATCAAATAAGTTTAAAAGTATTTTACTCATATAAAACAGAATGAGCATGTTCATAACTACATGCCAAATATCTCCATGAAAAAAGGAGTAGGTAAGCAACGACCATGGTTGAGAAAAATAAGCAAGAACACCCTTGGGTAGCCAAAACCATCTCTGAATAGTTTGAGGATGTAAGCGCAGCAGAAAAGGCACCAAATAATTAATAATAAAAACCGCAATATTTATTGCAATCAACTTTTCTGCAATACTCAAGCGAGCATATTGATATCTTAAGCTATTTGCTGCCATATTAATTCCACCTGTTTTTATTGAATGAATTTTTTTTCCAATACCACATTACAATAAACCCGATTAAGGCGCCCCCTACATGCGCCATATATGCCGTATTGCTTGGGCTAAAAAAAGATTGACCCGTAACTGCCGAAACTACATCTAATAAGATGATACCTGGTATAAAATACTTCGCTTTAATTGGTATAGGCAAAAAAATCATCATTAACTCAGCATTTGGATTCATTACCCCAAAAGCTGCTAATAGACCCATAATACAGCCCGAAGCACCAACCATTGAAGAATTAAAAACATCAAAAACATTTTGTAAATTAAATAGTTGCTCTTGCGAAATACCCGGCATGCCTCTATTCGTAGTTAACATTTGTACAATTTGATCTCCGGTTAGCCCCGAAGATAAAAGCTCTTCATACGCTGGAAGGTAATGGAAGTAATAAAACCCTACTTGAAAAAAAGCAGCTCCTAATCCAGCTGAAAAATATAAAAACAGAAATTTATTTTTGCCCAAATATTGTTCTACAGGGCCACCAAACATCCAGAGGGCAAACATATTAAATCCTATATGAGCAAACCCTCCGTGCATGAACATATGTGTAATTATCTGCCAAATTTGAAATTTTTGATTCTTTGGAAACCACATAGCAAACCACTCATAAATAATATCACCATAAAGGCTTGTTGCTATAAAAAACAGCACGTTTACAATAATTAAATGCTTTACTGTTTCTGTCAATCGATTCATCATCTAAATAAATTTTTTTTCAATTTCATTTTCGGTAATCATAATATATACCTTTTTATTGAACGGACTTATTTTAAACTCTTTACAGGCAAATAAATCATTAACCAATGCTTGTTGTGACTGACTGTCTAATTGTTCTCCTGTTTTAACTGCTAGAGTTTTTGCCAAGGTTTTTGCCAAAATGTCGGTCTGAGAGAAATTATCACCAGTAACTTTCATTTGACAATCAGATATTAATTGTTCTAGTACCATACCTACTTCAGTTTCTGAGACCATTATGGGCACTCCAGTTATTTCAATAGTATCAGATTCTATTTTTCCAAATACGAAACCAATCATATTTAGGCTGTCTTTTATTTCTTTTAAAACCTGAATATCTGTTGCAATAAATGAAAGTACCAGAGGAAAAAGTAACTGCTGACTAACCGCTTCCTTAACAGTAATATTTTTTAAAAACTTCTCATAGAGCACTCTTTGGTGCGCCCTACTTTGATCAATTACAACCATACCTGATTTTGTGGTAGTAACAATATACTTTCTTCGTAATTGAAAAGTAGAACTAGCATAGGATGCCAATTCTTGCTTTTCATCAAAAATAGAACCTGTAATTACATCGGACTCAAACTCAATACTATTTGCAGTTGAAACCTGCCCTAATTTAGACTCTAAACCAACATATAAACCTTCCCAAGACTTACTTCCTAAAGTACTTTCTCGTTGATATGAACTTACAGATTTTGGTTTACTCTTATTTTCTTGAAAAGGGTTAAACCCGGCATCTACACTAACTTTCGGTAATTCTGCACCTTTATTCTTAAACGCGTAAGGAGTTTCTAAATTCTGATCTTGATTAAAATCAATAGGCGCAACAACATTAAACTGCCCCAAACTATGTTTTATTGTTGATCTTAAAATTGCATAAAGGGTATGTTCATCGTCGAACTTAACTTCTGTTTTTGTTGGATGTATATTTATGTCAATAGATGATGGGTCTACTTCTAAATACAAAAAATAACCGGGATGCGTATTTGCCTTTATAAGTCCTTCAAAAGCATTGACTACTGCATGATGTAAATACGGACTTTTAATAAACCTATTATTTACAAAGAAAAATTGTTCTCCCCTACTCTTTTTTGCAAACTCGGGTTTATTGATAAAACCTGCTATTTTTACCACCTGAGTTTCTTCTTTAACGGGCACCAATTTTTCATTGGTCTTAGTTCCAAAAAGATTAACTATTCGTTGACGATAGTTACTTTTAGGTAAATTAAATAGCTCATTATCATTATTATAGAAAGAAAAAGCAATTGTAGGATGTGCTAAGGCTACTCGATGAAATTCATCAGTAATATGGCGCAATTCAACCTGATTTGATTTTAAAAAATTTCTTCTTGCAGGAATATTAAAAAACAAATTTTTAACTGCCATAGAAGTACCATTTGCTACTACTTCTAAATCTTGAGAGACTACTTTACTGCCTTCAATTTTAAGCACCGTACCTAATTCTTGTTTGCTAGTTTTTGTTTGCATTTCTACATGAGCAATAGCAGCTATTGATGCAAGTGCCTCTCCTCGAAAACCCTTTGTATTAAGACTAAAAAGATCTTCAGCTTTATTAATTTTTGAGGTCGCATGCCGTTCAAAACTAAGCCGTGCATCTGTTTCACTCATGCCTACACCATCATCAACCACTTGAATTAATACCTTTCCGCCATCCTTTACAACTAGCATTATGGTGCTTGCACCTGCATCTATTGCATTTTCAAGAAGTTCTTTAACTACAGAAGCTGGTCGCTGTACTACCTCACCAGCAGCAATTTGATTAGCAACATGATCAGGAAGAAGTTTTATAATATCTGCCATTAGCTATTATAGAAAATTGATAGATCGAAGTCGATAATATACAAGAAAATTAATACTAAAATAGCTATAATTACAGCCAAACGAAGACGCATGTTTCGGTCTCCTTTGCGCTTAGAGTCTGCCATGGCACTTTGCAACTTTCCTTTTAGCCCCCTCTTTGAACCTACCGTAGTTCGGTATTCATCAAACTTGTATTCAATTTTAAAAGGGTTTCCTCCTTTCTCATTCTCATAAAAACGAGGTTGATAATCGAAATCTCTAGCTTTCCGTAATCTGGTAAATTTGCTTATGAATCCCATATATTCAAAGTTACTTAAAATCAAAAAAATGAATTGTTCGAATTGATAAAAATTATTAACAGATAAAGCAGTATGATGCCTTGATCAAAATATAGTAAATATACCATATTTCATAATAGGATAAGCGTTTTGCTAATTTTCAAAAGAGTGTTTTATTTTAAAAAAATGCACCGATACTGTTTTTACCAACACTATTTTTATTAAAGAAAAAAACGCCACCTAACAACAAGATGATGAGTATTAAAATAGAAAATGCGAGGTTCAATTAAATAAAAACTAGACTAAGACTAACTACCAAGAGTGATCATCTTTATTGCTGCAATAGCAGCTTCAGAACCCTTATTACCATATTTTCCGCCGCTTCGCTCCTGGGCTTGCAACATGGTATTGTCTGTTAAAACACAAAAAACAACAGGAGTATCAAAAAGAACGTTTAAATCTTTAATTCCTTGGGCTACTGCGCTACACACAAAATCGAAATGCTTTGTTTCGCCCTGTATAACACTACCTATAGCGATAACTGCATCTACATCTAGCTGAGTGAGCATTTTTTTTGCACCAAAAGTCAATTCAAAACTACCAGGCACATTCCATCGAACTATATTCTCAGAAAGGGCACCACAATCTGTTAAGGTTTCAAAGGCTCCTGAAAACAAGCCTTCGGTAATTTCCGAGTTCCATTCAGAAACAACAATCCCAAACCGCAGATTTTTCGCGTTTGGGATTGTAGCTTTATCGTATTCCGATAAATTTTTATTTTTGGTGGCCATTACTTTCCACTTTTTGCCATACCAATGAACGCATCTATTGTTCTTGCCTCATCAGATTTTGAAAATTCGTCTTTAATTCTTTGAAAATATTTTAACGCCTTTTCATTCTCTTTTAAATCTAACGCTGCAATACCCGCTTTATAAAGATATTTTGGAGTTGAGAAACCATTACTGTCATGCTCAAAAGCTTGTTCATAGTAACCAAGTGCCTCTTTCGGTTGATTCAATTGCATAAACGCATCTCCTATACGACCTTTTGCCACGGCTGCGAAAATCATATCATCCGAAGAAAAATCCTCTAAATAATCAATTGCTTTTTCATATTTCTGCATATTCATGTAAGCCATACCAGCGGCATACGTAGCCTGATTTGCAGCCTTCGTACCAGGGTACTCTTGAATAATGTCTAGAAATCCATACTTACCTTCGGCTCCTTCAAGCGATAGCGCATATAATGAATCTTGCTGAGTAGTTGCATTTACCGCTTGAACAAAGTATTGCTGTGGATAGTATAATTCATTTGAAGCACTTAATTCTTTTGGCCCTTTAACGAATTGCCCGTAGGCCAAATAAGCTAAAATAGCAACGGCTACAACGCCTATTGCACCTAAAATATAATTTTGATTCTTAGCAACCCATTCTTCACTTTTCGACGCACTCTCGTCTAACGTGCTAAACACTTCAGCTGTTGTACTCTCATGTTCGTCAAACTGTTGCTGTTCTTCTTTATTTTTTGGTTTAAAACCACGCTTTTTATATGTCGCCATTTGTAATTCTGTTAAGCAAGCAAAAATAAAGTTTTTATTAAAAACGAGAAGCTTATTTATTCGATATTTTTCGATATTTTGCAGTTTTGCTTAGGTTTAAATTAAAAAACGTGCAGTAGCCTCCATGGTATTAAAAAATATCTCTCTTATTAACTATAAAAATTTCGAAGCTCAAAATTTTGAATTCGATACTAAAATCAATTGTTTTGTGGGCGCAAACGGTATTGGTAAAACCAATGTTCTTGACGCTATATATCATCTTTCTTTGGGTAAAAGTTATTTTAACCCTGTGGCTACACAAAATATAAAGCATGAGGCAGATTTCTTCGTTATTGACGGCACTTTTGAGAGAAACAACCGCGAAGAGAGAATTATTTGTAGTTTAAAACGTGGATCAAAAAAAATTATCAAACGAAATTCGAAAGCCTACGATCGAATTTCAGAACACATTGGTTTGCTTCCCTTGGTAATAATTTCTCCAGCCGACCGAGATCTAATAGTTGAAGGAAGCGAAACCAGACGTAAATTTATTGATGGTGTTATTTCACAATCAGACAAAACGTACCTACAAAACCTTATCAATTATAACAAGGTGCTTAGCCAACGTAACTCACTATTAAAATACTTTGCTGCTAATCAAACTTTCGATTCTGCTACACTAGAAGTTTATGACGACCAACTTACACAGTATGGCACCCCAATATTTGAAAAAAGAATAGCATTTATAGCCGATTTTTCACCGATTTTTTTAGAACAACACAAAGCAATTTCCGGAGAAAATGAATCTATATCGCTAGACTACGATAGTAAATTACACACTAGTGATTTATCTACTTTACTGCAAAAAAATAGGCAGCGCGATAGCACCTTGCAATATACTAGTGTTGGCATACATAAAGATGATTTAAATTTTAAAATTGAAGGACGTCCAATAAAAAAATTTGGTAGCCAGGGGCAACAAAAATCATATTTGATTGCCTTAAAATTGGCTCAATTTCATTTTATGAAAAAATTAAACAATACCACGCCTATTTTATTATTGGATGATATTTTTGACAAACTAGATGAACATCGTGTAGCACATTTAATTGCTTTAGTTGATAACGAAAAATTTGGGCAATTATTTATAAGCGATACCCACGCCGAAAGAACCGAAAATGTCGTTAAAAATACGCATCAATCGTATCAAATTTTTAAATTATAACATGAAAAACCTTCTTTATCTAAGTATGTTTTTTTTCATCTACGCATGCAATAAGTCAGTGAGTAAAGATGAAATTAAAAAACTGAATGGCTATTGGCAAATTGATCAAGTAACTTTTGCCAATGGTACTGCTAAAAATTATACCATAAGCCCTACCATCGATTATTTTGAAGTAGATGGATTAAAAGGTTTTAGAAAAAAAGTACAGCCAAAATTTAATGGTACTTTTCAAACTTCAAATGATGCTGCTTATTTTACTATTATGAAAAAAGAGGCTAATTTTGAGATATCATATTTAAATGATAAAACTCTTGATAACAACGAAGTTAGAACAGAAACAATATTAGAAATTTCTGATGATCGGTTTTCAGTAATTAACCAAGATAGCCTTACTTTTAGCTACAAGCGTTTTCAAGCAATAAATGCCACAAAAGAATGAATAAACAAAAAGGAAACAATCTTAATATGGGCGAGGCACTACAGGCCTTTATCAAAAAAAATAAACTAGAAAAAGGACTTGATAAGGTTGATGCACAAGCCGCTTGGGCAAAACTTATGGGAAATGGCGTAAACAATTACACCAATTCGGTTGAGTTGCGAAATGACACCTTGTTTATTTCACTTTCTTCATCAGTTCTACGCGAAGAATTGAGCTTAGGTACCACAAAAATAATTGCAATGCTAAATGAAGAATTAGGAAAAGATTTAATTACCAAGCTAGTTCTTCGCTAACCTCAACTTAAAAAGCCCAACAAACCTAAATTTATTGGGCTCCAAACCAAAAACTTAGTAAATTTCTCTACCTGAAAAATGAAAAGCTCCTTCAATAGCTGCATTTTCATCACTATCAGAACCATGAACAGCATTTTCCGCAATGTCTTTAGCAAACATTTTACGTATCGTACCTTCAGCGGCTTCAGCGGGGTTAGTAGCGCCTATTAAAGCACGAAAATCTTCAACAGCATTTTCTTTTTCTAATATTGCTGCAACGATAGGTCCGCGTGTCATAAAATCAACCAATTCACCATAGAAAGGTCGCTCTTTATGTACTGCATAAAATTCTTGAGCATCTCTTTTGCTCAATTGAGTGTATTTCATAGCAACGATTTTAAAACCTGCCGATGTAATTTTATCTAAAATTCCACCGATATGTCCGTTCTCAACGGCGTCTGGCTTAATCATTGTAAAAGTTCTATTTGTAGTCATATTTCAAAATTTTGTGCAAAAATACAGTTTATTTAAGAATCGACAACTTTTAGTAGTTTTGTTGCAATTTACCAAGTACTTTTCCTTGATCTCCAATAATTTTAAATGTAGCGAGTTTCTTTTGAAAATTAAAGCTCACTAGCCCAAAACTCTTAACCTTAATCACTTCACCCACACGAAATGGATTAAATTCGCCATTGAAGGCGGAATAAACATGGGTTAAACCACTACTCGTAAAATCGATTAATGGATACGCAACACCATCAATCTTGCTACTAGAAAATTCTGAAATATGCCGATCACCGGATAAAATCATCACTCCTGAAGCACTAGATTCTGCAATCGTTTGTTGTAAGCGATCCACCTCATGAGGAAAATTAGCCCAACACTCAAAGCCGTGTTTATTTGATAAAAATTGAATACTACTCACTATTACATTAAAATCTGCCTTAGAAGTATTAAGTTCATTTTGCAACCAATGCCATTGTTTTTCTCCTAATATGGTGCCTTCTCCGTAAGCATTTGGTTTGTTACGTTTTTTGGTTTCTGTATCAGGTGTTAAAGCTGTTCTAAAATAGCGCGTATCTAAAACAAGTACTTTAACGGTACCCTGATTAGTTCTAAAATGGTGACTCGCATAAACACCTTCTTGCGATCTTCTAAAACTATCTTGAGACACCCCCATAAAGTCAAGAAATTTTTGCTGACTTTGCTTTTTAGCTTCAAATTCTGTCCCACCATCATTTAATCCATAATCATGATCGTCCCAAGTGCCAATAACTGGCATTTTACTTTTTACTAACTTATAGCCATCAACTTCGTTCTGAGCCTTGTAAATAGCCGCTAGTTTAGTCATATCTTCTGTATCCGCATAAACAATATCACCACCCCAAATCCAAACATCAGGTTTAGCCTTTACTACATCATCCCATAAGTTGTTTTTTACATCATGTTTATTACAAGAACCAAAGGCCAAGGTAAAATCTACTTCTTCATGGGCTGTGCTACTTCTATTTTGTTTGGTACCACACGCCCCAAAAAGAAACAAAAAAGTTATTAAAATGATACTATTTTTCATGAATTTTAAGTTTGTTTAACAGGTAAAAATAGCATTTTTAAAGATACGACTCTATGATATTTTTGTATCTTTGACCCTATGAATTCAGAGGACATAATTGCTGTAAAAAAATTACTTTCAACACCTCAGCAAATTGTAATTATTCCGCATAAAAACCCCGATGGTGATGCTATTGGCTCTACGCTTGGCCTGTGCCATTATCTTAATTCAATAGGCCAATCCGCAACTATTGTTTCGCCAAACGACTATCCAAGATTTTTAAAATGGATGCCTGGTAATGAAGCTATCTTAAACTTTGAACGACAGAATCAACAGGCAAAATTAGCCCTTAAAAAAGCTACTTTAATATTCACCTTAGATTTTAATCACTTGGGTCGTGCGGGTCAATTAGAACCTTTATTACAGTCTTCGGATGCAAAATTTATAATGATAGATCATCATCAAGCCCCATCAGACTATGCCGTTGTAACCTATTCTGATGTAACCATGAGCTCCACCTGTGAAATGATTTATAATTTTATGGAATATTTAGGAGCTACAGATTACATTACTGAAGCAATTGCACATTGTTTATATACTGGTATATTAACCGACACAGGCTCCTTTAAATTTAGATCAACTACAAGCAGAACTCATAAAGTGGTTGCCCATTTAATTGAAAAAGGTGCTGATAATACCACAATTCACAACAATATATTTGACACTAATTCTCCTAGCAGAATACAATTGTTGGGCTGTGCCCTAAATAACATGGTTATCTTGCAAGAATTTAAAACAGTATACATAACGCTTAGTCAAGACGAATTAGATAAATATAAGTACCAGAAAGGAGATACCGAGGGCTTTGTAAATTACGGACTCACCTTAGAAGGTATTCGTTTTGCGGTTATTTTTATTGAAAATAGAGAAGAAGGCATTATTAAAATATCGTTCAGATCAAAAGGTGATTTTTCAGTAAATCAATTTGCAAGAAATCACTTTAGTGGTGGGGGTCATGACAATGCTTCAGGAGGAAAAAGTGATAGTTCGCTAGAAGAAACAGTTCAAAACTTTAGAGCGCTTTTGCCACAATATAAAGAGAAGTTAAACTCATGAAGTATTTTGTTTACATCGTATTAATTTCCTTGTTTTTAGCTTGTGAAGGGCCTAAACCTAGGCGAGCTGTTAAAAGAAATATGAGTAGTGCAAATCAAATGGCTATTGAACGTAGTCGGAAATTGCTTGCTGCCGAAGAAAATTTAATTCAAGCAATTATTGCAAAAGATTCTACAAAAAAATACCATCAAAGCACTACTGGATCATGGTATTATTACAATAAAAAAAATAGTGACAATACCGCAGAAACAGCACAACCTGATGATTTAGTTACCATGACTTACAATATTTCGACTTTAACCAACGATACCATTTATCGCATGAAAGATATCGGCATATTTAAATACAAAGTTGATAAACAAGAACTTTTTATAGGTCTTAGAAATGCAGTTAAACTCTTAAAAGAAAATGAAACTGCAACTTTTTTATTTCCCTCTTCATTAGCTTACGGTGTACCAGGTGATGGAAATAAAATAGACATTAATATGCCTTTAAAGGCAACTGTTGCTATCTTAAAGATTGAAAAAGAAAGAGACAGTATCTAAATTCAAAAAATATTATAAATAAATCAATAACAATTACAACCCCAAAACAAAACCAATGAAAAAAATACATGTTTTAGCATTTCTACTTTTTTTTGCCTTACTAGGCTGTACATCAAATAAGTATCCTGAATTGGGCGATGGCGTATTTGCCGACATTCAAACTTCAAAAGGTGCTATTGTTGTAAAACTTGAATACCTAAAAACGCCTGTAACCGTTGCAAACTTTATTACCCTCGCAGAGGGTACTAGCACCTTTGTAAGTGATGCATATAAAGGGAAAAAATACTATAATGGATTAACTTTTCACCGTGTAATGAAGGATTTTATGATTCAAGGTGGAGATCCTTTAGGGTCTGGACAAGGTGGCCCAGGTTATAAAATCATTGATGAGTTTAACGATTCTTTAATGCATGATAGAAAAGGGCTTATTTCAATGGCTAACCCCGGCCAGCCAAATACCAACGGAAGCCAATTTTTTATAACACATGCGCCAACTCCTTGGTTAAATGGCAAGCATTCTATTTTCGGAGAAGTTGTCGTTGGTCTTGACGTGGTAGATTCAATTGCAAATATTCCTGTTGGTGAAAGAAACAAGCCTCTTGATGATGTTGTGATGAATACTGTTGAAATTATTCGAAATGGAAAAGATGCTGAAAAATTTGATGCAGTTGCAGTAATAACTGAGTTCTTTGCAAACGAGGGAGAGCGATTAGCAGCTCTAGAAAAAGAAAAACAAGCAAGAATGGAAGCTGCGAAAAAGGTAAAAGAAAAATTAGCGGCAGAAATAATTGAACAAAAAAGCAAAGCAAAACTATTGCCATCAGGTTTAAGAATACTGGTAATTAATGATGCAAAAGGTGAAAAAATAAGAATAGGATCGCAAGTATTGGTAAACTATGCAGGCTTCTTAGAAAACGGAACTTTATTTGACACTAGTGAAAGAGGCATCGCAGAGAAATACGGAAACTTTGAAGAAATTGATAGAATGCACCGAGGTAACTACTCACCTGCACTAATGCATTACAGTCCTGATGCTGGTTTAGCCGCAGGGTTTCGTGAAGGTTTATTAACAATGAAAATTGGCGATAAAATTAGAATTTTTGTTCCTCCACACTTAGGTTATGGTGAGCAAGGCGGTGGTCCAATTCCACCAAATGCAGATTTAGTTTTTGATATAGAGATTACTAGTTTAAGAAAATAAAAAGAGCTGTATAAAATTAAAAATCACGCCGATTGGCGTGATTTTTTTTTAACAAACACAAGTAATTTGTTGCAATATCATAAAAATTTATTCCCCAGCTAAATGGTTTAATACATTCTCTTTATCCAAGGGTAAAGCTTTAAAATTTGAGTCTTTTTTAAAGCTATTAATCGATGAACTTCTAGTTTTCTTCTCGTGTTTATTCCCTAGTAAATTAAATCGCCTAGTTCTACCAATTTTGTAACCAATATATTACAAAATTAAAGCATCAGGTAAAAACCTCTTTAAACAACTATATACTATAGAAAACCTCTTTTTAATTAACGAATAGTACGCCTAATTAAAAAAGAGCTATTAACCGTTAAACGAATAGTTATCTTTTTAGGTGTAGTTTATCTAAAAAACATAATTTGTAGGAAAAAACTGCGTTAACCCTAGTAGAAATCAAAATAAGAAAATTAGATTTTTAATAACCCAAAATATTTATTTTGAACCTGTTATGGTCTTAAATTTAATAAAACTATGAGCTTCTGAAAAAAGAATATCTGAGTATCGGGAGTACTGTGCCAAAATTTTAAAAATCATGTTTTATTACTTCTTAAAAACCTTTTTAACAGAACCAATTTATATACTGCGAGTTATATAAAAGAGGCTGTGTAAAAAGCAGCCTCTTATTTTTTAAGCCTTGGGGCTATCTGCTAAAATAGCAAGCAAAAACTTCCAGAATTTTTGAACAGAAGATATCTGCACCCGCTCATCAGGTGAATGTGCTCCTCTTATTGTAGGACCAAAACTAATCATATCCATTTCTGGATAGTTTTTACCCAATATACCACATTCTAAGCCAGCATGACAGGCCACTACATTTGGTTTTTCATTAAAAATAGTTTCATATTTCGCTTTAAGAACTTGAAGAATTACTGAATTCGGATTTGGATTCCATCCGGGATAGTCTCCATCAAAATTTACTTCAAATCCCCCTAATTCAAAAGTAGACTTTAAAACTTCTGCTAAATCCATCTTAGCCGTGTTTACAGAAGATCTCGTTAAGCACCCTACTTTTATTTCACCCCCTTTTACAATAACTCGGGCTATATTATTTGAAGTTTCTACAAGATCTGGAATAGCCGCACTCATAGCATAAACACCATTATGGGCAGCATATACACATTTCAGCAATTTATCTTGAGATTTTATATCCATTACATTTTCGGGCAAAGCATTTGAAACTAAGCTAATATTTAGATTAGGCTCTAAAATCGAAAGTTCATCTTTAATTGTTGTAGCTAGTTGAAAAAAATAATTCTCAAAATTCATAATCTGTTTTAAGGGCACTACAATAAGTGCTTTGCTCTCCCTTGGTATAGCATTGCGAAGGCTTCCTCCATCAATCATTGCAATTCGCACAGAATACTCTAATGACGCATGGTACAATAAGCGGTTCATAATTTTATTCGCATTTCCTAATCCTTTATTAATATCCATACCACTATGTCCGCCTGTTAGCCCTTTAACCGTAACCACGAATGCTTTTACATCGATTGGTACAGGGTTTATATGGTAACTTCTGGTAGCTGTTACATCAATCCCTCCTGCACAACCTATATCTATTTCATCATCCTCTTCGGTATCTAAATTTAATAGTATTTCACCTTTTAGCACACCTGCTTCAAGCCCCATAGCACCCGTCATACCTGTTTCTTCATCAATGGTAAACAATGCTTCTAAAGGCGGATGAGGAATATCGGTAGCCTCTAATAAAGCCATAATTGCGGCAACGCCCATGCCATTATCAGCTCCCAATGTAGTACCCTTAGCTCTTACCCAGTCTTCATCAACATACATTTCAATACCTTGCTTCTCAAAATCAAAATCAAGATCATTATTTTTTTGATGCACCATGTCTAAATGCGATTGTAGAGTAACGCATTTTCTATCTTCCATGCCTGTTGTTGCGTTTTTTCTAATAATCACATTTCCAACACTATCAACAAAGGTCTCTAGTTGTAAATTTTTACCAAAATCTACCATAAATTCAATTATGCGTTCTTCTTTTTTAGAAGGTCGTGGAACCGCATTTAAATCTGCAAATTTGTTCCATATTGCCTTTGGCGACAAAGCTCTTATTTCAGTACTCATAAAAATTTAATTTTGCTCAAAAATACGACCTCAAAAATTAGTATCATTAATTATTGGTAAATTTGAATGTAAAATTAGCACCACCTCTTTTTTGAAAAATAAACTAAGAAACATTATCGCTCTTACCCTACTACCTCAAGTATGGTTAGTGCAATGGTTAGCACAACATCCAGATTGGGTGGAAACGTACTACAGTACAAGCATTTATCCTTATGTGGGTCTGTTTTTTAGAAGTTTATTTGGATGGGTTACTTTTCCCGTAGGTGAAATTATATATACTTCCTTAGTTTTTTTAGGCATCAGATATCTTATTAAACAACGTAAAAAAATTAAAAATCAACCATTTGTGTTTTTGCGAGATGTGGGTTTGGTGCTAGCTGTTTTTTACTTTACATTTTATTTTGTTTGGGGCCTCAACTATTACAGAAAACCACTTTCAGATACGCTTGATATTGGCAAAAGTGTAACTATTTCAGAAATTAAAAAACTTACTAAAGATCTTGTTCTTAAAACCAACACCTTACAATATAGCATTACCAAAGACAGCTCTGAAATGGTTAAAGTGCCCTATTCGAAAAATGAAATTATTGAAAAAACCATTTTAAATTACCAAGTATTAGAGAAGCATACGCCTATTTTTAAGTACCCAAAGCCAAATATAAAGAAATCAATGTTTAGCAATATTTCAAGCTACATGGGAATCGGAGGCTACTTAAATCCGTTTACAAATGAAGCCATTGTTAACGGTAAAACACCCCTTTTTAGGTTTCCGGTAGTTGCTGCACACGAAATTGGCCACCAAATTGGCTATTCAGCAGAAAATGAAACTAACCTCATTGGCTATTTGGTTACTACAAAAAATTCAGATTTATATTTTCAATATGCGGCTAGTGCGTATGCTCTTAGTTATTGTTTAAATGCTGTTTACACCGTTGACGAAACTGCGGCGAACAAATTATATAATTCGATTAATGAAGGAGTTAAAAAAAACTACCAAGAGCTAAAAGATTATCATGACACTTACAAAAATCCGTTTGAACCTATTTTTAAAGAAATTTTCAGCACTTTTTTAAAAGCGAATAAGCAAGCCGATGGCGTTAAAAGTTATAGTCGAGTGGTAAAGCTAATGGTTGCCTATCATAAAAAATATCCGCTTGTAATAGCAACTAGAAATAGGTAAACACTTGCTATCTAAAAAAAATGAGGGTTATTTTAATAGCGATCAAGGTCTATTGCAGTATCGTTACATTTTTTATTTTATTTGAAATAATTTAACTGACGATAAAACTAAAAAAGGCATTTTAAACTTAAACCGCTAGCAAATTAAATGGCACAAAACGTTTTATTAAAAATTTCGCCCTTTTTTACTAAATTTCGACCCTAAAACTGAATTAATTATCATTATTTAAAGTAAAACTCTTTTCAACTTTCTTACTTTTAATGCATTATTAAATTTATACCTTTCTTATGAAAATTAGACTTCTAGTACTTCACATTTTATGGTGTAGTAGCGCTTTATTTGCTCAGGATTACTTTCCCGAAAATGATGGAGTGAAATCTAAAAATAACAATTATACTGCCTTTACCAACGCCAAAATCTACGTTACCCCTACGCAAATTATTGATAAGGGTACGTTACTTATTCAAAATGGCAAAGTAAAGCAAGTAGCAGAAGTGGTAAATCTTCCAAAAAATACAATAATAATTGACTTAAACGGGAAATCTATTTATCCTTCGTTTATAGATATCTACTCTAAATTCGGTGTTGAACAAGCCAAAAGAAAACTCGGTGGTGGTAGAACAGCCCAATATGAAAGTAGTCGCGAAGGTTTTTATTGGAACGACCATATTATGCCAGAAAATAGGGCTATCGATACGTTTAAATATGATTTAAAAGAAGCAGAAGCACTATTAAATGCTGGGTTTGGGGTTGTAAACTCGCATATACATGATGGTATTGTTAGAGGTACTGGCGTTTTAGTCGCACTAAATAACGCGGGTAGTGATGCAAATAGAGTGCTTGATGATGCCTCGGCGCAGTATCTATCATTTTCAAAAAGTGTTTTAAAATCACAGGCTTATCCGACGTCTTTAATGGGGGCGATGGCCTTACTTAGACAAATGTATTCTGACGCCAAATGGTACGCTGCAGGTAATTCTGATACAAAAGATCGCTCGTTAGAAGCGTTAAATAAAAACAAAAAATTAACGCAGATATTTGAAGCAAAAAATAAAGGCAACGTTCTAAGAGCAGATAAGATTGGTGATGCGAATGACATTCAATACGCTATTTTAGGTGGGGGTGATGAATATGAACGTGTTGCAGAAATAAAAGCTACAAATGCCAAATTAATTTTGCCCATTAACTTTCCGGAGGCTTATGATGTTACCAATACTTTTGAAGCAAATAAAATTGTTTTAAAAGATTTGCGGCATTGGAACCAAGCGCCTGCGAATCCCAAAATTCTTGCTGAAAACGGTGTTACTTTTTGTTTAACCACTTATGACTTAAAATCACCAGCAAAATTTAAAGAAAAATTAATTAAAGCCATTGACTACGGTCTTTCTAAGACTACCGCTTTACAGGCGCTAACAACTGTACCCGCTACTATTTTAAATAAAACAGCCAGTATCGGAACCCTTAAAATAGGTCGCCAAGCAAATTTTTTGATAAGCTCAGGTGATATATTTGAAAAAGAAACCTCTATTTATGAAAACTGGGTGCAAGGCGTGCCGCATGTTATTTTAGATAAAAACCTTAAAGATATCCGTGGGGAATACAATTTATTAGCTGGAGGAATGACCTATCAAATGAAGATTTCAGGTAAAATAAAAATGCCTAAAGTTGAAATTAAACAAGATACCCACAAGCTAAAATCAAAATTGAATTATGCTAATAATTGGTTTAATCTTTCTTTTTCTACTGATAACGGTGAGAGATACTATATAATGACCGCATTGTTAACAAAAAACGACGAAAACATAAAAGGCAAGTTATTACTTCCAAACGGTAACGAAACACAATTTACAGCCGTAAAAACAAGTAGTTTTATCAGTACCCCCTTAAAGGATAAAGAAAAGAGGGTGCCTAAGCTTGTCGACATCACCTTTCCTAATGTGGGTTTTGGTTACACATCGCAACCGAAACCTGAAACCATGCTCTTTAAAAATGCTACTGTTTGGACGAGTGAAGATGCCGGAATATTAAAAAACACGGATGTTCTCGTTAAAAACGGTAAAATTGATAAAATTGGGCAAAACCTAAATAGCACGAACATAAAAGTAATTGATGCTACTGGTAAACACTTAACCGCTGGAATTGTTGACGAACATACACATATTGCGGCATTAGCGATTAATGAAGCTGGACATAACTCAACTGCTGAAGTTAAAATGGAAGATGTTATCGATAATGAAGATATTAATATCTATCGCCAATTAGCAGGTGGTGTTACTTCTGCACAACTACTGCATGGTTCTGCGAACCCAATTGGCGGGCAATCTGCCATTCTTAAACTAAAATGGGGTGCCTCACCAGAGAACATGATTTATGATAACGCTCCAAAATTTATAAAATTTGCTTTGGGTGAAAATGTAAAACAGAGCAATTGGCAAAGTTTTTCTCGTTTTCCGCAAACACGTATGGGAGTAGAACAAGTGTTTATGAATTACTTTCAGCGTGGTAAAGAATATGATTCAAAAAAGAAAAGTGGTCAACCATATCGGTATGACGAAGAACTAGAAGTAATTGCCGAAATATTAAACGGAAAACGATTTATTAGTTGTCATTCTTATGTACAAAGTGAAATTAATATGATGATGAAAGTTGCCGAGAAATTTAATTTTAGAGTAAATACGTTTACTCATATTTTAGAAGGCTATAAGGTTGCTGATAAAATGAAAGAACATGGGGTGGGCGCAGGTACTTTTAGTGACTGGTGGGCCTATAAATATGAAGTTAATGATGCCATACCTTACAATGCCGCAATTATGCAGAAACAGGGTATAACCGTTGCAATAAATAGTGATGATGCAGAAATGGCGCGCAGGTTAAACCAAGAAGCCGCAAAAACTGTAAAATATGGGGGAATGACAGAGTTAGAAGCATGGAAAATGGTAACTATAAATCCTGCGAAACTTTTACACATCGATAATCGAGTGGGTAGTATTAAAGAAGGAAAAGATGCAGATTTGGTTTTATGGTCTAACCACCCCTTATCAGTTTATGCCAAAGCAGAAAAAACAATTATAGAAGGCGCAACTTATTTTGATATAACTAAAGACAAGCAACAACGAGAGGTCATAAAAAAAGAGCGGGCAAAACTTATTCGTATGATGATGAAAGAGAAAGTAGAAGGTAAAGAAACCCAAACCCCAAAAATGGCAAAGAAAAGGCAAATGACCTGCGATTCTTTATAACAGATTAATTACTATCACTAGAAAAACAAATCATGAAAAAAATAACCCTTATACTGCTAACCGCCCTACTAAGTTACAGCTTTGGTTGGGCACAGCAAATTCCGGCTGTAAAGCAGTCCGAAGCTATTTCAATTACAGGTATTACGGCACATATTGGTGATGGCACTAAACTTGAAAACTGTAACATCGTTTTCGAAGATGGTATAATTACCGCGATCGGTACCGATGTAAAAACTAAGGGAAAAATAATAAACGCTTTGGGCAAACATGTTTACCCTGGTTTTATAGCTCCTGTAAAGGAATTAGGATTAATAGAGGTAAATGCGGTTCGTGCTAGTAATGATTCTGATGAAATTGGTGAGATGATACCTCATGTGAGAAGTATAATTGCTTATAATGCCGAATCTAAAATAGTAGAAAGTATGCGCCCAAATGGGGTTTTACTTGGTCAAATAACCCCAAAAGGAGGTCGCATTTCTGGCACTTCATCTATAGTGCAGTTTGATGCTTGGAATTGGGAAGATGCCACGATCAAGTTAGATGATGGTATCCACGTCAATTGGCCATCGAGTTTTAAAAGAGTACGCCGTCGGATGGCTGATAGCAGAAGCTTAATACCCAATAAAGATTACCAAAAACAAGTAACTCAACTCTGTAATTTTATTCAAAATTCTATTGCCTACGGTACAGGTAAAGGGCAAGAATTAAACCCTGCTTTTGCCGCAATGCAAGGTCTTTTTAACGCAACTAAAAAACTCTATGTTTATGCAGACGGCGAAAAAGAAATTATTGATGCAGTAACAGCTGCCAAAAAGGCTAACATAAAAGATATTATTCTAGTGGGAGGCTACCAAGCCCACAAGGTGACCAAATTTTTAAAAGAACATAACATACCCGTTCTAGTAAAGTACACGCATAGTTTGCCAAATTTAGAGGATGATGACTACGACTTGCCTTATAAACTACCCAAGTTATTAATGGACGCTGGTCTTTTAGTTGCGTTACAAAATGGAGAAGCATCAAATTTTCAAACTAGAAATTTACCTTTTTATGCTGGTCAAGTTGTAGGTCAAGGAATAGACAAAGAAAAAGCGGTTCAAATGCTCACTGGAAATACTGCAAAAATATTGGGCATTGATGATACATATGGCACATTAGCAATAGGCAAGAGTGCAACTTTATTTATATCTGAGGGAGATGCTTTAGATATGCGCACCAATAAATTAACCAAAGCTTTTATTGATGGTAGAGCTATTTCTTTAGAAACGCACCAAACCGAGCTCTGGAAAAGGTACTCGAAAAAATATGAAGGTATGTAAAACAATATTTTTTTAATCATACCTAAGCATAATCTAAGACAGACTTGAATAATAAATTCATCACAATAGGTTACAATGTAGACCATTTATAAAAGTGAATGGATATACCTAGTAACACCTTATGCATTAATAGTTATAAGCCAACATAAAGCGGTACTGAATTTTATTACTTACCAGACTTAAACATGAATAATTTGCAAAAATCGAAAGTCAAAAATTTTCGCTTTTATGCCATTATTTCACATCATTTGTATAGCTTTTGCCAAGGGCTGTAATTCATCAAACAGGCCATTCTTTTTTAAAATATTTGATTTAGAAAGTAAAAGAGGTAAAACTTATATCACAGTTATGGCTTCATTTAAATAAAAATTATTGCTCACAAAAATCATATCGTAAACAATAGTTATATTTATAAACTACCCTATAGTAAATGGGAATTTTTAGATTTATTTAAACAAATGGCAAGAAAAATAGTAACCTGTTTATTGTGTGTTTTCACAATATATGCTTCAAAAGCGAAATGTAAAATTATATCTTGTGCAAACATAGTCTCTAGTATAAATATGAGTCGCTGGGGGCAAAGCTTTGTAGCCGACTGCAGTAGTGGTATGCAATCTGTTACATTCAATGTTGCATCCAACATTTCTAAGGGTTCAACTTTAATCATCAGCGAGGGTCTTATCTACAACTCAAACCATATTCATACCCAAAGCTTTAATTCGATTAAAGGATGGGGCAATATTATTGCTTTAAACTCATCATTAAAACCAGCGAAGAGCGAACATTACCCCCTAGACATAAAAACAAATGATACCAAACGTTGGAGAATTAAGAACACTAAAATAAATCCAGTTCAAGGTAAATTAAAAACACATTTAATTGGAGATTCTACTCCATATTGCGGATCGAATTTTATTCCTTTTGACAATGACTTTACTATTTCTATTGATCCTATTCCTCCCTTTATTTCAAAAAATTTAGAAACCATTGATTTATTCATTTGGGCGGGTCAATCAAATGCTCAAGGCTGGCAAGGTGATGGCCTACATTATCCAATTGATAAAAATAATTTAGATGAAACAATATGGTTAAATTATGAATACATTGGTTCTACATCCTCAAACGGATGGGTTAAAATGCAACCACAAAAAGGTAGATTTCCAAAAGGTCATTTTGGACCAGAAGTAAGTTTCGCTAGAGAACTAAAAAAAGCAGGGTATCATCCCGCTATTTTTAAATTTTCGCAAGGTGGTAGTAGCATATATAATAATTGGAAAACACCCAAAAATGGTGGCTATTATGATGATATGATATTGAAACTTAATACTGCAATAGCCGAATTAGAAAACCTTGGCTACGAAGTTAAAGTAAAAGGTTTTATATGGATTCAAGGTGAATCAGATGCCCAAAATAGTACCTTAGCAAATGCCTATAAAGAAAATCTTAAAAGTATAATTAATGATCTTCGTTCTAATGTTTTAAATAACCATCTACTGCCTATTATATTAAGTGTAGATGAACAACACCCTTGGATGTTAGTACAACCTGCCGTATTAAATGCTCATCATACCATTGCAAAAAATGATGCTAGAATAAAATTTACATCGATGAAAGGTTTACCTAAAGCAGATTCTACTCATTTAACACCAGATGGGCTCGTATTACATGGTAAAAAAATATTTTCAGATATGTTATCATTATTAAACTTTTAGCTAAGAGCAAAAAGCTTTTTATAGATAAAATTTAAAAGTTTATGACTTCTTTTTAAATCACTCCATATTTTAGTTCGTATTTTTCAAAAGCAAAATAAGAAGAGGGTTTAAACCAAATCAAACAAGTTTGCCACACCCCTATTTTCACCCTAAATTAAACTATCATAAGCTGTAAGAACAATATATTTCTTTTGTTTTTTTTAATTGTAGCAGGCTGCCCTACCAAACTAAATAAACACTCTTAAACATGACCCAAGCGCACCTAAAATGCGGCAAAATTTCACAAAAGCACTTCCAGAATTTGCGAAAAACAAAATACCTAGCGTAACTTCTTTTCATGACAATGAGGAAGATACTAACCGTCTGGCAAAATTGATTGTTCTTAAAAAAAAGGTATGCAGGCGCTAGTCTTTATTTTTGGCACAAAAAAGCAATTGCCAATTCACCTAAAATCGGCACTAAAATATAGCAACAGATTTTAACGAAAAAGCTTGCGCAATTATCAAAACAATAAAAGTAGAAACCCTGCCCTTTAATCAAATATCCAAAGAATATGATAAATTAGGTATGGGCACAAATCTTTAAGCACTTAAAAAATGGGAAAAAGCGGATTGGGACTTTTTTTCCGTCCCACTAAAAGACAGACCTATGTAACCAACAAAGGATATACTCGTAGTCTGTGGAAGATTTAAAACTATATGAATCATAAAAGTATATACTTTAGCCTAAATCTCTGTTTAATTAGTTCTACCAACCAAATAATGCCATTTTATTCGAATGTGCTGCTTATTTTTAAGGTACTACTGATGTATACCGCCAATTTTATCTCGCAAAAGAACTGGAGTTCTTTTACGTACAATAGATAGAATTTCTGAAAGTATAGCTATGGCAATTTCTTGTGGCGTTTCGGCACCAATATCTAATCCGGCCGGGCCATATAATCTATCAAAAAAGTTACTCGCCACCTCTGGGCAATGCTCTAAAAATTCATTTAATAGCTTTTCACGTCTTTTGTTTGGGCCCAGCAAGCCAATATAACAAGAGTTCACCGACTGCAGAGCAATTAAAAATTGTAAATCTTTTGCGTAACTATGCGTCATCAACATAACTGCAGTTTGATGATCTATACCAGAAACATCCATCTGTTCTGCTAAAACGCTACTTAATGTAATGCCATCATTGAAATCAGTTATTTCCTTTTCATCCGCTGGGTGTACAATTACTGTTACCTCCCAACCTAGTGCATTTGCAAAAGAGCTTAACTCAATTGCATCATGCTCTGCCCCTATGATAATTAATTTAAAACAAGGTGCTAGGTTTTGTTTAAATAGTTGTAGTTGAGTGTTTACTCTTGCATATTGATTTACATAAAAATCTTCTCCTTTAAGCTTCATAATAGTACCCATACCTTCATATTCTCTCTCGTTGGTTTTAAAATATGAGTTTAACTGGATATGCATACGTTCTTTAATGCAATACTGAAACGCATTTAGGGAATTTATAGGAGGTGAAAAAGGCTCAATTAACAGATGTAATAAACCTTCACATCCTAAACGATAACGACCGTCGTAGGTCATCATCTTCGGAATACTATCAATAAAAACCGAGGCTGATTGCCGCATCACTTCTTTTTCAACACAACCACCACTTACAGCGCCAACCATACGCTGATCTTCTAAAATCAACATACGAACTCCGGGCCTACGATATGATGAACCTTCTAAAGCAACGACCGTAACTAAAACAGTCTTTAAACCCAAATTACGTGCCTCAAGGTGAGCATTTACAATTTGTTTTAGTTCATGGGTCATAATTTAAGTCAATACTAGGTCCAGAATGGTTATATTAGCTATAATTTACAAGATAGTAAATTTGACCCTTTATATGACTGATTCTTTTAATAGGCCGATAGATTATGTTCGTATTGCTATAACAGATCGCTGTAATTTACGCTGCTTCTATTGTATGCCTGCAGAGGGTATGCCTTATGAAGCAAAGTCCCATCTTTTAAGCTTTGAAGAAATTAAAAGAATACTTATTGTTTTAGGCACCTTAGGTTTTAAAAAAATACGATTTACAGGAGGAGAACCTTTTCTTCGTAAAGATTTTATGCAGTTATTAGCAGAAACTGCAAAGCTTGAAGCATACGAATCTATTCATATTACGTCAAACGGAACACTTCTACAAAAACATATACAAAAACTAAAAGACTTAGGAATAACAAAAATTAACCTTAGCTTAGACACACTTAATAAAGATCGTTTTCATGAAATTACTCGACGTGATGATTTTGAAAAAGTAATGCAGACTTTTTATATGTTAGTCGATCATAAATTTCAGATAAAATTAAATGCTGTTATAATGAAAGGTATCAATACCCAAGATATTATTCCTTTGGCAGAATTGGCTAAAAAGCATGCAGTAGATGTTCGTTTCATTGAAGAAATGCCATTTAATGGCGGATATAAAAATAATAAAGATATGTATCGTGCAACTGATATTTTTGCCGATTTAAAAGCTTACTATTCTACTCTAGAAAAACTACCCAGTCATCATGGTGATACCGCAAGTCTTTTTAGGGTACCCGGATATAAAGGAAACATTGGGTTAATTGCTGCTTTCTCTAGAACCTTTTGTGGTACATGCAATCGTCTTCGAATTTCCTCAAAAGGAGAAATTAAAAGTTGTTTATATGATGATGGTACTATTAATATTCGTGATTTTATAAGATCTGGTGTTTCAAATGAAGTACTAGCTGATAAATTTCGCGAAATAATTCGACTAAAACCTATGGATGGATTTACCGCAGAAAAAATGCGGAAATCGCCATCCAACGTAATGCAAAGTATGAGTAGTATTGGCGGGTAATATGGAAAATAACTTTATTACATATAAAGATGCCCTGCAAATAATAGCAAAGAACACAGCAAACTTAGGCAACGAAAAAAAGAAAATAGAAGACTGTGTAGGTGCATATTTAGCTGAAAATATAATAGCCGATCGTGACTTCCCTCCTTTTAATCGTGCTACAATGGACGGAATTGCAATTGCCTATGACGCGTTTTCAAAAGGACAAAACGAATTTTTTATAGAAAGCATTGCGCCTGCTGGTTCGCCGCAAGCTACCCTAAAAAACAAGCAACATTGTATTGAAATAATGACTGGAGCCATTATGCCTTTTGGCGCGGATACGGTAATCAGATATGAAGAGGTTGAACTTATTGACGATAAAGCAATCATTCAAGTGGATCATATTAATCAAGGCCAAAATGTGCATTTAAAAGGATATGACATTGCTAAAGAAACAGTAATTGTTGATAAAAAAAAGCGCCTATCTAGTATTGAAATTAATCTTGCAGCATCGGTTGGCAAGGCGAATATATTGGTTAAGAAGATGCCAAGAGCTGTTATTTTCTCTACGGGTGATGAATTAGTACCTATAAACAAGACCCCTAAATCATACCAAATAAGACGGTCTAACAGTTATGGCATTCAAGCCAGTTTAAAAGAATGGGGAATTTCATCAGATTTAAAGCATTTACCCGACCAAAAAGATGAAATGTTAGTCACAATTGCTGGGCTGTTACCCGCATACGATCTTTTTATTTTCTCAGGTGGGGTTTCAAAGGGAAAATTTGATTACCTACCTGAGGTTTTAACAGATTTGAAAATAAAAAAACAATTTTATAAAGTGCAACAGCGCCCAGGAAAACCATTGTGGTTCGGAACAACGGAAAACGGTAAAACGATATTTGCTTTACCAGGAAATCCAGTTTCTTCTATTGTTTGTGTTTACATGTATGTAAAATTTTGGTTGCAAAAATCTTTAGGCTTACAAGAAGAAATTTTATATGTTACACTAAAAAAAGAGGTTGCGTTTAAACCAAATTTAGTCTATTTTCTAGAAGCAACATTAGAGAGCACAAATAACGGTAAACTGGTAGCTGAACCAGTAAAAGGAAATGGTTCTGGTGATTTCGCCAACTTAGCTAAAACAGATGGTTTTTTAATTCTACCGCAGCATAAAAGTTACTTTTCAAAAAATGAGGTTTATCCTTTTGTTTGTTACCGTTCAAAATGGTAGCAATTTAAAATTCACCTACAAATCATCACTTTTTACTAAAACCAAAACATTAGGGTTAAAAAAATTATAAGCGGTGTTTGTTATTTTTTAATTTCTTCAACACCATCGCTATAAATGGCAAATCTACCTTTAGTTTTAGAATGTGCTACCTCGGTCACTTTCCAAGGCCAACCACCAAATTGAGTTTTACCGTACTCCCGCATTGTTTCTCTAATCTCTTCAGCGGTATTCATAACAAACGGGCCATGCTTTACCACGGGTTCATTCATAGGCTTACCTTCTAAAATCAATAAATAACTCTCAACATCACCATTCTTAAAAGTAATATCTGTATCGGCGATAGCTCGAATACTATGGTTAACGGCAACAGCTTTGTCATCTATTTGCATAGATTCTCCTGAATAATAAAAAATAGTTCTATTTACATTTGCACTTGTTTTAGGAAGTAGCCACGTAGCACGAGCTTCCATTTTTACCGTATAAATTCCTACTGCATTTTTCGCCTCAAATGCCCATGAATTAGGTGTGGGCCTTGGTGCCCTAGTACCATTTATGCTACCCGCAATAACATGTATAGTTGTAGCTCTTTCTACTTCATCTTTATGAATAATAACGGGTATATCTTCTTTCCACAACATCTTAAAATGCGGGTCTACCATTTTTGATACTTTTGGTAGGTTTAACCAAATTTGAAAAATTTCTAGAGGATTTGGTTGGTCAGAATTAATCATGGGAAACATCTCTGAATGCTGAATGCCCTTACCAGCAGTCATCCATTGCACATCACCATCCATAAAACGACCAGCAGCTCCTAAAGAATCAGTATGGTCAACTACCCCCTTTTTGTTAATAGTTATGGTTTCGAAACCACGATGTGGATGATACGGAAAACCCGGTATATTAGTACCATGATACATGCGCCAACCATCTTTAACCGTAAAATCCTGTCCAATAGCTCTACCCTCTAAAAGACTTTCATCAAGTCCCATTTCTTCATTACCCGCAGGATATTCATCGCGGTGATAAGCACAAAAAAGAAAAGGATCTTGGGTCTCCCAGGGAAAACCTAGTGGTTGGATACTTATTATTTTACTCATATCGTTTAGTTCTTTTATTACTTAACCAGCATTTCTAGTTTAGCCTATTCAACTGCGTTAAAGCGTGTAAGCATATGATCGTACTTAAAACACAATTTTGTAAATAGACTGCTCGTTTTGTAAATCATTTACAATTAAATCTGAATTATATTCTTTCGAAATTACGATTAATAGTACTTTTACACAAGTACTAACAAAAAGGTAAGTGTAAAAATGAAGCAAAATGACATAAAAAAATGCCCTTTAAGAAAGGCGCTTAATGCTTTGGGGGGTAAATGGAATTTAATTATTATTAAAACTGTTGCTCACAATGAACTACGTTTTGGGGAAATAAAAAGAATAATTCCAGATATTTCCGAGAAAGTATTGATTGACAAACTAAAAGTATTGGTGAGTTTCGACATTATTATTCGAAAAAATTTTAATGAAGTTCCGCCAAAAGTGAGCTACAAACTATCAAAAATTGGTTTAGAAGCTCTCGGAATAGTTGAAGCGTTAGAAATTTTTGGTACTCGACTAAAACAGAATTAATTTTTTTGAATGGTATTATAACTAGAACTCAATTAAAAAACCATTGATTGCTAATACCCGAATACCTACAAATAAAACCAGTAAGCCCGTAACTACTTTTATTCCGTTTGCAGTTAAATTACTTAGGCATAAACGTATACCGATTTGGCCTCCTAGAAATACGGCTACAATTAAACCCAGGGTTTCAACAAAGGGCAACTGAAAAGTAGCCTTAGTAACTAAACCCCCGAGCCCCGAAATACTATTTACCAAGATAAAAAAACTAGCTAACGCAGCTATTTTTATTGACTTATCCCACCGCATATAATGAAGTATTGGTGCCAAAAAAATTCCTCCCCCAATGCCAACTAAACCCGATAGTAACCCAATTACACCACCTATAATATACGCCAAATAAGGAGGGTATTTTGAGATTATGGGTTTTGCACTTTTATGAATAAGTGTTTGATAAATTAAAACAAAAGCCGCTACAATTAAAGAAAAGCCTAAGAGTATAAAAAACGTATTCTCTTGAAGTTTAAATCGTGCTCCAAAAAATGCCATCGGTATACTAACTAATGCAAAAGGTAAACTATTTTTTAAATCTAAAAGTCCCTTTCGCCAATAGTGATAGGTACTACCCGATACCACAATTAAATTACAAACTAAAGCGACACTCCTAATCACAAAAAAACTCGCAAAAACTAAAGCCAATAAGGCTAAATAACTAGACCCACCGCCAAAACCAACTGAAGAATATAAGGTAGCTATGATTAAAAAACTAATCATTACAAGCGAAAATTCGAGCGTACTTAAGAGCATATCGCTAAATACTGATTTAAGCCTCCTAAAATACTAAAAAGGCCTTTGCCTTTATGTTGCTTTTTTAATAAATTTAACGCCCTTTCGCTTCGTTTACCCGACTGGCAAAGCAAGTATACCGGTTGTTGAAAATCGATCATACTCAAATTTGATTCTAATTCATCAATAGGTATATGAAGCGTTTTTTCAAGATGATATGCTTTATATTCTTTGAATGATCGCACATCGACAATTTGAGCATTATTCGCTAAAAGCTTTGACAAATCAGCCGCAGCAACAGTTTCATAAATAGTGCAGGGCTCATACCACTCATAAAAATTTTGCAATTCTTTAATCTTTAAATTTTCAGGTTTAGCGTAGAATTTAATTTTTTGGCACGATTGATCTAACCCATTATAAATTAACAATTTACCTGAAAGCATTGTGCCCAATCCTGCAATAAGTTTAACAACCTCTAAGGCCTGTAAATTACCTATAATACCCGGTATTATACCTAAAACACCGTGTTCATTACAATTTGGCAGTTCATTCTCTTTTGGCATCGTTGGAAAAAGACAACGATACGTAGGACCACCCTCAAAATTAAAAACACTTACTTGACCCTCATAACCATGCAATGCCCCATAAATAAATGGTTTATTCAAAATAACACAAGCGTCGTTAATTAAATATCGAGTAGGAAAGTTATCGGTTGCATCCACAACAAAATCAAAATTACGAACGAATTCTAAAACGTTTTCTTTTGTTAAGTACGTGTTATACACGATTAGCTCACTATCACTATTCTGAGCTTTTAATTTCTGAGCTGCAACTAATGCTTTTGATTTGCCTACATCATTTTCTGCATATAGCACCTGCCTATGAAGATTGGTAAGCGTTACAACATCATTGTCTACAATACCAATTTTACCTACCCCCATAGCGTTCAAATACGTAAGTACAGGCACACCAAGCCCGCCAGCACCTACAACTAAGACCTTTGCTTCTTTTAGTTTTTGCTGTCCGGCAGAGCCGAAACCTTTTAAAGTTATTTGCCTTAAGTAGCGCTCCTTATTCAATCGTAATGGTTTAAAATCTTTTTATCAAATACAAAACTATCTATTTCTATACGTTTTACCCTTCATCAGCTATTGCAAAGTAGCACTTTGCCCTCTTCTAAGTATTACATCATTATTTGAGCCATTAAATAACATATTAAACTTAAGCTAATCGTTTTAGTGCCTCTTGATATTCATCTTTAGAATTTGCATTAAGCAATACATGATCATGTGCAGAAAACACCAATTCAGTTTCGTTATTAATTAAAAACTTACGTGGGCAGCTACCAGCTCCACTCTTTAAATAGCTTATTGAATTATTCAAAGCAGAAGCTTCCCAAATAGCACACAAAGGCTCTGGCAGAGGGTTCTCTTTTAAGGCAAAAGCGGTAGCCATTTTACTTTTGTTTCGAGCCAATACTAATTCTTGAAGGGCGGCGAGATTAATTAGCGGAAGATCACATGCTAGTACCAACCATGCGACCTGTGGGTACTGTTTATGAGCAGATAATAGTCCGTTGTAAGGTCCTTTGTATTCATTTAAGTCAACAATTGCTTTCATATTCGGTGGCAGATCTAAAACCTGGTCTTTGCGAAGGCTAATAAAGGCTTCATCGCAAACTTGCTGCAACAAATTATATAAATATGTTCGTTGCGGAACACCGTGATATTCAATCAATCCTTTATCCGAACCCATACGGCTACTTTTTCCGCCAGATAATATCAACCCATAAAGCTTAGCGTTTAAAGTCATTCTTTCCTCCTGTTTTTTGATCCAATTTAATATCTACTATTTCTATAAAGTGTGAAAGTGCTTTACACATATCATAAATTGTTAAAGCACTTACCGAAACTCCTGTTAAAGCTTCCATTTCAACACCCGTTTGCTCTTTACATTTTACAGTACAATCAATTTGTAAAGCTTGGTCTAGAGGTGTTATATCAATTTGTATTTTAGTTAAATTTATTTGATGACAAAGCGGAATTAGTTCTGATGTCTTTTTAACCGCTTGAATACCTGCAATAACAGCGGTATGAATGATACTACCTTTATGATTTAAAAAATCTTGTTGACTTAGTGTTTTAAAAACCTCAGCTGGAAAAACCACCTTACCTGATGCTCTTGCCATTCTTGCTGTAGTTTTCTTGCTAGAGACATCTACCATGGAAGCATTACCTGATTCGTCTATGTGTGAAAGTTTATTATTCATTTTTAGTTGCCTATTAGGTTTTAAGTTTTGATTCAGGTTATTGGTAATATTAATTTGATTATTAGATTAATAAACTATATACGTAATATAATGTTTAATTGATACGATGCATAAAAGTATTTAGAGGCTTTGTTTTCTTTGAACGAAAAGGTTTTTAGTTCGTAACAGCTAAAGCATTAATTAGCTAGGGATGCGCTGAAACCCATACCTGTTTATTCTCAAAACGTTCTTTTTTCCAAATAGGAACCGTTTCTTTTAAAGAATCAATTAAGTAACGACAAGCTTCAAAACAGGCATCTCGATGTGCTGATGATGCCCCAACTACAACAACCGGATCTTCAATAACTTTTAAACCAACTGCATGTCGGATAATTACTTTATTTAAATTCCATTTTTCAGTAGCCTCAACAGCAATTTTGTCCATCTCTTTTAAGGCCATTTTTTTGTAAGTCTCAAATTCTAGAGAAACAACCGCCTCACCTTGTGTAAATTCTCGAACAGTTCCTATAAAAACACAAATGCCTCCACTTTGCGCATCAGAAAGTTCTGAAAACACTTGAGAGGTATTAATACTATCAACTATTTCAATTATTTTATTTTGCATTAGCCACCACTTACAGGGGGTATAACAGCTATTTCGTCAAACCCATTCAAAGATACATGATCTTCTGCATATTCGCTATTAACTGCAATAGCTAGTGAAGTTAATTTCCTAAATTCAGGGTATTTTTCTGAAATCTTCTTTTTTAATTCTAAAACCGTACTTGGTGCATCTTCGCCTTCAGAAAAATAAAGCTGCGATTGCCCAACGATATCTTTTGCAATTCCGAAAAGTAAAATATTCATAGGCTTACCCGATTATTGATTGAGATGCTAGATTAGTAGAAAAAGGTTGTTTATAAAATCGTTTTCCGGTTGCTTTTTTTAATGCAATCGCAACTGCCGCACCTGCAGGGGGTAATGTTGGCTCTCCTAATCCGGTCGGCCTTTTAGTATTTTTCACAAAATGAGTTTCAACTTTAGGTGCTTCTCCGTTTCGAATCAATCGGTAGGTATTATAATTGTTACTGCTTGGTTTACCTTCTTTAAATTTAAAATCACCATACATCGCATGACCTACGCCGTCTATAACACCGCCTTCTATTTGATTTAAAGCCCCTAAAGGGTTAACTACAATACCACAATCAACGGCTACGGTTACTTTTTTTACTACGGGCATACCGCTTTCGATTACAACATCGGCAACTTCTGCAACATGGGTATTGTGGCAATAATATGCGCAAAACCCTTGAAACACGTCCTCTTTTGGTGTTCTATACCCCGATTTTTCTACTGCAAGATGAATAACCTCTTCCATCCTTTCGGGTGAATATTGAATGCGTTCATCTGTTGTTCCTTTTACCTTTTGCAGTAAATCTAATCGCAGCTGAACCGCATCTTTTCCAATTTCTTCTGCGAGTTCATCTAAAAAACTTTGTTCAGCAAAAGCAAGAAAATTTGTAAAAGGAGCGCGCCATGCACCTACAGTTATATTACTATCTAATTTAGCTACATCAACTTGATAATTAGAAATAGCACCAGCTGGAAAAAAATTTGGTATTAAGCCATACATATTGCCTCCAATAGCAACTTCTTTTAAATGGTACCCTGTAATCGTATTATCTTTAATTGATGCTGCAATTTTATATTTTATTGCAGGTCTATAGATGCCCGTCGTCATATCATCTTCTCTTGAAGAAATCATTTTTATAGGCTTTTTAATGGTATGAGAAATCTCTGCTGCTTCATAAACAAAATCACCATATAAACGACGTCCAAAACCACCACCCATACGGGTCATTTCTAAATGAACCTCGCTCATCTCGCGCCCAAGCATTGATGCCACGGTAGCAGCTGCATCGGCAGGTGTCTGAACGGGGCCTACTAGATGAATTCGTTCAGGAGTAACGTTGGCATAAAAATTCATAGGCTCCATACAATTATGTGGCAAAAATGGAGATTCAAACACCCTCTCTATAACTTTATCGGCCTGCTTAAAAGCCTTTACCACATCACCATCTTTTCTAAGGTTTGTAAACTTATTACCATTTAAAAGTGTTAACATTTTTTCGTCTTGCTCCTCTGAATTTTCAGCTTTAGAAACTTGTTTCCATTTTGCTTTAAGTGCATTTTTTCCTTTTATTGCTGCCCAAGTATTCTTTGCTATAACAACAATTTTATCAGTTTCTGGCAACTTTACAGTCCAGTTCACATCTTCTTTAGCCAGCATCGCTTTAGCCTTGTCTCCAATTTTAAAAACATCTATAACATCTGTAACTTCTTTAGCAGCGGTTTCGTCGTAATACTCGAGTATTTGCCCAAAAGCAGGTGGTCTTAAAACACAAGCATAAACCATACCCTCTGATTTAAAATCTAACCCAAATAGGGGTTTTCCTGTGATTATTTTGTCGATATCTACATTGCCAATATCTTTACCAATAAGGGTATATTCTTCAGGTTTTTTTAACCTTAATACCTCCTCATTTTCAGCAGATTGTTCCTCTTTGGTTAATTTAGCAAATTGTATTGCTCTTTCATTCTCTAAGATAGCCGCCTCGTTTACAACATCTCCGTAGCCCAAAGTTTCACCTTTAGCATTACTAATAACTCCGTTTTTCACATCACATTCAGAGGGCTTAACTCCCCACCGTGTGGCTGCGGCATTTACCAATATTTCACGGGCAGAAGCGCCTGTTTGGCGTAAAGCATCCCAACCAAATCTTATAGATTGACTTCCGCCAGCAACTTGACGCGTATAATTAGAAGTGTCTAAAACACCTTGTACTACATTAACATTCTCCCAAGGTACATCGAGCTCCTCTGCTATAATCATCGGCATAGAAGTTTTTACACCTTGACCAATTTCAGGGTTAGGAGAAAATATGGTGACCATACCATTATTCGCAATTTTTATAAAAGCGTTAAAATCGTTGTAGTTAAGTTTTGAAATATCATCTGGCATTTTTACACTATCCTTACAAGACGAAAAAAAATTGAAGCCAATTAGCATTCCGCCACTAGCTAGTGAAGACGTTCGTAGAAAAGAACGTCGACTAAATTTTGAAGATATTTTGGTGGGCATATTTTTAATTTTAGGCTTGTGTATTTTCAGATTTCCTATCAACAACATTCGCAAGATTTGGGTCTACTGCAAGAGCAACCGCTTTCTGTATACGATTATAGGCTGCACAACGACATATATTACCATGCATAGCGTTTTTAATTTCTTGCTCGGTTGGATTAGAGTTTTGATCTAAAAATGCCGCAGCAGTCATTATTTGTCCTGCCTGACAGTAACCACATTGCGGCACATCAACTTCTTTCCAAGCTTTTTGTACCGGATGAGAACCGTCTTTTGATAGACCTTCAATAGTCGTTATTTCTTTATTATCGAGCTGCGAAACTTTCAATTGGCAACTTCGAGTAGCGATACCGTTTACATGAACGGTGCAGGCACCACACTGACCAATTCCACACCCATACTTGGCACCAACCAAATTTAACTGATCGCGTAAAGCCCAAAGTAAAGGAGTATCCTCTGCTGCTTCAAAGCTCTGCATACTGCCATTAATTTTTAATTTGTATTTCGGCATTATTTAAATTTTGATGGTTAAACGAGTTTATTTCTTATTTGATGTATGTAGAAATCAATAAAAAAAGCCCTCGTGGAATACAAGGGCTTCTAATTTACGGAAAAATATAATAGTTGCTTTTTTTGTTTGGTGCTTTTTAGTCTTTTAACTAACAAAATTTAAACGCAACATAAAGTTAAATACTACTATTTGTATTAGAAACAAAAGTAATGGCGGTCTTAAAAACAACCGAAGTTACTTTAATAAATAGGCATTTGGTTATTATTTTGCTGCTTTAACCTCAACCAACAATGCTCCTTGTGGTTGTCGATAAAATTCTTTTGACATACTAGATTCACTTAACCTAACATTTTTAAACGCTAATGGTTTTTTACCTTTGAGAAGCTTTCTACCTTCATAGGTATACCAGGTTAAAGATTTTGGCAACTGCAAGCCTTCGACCGACATTAAATCATTGTAACGAATCCATCTCACATTATCGGAAGCTTCCTTTGTACCATAAGTTACGGTATAACCTAACCACTCCATTAAAAAAGTTTTTGGGTTGTAGTGAATAAAATATTCATCTTTTGAAGACACGCCTACTCCGTTATCATAGCTTATTCGAATACCCGGGTATGATATGCCTTCAAAATCTAAAACTTCTGCCTCGGAATACTTAACACCTTTATCGGCCACAACAAAAGGCATAGCATAAAAATAAAACATGAGATTATGATAAAAAACCGCATCTCCCTGATACACTTTTTTATCATCTAAGAGCCAAACATCTCCGCGATCTGAGCCCATTGTAACATCTGGCATTTCAATTTTTTCATCTCTCGACAACAAATCAATTGTATGTTTTTCGTTGCCAGCTGGCTTCACAATTTCAAAAATCAAAGTTCTTTTATCTTTCCATGCCGAAAGTCCTCCGTGAGCATCAAAAACTTTTTCTAATGCCTCCGGATACCTAGATATTTCCGCTACTTCCATTTCTTCTGGCATAATCTCCATACCCTTCGTTTTATCAGGAGAATCTTTACATGAATAACTTAGACAGGTAAAAAGTGTCACTAGAGCTAATCTCATATGTATTATTTTTAGGTTTTTTCTTAAGTCGATACTAGGTTAATTAAATTACATTTGTTTTAATGATTAATTTGAAAGAAATAAGTAGCTTACAAAACGCTTTGGTTAAAAAAGTTGTTTTACTCAAAGATAAATCGCGCGAACGTAAAAAAAATGGCGTATTTATTTTGGAGGGAAAACGAGAATTAAGCTTGGCTTTAAAAGCAGGGTATACCATTGAAACATTGTTCTTTTATGAAGCCATTATTTCTAAAGAAACTATTTTAGCAAATTTAAACAAATCTAAGACTTTACCTGAAC
Organism: uncultured Flavobacteriaceae bacterium; assembly: GCA_947486785.1. Taxonomy (GTDB): domain Bacteria; phylum Bacteroidota; class Bacteroidia; order Flavobacteriales; family Flavobacteriaceae; genus Maribacter_C. Next base: position 18,647 of record CANKUU010000019.1, on the reverse strand, counting down.
TAATTTCTGTAAGCAAAGAAGTTTATCAAAAATTGGCCTATAGGCATACAACGGAGGGTGTTGTTGCTATTGTAAAAGCAAAAGATCATTATTTAGAATCACTTAAATTTAATCATTTAAACCCTTTAGTACTTATCGCTGAAGCTCCTGAAAAACCAGGAAATATTGGGGCACTATTACGAACTGCGGATGCAGCAAATTTAGATGCCATTCTTATTGCAAACCCCAAAAGCGATATGTATAACCCAAACATTATTAGATCAAGTGTAGGAGGTATTTTTACTACACAAATCGGCCTTGGAAGCACCGAAGAAATTATTAATTTCTTAAAAAAAAGAGACTTTAATTTGTATTGCGCAGCTCTTTCCGCAGCAACCCCATATACCGCTATTGATTATACCAAAGCATCGGCAATAGTCGTAGGAACAGAAGATAAAGGGCTTTCAGAAGAATGGCTTAAAAACGCAACGCAAAACATTATTATACCCATGCAAGGAGAAATAGACTCTATGAATGTATCTGTTTCGGCGGCCGTAATAATTTTTGAAGCGGTTCGGCAACGCAAAATATAAAACGAAATTTACTACGATTTAGTTATTAGTTTTGGTGAAACCTTTGATATTCTTTTGTTGAATAAATAGCATCACAAAAAAAGGAGAATAAAATGAACCAAAAATATCGCCTGACAAACTAATTTATAGGTTTAAATGAACACCTAATTATATTGGTACCACCCTGTGAATTAAATTTTAATAAATAAAACACATTTTACACAAACGACACCCTTAACTATTATTAAAAGGCTAACTAATATCTTAGCTATTTAAGAATTTACGAAACAAAATGCTCTTTTGATAATAAAATATGCATGTCCAATTTTTAAAGCACATTAATATTTTTTTATTAAAATCGTACTCACTTTTTGTATCTAGTTTAGTTTTTATTTTAATAAAATTAGAAGTCCAATTAGATGATTACAAACAAGCGACCAAACTACACTTTATTTACTTGCAACGCCAAGTAAGAACTTTAAACCTCCATCAATAAATCTTACTGCGCCCTCTACTCTCTTTTTTTTGCATTATTCTCACATAAGAGCTACCCAACAAATAAAAAATTATTGCCGTAATTTTTGTTGTATACTTTTTAAGATTGACGTATTTTGTACAATACAATGACAAAAGCAGCGATAGAAGAAGAAAAAAAAGAAATTGCAAAGCAGTATAAAGAACTGCTGCGTATAAGTTATCAAAATTTGTCCGATGATGATCGAATTTTGATACGATCTGCCTTTGAAGTAGCTGTTGATGCCCATAAAGATCAACGCAGAAAATCTGGTGAAGCCTACGTATTTCACCCGATTGCAGTTGCTAAAATTGTTGCTTCTGAAATAGGGCTTGATGCTACCTCAATAGCTTCGGCACTTCTTCACGACGTCGTAGAAGACACCGACTACACCTTAGACGATATTGACAGAATGTTTGGTGAAACCGTTGCTCGAATTGTTGATGGACTTACCAAAATTGGAGGATTAAAAAAAGATATGAGTACTTCGCAACAAGCGGAGAATTTTAGGAAAATGTTACTTACCCTACATGATGATATTCGAGTAATTATCATCAAAATTGCAGACCGTTACCACAACATGCTAACTATGGATGCGATGCCCGAACATAAACAGGTAAAAATCGCATCTGAAACACTTTACATCTATGCGCCATTAGCACACCGAATAGGACTATATAATATAAAAACTGAACTAGAAGATCTTAGTTTAAAATATACAGAACCCGAGGTTTATGCTGATATTTTTGAAAAAATTGAAGACTCAAAAGAAGATCAAAAAAATTATATTGATTCGTTTTCAGCCATAATTGATAAATCTTTACAAAAAGAAAAACTTGATTATACCATCAAAGGAAGAATGAAATCTATTTTTTCTATTCGCGAGAAGATGAAAGCCCAAAGCGTCGCTTTTGATGAAATTTATGACAAGTTTGCCATTCGAATTATTTATAAATCTAACCTAGCAAACGAAAAATTCTTTGCTTGGAAAATATATTCGATTGTAACAGATAACTTTAGGCCTAATCCAGTACGACTCCGCGATTGGATATCTTCGCCAAAATCAACCGGTTATGAAGCCTTACACATTACAGTAATGGGGCCAAAAGGTAGATGGGTAGAGGTACAAATAAGGAGCGAACGTATGCATGAAATAGCAGAAAAAGGATATGCGGCGCACTTTAAATACAAACACGGAAATCAAAAAGAACAAGGTATTGATTTATGGTTAAACAAGCTTCAAGAAGCTTTAGAAAATTCTTCGGCAAATGCGGTAGATTTTGTTGAAGAATTTAAACTAAACTTGTATGCAAAAGAAATTTTTGTTTTTACCCCAAAAGGAGAACTTAAATCGTTGCCAAAATTTTCTACTCCTTTAGATTTCGCCTTTAATATTCATACTCAAGTAGGAATGCGGACTAGAGGTTCAAAGGTGAACGGGAAATTAGTGCCACTAAACACAACTTTAAAAAGTGGTGATCAGGTTGAAATAATTACTTCTAATCAAGCAAGACCAAATCAAAACTGGCTTGATTACGCTACAACAGCAAGGGCTCGTGCAAAAATAAAATCATCATTACGCGAAGAAAAGAAAAATATAGCCCTTGAGGGTAAAGAAGTATTACGTAGAAAATTAAAATCACAAAAAATTACACTAAATGAAGATACCATAAACAAAATGGTAAGTTTTTTTAAACTAAAAACTAGTTTAGATCTTTTTTATCGTGTTGGCATTGGATCAATTGACAATCAAATGCTTAAAGATTTTGGCTCATCATACAGTAATGCCTTTATCACTTTTTTCAAAAATAAAATTCGTCGAAATACAGCGTCAAATGACATTAACAAAGAAGAGATTACTTCTAAATATGACACCATAGTTTTTGGCAAAGAAGAAGAAAAATTAGAGTACAAAATGTCTCCGTGTTGTAATCCAATACCCGGTGATGAAGTTTTCGCTTTTGTGAGTATTAACGAAGGTATTAAAGTGCATAAAAAAAACTGTCCTAATGCTATACAACTGCAATCAAATTATGCCTATCGCATTATTCCTGCAAAATGGATAGATTCATCTCAAGAAGAATTTACTGCGGAAATTAAACTCACAGGAATAGACAATCTTGGTTTAATAAATGAAATAACAGCCATGATTTCTAGCAATTTAAACGTAAATATTCGTAATATTAATTTCACTACTGATAGCGGCACTTTTATCGGCACGATAACAGTAGTGGTTAAAAATAACGTTATCCTTAAAAAATTAATTATAAAGTTGAAACAGATAAATGGTATGGATAAGGTAGATCGTATATAAATCTTTAGATTTACTCTTTTACAAAGCGAATTATCATTTTTTTCAAAGGGCACGAAACCTCTACCACATTAACATCTACCATAAACCAATAGCGCTTCAGCAAAATAAAATAAATCCTGTTTTTGTTGTTCACTTAATGTTAATAAAACAGTTTTTCAATACAGATAATTTAGCTGTACCTTTGATAATAGACTAGCAGAAAATAATATGGCTACCAATAAAAATCAAGAGATTGTCAAGAATGTTTTTACTGCCTTTTTAGAGGAAAATGGGCATCGAAAAACACCTGAGCGCTATGCTATACTTCAAGAGATTTATGACAATTACGATCATTTTGATATAGAGTCGCTTTACATAAAAATGAAAAACAAAAACTACCGTGTAAGTAGAGCCACTTTATACAACACTATTGAACTTTTAATGGATTGTAAATTGGTGCGAAAACATCAGTTTGGTAAAAATCAGGCACAGTATGAAAAATCATATTTTGATCGGCAACACGATCATGTGATTTTAACAGATACTGGAGAAGTTATGGAGTTTTGCGATCCACGAATACAGTCAATTAAAAAAACAATTGAAGAGGTTTTTGATATCAAAATCACCAACCACTCGCTATATTTTTATGGCACGAAGAATTTAAAAGAAAATACAAACAACTAAGCATAAGTATCAATGGCAGTAGATTTATTGTTAGGCCTGCAATGGGGCGACGAAGGAAAAGGAAAAATTGTTGATGTTCTCACAAAAGATTATGATATAATTGCAAGATTTCAAGGCGGTCCAAATGCCGGTCATACTTTAGAGTTTGACGGAATTAAACATGTACTTCATACTATCCCTTCTGGTATTTTTCACAAAAACGCTATGAATGTGGTAGGTAATGGAGTTGTAATTGATCCTGTTATTTTTAAAAAAGAGCTAGATGCACTTCAGAAATTTAATTTAGACATTAAAGCTATCCTATTATTATCTAGAAAAGCACATCTTATATTACCAACACATCGCTTATTAGACGCTGCCTCTGAAGCATCAAAAGGTAAAGCAAAAATTGGTTCTACCTTAAAAGGAATAGGCCCAACCTACATGGATAAAACCGGCAGAAACGGTATGCGCGTTGGTGATTTAGAATTGGATAATTGGAAAGATAAATACAGAGCCTTAGCAAACAAACATGAGGCGATGATTGATTTTTATGATGTTGATATTCAATATGACTTAAAAGATCTTGAAACCGATTTTTTTACTGCCGTAGAGGAATTAAAAAAATTAACTTTTATCGATAGTGAAGAATATCTATTTCAAGCTCAAAAACAAGGTAAAAAAATATTAGCCGAAGGAGCACAAGGATCTTTATTAGACATTGACTTTGGCACGTACCCTTTTGTAACTTCTTCAAACACAACTGCCGCTGGTGCTTGTACAGGACTTGGTGTAGCCCCCAACCAAATAGGAGAAGTGAAAGGTATTTTCAAAGCCTATGTAACTCGTGTAGGTAGCGGGCCTTTTCCTACCGAACTTTTTGATGATGATGGTAAAACTATGGCGCGTATCGGACAAGAATTTGGTGCAACCACAGGACGACCAAGAAGATGTGGTTGGCTGGACCTTGTAGCACTTAAATATGCCATTCAAGTAAATGGGGTTACCGAATTAAACATGATGAAAGGTGACGTTTTAAGTGGGTTTAAAAAACTAAAAATATGTACTGCATATTCTTATAAAGGAGAAACGATAAAACATTTTCCTTTTAATATAGAAGAAGAATATGTGACACCGATTTATACTGAAATGAATGGGTGGTCTGAAGATTTAACTAACATGACTTCGCCGTCACAATTTCCTAAAGAACTAAATGCCTACATTGATTTCTTAGAAAAAGAGCTTGAGGTTCCTATTAAGATAGTTTCTGTAGGTCCAGATCGTACACAAACCATACATCGTTAATATTTTCTTTTACCTTAAAACTGAATAATTATTTTAAAGGTAACAAGCGTTCAAACAATACTTATATTTAAAAATTAACATATTAAATTGTTAAATACCCTAAAATATGATAAGTAAGCATCTATCATATTTTAGGGTATAAAGTTTTTGCTAAATGCGAGCGTTGTCATTTAATATTTTTAATGGGCCGCTCTAAGACCAATTCTGAATTTTGTCAACCGTAAAATTTGATACAAAAACATCTTAATTAAAAACTCCAATTAGGTTGTAAAAATATTTTACTCAAATTTTTAAATCAAAAAAAAGCTAGAACATAAAACAAATTTCACATTAATGCGAAATGTAATGACCCTGCCAGAACTAAATCATTTAACTGGATTTATTTTCATCAACATGCTTTAAAATTATTTACGCTACACTAACCGCGCATTGGTCACAACATTAACAACAATTCAGAATAATTCAATGTATATATAGCTAGTTCTAGCCCACTTGCAATCTTCCTTGCAGACTTTCTTTAGTTATTTACTTACTAACAGGAGAAGAAAAACCAATATAATTTCTTGCACAAAAACATAAGTCTATATGAAATAGCTTTTAATGCCATTAACCAGTAGAAAGCATATTAAAATTGCGTGTACAAGCACTATTTTAATTGAATGTAATTTTGATTAAATCGACACCAACTAAATGTGCATTAGTCATTTATCCACTCCTACTTTTTTCTTTCAAAAAAACTCAAGAAAAAAATCTTTTTATTAGATTCTATTTTTGCTGATCATATGGTGCCAACTGGACCATTGTATAAATCACAATCCATACTAGTAATAAAATATGACTTGAGTTTGATTACACTGAATCAAGATTAAAATTTAGCGGTACGCAACTCATAGGTATTGAAGTTGCGGGTGCAGATAAACAATATACCAAAGCAAAAGCAATTTTAAACCATACTTGCGCAGAAGTATCTTCTAATGAAATTTTAGAGCCAAAAATAGGTGAGATATGCCTTTAAAGACTATCTTCATGGCGCTTTATTTAACTTAGATGGCTTATTTACGTCATCTTTTATTACTAAATAAAATAAATTATGAAGAACATTAACAGAAGAAATTTTTTAAGAAAAACATCACTTGCGAGTGCTGCTGTATCAGTAGCTCCCATATTGGCTCAAGCAGCCGAGAATAATGAGCGTCCAATACAACAAACCTACATGGGAGGTTTCGCAGCTCCAAAATTAGAGACGGTTCGTGCCGCATTTATCGGAGTTGGTGCTAGAGGTCCAGGGCATTTGCAGTTTTTTGCAGATTTACCGGGTACAGAGGTAGTTGCCGTTTCTGATCTTTACGAAGATTACGCAAAAAAATGGGCCAATAAGGCAACAGAAATTGGTGGAGGAAACCGACATAAAAATATAAAATTATACTACGGTTCTGAAGATAAGTGGAGAACTATGCTTAATGAGGTTAAGCCCGATGTTGTCTTTATTGCCACCAATTGGAAGAACCATGCACCCATGTGTATAGAAGCTATGAAAAAAGGCGCTCATGCTTTCTGTGAGGTCCCTATTGCTTTGACTTTAGAAGACATGTGGGCCATTGTGGATACAAGTGAATCTACAGGCAAACATTGTATGATGATGGAAAACGTCAACTACGCACGAGAAGAGTTGATGTACCTTAATATGTGTAGACTCGGTGTCATTGGAGAGCCTTTACATGCAGAGGCTGCTTATATTCATGAACTGCGCTTTCAAATGGAAGAACAAGAAAGAGGTACTGGTTCTTGGAGAACACCACATTATGCAAATAGAAATGGTAATTTATACCCAACTCATGGCTTAGGACCAGTTGCTCAATACATGAATTTAGCTCGAAAAGAAGATAATTTCAAAAGTTTAGTATCATTTTCATCTCCGGCACGAGGAAGAAATTTATATTCAAAAAAGAACTACCCTGCAGATCATAAATGGAATAAACTAGATTTTAAAGGTGGAGATATAAATACTTCAATAATCAAAACAAATCTAGGAAGAACAATTATGATTCAATGGGATGAAACTAGCCCAAGACCCTATAGTCGTCATAATTTAATACAAGGCACCAAGGGCACATTGGCAGGTTTTCCGACGAGAATAGCGCTAGAAGGCGGCATTGAAGGTGTTACCGAAAACCATCATCAATGGGCTCAAGGTGAACAACTTGCAGCAATCTATGAAAAATATGATCACCCACTTTACAAAAGATTAAACCAAGTTGCAAAAGGAAGTGGCCATGGGGGTATGGACGGTTTAATGATGTACCGAATTGTAGAATGTCTGCAAAAAGGACTGCCCTTAGACCAAAATATTTACGAAGGTTGTTTTTGGAGTGCTGTTGGCCCACTAAGTGAACAATCAGTAGCGCAAGACGGAGCCCCTCAAAATTTCCCGGATTTCACTAGGGGAAAATGGAAGTCTACAGCACCTTTAAAAATTATTTCATAAAACTAGCTCTTTTTAATACAGAGCATAAATTTTAAATACCGACCAATCCATATAAAATGGATTGGTTTGGTCTTTTAGTTTTACAACATAGGAAAATATTTTTGCGATATTAGTATTAAATCTATCCTAATCAGGCCTAAACAGCCCCTAAAAAGAGCTATTTTTGATTAAAAATACAAAGCATTGAAAAAAGTACTATTTCTGGTTGTAGCTGCTTTTAACATTAATTTGGGCATATCGCAAATTAACACCACAAAAACAGTAAATGATACTACCACAAGTAAAGAAATTAATATTGTTCACGGAGCAAATTTAACCAAGAATGAAATTGAATATCCGGGCGCTTTTATCTTTAGTAAAGATGAGCGACAGGTTCAATTTGAACATCGAGGTGCAGATTTATGGTGTGATATTGCTGTCTTCTACAAAAAAGAGAACCTCTTAAAAGCAATTGGCAACATAAGACTACAACAAGGAGACTCAGTTAAATTAATTAGTGGAAAAATTGAATATAACGGCAACAATAACTTGGCAAAAGCCTATGAAAATGTCGTTTTAGAAAGTAAAACCTCAGAAACTGGAAGTTTAACGCTTACTACCGATACGCTGCGACTAGACCGTGAAAACCAAGAAGCATTTTATCAAGATTTTGGTACTGTTGTAGACTCTGCCAATACGCTAACTAGCGAAATTGGGCGCTATTTTATGGAGCTTAAAAAATTTCAATTTTTAGATAGCGTCCATATCAAAAACTCACAATATATACTAGACTCTGAGCAATTAGACTATTATCAAACTTCCAAAAACGCTTATATGTATGGCCCCTCTACCATAACTGGTGAAACCTACAAAATTTACTGCGAACGCGGATTTTATGACACAAAAACTGAAAATGGTTATGGCATTAAAAACACACGAATAGACTACAATAACAGAATAATTGAAGGGGACAGTGTTTATTTTGATAAAGCACGCGAATTTGCTTCTGCGACTAACAATATTACTGTAACAGACACCATTAACAAAGGAATTATTAGGGCACATTATGCGGAAGTTTTTAAAGCAAAAGACTCTGTTTTTGCAACAAAAAGAGCCGTAGCCATAAGTTTGATAGAAAAAGATTCACTTTATACACATGGTGATACGTTAATGATTACTGGGAAGCCTGAGGCACGAATTATGAAAGCTTTTCACAATGCAAAGTTTTACAAAACCAATATGAGCGGTAAATGTGACTCTATTCATTCTGAGCAAAAGACAGGTCTGGTACAACTCATCACCAACCCCGTTATTTGGAATGGAGTTAACCAAATGACAGGCGATAGCATTCATATTAAATCTAACGTAAAAACAGAACAACTAGATTCATTAAAAGTACTCAATAATGCCTTTATCATATCTTTAGATAGCATAAGCAAAACAGGCTATAACCAAGCAAAGGGTATTAATCTTTTTGGACAGTTTAAAGAAAATGCCTTGAGAATAGTAGATCTCGATAAAAATACTGAAGTCATCTACTATATGTATAATGATGAAGATGAGCTTATAGGCATAGATAAAACAGTTTCTAGCGCCATTCGTATTAAACTAGCAAACAATGAAATAGAGTCATTGAGTTTTAGGCAAGAACCAGATGGCACTATTTTTCCTGAACAAGAACTGACCCTAGAAGACCGAAAATTAAAAGGCTTTATTTGGCGGGGTGATGAGCAAATTTTAACTAAAGAAGATATTTTTGACGAAGATGACAATTCGATAGAGCTCGTAGAAATTAAAGGTATAGAAAACCCTATTGATATTGATGCAGAAGAAGAACAACGAAGTAAAAATGCTGGCGACCCAGTAAACCATATTCCACTACCAGAAACGACAAGGTCTAAAGAACAAAAAAAACGTCCAAAACTAAAAAAGGTATTACTAAACAAATAACGAGTCTTATAACATTATCATGAAACAAGACTTTTTAAAATATCAAGCGCAGACTAGTCCATACCCCATCGCGATGGAAGTTTCTCATGCAAAAGGAAGTTATATTTATGATACCGAAGGTAAAGCACACTTAGATTTTGTTGCAGGTGTATCTGCCTGTAGCTTAGGGCACTGCCATCCAAAAATTATTGAAGCCATTCAGCAACAGGCAAATACTTATATGCACGTTATGGTTTATGGTGAATATGTACAAAAACCTGCAGTAACATATACTAAATTATTAGCATCACTACTACCAAATACCTTACAAACAACCTATTTAGTAAACTCTGGCACAGAAGCTATTGAAGGCGCTATGAAATTAGCAAGGCGCTTTACGGGTCGATCAGAAATAATTGCAGCCCATAACGCTTACCACGGCAATACTATGGGGAGCCTAAGCCTAATGGATTATGCTGAACGACAAAAACCATTTCGCCCCTTAATTCCCAACATTTCTTTTATAAGGTTTAACCAAGAAGATGATTTAAAACGAATAACCACCAAAACGGCTGCCGTAGTTTTAGAGACAATTCAAGGCGGCGCTGGCTTTATTTTACCTCAAAATAAATATTTGCAAAAAGTTAGAAATCGATGTACCGAAGTTGGTGCCTTACTTATTTTAGATGAAATACAGCCCGGCTTTGGTAGAACAGGAACTTTATTTGCATTTGAACAATTCCACTGCGTACCTGATATTTTGGTAATGGGTAAAGGCATGGCTGCAGGATTACCAGTTGGTGCTTTCACCGCTTCAAATGAGTTAATGAGTAGTTTATCAAACAATCCAAAACTAGGACATATTACTACTTTTGGGGGTAACCCAGTAATAGCTGCGGCTTGTTTAGCAACGCTAAAAATTATAACGGAGGGCACGTTAATTTCACAAACTTTAGTAAAAGAAGCTTTTTTTAGAGAATTACTTCAGCATAAACTAATAAAAGAAGTTCGGGGCAAGGGGTTGATGTTAGCGCTGCTTATGCCAGATAGCGAAATTGCACATCAATTAGTAGTTGAAAGCAAAAAAGAAGGCCTCATTCTTTTTTATTTATTATTTGAATCTAAAGCGGTTAGAATATCACCCCCCTTAAATATATCTAAATCTGAAATTAAAAAAGGGTGCCAAATTATTTTAAAGGTACTCGATCGCTTAACATCGTAATTTGTTAACTAATTTGTTAATAATATAGCGCTTACATTTAACCAGTAGTTAGCCTAAAGAATTACTTTTAAACATCAATAATAATCTAAACCTATGGCGTTAGACTCTAGTGAAATACCCGGCAGGCCCATAGCAAAGTTTGAATCGATGCTGAAGACAGATGATATCTACTTCTTTGACGCTGAAGACTTTGAAGACATTATACACCACTATCTTAACAACGGCAAGATTGCCTTAGCAAAAAAAGCAATTAAAATTGGGTTGCAACAGCACCCCGACTCTATTGCGATTAAACTATTAGATGTTGAAGTGCTAGTTTTCGAAAACAGTCTTGAAGAAGCTGAACTGTTACTAGATAAATTACAACTTTTAGATAGCTGTAATGAAGAAATCTATGTTCAACGAGCAAACATATATTCAAAACAAGACAATCATGAGGTTGCTATAGCGCTTTTAAATAAGGCATTAGAATTATCTGACAATAGCTTTGATATACACTCTTTATTAGGAATGGAATATCTATTTTTAGATGATTTTAAAATGGCCAAAGATCACTTTATAAAATGTGTTTCTTTTGATCCAAATGATTATTCATCTTTATATAACGTAATTTACTGCTTCGAGTTCTTAGAAGATTACGATGGCGCAATATATTACTTAAATGATTACCTAAATGTAAACCCTTACTGCGAAGTTGCATGGCATCAATTAGGAAAACAATACTATAAAAAAAGGATGTTTTCAGAGGCACTAACCGCTTATGATTTTGCTATAATTTCTGATGATTCTTTTATAGGAGCTTATTTTGAGAAAGGTAAAGTTTTAGAGAAATTGGGTAAATATGAAGATGCTATTGAAAATTACGAAACCACAATTAAAATAGAAGACCCTACTGCTCATGCTTATCTTCGTATTGCCAACTGTTATGAAAAAATAGAAAACCATAACATGGCCAAATTCTACTATTATCAAACGGTGCATGAAGATCCGCTTTTAGATAAAGGCTGGTTGGCTATTACAGATTTTTACTATAAGCTACGTAACTTTGACAAAGCCCTTTATTATGTAAATAAGGCGTTAAATATTGACGAAAAAAATCCCATATATTGGAAAAAGTGTGGTGAAATAAATAGCGCTTTAAAAGATTATTCACAAGCCAATTTATGCTATAAAGAAGCGGTTGAATATGGTAATTATGATTTAGATACTTGGCTAAAATGGGCTGATGTAGCAAAGCAGAATAAAAATTTCGACGCTGCTATTCAAATACTACTTCAAGGATTACAGTTCTATCCTGATAACGCAAAATTACTGTACAAAAAAGCTGGGCTTCAATTAGTAATAGGGGATCAAATAAATGCAAGAATATCTCTTATTAACGCCCTAAAGAAAAACTTTAATAAATTCTTTTTATTCGAAGAAGAGTTTCCACAATTTGCATCTTCACATTGGACTTTAAATATCATTAAAAATATCAAGAAAGCTTCATAATAAAAGTGCTACTTTTACTTTCTTTATAGTATGGAAAATAGAAATTTTTTAGAATACTTTATTATTGTTCTCAAAGGAATGGCAATGGGCATTGCAGAATTGGTGCCAGGTGTTTCAGGCGGTACCATTGCCTTTGTAACCGGCATTTACGAGGAGTTTATTTCTTCAATTAACAAGGTAAACATCAACACTCTTAAAATACTCCAAAAACAAGGTTTTAATTCGTTCTGGAGCGCCCTAAACGGTAATTTTTTAGTTGCTCTTTTACTTGGTATGCTGATTAGTATCGTGTCTCTTTCCTCGCTAATAAAATGGTTATTTGAGTTTCATACAATCGGTATTTGGTCTTTCTTTTTCGGATTGGTTTTAGCTAGCATACTTTTTGTTGGAAAACAAATTAAAAAATGGACACCATTAGCAATAGTTTTGTTAGTAGCAAGTGCCTTGTTTGCTTATTTTATAACTACCCTGCCCCCCTCCGCCAACTCTGAGAGTTTACCTTACTTATTTATCTCAGGTGCAATTGCAATATGTGCAATGATTCTTCCTGGTATATCTGGCGCCTTTATTTTGGTATTATTGGGTTCTTACGAAGCGGTTTTAGAAGCAGTTCATGAGCGAGATTTTAAAATTATTTTTACGGTTGCACTTGGTTGCATCGTTGGATTATTAAGTTTCGCGAAACTATTAAAGTGGATGTTCAACAATCATAAGAACACCACCCTAGTTATTCTTACGGGTTTTATTACAGGTTCTTTAAATAAGATATGGCCATGGAAAGAAACTATTGGTTATTTAACATTTGGTGATGAAAAAAAACCTATTGAAAAAAGTATTTTACCCTTTGCATTTGATGGAGACGCACAATTAGGCGTTGCGATAGGAGCTGCTATATTAGGTTTTTCGGTTATCTTTATGCTCGAAAAAATTGCTTCAAAAGAATAAGAAAACTTCTACATGAAAGAAGACCGCTCGTCATTAGATCAATTTTTTTTAGTCATTAAAGGTCTTTGCATGGGGGCTGCAAATAAAGTGCCAGGGGTTTCTGGTGGCATTGTGGCCTATGTTGGTGGATTTTATGAAGAATTCATTTATTCTCTTCAAAAAATTAATGTTAAAGCATTTAAACTATTAGCTGGAGGTAGGTTTAAAAGTTTTTACCGGTACATAAACGGGCCATTTCTTTCGCTTCTTTTATTTGGTATGCTGATTAGTTATTTCAGTGTTTCAAAAGTTTTAGATTATTTTTTAGCCCAAAAAGAATTGTATGTATGGTCCGCTTTTTTTGGGATGATTTTAGGCTCAATTTATTATATAGCTAAAGATTTTAAACATTGGAATACAAAAACTACAACCGCTGCCATAGTAGGCTTAATAGTAGGAATATCTATTAGTTTTTTAAGTCCTGCCAAAGAAAATGATAATTTACTGTTCATATTTCTGTGTGGTATTATTAGCGTTTCTGGTATGACTTTACCTGGTTTATCAGGCTCATTTATTTTAATTCTATTGGGCAACTATGTGCTGCTACTTGTAGATTCCGTCAACGCATTATACGACACCTTTGCTGAAGTAATTCGAGGAGATTTTAGTTTTACCGAAAACAAAAAACGTTTAGACACCTTAACAATATTAGGAGTTTTTACCGCTGGCTCTACGCTAGGTCTTATCTCTTTATCTCATGCTTTAAGTTACGTTTTAAAGCATTTTAAGCATCCTACTACTGCAGTTATTATCGGTTTTATTACAGGCTCTTTAGGGGTTGTTTGGCCCTGGAAAAAGACAGTTTTCAAAACAAACAGTTTGGGTGAGATTTTACTTGATTCTAATGAAAAAAAAATTATTAGAAACTATGAGCGTTACTGGCCAAAATTTGAAGATACTGAAAATTGGTGGGCTTTATTTTTTGTTGTTTTAGGAATAGGTATTTTATTAGGTTTAGATTGGTATGGAAAAAAAAGAAAGCAAAAAAAAGAAGTTCGGTCTCATAGGTAAGCACATTTCGTATTCTTTTTCACAAGATTATTTTACTAAAAAATTTGAGGCATTAGATCTCTTAAATTATTCTTATGAAAATTTCGATTTGGAAAAAATTTCAGAATTTAAAGAGCAAGTATTAGCTAAAGAAGACTTAAAAGGACTCAATGTAACCATCCCTTACAAAGAAAAAATATTAAATTATTTAGATCTTTTGGACAAAAAGGCTGAAAAAATTGGAGCTGTAAACACGATAAAATTCACAAAGAAAGGTCTTAAAGGATACAACACGGATGCATACGGTTTTAAAAAATCTTTAGCTCCTTTACTAACAAAAAAACATAAAAAAGCTCTAATACTAGGTACTGGAGGTGCTTCAAAAGCAGTTGCCTTTGTATTGCATGAATTAAATATTAGCTACAAATTTGTATCTCGCAATCCCCTTAAAAATGAATTTTCTTACCAAGATTTAGATGAAGATATTTTTTTAAACTACTCCATTATTGTCAATTGTACGCCGATAGGAACTTACCCCAACGTAGAAGAAAAACCGGCAATACCATATGAATTTATTACTTCAAACCATGTGATGTTTGATTTAATTTATAATCCTGAAAAGACCGCATTTTTGCACGAAGGCGAATTAAAGGGCGCTAGTATTTCTAATGGATACAAAATGTTAGAATTTCAAGCAGAGAAAGCTTGGGAAATATGGAATAAATAACGTGACCTCTTGAAGGTAAAGAGACTTTTTATTTCAACTATTAGAATACTGCAATACACATATATGGTATACTTTTTCAAAGAAACCAACTAATATCTTTGTGGTTATCTATGTTGTTACTATCTTACCTATACAATATTCAGTGAAATTAATTAAAAAGGCATGTCAGAGGAAAGAGAACCCGAATTAGAAAATCATCTAGTTTCTAATGAAAACGAAAAAAACATCAAAATAATTGCTAACACAACTGATGATGTAATCAAAGATGATAAAAAAGAAATAGATACTTCTATAAGTAGAATAGAAGATGAAAATTCTAATGAAGATTTTTCAAATAATCAAGTAAACTCAGAACCTCCTGCTTCTACTGAAACCCATGAAGATATTAAAGACCTTGAGATAGAAGGTCAAGTTAAAGAAACAGCAGAGAAAAACCTGTCTCAAGAATATCAAAAAGACAAGTCTGAAGAAGAAAACATAAAAATCACTTCTACTGTTCCTAATCCAGACAGCGAGGTTCTTGAAGAAATAGACCAAAACAATGCCGAGGATGCAGAGGATACCGACAATCAACAAAGACACGAAATACCCTTATTAGACTACCATTCAATGTCAATGGAAAATCTTACGGGTGAATTTCAAAAATTGGTAAGAAATGAAAAAGTTCAAGCCATTAAAAAACATGTTGATAGTATAAAACATGAGTTTGATTTAAAATTTCAAGACTTTTTAGAGCATAAAAAGGAAGAATTCATAGCCAATGGTGGTAATGAAATAGATTTTAGATACAACTCGGTTATCAAAAAACAATTTAATGAAGTTTATGCTGAATATCGTGAAAAGAAAAATTCATATTACAATAGGTTAGAGAAGAGTTTAAAAGAAAATCTTACCATTCGTTTGGCGCTTATCGAAGAACTTAAAGGGCTTGTAAATGTAGAAGAAGATATAAATACGACCTATAAAAATTTCAAAGATGTTCAAGAACGTTGGCGAAATGCAGGGCCCATACCAAGAAGTCACTATAATAACGTTTGGAAAACATATCAACATCATATTGAAATTTTTTATGATTTTTTACATCTAAACCGTGAGCTTCGTGATCTTGATTTTAAACACAATTTAGAGGAAAAGCAAAAACTTGTAGTTAGAGCTCAAGCGTTAGCTACTGATCCAGATTTAAATCGGGCCTTTCGAGAGCTACAAGCATTACACAAAATTTGGAAAGAAGATATTGGGCCTGTTGGAAAAGAACACCGCGAACAAATTTGGGATCTTTTTAGCGCAGCAACTAAAGTATTGCATCAAAGAAGACAAGAATATTTTCGAGAACAAGATAAAGTTTACGAGCAAAATTTAATTCGAAAACAAGAAATTATTGAAAAGATAAAAGAGATATCATCTCAAGTTTCTAATAATCATAACACACTTCAACAGCAGATAAAACAAATTGAAGACCAACGAGAGGCTTTTTTTAAGGCAGGCAAAGTACCACAAAAAGTTAATGAGCAAACTTGGGCGGCTTTCAAAGAAGCTGTACGAACATTCAACAGAAACAAAAATGCCTTTTACAAAAAACTAAAAAAAGAGCAGCAAGAAAATCTTGACAAAAAACAGCGCCTTTTGGCTTTAGCAATATCCTTAAAGGACAATGAAGATTGGGATGCTACAACCCAAGAAATGAAACGTATACAGAGCGAATGGAAAAAGATTGGCCATGTACCTCGAAAATATTCTGATAAAATTTGGAAAGAATTTAAAAGTGCATGTAATCATTATTTTGACCGCTTTCATGCAACAAAAAACAAGGCTAATGAGGAAGAGGTTGCAAATCTTGAAAAGAAAGAAGCCTGCCTAGAAAGCCTTAAAACCTTTGAGCTTTCAGGAAATAAAGGAAAAGACATCGCTGCAATCAAAACTTTTATTGCAGAATGGAAAGTCATCGGTAGAGTACCTTTTAACAAAAAGCATATTAACCAAAAGTTCAACAAAATTTTAGATGCCATCTTTAAAAAACTAGAAATAAGTCGGCAAGAATCTGAATTGTTGAAATATGGCAATAAAATTCAAGAACTTTCTAAAAGTGATGATGAATATGCAATTTCTAACGAGCGTACATTTATTCGTAAAAAAATAGAAGAAAGCAAATCTGAAATTCGTCAGCTAGAAAATAATCTTTTGTTTTTTTCTAATACATCTGAAGAAAACCCTATTGTTAGAGACGTCGTTAAACGAGTTGAAGAACATAAAAAATCTTTAGAAACTTGGAAAATCAAGTTGAAAAAGCTAAATATTTTAGAAAACAATCGAAACAAAACTGAAGACCCTGTTGTAGAAGAAGAAAATAAAAACGAGTCAGAAAAATAAAATAGTTGCAAATAAAATGATAAAGAAAGAGGCCGTCAATTGACGGTCTCTTTCTTTTGTAGGTTAGTTCTTGTTATGTGATTTTATATTAATTTATATTTTTAACCGTCGATAATTCTATCTCTATATTTTCGGCCATTTCATGATTTTGATTATTTTCAATGCTTTCAACATGATAATAAGTTATTAAAGCTAAGACCAAACTTGCAAAATAAAGTAAACTTTTAGATTTGTAATTCATAATGATTTGGGGTTTAATTCTGAGGCTAAAGTATGATGAAGAAGAACACCAAAACCTCAAATGTTGTGTTTTTGCATAAAACTGATGTAAATTCTAATAAATAAGTGGAATAGCGTTTCGGTTTATCGTGTTAATTGAACATTGACCGATAATTGGAAGAAGAGCTCTTTTTTAAACGCACTAAATTATTAGCTCGAAAGGCTAATTATAGAAAAGTAGCACTATCTCATAAAGTGTGTAAATAAAAAATAGCGGGGGCATGCCCCCGCTATTTTTTTGTCTAATTTTAAATATTTACACATTATGAAGAAAGAAGAATTGTTCAACGATGATTTTCTGAAGCAGTTCAAGACCGGTGATGAGCTCAGCAGCTTTTTGAAACAGATTCAAAAACGGGGTATCGAAATGATGCTCGAAGGCGAACTTGACAGCCATCTTGATTATGAAAAGCACCAAAAATCTAAAGGTAGCAACACGCGTAACGGTCACTCGAAGAAGAAGGTACGTACCTCTTTCGGTGAATCAGAGATTACTGTTCCCAGAGACCGTGATGCATCGTTCAATCCCATGATAGTACCCAAACGGGGCAATATGGTCGATGGTATCGAAAACGTAATCGTATCGCTCTATGCCAAGGGCATGAGCAATGCCGATATCGAAGAGCAGATACGCGAGGTCTATAACTTTGATGTTTCCACATCCACCATATCAAGGATAACCGATAGGATCGCTGGTGATATCGTAGCTTGGCAGAACAGGCCGCTGGAACCTATCTACCTCATTGTTTGGATGGACGGTATCGTATTCAAGGTACGGGAGAACTCCAAGTTCCTCAATAAGACCGTTTACATAGCCGTAGGCCTACGAAGGGACGGTAAGAAGGAAGTCCTAGGGCTTTGGCTGGGC
>CANKUU010000018.1 GCA_947486785.1 uncultured Flavobacteriaceae bacterium | reverse complement strand
AACCACTCATCATTTGGTTGTGTGAAAGATATGCTCTGTCTAGCCATGTGATTTGTATTTTGATGCTAATTTACACCGAAAACGAACCAATTCCAAATTTTTGTAATATTGTTGCCAACGGCTTCGGCTAAGCATAGTGCGGAGGCAAGGAAACCATTTGTTTCCGTCTACGCACAAAGCTAAAGCTTATTGTTTAGTTTTATTTTTTCTTATCCAAAGCTAAATCCATAAGATTTAGCGACTTAGTAAATATACGCAGACCCTTCGGTTTAGCCTTTAAGCCCGCATTACGTTTAGTCATTGTTGTGTTTAGTTTTTTTATTCAATAACTCAACTAGTTTTTTTGACTTATCAGCCATATCAGAATCGGTCAACCATATTTTTATTTTCTTTTTTCCAATATCGATAATGATGTGAGCTTTTTTCCAAGGCCCTTCTCCTACCATAGGAGCACCTAAGGTAATCAACCAAGTAGCATATCTTAACCAATAGGTTAATTTAGGAAACCAAAGCTTGTTTAATTCTATTGTTTGGATATCATTATAGGTGTAATATCCATTATTTTGTTCAGTCTCCCCGTCAATTAGTTCAAATCCATTCTCCAGAAGTTGAAATTCCGTTTTCGGACTATTTTTTAAAATTATATTTGCGTTCATATTGTTTAAATTTTAAAGTTGATTAAGACGTTTTAATATAAAAATATGAGTAATTAAACGTCCGTTTATGTTTTGTAAATTATTCATGTCAAATAATTTCATACTAAATTCATGTTATTTGCTAAAAATACAATTTTGGATTTCAATATTTACTGAACTATTCTTTTATATATGCTGGTTTTTAAATTAAACACAACAATTGAATATAGTTACAAGTTACTATATATTTTTTATAACAAGGAAAATTAAATCTTCGCCGTGAATTATATTTTAAATTTTAAAATGGCCATTCTTTTGCAAAATTGTTAGTATTGTACTTAAGCTTCTAAGTGCTTCATTTTTAGATCATAAAACTATTCAGTTGGTTTCTTTACTTTAAATAAAATACTAAGATTCGATATCACTTAATTTTATAAAATTTATGAAATAACAAATTGGTGATTAAAAAAACATAAACTAGTGTATAATTTGTTTCAACTAATTCCATTAGTAAGCATTACTATTTTTTAAACAATGAAAAATTGTAGCGTTTTAATCTTAAAATTTTAGGGGTTAACCTTCCATCTGTTATAATTACTTTGATCATAAATTTATGTTTTAAATAGCCCCATATAAGTAACAGTTGCTAGTTACTGCTTTAATAACCAACTGCCGTATCATCTCCACGTTTATCTGCTCCACCTTCTAATTTTCCATCCGGCAAAATACGAATAGCATCTACCTTTCCTATAATGGGTGTACGCTCTTCGTTAATAATATAATTTTTTGCTTTAAGAGCGTTTTTTAATTCTGCTTTAAAACCCTCGGGTTCAAAAATAATCATATCTGGTAGCCATTGATGATGAAACCTTGGTGCGTTAACTGCTTCTTGCATACTTAGTCCAAACTCATAAGTGTTTAATATTGTTTGCGCTACTGCTGTAATAATTGTAGAGCCTCCCGGTGTGCCTACAACCATCCATAATTTCCCTTCTTTTTCTACAATTGTTGGTGTCATGCTACTTAGCATACGTTTTTCAGAAGCAATGCTATTTGCCTTTGCGCCAATAAGACCAAACATATTGGGCACCCCTGGTTTTGCACTAAAATCGTCCATTTCATTGTTTAAAAAGAACCCAAGTTCATCAGAATAAAGTTTAGACCCATATGCACCATTTAAAGTAGTAGTTGCCGAAATAGCATTTCCTTTGTCATCAACAATAGAGTAGTGGGTGGTTTCCATGCTTTCAATAATTTCAATACTACCGTGCGCCACCTCCGATGATTTTGTTGCACTATCCCATGAAAAATCTTCCATTCTCTTTTTTAAATAGTTATCACTCAAAAGTTGATCTAATGGTATATCAACAAAATCAGGATCACCTAAAAAATAATTTCTATCAGCGTAAGCACGTCGAGATGCCTCAGTAAATAATTGTATCGTTTTTTCTGAATTATGACCAAAAGAAGCAAGGTCAAAAGGTTCTATCATTTTAAAAATTTGGTTAATAGTAACACCTCCACTGCTAGGCGGACTCATAGAAATAATCTTTAAATCTCTATAATTAAATACGATGGGTTCCCTCCATTTAGCTTCGTATTTAGCTAAATCATCTTCAGTAATAAACCCACCTTTTTCTTGAATGAATCTTGAAAGTTTCTTCGCAACTTCTCCTTTATAAAAACCATCGCGACCATTTTTAACAATTTTATCTAAAGTTTTTGCTAATGCAGTATATTTTATGGTATCACCTTTTTTATAAGGATGAGCAAAAAAAGTACTATCACTATTTACTTCGATAAATTTAGCACGGTAGCTGGCTAGCCTTTTTTCTTGATTTTCTGTAACTATAACCCCCTTCTTAGCTAAAGAAATAACAGGGTCTAAAATTTCCTTTAAGCTTAGTTCGCCAAATTCTTTATGCACCTCAATAATTCCTGCTACTGTACCGGGCACCCCAATTGCTGTAGCGCCTTCAGTGCTCATATTTGGTATTACTTTACCTAAAGAGTCTAAATACATATCTTTATGTGCAGATTGTGGTGCTTTTTCTCGATAATCAAGACCGCCAACGGTACCATCAGCCTTTCGGTACACCATAAATCCACCACCACCTAAATTACCTGCAAAGGGATACGCAACAGCCAAAGCCATTTCGGTAGCAACCATGGCATCAAAAGCATTGCCCCCTTTTTTCATTATTTCTATCCCAATTTTTGAAGCTTCTTCTCTAGCAGAAACAACCATTGCATTTTTTGTAACTAGTCCGGTAGGCGTGGCAATTTGTTTTTTGCAGTTGGTTAAAATGAGTAATAAAAAAAGGAAGTATAGTCCGTTTATTTGTAGTTTATTCTTCATGTTTGTGAAAATATTAATCTTTATTTTGTTCAGTAAGTGAAATATATTTTTGCCTTGCAAAGGTGGTTAACTCTTCAAAGAAAGAAGTAAACTCTTTTTCAAATTCATCATAATGCCTTTCTAAATCTAAAATTGCAAAATTCATTTTTGATTTATTCTTAGTCCTTCTGTTCATACCATTTAACACCTTAGAAATTCCTTCTAATTTAGCGTAATTAAAGATCCAATTATCAGAAATCATGTAAGGCATCATACGTTTTACTCCAATGGGCAAAAGGTTATAATTAGCTTCTAATAGATCATAAAAATCATTCACAAAAATATCTAGAGGGGTATTAGAATAGGCCTTCCAATTGCTTGCTAAGTAATGATCATAAAAAATATCTACAATAATACCGCTGTAATGGCCATAATTATGATGCAAACGCTTGGTGCTTAAACGAACCGTTGGGTGTGCATCAGTAAATGTATCTATATGGCGATGTAGGATAATACCTTTTTGTATGCGTTCGGGTAAATGCTTGTATTTATTACCTCTAATGCTATCTGCAATAAAATTCCCTAAGGTAATTTCATCATCATCAAAAGATAAATAAATATGTGCTAAAAAGTTCATGCTCGAATTTAAACGTCCTTTGCCCGAATTTACAAATAAGCACAATAAGTTTTAGATCTATACCTTTATATTTGCAAAAACTTTTACAACTTATGACTTTAATAAAATCAATTTCAGGTATTCGAGGAACAATTGGCGGGCAACCAGGTGATAACCTAACACCCCTTGATGCAGTAAAGTTTGCTGCAGCTTACGGTATCTGGCTAAAAGAATACTCGAAGAAAGATAAATTGAAAGTGGTTATTGGTCGTGATGCTAGGTTATCTGGCCAAATGATTCAAAATCTTGTGGTTTCTACTTTAGTCGGACTCGGAATTGATGTCATTGATTTAGATCTATCAACTACGCCTACGATTGAAATTGCAGTACCTTTAGAAAAAGCCGACGGTGGTATTATACTTACTGCAAGTCATAACCCTAAACAATGGAATGCATTGAAATTATTGAATGAAAAAGGGGAGTTTTTAAACGCAATAGAGGGTGCTTTAATCTTAGAAATAGCTGAAAAAGAAGATTTTTCCTTTGCTGATGTAGATGATTTAGGTAGTGTTTTAAGAAATGACGCGTATATCGATATTCATATTGATGAAGTATTAAATCTTTCTTTAGTTGATGCTGATACTATTCGTAAGGCAAAGTTCAAAGTTGTTGTTGATGGTGTAAATTCTACTGGGGGTATTGCAATTCCGGCGCTTCTAGAAACCTTAGGGGTTGAAGTAGTAAAATTATATTGTGAGCCCACAGGACATTTTCCGCATAATCCAGAGCCCTTAAAAGAGCACTTGGCAGATATATGTGATTTAGTTTTAAAAGAAAAAGCTGATTTCGGCATTGTGGTAGACCCAGATGTAGATCGTTTAGCTTTTATTAGTAATGATGGCGAAATGTTTGGTGAAGAATATACCTTAGTTGCTTGTGCCGATTATGTTTTAAGTAAAACAAAAGGAAATACAGTATCAAATTTATCTTCTACACGTGCTTTACGAGATATTACCGAAAAACATGGCGGTAGTTATGAAGCTGCTGCCGTAGGTGAAGTAAATGTTGTGACTAAAATGAAAGCAAATAAGGCTGTAATTGGTGGTGAGGGTAATGGAGGTATTATTTATCCAGAAAGTCATTATGGAAGAGATTCTTTAGTCGGAACCGCATTATTTCTAATGTTAATGGCTGAAAAAGGAGGCACAGTTGCTGAGTTAAGGGCGAGTTATCCCTCATATTTTATGAGTAAGAAAAAAATTCAACTGACACCTGGTTTAGATGTTGACGAAATTTTAACTGCTATGGCAGATCGGTATAAAAACGAAGAAATTTCAACAATTGATGGAGTTAAAATAGATTTTGCTGAAAAATGGGTTCATTTACGGAAGTCGAATACAGAGCCAATTATTAGGGTATACACAGAAGCAAAAAATCAGTTAGAAGCAGATGAACTTGCAGATAAAATTATAGCTGAAATTAAGACAATTTCTGGCATTTAAGTATTGGCATCTAAATAGGCTGTTCGCACTATTTTAGCTGTTTGGTGTTCTCCGGTGTGGCTCCACCCCGGAGGCATAAAAAGATACCGTATTTTATTTTTGATGCCAGGAGCTTTTACAACATCTTTAAATAGCGCTATAAATTCACCAAAATAAACATCTATGAAATTTCCAGAGTTCATTTTTCTGGTTATGCCATACTCAATTTCTATTTCGTTAGACTCATCTTGGTAGGTGCCAAAAATTTTGTCCCAAATATTAAGGAGGTTACAGAAATTAGTATCCATATAAAGAGGGTTACGTGCATGGTGTACTCTGTGATGCGATGGAGTTAAAACTATACCCTGTAAAAAACCCAAACGACCATCTTTTAAAATATTTTCTCCTACATGAATAAATGCGCCATAGGTGCCATCAATAAACATAATTAAAAATAGTAGCTCAGGCTTTAAGCCTAGCAAAATACACGTAGTTGTTCTAATGGCATCTGCATAAGGTGCCTCTAAAAAAAAATGTGCATGTGTAACAGAGAGATTCATGTTTTCTGGGGCATGATGTGTAGAATGTAGGCACCAAAAAAGACGCACTTTATGACCCAAATAGTGGTATATAAAATGCCCAAATTCCCAAACAACATAACCGTAAATAAGCCAATACCAGCTAATATCCGCTTGAAAAGGAGCGTATTTCTGTAGCGCACCAATTAAAAAAGTAGTCATTGCAATGGCTATAAATCTTCCAATAATTCGATTGAATAAATAAATAAGAAAATTTACCTTGTACACCTTTGTTTGCGGCTTTTTATAAATAAAACCTAAAATAAGTTCTAAAATTAATAAAAGAGGAATTACCGGTGCAATTAAAGCTACGATGCCCTCATAAGTGGTAAAAGAAGAATAATCTCCAGTATTTAGTATTTCTAATACTTGAGATATACCAAGAAAGCCTATTAGCTCATTGTAGAGTGTTTCTAATAAATTCATTGTCTTTTTATTCTAGACAAACAATTTACCAAAAAAATATTAAAGTAAAGCTTTTTAAAAGGGGTTTAAAACAATTTTTATTTTAGCTTTCGTTTGTTTTTTTTTCGATGTTTCCATCTTTTATGGCTCCATAAATAATGTTCGGGTTTTTCTCTAATTTGATGCTCGGTAAGTTGTAGAAACTTATCGGTAATTTCATTTTCTTTCGTTTCTCGTCCAGATAAGGTAATCGGTATAAAATCTGCTTTATAATAACCTCTTTTTACCTTCGATACTTTTAAAAAAACAACCGCTAAATTCATTTTTCTAGCCATGTTCTCTGCTCCGTTAAAAACGGGAACATTAACACCCATAAATTCTGTCCAATATTGGGCTCTGTGGGCCTGCGGTGATTGATCGCTTACCATTCCATAAGAACAGGTAATACCATCTCTCATATTTCTCATAACCGTTTTAACCGTCTGCTGCTGTGTAATTAAGGTCGTATTCCAACGTTCTCTCAATCTTTTTATCCATTTATCAAAATAATCATTTCCTATTTTTTGATAAACAGCGTAGCCCTTACTTTCCGTATAATTATTAATGCTAACATTCCATTCCCAATTGGCATAATGAGCACATAATACTAAAATACTATTTGTTTTTTCAATTTCTTTAACTAGCTCAATATTGCTTATCACATAGCGTTTTTTAACCTGTTCTTTACTTAAGTTCATGGTTTTAACCATTTCTAAGAACATATCGCACATATGTTTAAAAAAATCTTTTTGAATTCTAAGTATTTCTGATTCTTCTTTCTCGGGAAAAACAAGCTTCAAATTATCGTACACCACCTTTTTACGGTAACCAACCACATGATAAACTAAAAAGAAAAAGAAATCGGATAATAAATAAAATAATCGGTAGGGCAATATCGAAACAAACCATAGTGCAGGATATACCAAAATAAAGACAAGAAGCTGCATGCTAAAAAAATATAGTGCAAATATAGTTATATTTGGAACCAAAATTAACCACATCATTAATGGATAATATTCACATGGTCACTTTGGCCATTATCATCGTAAACGTAATTACTTCTTTCAAAGGTTTTAGTAATAACACTTTTTTTGAACGATATAAGTTTGAGGTAGGAGCCATTAACTTAGGACAAAAAGACCGTATGCTGAGCTCAGGTTTCTTGCATGTAGACACCTCACATTTGTTTTTTAATATGCTTACCCTTTATTTTTTTGCCGACGTAGTAATTTTAGGTTTTGGGCCATTTACGTTTTTAATAATTTATCTTGTTAGTTTGTTGGCAGGTAGCTTATTAGCATTATTTTTTCATAAAAATGAACCCAGTTACAGCGCAGTTGGTGCAAGTGGCGCTGTAACTGGTATTTTATATGCGGCTATATTACTGCGACCTGATATGGATTTGTTTTTGTATTTTATTCCTATACCAATACCCGCTTATATTTTAGGAATTGGATATTTATTGTATTCTATCTATGGTATGAAAAATAAAGTGGGTAATATTGGTCACACCGCTCATTTCGGAGGAGCAATAGGGGGCTACATTACAACTTTGATTTTCAATCCTGATTTAGTTTTTACTTCAACCTTAATGGTTTTTTTATTGGCCATACCTATTGTAATCTTATTTATTATGGAAAAAATGGGTAAGATTTGAGCATATTAGTTAAGTCCATCAAAAAAAATAATATTTACCACCATAATTGAGGGCAATATATATTGCTTCGGGCTGTTTTAGGATTAAAATTTTAATTCTAAATAGCATTTAATTTAGTGTCCTAAAATGAATACTCTTTCTACTTTTATTTCAATATAAAGAGTGTGTTATATCGGCTAAAAATTGTTCTTTATCGATTAAGTCAATTAATTATACGCACATCTTAAGTTTTACGTTCTTTATAAAGCTTTAAAGCCTATAATCGTTAGTCTCAAAACCCTACGTAGCCATGAAATATTTCAGAATTGTAGTATGTTCAACTTTATTTGTCGTTTTTTCTTGTAGTGATGAAACTACAGTTTTTAATGAATCGCTAGAAGAGAATGTAATACTCGAAAATAGCGCATCTAATCTTTCTGCAAGTATTAACTACGAAAATTCTGGGGTATTAGAAATTTTTGAAGACGCTGCTAATAATAGTAAAACACAGAAGCAGCCCTTAGATGAAACGCTCGCCGGAGATTACCCTCTTGTATTAATTGCAGAGGTTACGCCGCCTTCAAGAGCTGGTTTAGAACACTTAACAGCTTCACATGTGCATGTAGTTGATAACTATGCGTACGTTTCTTATAACACGGTAGACAACGCCTACGGTGGTGCTATTGATATTATTGATGTAAGTGATCCGAATATTCCAAAAGTAAGCTCTAGGTTATATTATAGTAATGCTGATATTAACTCCATTCAATATGATAATGGTTATATATACATTGTCGGTGGAGTAGATGCAGAGAAATCAGTTCGGGCAACTTCAAATTCATTTTTAGCTAAAATTATGGTTTCAAATGGAAAAATGAACCTTTCGGGTGGTATAAGCTATGCCTTTCAAGAGGGGTATAATGCAACCGACTTGGTGGTTTCTGAAGATGATGTTTTGGTGACTAGTGGTAGTCAAGGCTTTATAGCTTCATATAACAAGCATTCTATTGTCGCAAACAATCAAGCTCCTTTTGATGATTTGCGTTCTGTAGCTCTTTTAGGCGAACAAATAGCTGTACTAGACGCTAGCTTCGGAGTAAAAATATTAGATAAAGATTTTAATGTAACAAGTGAAATTCCAATTAATGCTGATTTTGGTACAAATGCAAAACGCACTTTAGATTTTATGGGCAGATCTATTATTGTTGCAGAAGGTTCAAGAGGTGCAGGTGTTTATGATATCGCATCAGGAGTGTTAAAAGAGCAAATTTCTATCTCTACACAGCCTAATCTTGTAGACGCACAAGACTTGGTTACAAATGCTGTAGCAACTAACGGTGATGCTATTTTAATGGCAAATGGTGGAGCCGGATTAAGTTTGTCAGAATATGCTAATGTTTCTGATTTAGTGGGTATTATTCAGTTAGACGCATCGGTAAATTATGTAGCATCAAAAGGAGACTATATTTATGCCGCTTCTGGTACTCGGGGTTTACAAATTATCAAATTTAATAAACCAACCGAAAGTCTTGTTGCAAGGTGTGCTGATGTTTCAACCGTATATACTGGTAGCAATATATTAACAGTACCCGCAGGTGAAAACAGAGCTTATAGTGGAAAGAAAAGGCTTAGAGGTGTTCAAGTTGGAGGTGAGCTTTTACTCTGTGGTTCATGGTCCGTATTTCATAGTGTTAAAGTTGATGAGCAAGGAGAATTAAGATTAAATGGAACTTTGGCAGTAGGAAAAAATAAAAGAAGAAGAAATATAACCATCGGTAAAAATGGTGTCTTTAAAGTAGAGGGAAATGTTACCATCTTTGGCAGTTTGATCTTAGAAGAAGGAGCAACCCTTGAATTTTTAGGTGACGATTCTGTAATTAATGTCTTTGGATCAGTAACAAAACATGCAACAGCAGAAATACATGGTAATTTTTTAGACGTGAAAAATAAATTTTAGTCTATCATAAACTAAAAAAAAAAGCCTCAATATAAATGTATTGAGGCTTTTTATTATTTTTAGTAAAGCAGTTAATCAAGGAGTTCTGAAATTTTTCTTTCCAATGCAGGACCTCTCAAATTTTTTGCGACAATCACTCCATTTTCATCTAACAAAAAAGCAGCTGGTATGGCATCAACATTATATAATCGCGCAACAGGGTCTTGAAAGTATTTCACATGTGAAACTTGATTCCAAATTAAACCATCGTCTTGAATCGCTTTTTTCCAATCCTCAGCATTCTTATCAAGTGAAACCCCTACAATATTTAAACCTTTTTTGTGGTACTTCTTATAAGCGGCTACTACTGTAGGATTCTCCTGTCTACAGGGTTTGCACCATGCTGCCCAAAAATCGATAAGTGTTACCTTACCCATCATATCTTTTAGTGCTAATTGCTTGCCGTTTACATCTGGCGCAGTAAAGTCAGGCGCTTGTCGTCCAATCTCAGTACTTTTATTAGCCTCTGCTTGTGCTTTTATAGCTTCGAGTTGACCTGCAATTTCTTTTCCAGTTTTTGTTTCCTTTATTTCAGGACTTAGGCTATTGTATACATCTTCTACCTGTGAAAATTCAATAGTTCTTCTCGCAATAGCTTTATCAAGCAGAAGCACAGAGATTAATGCGGACGGATTTTCTTTGATAAAATCTAACTCAAAAGTTTTGTATTCAGTTTGAAAATCACTCATTTCATCGTTTAATGAGCTCATAGTACTTTCATCTTTTGCAATACTTGCTGCTTGCATGTCTTTTTGAATAGCCATACCTTTCATAGACATCGCTTGAGCCTTTTTCATGTATGCTGCCAACATATCGTTTTGTGGGGTACCTACAATTTTAGCTAAACCTAAACTATCCTTTTGTGCGGTCATTTCAATCTCACCATTCTCAAGAATAATTGCGGCGTAACCAGGTAATTTATCAACAAATATATAATGAATTTCAGGTCCTCCTGCCACACCCTTAAAAACAAATTTACCCTGGTCTACCAACGCAGTATCAATTGCTTCTGGTTGATTGTTTTCTCCTTGTTTTTTAAGAAATACTTTGGTTCCATTTTCTAATTCACCAGTAATATTACCTGTAAGTACAAAACCATCTGCCTTTTTATTACAAGCCACTACAATCAAAAGAATTGTTACTACTATTAAAATTTTTCTCATTACATTATTTTAATTCATTTATGAAAATTCACTAAGAAATTAGCCTAATTTTTATAATTGTGATAACATATATCCACAATTTCAAAAAATAAGGTTTAAAATTCCTCTAAAACTGATATCTAACACCAAGGCCAATATCAAAATCAAAACTATTATTAAAATTGCTATAGCCCAATAAACCAACTTCAGGCCGAATATCAAGCGAAAGTAATAACGGAAAATCAAAACTATATTCAACCCCAATATTTCCTGCTCCAAAAACGAACAAATTACTTTCAGAACTGCTTAAAGCATCAAAGCTTACATAGCCTAATCCCGCTCCGAAACCATAATACCAATTAAAATCACCTTCAAGTGGCTGCACCCATTGGTAAAGGCCAACTAATTTTGTTGCTGTAAACCCACGGCTTCCTCTATATCCTAAATCAAATTCTAATCGTTTTGAAGAATTAAGAGCTCTTTGGTATGATATTTCCGTTCCAAACCCGTCACTATCGCCAAGGCGTAGACCGATAGCATGGTCTGCTATGTCTTGAGCAAAGATCGTTGTTACTGAAAATAAAAATAATAAGCCTGCTGCTTTAATTTTTTTCATCTTTTCTATGATTTTGTTATCTTAAAATTGTTAAAATTTTATTTTGGGTGCTAAATTATAGTTTTTCTTTCATTTTTTAACAAGAAATTCTAAATGTTAGGTAAATGACACTTTGGCTTATTATCTTTGCGGTTGGCACCAAAGAATAGTTCACTTTTAAATTAAGCTCTCAAATTGGATAAAAATCTACTTAAAGCACTAAAAAATGACCTTGAGGGAGATCTTAATATAGATTTGTTAAGTAAGGTTTTATTTGCCACCGACGCTTCGGTGTATCGAAAGATTCCATTAGCCGTTGCTTTCCCAAAATCAAACTTAGATATTAAAAAGTTAATCGTTTTTGCCTCTCAAAACAAAATTGGATTAATTCCTAGAGCTGCAGGTACCTCGCTTGCTGGGCAATGTGTTGGTGAAGGTATCGTGGTTGACTTGAGCAAATATTTCACTAGTATTATATCTTTAGATAAAAAGAATAAACAGGTAACGGTTCAACCTGGCGTAATTCGCGACGAACTCAATCTTTATTTAAAACCTTTTGGACTCTTTTTCGGCCCCAACACTTCTACCTCAAATCGTTGTATGATTGGTGGTATGGTGGGTAATAATTCATCAGGAACAACTTCTATTCAATATGGGGTAACACGAGATAAAGTTGTGTCCATGAAAACCATATTATCTGATGGCAAAGAGGTGATTTTTAAGGCCTTGACAAAAGAAGAATTTGAAAATAAGATAAAAGAAGACACATTTGAATCATCACTTTATAAAAATATATATAAAGAGTTGTCTAATAATGTTATACAAAATGAAATTGTTGATGAATTTCCCAAAGATAGTATACATCGTAGAAATACGGGCTATGCAGTAGACCAGCTGCTGAAAAGTAATGTTTTTGGGCGTGAAACTACAGATTTTAATTTTTGTAATTTGTTATGTGGTAGCGAAGGAACTTTAGCATTTACCACAGAAATATGTTTACAATTAGATGATTTACCGCCTAAACATTCGGCAATGGTAATTACACATTACCATACTTTAGAAGATTGTTTAAGTGATGTAGTGCCTACCATGAAGCATGCTCTACATACCTGCGAAATGATGGATAAAGTTATACTCGATTGCACCAAAAATAATAAACAACAATTTGCAAATAGATTTTTTGTTTCGGGTGATCCTGAAGCATTGCTCATGTTAGAACTCAAGGCAAATTCTCAAGCCGATTTAGAAGAGCAACTTACAGCTTTACAACATACCATTGAAAAATCTGGACGAAGCTATGCGCATCCAATCTTGTATAATGATGATATTAAAAAAGCTTTGGAGCTACGTAAAGCTGGCTTAGGTCTTTTAGGTAATATGATTGGAGACCAAAAGGCTGTGGCATGTATTGAAGACACTGCGGTTGCTTTAGAAGATCTGAAAGATTTTATTGTTGAATTTTCTGAAATCATGAAAGGTTATGACCAAAAGGCTGTTTATTACGCACATGCGGGAGCTGGTGAATTACACCTACGACCTATACTCAACTTAAAGAAAGGGGGAGATGTAGCGCTTTTTAGGGCTATAACTACAGATGTAGCTCAATTAACAAAAAAATATAAAGGTAGCTTTAGTGGTGAGCATGGAGATGGTATTGTTCGTGCCGAATTTATACCCATCATGATAGGGGAAAGAAATTATGAACTTCTGAAACGAGTTAAAACCTATTTTGATCCACAAAACATTTTTAACCCTGGCAAAATAGTAGATGCTTATCCTATGGATAAATCTTTGCGATATGAAGTAGACAGAAAAGAGCCAGTAGTAACTACTTTAATGGATTTTTCGGACAGTCAAGGAATTCTAAGAGCAGCTGAAAAATGTAACGGTAGTGGTGACTGTCGTAAAACAGAGCAAATGTCGGGTGCGATGTGCCCTAGTTATCATGCCACTAAAAATGAAAAAGATACTACCAGAGGTAGAGCGAACGCTTTAAGAGAATTTTTAAGTACCTCAGATAAAGAAAACAAATTTAACAACTCAGAGCTTAAAGAGGTTTTTGATTTGTGCCTAAGCTGTAAAGCGTGCGCTAGTGAATGCCCTAGCAATGTTGATGTAGCAACCTTAAAGGCAGAGTTTTTATACCAGTATCAAGAAGCTAATGGTTATAGTTTGCGGAATAAATTATTTGCTCACAATACCAAATTAAATAAAATGGGTAGTGTTGTAGCCCGTTTAACTAATAGTATTTATAGTTCTAAAACTTTAAGTACTATTATTAAAAAATCTGCAGGAATTGCAGCCAATCGTAGTCTTCCTAATGTTTATAGTTTTAATTTTAATGAATATTTGTTAAAGTTTAAAAATCAATATGTTACAAATAAAAATAATGTAGTGATTTATATCGACGAATTTACAAGATATTTAGACGTAGAATTAGGAAAAGATGCTATCGAATTATTGGTGCGACTTGGATATAATGTGGAGTTGTATTTTGCAGAAAGTGGTAGAACGTATCTTTCAAAAGGATTTTTAAAACAAGCTAAAAAATTAGCACAAAAGAACATACCTGTATTAGCTGAATTTGCTAAAAAAGGAGTTCCGGTTATAGGCTTAGAGCCATCCGCAATTTTAACTTTCAGAGATGAATATAAAAGGCTCACAGATAAAAAAGAGACGATTACAGCAATTGCTGAAAATTGCTTTTTATTAGAAGAATTTTTATCAAAAGAAATAACTAGGGGTATTATTTCAAAAGATCAGTTTACACAAAATAAAGCAACTATTAAAATTCATGCGCATTGCCATCAAAAAGCATTAAGTAATCAGAAAGTTACTTTTGATGTTCTCAACTTTCCTCAAAATTATAGCGTATCCATTATAAGCTCTGGTTGTTGTGGTATGGCAGGTTCTTTTGGATACGAGAAAGAACATTACGGGGTAAGCATGCAAATTGGCGAATTAAAACTATTTCCATCCATTAGAAAATCAGAGAGCGATGTTATTATTTCTGCAAACGGTACAAGCTGCCGTCATCAAATTTATGATGGTACTCAACGTAAAGCAAAGCACCCTGCGACCATACTAAGAGAAGCCCTATTTTAGCGTATTTTAGGAATCTTGTGTATCTTCTTTTCGTTGGTAACTACCTTTTTTTTCTGCGGTAATTGAGGCTACCAATTCATGAATATCAATGGTGTCAAATTCTTCATCTTTGTAAAAAGGGATAAGTTTATCTTGATTATATCGGTATATTTTCCAACGCTTAAATGAATATTCTAGTGCTGTAAGGTTTTCTACCCAGTCGCCCGAATTAAGATAAGTGCATTGACCTTTCTTTGTTCTAATCATTTCTTTTTTAGGCTGATGAATATGACCGCAAACAACGTATTGATAATCATTCATGATTGCGATGTTAACAGCAGTTGATTCAAAATTGCTAATATGTTTTAAAGCACCCTTTATATTGTTTTTTATTTTTTTGGAGAGGGATACGCGTTCTCTGCCAAATATTTTAGAAATTTTGTTGACAAATCTATTAAGTACTATTAAAAAGTCGTAGCCATAAGCCCCTAATTTGGCTAACCATTTTGCATGTGTAATAGCTGTATCAAAAATATCACCGTGAAAAAACCATGCTTTTTTGCCGTTTAAGTTTAAGACTAGTTTGTCTACAATATGCAAATTACCCATAGACGCATTACTAAATTTCCGAAGTAATTCATCATGATTACCTGTAATATAGTAAACCTCTGTGTCTTTTGAGGCCATGCTAATTATCTTTCGTAGCACCTTCATATGAGATGACGGAAAATAGTGTTTGCTAAACTGCCAAATATCAATGATATCTCCATTTAGTATTAACTTTTTGGGTTTTATACTATTTAGGTATGCTAATAGTTCGTCTGCGTGGCAGCCAAAAGTGCCTAAGTGAACATCAGAAATTACCGCAACTTCTAGTTGTCTTTTTTTCAAAGTAAAATATTTTGTGGCTAAGTAAATATTTTTAAAGTATAATATGTTAAAATTTAAATCATCATATTATATAAATTTTGTTAAGCTAATATTATCTGATCGTACTTAATGTTATGAAATAGTTACGCCTTTGTGTTTTGGTGAGCTGTTATTTACTACTATCTTTGAATTTCAATAGGAACAAATCGTATTTAGTTAAATGGCGGGTAACAGTTTTGGAAATTTATTTAAAGTAACCACGTTTGGTGAATCACACGGTGTGGCTATAGGGGGAGTTATAGATGGTTGTCCGCCGGGGCTTGAACTAGATTTTGAAGCTATTCAAAAGGATTTAAATCGAAGAAAACCTGGGCAGTCTGCAATAGTAACTCAACGTAAAGAGCCTGATGTTGTTGCCTTTTATTCGGGAGTTTTCGAGGGAAAAACCACGGGTACACCCATAGGATTTGCAATACATAACACCAACCAAAAATCTCATGATTATTCGCATATAAAAGATTCATACCGTCCATCACATGCCGATTATGTTTATGATAAGAAATACGGTTTTAGAGATTATAGAGGTGGCGGACGAAGTTCGGCGCGCGAAACTGCAAGTAGAGTAGTGGCTGGAGCTATTGCCAAACAACTATTGCCAAACGTAAAAATTAATGCCTTTGTGAAACAAGTGGGGACTATTGAGCTTGAGACCCCCTATAAAGATCTTGATTTATCTTTAGCTGAGGCTAACCCTGTTCGTTGTCCAGACCCAAAAAAGGCAGCAGAAATGGAAACCTATATCAAAAGTATTCGTAAAGAGGGTGATACAGTAGGCGGTGTAATTACTTGTGTGCTTCAAAACGTACCTGTAGGTTTAGGAGAACCTGTTTTTGATAAATTACATGCCGAATTAGGAAAAGCGATGTTGTCTATAAATGCAGTAAAAGGCTTCGAATATGGTAGTGGATTTAATGGTGTTAAAATGAAAGGTAGTAGCCATAATGATCAGTTTAATGCTGATGGTAGCACCAAAACTAATTATAGCGGAGGAATACAAGGTGGAATAAGTAATGGCATGGACATCTATTTTAATATTGCTTTTAAACCTGTAGCAACTATTATTCAAGGCTATGAGACTATTGATAAAAATGGTGTATATGTAAAAGCGATGGGCAAGGGCAGACATGACCCTTGTGTAGTTCCAAGAGCGGTACCTATTGTAGAGGCCATGGCAGCACTTGTTTTAGCAGATTATACCTTGCTAAACAGGACTATGAAAATATAGCTTTTTTTTCTTAGAAATTTTCCAATCAAAATAGTATCTTTCTAACCTAATTAAAATTTGGTTATGAAAAAACTTGAACTGCATTGGCAGATTATGATAGGTATGTTATTAGGGCTAATCTTTGGCTTTTTTATGACCTATATGGAATGGGGTAAAGAATTTGTAACCAACTGGGTAGCTCCTTTTGGAACTATCTTTATAAAGCTCTTAAAACTTATTGCGGTTCCATTAATTTTAGCTTCACTCATTAAAGGTATATCCGACCTTAAAGACATCTCAAAATTTAGAAATATAGGACTACGTACCATAGGAATATATATTGGTACTACCACTGTGGCGATAATTCTAGGGCTTGTTTTAGTAAATTTAATTGAGCCGGGCAATGGTATTTCTGAAGAAACTATAGAGAAACTTACATCAACCTTTGCTAATGATAAAGGGGTAACCGCAAAACTTGAAGAAGCCTCACGTCAAAAAGAAAGCGGGCCACTAAAGTTTTTAGAAGATATGGTACCTGCGAACGCAGTTAGTGCTTTGGGTAATAATCAACTAATGTTACAGGTTATTTTCTTTACCATTTTTATGGGAATTTCAATGTTATTAATAGGAGAAGAAAAGGCGAGACCTTTAAAAACCTTTTTTGACTCTTTGAATGACGTAGTTTTAAAAATGGTCGACCTTATTATGCTTACAGCACCTTTTGCCGTTTTTGCTCTTTTAGCAAACGTTGTTGTTTCTTCAAGTGATCCAGAGATTTTGCTTGCACTACTTAAATATGCCGGCGTTGTGGTTTTAGGGCTATGTTTAATGATTCTTTTTTATTGCATTTTAGTTTCTGTTTTTGCAAAAAAGAATATGTTTTGGTTTTTAAAGCAACTGAGTCCGGCACAATTACTTGCGTTCTCTACCAGTTCAAGCGCAGCAACCTTACCCGTGACTATGGAGCGCGTAGAGGAGCATATCGGTGTAGATAAAGAAGTAGCTAGTTTTGTGCTTCCTGTTGGGGCTACTGTTAATATGGATGGTACCAGTCTTTATCAAGGTATTGCTGCAGTATTCATAGCCCAAGCCTTAAGCTTTGATCTTCCTCTTATGGCGCAATTAACCATTGTACTTACGGCGTTATTAGCATCAATTGGTACGGCCGCAGTTCCGGGGGCGGGTATGGTAATGTTGGTAATTGTTTTAGAATCAGTCGGGTTTCCTCCAGACAAGTATGCGATTGGTTTAGCTCTAATTTTTGCAGTAGACAGACCTCTAGATATGCTACGTACTGTTGTAAACATTACCGGAGATGCAACAGTAGCAACTATTGTAGCTAAATCTGTTGGTAAACTGCATGATAACCCAAAACCTAAAAATTGGGATGATAATTACGAAGAGGTAAAATAGTTGATGTGCCTTAGAATTTTTTAAAATGAATTGAACAACGAAATTTGTCTATTATGAATATCTGCTTTTTAATGTATCCTTGGGAAGAAATTGAGCCAGACAATGATACCAGTTTGGCTTTAATGCATGAATGTGCAAAAAGAGGTCATGGCGTAGCTCTTTGCTCTCCCGCCAATTTAACAATAAGAAATAGCGTAACTAACGCATTTTGTACCGTTGTAAATAGAACGGCTAAGGTCTCGAGTAGTCAAAAGTCTTTTTACAAACAAGCTTCGTTGAGGGAAGAAATGCTGCCTTTGGCTGGTTTTGATGTAATTTTCATGAGAGCCAATCCGCCGTTAGACCCAATTATGTTAAATTTTCTCGATTCGGTAAAGGATGATGTTTTTATTATGAATTCACTTCAAGGTATTCGTGAAGCTAATAACAAACTTTATACCGCTGCTTTTGGTGACTCGCATAGTAACATAATACCAGCAACACATGTGTCAAAAAATAAAGCTCATTTAATTCGTCAAATTAAAGAATCTACAGCAGATAAAATGATTTTAAAGCCATTAAACGGTTTTGGTGGATCTGGAGTAATTTTGATTGAAAAATCTGCAATGAGTAGTATTCACTCTTTGTTAGATTTTTACATAACTAACTCTGATGGAACATCTAACTATGTTATACTTCAAGAATATATTGAAGGTGCTGACCAAGGTGATGTGCGTATTTTAATTTTAAACGGAGTTCCAATTGGTGCAATGAAGCGCGTTCCTGGAACGGATGATCATAGGTCAAATGTATCTGCAGGTGGTTCGGTTGCAAAGCATACATTGTCTAAGGAAGAAAAAGCCTTGTGTAAACAAATAGGACCTAAACTTGTAAAAGATGGTCTATTTTTTGTCGGTATTGATGTTATTGGTGGTAAATTGGTTGAAGTGAATGTAATGTCGCCTGGTGGAATCACCTATATGAACAAGGTCTATAAAACCAAATTGCAATGCAAAGTTATTGATTTTGTTGAAAGTAAAGTTTTAGACAAACTGCAGGCCTTTGATCGCCGATCAAGACTACGTAATGAAGTAGACAATGCTTAAACTTCCGCTTGCCGATATCATTGCTAATATTGAAGCTGAAACTACTTTTGAAGCGGTTTGTGATGACTATTCTTTTACCATAAAGATTGAGCATTATGCACCTTATTTATGCGCTGCAATACACGACGGGCATCAATTTAGAAAATCACTTTGGAGTAATTGTTTGCATACAGAATATGAACGTTGGTACGAAGAAGATCCATGCACCAAACAGATGATCGCATCGCACCCAATAGTTCTTGCAGGTTGCGACAGCCGTTTTGAGTATGATCTAAATCGCTCACCAGAAACAGCGATTTATGAGGATGCATGGGGTAAAAAACTTTGGAAAAAACCATTATCAGAAAAAGAACGAAAACTAAGCCTTCAAAAACATGCTAATTTTTACCGAGTGGTTCATGCACTCGTTGCAAAGCTTGAAGAAATTCATGGTAAGAGCATAATTTTTGATATGCATAGCTATAATTGGAAACGCTGGAATAGAGAGGTGCCTACATGGAATTTAGGTACCGCAAACATTAACACCGCTAAATATGAAGATTTCGCGAGCGCATGGTGTACAAAGTTAGGTGCTATGAAACTGCCTAACGGAATTAAATCTTCCTCAAAAATTAACGATACGTTTCAAGGTAATGGCTTTTTTTTAAAATATATCTCAAGCAATTTTAAGAATACTTTGGTCTTAGCAACCGAAATATCAAAAATCTACTGTGATGAGTACAGCGCTATTATTTACCCCGAGGTGGTTCAAGCTGTAACAGTACAACTGCAAGAATTGGTATCTTTGCAAGCAAAAGAATTTCAACAACAGGCATGATTCAAAAGCAACGCGATCGAAATTTACATCAAAAATATGCTGCTATTTTCGAGATTGATGCTAATTTAGATCGATTAGTAAAGAAAATTGAGCTCTTAAGTTATGTTAACCCGCTAAATATAGAAAAAGAAAAGCAACGCTTTTTTGCTTCAAAGTATTCTGAAAACCCTTTGTTTCGTTATCCGAAATTGAAGTTTAATCCCTATAAATTACATCGATTGTTTTTTTTACAACGTTTAGAGCGCATCGAAGACGATACGATACGAACAATGTATAAAGAAATTATATATTACTATTCCAATATGGTGCAATGCATTGAAAGCATTGGTCAGAAAAAAAGATTTCATTACAATTCGCTCCGAGTTTATGGGTCTCCAACAGAAAAAGATGTAGAAAACGCACGTTTTATTCTACATTTTAGCAAAGAAGTTCAAGGGAGTGATATGGAGCCTGTTTACAGTTCGCATGAAGCTAAAGAATATTTCGAAAAATTTGGAAAGCAGTATCATTTTCCTCTAAATATTAAGTTTTCTACGCATATTTCCGCCGATGCCATGGTGAGTAATGCAACACAATCGCTTATTATTAAAAGAAACGCGAAGTTTAGTAAAAATCAGCTATTAACCCTAGCAAACCACGAAATAGGAGTACATCTAGTAACTACTTTTAACGCAATCAATCAACCTTTAAAGATTTTCTCAAACGGATTTCCAAAAAATGTAGAAACACAAGAAGGGCTAGCTGTTTTTAGTGAGTACATGAGCGGTTCACTAACCTTAAAGCGTATGAAAGAATTGGCATATCGTGTTTTAGCCTCCGATAGTTTAATAAAGGGTTATTCCTTTTCTGATACTTTTGATCTTATTCATAACCAATATAAACTAAATAAAAACGATTCATTTTATATTACATTAAGAGCGCATCGGGGAGGGGGCTTTACCAAAGATTGTTTATACTTAAGCGGTTTAAGTAAAATTTACAAGCGCTATTTGAAAGAAGAGCCTTTAGATGTGTTGCTTACTGGCAAAGTATCTTTAGATTATGAAACCCCCATAAACCAATTGATAAAATTGGGTCTGTGTCATAAAAATATACATGCCAACTTAGCTTTCGACCAAAATTTAAATACCAACAAGACTTTAGACTTTATATTAAACAATTTGAAGTAGTAATGAGTTAGTTAAAAGTGAACATTCATGTGTAGGGTAAAACGATTTGGTAAAATTTTGCTCACCGTAGTACTACTTATCTTGGGCTTGTTGTATATTTTTTAGAAAAATTATTTTTTTTGACAACAAACAAGATCAAGAATATATTTTCTATTTTTAAATTAATTGTAAAGATTTTTTCCCTTAAAAGACGTGGCTGTGCTACATGGCATCTGTTCTAAGACCCAATGCCTAAAGATAATACGCTATTTATGCTAATACCCGTCTACGAGTGACATGGGGTAAATAGACGCATCTTTTAACAAATTGATAGTCGTATCGGGTTGTTTTTTGAGACTATTTTGGTTTTGGTATAAACGCACAAGTAATAAAACAGAAAGCATTACTAAATAATGCCTATTGGTTTTATGAATAATACAAGCAGTTTTAAAACAAAGACCAAATTTCTTTATCCGATAGATTAAATCAATTAGTTACCAAAGAATTTAATTTTAAAATCTACACCTACTACAGCAGTAGAAGTTGCCAAGGAAAAACATTCATGTTTACCGCTATAATGTCTTATGAAATATAAATATCAGAACACAAAGAATATTAAAAAAGTTAAAGCACCCACCTATATTTTGCAGGGCACAGAGGATGTTTTAGTTCTTTTTGAGTACAAACAGCACTTGTTTAAACTATCGAATAGGTTTTAAAAATAAAGGCTCTAGAGGAGAATTAGCTAGCGCGACCTAAAGAATGTCCTTTTCGCTGAGAAAGTGAATCAAATGGCCTTAAATACATTTAAAGTGAGCTAATAGACTCAAAATTACTTTGCTTTAAAGCTTGCGCTGCTTGGAAGCTCAAAAACTTCTAAATAAAAATAGGAAACCGCGGCCAGCAGATGATCGAAGATATCAGCCATTATATACTCATAATTTTCCCAGCGTTTATCGGCGCAAAAGGCATAAAGTTCTATGGGTATACCTTGTGCAGTAGGCGCTAACTGCCTCACCATTATGATCATTTCTTTGTTAATACCTGAATGTTGATTTAAATACGCGTCAATATATTTTCTAAAAACTCCAAGGTTGGTTAAGTTTCTTCCGTTGATCAAGATTGATTTATCAATTTTATTTTCTGTATTATATTTTTCAATATCTAAAATCTGGTTTTGTAAGTACAAGCGCACTAGTTCAATGTTTTCTAAGTGTTTTAAATCATCTTTTTCTAAAAATCGAATGCTATCTTGTTTTATTAATAATGCCCTTTTTAAGCGTCTACCGTCTGAATTTGACATACCACGCCAGTTTTTAAAAGAATCTGAAATAAGAGCGTAGGTTGGTATCGTGGTTATTGTTTTGTCAAAATTTTGAACCTTTACCGTCGCTAAATTAATTTCTATTACATCACCATCGGCACCATACTTATCAAAAGTAATCCAATCACCAATACGTACCATGTCGTTTATAGAAACTTGAATACTTGCTACAAAACCTAGAATGGTATCTCTAAAGACTAAAATAATTACTGCCGATGCAGCACCTAAAGCGGTAAAAAATTTCCAGATAGAAACTTCATTGATAATGGAAAAAGCGAAACAAAAGCCCGACATCCATAAAAAGATCATAAATACCTGAATATAGCTATCTATTGGTTTGTCTTTTAAACTTTTTAGAGTTTTAAAAAAATCTTTAGTGGTGTGCAAAAGGCTACGTACAATCCAAATAAATAGAAAAATACCAATTACCTCGATACTTTTTAAAATTACAGGCACAGCCGCTGGAAAATCCCTAAAAAGAAAGGGGAAGGCCTTATAGAAAATAATTACAGGAATTATATGTGCTAAATTCCTTGGAGTCTTGTTTTTTACAAGTAAATCATCAAAATGAGTTTTTGAAGAAACAGACAAACGAGTAAAAAAACTTATCAGGATCTTTCTAAGAATAAAATCAAGAAACAATAAAATTAATAGTAAGCTAACTAATAAAATTATTAAGTTGATACCTGCAGCCCAATCGGTGCTAATGCCGTTATTGACTAAAATTTGGTAAACTTTATGTGATAGATTTTCCATAGTTTAGTTTGAATCTAAAAATTTAGCTTTAAGCGCTTCAGACGGCACCATACAAGTCTCTTTTTTTCCAAACCATTTATAACGCCTGCCGGCTGTAAAATCGTATACGATATCTCTTAATCCTTTGGGAAGCCATTGTAATATTAGAGAAATAGCGCGATAGCGTTTTAAACTTTTACCAATCTCTAGTACTGCATCTGATTTCAAGTAATAGACCACATTGGGCTCTATTAAAACAACAGAATCTATACTATCAACATCGATATTGCGTTCAGAAGTAAGTTGTTGCCCTATTTTACTTTGTAAAGAGGCAAAGTAAAAAACATCATCCTTATCCTCTTTAATAACAAATTGAACAAAGTTATTGCATAGGTTACAAAAACCATCGAAGAGAATTATTTTTTTTAGCCTTTCCACAACGCAAAGATAAGACGACCAAAGTTGCCAGCCTAAACTTTTTAAATACCTTAAGAAGGTGCATACTGCATGAGGCAAAAATGATCTAAAATTACAGGTTATCTAAATTGCAGAATTACATAATTAGTTTAATACGCTGCTTTAAAATTAGGCTAAGACAGCGCGTATTATCGTATACGATATATTTTAATTTACTGATAATCAAATATTTTATAGTTCTATTTTTCTCTTTGAACCAGTTCTATCTGAGTAACACTAATGGTACTAGTAAATACGCCATAGTTTATTGTAGCTTTTCCTTTTTCAAGCTTATCAATACTACCAACAGCCTTACCATCAATCATTCTTACACGATCCCCAATTTTAAAAACTGGCTTAGGTTTAAATTTTTCTTTGAGGACGGCATTTTTTTGTTCTAAAACCTTTTTTTTACGAATAACTTTCACCTTTTTTTGAACTTCTTGCGTTACTTGTATTTTTTTAGAACGTTCTGCTTTTGCTTGCTTGCTGGTTTTTTTCTTTCTCTTGCTATTTTCTGTTTCAACAATGCGCAATAATTCAGATACCAAAACCCGTTTCTTTTTATCTACAAAATACTTTTCGGCCGCTGTATTTATGCGGTTGCCCAACTGAATCATTCGCTGATCATGATCGTATAATTCTTGATAATTTTCAAGTTTGGCTTTTATTTTTGCATTTAATTTTTCTAAACGAGCAGCTTCATCTCTAGCTTTTAATTCCTCTTCTTGCAGTCTTGAGCCTGTTTTAGCCATTTTGCTGCGCTCTTTTTGCATTTTAGCTATGGTTGCATCAAAACGAACTTTTCCTCGCTCAATCTTCTTCTTTGCCCTGTTTATGAGCGAGTAGGGGGTGCCGTTTTTCTGGGCTACCTCAAAAGTAAATGAACTACCGGCTTGGCCGAGGACTAATTGAAAGGTGGGTTTTAATGTTTTTCCGTCAAATAACATATTTGCATTGGATACATAGGGCAACTCATTTGCTAGTAATTTTAAATTAGCATAGTGGGTAGTTATTACACCAAACGCTTCACGTTCATAAAATACCTCTAAAAAGGCTTCTGCAAGTGCACCACCGAGTTCAGGATCACTTCCTGTACCAAATTCATCAATTAAAAACATGGTGTTAGAGGTACAGCTCTTTAAAAAATAGTTCATGTTTTTTAACCGATAGCTATAGGTGCTTAAATGATTTTCTATAGATTGATTATCTCCAATATCGGTAAGTACGTTAGTAAAAATACATACAGAACTACGTTCATGAACCGGAATTAAAAGGCCACTTTGAAACATTAGTTGTAATAAACCAATGGTTTTTAGTGTAATACTCTTTCCCCCAGCATTAGGTCCAGATATAACGATGATACGGTTCTCTGGATGTAACTCTATACTCTGTGGAAATATTTTTTGATTGTTTTGCTTGTTGGTTAAAAACAATAGAGGATGAAAGGCATCGCGAAGGAACAAACGCTGATCATCATTTATTTTTGGTAGAATGGCATTCATCTCCGCCCCATACTTAGCTTTAGCTGCAGTAAGATCTATTTCTGCAAGAAACACTTGATAATCTGCTAAAATGCTTGCAAACGGCCTAATTACTGCGGTAAGTTCATTGAGGATACGTTGAATTTCTTCTTTCTCATCAAATTCAAGATTATTGAGCTCTCTACTGTATTTTAAGGTTGCTTCAGGTTCAATGTAGGCAATACTACCTGTTTTTGAATTACCGACTACCGCACCTTTCACTTTTCTTCTGTACATAGATTTAACAGCGAGTACGCGACGATTTTCATAAACCGATTCTCTAATGTCATCTAAATAATCTGATCCATGATACAGGTTTAAAGCCGAAGAGAAACTTTGACTAATTTTTCCTTTCACTTGATTCATTTGCCTTCTGATATGAAATAAATTATCAGATGCTTTATCTTTTACTTCACCAAAACGATCAATTATAGCATCAATTTGTCTTGGAATTTCATTGTTGAATACAATATGCTCTGATTTATTAAAAAGAAGCGGGAAGTATATTTTAAATTTTTTAAAGAATTTTTTATGAGTTGCTACGGTATTACAAATGCTTCCAATCTTTCTGAAACTCGCTA
This sequence comes from uncultured Flavobacteriaceae bacterium, assembly GCA_947486785.1. GTDB lineage: Bacteria > Bacteroidota > Bacteroidia > Flavobacteriales > Flavobacteriaceae > Maribacter_C. The sequence continues at coordinate 54,190 of CANKUU010000018.1, read as the reverse complement.
TTTCTAATGTTGTATTTTCAATTTTAAGCAGTTTTATTTCGCTGTCAATGCGATCAAACATATGATTCGGAATACGGTTGTCGCTTTCAAGTGAAGAAAGATATTCTGATGTTTGACCTAAAAGAAGCAAAATAGCATCTCGTTCAGTTAGCGGTGAAATACCTAAAGCGAGTTCTTTACCCATTTCTGTATGACATCTTGCTGCCAAGTGCTCTAGAACGGTAAAGAATTCTAGATCTTCAAGTGTTTTTTTGGGAGTAATTTTCATAAGGTAATAAATAACCAAACAAAGGTATACATTCAGTTGGATAAGATTACAGGGTAGCCCAAATAAATTAAGGGCTTTTAAAGATGTATTTTTAAGCTTTTTTAACCCTTATTGTAATTTAGAAACAATTATTATGTGAGATATACGTTGTTTTCTTGTACAGGTATAAAACAGTCTTCACGTATTAAAATTGTTAAACAATTTAAAATGAAATTCATTAAACATATTTATATACTTTTTATCATTCCGTTTTTAGTGGTAAGCTGCAGCACCACAAGAGATATTTCAATAGCAACAATAGCGCCTTCACCCGTCGATTTCTCTAGCCAGATAAAAAAAATCGGCATTATTAATGCTAGTCAGCGTGGTGAAATGGATATATTTTCTAACCGACTAGAACAACTTATTGCCATGGAAGAAAAATGGTTGGAGGAAAAAGGGACAGATGCGGCACTAACTGGGTTATTTAACGAGTTGGTTCAAGACAAACGTTTTGTTTCAATACAAATTCTTAAAAACTTACCAGATCAAGTGCCTGCTTTTAATTCGGTACCTACCGAGGAGGCGTGGGAATCGATTGCAAATTTGTGTGCTAAAAATAATGTAGATGCAATATTTGCACTTGCCTCACATAAAACAAATACCGCATTTAAATTAAGAAAAACTAAGGTTGATGATACGGGTATGATGCGCGAAAAATTTAAAGTAAAAGGTAAAGAGATAACACTTAAAACGTTAATAGAGAATGGATGGCGTGTTTATGACCCATATCAAAAGCTTGTGATCGATGATTTTACATCTAATGAAGAAATTGTTTCTTCGGCTAAAGGTGTAAATTCTTTAGCAGCACTAAAGGCTATAGACAACCGTCGAAAATTACTCTTTGATAAAAGTAAACAATCAGGCAGTAATTATGGCTTAAGAATGCAACCTCAAGAGATTGAAATTGTAAGAAAGTTTTATAAAAATGAAAATCAAAATTTTAAACTTGCTGATCAAAGTATTTTAAATAATGATATTCCAAGGGCTTATGAACTGTTAGAGACAGAAGCAACTAGTTTAAGTCCTAAAGTTAAGGGAAAGGCTTGTTTTAATTTAGCAGTGCTTAATGAATACAATGGCAAGCTAAACGAAGCGTTAAGCTGGGCATTAAAATCATATGAAATTAAGAAAAATAAGAAAACAAAATCATATATTTCTTCTTTAGAGGAGCACATAAAACGCAACGCTCTAGCTCAAGAACAGCTTATTTTGAGCTCAACTGCTGAAAATAAATAAGTAAAATTTTATGTAGACAGCTATTTGTTTTATCGGTATTTTTATTTCCATTAAATAAATGATCTAATGAATTTGAAAATAGAGGATAGCTGGAAAACAGAATTACTACAAGAGTTTAAAAAGCCCTATTTTAAAGAACTTATTAATTTTGTTTCAAATGAGTATGAGAAAGAAAGCTGTTTTCCAGAAAAAGACGCCATTTTTGCTGCTTTCAATACCTGTGCCTACGATAAAGTAAGGGTTGTAATTATAGGTCAAGATCCCTATCATGGTGAAAACCAAGCCAACGGCCTCTGTTTTTCGGTAAACGATAGAGTTTCTCTTCCCCCATCTTTAGTAAATATCTTTAAAGAAGTTGCAACCGACCTTAACCAAGAACCTTCCACGAATGGAAATTTAGAGCGCTGGGCTAAACAAGGTGTTTTATTGCTAAATGCAACGCTTACCGTAAGATCAAATGCCCCTGGCAGCCATCAAAAAAAAGGCTGGGAAGAGTTTACCGATTTTGTAATTAAAAACCTTTCTGAAAAAAGAGAGGGCCTTATTTTTTTACTTTGGGGTGGTTTTGCCAAGAAAAAAGCGAAAATTATTGATAACAAAAAGCATTACATCTTAAGTAGTGGCCATCCATCACCTTTGAGTGCCAATAGAGGTTATTGGTTTGGAAATAAGCATTTCAGCAAAGCAAATGAAATATTAACTAAAAAAAATCAGCCAAATATTGCATGGTGAAATTTAGTTTTTTTATGAATTTAGAAATTTTTAAATACTTTATTTTGCACCAAGTGTTAGATTATTATAGTTTAGATGTTTAGCTTTAGAAGCAACATCCATTATCACTTTCGCTATATTTTGAAGTGCTCACTTTTCCGTTTTTTTTTTAAATTGCGGTACTATTTATTAGAACTTTAAAAAAATATCATCTAATAATTTTAGAATAGGGCAAAATTTCATCTATTCTACCTAAATCTTTTAGTGTGTTATTGACAAGGTTAATTTTTGATTCGCTAATTTGTTGGTTGCTCCAAACTGTTAATGATAACCACTCTTTAATATCTTCTAATTTTTGATGATATTTATTAGAAAGTGTTTTATCGATACTAGGGATGCTTTTAAATTCTGAGGTATATAAATTTATTACTTCTAGTATATGTTTTAATAGCCCTTCATTTTCTCTAATAAAAGGTACAGTAGCGGCGATAACGAAACAAGGCCAGGGGGTTTCGCAATCTGCCAATCTTCTAAAGGTGCCATCATCAACTAAGGGTTTGGTGGTAAAATGTTCCCACATGAAATAGTCTGCATTGCCATTGGTTAATGCCTCTGCAGCACCCTCTATATGGTTAACAACTTCAAATTTTAAGGTGTCGATATTCCAACACTCTTTTTGAGCATTTACATAAGCCATAAGGTGACTTCCGCTTCCAAATCTACTGATGGCAGCTTTGGTACCTTCGAGGTCTTTTAGCTGTTTGTAATTAGATTTAGAGCCCACATGAATGCCCCATTGTAAAGGCGTGCCAATATACTCTTGAACAATTTTTGATGCATTGCCGTCTGTTATGCTTTTAACAACACCTTCGGTAAGAATAACTGCAATATCGGCCTCATCATCATTTAACATTTGACACATTTTTCCGGTACCCTCTGGTATATCTTGCCAATTTAGATCAATACCACGATCTGCAAAAGCACCTTCCTCAATAGCCATGTGCCACGGAAGGTTAAAATGCTCGGGTACTCCAATTATCTTTACTTTCTTCATTCGTTAATGCTTAGTTAAATGTTTTAAAGTGTGTTGAATAAGCGCGTCTACCGTTTTTGTTGGGTTTTTAGAAAAAGTAGCTGTTGCGCGATTAGCAAGTATACAATTCATAGACACTGCTCGGTGACCTAACAGACCAGCTAAAGCATAAATGCCAGAGGTTTCCATTTCTAAATTAATGATTTTTAAACCATTAAATTGAAAACCTTTAAGTTTTGAATTAATATTTTTATCGGGTATCTTTAGGCGTAAAACCCTATTTTGAGGACCATAAAAGCCAATATTTGTAGCGGTGAAACCAAAAGGTATTTGATTATTAGCTAGTTTATTAGCTAAGTTTAGATCGCATCGAACAATATAGGGGGTTGCCTTTTTTGAAGACCAACCTGTCTGTGCCACAAATGAATCAATTATTTCAGAGTAGGTTTCTTTCGTTTGATTATAAAAATGAAGTAGACCATCAAATCCCATGGCGTAATCGGAGATAAGAAATGTATCTGTTAAAATATCAGGCTGTATGGCGCCAGAGGTACCAATGCGAATGATGTCAAGTGTGGTATGCTCGTCTTTAAGACATCGATTTTTAAAATCTATATTTACTAACGCGTCAAGTTCATTTAAGACAATGTCAATATTATCTGTTCCAATTCCGGTAGAGATTACAGTAATACGCTTATTATTTAGGGTTCCTGTGTGAGCGATAAACTCTCTTTTTCCTTTTTTTACTTCAATCTTATCAAAATATTTAGAAACATTAGAAACCCTGTCTGGGTCGCCAACGGTAATAATTGTATTTGAGATGTCTTCGGGTAATAAATTAAGATGATAAATGCTGCCATCAGCATTTAAGATTAGCTCTGACTGACTTAAGTACATTCTATAATTTTAGAATTCGATCAGTTTTATTATTAAACAGAAAATTATACTTTAAAGCTCCTCCAAGATAAATTCCTTCTTGTTGTATATGGGAATAATAATTTGTTTTAGCATCAAATATATTTTTCCCTTTAAGCGTTAGCTTAACAGGATTAAATGAGGCAAATAATGGTTTTAAACGTGTTATCGCTCGTTCATATTGTGTATCTCCAAAACCTAATAATCCTTGATTGCCAAGTATTGTTTTTAATAACTCTACTCTTGATTTAGGCTTCTTATCCAAACTAAGTTGTAAGATGTTATTTTCCATGTCGTTTAACCCATTCTTAATCGATGGAAAACGGTGTAAATGAACATTAACTGCATCTTGTAAATAATCAAACTGGTAATTTTTAAAGTCTGATAAATTTTCTAAACGAATAGGATTATCGCTACAGTAGAGTTGCCAAACATAATCGGCATATTCTATATCATCTTGCGTTAGCACCTTTCGTGTTTCATAAAGCTTTAACAATTGCTCATCGCTAAGCTCATTTAAACCAAATAATTTATCAGTTTCATTTACTTTACCACTACAAACTAAACTTATTTCGGCATACTTTCTGTTGTTTTTTAACCAACTAATTATAGCCAGCATATTAACTTGACAGAACAAATCATATTCAAACCATAACACGATTTTATTTTGCTGCTTGTGGTTGCATAAAGATCGGTATTCTTTTAGGGTCTTCTCTATAAACGAAGATTTACTAACCCTATAGTGCTTGTTTAAAAATTCAAATCGGGTTTTCCAGAAAGATTCACTTCCGACATTATTCAAGGTCTTTCCTTCACATAGCATTTCTCGCCATGTTATGACGTCTCCCTTTAATTTTAATGTATTTAGTCGTTGTGTAAAGCAATCTCCATTTGTTATGTGTAGTAGGGAACCCATAAGACGTCTAGATTTAAGTTCTAATATTAAAAGTAATAATTAAATCTGCGTAACAAAATAAAATTAACAGAAAATCAAAAGTATTTTTTCGATTCTACAAAGCTTTTTGTTAAAAATGTAAGTTATTAAGGTTTATCTACTTATCCTCCCACGCGTTTTACCTTAAATCCTTTATTCTTTAACATTTCCATTATTCGATCTCTGTAATCGCCTTGAATTATAATAGATCCGTTTTTAAATGAACCTCCAACACTTAATTTAACTTTGATTTCCTTTGCTAATTGTTTGAAATCTGTATCTGATCCATTGTAACCCTCTAATATAGTGATGGGTTTACCTTTACGTTTTTCATATTTACAAATGATAGGATCATCTTGTAACCAAATAGTGCTTTTGCCTTTTTCAGAAGGTTCTTCCTTTTCAGGTTTATGATTAGGAAAAAGATTTTTTAATTGCTCTTGAAGGTCCATGATTACTTTTTAATTAATCCTAATTCAATCAAACGCTCATTTAAAAATTCACCTGCAGTAATATCTTCAAACATTTTAGGGTGCTCTGTGTCAATACAGTTATCTAAGCAATTTAAAGGCATTTCACTAACGGGGTGCATAAAAAATGGGATTGAATATCTCGAGGTACCCCATAGCTCTTTTGGAGGGTTTACAACTTGGTGAATTGTAGATTTTAGCTTGTTATTGGTTAGGCGTGAAAGCATATCGCCAACATTTATCATTAATTGATCGGGCTGGGCAATAGCATCAACCCACTGGTCGTTATGGTTTTTTACTTGTAAACCTTTGCCATGTGCCCCCATAAGAAGGGTTATTAAATTAATATCGCCATGTGCAGCGGCACGAATTGCATTTTTAGGTTCTTTAGTAATGGGAGGGTAGTGAATTGGTCTTAAAATAGAATTACCATTTTTAATAAAATCATCAAAATAGGTTTCTTCTAAATTCAAATGCAAAGCTAAGGCCCGTAAAACATATTTAGCGGTTTTCTCAAGCATTTTAAAGGTTTTCTCGCCAATACTATTAAAACGAGGCAGTTCTTTAACAAATACATTTTTTGGATATTGTTGCAGTAAAACGTCATTATCCTGAACATACTGACCAAAATGCCAAAATTCTTTTAAATCTCCTTCTTTACGACCCTTTGCATGTTCTTTGCCAAAAGAAGTATAACCTCTTTGGCCTCCAATGCCTTCAATTTCATAGGCATCTTTAAGTTCTTGTGGTAAATTAAAAAACTCCTTTATTTGCTGATAGAGTTCATCAACAAGTTGTTTTGATAAAAAATGACCACTTAAAGCAACAAAACCAATTTCTTCAAAGGCATTACCGATCTCAATGGTAAACTTTTTTTTTCTGTCAGCATCACCTGAAAGAAAATCATTTAAATCTACACTTGGTACTAAACTCATATGTCTTTTTTATACTTTTAATCAAAGTTATGAAATAATGCTGCCTTAATAAAAATCTTGTGCTTGGTTTTGTATCGTTTTTGTTAATTTTAGCCACTTTTACAACCGATACCTAAGAAAATATAACATGCAATACCAAAGTACAGGAGTTGATGACAAAAATATGCAGCTGCTTTATACGCGAATGCTTAAGCCTAGACTGATTGAGGAGAAGATGCTCATTCTCTTGCGACAAGGTAAAATATCGAAATGGTTTAGTGGTATTGGCCAAGAGGCTATTTCTGTAGGTGTAACTAGTGCATTAAATACCGAAGAATATATACTACCCATGCATAGAAATTTGGGGGTATTCACTACTAGAAATGTTCCTTTGTTTCGCTTATTTGCACAATGGCAAGGAAAAGCAAGTGGTTTTACTAAAGGTAGAGATCGAAGTTTTCATTTTGGTACGCAAGAGTATAACATCATAGGGATGATATCACATTTGGGACCTCAATTAGGTGTTGCAGATGGAATAGCTTTATCAAATGTTTTACAAAATAAAAAGCATGTAACAGCGGTATTTTCTGGAGAGGGTGGTACAAGCGAAGGTGATTTTCATGAAGCCTTAAATGTTGCCGCTGTGTGGAATTTGCCTGTGCTATTTTGTATTGAAAATAATGGTTACGGTTTATCTACTCCAACCTCAGAGCAATTTAAATGTAAACATCTTGCCGATAAGGGTATCGGTTATGGGATAGAATCTCATATTATCGATGGAAATAACATTTTAGAGGTGTTTTCTAAAGTATCTAGTTTATGTGCCAAAATTCGAAAAAATTCTGCTCCTATTTTACTAGAGTTTAAAACCTTTCGTATGCGAGGGCACGAAGAGGCTAGTGGAACTAAATATGTGCCTAAAGAATTAATGGAAGAATGGGCTGCTAAAGACCCTATCGCTAATTATGAAGCTTTTTTGCTAAAAAAGGGAATTTTAGACGAAGCTAAAATTGAAACTATAAAAACGTCATTATCTGATGAAATTAATGAGCATTTAAAAATGGCTTTTGATGAAGCACCTATTTCTTCAACTATTGAAGTAGAATTAGCGGATGTTTACAAGCCTTATGTGCATGAAGGTATAGCCCCAACAGGTCAGCAAAAAAACATACGCTTTGTTGATGCTTTATCAGAGGGTCTAAAGCAATCAATGGAACGCCATAAAAATTTGGTAATTATGGGGCAAGACGTTGCCGAATATGGTGGTGTGTTTAAAATAACCGACGGTTTTGTAAAAGCTTTTGGCAAAGATAGAGTACGAAATACCCCTATTTGTGAATCTGCGATTGTATCGGCCGCTATGGGTTTGTCTATTAACGGTATGAAAGCGGTTATGGAAATGCAATTTGCTGATTTTGCGAGTACAGGGTTTAATCCTATTGTAAATTATTTGGCTAAATCGTTTTACAGGTGGTCAGAAAAAGCAGATGTTGTTATTCGTATGCCTTGTGGTGGAGATGTTGGAGCTGGGCCATTTCATTCTCAAACAAATGAAGCTTGGTTTACCAAAACGCCTGGTTTAAAAGTAGTATATCCTGCTTTTCCTTATGACGCTAAAGGCTTGCTTGCTACAGCGATAAATGACCCTAATCCTATAATGTTTTTTGAGCACAAGGGCTTGTATAGAAGTGTTTATCAAGAAGTTCCTACATCCTATTACACGCTTCCGTTAGGTAAGGCAAATCTTGTGCAAACGGGTAAAGCAGTAACTATTGTTAGCTATGGCGCGGGCATACACTGGGCCTTAGAAACCTTAAATAACAATATTGATATTGACGCTGACCTAATAGATTTGCGAACTTTAATACCTTTAGATCTTGATACCGTTTATGCATCGGTAAAAAAGACAGGCAGACTCATCATACTGCAAGAAGATAGTCTTTTTGGAGGCATATCAAGTGATATATCGGCTTTGGTGATGGAAAACTGCTTTGAGTATTTAGATGCACCTGTAAAAAGAGTTGCTAGTATTGAAACACCTATTCCTTTTGCTAAAAAACTAGAAGCAAACTATTTACCAAAGAATCGTTTTGAAAGTGCTTTATTAGAACTTTTAGATTATTAACGGAATATTCTGAGTTTAAATAGATATAACTCTTTATCATCAAATTTTGGCGCGCTTTTTAAGCCAAATAAATGCGCTTTATCGAATAATAGACACAAAATCGATGACTGGTCATTTGATTAGCAATATCGGCAAATGCCTACCGTTACCATCTTAATATTAAGCAATTAATAAGCAGTCCTTTGTTTTGCTTTAAGGATCAAATAAACATATTATTAGTTGCCTTAAGCCTATTTAATTAAATGAAATTTTAACGAATAAATATGGTGAATAAAAATATAACTCCAGAAGCTTAAATTATAGTTCTTTAGTTAATTCAAATATTCATTTTATATGATAACTTTGCAGCGAAAATGTAAAAATTCGTTAATAAATTTATGTCTCTATGAAAAAAATTTCCCCAATTCTTATTCTAGTATTATTTTGCTTTAAAGCTAACGCCCAATTTGCAAAATATGATTTTGAAAACAATTTAAATGACAATGTTGGTAACTACCATGGTAGTTATGAGGTGGAGGGAGAGCCTAGCTCTAACACCCCAAATTATAGAGATGGTGCAACAGGCAAAGCCGTTCATCTAGGCCCAACAGATGCAGTAGCACTGCCCATAGAATTAAATAGTCAAATTAGAACCGAAGAAAGTTTTCAAATAAAATTTTCTTTTAAAATGACTTCTCTTACTGGTGATAAAGGAGAGATGACCCTAATAGGTAATCAATCGGACCATACTAATGAATCGGGAATAAGTGTTCGATTGCACAGAGATGGACTTTTTTATGCCTTATACTTTACTTATTCAGATGGTTTACTTAGCAGCGTTCCAAATCATCCAGGACATACTTCAGAATATCTTATATCGGTAGCTGAAGGAGACTTAGTTAATGTTGACTTAAAAATGAATTTCGCAACTAATAGTTGGACTGCCTGGTCAAATTATCGTTACTCTTCGGGTTATTTTAAAGATGCATATGACATGGATATAATAAAAACTTCACTTAGAGAAAAACCGTTTTTTTTAAGTTGGCAACAAAAACATTTTGAACATTATGGCAGTGAGGGATCATCTGCTTTTATTGATGATTTAGAATTGTATTCTCCTGAGCAACCTACAAGCGCTAATGAATTAAGAACAGCATTGGTTGAGATGACCAAAAAAGTTAATGATGAAATTACGTTATCTGATGATCTTACAAATGCGTACACCAGTAAAATATTGGCTAATTACAATGGCAACTATGATGAGGTTAAAAACGAAATTCATGCCTACATACAAGCTTATGAAGATAAATATCCATCTGTTCTTCATGAAAGAAAAACCCAAGAGTTTAATGATTATGATCCAGAGGCACGTGTTCTAATCTTTTTACAGCAGTCTATTTTTGACCAAGAGCTTACTTTAGAAAAATTAAATGAATTTGATGGGTTTAAGTTTGAAGCTGCTGAATCATTTCCAGGTGAAGTGGCTGCAGATGCACCTAGAGTTACGAATGCTACCGTTTCCATAAATGGCAGTTATTCTATAGATCCAGGAGGACGACTAGATAAGGATTATCTTGCCACTAGAAGACCTACTGGCTATTACGCTGCACCAGGTGAAATGGTTACTATTACAATTCCTGCAAATTTAACTGATAAAGGCCTTAGCGTACTTATTGGTGCACATACCGCAGACCATTCTAACCTAAAAATAACCAATCGCTATTTAAGAATATCTAAGGAGTACCCTCTAAATAATGTAACTACTAGAGTATTAAACCCTTTCGGGGGAGGTGTTTACATACGTACCCCAGAAGGCTTAGATTTAGGATGGTTTGATGTAAGCATTAGTGGCGCTGTAAAATCTCCATATTTTTCATATCGAACAGGTAAAAAGACCGCTATAGCAGAATGGAATGCCGAGATTGCAAAAAAACACGTACCATGGGTAGATATAGAATCTGATCGTTTTATGACCACATTGCCCTTAAAACATTTCTCAAATTTCAATTATGATGTTAGTTTAATGATGGAGCGCTGGGATGATATTATGAAAGCTTATAATTATTTAGGTGGACGCCCAGAAAAAAGTACAAGAGCTCAATATTATTTGGTAGATTCTCGTTTGCCTAGTAATGGTTTTGGAACTGGTTATCCGCAAGTTGTAGGTGATCCTAAAGTACCACAAAATGTATCACAAGCTAAGATTTATCCCACCGATGTTTTAAGGGAAGGTTTTCACAGCGATACAGGTCTAGAGACTGCATTTCACGAACTCGGACACCTTTTTGGACACCCAACATTGCCTTTAGAAACCGAAAGTATTATTCATATTAATGCTACATATATTTATAACCAACTGTATGGGCAAACTATGGATGAATCTTTTAAGTTTTCTTCAGGTCAACATTTGACCTTAGATCAAGCAGCAATTGACTGGCTTATTACATTCAACTTTAGAAATAATAATCCTATGAGCTGCGATCCAGAAATGTTAAATCCAAGTGAATGTCATGAAGTTCGGTATCAACATCGAGGACATGCTAAGTTTATACATATGGCAGATATGTTCGGGTGGGAATCTGTTTCCAGAATGAACAAATATTTTTACGATAAATGGAAATTGAACCCGGTAGATAGCCAGTATGTATCTTCCGACGAGGTTATAAAATACGCATCAAATGCAACCGGGGTTAATATGGCGCCACTTATGCATTTTTGGGGCCTTATTCCGTCAGAGGCCTTACAAGAAGAATTAGCAAGTATGCCGCAAAGTGATTTAATATTGCAAAAATTACAGTACTACAAGGACTTTGTACCTAAAACTAAAGAAGAGTTTCAACCGTATTACGACAGTAATAGTGAAAATGTCGGTTCAGTTCATCTTAATAGATATGACAGAACCTTAGCAAATTATGACAGCTCAAGTATAGGTCAAGGTATAGTTGATCAAATTCAATATTTGATAGATACGTATTTTCCAAGAAGAAGTCAAACTATTACTCCGGTTGCCGTAACGGATAAGGTTTTCGGAGATCCTGATTTTGATGTTTCGGCAACAGCATCTTCGGGCTTAGACGTCGTTTTTAGTGTAAAAGAGGGTCCAATTAGCTTAAGTGGAAATACGGTAACTATTACCGGAGCAGGTTCTGCTACTATTGCGGTTAACCAGGCGGGTAATGCTCAGTATAGTGCAGCACCAGAAGTATTAATTAGCTTTTCAATTGCAAAGGCGACACAAGAATTAAGCATAGAAACTATTTCTGATAAAACTACTGCAGACGCACCTTTTGATGTGATCGCTACCGTAGACTCAGAATTAGCACTCAGTTATCGAATTGCTTCTGGTCCGGCTACAATTTCTGGATCAACAATAAGCTTAAACGGTGAAACTGGAACTGTTACAGTGATGGTAGAGCAAGCAGGAAATGAAAACTATAATGCTGCTTCTGCACAAGTTACTTTTAATGTTGGAGACGTTCCAAAAACGAGTCAAACTATTACTCCGGTTGCCGTAGCGGATAAGGTTTTCGGAGATCCTGATTTTAATGTTTCAGCAACAGCATCTTCGGGCTTAAACGTCGTTTTTAGTGTACAAGAGGGTCCAATCCGCGTAAGTGGAAATACCGTAACTATTACGGGAACAGGTTCTGCTACTATTGCGGTTAACCAGGCGGGTAATGCTCAGTATAGTGCAGCACCAGAAGTATTAATTAGCTTTTTTATAGAAAAAGCTACACAAGAAATAAGCATAGAAACTATTTCTGATAAAACTACTGCAGACACACCCTTTGATGTGAGAGCTACCGTAGACTCAAACTTAGCACTCAGTTATCGAATTGCTTCTGGTCCGGCTACAATTTCTGGATCAACAATAAGCTTAAACGGTGAAACTGGAACTGTTACAGTGATGGTAGAGCAAGCAGGAAATGAAAACTATAATGCTGCTTCTGCACAAGTTACTTTTAATGTTGGAGACGTTCCAAAAACGAGTCAAACTATTACTCCGGTTGCCGTAGCGGATAAGGTTTTCGGAGATCCTGATTTTAATGTTTCAGCAACAGCATCTTCGGGCTTAGACGTCGTTTTTAGTGTAAAAGAGGGTCCAATCCGCGTAAGTGGAAATACCGTAACTATTACGGGAACAGGTTCTGCTACTATTGCGGTTAACCAGGCGGGTAATGCTCAGTATAGTGCAGCACCAGAAGTGTTAATTAGCTTTTTTATAGAAAAAGCTACACAAGAAATAAGCATAGAAACTATTTCTGATAAAACTACTGCAGACACACCCTTTGATGTGAGAGCTACCGTAGACTCAAACTTAGCACTCAGTTATCGAATTGCTTCTGGTCCGGCTACAATTTCTGGATCAAGAATAAGCTTAAACGGTGAAACTGGAACTGTTACCGTTATGGTTGAACAAGCAGGAAATGCAAACTATAATGCTGCTACTGCACAAGTTACTTTTAATGTTGGAGACATTCCAAAAAGAAGTCAAACTATTGCTCCAGTTGCCGTAGCGGATAAGGTTTTCGGAGATCCTGATTTTGATGTTTCGGCAACAGCATCATCGGGCTTAGAGGTCGTTTTTAGTGTAAAAGAGGGTCCGATCCGCGTAAGTGGAAATACCGTAACTATTACGGGAACAGGTTCTGCTACTATTGCGGTTAACCAGGCGGGTAATGCTCAGTATAGTGCAGCACCCGAAGTATTAATTAGCTTTTTTATAGAAAAAGCTACACAAGAAATAAGCATAGAAACTATTTCTGATAAAACTACTGCAGACACACCCTTTGATGTGAGAGCTACCGTAGACTCAGAATTAGCACTCAGTTATCGAATTGCTTCTGGTCCGGCTACAATTTCTGGATCAAGAATAAGCTTAAACGGTGAAACAGGAACTGTTACAGTGATGGTAGAGCAATCTGGAGACGAAAATCATCATCCTGCAGAGAAACAAGTACTTTTTGAAGTAGTATTAAATAATACAGGTTCAGGTGAATTAATAAAGGTTTACCCAAACCCAACCGCTGATATGATTTTTGTAAATACAACTGAACCTGTATATCTGCAGCTTTATAATTTACAAGGACAAAAACTGATGGACCATCATGTAGAATCAGATTCAATAGATATTTCAGAGCTTACAGTAGGGGTGTATTTACTTGAGGTAACTACGCGAAGTAATCAAACATATTATAAACAAATAATTAAAAATTAAATTTCTTTAAAGACAAGCATTAGTTATGGGTCTATTAAGTAGATACTTGTAGACCCTTTTTAAGAATTAATTATTTAGTGGATAATTTATACCCTTTTGTTTTAAAATTAATAGAATGCCCTGAGCCTTACCAGCCTCTTATTTTCATCGATGTAATTATGGTATTAATTAGAACAATAGTCGACAGCTGTAAGACACAATTTTAAAGAAGTTATGAAGTAAATTATATAGCATTACCATAATAGGGCAATCCTAATACATCAAATAGTTATTATTCGAGCATATTCCATAAAGTAATTTTCAAAACGTTTTAGCTTCTCAGGAAAAGTTTCAGAATATAAAACATATTGGCATTTAATGATACTTTGTGTAATTGAGATCATCGCTTTATACTCTGATTGTTGGTTTAAAAAATCAGCATCATCGATACTAAATATTTTTAGCTCAGAAGTGCTTACCCCGTTAAGCAGAAATAATTTATTCATTGATTTTGGGGTAGTTATTAAAATATCTATCCCTTCAAATATTTCAGATTTCTGCACATCAATATGAAGCTGTTCATAACCAACATAAACTCGTAACGAATTATTTTTAGTATAACTTAAAAACTCTTCATAAAGAGCAAGCGCTTTTTCTTTGTTTTCTACAATAACAACAGCTCTAGGAGCATGTCCAACCGCCTCAAATTTTAATTTTTGTAGTGTTGTAAGAATCAGGGTGGTTGTTTTACCACTATTTTTTGGTGAAATGCAATATACATTTGAGCCACTTTTTATAACCGGTATACTCTTGGTTTGAAATGTGGTGGCCGTAGTGATTTCTTTTTTGACCAGCACGTCTTTAATACCAGCATGTAATTTTTTAAAAGGCATATTAAAAGGGTTATACGGTTACAATTGTGTTCGAAATTACAAAGTAATATTTAGAATGCCCTGTTGATTAATAATAAAGATGTAGTTTCGCGGCTTCTTAAAAAAGGTATATGAAGCGCATAAGTCAATATAAAAAACTATTTAATATTGAAAAAGAAATAGATCTTAAAACATTAAAAACAAGCTACCGTAATTTAGTTAAAGAATGGCACCCAGATAAGTTTCAAGTAGGTGATATAAAACGTGAGGAAGCGGAAATAAAAAGTCGTGCCATTATAGATGGGTATCATTTTTTAGTTAGTATTGCAGAGGAGACTATAGCTGCTAATTCCGAGAAGTACAATAAAACAATCACAGATTCTGGTATTGCAGATTATGTGCACAAAGGTTTGGTTTTAGAAATCACCTTTTTAGATGGTACTACTTATGAATATTTTGGGGTAACGAAGCCTGTTTATTTAAAGATGGTTAATTCCTCTAAATTAAATCGTTTTGCCAAACGTGCCATTTATCCTAACTATACGTACAGAAAATCGAAACGTACAGTACAAGAGTCATAACTTTTTGACAGTTTTTAGTTTCCATACTAATATTTAATACAGGTATACATAACCAAGGTATAGCTAATTAGCAGCACAAGTTACATTTGGTGTTTTTATTTTTTTTCTAAAATTACATTATGTCAAAACAGTTTTCTGATTTAGGGATTAAAGAATCATTTTTAAAAAGTTTAGTTGATTTGGGTATTAATGTACCAACAGATATTCAAAAAAAATCTATTCCAATTCTTTTAAACCAAAATGACGATGTTGTTGCCGTTGCAAAAACAGGAACGGGTAAAACTGTAGCCTTTGGTTTGCCCTTATTACAGTTGATTCAAATAGAAAACACCGAGGTACAGGCAATAATTTTAGCACCGACACGAGAGTTAGGGCAACAAATCCATGCCAACTTAGTGTCATTATCGTCATATCGTTCTAATATTTCAATAGCGGTTGTTTGTGGAGGTATACCCATAAAACCACAAATAGAACGTTTAAAAGCTCCAACGCAGATTGTGGTAGCAACCCCCGGACGTTTAGTAGATTTAATACAACGTGGAAAAATCAACCTTAAACATTTAAAGTATTTAGTTTTAGATGAAGCCGATGAAATGGTAAGTGCTTTAAAAAAAGATCTAGATGCAATAATTAAAGAAGTTCCTAAATCGAGACGTACTTTTTTATTTACGGCAACAATGTCTGGAGCAATAAAACAATTGGTTCAAAATTATATGTCTAAACATGTGGTTCAGGTCGAAGTAGATATGACACGTTTAGGACATCAAGGTATCGACCATCAATATGTAGTTGTAAAACCGATAGAAAAATTAGAAGTATTACTTCATTTTTTAAATTCAAAAGAAGGACAACGCGGTATTATTTTTTGTAAAACTAAAGCAGCTGTTAATAAGTTGGCAAAAAACTTAGCCATCAATAAATTTTCTTCTGGCGCAATTCACGGTAGTTTAACCCAAGGAATTCGCGACCGAATTATGGAACAATTTAGAGAAGGGTATATAGATATATTAGTAGCTACCGATTTAGCTGCTCGTGGTATTGATGTTAAAGAGATTACTTATGTTGTTAACTATCATTTACCAGATACGTATGATGCCTATGTACACAGAAGTGGGCGAACAGCCAGAGCAGGAGCAAAGGGACTTTCATTAACCATTTTGCAAGAAGAAGAAGTTATTGATATTGGCGATTTTGAACAAGAACTAGGTATTAACTTTAGTGTATTTAAAAAAGCAAATGCACAGCGTATTGAAGAGAATAATACATTGTTATGGGCAAAAAAAATATTTAAAACTAAACCCAATCGTGCTGTTTCAGAAGATTTAAGAGGAAAAGTAAAAACTATTTTTCATCATTTAACCAAAGATGAATTGATAGATAAATTACTTGCCAATCACATAGTTCAAACCACTAAGAAAATTCCTAAAACAGAGGGTGTTAAGAAAAAAAAGTAATTTAATTTTATCTTTTAAAGTACAACTAGAGCCCTACAAAACTATAGCCAACACCTATAAAGAACCTAACTTTATTAATGCCATTAACAAAGGAAGCATCTATATTTATAGGGCCTAGAATAGAATCATAGGATAAAGTTAACCCCGTAGAAAATGTTAATCCTGTTTGAGAAACGTTATCCCAATCTGATGTGGACTGTGTGAAGTTTTTTACATAATTAGAAAATGAATCTACACCAAAAATTGCCATGCTCATATGAGGCATTACATAGAGTTTATTTTGTAAAGCATATTGTAAGCTAACATCTGCTTTTAAAAATTGACTTGCTAAAATTTCACCTTCTTTAAGTCCAGACATCAAAAAACTACCGCTTCTTGCTAGTACTGTACTTCCTCCTAAAAAATATTGTATTCCAATACTATTTTCTACAAAAGATAGCTCATTATTTTTTAATGCATCCTCAAAAATAAAAGCACCTGTAAGACCTGTTATAGCTGTTAATTTAGAGCTAATGGGTATTCTACTGGTACCCTCAAAAATAATCTTATGATGGTTTGCTAATGAACCCTGGCGTTTAACATTTTCAGTATCAAAAAGTTCTATGTTTATTTTATTATTAAAAGATCTTTTGTAAGCAATATTTAATGAATTGCCTTTTGTTGCATAGAACCGGGAGTTTATGCTGTTATAATTAAATCTAGCTGCGGCAAATACTGTCTGATATTTATACTTGTTAAGACTAACTTCTTCTCTAGATTCAATTTCTGGAGGTACAGTAGGTTTTAAAATAGAATTTTCATATTCAACACCAAGGCTTATGTGACTTTTTAGAGGACTCAAATTTCTATTAAACCAACTACTGGCATGAAAAAATTGATATTTAATATCATCTACTTTATAACCAGCATAAAAAAGTCCTTGACGGTATTTGTTCGCAAAAAATTCTGTGCGCAACCACCATTTTTTATTCTTTCCAAAAATATTTTGATGCTGTAGTCTTATTTTTGGGTTTTTTGTAAGATCTAATGATATTAGAGAACGAGAAGATGCACCTATTAAATTTCTACCGGTATAATTAAGAATTACGCCGGCACCTAAATCATTATCATAATGTATGGCTCCTTTTATTTGATGATCTGCTATTTCAGTTGCATTAATAAACAATTCTGTTGTATCATTTTTATCAGTTAAACCATATTCCACTTGACGAAATAGGGCTGTGCCCATCGCTGTGTTTATTCCTTTAGTTATCCCTTTTTCAGTATAGCTTATTTTCGACTTAATTTTAGAACGTGCTTTTATTAGATTAATATTATCGCTAGATATACCATTAAACACAACAGTATCTAAAAAAATAGAATCACGTAGCTTGGGTAAACGAACTTCTTTTTGCTTAAAGGATTTAAGTGTTTTTGATATTTCAATTAACTGAGGTAGTTTCTCTTTTAGTGCAATTTTACCTTCATTATAAATATTTGAACCCTTTGCGAAATCACTAGTAGCATATGTAATATGTGGCCCATGACTTAATAAAATAGAACAAAGTGCTCTATTTTTTGGATTTTTAATATTGCTTGCAATCATACCAGATTGAAATAGCAAAGATTGAAGATTATCTAAGCGCTCTTTAGGAAGCATACCATTTCCTACATCGCTACCAATAATAAAATTGGCTCCTAATTCTTTTGCAACATCAGCAGGAAAATTATTAAGCACACCGCCATCAATTAACAAGGTGTTTTTATATGGTACCGCAGAAAACACAGCCGGAATAGACATACTAGACCGCATTGCTAAAGCTAAAGAACCACTTTTTAATACAACTTCTTTGCCTGCAACAATATCGGTTGCAATGGCACGATAGGGAATAGGAAGCGAATCAAAATTAGAAACATTATAAACAGGATAAGTTAAAGAATTAAGGTAAGTTCTTAGATTTTGATCACTTAAAATAAAAGGGTTGATTTTAATTTTATTTTTTAAAACGACAGCACTTAAAAGATAGTTATTATACTCACTTTTCTCTTCATTACTTACATTGTTTAGTGATAAATTACCACCAATTAAATCACCCCAATTTGCATTCAAAGTTAACGTAGCTATCTCATTTCCAGAGTATCCCATGGCATACAAGCCTCCTACAACACTTCCCATACTATTTCCTACAATTAAATCTGGTACAATACCCAAAGAATCTAAGACCTGTAAAGTAGGTATATGTGCAATTCCTTTAGCACCGCCACCACTTAGAACTAATGCTACTTTTGGTTTTTTATTTTGAGCTGTTATATTTGGTAAGGAGAGCAAAAAAATTAAAAAGATAATACTATGTTTAAACATTTTACAAAAATAGATAATTATTGATTTCAAAAGTATATAGACGGTTTTATAGTTCAGGAAATATGCCGTTTAGTTCAGCAAAAACAAAGTAATAAATTCTAAATTCTATTGGATAGAATACTTCCAAAATGAAAATACAAAAGATAAACTTGAAAGACTAGTGGCGTAAATTATGATTCAGTATATTATCTAAAATAGAATCTCAACTTTAATCTTGCCCTTATAAAACTTTGGTCAAAACACGAGCTATAATAATTCCTCCAGTAGAGGAATTATTATAGCTTCGAGATGATGTGGCTGGAATAGCTATTTTATTTTATAAAAAGCAATCGAGTCCCGATAGCTATCGGTAGCTAGCGACAATTTTACATAACGGCTAATTATAGCTTAAATGAATTAAACTTTTGTGGCATTTTGCCAGCGCGCCAACTTTCTTGATTTTAACTTCATCCTCAGGCTAAACCGAAAATACAAAATGTACTATATAATGTGCTGTTCTATTTGACTTTACTTTGGTAAAAGCTTTAAAGAGCACTAATCTTCTTATATTTTTTTCTTTCTAATTTTTTTTTTAGAAATCTAATGTAGCCCTTTAGGGTTCACGAGCACCTATGTATCAAAATAGGAGAGACGCGAGTAAATACTCTTTTTGCAGAAAGGACAGAGGAGTGGAGGCAAAATGTGTATGGAATGGCCATGTTTATCTATAATTATTCCTTTTTCATATAGTAATTCTTCTTGTTTGTCTATCTTATTTTAAGCTTAATTTGGCAGCATATACATTTGTATGAATACAATGCTGAAAAAATAATATTTGTATATTTCGAAAATCAATTTTATAAAGATTTAAAAGACAATAGGACTATCATCAAACTTGGGATAAAAAATAAAAAGCAGTTTCTAATTCACCTATTTGTATGGACTATTCTTCACGCAGTTGTCCTGTTTTTTGTGTATTCAGAAGGTAAAGAAATTACACTTAAAATTTGTTTACGAATTGCGTTTGGAGCTATGATTTTCTATACGAATTACAGTTTATTGGTACCTTATTTATTACTTAAAAAGAAAAAAATATCGTATATATTATCTATTATCATTCTTTTAATAGTAGCCTATTTGATCATTTCAAATGTATTCTATTTTAACTTTTATAAGAGTCAAACCTCAAAATTTGTAATAATTACATTTTTCAATGCATTGATACTTATTATAGGAACCATAATTAGAGTATACGAACAATGGATAGAAAACGATAGGATTAAAACCGAAATTGAGGTTCAAAAAAACAAAACAGAATTAGAAGCCCTTAAAAATCAACTAAACCCTCATTTCTTATTTAACTCTTTAAATAGTATTTATTCGCTTACTGTTAAAAAATCGGACGATGCACCAGAAGCCGTTATTATGCTTTCAGAATTAATGCGCTATATGTTATACAAAGCTAATGACAGTAAAGTCTTACTTAAAGACGAATTGCAATATATTGATAATTATATGAAACTTCAATATATTAGAATTGCAAAAAACGAAAATGTAAAAACCAATATAAAAGGCACAATTACTACGCAAAAAATTAGTCCTTTACTATTTATATCCTATATCGAAAATGCTTTTAAATATGGAACAGATTTTAATGGTAATACTGAAGTCGAAATAGATATTAGTATAAAGGACGACGAATTACAATTTAAGTGTATTAACATAATAGGAAATAGAACTAAAGATAAGGAGGGCTCTGGTATTGGAATGCAAAATACCAAAAATCGTTTGGAGTTATTATATCCTAATAAACATTGGTTAACCACAGAGGAAAAGGATAATAAATTTATCGTTGATTTAACTTTAAAATTAGATTAAAATGAAGTGCGTAATTATAGATGATGAGCCATTGGCGGTTGATGTTATAGAAACCTATGTCCATAAAATAGGAGGGATGGAAATTGTTGCCAAATGTAATAATCCATTAGATGCAATAACAATATTGAATAAGCATCAAGTAGATTTAGTGTTTTTAGATATAGAAATGCCTAATTTAACAGGATTAGATTTGGTGAAAACAGTGGAGAACATTCCGCAATTTATCTTTACAACGGCTTATCCGCAGCACGCATTAGAAGGCTTTGAACTAAATGCTACCGATTATTTGGTGAAACCCATTCCGTTTCAACGTTTTTTAAAAGCGGTTTCTCGAGCCAAAGAAAAATATAGCTTAGAACAGTCTATTGCTACAAAACCAAACACTTCTTCTGGAGAAAATAATAACGACTTTATTTTCGTGAAATCTGAATACGAAAACATTAAAGTTAATACACAAGATATAGAATATATTGAAGGACTGAAAGATTATATAAAAATTCATCTTAAAGACCAGGCAAAAACCTTGTTAACGCTATCAAGTTTTAAAGCCATTTTAGAAAAACTACCTTCAAACTTTATTCGTACACACCGATCTTATATCATTAATATTGATTGCATTAGAGCGTTGCAAAAATCCAATGTAATTATAAATGATACTCGTATTCCTATTGGCGAAACCTATAAAGAAGTTGTTCTAAAACGACTCGGCGTGTAAAATCTCTTTTAAACTTAAAAAAAGTATCGATACATATTCCTTGTTTGTCGATACTTTTTTTTTGTAGGTATATCTTTTTTTTCGTTGTTTCAAACTACTCATACATTTGATATTAAATATTAAAAATGAATACAAATGAGTACACAAAAAACATTCATAGCAAGCATTATTATCATTAATCTTTTACTGTTTTCTTGTGGCAGTAGTAAGCAAACAGTATATCCTGTAACATCCTATGACCAAGCTAAACAATCCATAAGTACAGTATATGATGCGGATAATAAGTTAGGATATACCATTACCAAAGATAACTCGCACCTGTATGTGACAGTAAATACTCAGGATAAAGTAACACAGTTAAAGATGATTCGAAATGGTGTAACTATTTTCTTTGATAATGAAGGAGAAAAAAACAAACACTTATCTGTACAATACCCTATAGCAAAGGAAAATCAGACTCTTGATATTGAAAAAATAAAAAAAATGCGAGAAAATGGAAATCGACAAGAAATACTACAAAAAATGATGGCTTCATTAGGTTCTGATATTAAGGTTACCGAAAATAAAGAAGAGCGAATAATTAATAAAGAATTGAATGGTGAAGGAATCTCGGTAAACCATAAAGCAGCTATAGAAGGTTTATCGTATACATTAAAAGTACCGCTTTCCTATATAGCATCTCAATCTGATAGTAAATCAATAGGAATTTCCATTAAAGGAATGAAACAACCTGACGGAACTAATGCAGGATTATCTAGAGTAGGAAGATCTTCCGACCGGATAAAACGTGCTATGGCAATGCGTGGCGGTATGAGAGGAAATAACCCAGATATCAATCAATTAAAAGAACTATTAAATGACATTGACATTTGGATTCCAATTGAATTAAAATAATAGTTTCTTAATCAAAAGAAAATAAATATGAAGCATCTAAATAAAGTAATAATAGTATTTGTACTGATATTTTCAGTAGCTATTTCTGCACAAAACACCAATGGCAAAGCCTACTACACTGTAAAAAATACGGTAAAAATGAACTTTGGTAATCGTCAAATATCAGAGGCTCAAAAGGCAATGATACAAGAGCGTATCAATAGTATGTCTACTAATAATTTTGTGCTCTCTTTTAATAAGAATTCTTCTCTATATGCTGAAGAAGAAAAGTTAGAACAAGACCAAGGTAATGGAATAATGGCACAACGAATGGGAATGCTAAAAATGATATTGAATCAAGGGAATAATGGCAAACTTTACAAGAATACTATCGACAATACTTATAAAAATCAAGTAGACCTTTATGGGAAAACATTCTTAATTCAAGATTCACTTAAAACGATAGATTGGAAAATAACCGATGACGTAAAAACGATAGGAAAGCATACCTGCTTTAAGGCAACGGCTATCTTAAAAAATAGAGGATTATCAACAAACTTTCGTCCAGGAGAGCAACAAACAGATGGCTTGAAAGGAGAAAGAAAAAAAGCCGATGAAATGATCATAGTAACTGCTTGGTTTACCCTTGATATTCCTGTTTCTCTAGGGCCTGCAATGTACTATGGTTTACCAGGGTTAATTCTAGAAGTAAATTCAGGAAATACAACTATTCTTTGCTCCAAAATAGAATTGAGTAAAAAAGAAGAAACCATAAATCCACCTAAAAAAGGCAAAAAAATAACCCAAGAAAAGTATGATGAACTTGTAAAGAAAAAGGCACAAGAGATACGAGAAAATTTTCAAAGAGGTAGGGGAGGCCTTGATAGAAGAGGGAATTAAAAACAATCAATTATGAATAAAGTTATATGCATACTATGTCTGATGTTTTTTTTCAATTCTTTTTCCCAGGAGATTAATATTTCAGGATCTATAAAAGATAGTATTGGCACACCATTAGAATCTGCAAATGTGGTCGCTATAAATAGTGTAACAAAAAAATTAGCTTCATATTCAGTTGCTAATAATAAAGGTAGATACCAGCTTTCGCTTGAAAAAAGTGCTAACTATACTTTAAAAGTTAGTTTTTTAGGATACAAAACCATCTCTGAGTCCTTAAACCTAACCGAATCGTCTGTAGATATTGAAAAAAACTTTACACTACACGATTACGATAATCAATTAGATGAAGTTGTATTAACCTATGAAATGCCAATTACCGTCAAAGGAGATACCATTGTGTATAATGCCGATTCTTTTAAAAATGGAACAGAGAAGAAATTAGGCGATGTGCTTAAAAAATTGCCAGGAGTAGAAATTAATGACGATGGAGAAATTGAGGTTGAAGGTAAACGCGTACAAAAGGTAATGGTAGAAGGAAAAGATTTTTTCGACGGAGATTCTAAACTGGCTGTAGAAAATATTCCATCGAGTGCTATCGAAAAAGTAGAAGTACTTAAAAACTACAACGAAATATCACAGCTAAAAAGGGTTATGGATAATGAAGATAGTATGGCTATCAACATTAAACTTAAAGAAGGAAAGAAGAATTTTTGGTTTGGGGATATTACGGCTGGTGGTGGCCCAAACGAACGCTATTTAGTGCATCCCAAATTATTTTATTACAGTCCTGAATATAGTGTCAATATCATAACCGATATCAATAATATTGGCGAAATACCCTTCACGCGTAGAGACTACTTTAAGTTTACTGGTGGTTTCAAAAGCCTTGAAGGTACAGGGACTACACTTAATTTAACTACAGATAATTTAGGCTTTTCATTACTTCAAAATAATATGGCAAATGAGGTTGAAACTAAATTTGGAGCTGCCAATTTTAGCTATGCACCAAGTAAAAGCCTTGATTTAAGCGGTTTCTTTATTTATTCTGGATCAAAAACAGATATTGAAGAAATCACAACAAGAGATTATATTTTAGATGATCTCACAGAGGAAATTACCACGAGTTCTATTCAAGATAATAAGTTAGGGCTAGGAAAAATAAGTGCATCTTATAAACCGCATAGCAATTTTCAATTGGATTATGATGTGTTTTTAAAACTATCTGAACAAAACGAAAATAGTAGCGTTTTGTCTACGACAGCAATGGCTAATAATACCATAAATGAGTTAAGAGAAGATAATCCTTTTTCTATTAATCAGAATGCAAATTTGTATTATACCTTAAACGACAAAAATATTTTTTCAGCCGAAGTTCAACATTTATGGTCTAAAGAAAATCCTTTTTACAATGCCACATTTTTAGGTTTAGGGGAAAACCCAAGTGTTGTAATGTTGCCTTTTTCTAATGTATTTCCTTATGATACCACACAAGAAGATTACGGATTAAATCAAGATAAAACAATTAATACAAACAAGTTTGATGCTAAAGTAAATTATTATAATGTACTAAATAACAAAAGCAATTTAAACTTTGTTTTTGGAGGAACTCTTAGTAGACAGAATTTCGATTCTTCAATTTTTCAAACCTTGGATGATGGAAGTGTAAATGACTTTGCTGAAGATGAGTTTAATAATGATGTGACTTCAAATTTTTCTGATATATATGCAGGCGCAACATATAAATTTGTTACTGGGAAATTGACATTTGCACCAGGAATAAACCTTCATAGCTATACATATACTAATGAACAGCTTGGAGAGAGATATGAAGATATACAGACGAAGCTATTACCAAATTTTTACGCCAATCTACAGTTTAAAAAATCTGAAAGTTTACGATTTAACTATTCAAAAACTGTAGAATACCCAGACATTAATGCTGTTGCACAAGGTTATGTGTTTAATAATTATAATTCACTATTTCAAGGGAGTAATGAGATTAAAAATGGCCTGTACGATACATTTAATCTGAACTACAGTAGTTTTAGTTTGTTTAATTATACTAATGTATTGGCATCATTACGATACACAAAAATGAATGACCCAATAAAAAATAATCTTATCTATCAAGGCATAAACTCGGTATCTACACCTATTAATTCAATCGTAACAGACGAAAGTCTTAACGGTATATTTCGTTGGGATAAAACCATTGGTAAGTATAAAGTAGGCTTAAGTGCTAATGTGTCTTGGCTCAATAATTTTAATTTGGTAGATGATGAAATAACCAAATCGGAATCATTAACACAGCGTTATAAGGCAAGTGTTTTGACAAATTATAAAAAAGGGCCAAATTTTGAAGTCGGTTACCAACTTATCATAAACAATTTTACAAATTCAGGAACTAAAAACAGCTTTTATACCGATATGCCCTTTGCGAAGCTAGAAATGGTATTTTTAAAGGATTTTTCTTTTACATCAGATTATAGCTTCTATAATTATTCCGATAACCAACAGACACTAAACACGTATTCTTTTTTAAATGCCAATCTCTATTATAGCAAAAAAGACAGTAAATGGGAATACAGATTGGGGGTTAAGAATATTTTGAACACCCAATCCATAAACCAAAACAATTATAACGAAGCTTTTTCCACCACATCAGAGTATTACGTACAACCGCGTTATGTTTTTTTTACGGTTAGGTATAATTTATAAGCAGATACATTTATAGGATTCTTCTATACATTTCACGTCTATGTATAGTAAATTTTAGTAGCCTTTTAAGCCATACTATTTTTGAAGGAGAGTTGTATAAATAATTTAAAACATTAAAAATGAAAATAATTAAAACAGTAACTATAATAAGTTTTCTAGGAATGCTTTTTATAACACAAACATCAAATGCGCAGAGAAGAGTAGTAGTAAAAACACCAAATAGAACAGTTATAAGAACAACAAGTCCTAGAGTGGTTTATAAAAGAAAAGCACCTGTTGTAAGAGCAGTAAGAACACTACCCGCTACAGCAGTTGTTGTAAAACGGAATGGGGTTAGATATCACTATTACAAAGGGCGTTATTACAGGTATAACAGAGGAAGATATGTTATAGTAACAGCACCACGTGGTGTAAGGGTAAAAGTTTTACCTGTTGGTTATCGAAAAATTGTCATTGCAGGAAGACCTTACTTTTATTTTGGAGGAGTTTATTATGTATCTGTTAGCAATGGATATAAAGTGGTAGAAGCACCAGATAATATCATAGTTTATGAATTACCAGAGGAAGCAGAACAAATAGAAATAGATGGAAAAACATTTTATGAATATGATGCTAAATTGTATAAAGTCGTTACCACTCCAGATGGTAAAGGGTTTAAAGTTGTGGGTGATTTAGAAGAGTAACTATTTAAAAATAAAGGAAAAAACTCAGATTAGAGTAGCAATTATAAAAATAAGAAACAATAAAAAATAGAAAAATGAAATTATTAAAAAACAGTATCGTAGTAGTCCTATTATTAATTAGCACAATAGCTTTCGCACAAGAAAGAAAACTTACAGAAGAACAACAAACACAACTTAAAGAACAGTTAGAACAATATTATGAAAAACTAGACTTATCCGAAGAGCAGAAACCAATATTTGAAGACATTACAAAAAAGTATGTACTTCAAATGAAAGCTTTAAAAACGAGTACCAAGGGCAGATTTGCCAAATACAGAGAATATAAATCGATAGTAGGTTCAAAAAACAAAGAAATGAAAACCTTACTTTCTGCTGAACAATACAAGGTGTATAAAAATACCCAAAAAGAGATACAAAAGAAGATGAAAGAAAGACGTGAAAATAGAAATTAAAAAAGCAAACAAAATGATTAAAACGATAAAATACAATTATATAAAATTAACACTGGATATGTTATTAGCACTGAATTCGAAAATAATAGTAATAATAGGGGCATTTGTTCTTTTATTAAGTTGCTCTAATGACGACGACGATAATTCTATAAATAACAAAGCGCCTTTAATCGAAAATCAAACCTTTTCAATAACTAGTGACGCAGCCATAGGCGCTTCGGTAGGAAACGTTTTAGCTACTGACGAAGATAACGATGTTTTAAGCTACAGCATTACTGCGAGTAATGACGATAACAGCTTTGCAATAGACAGTACAACGGGACTCATTACCGTTTCAGGAGCACTAAATACAACCACAACATATACATTAACTGTGCAAGTTAGTGATGGACAAAGTACTACTGATGCTACTATTACCATTAACCTTGTTGAAATAACAGTTAGTTTCCCGCCACCGCCTTTTTCACTTTTTTATGATGGAACGCTAATTGGAGCTGACTATTGGTCAGAAACCCCAAAAATTCTTTCAGCATCCTATGGTTTTGGAGATATTATTGGATTGCTTGGCACAGAAATCACACAACAACTCGTTGAACAAGCAGGAGGTGCTTGGCTCTCTGATGTTAATTGTGGGGACGATAATACAGCATCCTTAACTTCATCAGTAACGCAACAGCAATTAGCTAATGGATATATATTAAAAACGCCTTATCAGCAGGTTTTAAAAGATGGTGCTTTGGGTTTAGATGGTATGCCTATAGTGTTCAGTTGGCCAGTATTAACCAATACAGTAGATATAAATGATGTTCAAGTTACATTGAACACGGGAGAAATTGTTTCGCCAATGGCAATTGGTATGCTACCTAATTTTGAAAATAATGAACGTAACTGTATCGTAGTTTTTGGTGAATTTGGTAACCGACTGCCTAGTACAGACCCAAATGCACGTTTTGCTGTAAAAGTAGAAATCGTAACAGGTGATACGCCGTTAATGTTGGCTGGGCCAAATAACCAAATGGTAAGCGCTGTGGGGTTATCTTGGGAAACCACTACAAGCCCATACGACCCAAATAACGGACCAAGATTAGTGGGCGCTAAACTGAACCACGTAGGAACCCAAGCTATTGGTGAAGGTGTTAGCAATCCTACTGTGAATATGGGATTGCCGCAAAACGACGAATTTGATTTATATGGTGGTGGCGATTTCAGACTTCGTGTACTTACCTCAGGTGGTTTTTCACCAGATGGAGTTCGTGGAGTGCTACCTACAGATTATGAACGTTTTTTTAGAATTCACGCTACAGGTACAGACGGTTCAACAGTTTTAATCGAGGATGTCGGTGTGGATTACCAAGTTGAAGGTGGTACCCTAAAAGTATTGGGCTTATCAGATTTAGGAAACGTAGCAGGCTTTAATGGCACAGTATATGGAGATTGCTATATGGAAGATAGAGACAATTACATGGACATTATTATTGAAGGTGATGAGGCTGCGGCAAGAAACATTACATTCGTAGAAATTCCAAGTTTAGAAGGTGGTTATGATGCTTTTTATAACCCAGGCGGACCAGGAACAACACCATTTTCAAACGTAAACTACACACAGCCAGGCCCAAGGGATTTAGAGCCTGTAATTATGGCATTAGATAATCCGATGCGTGTAACAAACTAAAAATATGACAAATAACTGTACCTAGTACGGTGCACAAACAATAGCGGTTTGAGTGAAAACTTAAACCGCTATTGCAATTATAGCTTACTTGAATTAAACTTTAATGGAATTTCGCCAGCGCGCCAACTTTCATTAACAGCAGGACTTAGTTCTGCTTTTTCTAGTAAAAAAGAGGAGGAAGTTGCTTCTTCAGAAAAACTGCAAAAAAGATTTAATCAAGGAATAAACTTGATGATTGGTGTAAGTTTGATTCCTGTTGCAGTTAGTGTATTCTTTTTATTTAAGGGAATATCTTTTGAAGAAGTTATTTTACGTTTACCTAGAATTGTTTTGGCTATTATTCCAATGTATATTCCTGTATTATGGTTTACATATTCTGCAAATAAAAAATTAAACTTATCGAAAAGATTAATTGAGGAATATGCACACAAGGAAGTATTAAGTAGAACTTATGAAGGATTATCAACACAGATTGATAGCTTAAAGAACCCAGAACAATCAAAAGATTTAAGATTTAGACTACTTTCTAACTTCTTACAAGTTTCATCTGAAAATCCAGGAAAACTTATTTCAAATTATGAAACTTCTGACCATCCAGTTATGGAAGCTTTATAACAAAGCTATAAATTCCAAATGACAATAGATAAACTCAACGGAATACTAGGAATGGGTAAAATGGCAGCCATTTTAGAACGCAAAGCTAAAAACAAAATTGAAGCTAAAGAGAAAGTAATAGAAAAGGTGCTTTCCGATGTAAGCAGTAATGGAGTAGATGTTGGTAATATCGAAGAAAGTGAGGCATAAACTTTGTTATTATTCGTAGTTCTTATGTTTCGACCTCATAAAATTTTGGCTAAAACAATAGGAGAGTGGAGCGTACATATTTTAGGCTATACGAATACAATTATCCAGTGGATGATTGTATTTGGATACAACACTTAACTAAAAGCTGTCTTCAAATGGTATTTGCCTAAAAATGTACACTGTACATTTTCTTAACGCCAAATAGTCTAAAATATAGCGTAACGAGCCGTAATTGTTTCCAAAATTATATGCAGTCTTGAATTTTTGTTTCTTTTGTTTCAAGACAAAAGAAATAATAAAACCTTAGAGAGTTCAAAAGTTGAGTTTCTATTTGACATAATGTTAGAAGTACTAAACAAAAGAAGTTTAATCGGAGCTACACATATAACAAGTGTATAGAAATTTTAAAGTGTGGATTTAAGCAATGGAAAATTTTATACTCTTGTGGCAACCTAACGAAAAGCTCGTGAAAAAAAATGCACCGAGAATATCCTCACCAACGTAAAGTTTAAAACTAATCTAAAAAGTTAGCTTTTTTTGGCGTTGGCAAGCGTTGGAAAATTGTGTTTAAAAAAATTACTGCGACAGCATAATTATTTTTAAAAAGCAATCGAGCGATTTTGGCAAGAGGCAATTTTACATAATGTCTAATTATAGCTACAAATATCTAACGTGAAGTTTCTCTAGAATCGTGTATTTGAAAAATTATGAACCATTGTACAGAATATTCGATTTAAACGAAAAGTAAAATCTGAATGTTTAATGACCCAAGTAATAAAGATTATATAGAAACGAGAACATTCTGGGATATTTTACATAAAATAGAATTATAGCTTACGAATATAAATCAACTGTAGGTCGTAAAATGGCTGTAACATAATTACTAACGATATAAAACACTACGTGTTGGTTATATCTGCAATTATGTTAAATACTCCGTATTCGCCATTTTACTCATATTATATATTTGTACTATAATGTACCGCGTTATGTAACTTGAGCTTTGGCTAAAAGCGAAAGTTGTTACTAAAGTTTCTTTAAAAAAATTTATTCTAAAAAGTTTCTTCTACAATGTTAATGGAACACTTTTTATGCGACGACGTAGGAAGGAAGCATAATGTGTGTGGAATGGAAATGAAAAAAAAATACATTTATTCAATTTTTTATATTTTATTTGTAATATGAAAGCTTTAATCATAGGAGCTTTTAGCTGAACAAAGTGAAAACTGTTTATAAGTTCGGTCTTTTGAAAATTAGGAAGTCATATTCAAAAGAAGCTTACGGAGTAAGTAACCGAAATTTAAAGCTAACTTCCGTATTGAAAAGTATATCTACGCAGTATAAATTGTGTTTTGACCCCAAAATGCAATATCAAATTATGATTTGATTTTAAGTTATTAATTCTTTTTAGGAAAGCATTTATGCTCTCATTTTCTAATAACTTTTATCATATTTATAATGAACACAAAATATATTGATTTAATCAATCAGACATTTGATTTTCCTCAAGAAGAATTTGTTCTTGAAAAAGATCACTTACGCTTTCATGATATTAACCTAAACAAATTGGTTGAAACTTATGGAACACCTTTAAAATTCACATACTTACCTAAGATTTCCGATAATATAAATAAATCAAAAGTCTGGTTTGATAATGCCATAAATAAACATAATTATAAGGGTAACTATAACTATTGCTACTGTACAAAAAGCTCCCATTTCAAGCATGTTTTAAATGAAGCTTTAAAGAATAATATACATATTGAGACCTCTTCGGCTTTTG
The DNA here is from genome assembly GCA_947486785.1 of uncultured Flavobacteriaceae bacterium. GTDB lineage: Bacteria > Bacteroidota > Bacteroidia > Flavobacteriales > Flavobacteriaceae > Maribacter_C. The sequence goes on along the minus strand of CANKUU010000018.1, from coordinate 22,661 downwards.
ATATAGATATTGTTGAATCTCTAAAAAATGAAGGCAAAATAAACAACAATACCTTTATTATTAGTAATGGTTTTAAGCGAGCACAATATGTAACTAATATTGCAAGACTAATAAATAATGGTCATAAAAATTGTATTCCAATTATTGATAATTATGAAGAGATTGATTTACTCTCAAATGAGATCCAAGGAAACTATAATATAGGCATTCGTATTGCTGCAGAAGAAGAACCCAAGTTTGAATTTTATACCTCTCGATTAGGTATAGGTTATAAAAACATTGTGCCTTTTTATAACAAACAAATTAAAGACAACCCAAAATTACAGCTTAAGATGCTTCATTTCTTTATCAATACTGGTATTAGAGATAATGCTTACTATTGGAATGAACTTTTAAAATGTCTTAAAGTTTATACAAGTTTGAAAAAGATATGTCCAACTCTTGACAGTTTAAATATTGGAGGTGGATTCCCTATTAAAAACTCATTAGCATTTGATTTCGATTATGAATACATTATTGATGAAATCATCAATCAAATTAAGCTTGCTTGTGAAGAGGAAGGTGTAGATGTTCCTAATATTTTTACAGAGTTTGGAAGTTTTACTGTTGGAGAAAGTGGTGGAGCAATTTATGAAGTCTTGTATCAAAAGCAGCAGAATGATAGAGAAAAATGGAATATGATAAACTCTTCATTCATCACAACACTTCCAGATACTTGGGCAATTAATAAACGCTTTATTATGTTGCCCATAAACCGTTGGAATGATTCTTATGAGCGTGTTCTTCTCGGAGGTTTAACCTGTGATAGTGATGATTATTATAATAGCGAACAACACATGAATGCTATCTATTTACCAAAATATCATAAAGACAAACCATTATATATAGGATTTTTCAACATTGGAGCTTATCAAGAATCTATAGGTGGTTATGGAGGTTTACAGCATTGTTTAATTCCTGCTCCCAAGCATATTTTAATAAATAAAGATGCACATGAAAATATCACAACACAATTATTTAGAGAACAACAAAAAAGTGAAGAGTTACTTGAAATTTTAGGCTATGATAAAAAACCTAAAACTAACACGATTCAAAATTTAAATACTGAATTACAATTAGCAGACAAATAAAATGGAAACTAAAACTTACGCTGGAATATCAGAAGAGTATGCAAAATTAGAGCATTCGAAGATTGTATTGATTCCTGTCCCTTATGATGGTACAAGTACATGGCAAAAAGGCGCAGATAAAGGGCCTAAAGCCTTTTTAGACGCTTCAGAAAACATGGAATTGTATGATATTGAGACCGATTCAGAAGTTTATAAACAAGGTGTTTACTTAACTGAACCTATAAAAGTAAATGCTACACCAGAAGCTATGGTAGATGCTGTACATCAGGAAACTAAAAGCTATATAAAAAAGAACAAGTTTGTAACTGTTTTTGGCGGTGAACATTCTATATCTATTGGAACAATTAGAGCATTTAATGAAATGTTTCCAAGCTTAACAGTATTGCATATAGATGCACATGCCGATTTACGGAAAAGTTATGATGGTAGTTCTTGTAATCATGCTTGTGCAGTTTATGAAGCCAGTCAGAACACCAATTTAATTCAAGTTGGTATTCGTTCTATGGACATAAAAGAGAAGTCTGTTATGAATTTGGGTAAAATCTATTTTGCGCACGACATAGCAATAGATGATTCTTGGATGGATTCTGCTATCGACCAAATGACAGATAATGTATTTATAACATTTGATTTAGACGCTTTCGACCCTTCAATACTACCAAGTACAGGTACACCAGAACCAGGAGGTTTGCTTTGGTATGAAACTATGGATTTTCTAAAGCAAGTATTTGCAGAAAAAAATGTTGTTGGTTTTGATATTGTTGAATTATGCCCTAATGAAATAGATAAATCTTCAGATTTTCTTGCAGCAAAACTGTATTATAAAATGTTAAGTTATAAGTTTCAAAACGAGGATTCTGAAGATAATTATGAAGAGACCTACGAAGAGTCGAATAGATTGGGCAACTATTTAAAATTTAATGAAGATGATGACTACTAAAGGCGCAATTACAAACTTTATAGAAAAGTACTTTCTGCATTTTAACGCAGCCACAGTTGTTGATGCTGCTAAAGCCTATGAAACACAATTGAATAATGGTTCAAAGATGTTAGTTTCTTTAGCAGGAGCAATGAGTACAGCAGAAATAGGAAAGATATTTGCTGAAATGATACGACAAGATAAAGTGCATATCATTTCTTGTACAGGAGCAAATTTAGAAGAGGATATTATGAACTTAGTTGCACATTCTCATTATAAACGTATTCCTAATTATCGTGATTTAACACCTAAACAAGAATGGGATTTATTAGAACAAGGTCTTAATCGTGTTACCGACACGTGCATTCCTGAAGAAGAAGCTTTTAGAAGATTACAAAAACACATTTATCAAATTTGGAAACAAGCAGATATAAGAGGAGAAAGATACTTACCACATGAGTATATGTATAAGCTATTATTATCTGGAGTACTAGAAGAATACTATGAAATAGATTTAAAAGATTCTTGGATGTATGCAGCTGCAGAAAAGAATTTACCAATTGTTTGTCCAGGATGGGAAGATAGTACTATGGGAAATATTTTTGCGAGCTATGTTTTAAAGGGAGAAGTAAATGCAAGTATTGTAAAATCAGGAATAGAGTATATGACCTTTCTAGCAGATTGGTATACTGATAATTCTAAAAACGGAATTGGTTTCTTTCAAATAGGAGGTGGAATCGCAGGAGATTTTCCAATATGTGTCGTACCAATGCTATATCAGGATATGGAGAGAACAGATACACCATTTTGGAGTTATTTCTGCCAAATCAGTGATTCAACAACAAGTTATGGTTCGTATTCAGGAGCAGTTCCGAATGAAAAAATAACTTGGGGGAAATTAGATATTAATACACCAAAATTTATAATAGAGAGTGATGCTACAATTGTTGCTCCATTGATCTTTGCCTATTTGTTAGGTATGTAACACTTAAAGACATGATACGTAAAATTGTAGATTATCAAAAACTGAATCAGGATATTTTAAATCTTCTGGTAGAAAAATTTCCTGATGGCTATGCTGATAGAGATATAATTGCATTCAGAAATGCACAAAACGAATACATAGAAGCTGTTGAAGTAAGAACTGAAGATACAGTCTATTTAGTAAAAGTTGGAAAACGATTAGTTCAAGCGATGGAAGAACATGAAGATGAAGATGATGATTCTACTAATAATACTGTAGATATTGATGGTTTAAATGAAGAAGATTTGGAATAATTTATGAAAATTAAAAGCCATAAATATAAGTCTAAACTATTAATAGTAGAAGACTCTTCAATTTTAGTTCTTCAAAAAAAAGAAGAGAAGAAAAGGTTTGTACTTGCAGGTGGTTTTCTTAAAAAAGGAGAATCTCCAGAAGAAGGACTTATTAGAGAAGTTCATGAAGAAACTGGAGTAAATTTAACTAAGGGAAATATTAAATATTATGCTTCAACTACAATAGTTGCCAGTAATAAAAATGCATTGACCAGACATTACTTTTTACTTGTAACTAATGGACAAAAGTTTGAAAACAAAGAACCGAATAAGTTTAAATCATTGAAATGGGTCAAATGGACAAAAGCAATAAAATTTATAAACCCTTCAGATAAAAATGTAATAGAGCGTTTGTTTAATAGTATTGATTAGTATTATAAAAAGGAATGTTATGAAACTAATATATGAAACAGTAATTTTTAAATCTCATAAAAACGGATTCTACACTTTTACTTTAGATAATGGTGAAGATATGGTTTTTGAAGAAATACTACCTTATATACTAATGAGGCTTGATTTAAAGAACGATAAAAGTTTGCTAAACAAAGTATTTCATTTAGCATATACAGAAGATATAGTCGATGATGATGATGATTTTATTATTTATAGAATAGAATATTTAGAACTAATTAACGTAAATTAATATAGAAACTTTATTTCACCTATCATTGCCATGTACAAATGCAGAAGACACCAAAACGTTTTATATTGAAACCATTGGAGCAGTATTAGGAAGGCATTCTAATAACTGGGTAGACATTAATTTATTCGGTCATCAAATTACATTTACTCAAGCTGGTAAATTTAATTTTAGCAACCCAAATTACGTGTTTGAAGGAAAAATTCTTCCTTCTTTTCATTTTGGAATTATATTAAGTGTTGAAGAATGGGGAACAATGTATACAAAACTTAATGAACTCAACTTAGAATTAGTAACACAAGCAACCTTTTTAAAAAACAATCCTGGAGAACATTTATCTTTCTTTGTTAAAGATCCTAATGGTTATATGTTAGAGTTTAAAAGCTTTAAAGAACCAAAAAATGTTTTTAATTTATAATAATAAAAACGTCTAGGAGATTAATTATTATGTAAAATAGAATTTCAATGTTTACCTTGGCCTCATAAAATTTTGACTAAACAATAGGCGAAATGAGCGTGCATGTTTTAGGGGATTTAGTAACACAGTTTCTTAATAATTTCAATTACACAATAGATTTCAGAGCAATCTTAATCAGTTTCAATGTTTCCTAAAATATAGCGAATGAGCCGTAATTGTTTCCAAAATTATATGCAGCCTTGAATTTTTGTTTCTTTTGTTTCAAGACAAAAGATAATGAAACTTTAAAAAAAAGATTAATTGAAGTTCTAAATAAAACAATTGCATAGAATTTTATTTTTTCTTAAAATTTATGCTCTTGTGGCAATCCACGAGAATCGTCTAAAATTTTTTATTACGGATATTTTATCGAATACGTGATTTTTAATACAGCGCAAAAAGGTTAGCTTTTATTTTGGCGTTGGCAAGCGTTGGATAATTGTGTGCAAAATAAATTGCCAGAGCAATTTGATTTTATAAAACAATCGAGCGCTTGGTAGCGGCTCTTTTACATAACGGCTAATTATAGATACAAATGTTTTAAAAAACTCTGCGAAGCAAACCGCTTAATAGTTTAATGACCCAAGTTCCAATTATTATAATGAAAACAAATGCTTCTGGGATATTTTACATAATACTACATTATAGCTATCAAATGGACTCCTCTCATAAAATACCAATGATAACATTTGTACTATAATTTATATTATGTAAAATAGAAACAATAACCATTGCCTAATCCCTTATATCTCAACTTAAGCTTTTTAAATCATTGCATTTAAAAATTTCAACGAGCAGGTAAATTTAATCCTTACTTAATGCAATTACCGCAATAAGATATTTCAATAAAAAAGCCCATCGGTTGATGGGCTTTAAATTCAAATTTTACATTATTTACTTTCTATTTTTTAATAAGTAATTTGTGTCTTGATCTAGTGCCATCATCTGTAGCAATAGAAACTAAATACAAACCGTTTTCTAACATTGAAATATCAAATTGATATATTCCCGCACCAATATTAGGTTTTGAAATATCAAAAGTTTTAATCAATTGCCCAGCAAGATTGAATATTAATACTTCATTAAGCTCTAAAGAACTATTACTTAGTCTTACGTTCATCTTATAACTAGCTGGATTAGGTAGAACTTGAACCTGGTTAATTTTTGCTGCCAAAAAGTTACTTACTGATGTTTCGGCGGTGAAGCAGCTCGTATCCATAGATCCAAATGTCGATGGAGCATTTTTTGTTTTGGTTAAATAAATTTTATCCAATCCTGCTCCTTCTTCACGATGCGCAAAATCAATAGTATTTGCTCCTTCATTTAAATCTAGCATTACAAATACGCCACGTTCTGCATTCTTATGTAGTTGTCTCCAATTGAATCCTCCGCCTAAGATATAATTCCATTGCAACCATGGGCCATTATTTACGCGCACCCAGAAACTATCATTATCGCCAGTTGGTGTATTTACTCGAGCAAAAAGCTTATAGCTCCCTTCTTGTGCAGTAAAATTAAATCTAATTCGAGAATCTTCATCTTCAGGAGCTATAGTATAATTATTACCTTCGGGCGATTGAACATACTGTCCTCCTGAAACGGTTGCATTGTCAATGTTAGTCCATAGTGATCCAACAATCGCACACTCTGCCTCTAGCCAAATTTCATTAGGGTTATCATTAGCAGGTTCCACCGTCACCGTTACTTCGTCTAAAGCTGTTTGCCCTTCATCGTCGGTTACTGTTAAACGGAAAACATAACTACCTACCTCTAGGCTACTAGCCTCTAAATTTGGAGTAGTTTTGCCTTCTAAATCAGCGATACTTGGCCCACTAATCTGAGTCCACAAATAACTTACTACTCCCCCGTCAGGATCACTTCCAGATCCGATTAGAAGGACACTATTTGTTGGTAATTGAATTTCCTGTGAGGCTCCGGCGTTTGCTATTGGAGTAAGTTGCATGTCACGTCCAAGTATTTCGATACCATTTATTATCGGGTGTCGCTCTCCGTTTACAACTTCATTTGAATCAAAATCTATGTTTAATTCACCACCTGTAACGCGTACGGTATGGGTTTTCACAAGCATTGCCTGAGCACCTACTTCTTTAAATACATCTAAATCATCTTCTGCTAACTCACCTTCAATACGTACATCAAAAACACGGTTACCTATCTCTCCGGCTCCTCCTCCGGTTGCACCAAACCAAAGCTCGGCAAAGTACAAATTAACTGTATATTCACCATCTGGTACCGGAATATCGTAACTCATCTGTTTTGATCTACTAAAACGAAAAGTCTTAAAAGGATCTGCAAGCCCTGTTTGAGGTCTATCTAATACCGTACCTGAACTAAAGTAGTCATCTGCAATAAAGGTTTTACCCCTATACTGAATTTCATCGCCTCCCGTATTAATGCGTAACGCAAAGTTATTTGTACTAGGCTCAGTTACATTAATAGCTATGGTTGTCGTTGCTGTTAGCCCTTCTGCATCAGATACCACAAGACTTACATCATACGTACCTGGTTGCGTAAAGGTATGTAAAGGATTCTCTTGTGTAGCAGTAGCACCATCTTTAAAGTTCCAGCTATAAGATGTAACTGCCTTATCATCTGTAGAGCTACTAGCATCAAAACGAACCGCTAAGGGTGCTTCTCCTGAAACTACGTTTGCACTTGCTATCGCTACTGGAGCTTGATTAGTTTCTGTATCTTTTATAACGCGTACATTTTTGTAAACTGCATTAGTGCTTATGTCCGTATCATGTGAGGTTGTTGCCAAGCCTACATAAATAGTTTCGTTCATTGCTATTGTTGTTGCACCAACTTCATTCCAGTTTCCAGCCGTTTGCGAAACATACCCTGTAAAAGTCTCACCAGACCTAACTAAACGTAGGTAATAAGGAAAACCATCAGGTATTAATACAGGACGGGTAAAATCGCTTTGTCCCATGGTTTGGCCTTTAGTTTCCCTTTTTTGGAAGCTATAACCAACTCCACCGACCGAATTTGGATTAGGAGAAACTGACATCATTGCAAGTGCCGAGTTAGCCTCTAAATCGTTTCGCATCATTACAGTAGCTTTTGCCCAATCATTAGATTGTTCAAGGCTTGTTATCTGTGCAATAATTTCGCCATCGCCTGTTAAGCTTTGATATACAAAATGAAATTCATCAGAATTCCCCCAAATGTCTGTACCACCAGCGCTAACATTAAATTCGCCATTTTGATAACATGTCGAACCTTCAATGGCCACATTTCCAATATCGGCATTTACCCATGGAGCTGGTAAAGCACAGTCGTTAGACACGCTTAAAATCTCGATAGCCGATAATTTAGGTTGATCTACACCGTCTGATCCTTCGGTATTAAAGTTCATATTAAGAACACCATCAACTACCATTACTTCGTATGTTTTTGTGACAACTGTTTGTGGTCCTACATCCGCATTTATATCATAATCATCAAGAACTAGATTACCTTCAATACTCACATCAAAAACACGTTTTCCTATTCCACCACTTGCACCACCTTGAGCACCCCAATAAATATCCGCGAAATGCAAGGTTACGGAATAGATTCTATTTTCTAGAGGAATAGTATAATCAAAAGCCGACTCTGAAGTACGCTCTGTCTGATACAATTGTGCTACTTCTGCCCTTGTGTTTTTAAAAGAGTAACCCCCTTCAAAACTCTGATCAGCAAGATAAATTTCGCCATTATGTTCTAATTGAGGGCCACCAGCATTTATACGTAAGGCAAAGTTATCTGTATTAGGTTGGCCAGCAACTACTTGTAAGGTTTTTGAATTCGTTAAATTTCCATTATCTGTTACGGTAAGTGTTACCGTATATGTGCCCACAACAGCGTATCTATAATTTGGTGAAATTTCGTTTGAGGTATTTCCGTCGCCAAAATCCCATAAATAAGAAACGATATTATCACTATCATCAGTTGATCTACTGCCGTCAAAGTTAAACTCTAACGATTGTGATCCGCCTACTTTAGTTGCTGATGCAACAGCATTGGGTGCTGTATTGTTTTGTCCCGTAACCATAATGGTTACACGAGTAGTGTTGGTTAATCCAAAATTGTCAGTAACGGTTAAACTTACATCATATACGCCAACTGAATTATATACATATTCCGTATCCGCTTGTGTAGAAGTACCTTGGTTATCTCCAAAATTCCAAACATAAGAGGTAATAGCATCATTGTCATCTGTAGATTCAGATCCCGTAAACCGAACAATTAACGCGGCTGGCCCTTGTATAGTATTTGTGCTAATAGTTGCAACTGGCGCTTGATTTTCTTCAATCACTCTAATTTCAACCTTTGCGGAAGCCGAAAGGCCTGATTCATCTTCAATAGTGTAATTAAATTGATCTAGACCTACAAAGTCTGTGTTTGGGGTATAAACTATTTCTGTGCCTTCGCTATTTAAAACCGCAGTACCATTTAAGGGTGTATCTATGGTAGTTATTGTAACCCGATCTCCGTCAGGGTCTGAATCATTGCCTAGTAACTGATCTAGGTTAATCGATGTATTCTGTTCTGTAACAGCGGTATCATCTACTGCAATTGGTGCTTGGTTTATTATTATAGTTAAGCTTGTTGATACTTGAATTTCATTTGCATCTTCGGCAATAAAATTGATTACAAAGTTTCCATTAGTACCCTCAGGTGGTGTACCTTGTAATATGCCTGTTTCTGCATTAAAAATCATCCAATCTGGTAATGCCCCATCGGAATGACTTGCCGTTATTTTAAGAATATTACCAGGATATCCTCTGTCGAAAAAGGAATTAATTTCTTGCTCAAAGGTTTCTTCTGTGCGCACCACAAGATCATCAATAGCAGAGGCTGTTGGTATTTCTTGAGGTCTGATGTTTATGAAATAAAAGGAATTATCGTTCCAATCGCAATTTGCCGAGCCTGCACCACAACCATTTGCTACATAATCTTGTAAAACTATGTATTCATTAGGTACTATTTTTCCATCATTGTCGACTACTTTGAATACTCTAGCTCCTAGTAAAGTTTCTCTGTTACCAGAAAGGTTATTACCACCCGTTGTTGGATAATTCTGTATTGCAATTCTAAAAGCTTTTGTAATACTTTCGGCTTTATCAAAGTTAATTTCAGCACCGCGTTTTGGTAGTAAAGTTTGAAACCAAGCACTATCGTGATTAAAGTTTATACCACCAACTACGGTAGAACTATTCAATTCTAAAAATTTAGCACCATCACTACTTGGCCCGTGTAAGGCCGATAGTTGAATACCGATAACAGGTTTGTCAGGATTTGCTTGAACAAATGCCCCAGCAATAATTAAATCACCCTCATAACCAGCATTTACATTTGCTGCAGTTGGAAAATTTGAACTAGGTCTGTAGGGTACACTATTGGGTGGTACTATGGTACCTTGATCATTTACCATACTTAGCATACTAGTTCTAAAACCAAAAGCATCAATTACTTGTTGCGCTGTAATTTCGTTATTACCTTGACTTCTTTGTGAAAAAGCACCATGTAAAGTAGCTACATTAGCACTTACATTATCGGCGTTAGAAACCACCCTTACTTGCTGGGCAATAGTACCCATTGCATTATTAGGTGTTGTTCCTATAAATTTCAATTTTACATCGGCATAACTATCTGGTAAAATTGTAATAGGAAAATCAATTAAATTACCAGTAACATCAAACAACTCAAACGAATATTGATTTGAATTTTCAAACTCTAAAGCAGATACAACTAAGTCTGCCGTGCCCGTATTGTTTAAGCGCATGATATTAGTGTCATGTACTGATCTAGAAGGTTCAGCACCAATTCTATGAAAAGTAAAGTAGTTTTCTTTAGGAAAACCTCTATTTGTACCCGGTACTTTTGTCATATTCTCTATAGCTAAAAGAGCACCGGTTTCCGATCTTGTATAAGGTCTTATATTTCTAACAATAACTACGATATCTTGATAGTCAAAACCACTAGTATGTTCTTCGGTAGCCAATATATAGGCATTTTCTTCTCCAGGTAATTCATAAACTCGTACGTGATGCGGAATAGCACCATCGAAAGTATTTAGTTCATCTTTGCTGTAAAGCATGCGATTGTTAAAAAATGGCCATCTGCTGTAAAAGCCAAAATAGTTGTCACCTGGGTCAAATTCGGTATCACCTGTTACTAACGGACTCAAAGTTTGACCATTAGTGTTCGGTGTATTGGTGACTGTAAATAATTCGTTGATTGCTGATGTATCAGCACCATTATACCATCCAAAAGCAACAACAGGATTATTTTGAGTAGGTCCGAAAACACTTAAAACTTCAACACTTATTGGCGCTTCACTTGCTTTTTCAAATTGTTGCGCTGCTACTTCATCACCTAATAGAGAATTATAGCTGCTCCCATTTGGTAAATTAATGATATTTGATGTAGCATCTGTATCTCCAACATTTACCACATCTTCCCCTAATTTAGTATCTATTATCCATTGTAATGATGGCTCATTAGTTCCGCCTAATCCCCTCTTGCCTAAACCATTTAATTGAATCGTAAAAGGTTCTGCATTTGTTCCATTTATGACCAAGTTTGCATATTGAGGCCCTACTGCTGTTGGTGTAAATCGAACTTGAAAAGAACTAGAATTTTGAGGATTTATGCTTGAGGGAAGTCCCACGATAGAAAATTGCTCATTGGCAGCACCAGTAATTTGGGCTGTAATATTAGAAAGTAATCCATTACCTAAGTTAGATATGGTAAGTTCTTGTTCATAAGTGCCCGAATTTATAACAGCGTCGCCTGTAACTTGTTCAGTATTAACTGTAATATTTGGCTCTTGTACGGTGGAGTTATTAGGTTTTAGTAAAATAATCTCTCTAGACCTAAAATCCGAAACATAAATATTTCCATTTCTCACATCCTCAACCAAGTCTAAAGGGTCTTGAAAATTTCCAAAACCTGGAATCCCTGTTTTAGAAGTTAAAATGTCTCCGTTAAGGCCGTTTGGCACAAGGGCAATAATATCACTACCGCCACTATAACGCGCTACAAGCAAAACTCCTTGGAGGTTACCATTTTCAGAAAGACTACGATATTCAATAACCCCGTTGGGTGATTTATTAAACTCAAAATCAAATGCTGCTCCTCTGTAATTAAAATCTGCAACAACACCCTCATAAGCAGCTCCACCGTCAGCACCTGCCGTTGCATTTATAACATCTTGCTCACCTCTATTTAAAACAAACTCTCCTCTAAAAGGATTAGGATGTCCATAATAGCCGATACTTGAATTCGGATCTATTCTAAACAACCAATCTCTTTGAGTATTATTATCATTAGAGGCTGGTATTTCTGGGTAACGGGGATTAGTGTAATCATAGAAAGAACCATCTGGTCTTCTCATTCCCTCAATTGAAGCAGGGGCATTACTTCGACCTGCGGTTCCGTTGGTAGGTATGTAAAGTTGCCCATTAGTATGCCACACCAGATCGTAGGCATTTCTAATGCCAGTGGCATAAAGCGTTAAAGGTGCGTTAACATAGTAAGGATTGTATAGACCGTCTAAGTTAGGAGAGTTTACATTAACATTTATAATAGCCTGTATATTGCGTGTTGTTTTAACATCTAAAGGCAATTCTGAAGGTAATTTTACTAAATCTAAACGTAATGTTGCTGCCGATAGAAGACTTTCTTCTCTATTGCCCCATGCGCTATCTGGAGCACCAGCGGCACTGTTACTACCTTGATTAAAATATAATACGTTTGGTTCTGCTGGATTAAAAGCAATGCTATTGGTTAAATGATCTCTTAAAGACCTAGGTAAATTAGTAACAAGTAATTCTTCTTGTTCAAGATTTTGGCCAGAAATTCGAGATATTTTACCATCCCAATCAGGGGCATTGCCCAAGGCTCCAGATTGATGTGAGATATAGGCAATTAGGTTTGTTGCTGTAGCATTTGGATCAAATGCAAGACCAATTGCAGCTCTCGCGGTATAGTTTGCTTTCCATTCTTGAAGAATTTCTTCATTAATTAGCGAGCCATCTGAAGCTACTTCATATCTATTTATCGCACCATTTATTTGTAACGCATACAATTTACCATCAGGGCCAAAAGTTAAAGTAGTAAACTGCCCAGAAGAACCAACTGCACCAGTTCTAGTAAAAGAAACATTATCTAACTCGGTTGAAGGTCCTGTGGTACTGCCACCAGTAGTAAAAGAAGAAGTAAAAAAATTAAAACGCCTGCCTGTGGTATCTTCAACGCCATCTATTTCAAAAATATATTTGGTATTTTCTTCAAGGGGTAAATTTGGCACTAAATTAATAGCATCACCTCCACCGGTTCCATTGGCACTAGAACCTATTGGCGTGGTACTACCCTCTTTAAAAAGTCTTACCGTAGCGTTTGTTATTGTACTATTATTGACACCAGTAATACCATTTTCATCAAAATTTGGCAAGTATAAATTGTTTGCAGAAATACTGGTATTTACAGGAACATTAAATGCATTATTAGAGGGCATAACTCCTAAAACCATAGGATTTTCAGAAGTACCTGTACTTGCAACTATTTCGATATAATTTATTTTAGTATTGTGACCGCCTTGGGCATCAATTGTTAATTTACCGTCACGAACGGCTACTATTTTAGATTCAGACTTAAATCTCTCTGCACTACCTATTGCACCTGAAGGTGTAAAAGGTGCTATTATACGAACACCTTCTGCATTTATTACATGGCTAGGAATATCGTTTTGATTGGAATCTATAGTTGGATCTCCAACACCAACGGTAATATTATAACTTCCGTTTGGCACTTCAATTTCCCAAATACCTTCTGTAGATACACCATTATTACCATTGCTTACATCACCATACTGCATATGAATAAGGGTATTATTGAGCTGAGATACTCCAGAAACATTTCTATTTCTGGCGTTTGCTGATACGTCTAAAGGGCTTGATGTATTTATAGCTAACCACCCATAGTTATATCCATTACCACGGTCGGAAAAACCTAAGCCTAAATCATTTATATAATCATTGGGAGGTTGCGATGCTGCATTGGAAAAATTTATTTTGGCTTCAAAATCACTTGGACTTTCATTAATGGTTAAACTAATAACAACCTCTGCATTAGCATAGCCCATATCTGGTTGATCTTGGGCAATAATAGTGGTTCGATATGATCCAGGTGCTAGGTTTGGCTTTATACCAAATTCAAGTTCACCTAACCTAGGGTTTGATGGAACAATTAACCAACTTGAAGCATCAGGATCATCAGACAAAATAATAAGAGGGTTGCCCGAACTAGCAGCTAAGTTAATAGATTTTGGTGCTAAGGTTTCGTTACTAGTGCCCGCAAATGTAAGCTCTGATTGGTCAAATTCTAGTGCTAACGGACGTTCTTCTGCCTCTTCTATTGAAAAATTATCAAAACTAGCAGTAAATTGTGATCCATTTCTATGTGTGGCATAAATACCTGCGAAGGTAATATTCTCTTGATTACCACTAATACCGATACTTCTACCTGTAATATAATTTGCGGGAATTGCTAAACTTCCTAATAATAAGCGTGCGCCTGACCCAATAGTATAATAGGCTTCTGCCATTAATTCGTTTGGATCAATAATAAGGTCAAGAGCAACATCTTTACCCGATGCGCCTAAATTTGATATCACCTGATCACCGCTTCTTGGTCCGTTTCCTGAGAAACCGTCAGACTCTACTCTTAATTCAATACTAGAATCAACAACGCACAATTTTACAAAATTATCCTCATCAAATCCGAACCAAAGTCCAGCCTGAGCCGAACCAGATCCTGTAACTACATTCAAGAGCGTACTCTTTATGTGAATTGGTTGTTGAAACTCCCCTAGGCCTGCGCCTAAGGTATTGATTTGATTATTACTATTAGAAGTTCCACCCGGTTTTCGAAAGGCTATACCAGCTTGTGACCTTATTTCTAAACTATTAGATTTTTTTTCAATCAAAGATGGTTCATATCCGTTTGTATTTGGATTAGAAATAACTAGATCTCCAGCATCAATTCTTCTTTCTTCTGAATGTTCCATTACCGCTGTAAATCCAATTCCGTTTCCAGAGTTATCTACCAACGAATTTTCTACGCTTGTTGAAAAATCGAGAGTAAAAGGTAAATCAACAACAAGGTCTTCGCAATTTAATGTACTTATAGGTGTACAAGTGGTTTGTGCGAAAAGCGTGAATGAACAGCAAAATAATGCTGCCAATAGGGTAATTTTTTTCATAGTGTAGTTAAGGTTTGATTTGCGTTTTAGGGATTTTGTTTTACTTTAAAATTCAATGGAACATAATCCAATTAATTAATGAGATAAATTATATTTTAGAATCAAATTACACCTCAAGGTAAATTGATGCACTTTAAAAAATAATTAACCTCATGATATAAATGCCAATTTTAAAACATTTAGACGTTTATACATTGTCTGTTAGGCCGAATTTTCTCCAAAAAAAAATATGCTTTTTTAGCTTAAATTGTAGGACTATATTTCATTGTATTTATGTAGGTCTAAAGATAGAAACACAAAATGATTTTGGCCTAATACTGCTAGGGGAAAACCGATAAATGGAAGCATAAAACGGTAAACAACATTATTTAATCATAACAAGTAGCGATTGTTTCGTGTATTATGAATTTTACGCCTGTTTAACTTGGGATTATCAAAATTTAGTTGTCATATTCCTTTATTATTTGCTCTGAATAAATTAGTCTACTTGTTCATTTTTAATCATACAAAATAGAAGCTAACCATAAAATAGTGTTAAGTATCTGGATAATTCATCTAATAAAATGAAGGCAGAATCTCAGATTTAGAAGTCTAGGTGTCTCTTTGGCTAAGGCAAACCATGCAACAACTACATTAGTCGTGAGCACAGCTGATTTAGGCTCGTTTACTAGGCATCCATTTATCTGTCAATTCGTATTATAAATTTATTTACGTGCAGTCCATTTACTATTATATTTCGAACAATACTTATGTCGCGAACTTTGTCTAGTGAGCAATCTCGATATACTAAAATAGGGTCATTCTCTGTAATTGCAGAACTTGTATGACAACAGTCACCGGCAGTAGAATCTAAAACATACGTTCTTCTACATTTCCGCCAATAGTAATAGCAGCGGCTCTTAAAGACGTCGCTGCACGTTTCTTTTTTTCGTTTTTTAAGGTATTTCTGCCATCAAGTCCGGTTACGAGAAAGTCTTCTTTAAATGGAATAACACTTATAAATTCATGCTCGGTTGCGGTTGCATCAGTATATAGAATTAAATTAATTTCCCAATCGCTTTCCCTTTGGGTAACATATTCATTCTTGAATTTATAGGAATAGGCACCCGAACTTGACATTTTTAACACCTGCTACCAAAGGCTGCCATTATTTTCTGTAATCATTGGAAAATTTGCCCAATTATCAAACCAATTAGTGGCTTGATCAATTTTATAAGGCATGTGCCATTTACCTTTAGCTTAAATGGAGTATTTTAATTTCTTAAGACCATACCCCCTTCCCGCTCTACTCCTGACATCAGCATTTTACTTCTGTTAGTGTGTAAATGTGGCAAATAGCTATTTTGAGAGGCAGGTGAATGTAGTGCTGGTATAACTACTTTTAATTGAAGCTCTTTCTTTTCGTTAATTTATTCATTACAGTTGAGCAGCAATGTTGCTGCAAGAAAGCCTATAAGCATCCTTTATGAATAAATAAATTTAAAGGTTTTTTAAATTTTTAATCATATCTGGGTCATCCCAAACAGCAGCCCCATCAAAACGTTTTAATTGCTTTCCTTTTTCATCATAAATTATTGTAACCGGTAAGGCAGCAATTTCTAGATCACCTAAAGAGCCATTAAATTTGACGAAATTTAGATCAAAATTACGTTCAGCTTTAAACTTTTTAATTTTTGCTAAAGATTGATCTGAAGCAAAAAGAAAAATATAGTTTTCTTTTTCAAGAATAGTTTGTAATTGTTCTAAGGCAGGCATTTCCTCTATACAAGGGCGACACCAAGTTGCCCAATAATTAAGAAAGATCTTTTTTCCTTTAAAATTGTTTAATTCTATCGGTTTACCCTCTAAAGTTTCATAGCTAGTTGGATTATCTTTTATTTCGGTAACAAGAGGTTTAGGTAGCTCTTTTTGAAGCTTTATTTCCTGCTTTTCTTTACATGCTAAAAATGGAGCAATACTAAGAATAACAACTATTACTTTTAAAAACCTATTTTTTTGATTCATAAATTATAGTATAAAAATTAATCAGCCCTTTTTAAAAGCATTTACTTTCCTGTTTTTTTGTTTTCTTAATTTTTGGCAGAAAGTTTCTTCTGGTATTTTGATTGTATTACATCGATAACCACTAGTACTACAATTACAAAGTAAAAGGTAGTTTTGCTCATAGGAGTTACTTCATTACCAAAGAATTTTAGATGCGCCAAATGCCCACCTTCTGAAAGTAACATGATACCCACTATAAACAAGATAAACAGTCCTAAAACTTCGTACATTCTATTCTTTTTTAAAAATTCAGTCACTTTTCCTGATAACCAAATCATAAGTACGCCGCCAATAATAATGGCTACTGCCATTACCCAAAAGACTTTTGTTAACGCCATTGCACTCAAAATTGAGTCGAAAGAAAAAACAATATTCATTATTACAATGGCTAAAATTATACGGTTAACGCTTTTGACTTTTGTGTCTTGATCGGCTACTTCGGTATCTATACTTAGCATGTGCCAAATTTCTTTTACAGCCGTATAAATAATAAATGCGCCTCCAAGCAACACAATAAGACTATGAATATTAAAGTGACCCGCTACAACCTTAGATTCAATACCAAAAATTGGATCTTGAAAATATGCAATCAATTTAATTAAAACGAACAACAAAATGATACGCAAAACAATGGCTAAACCAATACCCAAAGTACGTACCCGCTTTTGTTCGCTCTCTGGAGCTCTTTTAGATTCTAAAGAAATATAAAGTAGATTATCTAAACCTAAAACTGCTTGTAAAAGCGTAAGCATAGCAAGTGTAAAAAAGTTGTCAATGGTAAAAATTGATTCCATAGGAGCGTATCGGATGTTGCTTTTTCGAATGAAACAAAGATAAATAAATTGAGCACAATTTAAGTTTAAAAAAGGCAAATAGCATAGGAATTAATTCGTGAAGTTTAGGGCTATAATTAAAAGACGTCTTGCAGGTATTTGTAGTACTTTTGAAAAATGTTGAAAAAGCGTATTTCGCAACTCGAATTTGTTTCACTAATGGCATCTTTAATGGCTATTGTTGCCTTGGCTATAGATGCGGTATTGCCCGCACTTGATATCATAGGTCTTGCTGTTGGTGTAACAAACATAATAGACACACAACAGCTGATTATAATGATTTTTTTAGGGCTTGGAATAGGCCCGCTATTTTTTGGACCTATTTCTGATAGCTTAGGAAGAAAACCTGTAGTTTATTTGGGTTTGGTTCTTTTTATAATGGCAAGTTTAATATGTATTTATGCGAAGAGTTTTGAAGTGATGATTATAGGAAGGGTGCTTCAAGGTATAGCGCTATCAGCACCAAGAACCATTAGCATTGCAATGGTAAGAGATAGTTATAGTGGAGACTTTATGGCTCGAATTATGTCCTTTATTACGGTAATATTTTTACTAGTTCCTATTGTAGCGCCAGCCTTTGGTAAATGGATCTTAGATGCGTACAACTGGCAGTCTATTTTTTATGCTCAGCTAATTTTTGCGGTTGTTATAGCGCTATGGTTTTGGCGTCGACAACCCGAGACTTTATCTGCCGAAAATAAAATTCCGTTAAGCAAGCATATCTTTGTAAATGGTTTTTTAGAGCTTATTAAATATAAGCGCACCATTGGCTTAACTTTAATTTCAGGTTTTATTGTGGGTTCTTTTTTGGTATATTTAAGTGCTGCACAACAAATCTTTCAAAATCAATACAATTTAAAAGAAGAGTTTCCCTTCATTTTTGCAGGACTTGCAATTTCTATTGGGCTGGCCACCTTTTTAAATGGCACTTTGGTAGTTCGCTTTGGTATGGAAAAAATAATTACCATTTCATTAATTGCTTTTAGTATCGTCTCGATTAGTTATGTTGCATTATTTTATACTTCTAGTAATCCTAGTATAGAAATATTACTATTGTTTTTTGCGCTTCAGTTTTTTTCTATTGGCTTTCTCTTTGGTAATTTGCGTGCCTTAGCTATGCAACCCATAGGACATATTGCAGGTATAGGTGCTGCAATAACCGGATTTATTTCTACATTAATGTCAGTACCAATAAGTACGTTTATAGGTAAATTTGTAACGGACAGCGCAATGCCTTTGTTTATTGGCTTTTCGATATGTTCAGTTATTTCTTTGTTAATTTTATACTATTTAAAAACACAAGTTCGGCAAGAGCAATTGAAAAAAGTATAGTTAAAAGTTTATTTAACGGTTTTCTTATACCAAATATTAACCATAAGACCGCCAATAATCATGGCTATTCCAACAAAATTCCATCGTGAATAAGATTCATCAAAAAAGCCAATGCTTAAAATTATTACAAAGACAACTTCGATATATTTTATAGGTGCAATTACGCTTGTTTCTCCTAATTGAAAGGCTTTCGTCATAAATAGTTGTGCAAAAAAGCCTAATACACCTAAAATTGAAAGTAACATAAATTCAATTAAACTAGGATTCTTCCAATAAAAAACAGCTAAACCCCCTCCTACTATTGTAGAAATGCACATGAAGTAATTAATAATAACCACGGGGTGTTCACCAGCTCCTAATTTACGAATTAGCACAAAAACAAGTCCGCTAAACATAGAAGAAACAAGTACCAAAACAAATCCAATTGGTGGTAGCAAAGCGTCAAAACCTTTTAAAACAAAAACACCTAATAAAGAAAATATGAAGAATAGCCATTGTATTGGTTTCACTTGTTCTTTTAAAATTAAAATTGCAAATATTGCAGCAAAAATTGGAGAAGTATAGCGCAAGGCAACTGCAGAGCCCAAAGGCATATAATAGACTGCCATAAAAAATAAAAGCATTGATAAGGTGCCAAATATTCCTCTCATAAGTAAAAGTGTAGGTTGTTTACCAACAAAAGAAATATTATGTCTGAATAGAAAACTGAACGTAAAAAATAGAGAGCCTATCGACCTAAAAAACACCAGCTGATAGGGGCTAAAATTGGTTAAATATTTAATAAGCACATTCATACCAGTAAAAGCAATGGTGCTTAAAACCATAAAAAAAATGGCTTTCTTCAAACTATTATGAAAAAAAGGTTAAAAATGAGGTAAAGATAGTTGCAATTATGGAGTAAACTAAGGCATAAAGATTTAAAACAGAATAAATTTGATTTTAGTGATCCTTTCAAATTAGGAAATTAAAAAAGCAACACAACTCCACATGCTAAATCTTTGTCAGCTTAAGCTACAAGACGCTCTAAAACAACTACTTCTACAATGATTTAGTACTTAAATTCATTTGTCTTTAATATAAATCCGATGAACAAAATTAAAACTAACTTAATATAAATGAACAACAGGTTTAAATCCTCATTTTTAAGTTAACTAAAGATCACCTTTTTGAGTTCTTAAAAAGCTAACTACATAGATGTTTTTTTGAATTATTTACTTACGGACGTAGCTTATCCAGTAAACAAAAACTACATTAGTACAAAAAGTATTCTTTGCTATTTTCGTATTTTCGCTCATCATGATGCTTTGGAGCATTTTTCTTACTTTTTTGAAACAGAATTACAATGAAACAAATACTAATTATAGAGGATGATCCAGAAATTATTAAGCTATTGGAAATACACCTTACAGGCCTTATTTATAAAATATCAAAAGCAACAGACGGAGAAGAGGGTTTACGAATGGCCTTAGAAAAAGATTATGATTTAATTTTACTTGATTTAACTTTACCCACCTTAGATGGAATATCTATTTGTAAACAATTAAGAGAAAAAAAGAATACTCCTGTTATCATGCTCACCGCTAAATCAGAAGAAATTGATCGCATTTTAGGGCTAGAAATTGGTGCTGATGATTACATAACAAAACCCTTTAGTATTCGTGAACTACTTGCACGAATTAAAGCTGTGATGAGAAGAACAGGTCCTTCAGAAAAAATATCGAAAAATGATTCGGTTATTAAAGTAAAAGGTTTAAGTATTGATATTGATAAACGAAAAGTACTATTAAATAACACCAGAATTGAACTTTCGCCAAAAGAGTTTGAACTACTAATTTTAATGGCATCAAACCCTGGCAGAAACTATACTAGAACAGAATTATTGAATATTATTTGGGGTTATAATTTTGAAGGCTATGAGCATACCGTTAATTCTCATATCAATAGACTAAGAGCTAAAATAGAAACAGATATGGCTAACCCAACCTATATTTTGACCACCTGGGGTGTAGGGTATAAATTTAATGAAGACATTTTGATATGAATAAGAACGCAAAAACCCTAACGCCCAAACTGGTTGTAAAACTCTGGATCGCCTTTGTTTTGTTAGTCTTATTGATGGGGGTTTCTTATATAGGAATCACCAGTTATTTTGCAAATATGCATCATCAAGAAACTGCACAAAAATTAAATGCAAATGTGGCTCAACATGTAATAGAAGAGAAGTTTAATGATGATTCTCCTTTTTTAGAAGACGGTTCTGTAAATACGTCACTTTTTGCAGATTTAATGCACGATATGATGGCCGTTAACCGGGGCATAGAGGTTTATTTGCTAAACAACAAGGGTGCTATTTTATATTCCGTAGTATTAGACCCAAATGATGATAATGCAAAGAAAAGCATCGATTTAGACCCAATCACTACTTTTTTACAAGCTAAAGGAAAGAAATTTGTTTTAGGTGATGACCCTAGAAACGCAGGCAAGCAAAAAATTTTCTCTGTAGCACCATATGATATTGATGGTCATAAAGGATATATTTATATCATATTGGCTGGAAAGCATTTTCAAGAAGTAAGTAGTACTTTATTAGGTCAGTATTTTGCCAAATTAGGCTTGGGCTATTTTTTACTTACCATGATTTTTACAGCTCTTATTGGGCTTTTAGCAATTTGGTTTTTAACCAAAAATTTAAGACTTATTACGGGTACGGTTAGGCGTTTTTCAGAAGGCGATTTGTCTGCGCGGATTGAAAATCCTGAAAATTCCGATATTTCAATTTTTGCCAAATCTTTTAATAAAATGGCCGATACCATAACAGGCAATATTAAAAAAATGGAATCTGTTGATTTATTGCGAAGAGAGTTAATTGCTAATGTGTCTCATGACCTAAGAACCCCTTTAGCTATTTTAAAAGGTTATATTGAAACCTTACAGATGAAAAAAGACACACTTTCAGAAGAAGAAAAACAAGAATATCTTGAAATAACACATAGTAACGTAGACAAACTTTCAAAATTAATTAACCAATTATTCGAATATTCAAAACTAGAAGCCGAACAAGTAACGCCAATTAAAGAGCCTTTTTCGATAACAGAACTTTCACATGATTTGATTGCAAAATTTAAAGTGCTTGCAGATAAAAAGCAAATTGAATTAAAAATAGATCATGCAGAACAAAATAGTATCGTTTTTGCGGATGTTAGCTTGGTAGAAAGAGCGTTGCAAAACTTGATAGAAAATGCAATTAAATATACAAACTCGAATGGTAAAGTAACCATGACCTTAGTAAAGAAAAGTGATAACATAGAAATTAATATTACCGATACTGGTTCTGGAATACCAGTAAATGAACAACCTTATATATTTGACAGGTTTAAACAAATAGACAAAAACACAAAAACAGAGGGTTCTGGTTTAGGCTTAGCAATTGTAAAAAAAATTATGGAATTACATGATACAACAATTACCGTATTAAGTAAGCCTAAAGAAGGTAGTTCATTTATATTTAGTTTGCCAGCCTATCAAAAATAGATGATGGAATACCATTACAAGGGTATTTGTTTATTTTACCTAAAGGATCAAATTTATAACGGTCTTTTTTATGGTTTTTTCGAGCACTATCTCATAAAGTGTGTAAATAAAAAAATAGCGGGGGCATGCCCCCGCTATTTTTTTGTCTAATTTTAAATATTTACACATTATGAAGAAAGAAGAATT
>CANKUU010000017.1 GCA_947486785.1 uncultured Flavobacteriaceae bacterium | reverse complement strand
TCGTGAAAAAGTGAATGAAGCGTTTTAGAAACAATAGTTCGTGTGGCTCCAGCTATTTTATATGTTGGCTTTTGCAATGTACAAATACTACCTAAACGTTCATTTGGCTGCTGAATAAGCTTTTGAAGCAGTAATTCAAAGGATTGCGCCAAATTAGAAATACTGCTTTCTTTAAATAAATTAGCATTATAAGACCATTCAAGTACTATGTCGTCATCAGAACCTGTTGCATTTAAAAAGAGTTCAAAAGTTTCATATTTACGCCGATTACTAATCAATTTAAACTTAAGACCCTCAAAAAAAACATCATCAGCCAAGCCCATATCAATATTTAAAACTACAGGTACTAAAGGAATTCTAGATGGATTTCTTGCAACATTGAGCGATTTTAACAAGCGACCAAATGTCAGTTCTTGATGCTCGTAAGCATCGAAATTAGCAGATTTTCTTTTGTGCAAATGATCTAAAAAACTTCCTTCAAAATCTATTTTGCTTTTTAATGGTAGTAAATTAACACAGTGACCTATTAGATGTTTTGCACCCATAGCAGATTGCCCAGCGGCTGGCAAACCCAAAACTATATTTTCTTGACCTGTTATCTCAGAAATAAAAATTTCGAATGCAGCCATTAATGTTACTACTAAACTACAATTCGCGTTTATTCCCGTACTTTTTAAATGCGAAACCAGTTCTGAACCTAAAGCTAAATCTACTCGATTACCCTCATACGTTCTATGTTTGGGCCGCGGAAAGTCAATTGGCAAATTCACTTGCGGTACGTGATCTTGATATTGATTAAGCCAAAATTGTTCTACTTTTTCATAGGCTACATCTTCTAAAAAAGTACGATGCTGTTCTGCATAAACACTATATGGTATTGGCTCGGGCATATCTTCTGGAATACCTAAAATTTTTGAAGAGTATAGTTTTCCTAATTCTTGAAGCAGTATGCCAAAAGACCATCCATCACAAATTATATGATGCGCAGTAATAACGAGTTGGTGAAGGTCTTCTTCTAATTTGATAAGTCCTACCTTAATAAGCGGCCCGTTTACCAAATCAAAGCAATACATAGCGTCATTAGACAAATAGTCATCAGTTCTCTGTGCCTTTTTTTGAGAACTCAGCTCTGAAAAATTGTAATAATCAATTTCAATAGTAACTCTAGATAAAACGCACATATACTTACCATCTGGACTAAATATAGCCCGCAACGACTCGTGTCGTTCAATAAGTTTTTGTATCGATACTTCGAGTGCTTTTTGATTTAAAGAACCCTTTAAAATAAGCGACAACGACTCGTTATAAGCTCGATTTGCATCCTGGCCACCGAACAAACAAGAGTGCCAAAGCTCATCTTGTGCATCTGTTAGATACTGAACATGTGTAATCTCAGGCCCTGCAAACGGATCAAAAATGGTTTGTTGCTCTAGCATAAACTTAGGTTGGTTTATCTTGGTTAACTCGGCACCCTTTTTAGGCAAAATAGCTAGTTTTAGTATTTAAATAATAGTAAGACCTTAGCTTATTATTGGTTGTGATATTTTTTATCAAATTCTTGAATTGTAGAAACCGTGTTATCAATATTCCGCTTTGAAGAAGCTCCAAAAAGAATTGACTCTATATTTGGCAAACTACAAACATAAGACAAAGCATCTTTTGGTGGAATTGCGCCGCCACCAAGCACTTGCATAGCAATAACCCGATTTTTTCCAGTTCGAAGTGTTTCTTCGTAAAGCTCTTTTCCTCCAGACATTCTAAAATTTGCACTATTAATAGACGCACAAATTATGGGGTTTTCGATACCTAAAATTTCTAAAGTTTCTGCTAACTTTGGTAAATTCATGGTTATAAAGCCTGGTTCGACATGATATTTTTTACGAACATAATCGTGAAAACCTTTTAATATTTCTCCCATTCCTAACCCTAAAAGTAGGTCTGTAATTACATTTTGAAGAAAAATAACCGGTGTATTTACACCTGTAAACATTTTCATCTCAGCATCTACCAACAGCTCCATTATTGAGAGATAGTCTTTTGAAACAAGTGCTTTACCACCCTTAAAAATAGATCCAAAGAAATTACCTGGCACGTATTGTTTTATGGTTCCTTGTATACCTAACTCTGTAACCGCATTCGCGTATTTGTGAGCATAAGGCATACACGGATAGATTTTAAAGTCTTGGTATTTTTGGGGGTTTGACCGAACAGCATTACAAACAGAAGCTATTCTATCGTGTGTAGTGCACATGAAGGTATTAATGCCTGAGTCAATAGCCTGGTCTAAAGTAGCTATAATTGCATCATCTTCTTTAAACCTAATAGATTGCTCCATAGATTTGGCATCTGAAATATGATTGACTGCAAAAAACTGGTTATCGCCGTATAAGATTCGATCCATTATGCTCTGGTTTTAGAGTTATTTCTGATTAGTGCAATTGCGGTATCTGTATGCGCTGCACTTTTAAATGTATTTATACTATTTGGGCCTTTTTTCAACGCTGCATTTACAAAATAATCTATCTGAGCAGAGTATTCTTCTCCTCTTAAGTAAAAGTCTACTTGGTCTGTTAGTTGGGTAATATACCTCACATTCCATCCCTTAGAATAACCCGCTATAGCTCCTTCGTTTTTAACAAAAACCTTTAGCTCACTAGCATCAGAAATAATTTTACCCTCTGTAAAAGAAATGCTAACCGAAGTTGACATTTTTCGATACGTATCATCACTCCAATTCACAGACAACACACCAGACGCACCGCTTTTGAGCTTGAGTAGTGAGTATACGGCATCATCCACATATTTAGAATATATCGACTTTAATAAGGTACCTTCTACTTTTTCAACAGGAGAAATAAGATGATTTATTAAATCGATAACGTGTGAAGCATAGTCCATAAGGCACCCACCTCCATCCTCGGGGTTAGAGCGCCAGGTACTATCTTTCTTTTTTGTTACTACTGGCCCATAAGCTTCGCCTAAAAAATGATATATTTCGCCCAAAGCACCTGAGTCAATTATCCTCTTGACTTCTTTGAAAGTACCAATAAACTTATTGTGATATCCAACTTGATTAACAACGTTGTGCTTTTCCGCAAGCTTTGCTAACTCATTCGCTTGTGTTGGATTAAGACAGAATGGTTTTTCTGCAAAAACGTGAATTTTTCTACTAAGTAGCTCTTTTATCATATCATAATGCAACTTGGTAGGCACTGCCACAAATACGGCATCAGGCTTTTGTTCATCAAGCATTTTGGTAAACTTCTTATAGGTAGAAAATTGGGTGTACTTTTTTAAGGCTCCCATTACTATTAATGAGGTATCGCATACCCCAACAATTTGCACGTTTTTGTGTGCACCCAAAATGGATAAATGAGAAAGACCCATTTTTCCAGCTCCTACTAATGCTACTTTTAAATTTTGACTCATTTTTTACGTTTCATATAGGTTATGTGAAGTATAACATCTTTAAAAAATTTCATTTGATTTTTTGTATTCCTTCTAAAAATTTCAGGCCTTAAAAACATGCGAACAAACCATTCTAAACGAAGTTTTATCCAGATTTTTGCTGGTCTTTTACTGTTTCCCGCATACCAATCAAATACATTACCTATCGTGCTTATAATTCTAGCATTTACGAGATCTCTATGCATATATCCCCATTTTTCTTGCTTTGGTGCTGTTAGGCCAATAAATAGAACATCTGGTTTAAAAGCGTTTATTTTACGCACCATAAGTTCATTATCTTCTTCTGAAAATTCTTCCTTGTATGGTGGTGAATAATATGCTACGTTAAGGTTCGGGTAATCTTTTGAAGCTCTTATTTTTATTTTATTTAAGGTGGTATCAGTTGAACCAAGAAAAAACACATTCCAATTGTTCTGATGAGCAAGTTTCATAAAAAAATAAAAACAGTCCTCACCCGCTATTTTTTTAATATTAACGCCATGTATCAGCAGAGATCCGATAGCAATTCCCATACCGTCAAGCACCAATACATCTGTATTTTTTAAAGCATTTTCAAATACAGTATCTGTTTTTGCTAAACCATATGAGTTTGGGCTAAACGTATTAATAAGAACCTTATTTGTGTTTTGGTCAATTACATCTAGAGAAGAAGAAAAAACATTATATCCCAGTATATTGGTAGTCTTATAAGCCATGTTGATTATTTAATATTTTTAAAGTAAATATTTACATATTACCACGAAATATCTTACTTTTTTACCTCTAGATAAAGGCGCAAAATACTAACTAAACCATCTATTAAAGAAAAAACTAGACATCAAGTCCTTTTACTCCGACATAAGAACTATGTTTTTTTAAAAAGTCTTTTTCTAAGTTTAAATGTTGTTCTAAATCGGCTTTTGTTTCAAAGCGCGGTTTCAACTTTCTTATAGGGTTACCGCCATAAATATAGTAAGGCTCCGTATCTTTAGTAACCACAGAACCGGATGCAATAATACAGCCCTTACCAAGCCTTACCCCCCCCATAATGATAACACCATAACCAACCCAAACATCATCTTCAATAACTGTTTTACTGTAAATACCTTTCCATTTATAATGATCGTCCATAATACGTGGAGCCATTCGCGTGGGTACGCCTAACTTCTGAAAATGATGATCATATTTACCTACAATGGCCACCTTATTTGCGAAAATTACATTGTCGCCAATGGTACAATCTGTTTCTATCTGAGAATCCTTGCCTATATAAAAGTTATCCCCAATGGTAATTTGGTTTTTCGCCCAAAAATAAACCCGCCTTCCTACAAAAAGATTTCTACCAATGGTATACCTGCGCCACTTCACATTTCTAAGATAAAAACACCGAATTTTTCTTAATATTGATTTCATTTAATCTTGAAATTTGTTTGAAATATAGATTCAATTTTGGATCGAAGTCTTGCCTTGAAGCTCATATTATTTAAAAATGCCTTTTGATACTCTTGACTTAAAGCAACAGATTTAGGAAAAATAATTTCGGAACTTAATTCTTCATCTAAAAGAGGTATATATCTACTATTAGAACCAGTAGTATGGGTAGCCAATTTATCAAAACCATTATTATAAACCTTAGAGCAGACAGGATACAAAGTTAAACCTGAAACCTTATATTGATGATAAAACCAACGTATCGCCCAAGAATCTAACTTGCCATTCATTTGCTTACGAAGCATTTTATTTAAATCAGATCCACCCAGAGCAAATGCAGCCTTTTCTTTTTTGTCTTTTTTAAATTGTGCATAATCTTTCATCTCCCAATCTACATTAGTCCATCGGTTTCGCCAAGTTGCCCATCCCCACGACCATCCCCTATTTAAAAAATAGGTTTCATTGGTTTTTTTATTGTTTTTATTTAAGTTCATCGAATATCCAGAAATAGAAAATACTTTTTGCTCTTCCTCATAAGCTGATAAGGCTGCATTCATGAAAGTCAAAAAATTAGATGTTGTTATTAAATCATCCTCTAAAACAATTACCCTATCATAAAGCTTCATCACTTCAGATACGCCAGATATAACAGAATTGGCCAAACCCCTATTAGTCTTAGATTCTTCTATATAAATGTGCTTAAAACCTGATATATCTTTTAAAAAATTACGGACTTCACCTACTTTTTCGATATCTTTTTTATGTTTAGGCCCATCAGAAAAAATAAACAAATTTGATTGTTTAGATAGTTCATCTTGGTTTAACGCAGCAATTGTCTTTTTAAGAGCGTCAAGCCTTTTATAGGTAAATAACAAAATGGGGGCTTTCTGATTCATACTACACTATATAATAAGTTTAAACACAATTTGTTTCTAGATAACTAAATTTAGAAGTTACAACTAACCAAAAACCAATTTCATCTTACAAATAAAGTCAAATTTTTATAGCAATCTTATTGTAGTATTAATCTGTACCAATTAACGTATTTTTCTTAACTTTAATCGATTAGTATCTCATTTAAACAACAAGCTTTAGTTTCTAAAGTTATTTTTATACCCATAAAGTGAATGCAATACAAAACACGATGTAAACCTCATCTTAATAAAAATTTTAACTCTAAATGAAACCTCCTCTATATTTAGCTTTTAAAACTACAATCTAGTTGTTCTTTCTGTCTTGACAGAATTACAAAAGCCAATTTCATATAACAACAAACAGAATATCTATGCTCTTTAATTCTATTGACTTTGCCATATTTCTGCCTATTGTATTTATAGCATATTGGTTTTTTACTCAGAAGAGTTTAAAAATGCAAAACACATTAATTATTGTTGCTAGTTATTTTTTTTATGCTTGGTGGGATTGGCGCTTTTTATCTTTAATTATGTTTAGTACGGTTCTTGACTATGTTATAGGTCTTGCTTTAGCTAAACAAGAAAACATTATTCAAAGAAAATTTTTATTGGCAGTAAGTATTTCTGTGAATCTGGGTTTTTTAGGCGTTTTTAAATATTATGATTTTTTTATTGAAAACTTCATTGCTGCTTTTTCGTTATTTGGCATTCCTATTATGGCAAATTCGCTTCAGATTATTCTACCTGTTGGCATTAGTTTTTACACCTTTCAAACCCTGAGCTACGCTATAGATATATATCGACATAAACTGCAACCCACAAAAGATTTTTTAGCCTTTGCTGCATTTGTTTGTTTCTTTCCTCAGTTAGTTGCAGGACCCATTGAGCGGGCCACTCATTTGCTACCTCAATTTTACAAAAAACGAACCTTTAACTATCAAAAAGCAATTGATGGAATGCGTCAAATACTTTGGGGTCTATTTAAAAAAGTAGTTATTGCAGATAATTGTGCGAATTATGCCAACCTAATTTTCAATAATTCTGAAGAATATAGTGGTATTACATTAGTCTTAGGGGCATTATTTTTTACGTTTCAAATCTATTGTGATTTTTCTGGATATTCAGATATCGCAATCGGAACATCGCGTCTTTTTGGTTTTGACTTGATGCAGAACTTTAATTTTCCCTATTTCTCCAGAGATATTGCTGAATTTTGGCGTCGTTGGCATATATCACTATCCACATGGTTTAGAGACTATCTTTACATACCTCTTGGAGGAAGCCGTGGTGGAACTTGGATGAAAATAAGAAATACCTTTATAATCTTTATAGTTAGTGGGTTTTGGCATGGTGCAAGCTGGACTTTCATTATTTGGGGGGCTTTAAATGCCATATATTTTATCCCGCTATTACTAGCAAAAAAAAATAGAAATCATTTAGATATTGTAGCGAAAGACAAACAACTACCGAGTGCTAAAGAATTACTTTCGATGCTATTTACTTTTAGTTTAACCTTAGTTGCCTGGGTATTTTTTAGGGCAGAGACTATAGGCCATGCTTTATCATACCTATCAGCAATGTTTAATGATTTTGAATCTTACCTGACCTTTGGCATTTATTGGGAGTATAAAAAAATACTACTGTTGATTAGTATTTTTATAAGTATTGAATGGCTAGGCAGAGAAGGCCAATATGGAATTGAAAAACTGGGTCTTAATTGGAAACGCCCCCTTCGATATCTATTTTATTACGCTATTATTTTAGCTATTTTTTGGCTTGGCGGCGAAGAACAGCAATTTATTTATTTTCAATTTTAAATTTCATGCTAAAATTTATAAAAAACATCACACTTTTCGGAGCGCTTCCTTGTGCAGCTTTAATAGCATGTTTGCTTGTTTACGGTACTTCAATACCTAATTTATCAAACAGTATCTCTTTTAATGCCAAAATGCTTTTCTTGAAAAATAAAAAAGTAGACTCAACTGTGGAAGTACTAGCAGTAGGCTCTTCTATGACTTTAAACAATCTTAACTCGGCCATCATAACTAAATTAGTAAACCCTAGCTATATAAACACAGCATCATGGGGCCAAAGTATTTCAGATGATTATGAGCTAATTAAAATATTTAATAAAGTATACAAACCAAAGTCAATTATTATATCAAGTAACTTCATGGATTTTCAAAATGAATGGTGTAAAATTAAATTTAACCTCATTCATCCTTATTTAACAAACAACTATACTAAAGTAGGTTTTGATTTAAGGTATAACATAAAAAATGCTAAAAAACTAAAAGAATACAAAAACAACAAAAGCGCTTATACTTACTTAAAATACGATCCATTCGGGGGTGTAAACTTAAGCACTAAGCATCTTGTTATTGATACACTACTATGGAATGGACAAGAAATTAACAAAATACCTTTAGCACCTTTACAATACGCCAACTTAGACAGCATTGCTAATTTTTGTAAAATTAATTCAATAAGGTTAATTTTTGTGCAAAGCCCATTTAGAAAGGGCTATTACACAAAATTAAACCAAGTTCAAAAAACATATTTAAACAATCATATTAAAAAAATTAAAACCATAATACATCGCCACGAACAACAATTTATAGATACTAGCCATAAAGATTGGCCCGACGATTTATTTGCAGATTATTCGCATCTCAACGAAAAAGGAAGCGAAGTATTTACTTCATACTTTTTAGCCCAACTTCACAAAGCAAAAAGAGAATAATCACTTTAAAAACATCCCATATAAAAGAACTAAAAATTAATTATATACTACAATTTACAACTAGGCAAACTAGTAGTCTAACGTTTCGCAAGTAAATACAGACAGGCCCATAATAATTTTGCGTACTTATTGTTTTTAAATATCTAAAAAACTCACACTTATATTAACCGTAGTTCTAATCTTGTATTTGCAACTTGATTGGAGCAAGGTGTGAAACCCCTTATGCCATGAAGCTGTTTTTATTTTTGTTTAAGCTTAGGGTTTCATTTTCTTGTAATTCTTCTTCTAATTTCGCAATTATTTGCAGTAGGTATACCGAAAAATATCCGTCATATCCCTGTTTGCTTGGTTCTCACCTTTATACTTGGAATATGGCATCTTGAAAACGATTACCCTCACGGAAAGCGCATAAGCTTAAATTGCCCCGTCCTTGACAAAGGCTACAATTAATGCAGGTTTAGGGCTTTACTCAAATTCATGTTTTTACCAGTATCACCAAATCTTTTGATTTGGCTTTAAAATGAAAAAATTCAACAAAAAAAATATTTGATCAAATGCTTAAATTAAAATTATTTGTACTTTTGACCTGAATTTAAACATAGCCAAAACCTTGGGTATAATAGTGTACAATGTGCGCTCTAAGCAAAAACTTAAAGCAACAAATCCAAATAAATAATTAGAGTTTAAAATTGAAAAAAATGACAGAAAAAAACACTAATCCAGAAAGTGCAGGACAAACGATTATTATAAATCAAGACGAAAAAAAATCAAACGGAATTGGAACGGCTGGATTTGTTCTTGCTTTAATAGCTCTGTTTCTCGGGTGGATTCCAGTTTTAGGTTGGATTATCTGGGTTTTAGGACTTATCTTGTCTTTTATAGGAGTTTTTAAATCTCCCAAAGGATTATCAATTGCGGGACTTGTAATTTCTTTAATTGGAATTATTTTATTGATTCTTGTTTTCGGAGCCCTTGGAGTTGCAGCACTTAGCGTTGCATAAGTTTAAAAACGGTATCAAAAAATGGTAACCCCCTTACACAAACTCTTATTTAATACGAACACAGATTATTATAAGCCTCTTTAAGGGGCTTTTTTTTTACCGAATAAGTTTTAATCATCAATTTTCAGTAGCTAAATAGAGCTAAAAACAAGTCATAGATTATTTTTTTGCCAAAAACTTGAAAGCGAACTATCTGCTTCACTTTTTAAACTTTTATATTCAAATTTGAGATATTTTAATAAGATTATAGGTCATTTCAAGAGATGCATCACTATATTGACCGGTTTACTAGGGTCTCCAAAAATGTATAGTGCTCACCGCTACTATACTCCTTGTCTACAACATATTTCAAGACAATACAGCCCCTCTTTTTATACTATTCTGTAGAAAGCTTTTAAATAAAATGCAAATCTAAAATTCCTTTTTAAATGCCTGTATATTGCTCTTAGTTACACCTTAGTTTAACTAAAAATGGTCGAACAGCTCTTCTTGGCAAGCCTTTTTTCGCTGTAAAACAAAAGTCAAGCAAAAACGGTAATTTCGCCAAAAATTAGTAGCACAGTAACTAAATATAAAACTTATAGCTTGCTACAAGCTTGCTTAAGAAAGTTTGCGCGAATTTTAAGTTTCGTGTGCACTAGCAAAGTTAAGTTTTAAGCCAGTCATAACCGAGACCGGTAGCCAAATGGAACTAAATGAATAGATCAATCCTTAAAAAAAAGTAAGTTCACTCTTCCCCAATCTTAGCGAAACTTCTCTGGACTTATTCGTAGAAAACGCAAGGTATTTAAAACAAAAAAAGGGAACAAAATTGATTTCTGAAGGTAAACATCATAACTATTTTTATTTGATTTTAAATGGAGGTGTTAAATCATATTACTTAAAAGACTCAAAAGAAGTATGCATGTGGTTCGCCTTCGATTATGAAACTGTTGCAACGATTAAAACTCTCGAAGGTCAAGCTTCCAACGAAACTATAGAGCTGCTGGAAGATTCAGAATTAATTCAATTCAACACAAAGGCAATCAAAGACTTAGCTAATTTATACATTGATGTTAGTCATGTCATAAATGTTTTGATAACTGAACATGCCGAATTTCTAGAAGATAGAATATATCAACTTCAGTTCATGTCTAGTGAAGAACGATATGATGCTCTAATTACGGTGGCACCAGAAGTATTGCAAAAGGTATCTCTCACAGATATTGCTTCTTTTTTAGGTATAAGTCGTGAAACATTGAGTAGGATTCGAAGGAGTAAGTGATTTTGTGACATTTGTCAAATGCTTTCAGTAAAGCACGCTTTATTTTTGCAGGTACAATTTAATTTCACTTTTTATGAAACTGCACCAATACATAGTATTTATTTCTTTCATTTTAATGGCAAGTAGCCTATCAAGTTGTTTTAATTGGGCTGCTCGCGCAAAAAACAAAATTCCAAATAAAACCGCCCTAGATAAAACTTATGATTATAACGGTAAAGTCATAGTTATAGGAGCAGGAGCATCTGGTTTGGCTGCTGCAAAAATTTTACAAAAAAATGGTATTGATTTTATTATTTTAGAAGCAACAGATAGATATGGAGGAAGGTTAAAGAAAAACACGACGCTTGCTGATTTCCCCATTGATATTGGTGCAGAATGGTTACATAGCAACCCCTTGGTTCTAAACAAAATAAAAGGCAAAAAAGGAGAAGAAATAGATGAAGATCTAATACCCTATCATTTAGAGAAAGCTTACACTTGGAATGGTAAAACCTTGGAAGAGGTTTCTAAGGCTAAGTTAGATTTTAATTACAATTTTATGCCAGAATCGAAGTTTAAAAATTCTACGTGGTATGATTTTGTAGATGAACATTTTGCAACTGAGGTAAAGGATAAGATTAAGTACAATTCAATAGTTACCAAAATTGACTATTCAGACCACCAAGTAGTTGTTGAGTTAAAAAACGGACAAATTCTTAAAGCCGATAAGGTTTTAACGACCGTTTCTATTGGTGTTTTAAAATCCAATGCGATTACCTTTATTCCCGCTTTACCTCAGGAAAAGAAAATGGCAATAAACGCCATTACCTTTCTTCCTGGGTTAAAGTTAATGATGAATTTTAATACTAAGTTTTATCCTGACGCCATTAACTGCGAAGTTGAATCAGGAGAAAAAGTATTTTATGATGTTGCCTTTAAAAAAGATACTCAATCTAATATTTTTGGACTTTTAGTCTCAGGAAATACTGTAGAGAAATATTATAATTTGGGTTCTGACCAAAAAATAGTAGATGCAGCAATAAAGGAATTGGATATCATGTTCGATGGTGCTGCCTCTAAATCTTTTACTGGCGAATATGTACTAGAAAACTGGGGTAAACATGAATTTACCAAAGGCACTTGGACGCAACCCTTTGAAGAAGAAAAATCTAATCTAAAACAGTTAAATATTCCCTTGAAAAACAAGGTGTATTTCGCTGGAGAAATCAATGACCCCTACCGTCAAATGGGAGTGCCAGGAGCTATCCTATCTGGATATTATTCCATTGACAAATTATTAACTGATGAATAAGTACTAGCCACAACAGCATGTATAGTTTATTGCTTTGACAAGTGTTTATCGAGCTCAAGTTTAATGAAGAAGCTAAACTCTTTTTTAAACCTGGGCGCATATTCTTTAGGCGATATATTACCAAGAAACTTATGTGGATGCCTAAAATAATAGACATTGATTATAACAGTTTCACGTTTTAGTCCTCTATCCTATTAAATACATGTAGCTTACGTACATCTCTCAAAAGCATCGCTTATAAAATATATACTCCAATTTAAGTAGATCCCTTTAAAGATTGGCTTATGAGTTTTAACAAATACTTCTTGTGTTTGCCCCTAAGACTGAGCTTAATATTACACAACACGGCTAATTAGGGGCTTTCAGTTTTTATTTAGCCCTTAACAACCGTTTATGATCATACGCATCAAAACGAGAGTAGGATAGGCTGCTGCCAACTTGGTAAGCTTATCAAAAACTTGCTTCCGTCCTTTTTGCTAGAACACCAACGCACAGCATTCGTGAGGCCTACAACACCTCACGATTGCACGATTGGAATACATATTTTTAATGAGATACTTTAACCAAACTCTCTTTTAGTAAGGCCTTAGAACCTTTTAAAAAGTATGCCCGTTAGCATTTGATATTCGGACTAACATCAGCATTTATCTGTTTTAAACTATCTGTTATCATGTTCGCATTCCTTTAATCATTTGAGCTCCTGCTGGTACATACCAAAATACCTATTGCCGCAGTAGTAAAATACACCTTTGTGTAGTACTCAATTCTCTTGCATTAGTACCAACAGACCTTCATTCCTTAATACGCTATTAGAGCCCTAATAATTTGACTCGCGTTAAACTTGCTATATTTTAGCTTTGGCAGGTTCAATTTAAAGTTGGTACTTCCCTATTTTTAACGATATTATTTTTGGAGAAGCCTAAAAAGAGATTAGCAACTATCACAAATTTATTAGCTTAAAACAAAAATAATTCTTTAATTTTGACCTTATACTGAGAAAAAAAATGGATTTAAAAAAACAATTTGGCAAAATTATAGCCGCATTATTGCTCTTAGTAGCTTTAATGTTGCCTACTGCCATTGATTTTATCCATATGTTCGAAGGTCACGACCATATCACTTGCAATGACAGCACTACTCATGTACATAAATCAGTTGTAAAATGTGATATATGTCATTTTAATTTGGCTTCTTTTAACTACGATATAGCTGAATACCCTAACTTATTACTTTCAAAAATTCCTCAAAAAAATGAAGTAAACTTTACTTCTTTACTGTTTAATTCTAATAAATTAACAAATACTCAGCTTCGCGCACCCCCTATTTTTTCTTAACAAACAAACTCTTTTTATTATGTTAATTAAGAATTTTCATGCGCTCATATACCCTATTGATATTGCTACTATGCAGTATTACATCTTTTTCGCAGAATTGCGATAATACACTTTCTGGTACAGTAACCGACCTTCACGACGGCTCTTTACTCATAGGAGCTACACTCATTGTTGCAGGTATTGAACAAGCTGTAGATACTGACCTGAATGGAAAATTCACCATTACAAATCTATGCGATGATACTTACAATATACAAGTATCACATCCATATTGTCTTACCAAAGGGTTTTCGGTAAAAGTGTCTGGTAACACTACTAAAAATATTAAACTCGAACACCATTTGGAAGAATTAAACCAAATTACTGTCGTAGGAAAAGCTTTTAACAACAAGTCTAAAACAATACTTGAAAACAGAATCTCAAAAGAAGAATTAGAACGTTTTAGTAGTGGTACACTTGGTGATGCGCTAAACAGTTTGAGCGGTGTTTCATCCTTAAATACCGGAAACACCGTTGTAAAACCTTTGATTAATGGGCTGCACAGTAGTCGTGTAGTTATCATCAACAATGGCGTTCGTATGGAAGACCAAGAATGGGGATCGGAACACGCACCAAATGTTGATGTTAATTCCGAAGGAAATTTAACCTTAATAAAAGGAGCTGGAGCATTACAATATAGTGGCGATGCCGTGGGGGGTGTTATTGTGGCAGAAGCTTCAAAAATTCCTGTTAAAGATAGTCTTTACGGTAAAACCTTACTTACCGGAGCAAGTAATGGACGTGGGGCTAGCCTCACATCAAAATTAACCAAAAGCTATCAAAACGGTTGGTACGTAACATTACAAGGAACATTAAAGCGTTTTGGTGATTTTGAGACACCAGATTATATTTTAAGTAATACAGGAGTTTTTGAACGTAATGCCTCTTTGCAAGTGGGCCTAAATAGGTTTGATTATGGAATTGAAGCTTATTATTCAATCTTTAAAAATGAAATAGGCATTTTAAGAGCATCCCACTTGGGGGGTGCTCAAGACCAAATTCGGGCAATTAATAGTAACCAACCTTTAGTAATAAATGACTTCACCTACGATATCATTGCACCTAAACAAGATGTTACACACCATTTAGCACGAATAAAAGGCTTTAAAAATTTTGATGGCTTCGGAAAATTGAGTCTTCAATATGACTTTCAACGAAACAATCGTTTAGAGTTTGATATTAGACGTGGAGCAGATAAAAACAACGCTTCGTTAGACTTAAAATTGGATACACATACTTTAATGCTTGATTTGGTTTCTCATTTAACAGATGAAGTAAACCTAAAATCTGGTCTAATGGCTAGGCATCAAAACAATTTTGCAAACCCAAATACTGGAGTACGTAGGTTGATACCAGATTATGACAAATACGATTTAGGCATTTATGCTAGTGCAGATTATCGATTGAACGACAAATTACTTTTGGAAGGAGGCGCACGATTTGATTATAATAAGATGAATGTTTTTAAATTTTATCGCACCTCTTTTTGGGAATCTCGTAACTATGACCAACTCTTTCCTGAAATTATAGTAGAAGAATTGGGTAACCAAGTTTTGACCAATCCGCAACTTAATTTTTATAACGCTTCATCAACCATAGGTGCCACATACGCTTTTAATGATAAATATAAAGTGTTTTTCAACTATTCAATCGCATCACGAGCGCCCAATTCATCCGAACTTTTTAGTGAAGGTTTGCACCATTCGGCATCGCGTATCGAATTGGGAGATTTACAGTTTAAATCAGAAATTGGTCATAAAATTGCCTTAACGTTTCAAAGGAACAATGAAATCTTCAATTTTTCAGTAAGTCCCTTTGTAAATACCATTAATAACTTTATCGTTATCGAACCCACAGAAATTCAACAAACGGTTAGAGGTAATTTTCAAGTGTGGGAATACAGACAGACAAACGCCCAACTTTTAGGTGTAGATTTTGATGCATCTTATTCCTTTGCTAAAAACTTCCGTTTCAATAATCAAGTCTCACTAGTAAAAGGATATGACCGTACAAGTGATGAACCATTGATAAGTATGCCACCGATAAATACCAAAAACGAAATTGTGTATCATAATCCCAATTTCAAAAATCTTCGGTTGGCTTTAGAAAGTGAGTATTTGTTTCGCCAAAACGAATATCCAAATAACAATTTTGAAGTGTTTATACCAGAAACCGAAACGATGGAAATTATTGATCTAAGTACACCGCCAAATGCATACCATTTACTAAACTTTAATTCAAACATAGATTTTAAGGCTACCAAAAAATCAACACTCACGATAGGTTTTAAAATCACCAATATATTCAACACATCATATCGAAATTACCTGAACCGACTACGCTATTATGCAGACGATTTAGGCCGAAACTTTTCATTAAATCTCAAACTCAAATATTAATATTTAAAATCAACAGAAAAATGAAAAACTTAAATTTATTAGCATTTGCAATTTTTGCAACAGTATTGTTCGCATCGTGTTCAAATGATGACGACGCACCGGCGCCAGTAAACGAAGAAGAAGTGATCACTACATTAAAGGTTACCCTAACACCTACCGGTGGCGGAACACCAATTACCATGGAAACTCGTGATTTAGATGGTGATGGGCCAAATCCGCCCGTCGTAGCTGTTTCACAAAATTTAGCAACTGGTGTCACCTATAATGGTGCAATCATTCTACAAAACGAAACAGTAAGTCCTCCAGAAAATATTACCGAAGAAGTTGAAGAAGAAAGTTTAGATCACCAATTTTTCTACACTAGTGGTGATGGATTGGATGTAACAACGGAATACAGCAACTTTGATACTAATGAAAATCCGTTAGGCACAGAATTTACCCTTACAGCTGGTGAAGTAAGTTCAGGAACATTAACGTTTACATTGCGCCACGAACCTACTAAACCAAATACAGGTCTTAACGATGCAGGTGGGGAAACTGATTTTACAACAACATTTAATGTAGAGGTACAATAGATTAAAATTAGCAACACTTTCTTTGCTCTAAAATAAATGCCCTATATGGTTTTAACCATATAGGGCATTTCAATTTTAAATCTTTGAAAACACCTATAGGCAAAGCCATATTCATCTACGATTTACACCGTTAAACCCTACGCTTAAAATTGCATTTATGCTTATTTTGGATAAAAGTTCTTCATAACATTTCAAAGGAAAAAAAAATTCAATGGTGGTAATCATGTGTTTAAAGTTCTTGCCTCACAGCTGCTCTACTGGCATAAGGCAGCTTAAAAAATGACCCTCTAAACCCTAATTATTAGATGCATTACCGTTTAAATTCTGATGTGCTCTATGAGCTACTTCTCAAATAGTTATTGCAAATACTTTTTACTTTCTTTTCCCATTTCTTACTATAAAACTGATTTATCGTTATGGTTTACCTAATAAATTTTCGAAATTTTTCCATTTCTTTTTACTTGACTACTTTAGCATAAAAAATTGATACACAACAGCAAAAAACACCAATGAAAAAAATTTTTCTGATCTTATTTTTGTTCTCTTCTTTGCTTCAATCACAAACAGAAAACCTAGAAAAACAAGAAACCATAGTTCAAAACTCAGTTTTAGTGGAGCAATTTTCGCAATTAGCACCATTGGGAATTAATCCTTACTTAACTGTATTTTTAACTTCTTTATGTTCTAAATTAGGATTTCATAACGATTATGTAAAGACAAATCCATTTTTTGATAATTGGCTAATCGTAATCGTATTTGGCTTACTCTTTTTCTTTACGGCATCTGTTGGAACACTTTTTAAAACTAATAAAGCAACTGCAACAATTGGATTAATGGACTCGTACCTATCAAAAAAAGCGGCGCTAATTATTAACGCAATTATTATTTTAGCACCAATACTCCTCTCAAATGAACCCACATCTAACGAGATCGTATATCAAGCTGGATTTCTCTCCATTAGTTTTAAAACCTTATTATTTTTAGTAATTTCTGCATACTTTTTAATCGTTGTAATGGCCTTTAAATTCTTTATAGATATTCTCATATTTTTATCGCCAATACCTTTCATCGATGCTGTTTTAGAAATCGGAAAAATTCTCGTAGCAACTTTATTTATATTTATTAGTATTATAAGCCCAACAGCATCAGTCATTATCGCAATAATGATGTTTTTCGTTTCTTTATTTTTCTATAGAAGTTCTAAAAAATTAATCAATAAGACAACGTATCTATTGGTATATCCTTTATTAAATTTATTCAAAGGAAATGACACAAAATTAACAGACGACGGGTATTTGTCGATTTTAATATTAACCAGTACTAAAATCGGAAAATTAAAAAAAGGAGCTATCGCAAGATTACAAGAAACCGACGATGGAATTTTACTAATTAAAAAGCGGTTATTTCGTTCTGATATCATTGAAAAAATAGATTTAGGTGATTTTCATTTTAATCAAAATCATTTAAATATTATTATGACTAATGAAGACCATAGTAAATCACTCGTTTTAAATAGATCGTACCATAAATATTTAAACGAACTATCTGAAAGATTTAATATTGAAGTTCGAAATAGAAAGGAACTAAAATTAAATGTAAAAATGAATTTTATCAGTAAAGTTAAAAGCTTTTTCAAATCAAGTGATATCGCAGAATTGAAATCTATTGCGAAGTAATTGTAAGCTTCGCCTAATAAAAGTGCATAATCTTATAACACTTCGATAAAGTTATAGCTTTTAACATCATTAGGTTGGTGATGGCACTAATCATTCTCCCAAATTTGAGCTTATTTTCTAGGTTGCTTAACAGATTCTAAGCTGTATATATTTAAGATACCTCGATATGAACTACTACCGATTTGTTCTACAAAACTATTTTGCAATAGCTTTCTTGGTAGTATACTCCTTTAAAACCTGTAAAATCTGAACCCATGAAGATTTGTTTTAAAAGGACTAAAAACCCTCACCCCTATTTTAAAAACCTTCTCGCCAACAAAACCAGAATTATTTTAATTTCTACGCAAAAAAGTTTTGTACACTACTATATCAATCGTAATATTGCAATAAATTAATTAAAGCAGTAATGGGATTAACAAAAACTGAAATTTTTACCGCTCAGCAAAACGAAATTTCTCTTTTCGCTAAAGTATTAGGACACCCTGCAAGAGTAGCTATTTTACAACATTTATTTAAAATTAATTCTTGTGTTTGCGGAGATTTAGTAAACGAAATTGGATTAGCGCAACCAACCATATCACAACATTTGAAAGAGCTAAAACATTTAGGCTTAATCAAAGGAAATGTAGAGGGAACAAGCGTTTGCTACTGCATTAATAAAGAAAATTGGACCGCAATGAAAACGGTAATGAACAATTTTTTAAACCAAGACCTTATAGAAAAAGAAAATTGTTGTTAATCAAAATTAATTAATCGCATTATCACCATAAATAAAATTAGTTATGAAATTATCGCATCTAAAGTTATTATTAAAAGAATTGAAAACGATACACTTTCAATTACCAAACAAAGAATTAGTGCCAAACCATTTTCATGTTACAGAGGTGGGAAAAATCACAAAACACTTTATTGATTGTGGGGGAACTGAACGAAAAGAAGCTATTGTAAACTTACAACTTTATAATGCAAACGACTACGATCACAGGTTGCATCCAGAAAAGCTGTTAAAGATTATTGAACTTTCTGAAAAGGCATTAAAATTAGCCGATTTAGAAATTGAAGTAGAATATCAAGCAGATACTATTGGCAAATTTGGACTAGAATTTGACGGGAAACACTTCTTATTAACCAATAAACAAACCAACTGTTTAGCAGCAGACAACTGTAACATTCAGGTAGAAGATTCTAAAACAAAAACCTCTGAATTTCAAACAGAATCAAAAATCGGATGTGCTCCGGGTTCTGGATGTTGCTAAAGCAATAAACTATAAGAAAATGATAAGCACAAAATCAAACCTATTTACAGAAATAGAAAACATAATCAAAGAACTGAATCCTCAGACAATTTCTAACGAACGAAAAGCTGTTTTACTACCCCTAATTAACTTTATTCAATCAAAAGTTTATGAAAACAAAGAAATACGTATAAATTTCATTTGTACTCATAATTCTAGAAGAAGTCATTTATCACAAGTTTGGGCGCAGACCATGGCAAACTATTTCAATGTTAAAAATGTTTTTTGTTATTCAGCAGGAACCGAAGCAACGGCGCTTTTTCCAATGGTTGCAGAAACTTTGAAAAATTCGGGTTTTCAAATAAACCACATATCAAAAAACGAGAATCCTGTTTATAGCATTAAATATGCTAACAACGAGCATCCCATTATCGGATTTTCAAAAAAATTAGATCATGAATTTAATCCTAAAACTAAATTTGCAGCCATTATGACCTGCTCACAAGCAGATGTTGGCTGCCCATTTATTGCAGGTGCAGAAAAACGTATTCCAATAACTTTTGAAGATCCAAAAGTATTCGATAATACAACACAACAAGCAGAAAAATATAATGAAAGAAGTCTACAAATTGCAACTGAACTCTTTTATGTGTTTTCTAAAATAAAATTTTAAAAAATGGCTTCAAAAAAATTAAATTTTCTAGATAGAAACCTAACCCTTTGGATTTTTGTGGCAATGGTTTTTGGCGTTGCACTTGGTTATGCTATCCCTACATTTCCAAATATCATAAACTCATTTAATAATGGAACAACAAATATTCCAATCGCAATAGGTTTAATTTTAATGATGTACCCACCCTTGGCAAAAGTTAATTATGCACTTTTACCAAAAGTATTTAGAAACACCAAAATTCTTTCTATTTCACTTATTTTAAACTGGGTAATTGGTCCTGTTTTAATGTTTGTTTTGGCAATTACGTTTTTGCAAGATTATCCTGAATATATGGTTGGACTAATCTTAATTGGCTTGGCGCGCTGTATTGCTATGGTTTTAGTTTGGAACGACCTTGCAGAAGGAAGTAGCGAATATGGAGCAGGTTTAGTGGCATTAAACAGTATTTTTCAAGTGTTTGCATACAGTTTTTACGCTTGGTTATTTATTACTGTTCTACCGCCCCTCTTTGGTTTTGAAGGAGCAATTGTTGATATATCAATCGGAACCATTGCAAAGTCTGTGGCCATTTATTTAGGTATTCCGTTTGTGATGGGAATTTTAAGTAGATTGCTTTTAGTAAAAGCAAAAGGTGAAGAATGGTACACCAAAAAGTTTATACCAACTATTTCGCCAATGACCTTAATCGCATTGCTATTTACAATTGTGATAATGTTCTCTTTAAAAGGAGAACTAATTGTTGAAATTCCGATGGATGTTATAATTATTGCAATTCCTTTACTTGTCTATTTTACACTAATGTTTATTATTGGATTCTTCTTCACAAAAGCTACAGGAGCATCATATGACAAAACAGCTTCTGTTGCATTTACAGCGGCAGGAAATAATTTTGAGTTAGCGATAGCAGTTGCTATCGCCGTTTTTGGACTAAATTCGGGACAGGCTTTTGCTGGTGTAATTGGCCCCTTAGTTGAAGTTCCTGCGTTAATTTTATTAGTACGTGTTTCCTTTTGGTTACGAAAAAAATATTTCAAAAAAGCGAACTCTTAGAATTAGATGGAGCTGAAATTTATATCTGCCCATACTAGTGCAAAGTAATTTATGAAACAGTATCAATATATTTTTTAAAATGGCTTCGATTACAACTAACTAAAAGCAAAATTCAAAAACTTAAACATGCCCTAAATTAAAATTAATTGTATATTTAAAAGTTCCGTTTTTTTACAGGCGTCTTTTTTAAAATACTATTATTATGGTTTTACATAGAGTCAATTTTAAATCACAAAAAACAAACATGAAAATATGTTTTTACATAATAATTGTTTTTTTGCTTTTTGGATGTAAAAAAGATAATAATACCCTATTTGATGAAGAAAATGTTATTGTAAATAATGAAGGTAATGCTAGTTCTGATGAAGATGAGAATAGCAATACAGATGAAGAAGAAAATGCTAGTTCTGATGAAGACGAAAATGGTAACACAGATGAAGAAGAAAATACTAGTTCAAATGAAGACGAAAATGGTAACACAGATGAAGAAGAAAATACTAGTTCAGATGCTGAAGAAAACATCAAATTAAATCTAAGAGTGCATCTAATGCAAAGTGAGGCTTGGATACATCCCAAAGGTTCTGAAATGAATATGTGGATAACT
This sequence comes from uncultured Flavobacteriaceae bacterium, assembly GCA_947486785.1. Lineage (GTDB taxonomy): Bacteria > Bacteroidota > Bacteroidia > Flavobacteriales > Flavobacteriaceae > Maribacter_C. The sequence continues at coordinate 59,401 of CANKUU010000017.1, read as the reverse complement.
GAGGATGATGTTCGTGACTCCATATTACCAGAAATGAACTCAATTTGGAGTCAAGCTAAAATTGAATGGACGATCGAGCAAATAATCAATGAGCCCATAGTTGAATATACCGGATTTGAGGAAGATATTGAATACATTATCAATTCGAAAAGAAATGACCAAGGACGCTCTGACCGAGCAAGACTTCCCCTTCTACATAAATTAATGGATCCTTCTAATTTAAGTTCAGAAATGGAACTTGAACAAAACTTATTTCATATTTATATTTTTCCATTTATAGGTAATACCTCTCAAGGAAATTCAATGAGACCTTTTGGGTACCATTCTGTAGTTGGGTGTTGGACGAATAAGTTTAATGGAGGAGAAAATCCTGAAAAAACTTTACTAACCGAATCTCAAACCGAATTTGTAAGAGGCTCTCTTGCCAGAACGATATCTCATGAATTGGGTCATGTTTTAGGGCTTAGGCATAGTTGCAACAATTGCTTAATGCGCAATAAAGGATATGTCATAAACGCTGAACAGATTGCTATATCCACCGAGGAGGCAAGAAGAAGAAGAAGTGAAAATTAAACTACTAAACGATGCAAAACACGAATCTATTAGTATAGATTGTTAAAAAAGTAAAGACCCACGTAAACAAAGTACCTCTTTCATTGCTAAAACACTATCGTCTTAATAAGGTCTAAAAACAGACTCTTGTTTTACATGCATTTAATGATTAATTTTTTGCTGTCGTACACTTAATTTTAAATTAACGATAATTTTTAACTTAGTTACTTTATGAGATAGTGCTATCTACAACTTCTAAAGTTTAATTAGCATTCAACAGGTTATTTTTATTAGAGCCACCTAGCATATCTCTTTTTGTTTTTAGCTTACTACGCTACTCCTATTGTTTTTTTTATAACACCTACTACAACTCTTGCGTAATTTGCTTACCAATAGAATAAGCAAACATTCTTTCTATTTCTTAGAAGTCGGTATCAATAAAATTGTACTGCTACTCAATAGATTTAGCGCCAAAAAACAAGCATACTATGGTATTACATTTTTACTGATTATTTTATGAATATAATGAAGTGTTATCGTCGCAACCCGATTAACTTATAGGGCAATTGAATAACGACTCGTAAACTTTTATTTTTGTTCCCTTAAATAAAACTGTAAATTTAAAAGCTTCGTATACCAAAAAACTTGATGCTTAATGGCGAAAAAAACTTGGACAACAAAAAGAGATTTAACTAGGTCGTATACCATTAAAACGACCATGAAAAAATTTGCAGATATCCCAGAAGGTAGCAAAATGTTAATTGCAACACCTCAAATAATAAACGAATATATACATCAAATACCTTTTGGAAAATCGACTAATTTAGCAACAATGCGCAGTGATTTAGCCAGTAAATACCAAGCCGACAAAACCTGCCCGGTAACCACAGGAATTTTCTTGCGAATTGTTTCAGAAGCATCTTTTGAGGAATTAAGTAAAGGTAAAGACGTTGAAGAAATAACCCCTTTTTGGAGAATCGTACATCCGAAATCAAAATTGGCACAAAAATTAGAATGCGGAATTGACTTTATTGAAAAGCAAAGAAAACATGAAGAAATTATAAAATAGCTATACCTAGCCCACCTACAAGGTATTGCTAGTGTTCGTTTATTTACAAAATTACTAACGCATTTTAAATCGTATCTTTAATTTGCTTATTTAGCTCCTCTAACTGGTAAACATCTAAAATTAACCGTTTGCAAACAAAACGCTACAACAAAAACAATATTAAAAATACAACGATAATTACCTTCGAAAACTCATCCAATTCAAACTCTTTTTTCGATTTCGTAACTATCGCTGAAGTATTTGATAAAATTCCTGAGGATCATAAGCAAACTGAAAATCATCGTCTTTCTTTTTATGCAATATTTATTATTACGAAAGGACAAGGAACTCATACTATTGACTATAAAGACTATTCTTATCAAAAAGGAACGGTTTTTTGTTTAAGAAAAGGGGTTACACATAAATTTACCAAAACTAATTCTGAAGGTAATTTGCTGCTTTTTACTGAAGATTTTATAATTAAACATCTTGGCAAAACCGAAGGATTAAAATCAATACAGCTGTTTAACGAGTTCATAGAATCGCCAAAAATTCAATTAAATGACGCTTTATTTAGCGAAATAGAAGTTATTTTAGACCAGATATATAAAGAGTCTAAGCTTAAAAATGACACCTTTTCCTCTAGTATTAAAAGAAGTTTATTACATATTTTAATTTCAAAATTATTTCGTGAGAAATCTAAAAACAAAGCTGCTTTTAGAAACACGAAACACCTAAATAAATTTCTAGAATTTCAACGTTTAATAGAAGAACAATGGTTTCATAATAAAACAGCATTAGAATATGCAAAACAGATGTCTATTACTTCGAGAACTTTAAACAACATTGTAAACAGTACGATTAAAAGATCAGCAAAATCATTAATTGATCAAATCGTAACCAAACAAATAAAACATCTCTTAATCAATACAGAACTATCGGTAACCGAAATTGCTTACCAAGCAGGGTTTAATGACCCAACTAATTTTTTTAAGTATTTTAAAAAAAACACTTCCCTTTCTCCAAATCAATTTAGGAATACTCATAAGTAATTTTCCTTTTTTAAACAGTTTTTAGGCTCATAATTACCATACTATTGGTATTTAAGCTCTTTACTTTTGTGGTCTACATTTAAAAATGAATAACATGCCAAAAATAGATAACGAAGCAACACTTACAACGCTTAAAAAATTACACCAAGAAGCCTCTTCAGAAAAACTAAGAATATTCAAAGGCGCTATAAAAAGCGTTTTTAGAGAATTAAAACCTGAAGATTTTAAAGATGCCTACATTTCTTTAACCAAGGAGCAAGGAGAATATATTTATGAACTACTTATTAAAGAAAAAGCAAAAAACATTATCGAGTTTGGCACTTCTTTTGGTATTTCTACGATTTATTTAGGTGCCGCTGCAAAGAAAAATAATGGTAAGGTTATTACTTCAGAGTTGTTTTCCTCTAAATGTAAAATAGCACTTCAAAATTTTAAAGATGCCAATGTAGATCATGTAATAGACTTAAGGCTTGGTGACGCTATGACAACGTTAAAAAACATTACTGACCCTATTGACTTTCTACTTTTAGATGGCTGGAACGATTTATACTTACCACTCATAAAAATGCTAGAACCTAAATTAAGAAACGGAGCATATATTTACACTGATAACATCGCATTTTCAGGCTCAAAACCATTCGTAAAATATATTAATTCTCACCCCGAAAAATATGTTACCCAAAGACTATCAGAAATTAAAGGCGGAGCAGAACTAACAAGATATAAGACCTCTGCTAAAAACGAGTAGCTAATAATTTCTCTTTTTTACCGTATTTAGAATATTTCTTACCATAGTTAAACCTAAGTAGTCCATTAAATTTGCAGTACTAATAATTAACGCAACAAAATGACAAACAGAGAAGTAGTAACTGCATTTTATAATACGGCACTTACCGTTAATAACACAACAAGGCCCGAAGCGGTTTTGGCAGAAATTTTAGCAGACAATTTTGTTTCAAAAGGCTCCATTGAAACAAAAACCAAACAGCAATTAACAATGCAATTGGGATTCTTTTGGAAACTAATTCCAAATTTAAAGTGGGAGCCACAAGAAATTTTTGTTGATGGTAATACCTATATTGTAAGAAGTCTTGCTTCAGGAAATCCAAATGGAGATTTTATGGGTATGCCAACAAATGGAACAAAATCATTTAACATCATGACCATTGACATTCATACCATTATTGACGGTAAAATTGTAGAAGTATACCATTTAGAGGATTGGGCGACAGCTATGAAACAATTAAAATCTTAAAAATTAAAATAAATCCCATGAAAAAAAAATTAATCGCAATTTTTGGAATTGTTACATTACTCGTAAGCTGTAATACCGAAAACCAGAAAATTAAGCATTCAGAAAAGCAAGTAACAAAAGCTGTGGAATTGAGCGAAGCAGACCAATTGAGCGTGGAATCTCAAAAAACTTTAGATATAGCAAATGAGTTTATGAAAGCTATGGGCAAAGGAGATATGGAAACCATGAAAAATCTAATGCATACCGATATGGTATGGCAAAATGCAGGAGACAAAAGCTTACCTTGGATTGGTCCTTGGATAGGCAAAAAGGTAATCTTAGAACAATTTTTACCAGTTTTTGGAGAGAATTTTATAACTAAAAAATGGCAGCCTACCGATGCGTTTGCGAGTGGTGACACAGCCGCATATTTTGGTCAAATGATAGGCATGCTATCAAAATCTAACAAAGAAACTAAAGAGTTTACGTATGCCTTACGAGTGAAAGTGAAAGATGGGAAAATAATTCTTTGGAATTGGTTTGAAGACAGCTTTGAGGTTTCAAAAACCTATCACCAAAAATAAAACCTTGAAAATGAATTTTTTAAATCTTATCAGAATTAAATAATATAACATTTATAATCTTGTAAATACCCGCAATTTTTAGATACTAATTCATCTAAAAATCGAGATGAAAGCTCTTTTTTGTTACTATAAATTAATAGATAGCAACACTAAATTTTAGTAAAAATTCGCTTACAAACAAGTTTATAAAAATAGCAGTTTTAGCGCAAGCCTTTTGGTTTGCGCTTTTTTATTATCTTTCATTAGTCGCGTCCAATAAGAAGGTTTTTGATTTTATCTTGAAGTTTGTACGTTTAAAATGAGCTTGCTGTCGTAGACCTTAGAGCAAAACATAATTGTAATCCCTAAAAAGACCTCAGCTCCTGTTTTTGTTCTGATAGCTTAAAGTAGATTTTGTTGAGGCTTTGCCCATCGCTAAATGATTGTGGTTGCCAGTTGCTGACCGTAAACCGTTACGTATATCTCGTGAAGATTAGCTGTTGGAAAATTGACAAAAAAGCATCGAAACTAAATGAGACCAACTATCTAATTCTTTTTAATGCGTATCGCTCTGGCATAGTTGAGCGAAGCTCTTAAATTTTGAACGGTCCAGTTTTGAGATTATTTAAGAGAACAATGTTATATTTAGCATCAGAGCAAGGTATTTTTGGTATTGCACCACAAAGCTAACTTTGAGGAACAAATTTCCCTTACTCTTTATTAAACGTTTAGGACCTTATTGCTGTTAAAACTAAGATCTATGAAATCTCATAAAATAAATAATAGAATCATAATATGTATTTTAATCATGATTGTTAGCGTATCAAATGCACAAAACGCCGAAATATCAGAAGAGCTAATTGAGTTTAAGACCTATCCATTTTCTGACCCCAATCCTGTGCCAGAAATTAATCGAATGTACCCGTACTTCTATTTTAATGGATATACCAACAACGCGGTTCAACAAAAATGGAAAATGGTCGTGTTAGAAAACGAATACATAAAAGTTTTTATATGTCCTGATATTGGGGGTAAAATTTGGGGGGCAATTGAAAAATCTACAGGAAAAGAATTTCTCTATTATAATCATGTGGTAAAATTTAGAGATGTGGCTATGCGGGGAGCATGGACCTCAGGCGGACTAGAATACAATTTTGGAGATATAGGGCATATACCAACTTGTGCTACCCCTGTAGACTACGCCATAAAAGACAACGACGATGGTAGCGTGTCGTGTGTGGTTGGTGCTATTGATTTACCCTCTGGCACAAAATGGAATGTGGAGATCAAAGTTTCGCCAGGTCAAGCTTTTTTTGAAACCAAGGCCAGCTGGTTTAATAATACAAAATTACCAACAACCTACTACCATTGGATGAACGCTGCCGCTAAAGCTGGCGATGATCTAGAATTTATTTATCCTGGTAAGGATAGAGTTGGACATGGAGGCGAAATTGGTAGTTGGCCAATAGAGGATAACCGAAAAATTAATTGGTATAAAAACAATGATTTCGGAAGTTATAAATCGTACCATATTCTTAATTCATATTCCGATTATTTCGGTGGATATTGGCATAATGAAGATTTTGGTTTTGGTCATTATAGTGATTTTGATGAAAAACCCGGCAAAAAACTTTGGATATGGGGATTAGCCCAAGAAGGCATGATTTGGGAAGATTTATTAACCGATACCGACGGGCAATATATCGAATTTCAGGCAGGCAAATTATTTAACCAAGCAGCTAACAGTAGCACCAGAACACCATTTAAACATAAAGAATTTGCACCTCATGATACAGACATAATGAACGAAATTTGGTTTCCTTTAAAAGAAACAGGAGGAATGGTTGCTGCTTCGGAGTATGCAGTTTTAAATATCGTCAAAAAAGATAACGAACAACATCTTGTACTAAGCGCGCTACAAAATATTAACGATGACCTTAAGTTCTACAAAAACAATGAATTACTCTTTACCAAAAAGATTTCATTGAAACCACTAGAATTGTTTAAAACCTCAATAAACACAAACGAAAAGGAGCATATAAAAATTATATTAGGTAATAATAAGCTCATCTATAATCAAGACGAAAAAAGTATTTTGGTTGACCGACCTATGTTGCCAAATGAAAATTTTAATTGGCAATCGGCATATGGACACTATATAAAAGGATTGGAGTTAGAAAAACAACGCGAGTACATTAATACAAAAAATGCTTACAAAAATGCTTTAGAAAAAGATGCGGGATTTTCACCTGCCTTAAATCGAATGGCTCAATTTTATTATAAGCAAATGAATTATGGCAAGGCCTATGAGTTTATTAAAAAATCATTAGCCATTAACACTTACGATGGCGAAGCAAACTACTTATTAGGGCTAATTACTCTAGAAATGGGTGATATTTCCACTTCAAAAAGTGGCTTCTCAATTGCAATGGGTGATATCGCTTATAGGTCATCCGCTGCAACTGAGATCGCCAATTTATTTTTAGCAGAAAAAAATTGGAACAAAGCTACCCGCTATTCAAAAAAGGCATTAGCATATAATAGTTATAATCTTGAAGCGCTTCAAATTAGCGCACTAGCTAATCGAAAAATAGGCAACAACGAAGAGGCTAAAACTATATTAGAAAAAATAGCAGAATTAGACGCTACCAATCATTTTCGAAAATTTGAAACTTATAAACTTTCTGGAAAAACATCAGATAAAAAGTTATTCGTAAACGATATCACCAACGAATTACCTCACGAATCATTTCTTGATTTGGCCATACAATATTACCGAAAAAGCTGCATCCAAGAAGCTACAGAGGTTTTAAAACTTGCACCAAAAAATCCGATCGTAAATTTATGGTTAGCATACTTAAACCCAAATGAAAAAGACACCTATTTAAATGAGACCTTAAAACAATCAGCAGAATTTGTTTTTCCGCATCGTATAGAGACTGCAAAAGCGTGCCAAAAAATACTAAAAGAGCATCCCCACTGGAAACTGAAGTATTATCTAGGGTTAATTTTATGGAATACACAAAGAGCAGATGAAGCTAAAGAGCAGTTTTTAGCTTGTGGAAACCAACCTGATTTTAGTGGGTTTTACCTAGCAAAAGCAAAGTTTGCCGATTCAAAAGAAGAGGAATTAATAGCCATTAAAAAAGGGTATGAACTAGAACCAAAAAACTGGCGAGTGGCCATTGCCTTAGCAAACTATTATAATGCCGGTAACCAATCGAATAAAGCTAGAAAAGTAATCAGTCCATTTTTAAAATCACACCCAGAACAACCCGCTATTGGCTTATGCTATGCACAATGTTTAAGTGGTGAAAAGCAGTATTACAAGGCGATTGAATTTCTTAACAGGTACGAGCTTTTACCCTTTGAAGGGGCAACAGTAGGACGCGATTTATATAATAAAGTATGTATTAGTGCAGCTATTGAAGCCTTAAAAAATAACAAACACAATACGGCAATAGAATTGGCAAAAAAAGCCAAGTTATGGCCGACCAATCTGGGTGTTGGACGTCCTTATGATGTTGATGAGCGCCTAGAAGACTATATCCTTTATGCAGCGTATAAAGCTAAGGGCGATACGCTGATGTCAGAAAAATTTGCCGCTAAAATTATGGAATACAAACATCCTGAGTTTAATGAAGAAAATGCCAAACTATATCTACAGATATTAATCTTACAACAATATGGAAAATCAAGTGAAGCCGAAAACCTTCTTAAACAGTATTTAAACAAATATCCTGAAAGCAATTATATAAAATGGGTTTCCGCTAAACAGCAGAATAGCAAAACAGCTAAGAAAATTGAACAGGATATTTATAATGACTCTGACACCATAATGGCATACGACACAAAATTTATTGACAAAAAATTTAGTCTATTGTTAGATTTTGTTAACGAAATAAGATAAGCAATTATTTAGATTTATAGCGGACTGAACAAGTATGTTCTTTACTTTTTCTTTACGCTTTTTTCTATCGTGGTATTTTCTTTCAATATTATACGAGGTGCGTATATGCTCACTCCTGCATAAAGCACAATTAATACGTTTTTTTTTGAATATGTACCACCAATCCTAAAACCATGCACAAAAAGAAGCAGAATAAACACTTTGTTCGGCACAAATCTGCCTAAGACGAATTTAAATTAAGAGTAACATGTATCAAACTGTTTGCAAAACGATCGCTTACAAACCTGTATTCGACTTATGATCGTTCTTAAAAAATTACGTCTTTAAACGCCAACCCTTATTTCAAAGGTGCCAAACGAACGCATTCAAAGTTTATTACGGATCAGACACAAAAGCGTAAAGATAGCTGGTACTATGCTTCAATTTGGATAAGATCCATTATACTGGCAAGGTCACTTCTAAGCGTTGAAAGGTTATTAAAGTACACCCTTCTCTTCTTAGAAATCTAAAAGTAGAAAAACCAAATCAAGTATGGGCGACAGATATCACGTCTATACCTATTCGTAAGGGCTTTAGGTAAATGGTTGTTATCATTGATTTACACGATAGGTATGCACTAAACTTTTCGTTATCAAATACGTTGAATACTTAATGATGTAAAGAAACCGCGGAAGAAGCTATTGCGGTACATGGTCGACCAAAGATTATCAATACTAGTCAGAGTAGTAAATTCACTTCTGAGCTTATACCAACCTAGATGTATCGAATAACATAAAATTTAACAAGTTTTAAAACCAAATTTATAATTATCATTTAAATTTAGGAATAAAATGCTTTGTAACACCTTCGCTTTTTAACTACGTGGTAGCTAAAAATGATATGTATTTTTTTTGTATCTTGATTAACAAAACATTAAAACCTGGAAATGCGAAGTAAAAAACGAAAGTTAATCTTATTTCTTTTTAACGAAATTATTATCAATAAAATTACAACATGAAAATACTTACAAAAATTAGCATTATTATTTTTTTAGCATCAAGTTTTTTTGGGTGTACAAATACAAACGAAGAAGAAACAACCCCCGATGAGTTTGATGAAGCCATAACAGTAACTGATGCAGATGGTAACGTGTATAATACGGTTACCATAGGAGATCAAATTTGGACGGTAGAAAATCTAAAAACAACAAAATACAATGACGGCACACCTATAGTTGAATGGCAATTTGGTATGGATTGGTTCTCTCTTATTGAAAAAGTTAGCATGTATCAATGGGCAGATACAAGTGATTTAAACGATTACTTTGATGAAGAATTACCTTTTGATCATTATGGGGCTTTGTATAATTACTTTGCAATACAAACCGGAAAATTAGCTCCAGAAGGGTGGCGTATCCCTTCTGTACAAGATTTTAAAGATCTAGAAAATTATTTAAAAGAAAACGGATTTGAAGATAATGTTATTGCTCCTTTAAAATTAGAGACAGGTTGGTCTGATTTTGAAAAAAATGGCACAAATGAATCTGGGTTCAATGCCTTACCAACCGGATATGTTTCGGCTGGAGGAACAGCTACTGGTGCAGCATCCATATGTATTTTAGCTACTTCAAATGCAGACACTGTAGATATAAATTCATCTTCCAGAAGAACAAATTTTGCGATTTCGACTAATGATGTATCTGAGTTTAGCCTTAATGAAAGTACTATTCCTATTGGTGTAGGTATTAGACTCATTAAAGATTAATTTTATCCCACATAGACTAGTAAGTACTCAGAATTTAATCGCAGAGCTTTAAGTTTCACTTTTGCATATAATTTTTCTCCTGAGTAAATGTGCAATTTGTTTGGTACTTTCAGGAGTAACTCCATTTTAAAAATAAAATGGATTAAAATGCCTCTGGATTTATTTTTGAGGCATTTTTTATATTTATCTAAGACCTTTTTTCAATGCTATGGATTTGAAACTTGATGTGGATGCACTTTAAAGCCCGTAATCGCTTGTTGCTGTTTTTATTGCCAAGACCTTTCAAATGGCCATGAGTTGGCGATAGCTCTACTTCATACTTTCCCACAAAAGCTTTTCGTTGGTTGGGTATTTGGGGTTTACGCTGGTAGCAAGTGGCATTTATCGCTATACTATGCTTATCTACTGTATGAGGCAACTAAGAATCGAACAAAGCTTACTGTAGGTTATCAACATCAAGGTTTTTGGCAAGTTTTCACCGAATCTCACTATCGATCTTTTAGTTACTAAGACGCCCATTACCAGGATAGATCTCGCAAAAGAACTGATAAGCGATACTACCGTTGCGCTGTTCGACCAAACCAAAGGCGTTAATCAAATCAACTTCTAAAAAACGATTTAAAAAAAGGTTAAAATCTTCTGTTTGTGATATGAAAGAAAATCTGTGCTATAAATTGTTAAATCTTCGTATCGAAGCTTTCTCTATATTAGATACTACCTCGTTTTTAGAGCTATAAACTCATATTCGGGTTTTTTTATCTAAAAATGACAACTATATTTTTGAAAATTAATAGATTAAACTACTTCAAAAAGTACCCAATTAATCTCCTTTGTGTATTTGTAGAATGTTCGTGAAATCTTTGGGGAACTCCTTTTTAGCGGGCACTAAAAAGCAAAGATTTCGTTTAGAGCTTGATAAAAAACTTACAGCATTTCGCTGAAATACTAAATTTAGCATCAATGTTAGCAAACGCTGTGCTAACGCAATTCATTTTTTGTTAGTGGCGGATTTCTAATTACTAATTTTCAGTTTTACCTTTAGATTGTAAAACAAAAAATAGCTGTAATTCAACAAAAATCCGCCATTAACTATCTTAGGTTGTTAAACGCTTTTAAAATTAACGAATTTGACCGCGCAATAAACCGGATGCAACCTGATTAGAATGAATATTCACATAGAGGGCATCATTATTAATTTTAGTAAGTTCATCTGCCGACAAAGTTTTTTCTTTCGTTATATCTAGTTGATCATTACCTGTTAACTCAAGATTTATAAGAACTCCTCCATTAGAGGTTGAATTTCCTTCATGAATATGGCCTGCCATAATAGCATCTGTTTCATCCAAGTCGTTTACAATAGCTTTGTAGTACATTGTAGAACCTACTAATCGTATGTAAACCATTCCTGTTTCGTTTCTACCTGTAACCATAGGAACTTCATTATCAGGAGATAAAGCAACGTTGTAGGCATTAGCTATAGTTTGGTCTATTTGACCTCGTACCAATCCTGAGCTACTTTGTGTAGAATGAACGTTAACATATACATTACTACCTTGTAATGTTGAAATTTGAGAAGCGTTCAGTTCAATAGTTCCAGTAGCTGTACTTCCAGAAAAGGTAATATTTTCTCCATCAACCAGTACTATCGCAACATCGCCCGTTGAAACTACATCACCCGTATGCACATGAGCAACAGTTAAAGCATCCGAACTAGCTAAATCGCTTATGTTAATTGTAAATTCTAATGTGTTATCATTGTACAAACTCATTTCTATATTTCCCGTTTCATTTCTGTCGGTAACCATTGGAATTGAATTCGCATTATTTAACATAATATCAAATGATTGCACAACTGTTTTCATTGGAGTAGTGCCACCATCGCCACCTCCGTCATCACTATCTTCGCTACAACTGATTGCTAAAGCAGCACAAAAGCTAAGCATAAATAAAAAATGTTTTCTTACCATAATTAAAAATTTAATAATTAAATATCTACTCCTTGTTTAAAGTCTTTTTTCGACATATTCAGACTAGTTTTATTTTTTTTTAGAAAGCTCCTAAATTAAAGCTACATTATTTGTAATCTATTGCTACCTGTAATAAGATACCGTAATTCTTTAAAACTAAAGATAATTATTTAAAATTAAGCACGTTATAAAACCAAATATATGAATAAAATGCGCTGTAACCTTCGCTTTTTAACTACGTGGTAGCTAAAAATGATATGTAATTTTTTTTTGTATCTTGAATTAAATAAAAGTTTTAACTGTAAATGCGAAGTAAAAAACGAAAGTTAAACTTATTTCTTTTTAACGAAATTATTATCAATAAAATTACAACATGAAAATACTTACAAAAATTAGCATTATTATTTTTTTAGCATCAAGTTTTTTTGGGTGTACAAACACAAACGAAGAAGAAACAACCCCCGATGAGTTTGATGAAGCCATAACAGTAACTGATGCAGATGGTAACGTGTATAATACGGTTACCATAGGAGATCAAATTTGGACGGTAGAAAATCTAAAAACAACAAAATACAATGACGGCACACCTATAGTTGAATGGCAATTTGGTATGGATTGGTTCTCTCCTAATGAAAAAGGTGGCATGTATCAATGGGCAGATACAAGTGATTTAAACGATAACTTTGATGAAGAATTACCTTTTGATCATTATGGGGCTTTGTATAATTACTTTGCAATACAAACCGGAAAATTAGCTCCAGAAGGGTGGCGTATCCCTTCTGTACAAGATTTTAAAGATCTAGAAAATTATTTAAAAGAAAACGGATTTGAAGATAATATTATTGCTGCTTTAAAATCAGAGACAGGTTGGCCTGATTTTGAAAAACATGGCACAAATGAATCTGGGTTCAATGCCTTACCAACCGGATATGTTTCGGCTGGAGGAACAGCTACTGGTGGAGCATTGGTAAGTATGTTAGCTACTTCAAATGCAGAAACTGTAGATATAAATTCATCTTCCACAAGAACAAATTTTTCTATTTCGTCTAATGATGTATCTGAGTTTAGCTTTAGTGAAGATTCTATTCTTATTGGTGTAGGTATTAGACTCATTAAAGATTAATTTTATCGAACATAGACTGGTAAGTACACTGAATTTAATCGCAGAGCTTCAAGTTTCACTTATGCATATATTTTTTTATCCTCAGTAAATGAGCAATTTGTTTGGTATTTTCAGGAGTAACTCAATTTTAAAAATAGAATGGATTAAAATGCCTCTGGATTTATTTTTGAGGCATTTTTTATATTTATCTAAGACCTTTTTTTAATGCTATGGATTTGAAACTTGATGTGGGTGCGCTTTAGAGCCCGTAATCGCTTGTTGCTGTTTTTATTTTTTTTGTTTTGGATACCTTAATTTCATTGTTATTCTCCTTCCAATATGGGCTTTTCTTTTTCTTAGTCTATTTTGGTTTAGTCGCCTAAAATAATGCTTTCATCATATATATTAGATGCGCTTCGCCAACGGCTCAGTACTGCAGCATAGTAACTATCTTGAACAGCTTTAATGATTAAAGTTTTATCAATACTTAAGCCGTCTACAGCATCAATATCATTAAATTCTTGCAGATTAGAATTGCCCCATAAACTGAATTCAATAATAATTGGCGTTAATCCCATTCCCTTTTCAGTCAATAAATAAATATTTTCCTTTTTATTTTCGATCCTTTTCGTTTTAAAAATCAATTTATAAAGCTCTAACATTCTTAATCGTGCGGCTAAAATACTTGGAGCAATTTTTTCATCTGAATCGGAAATTGCTTTAAAAGTCTTTTTATGCTTAACAAGCATATCTCTAATAATTAATAGCGTCCATTTATCCCCGACAATATCAAGTGCAGAAGATATTGGACATCCAGAACGAAATTCTTTTTTCATTTCACAGAAATTATTACTATTAATTCAATAGTAATTTATATTTTTACTTTTAATTTAATAGCAATATTACAATAATTAAACACAAACCATGTTAGCAGGGCATTTTACAACAGCATTAATAGCAAACCAAAAGGTTCCAAAAGGTTCGCTCCTTTATTTTCTTATAATATCACAATTACAAGATTTATTGTGGTTCATTTTTCATTATTTAGGTCTTGAACCCACCCAACCAAGTGACGCTTTTGATGCTACATTAAATAACATGGTAGTAGACATGTTGTATAGTCACGATTTGTTACCGCAATTATTTTGGTTAGTGGTTGTTTTCTTACTTGCAAAACTGTTATTTAAAAGCACTAAAATAGGCTTGGTAAGTATGGCTTTAGTAGCCTTACATTTTATTTTAGACTTCTTTTCAGGTCATATGCATCACCTTTTTGGATCAGATTCAATAGAGGTTGGCCTTGGACTATATGCATCTAAGCCTTACCTAGCAATTTTAATTGAAGCCATATTCAGTTTTGCTATGCTATGGTATTTCTTTAAAAATGAAACCAAAAAAGGAACTTCTAGAACCCTAAAAACTAAAATTGCCATTATTTCAATTTTTGCTTACGGAATTTTATTCATGCTACTCATTGCTACAAAATCTTTTAGAGAGCTATTTGGTATTCCAGAAATTGAACTAGGGTTTAACACCAACATACCTACCCTAATTTTTACATATGGTGCAATGCTTTATTGCCTAAATTATTTTATACCAAAGGTTACGGTCAATAACAAGTAAGGCGTTAATGATAGAAAGATTTTTACATGTTATTAACGAAATAAAAATACGAAACGAATCTTTGTTTTATTTTGGTTTGTTTTGCTTCACGCTATCTATAATATGTTTTGTATTAACCAAATTTACAACTACACAAGTACAAGAAGTAAACGCCTATATAAAACCTTTTAAATTTGCTATTTCCATTGGTTTATTTTCTTGGACTATGGCTTGGTATTGTTATTACTTAACAGATTTTAATGTATCAACATTTAATTGGATCGTTATTATTTTGTTTGGTTTTGAACTTTTGTACATCACATTTCAAGCCTCAAAAGGCCAACTATCGCATTTTAATATAAGTACTCCTACGTATTCACTATTGTATTCACTAATGGGTTTAGCGGCTACAATTGTTACATTATGCACCGCATATATTGGCGTATTGTTTTTCACTCAAACGTTTACCACGTTACCAAATTACTATGTTTGGGCAATTCGCTTGGCAATACTCATTTTTGTAATTTTCTCTTTTGAAGGGGCCCTGATGGGGTCACGTATGAACCATAGCGTAGGAGCCATCAATGACAATTCTAACTGGTTTATTGTAGGATGGAGTAAAACGGTAGGCGATTTAAGAATATCTCATTTCATAGGTATGCACGCATTACAAATACTTCCCATACTTTCATTCTATATTTTTAAAAGTACAAAAGCAACCATTATAATTTCAATATGCTACGCACTTCTTGCTGTAACAACCCTGGTACAAGCATTAAAAGGCAGACCTATTTTTTAAAAACTGCCACCATCAAAAAATACTAAAAAAAGGCGCAAATTTATGTGTACAGTTCACCTAAAAACAGATATTCGTGCTTGTATGTGTTTACACCTAGTATTAAACCTAAAAAGAGCAACAATACCTATAAACATTTTAAGCGCCCGTATTTTAGAGGAAAGTCAGGCCAATTACAAATAATTTTTACAACACTACAAACCGCTTAATTTCAATCGCTATTTAACACTGTTTACTATGATTTTATTTAGTTTCGGCTCTTAAAACGAAACACCTACCCATATAAGATATAGACAACAGAATTTGGAAAGTAAATTATAGCGAAGTATTTTTAGGATTTGATGAAAATTTAATCAAAAACACAAGAAAAATCTTCAAGATTAAAAATATATTTATTGAGACGATTATTTAAACTGTGAAAACAATTTTAACGACCTGCTAATTACAACCCAATTTTATCACAAATAAAACAATACCCGCTATGCAAAAAAATAATTTACTAATAGTACTCATTGTTAGCTCACTTTGTTTTTTTGCCTGCGACCAAGCAGAAGAGAAGCCAAATGTTATAATATTTTATAGTGATGATATTGGCTATGGTGATATTGGTGTCTACGGTGCCGATCTTATTAAAACGCCGAACATTGACAAATTAGCAAGTGAAGGCATTAGGTTTACAGATGGGCATTGTGCTGCTTCAACCTGTAGCCCATCGCGATATGCGCTATTGACAGGAGAAATGGGTTTTAGAAAAAAGGTTGGCGTTCAACCTGTAAATGCTCCATTATCGATACAACCTACTCAATTTACGATTGGAAAGTTATTTCAACAAGCAGGATACCAGACTGGCATTATTGGAAAATGGCATCTTGGATTAGGAAACGGCGATATTAATTGGAACAAAGAAATTAAACCCGGCCCCAATGAAGTAGGCTTTGATTATTCATTTATAATTCCCTCTTCAAATGACAGATCTCCTTTTGTTTATGTTGAAAATCATAAGGTGTATAATTACGACCCTAATGATCCGATAACTGTCTCAAGAGTACCTATTCCTGATTCTATAGCTGGCACAAGTTATCCAGATGCCATTAAAAATCCGGAATCTATAACTGTCTACCAAGGTGATGCCGGACATCAGTGCTCTGTAATTAATGGCGTTGGACGTATTGGCTACATGAAAGGAGGTAAAAAAGCTTTGTGGAAGGACACTAATATAGGAGATGATCTGGTTAAGAAGGCAAAGACATTTATTACAAAAAATGAAGATGATCCTTTTTTTCTGTTATTAACCTCAAATGATATTCATGCTCCTAGGTTGCCTCATCCGCGGTTTAAGGGCGCAACTACACTAGGCTATAGAGGTGATAACATTGTTCAACTTGATTGGTGCGTTGGTGAAATAATGAAGGTACTAAAGCAAAAGGGAATAGAAAAAAACACCATCCTAATCTTTTCTAGCGATAACGGCCCAGTATATATTGATGGAGGCTACCAAGATGGTTCAGGAAAAGGAAATCATAAGGCGGCTGGTATCTATAGAGGTGGAAAATATGACATCTATGAAGGCGGAACACGCGTTCCTTTTATTATACGTTGGCCATCAAAGATAAAACCCAAAGTTTCACCTGCTTTGGTAAGTCAAGTTGATTTATTAGCTTCCTTTGCAGCATATTTTAATGAAGAAATTCCTATCGAAGCTGCTCTTGACAGTAGAAATTATTGGGATACATTTATGGGTAAAGATGACCTTGGCGCTGAATATATATTAGAACAAGCAAACACCGATAATGCCATAGCTATTAGAAAAGGCAGCATGAAATATATAAATATACAAGACGAAAGGTATGAAATGTATGATTTAAAAGTAGACCCACAAGAGCGCAACAATGTTATTGAAGAACGTCCTAAGCTTACTAAAGAACTACATAAAGACTTGATGATGCTGCGTAAAATTCATCTAAATGCTTTATATGATTAAGCAAACAAAATAACATTTACTTACACAAAATCATGGTAGGTATTAACTAAACAAATATCAATAAAACAAACCAATGGGTAAATTATTAATTACACTACTTTTTTTCTCTGGCTTGATGAGCTATTCTCAAAACAACACTTCTATTTCAGGAATGGATAAAATAACATGGAAAAAAGTAATGCCAGGTGTATGGAAAGCCAGCTTTGGAAAATTAGGTCTAAATCCGTTGACCTATACAAACCCACCAAAATCTGCATCCATTAAAGAGCTTGGCGATTCCCCTTTTCCATTTAACGAGGAGTTGACACTCAGTCAGCTTACTTCTGAAAGAGCTATAATTAGATTACCGCTAAATCCTACCGAAAAAATTTATGGTTTGGGTTTAGAATTTAAAGGTATTAACCGACGAGAAGGCGTATATACTTTAAAAGTGGATCATTATGGCGGGGTTAAAGGCTATACCCATGCACCCGTTCCGTTTTATGTTTCAAACAAGGGCTATGGTGTTTTGATAAATACTTCTAAACGGTTAAAAATACATGTCGGTGTTGGTAATAGAAAAGATAGTAAAAAACCAGAACCAATAGACCGAACTACTGGTGAAAATTGGGATTCGCGACCTCTTTCAGATGCCGTTGAAGCTAGCGTACAAGGAGATGGCTTAGAGGTATATGTTTTTACAGGAACTTCAACCCTAGAAGTAGTTCAACGGTATAATTTATTTTGTGGCGGAGGCGTACTGCCTCCTAAATGGGGTTTAGGATTTTGGCACAGAATGCACACTAAAAGTTCTTCTGAGGATGTTCATAAAGAAATTAGCGATTTCAAGAAAAACAACTTCCCTATTGATGTTCTTGGATTAGAGCCAGGCTGGCAGAGTTTTGCCTATCCTTGCTCATTTGATTGGGATGAAACACGTTTTCCAAATCCGAGAAAATTTGTTAAAACACTTAGTGATGATGGAATAAAGGTTAATCTATGGGAAAACCCATTTGTAGCTCCAAGCTCAACCATGTTTAACGATATTAAACCTTTTACTGGCAGTCATACCGTTTGGTTAGGCGAAGTTCCTGACTACACCATTCCTGAAGCACAAAAGGTACTATTAAATCATCATCAAAAAAATCATTTAGATATTGGTATTAGTGGGTATAAGTTTGATGAGGTAGATGGTTTTGATAGATGGTTATGGCCAGACCACGCCACTTTTCCATCAGGTAATGATGCTGTTGAAATTAGGCAGCTCTATGGTCAAATAATGCAAAAAACTGTAGGAGATCATTTAAAAAAGCAAAACCAAAGAACTTATAGTTTGGTAAGATCGGCATACATTGGCGCAAGCAGTAGCCCTTTTGTAATTTATAGTGACCATTACGACCATAAAAACTATGTTACCGCTTTGGTAAACGCTTCATTGGCTGGTCTTTTATGGACCCCTGAAGTGCGAAGCGCAGAATCGGCAGAAGAGTGGGTAAGAAGATTTCAGACCGTATGTTTTTCTCCTTTAATGCAACTAGACGCTTGGGAAAGTGGCACCAAACCATGGAGCTTTCCGGAGGTAACCGATATAATTAGAGACAATGTTACGCTTCGACTGAATTTACTACCCTATTTATATACCGCATTTTCAGATTATCAGCAAAAAGGAATTCCGCCGTTTAGAGCAATGGTATTAGAACACGGATTTAATGATACTGAATCGTTAATCGGAGGTAAATTAGATGGAGAAAAAAATCCGTATGAAGAACAAATACGAATGGAAGTAACAGACCAATACATGATGGGCCCCTCTATTTTAGTTGCACCCGTTTTTTCAGGAGAAACTGAACGCCAAGTGGTGCTACCAAAAGGCAACTGGTACAATTTTTACAACGGGAAACTCATGGGAAATGGTGAAACCATTACTATAAAAACAAAACTAGAGCAGATTCCTCTATTTGTAAAAGATGGAGGAATAATACCCATGTTATCCTCTAAAGAAGAAAAAAACTCGAAAAAGTCATTTTTAGAAGTTAGGCATTACGGAACCAAAGAAAATACATATCACTTGTATAATGATGACGGTGAAACCTTTAATTATGAAAATGGAGACCATACCTTGTTGAAGTTAAAAGTGGTGAAGCAAAAAAATGGAGAACTAAAAGGCGAATCAAAATTTACAACTAATAAAAAATATGTGTACGGCAAGGTAAACTGGTTATGGATGACACAACAAAATAAAAAATAAAACCAAGCTGTTACCAACCAACCATAGTACCTATTACAAGCTAGTTATACCCACCAAAATAGCTCCGTTTTTTTTGGTATTATGAAGTATAAATCCTTTTAAGGCATGCATAAATTGCCCCGATAAAACGAGTAAAAACTTTTTAAAAGTAATAACAAAAGCACACTTATAGCCTTATAAAATTGATTCGGTAAAATAAAAGAAATACACGTTCTTTCTTATATGCCATTGCCCTTGTTATTAAAAAACAACTATGCTATTTTGAGGCTATATTTATAAAAACCATAGCAGAGTAAACTCGATTTGGGCATACATGAAACCTATTTTTTGTTTTAAATTTAGCTACTTTGTAAGTACATTTAAATTGGATACAATTTAGTGGTAGCCAGATAACCCAATTTAAGAGCGAAGCTTATTTTAATGAAGAAAAGAAACATAGAAACATATCATTTTCTAAAAAACGAACCAAAAAAAAGACAGTTTGATATTTTTGATTTAGCAGAATATCAAAACTTGAATGCTGAGCATTCTGTAAAACCACATTCGCACAGCTTTTACCAAATAATTTGGTTTAAAAACAATGAAGGAACACATAGTATTGATTTTGAAAGCTATGACATAAAAAAAAATAGAATATTTTTTGTGGCAAAAAATCAAGTGCATTTTTTTGAAAAAAGATCTGACTATCGTGGATACTTAATTCATTTTAACGAATCGTTTTTATTGCACAACGATACTGATATTAATTTTTTTCTCACCTATTCAATTTTCAACAACAAGCAAGAACCTTATTTTCAAATAACAGAAACCCTTGAACACAAACTAAAAAGCTATTTGTCTCAAATTAAAGATGAAGTTTCTTTTACAAACCAATTTGGAAATAGCAGTATACTTTCTAATTTATTAAAATCAATGCTTTTAGTTATTGAAAGAGAAATGAGAAAAAATTTTAGTTTTAATAAGAAACCAGATAACAATACTTACCTCAAATTTCGTGATCTTTTAGAAAGCAATTTTTATAAAAATTGGTCTGTTTCAGACTATGCAAGCGAGTTATCAATTTCAACCAAAACCCTCAATGCTATTGTTAAGTCAGAAACTTTAGAAACTGTGGGACAAGCAATTTCGGATAGAATAATTCTTGAAGCAAAAAGAAAATTAATGCATTCTAATTTATTTATAAATGAAATTGCTTTTGATTTAGGCTTTAATGATCCCTATTATTTTACGAAATTTTTTAAAAAACATGTCAATTTTTCTCCTGCAGAGTTTAGAAAATCTATTTCCTAATTTCACCAAGTTTTGTCGCTTTTGTCTATTTTATCCCGAGCACATTGAATCTACTTTTGCAGGGTAACAAAAATATATAAACAATGAAAATTAAAAGAAAACTATCAATCGGAATTTTGTCTCTATTTGCAGTGTTATCACTAGCAACTTTAACATCCATGAGTACAGAAACTAAAGAAACAAATGCCTTTTTAGAAATTACTTTAGATATTAAAGCTGAAAATAGAGGAAATGCAGCTGCTGTTTATTTAAAGTACAAGCAGCCCTTTCTTAATACAATAGCAGGTGCTACATCTAAAGAACTTTTAATAAGAACAGAAGACGTTCAGGTGCTTCACGGGTTTAAATCTGAAGATGAAGCAAAAGCCTATTTAACAAGTAAACTCTTTGAAAACGATGTAGTGAGTGAATTAAAGCCATTTTTAGAAGGCAATCCAGAAATTAGAATTTACACCGTTTTTAAAAAATAATCAGAAAAAAGCATTAGAAACGAACAACTGTACCTAGCACGGTATTTAAAAAAGTAGTTTTAGCGCAAGCCTTGGGTTTGCGCTTTTTTTAGTTTTTATAAATTAAGAAAATAAGATATTAAAAACTACCATCGTTCTTATGCAAAAAGCTACCATAAATTGAGAATAAACCTGATTAGAATTTTGAAGAAAATTACGCAAACATAAGGCTTCATTATTATTTCGTAAATATACCCGTTAAACAAATATTATTTTTCTTTTACTTTCCAAAATAGTTGCAGTTCTCGAAATGCTTCAAAGCAGCACTTATTCAATATAGAAACCTATACCTTTCTTATTTTAGCAATACTTTTTGCCTCTAAAAGCTACACGATATCGATACCTATAATCGTAAAAAAACAATTCATAAGGTTACAAATAACAAAGTGTTTTAGGCTTCTACTACTCTATTATTTACTAGACCTAAAGTAAAGACATTTTACATAAATATTTTTGATTTCATACAAATACGAATTAGTTTAAGTAAAGTGCCATAAAAACGTTTAAAGTGCTTTGTTGTTAGCAAAAAACACCCGTATAAACCATTACTTTTGTAAGCTTTTTTTATGTACTCCTCGAAGAAAATCAGCTTTTCAATATCAAATAATCATTTGTAACCCTCTTAAATAGCCGCTAAAATTGTTTCCCGCATGGATATTCTTCTGAAACAAAAAAAGGCGCCACCATATCGGAGACGCCTTTAGATAAAAAAAATAGTTTTAATTCTTAACCTTTTAACCAGGCAGTCCTTAATTTTATTTGCGTATCAGATGCTTCCTCATTTGGTCTTAAAGCCTCAGCTTTTATAGAAGGTGTACCTGCTACACCTTTAAGCACTAACTCTTGACCCTCTCTTTTCACAACCATTATTATTTCTTTATCGGCTGGCCATGTAAAGCTCTCTTGTAAAATAGGCGCAATACCTTGTACGGTAACCTCTGATCCATTTATGCTTTTAATAACGTCACCACCTTGCGCACCAAGATCATTAAAGAAGTTATTTAAAGTAATGCCATCTCTAATGATTACCGCATTATTATCAGTCGGATCTGCATCAATAAAAGGAATTTGTTGATCCAAGAAAAAACGTTGACATGGCTTTTCAACTGAAGCCATTTTTAAACCCACCTTTGAAAAGTAAGAAGTATAATCAATGGGAGAGTCACCTATTACGTGGTTATCAAAAAAATTGCGTAGTTCAGGATAGGTCATCGCAACAATTTCATTAATAAGATTCTCATCTTTAAAAGGCGTCATCTTACCATATTTATTAGAGAGCTCTTTCATTAACCAAAGCACTCCTTTTTCACCATTACTCCAAGTTCTTAATTCTAAATCTAGCGCCAAATTAATTAGAGCCCCTTTCTCATATACGTTTGTATAATTTTCCTTGTAAGGTGACATCAATATATTTTTACTCATCTCAGTAAACGACATAGTGTCATCAAAACCTTTAGCATTTTGAATTTTACCTACAATTCGTTCAAAAAAATCAGCCTCATCAATTAACCCTTGTTGAATTTGAAATAGATTTGCAAAGTACTCGGTAGTACCTTCATACATCCATAAATGTTGAGACATTTTAGGGGCATTAAAATCGAAATACTGCACTTCCTCTGAATGCACGTTTAATGGGGTTACAGTATGAAAAAACTCGTGTGAAACCACATCTACCATAGCTTGCTCTAAAGCCTCTTTACCCATTATTTCTGGCAGTACAACTAGTGTAGAAGTATGATGCTCTAAAGCCCCAAAACCGCCAGCATCTGGCTCATCAACTTTAGCTAAATATAACAAGATAGAATATTGTTTTGTACCATTAATCTCGCCCAGAAAGCTTTTTTGTGCAGCCATCATCTTCTGCATTTTATCTTTTAAACTTGCAGCAGTATACACACCGGTTGGCGAGTAGACGCTTAGTGTTACCGAAATATCATTAATCTGAAACGTCTCAGTATTTAACTTTGCATAAAAGATTGGATTATCTATAACTTCAAAATATCTTGAAGCGCTATACCTATCAATATTAGAATTAGGATTCGTATTTGAACTAGACACCATAGCAAGAGAAGTTGTTGCAATCAGATCATTTGGCGCAGAAACTTCTAAATTATAAGCAACCTCCTTTAAGTCTTTAAAGTAACCCACAAAACCGTGTAAATTCAAAACGAAATTTTCACCTGCCAAAATATTTGTTCCTGCAGGAGAAAAAACAGGGCTTTCTTGCTCCGCTTCACTATCAAACGTATCATTTACCCAATAGCTTATTTTATCTAGTTTTTTACCCTCAGTAATATTCCAAGTATTATCATCAGATTTTGAAACACTAATTTCTTTTCCACCATAATCAAATGCCTTAAAATCTTCAATATATTTTCCGTAATTATCCGTACTATAGGTGCCTGGTACAGTTTTAGGAATATAAAAAGCAACCTCATCTGCTGTAAACGAACCAGGATCTATCTCAACCATTACCTTATCATCTTTGACATTTATTAAGTCAATTTTTACATCAATTGACCCTTTATCTGCAGTTACCAATGCTTTCTTTGTTACACAACTGTACAATAAAAAGCTTATAAGTGCTACTAGACTTATCTTTCTCATAGAATACTAATTTATCTTGAAAACTATTTTCTTATTTTTAAAAGCTGCAAGTTTAAATAAAATGAACCTCTAAAACCTAAATATTAAGAAATATTTAGCTAGCTATGCAAGATTGAAACGATGCTTGATACTTTTTTCATTATTTTTGTCTGAAACAATTTGCAATATGCAGTACAAAAGAATCCTTTTAAAATTGAGCGGTGAAGCTTTGATGGGTGAAAAACAATATGGAATTGACCCAAAAAGAATATCAGAATATGCCGAAGAAATCAAAGAGGTAGTGGCTAAAGGTATTGAAGTAGCTATAGTTATTGGAGGCGGAAATATTTTTAGAGGACTCGCTGGTGCCGCTACGGGCATGGACAGAGTTCAAGGGGATCATATGGGCATGCTTGCTACCGTAATCAATGGCTTGGCCTTGCAAAGCGCATTAGAGATTAAAGGCGTTGAAACGCGTCTACAGTCTGCCATAAAAATTAATGAAGTTGCAGAGCCATTTATCAGAAGAAAGGCAATGCGTCATTTAGAAAAAGGACGTGTGGTTATTTTTGGAGGAGGCACAGGCAACCCTTACTTTACAACAGATTCTGCAGCGGTTTTAAGAGCAATTGAAATTGAAGCCGATGTTATCTTAAAAGGCACTAGAGTAGATGGAATTTACACCTCTGACCCAGAAAAAGACAAAACAGCAACGAAATTTGATACAATTTCTTTTGCAGATGTTTTGCTAAAAGGATTAAAGGTGATGGATACAACCGCATTTACACTGAGCCAAGAAAATGAGTTGCCCATTGTTGTTTTTGATATGAATACGAAAGGAAATTTATTGAAATTATTAGACGGTCAGAACATAGGAACAGTAGTAAACCTATAGCCCACAAGGGCAAGCATACGAAGATCTGCTTAGACTTCTGCAAGGCTAATTTTCAGAATAACTAATTATATTTAAAAGATGAACGAAGAAATAACTTTTATACTTGATGCAGCCAAAGAGAGTATGGATGCTGCAATGGTACACCTAGAAAAAGAATTTATAAAAATTCGTGCTGGCAAGGCAAGCCCCGCAATGCTATCTAATCTCAAAGTTGATTATTACGGTTCACAAACACCACTCACACAAATAGCCAATGTAAATACACCAGATGCTCGAACTATATCAGTTCAGCCATGGGAAAAAGGAATGTTACAAGAAATTGAAAAAGCAATTATGAACGGTAATTTAGGCTTTAATCCTATGAATAATGGCGATATGATTATCATAAACGTGCCACCCCTTACCGAAGAAAGAAGGCGCGATTTAGCCAAACAAGCAAAAGGCGAAGCTGAGGATGCAAAAGTAAGCGTTAGAACTGCACGCCAAGATGCCAATAAAGAAATACGCAACCTAAGTGACGCGTCGGAAGATCTAAAGAAAAATGCAGAGGGTGACGTACAAATACTCACTGACACTTACACCAAAAAAATCGATGCCTTTTTAGAAAAGAAAGAGGCAGAAATTATGACCGTTTAATAATGTCTGAAAACTAAAACAACTAGAAAACGATCCTTTGGGTCGTTTTTTATATTTAGAATAGTTGGTCTTAAAATACTCGTTTATTTCAATCCTATGAATTTAGGAACACTCTTTATTGTTTTTTATCTTTGTAGGCCATAAAATACTATGACAAAAAAACTACCTCAAACATTTTGGACAAAAACTGCTCGAATTATTCTTCGAAATAGAATATTAATTCTAGTACTTATTGCTTTGTTTACTATTTTTTTAGGGTCGCAGTGGAAAAATATGCGTTTCTCTAGTTCGCAAGCGAATCTTTTGCCAGATAATCATCCGGTAAACCTAGAATACAAGACATTTTTAGAGCAATTTGGTGAAGATGGAAATGCTATTGTTTTTGCCATAAAAGATAGTGCCTTATTTACGGCCCAAAATTTTAACCGCTGGAACAAATTAAGCAAACAACTAGCGGCTTTTCCTGAGGTTGATTATGTACTTTCTACTGATAATTTAAAAGAACTTATTAAAAACAAAGAAAAAGGTTTTTTTGAACTTAAACCTCTAATTAAAAAACAACCTAAAACGGACCTAGAAGTAGATAGTATTACCAATCATCTGTTCAGCAACATGCCTTTTTATGAGAATTTACTTTTTAATAAAAAAAGTAAAACCATACGAACCGTAATGTATCTTGATAAAGATATTGTGAACACATCTGTTCGTAAAGACTTCATTCTACAAGAAATGCAAAACCTTATAGAAGGCTTTGAAAAAGACACAAATCTTAATGTGCGCATTTCTGGGATGCCCTATATTCGTACAAAAAACTCACAAAATATAATTAACGAGATAGGTATTTTTATTGGTGCAGCATTAGGTGTTACCTCGCTCCTATTTTTCTTTTTCTTTAGAAGTTTTAGAGCTACATTTATTTCAATGGGGGTTGTAATCATAGGCGTGATGTGGGCTTTTGGTATCCTAGGATTACTACAATACGAAATAACGGTTCTTACCGCTCTAATACCCCCGCTCATAATTGTAATTGGTATTCCAAACTGTATTTTTCTAATAAATAAATATCAACAAGAAATAAAAAAACATGGTAACCAAGCACTATCATTACAGCGCGTTATTTCAAAAATAGGTAATGCCACATTAATGACCAATATAACAACCGCCTCTGGTTTTGCAACTTTTATTGTTACCGATAGTAAGCTACTTAAAGAATTTGGTATTGTTGCCTCCATAAACATCATTGGTATTTTTGTGTTATCGTTATTAATAATACCCATTGTATATAGCTTTTTACGTACACCAAAATCAAAACACTTAAGACATCTTAATAAAAAATGGATTGATGCCTTTGTAAACTGGACTGTACGTGTGGTTCGCGAGCAACGCATTACAATATACATTAGCTCTATTGTACTTCTTGTACTTAGTATTATAGGTATATATAAAATTGATATCTCTGGTAGTGTAATCGAAGATATGCCGAAAAAGACTGAATTTTTTAAGGATATTCGGTTTTTCGAAGAAGAATTTGATGGCATCATGCCCGTAGAAGTTGTGATTGACACCAAAAAACCAAAAGGCGTTTTAAAACCTGCTACGCTAAAAAGAATTGATCGCTTAGGCCAAGTAATTGAAGAAATTCCAGAGCTTTCTAAACCAGTTTCTATTGTTAATTTGATTAAATACTCGAAGCAAGCTTTTTATAATGGTATTCCAAAATATTACCAATTACCAACTTCACAAGAGAACACCTTTATTATGGATTTTGCAAAAAAATCCTCTAGTAACAACAATCTATTAAAAAGCTTTGTCGACAGTACGGGGCAAACTGCGCGTCTTACCACCTTCATGAGAGATGTAAAGACAAGCCGTATGGAAGATATAGAAACAAAACTTAACGAAAACATTTCTAAAATTTTTCCTTCAGAACGCTACAAAGTATACATGACAGGTAGCGCCTTATTATTTTTAAAAGGAACCAAATATTTAGTTAAAAATTTAATTCTATCCTTAACCCTCGCCATAGGTTTAATTGCTTTGTTTATGGCCTATTTGTTTCGTTCGTTCAGGATGATCGTTGTTTCTTTGATTCCGAACCTACTACCCTTACTCATTACTGCTGGGGTAATGGGCTTTGTTGGTGTACCCATAAAACCGTCAACAATACTAGTTTTTAGTATCGCTTTCGGTATTTCGGTAGACGACACCATACATTTTCTTGCAAAATACAGACAAGAACTTACCGCAAATAATTGGCGCATTAAAGTCTCTGTCTACGCAGCGCTAAAAGAAACAGGGGTAAGCATGTTTTACACGTCAATTGTATTATTCTTTGGCTTCTCGGTTTTTATAATTTCTAATTTTGGAGGCACCGTAGCTTTAGGTGCCTTAGTATCAGCAACCTTACTTTTTGCTATGCTTGCCAATTTGGTGCTTTTACCCTCACTTCTACTTTCTCTTGAGAAAAGTATTGCAAATAAAGAGACCCTAAAAAAGCCTCAGATTGATATACTACCTAAAGATGAAAAAAATTTAAACTAGTAACTCAAATCCTGCATAAATTTTATACTGATTACTGTTTAAATTTTGTTTCACAAAAGGCTATCTTTGGTTTTTAATTTTTTTAGATGAAATCAATAAGTGTAAAAGAAATACTTAGTACTAAACCTGAAGGGCAAGAAGTAAGTATAAATGGCTGGGTAAAAACGTTTAGAAGCAATAGATTTATTGCCTTAAACGACGGTTCTACGATTAAAAACATTCAATGTGTTGTTGATTTTGAAGCGTTTGACGAGCAGCTTTTAAAACAGATTAATACGGGTGCAGCCGTAAAAATAACTGGACTGCTTGTAGAAAGTCAAGGACGTGGACAAAGTGAAGAAATTCAAGTTAAAGAGATTTTTGTATACGGTACTTCTGACCCAGAAACCTACCCAATACAACCGAAGAAACATTCTATGGAGTTCTTACGCGAACAAGCACATTTGCGTATAAGAACGAATACTTTTTCGGCAATAATGCGCGTACGTTCTGCTTTGTCTTTTGCAATTCACCAATACTTTCAACAAAATGGCTTCAACTATTTTCATGCTCCTATTGTAACAGGATCTGATGCTGAAGGAGCAGGTGAAACTTTTCGGGTAACCACATTAGATGCTAAAACACCGCCCCTTAATGAAGATGGCACTATCGATTATAAAGAAGATTTTTTTGGCAAAGAAACTAATTTAACGGTTTCTGGCCAGTTAGAAGCTGAAGCTTATGCCATGGCTTTAGGTAAAGTTTACACTTTTGGCCCCACTTTTAGAGCAGAAAATTCAAACACCACTAGACACCTTGCGGAATTTTGGATGGTAGAACCTGAAGTTGCGTTCAATGATTTAGACGACAATATGGATCTTGCAGAAGATTTCATCAAGAAGGTAATCCATTATGTACTAGAAAATTGCTTAGACGATTTAGAGTTTTTAGAAAAACGATTACTCGACGAAGAGAAAAGCAAACCTCAGACAGAACGCAGCGAAATGGCTTTGATTGAGAAGTTAAAATTTGTTTCTGAAAACACCTTTAAACGTGTTTCATATACCGAAGCGATACAAATTTTAAGAAACTGCAAACCCAATAAAAAGAAAAAATTCAAATTCTTAATTGATGAATGGGGTGCAGATCTTCAAAGTGAACATGAACGGTTTTTAGTTGAAAAGCATTTTAAGTGCCCCGTAATACTCTTCGATTACCCTGCAAAAATTAAAGCATTTTACATGCGTTTAAATGAAGATGGTAAAACAGTAAGAGCAATGGATATTCTTTTTCCTGGTATCGGAGAAATTGTTGGTGGCTCGCAAAGAGAAGAACGCCTAGATATTTTAAAAGAAAAAATGAAAGCTTTAGATATATCCGAGGAAGAACTCTGGTGGTACTTAGACCTTAGAAAATTTGGAAGCGCTAAACATAGTGGTTTTGGATTAGGTTTTGAACGTTTAGTGCTCTTTACAACCGGAATGAGCAATATTCGCGATGTAATTCCGTTTCCAAGAACACCTCAAAACGCCGAATTTTAAGGTATTTAAATACTAATAATAGAATAAATGGTTATCTTTTTATCCACTTTTTAAAAGAATTACAATAAAACTTAATGTTAAAACAGTACTTACAATTCAAATTATCTCAAAAGCTATCACCTCAACAAATACAATTGATGAAGTTGATACAGTTGCCAACGCAGGCTTTTGAACAACGTTTGAAGCAAGAATTGGAAGAAAACCCTGCATTAGAAAAAGGTAAAGAAGAGCCTGACAATTTTGATGATGAATTTGAAAATGAGTTTGCAGAAGAAACTGATAACGAAACCATTTCGGCAGAAGACATTAATATAGACGACTACTTAAGCGATGATGAAGTGCCTGAATATAGAACCAAGGCAAATAATTATAGCGCAGACGATGATGAAAAAAGCGTACCATATGCTGCTGGCACCACCTTTAACCAATATTTAATTACCCAACTTAACACCTCGTACTTAAATGATGAGGAATGGAGTATAGCCGAATTCTTAATTGGTAGCGTAGACGAGAGTGGTTACATTAGAAGAACAACTGCTGATATTGCAGATGATTTGGCCTTTACCCAAAATATCTATACTGACGAAGAAACTGTTGAAAGAATCTTAAAACTTGTTCAAGAATTAGATCCGCCAGGGGTAGCAGCTCGTTCACTCGAAGAATGTTTAATAATTCAACTAAAACGGAAAGAACTTACACCTAGTGTTGAGCTAGCTACTACTATTTTAGAAAAATCATTCGAACAATTTACAAAGAAACACTACAAAAAACTCATTCAAAAATATAGCATCACTGAACAAGAGTTAAAAGATGCTATTTCGGAGATTGAAAAATTAAACCCAAAACCAGGTGGCTCTTACGCCGGTAATAATCGTATTGTAGAACATGTAGTACCTGATTTTTCAATCCGAATTGTCGAAGGAGAATTAGAACTTACATTAAATGGCAGAAACGCACCTGAACTTCACGTTTCTAAGGAGTATAGCAATATGCTTAAAGGGTACAAAGACGCTAAAAAGAAGTCTAAATCTCAGAAAGATACAGTCCTGTTTATTAAGCAAAAACTAGATGCTGCAAAATGGTTTATTGATGCTATTCGGCAACGTCAACAAACGCTTTTTATTACCATGAACGCGATAATGCAGTATCAAAAAAAATATTTCTTAACTGGAGATGAACGCAATCTTCGGCCTATGATCTTAAAAGATATTGCAGATGAAATTGAAATGGATGTATCTACGGTCTCAAGAGTAGCAAATAGTAAGTATGTAGACACTCCTTACGGCACTAAACTCATTAAAGAATTCTTTTCTGAATCGATGAAAAACGATCAAGGAGAAGATGTTTCTACTAAAGAAATAAAAAAAATATTAGAAACGGTAATAGGCGAAGAATCAAAGAAAAAACCGCTTACCGATGACAAATTAGCCAACATTTTAAAAGAAAAAGGATATCCAATTGCTAGGCGTACAGTTGCGAAATATCGTGAACAACTTGACATACCAGTAGCTCGATTGAGAAAGAAGATATAATGCGTAGCTTTCTAACACTTATATCTTATATATTTCATCCCATTGTTATTCCTACGGCTGGCACAGTTGCCTATTTTATAATTACTCCTCGCTTTAGCACACCTGCGTTTGAAAGTAGCAATATTCTACCTATTTTTATCTTAACCGTAGTTATACCAATTGTATCGTTTTTAATATTAAAAAACATCGGCTTAGTAAGTTCCGTTGCACTACCATCATTAAAAGAACGAAGATACCCGCTATTAATATACATAGTGCTTCTATTTATGGTTGCCTATAAGATTATACCCAATAACTTTACCATAGAATTATATTACTATTTTATTGGCCTTATTGGCGCCGCTACAACATCTTTAATTTTACTGTTTTTAAACTTTAAAAGCAGTATACACCTAACAGGTATGGGTAGCCTACTAATGTACTTACCTTGTCTTAGTATTCATTTTGAAATGAATATTACAATAGCCCTAAGCATATTAATTTTTTGCACAGGCTTAGTTGCAAGCGCTCGCATTTACCTCAGAGCTCATAATACAACCGAACTTATTATCGGTTTATTTGTAGGTATGTTTTCACAAATACTAACCATAAAATTATGGCTATAAGGAAAGTATAATTAGCCTAAAAATATCCAACATTTAGCTAAAATAACCCTGATATCACAAGTTTTTTAAGCACCTGAAGTTTCAAGAGCAACCCCAATAAATTTAAATTTAGCACAAAAGAAAGAGTAACAACTACTAATTAAACAAGTACGATATCATTTAAACATTTATATGCGATAGGATCTAAATCTGCATGACTACACTTTACAATTTTAGTCCTTAGCTCTTAATTTTCAAACACGTGTAAATGTGTTTAAGCGCGGATTTAATTACTTTAAAAAATGGAGTTAAAAAGAGTAACGACCACAAATGGTCTTATAAGCACCAAATACAACAAAACAAATAATATTCATGGGGTATGAATACTCATTCATTAACCCGCATTAAACAGCATTAAAGCTCATATATACCCCATATGCTGTAGATCTAAAAGTTAGTATAATTTTAAAAGTTACACCACCAGAAGAGGAGGACTAAACATGAAACAAAAATAGCTGCTAAATAACCTCGCTATAGCATATAAAATATAAAACCGACACGTAAAGGTGTTATATTAAGGGTTTGCTGATCTAAAACAACTCCATTATTAAATAAATTACTGAGGGCATAATAGAAATGGATATTAAAATTATGATATCCAAAATTAAAGGTAAGACCATACTGAAAATTCTGAACATCTGTATTATGAAATGAATCAGTAATGCTACTATCGAAAGGTTGAGAAATCACAGCTTTTGATTTAGCTCTAACTATGTAACCAAGTTTGATACCTGCATAAATACGCCAAAAACTATAATTAGTAGGGTTTGAATCTCTCCAACGGAATTCAAAAGGAACCTCAAGCAGATAGGTTTCAATTTTACTGCGCTTTAGATTTAAACTGGCATCAGCAATAGTGTAATTAATACCACCTTGTGTTTCAGTTGCCTTAATATTGGTATAATACGTATTCAAGCCAAACCCAAAACCCAGTCCAAAACCTACATTTCGTTTTTGATTAACGGGAATATCTTTAATAAAACCCAACTGTAACCCGTATGAAAAATTTCGTTGATTAACTTGCGCTGGGGCGTTGAGAACAAAATTATAAGTAAAACCTGTATAAAACTGATCTTCAAAATAACGAGTGTCTATTTTTAGCGTATCTAAATCGCTCTGGGAATAAGCACTAGTATATAAGCAGAATATCAAAATAAGTACAGTTATTCTCATACACTTAAATTAACTTAAATTAACTCAAATAAAATACGCTTCAAACATTTCGTTTGAAGCGTATTATTAAACTATTGTAATAAAAAATACTTATTGTAGGTTTGAAAACGCATCACCACTACCGGTTGTATAATTAACCTTTAGTGCATTCACTTTTCTTAACTCCATCTTAATATCAGAAATAAGACCCATATTAGCATCTTTATCCACTTTAAGCGAGGTTGTAAGTACGTTTTGAAGTTCTTGAGATTTTTTAGCTCTCTCCATCAGAATGTAATCGCCCACCTCATTTGGGGAAGCAAATTTATCATTTAACTGAATCTTTGGCTCAGAACCAAAAGTTTTTTGAAACTCTCTATTAGGACTACCAACAAAAATAGTAATCACTCTTTCCTTTTTCTCCAACTTTTTAATCTCACTTGCTACAGGTAGCTCGTTCTTCACCTTAAGAGAACTATCCTTCATAACCGTTACGGTCATGAAAAAAAACAAAAGCATAAATACAATATCAGGTAACGATGCTGTTGACACAGCAGGTAGTTCTCCGTCTTTCTTTTTTGCAAATTTTGACATACTATATTGTTTTGAGTTCTAAATTAATTTGATGAAGATGTCTCTGCTTCCGATAACTTTTGAGGATATAATTCTTGAATTTTTTTGACTTTCGCCTTTAATTCTTCATACTCCGTTTCTCCAAGACTTTCCTTCGTCTCAGGATTCAAAAAGTCTGCCTCTAACTCAACAAAAGTTCTCTTGTATCGTTTCAGCGCTTCTCTATTTCTAAGCTCATTATAGGCACCCACGAGTTCATTTTGAACTGTAATATAAGTGCTATACTTCGTTTCTCTATCATTCTTTAACGAAATAATGGCTTTTGTTGGATTATCAGAAGACTCTGGATCTTTCTTACCCTGGCAATAATTACAAGAACCATCTCCGTTATTATCAAGAAATTCAATAGCTTTGGCTCGTAAATCTTTAAGCTCAATTTGGTTATCATCAGCTAGTAATTGACCATTTTTATTGATCAATACTTGAAAAATATTTCTTTCTTTGATAATAACATCCGTATCTGGCGGTTCAATTGGTGGCAACATCCTGTCTAAGCCTGCATCCGTTTCAATGGTAGTAGTTACCAAGAAAAAAATTAGTAGCAAAAACGCAATGTCTGCCATAGAACCTGCACTAACTTCTGGTGCTCCTCCTCTTCTGGCCATAATATTTTATTTATTAGTTGCTTTTTTTACTGCACCCCAAGCGATAACAACCACAGCTACAAGCAATAAAATAACAAACATATTAATTCCTGCTCCTACGCTTCTTATGGTACTCTCGCTAGTTTCAATTTTATTTACCCTCATCATTTCCTCGACGCTCACATCTGTTCCACTCGCTAGTCCATAGGCTATTGCCAAAACTATAAGTAAACCACCTATCCCGTACATAGATTTTTTGAGACCACCTGGTGTTGAAACCATATTCTTTAAACCGTAAATTACGGTCGCTGCTACTGCAAAAGCTAACAATATATAAGCTAACCAATGCATCGCATTTATTCCTCCGCTTTCCATAGCCGCTTCAAATGGCATATCACCATCTGGCATGAAAAACAATAGTATAAAAGCGATAACGCTAATAACTATCAATCCAATTTTTACAATTTTATACATTATTCTTTGGTGTTAAGTGCGACAATTATTTTTTGTGGTCTACCAACATATCAATCAATGAGATTGATGAATCTTCCATATCATTTACAATGCTATCGATTTTAGCAATGATGTAGTTATAAAAAATTTGAAGTATAATCGCTGTAATCAAACCAAATACAGTCGTTAATAATGCTACCTGAATATCTCCAGCAATTAATGAGGCACTTAAATTACCTACTGCTGCAATTTTCTCGAATGCTTGAATCATACCAATTACAGTACCCATGAAACCAAGCATTGGTGCAATTGCGATAAATAAAGACAACCAAGAAACATTTTTCTCTAGCTGACCCATTTGAACGCCACCATAAGAAACGATAGCTTTTTCAGCAGATTCAACGCTCTCACCAGCACGATCTAGACCTTGATAATATATTGAAGCAACAGGGCCTGCTGTATTTCTACAAACCTCTTTTGCAGCCTCAACACCTCCAGATGATAAAGCATCTTCTACTTGTTGCTTTAACTTACCAGTATTTGTAGTTGCTAGGTTTAAGTAAATTATTCTTTCAATAGCAACTGCTAAACCTAAAATTAAACAAATAAGAACAAAGCTCATGAAGCCCGCTCCACCTTTAATGTACATTTCTTTCAACGTCTGCGTAAAGGGTTTGTCGTCTGTTTCCGCTGCATCGTCTTGAAGCATTA
Organism: uncultured Flavobacteriaceae bacterium; assembly: GCA_947486785.1. Taxonomy (GTDB): domain Bacteria; phylum Bacteroidota; class Bacteroidia; order Flavobacteriales; family Flavobacteriaceae; genus Maribacter_C. The sequence goes on along the minus strand of CANKUU010000017.1, from coordinate 23,938 downwards.
CAGCAGTAGCCGCAGCTGTTGTAGTGAAATTCGCAACTACGTTTGCTGTAGTCGTCTTTGCATTTACCGTATTTGTACTTAATACAAACAACCCAGCCAATGCTAGGATAGAGAAAAATCTTTTCATTTCGTTCAAACTTAAATTTGTTAGTTAATCAATCGGGTTAAAGATAAAAAAAATTAGTAATAATGAAATTAAAATTTAATTGCAGAGAGGAAGGGATTCGAACCCTCGATACACTTTTGGTGTATACACACTTTCCAGGCGTGCGCCTTCGACCACTCGGCCACCTCTCTAAGTTGAGCCTTTAAGGTCGTCCAAATAACAAAAAAAATATTAGTTAAAGAAATTAAAGACGTTATTTTTATTGCATTTCTCCTCTTAAGGAGGTTTCAAAAATGGTTTTAAAAGTCTTAGACGTAATATTTCTACCTAAAAGGTACATCAATTTTGTAATCGCCGCTTCAGTTGTAATGTCCTTACCGTTAATAATTTGGAGTTTTTGAAGCTGTTCACTTGTTTCATATTGACCCATTATCACACTGCCTCCTGAACACTGTGTTACATTTACAATATGAAGTCCATTTTTTATTGCAATTTCTAATTCTGCAAGCACCCAAGACGCTGTAGGCGCATTACCAGCTCCATAAGTTTCTAAAACAAGTCCTTTTAAATTAGCTGTTTGTAGAACACTTTTCAAAATTGCCTGATTAAAACCAGGAAAAAGTTTTAAAATAGCCACATTATTATCTAGCACTTTATGAACCGTAAATTTTTTTACACTCTTTTTAGTCCATAAATACTCATGATAAACTTTTAAATGAACACCTGATTCTACCAAAGGAGGATAATTTAGCGACTCAAAAGCTTCAAAATGTTCTGCGTTAATTTTTGTGGTTCTATTTCCACGATACAATTTATACTCAAAATATAGTCCAACTTCGCGAACCACAGGTTTTCCGTTTTTTTGCAAAGCTGCAATTTGAATAGATGTAATTAAGTTTTCCTTCGCATCTGTTCTCAAATCACCAATTGGCAATTGCGAACCGGTAAAAATTACAGGCTTCTCTAAATTCTCAAGCATATAACTTAGGGCTGATGCTGAATAACTCATAGTATCACTACCATGCAATACCACAAAACCATCATGACTTTTGTAATACGATTCTATTATACCGGCAATTTCTATCCAATGAGTTGTATTTATATTTGAAGAGTCAATAGGGTTTTCAAAGGAGACACTATCAATATGACAATCAATTTGAGCCAGCTCGGGGATATTTTTCAGTAATTTATTAAAATTAAACGCTCGTAAGGCACCAGATTTGTAATCTTTAACCATACCTATGGTTCCACCCGTGTATATAAGAAGTATTTTGCTTTTCTTCATTGGAGCACTTTATATTCCAAAAACCTGCTTTGAATTTTCGGTAGTTACCTCAGCTATCTCTGCTGCCGTTTGGTTGTAAATAAGAGCTAATTTTTCTTGTACCTTAACAAGGTGTGCACTTTCATTTCGTTTTCCTCGAAATGGCACTGGTGCTAAATAGGGCGAATCTGTTTCCAAAACAATATGCTCTAATTCAATTTCATTTAAAAATTGATCAATTTTACCGTTCTTAAAGGTAACCACTCCACCAATACCCAATTTCATATTATATGAGATCGCCTTTTGAGCCTGGGCCAATGTACCTGTAAAACAATGAAAAATACCCCGAAGATTGTCTCCTTTTTCTAATTCTAAAATTTCGAATACCTCATCAAAAGCATCTCTGCAATGTATTACTATCGGCAGCTGATATTTCTTAGCCAGCTGTATTTGATATCTAAATGCTTCCTGTTGCTGTTTTAAAAAAGTCTTATCCCAAAACAAATCGATACCTATTTCACCCACCGCAAAAAAAGTCTCCTTCGCGAGCATCTCTTCTACATGCTTTAATTCACTCATATAATCTTCTTTCACATGCGTAGGATGCAAACCCATCATTAAGAACATCAACTCTGGATACTTCTTTTTTAAAGCCAACATTGCCTCTGTATACGAAGAATCGATAGCTGGTATAAAAAATCGTTTCACACCACTTGCTAGCGCCCGTGCTATTGCCAGATCGCGATCTTCATTAAAAGCCTCACTATAAAGGTGTGTATGGGTATCAGTTAACATCATAAAACAAAAATAGTTTATATGATTTACTATTATCTTTGTTTTAAATAAAAAATGAATGACGACTTTAAAAAAATTTTTAACGAAAAAAAAATATACAAAAACACCGCTAAAGCTAACCGCTACGAATCATTTTGAATTAACGGCAAAGCTAAATGGTAAAACCGGACGTTTTATTCTTGATACTGGCGCATCAAATACATGCGTGGGTTTTGATAAAATACAATTCTTTGGTATCGAAACTAAAGAATCGGAGATTAAAGCTGCTGGTGCTGGCGCAACCAATATGAAAACCTTAATGTCAACCAAAAATTCTTTTAAAATTGGAGACTGGAAAACAAAAAAAGCCAACATAGTTTTATTTGATCTTGTTCATGTAAACGAAGCGCTAATATCACATAACGCAAAACCTGTTGATGGTATCATTGGTGCCGATATACTTAAAAAAGCCAAAGCAATTATTGATTACAATAAAAGATACCTCTTTCTAAAAAAAAATAGCACATTTTAGCAGAGCTACAAAAACAATTAATCGGATATGTGTCCTCTACGACGAATATATTAATCTAAATTGTAATTATATTCTTACTTCGCATTAAAATTTAACCTACAATGCGAAAACCAACTACATATTATTTAAGCCTAATAATTATCGTATTTACAGCAATTTCTTGCGGCAAAGACAGTGATATTTACATTGACAATACTTTAAACCCCACAACCGAATTAAATAATGCTTTAACCGAGCAAATTACCAATTCGACCTCATTACGCGCCTTGCAGTTGGCAAGAGACAATGCTTTAGCTAGTATTCCTCAAGATCCTAAAAACCCAATTTCTACAGCAAAGATAGATTTAGGCAAACTCCTTTTTCATGAAACTGGCATCGCTCTAAATCCCAAAAAAGAAGAAGGCATTAAAACCTATTCGTGTGCTAGCTGTCATCAAGCAAAAGCAGGATTTCAAAGTGGACTAAAGCAAGGTATCGGTGAAGGGGGTTCTGGTTTCGGAATATTAGGAGAAGCGAGAACAATGAACGCAAATTACGATAGCACTAACATCGATATTCAACCCATTAGATCGCCAACAATTCTAAATAGTGCCTATCAAGATGTAATGCTTTGGAATGGGCAATTTGGAGGAGCAAAAACTAATCTTGGCACAGAAAGTGAATGGACGGCAGGTACACCTAAAGAAACAAACCACCTAGGCTTTGAAGGAATTGAAACTCAAGCAATCGCTGGGTTAGATGTGCATCGTTTAAAAATTACCTCTGAATGGATCATAGAACACCCTGCATACAAGTCGTTATTCGATGAAGCCTATCCAAACCTACCTATTGAAGAAAGGTATACCAAACTAAACGGCGCCCTTGCTATAGCTGCTTACGAGCGAACAGTTATTGCTTCTGAAGCTCCTTTTCAAAAATGGCTGCAAGGCGACAATGAAGCACTTAACGAAAATGAAAAAAAAGGCGCTCTATTATTCTTCGGAAAAGGAAAATGCTACTCATGCCACTCGGGTCCGGCGTTTAGCGGAATAGGCTTTCACGCTTTAGGAATGAATGACCTTAGCGGAGATGGCGTTCGAAGTATTGTTGATGAAACTACAAAAAAAGGAAGAGGCGGTTTTACAAAAAACCCTGCAGAGGATTATGCCTTTAAAACTCCAACACTTTACAACCTTAAAGATGTTGCCTTTTTAGGACATGGCGGAAGTTTTAAAAATGTAAAAGAAGTTATCACCTATAAAAATACCGCCATCGCAGAAAACAGTAATGTTCCTGAGGACAAACTTTCAGATCAGTTTACCCCATTAGGCCTTACGGACATCGAAATAGATCAACTAACTGCTTTTGTAGAAAATGGTTTATACGACAACAATCTTGATCGTTATGTGCCTGAAAGTTTACCGACAGGCCAATGCTTTCCAAATGCTGACCCTAAATCTCGTGAAGATATGGGCTGTAATTAAACTATTGTGATGAAAAAGAAAAAAGCGTGAAAGCAAAACCTTCACGCTTTTAATTTTACAAAAAATGTAAGTTTACATCTCTAATGCTTTTGCAACATTATTATTCATTAAAATTTCTTCCGGATTCTCTAGGGCTTCTTTCACCGCTACTAAGAATCCTACAGATTCTTTGCCGTCAATAATTCTATGGTCATAAGATAAAGCCACATACATTATAGGAGCAATAACAATCTCTCCGTTTTTAACAATAGGCCGTTCTACAATATTATGCATTCCTAAAATTGCACTTTGCGGTGGATTAATTATTGGTGTTGAAAGCATAGAACCAAAAACACCTCCGTTAGTAATAGTAAAAGTACCACCAGTCATTTCATCAACCGTAATATCCCCTTCGCGAGCACGAATCGCCAAACGTTTCACCTCTGCCTCTACACCTCTAAAACTTAAGTTCTCTGCATTTCTGATTACTGGTACCATCAAACCTTTTGGCCCTGATACTGCAATACTTATATCACAAAAATCAAAAGAAAGCATTTCTTTACCATCAATCATCGAATTTACTGAGGGATACATTTCTAAAGCTCTAACCACAGCTAAGGTAAAAAACGACATAAAGCCTAAACCGACTCCGTGCTTTTCTTTAAAAGCAACTTTATATTTATTACGTAATTCAAAAATAGGCGACATATCCACTTCATTAAAAGTTGTCAACATGGCCGTCTCATTCTTTACTGCTACCAAACGTTCCGCAACTTTTCGTCTCAACATTGAAAGCTTTGAACGAGATTCTCCTCGGTTACCACCGGTACTGGGCGTACCCATAGATGGTTTTGCTTTTACCGCATCATCTTTTGTTATTCTACCGTCTCTACCTGTTCCTGTTACCGTTGAAGCAGCAACACCTTTTTCGTCCAAAATTTTCTTAGCTGCAGGCGAAGCTGTTCCAGTTGCGTAGCTCTTTTTAGCCAAAGGCGCTTCTTCTTTAGTCTCCTGAGCCTTTGGAGTAGCTTTTACGTCTTCTTTCTTTTCGGTACTACTAGCAGGTTTTGCAGCACTTGTATCAATTAAACATACAACAGCCCCTACCTCAACAGCATCACCGACTTCAGCTTTTAAAGTAATAATTCCTGCTTGTTCTGCGGGTAGCTCTAATGTTGCTTTATCTGAATCAACCTCTGCAATTGCTTGATCCTTTTCTACATAATCACCATCTTCTACCAACCATTCTGCAATTTCTACTTCTGTTATAGACTCTCCAGGAGAGGGAACTTTCATTTCTAAAATCATAGTACTATATTATTGGTATTATTTTTTTGTTGTTGGCCTTGTCATATTATCTTTTGACCTGTTAAACACGTATTCAATAATTTGTTTGTGACGCTTTTTTGATCGTACGGCACTACCCGCAGCTGGCGAAGCATAAAACCGCCGAGAGGCAACTCTAAAATTTCTTGCTTCACTAAAATGCATAAGCAAATGACTCCAAGCACCCATATTTCTTGGTTCTTCTTGTGCCCAAACCAAGTCATCAGCATTTTTATATTTTTTTATAATTGCTCTCAATTGAGTTGCTGGCACTGGAAATAATTGCTCTAATCGAACTAAGGCAACGTCGTCTCTTACCACGCCGTCTTCTTTTTCTTGTCGTTCTTTCTCTTCTAATAAATCATAATAAAACTTACCGGTGCAAAAAACTACAGACCTTACTTTTTTAACATCAGCCGTAGCATCATCAATAAGCTCTTGAAAACCTCCTGACACCAACTCATCAACAGTAGATACTGCTTTTGGATGACGCAGTAAACTTTTTGGAGTGAATATTATTAAAGGTTTTCGAAAATTAGATTTCATTTGCCTTCTTAACAAATGAAACATATTTGCTGGGGTAGAACAATCTGCAACATACATATTATCCCTCGCGCAGAGTTGCAAATAACGCTCCATTCTTGCAGATGAGTGCTCGGCTCCTTGTGCCTCGTACCCATGTGGAAGCAACATAACTAAACCATTCTGCAACTTCCATTTATCCTCTGCTGCAGAAATGTATTGATCAATCATGATTTGCGCACCATTACTAAAATCACCAAATTGCGCCTCCCAAATGGTCAACGTATTTGGGCTAGCCATTGCATATCCGTAATCAAAACCTACCACACCGTATTCCGAAAGTAAGGAATTGTAAACCTGAAAACGTCCTTGTTTTTCTGAGAGATGATTTAAAAGTAATACTTCTTCTTCGCTTTCCTCCACTTTCATCACAGCATGTCTATGCGAAAACGTACCACGCTCTACATCTTGACCAGAGATGCGTACTGCAAAACCTTCTTCTAAAAGTGAGCCGTAAGCTAAAAGCTCTCCCATAGCCCAATCTAACTTATCAATTTCGAAAAACATCTTTTTGCGATCATTCACCAATTTTTCGACTTTTCGCAAAAATTTCTTGTCTGGAGGTAATTGGGTTATCACTTTAGCGATAGCCGTTAATTTATTCTTGCTATACGTTGTATCTACAGGCTCCATCATTTCCCATTCGCGAACATTGTCAAAACCTTTCCAGGCGTCTGACATAAACGGAGTGATTACTGTTTTATCTTCTTTTCTTGAATCTTCTAATTCCTCTTCTAGCGAATTTTTATATTCTGTTTCAAGTTGTTTTACGTAAGCTTCATCGATAATACCTTCTGCAATTAATTTTGCAGCATAAATATCACGTGGATTCTGATGTTTTGCAATTGACTTATACAACTTAGGCTGCGTAAAACGGGGTTCGTCGCCTTCATTATGACCATATTTACGATACCCTAATAAATCTAAAAACACATCTCTGTTAAATCGCATTCTGTATTCTAAGGCAAAAATAGAGGCATGAACTACTGCCTCAGCGTCGTCTGAGTTTACATGCAAAACAGGACTAAGTGTAACCTTGCCTACATCTGTACAATATGTAGATGATCTGGCATCTAAATAATTAGTTGTAAAACCTATTTGATTGTTTACTACGATATGGATGGTTCCATTTGTTTTGTAGCCATCTAATGTAGCCATTTGAACCACTTCATAAATTAATCCTTGACCTGCAATTGCTGCATCACCATGTACAACAATCGGCAGTACTTTAGAAAAATCGTCTGCGTAATCAGCTTCTTGTTTCGCTCTCGCTATTCCTTCTACAACAGCTCCTACCGTTTCTAAGTGAGATGGATTGGGAGCAATATTCATAGTAATCTTATTGCCATTCGATTTACGATCCGAGGTCCATCCTAAGTGATACTTAACATCACCATCAAAAATTTCTTGCTCGTAGTCTTTGCCATCAAATTCGCTAAAAATATCTTTAGCGGCTTTACCAAAAATATTTGTCAATACATTTAATCTACCCCGGTGAGCCATACCCATAACAAACTGCTCAACACCCATTTCAGCGGCATGCTCAACAATGGCATCTAAACCAGGTATCAATGATTCGTTACCTTCTAAAGAGAATCTTTTTTGACCTACATATTTCGTATGCAAAAAGGTTTCAAACGAAACGGCTTGATTTAACTTTCTAAGAATATGCTTTTTGCGACTTGCATCAAAATTAGGTTGGTTATCATTTACATTAATCCAGTTTTGAATCCATTCAACACGTTCTGGTTTTCGAATATACATATACTCTACACCAATTGCTTCACAATAAATTTTAGTAAGATGGCGAATAATTTCTCTTAAGGAGCTAGAGCCAATTCCTATAATTTCACCCGCTGTAAAAACTGTATCTAAATCACCCTTGTTTAAGCCAAAATTTTCAATTGCTAACGACGGAAGGTATTGACGTCGTTCTCTTACGGGGTTAGTTTTTGTAAACAAATGGCCTCTACTTCTATATCCATCAATTAACTTAACTACCTGAAACTCTTTTTTTAACGATTGCGGAATATTAGCTGCTACGTTTTCAGTTGAACTATCTAATTCATCTAACGAAGTTTCTAATCCGAAATCATATCCTTGAAAAAAAGCACGCCAGCTCGGTTCAACGCTGTCGGGGTTTATTAAATACTTATCGTATAGTTCTGCAAAAAAAGAAGTATGTGCTGCGTTTAAAAAAGAATATTTATCCATAAAAATTATCTCTGTACTTGGAATAAATTTGACGTAAAAATACGACATTTCACATTTCTAGCTGTATCTTAGAGTGTATTATCGAAAAAAAAGCAGTTTTATGATAAAAAAAACCATTTTAAACTCTCAAAAATTTTCTTTTTGGGTTTTAGTTCTTTTTGGATTTGCAGCATGCCTTGCTCAAAATCAGGCCAAAAAGGGTGATTTTTGGAATAAAGTTCGTTATGGAGGAGGGGTTGGTCTTGGATTTTCAAATGGAAATTTTAACGCCAATATTTCGCCAAGTGCTATTTACGATTTTAACAACTACATAAGCGCAGGTGTTGGCTTAAACTTAAACTATTTTAAAAGTTCTAATCAAAAATACTGGGCGTATGGGCCAAGTGCAATTTTACTTATAAACCCCATTGACCAACTTCAACTCTCTGGAGAGTATGAACAGCTTCGGGTTAACGCTTCAATTAACGCTACAGGTCTGCCTTTAAAAAATGATTTTTGGTCGCCATCCTTTTTTGTAGGATTGGGGTATAACACTCAATTTGCTACTTTAGGTATTAGGTATAATTTACTTCATAATAATGAAAATAGTATTTACCTAAATGCTTGGGCTCCATTTGTAAGGTTATATTTTTAAATTGTATTATGAGTATTTCTTCTTCAAACGAACCTTTTGAAACTCTCGTTGCAAGACTAAAAAAGTGACTTGCTCTGCAACTCCTACTACATCGGTAATCTTTAAGCTTCTTAAAGCTTTTTCGGGTACATCAATTATATATAGAAGATTCAGGTAACTAGCGAATTGCTCTAAAATTAAATAGTAAATTTTCTCATGCAAAATCACCTTTAACTGTTTTGCGGTAATTAGCTCGCAATTAATAGCTACATCAACGTTGGCTAAGGCAAAATCCTTTATTAATTGACGTACTAGTTCAGTAAAAAGAAGCTCTTCTTCGGCTGTGTTAAGAAGCAACACACTTTCTGAAAATTCTGAAGACATACCTAAATAATCTTAAAATTAGCAACTTCAGGTTTTGAAGTTATTGCTTATAAACAACGCCATCTTTCATAACGAAAGTAACATTTTCCAAAATTTTCGCATCTTTTAACGGATTACCCTCAACAGCTATTATATCTGCCAAAAATCCTTCTTTTAATTGCCCAATCTCCTTCTCCATTCCTAAAAGCATTGCGTTTGTTACAGTTGCAGCTTTCAAAGATTCTTTTAAAGGTATTCCTGCTTCTAGTAAATAGCTAAACTCAATAGCGTTTTTTCCGTGTGGAAAAACTCCTGCATCAGTACCAAAACCCATAGGCACACCTTTCTTATATGCAATTGCCATTGTTTTTTGATGTTTTGGCCCAATTTCTAATGCCTTTCTAGCAACTACCGGCGGAAAAAAACCAGGTTGTAGCGCTTTCTCGGCTACTTGCCTGCCCGCACTTATGGTAGGTATTAGGTAACAATTATGTTTTATCATTAAAGCCATTGTTTCTTCGCTCATAAATGAGCCGTGCTCAATGGTGTTGACTCCCCCAATAATAGCAATTTTCATACCCTCATCACCATGTGCATGGGCAGCAACTGACATACCATAATTTTTAGCCGTACTGGTTATAGCTTCTATTTCTTCAAGCGTAAATTGAGGATTATGACCATTTTTCGCAACACTTAACACACCGCCAGTAGCGGTAATTTTTATCACATCTGCACCGTTCTTATATCGTTGACGAACGGCTTTTTTGCCATCTGCTGGCGAATTAACAACACCTTCTTTAGGGCCTGGATCACCCATTAAATCACTCTTCATTCCGTTTGTTGGGTCTGCATGCCCACCAGTTGATGCTAATGCCTTACCAGAGGTAACTATTCTTGGCCCATTTACATAGCCTTTATTTACAGCATTTCGCAAAGAAATATTAACCCCTGTACCCCCTAAATCTCTAACTGTAGTAAAACCAGCCATCAGTGTAGTATTGGCATAAAGCGCTGACTCAAAAGCAATATCAGCCTCGTTATTAGTGAACCTTTTTACATAAACCTTAGGGCCAAATTCAGACTCGAGATGCACATGCATATCTATAAGACCAGGTAAAACAGTCTTATTTTTTAAGTCGATAACTTTATCTGCGCTTGTCTCTTTCGCATAGCCTTTTAAAATACGTTGAATCTTATTTTGAAAAACTACAATCGTCATCTCAGACCTTTTTTTACCTGTTTGCGTATCTAAAATAGCACCACAATGCAGATAGGTATTTTGAGCGGCAATCGACAAACTATACAAGAACACTATAAAGAGGATGAATTTTTTCATTGTTTGCTTTGTTTTTAATCAAAATCACCAAAAAGTACCGTATGTATTTTTTTGGGTAATTTCATGTATTTCAATAGTTAGCTAGATCTACTTTCTTATTTTCTGCTCCCAGTTCCATGCAGACTTCATTGCTTCATCAAGGGTGTATTCAGATTTCCAACCTAAATCGTCATTTGCTTTGGTTGTATTTGCATAGGCCGATGTTATATCGCCTGCTCTTCGGGCTACAAATTTATAATTCAACTTTTTACCAGAAACACGCTCAAAACTCTGAATAACTTCTAGAACACTACTCCCTTTACCTGTACCAACATTAAAAACTTCGTAATTGGTTACATTTCTATTTTCTAACAAGCGTTTTAAAGCAATTACATGAGCCTTAGCCAAATCTACTACATATATATAATCACGTACGGCCGTACCATCAGGGGTAGGGTAGTCGTCTCCAAAAACAGAAAGCTGCTCTCTTAACCCTATTCCTGTTTGAGTTATAAAAGGCACTAAATTCTGCGGCACTCCTGTAGGTAATTCACCAATTTCGTTTGATGGATGAGCTCCCATGGGATTAAAATACCTTAAGGCAATCGCATTTAAGCTAGGGGTTACTTTACAGGTATCAAAAATGATTTCTTCACCTATTTGTTTGGTATTTCCATAAGGAGATTCGGCAGGCTTGATGGGCGCACTTTCAGTAATAGGCATTTCATCAGCCTGACCATATACTGTACATGATGAACTAAAGATAAAACTAGCCTTATTCTTTTTTACTAGCTCTTTTAAAATATAAACAAGTGTACCCAAATTATTCTCGTAGTATAAAAGAGGTTTTTCTACACTCTCCCCTACTGCTTTTGATGCGGCAAAATGAATAACGCCTTGTATATCTTGATGTCTTTTAAAAAAATCTTCAACCTTATCTTTTTCCTTTAAATCTATATTTTCAAAAAGTGGGGCTTTACCTGTAATTTTTGTAATCCCCTTTAAAACGTCTTTAGACGAATTAGAACAATCATCAATAACCACTACTTCAAAACCCTCATTTTGTAACTCCACAACCGTATGAGAACCTATAAAACCTAAACCACCTGTTACGAGAATTTTCATTTTTAATTATATTATTTTTACTAAAAAAAGGTGCCAAAATACAACCTAAATAAATCTTAATTGTTTACAAATTCAAGAACGGTAGTTGTAATGTAACTAATCTGCTCATCATCTAACTCTGTATGCATTGGCAACGAAATTACCTCTTTAACGAGTTGATTGGTAACTGAAAAATTTTCCTCTTTATATCTATCATCTAAGTATGCCTTTTGCAGGTGAAGCGGAATCGGGTAATAAATACCAAAAGGAATACCTTTTTTAGTAAGATGTTCTGCCAAAGCATCTCGCTTACCATTAGTAATCTTTAGCGTATACTGATGAAAAACATGACAATCACAAGTATCGCATATACCTTTACAACCATTTACAGTTTTTGGAACCACAATATGCTTTTGATTTTCAAATGCCTTAGAATATTTGCGAGCCGCTGTTCTTCTTGCATCACAATAAGCATCTAAATGAGGTAATTTTGCCCTTAAGACAGCCGCTTGAATAGAATCGAGACGCGAATTAACACCTACAACATCATGATGATAACGAACATACATACCGTGATTTACGATACCTCGAAGCACATGCGCCAGTTCATCATTATTAGTGAAAATAGCACCGCCATCACCATAACAACCTAAATTTTTCGATGGAAAAAACGAGGTTGAACCCACATCACCAATTGTTCCTGCTTTTTGTTTTCTGCCATCTGCATAGGTGTAGTTTGCACCAATAGCCTGCGCGTTATCTTCAACAATAAAAATATCATGCTTTTTTCCGAGGGCTAACAATGCTTCCATATTAGCACATTGACCAAACAAATGTACTGGTACGATTGCCTTAGTTTTAGGGGTGATTGCTTTTTCAACTGCCGCAATGTCTATATTAAAAGTATCTGGATCTACATCAACCAAAACTGGAGTTAGTTGCAACAACGCAATTACTTCTACAGTTGCTGCAAAAGTAAAATCGGCGGTAATCACTTCATCACCCGGTTGTAAGCCTAAACCCATCATCGCAATTTGAAGTGCATCAGTACCATTTGCACATGGTATTACATGCTTAACCCCCAAATATGCTTCTAATTCTTTTTGAAACTCTTTTACATCAGATCCATTTATAAAGGCCGAAGTTTCTAAGATATTATTTATTGAACTATTTACCTGCTCTTTGATGGCTTGATATTGGCCATTAAGATCGACCATTTGAATTTTTTTCATACGTGTAAAATTTATTTCAGATAGAATTTACAAACAAAAATACAAAACGCCTAGCAATGATATTATTTGAAAGAAACGTATTTTTACAATAAATAAATTTGATTTGGATTTTGCATACAACCTATTAACATATATTGCTTGGCAAATCGTAAAAGCAGGAGCACTTGTAAATGCTAAACTGAAGCTTTTTGTGGATGGAAGAAAAAATACTCACCAACAATTAGCAACAGCGTTTACAGAAAAAAATGATGTTATCTGGATGCATGCAGCATCTTTAGGTGAGTTTGAACAAGGGCTACCTATTATTGAAAATTTAAAAAGACAATTTCCTTCTTATAAAATTTTGATTACTTTTTTCTCACCGTCAGGCTATGAGGTTAAAAAAAATACACCAATCGCAGATTTAGTAACCTATCTTCCGTTCGATACCCTAAAAAATGCGCAACAATTTATAGCTACTGTCAACCCAAAGCTAGCCATTTTTGTAAAGTATGAGATTTGGCCTAACTACTTAAAGGTTTTAAGTCAAAAACAAATACCTACCATTTTAGTATCGGCAATTTTTAATGAGAAACAAATTTACTTTAAGAGCTATGGCGCTTTTTTGAAAAAAAAACTTAAATGCTTTACCCAAATATTTGTTCAAGATAAAAATTCTGCAGAACTATTAGCTACAATTAATATTAACCATACTACTATTAGTGGAGACACAAGACTAGACCGAGTATCTGAAATTTTAAACAGAGACAATACCCTTGCGTTTATGCATCAATTTAAAAAAGATCAGCAATGCTTTGTTGCAGGAAGTACTTGGCCAGAAGACGAAGCTATTTTAATAAATTTCATTAATGCTACAACTTATAATTTAAAATTTGTAATTGCTCCGCATACCATTAAACCAGAAAAAATTTTAAACCTCCAAAGTTCAATTTCAAAAAAAACGCTACTCTTTTCTAAATTAAATGAGCAAACTGTTTCTGACTTTGACGTGTTAATAATTGACCATATCGGTTTATTGACAAAAATTTATAGTTATGCAGATTTCGCTTATGTTGGGGGCGCATTTTCAACTGGCCTCCACAATATTTTAGAACCTGCTGTTTTTGGTATTCCTGTACTAATAGGCCCTAATTATAAAGGGTTTAAAGAGGCTGAAGATTTAGTTAAAAAAAACGGTGTTTTTCCAATTAAAGACCTTAAAAGCTTTAACGAACTGTTTGATAAATTTATAAAACAACCTCATTTTTTAAATAAAACAGGAGAAGTTAACGCTTCTTATATTTCTAAAAACAAAGGAGCAAGCATTCAAATTACTACTTACTTAAGTACATGGTTATAGCTAATTATAGTATTGCAAAACTACTTTATTGAAAATAGTTCCTTTTTTACTTCTTTATCTTACTAAGGCATAACTGCTAAAACAACAAAATCCTTCGCCTTAAAAAAAGTCATTTCGCGATTAGCTCATCGAAAAAGCGAAAAAAATTTCTAGTTAAAGAAAAACAAAGTGGTTGCAGCAAACATATTTTAAACCAATGTATTCACAATTGAGAACTTATTTCTCAATATTTTTTTTGGTTAGATTTATTTTAGCACAACACCAAAACCGTATAAATTCTAAAATTTTTCGAATTGCTTTAACCGCATCCTTATCTGGTTTTTTATTTGGATTTGATACTGTTGTAATACGCGGCGCGAACTTACCAATAAAAGATCTTTGGCAAACCTCACCATGGTTTCACGGTACTATTACACTGTCCTTGGCGCTTTGGGTTTCGGTAGCCCGATCGTTACTTGGACGCTATACCTTGTGAAAAATTTGGAAGAAAAAAAACACTCTTTTGTATAGGTTTACTTTATACCACTTCGGCAATGGGCACAGCCGTAGCTAATGACCCCTATTTATTTTCATTCTTTAGATTTATCGGAGGTCTTGGTGTTGGTGCCTCTTCTATAGCAGCATCCATATATATTTCAGAAATATTTCCTGCAAAAAGTTAGGACTATTGGTCAATCTTAGGGGCAGGTACGTATTGGGTTTCTACTGCAATTATAACCCTTATTGCACCAATTTTTCTAAATAAAGATCATGGGATATTTAACGAAAATCCTTGACCAATTTTTATTTTCTTTTCGAGCATAATGGTTTTACAATTACTCTTTGTTTTGTTTATAATGCCCGAAACTAAAGGTTGTACCCTAGAAGAATTGAGCAGAAAACTAAGTAGTAAAAAATAGCATCATATTGAATGAATAACTCACATGTTGTCGACTAAATCGACAATACAGCAGCAGAAAATACTACGAATGAGACAGTTAGTCGAAATAAAGCTTTAAAACTTGAGCTATTTGCCAGTAAATTTGTAGATTGAAAAAAACTATATAAAAATGGAACAAGAAATTACATCGGGTACTAAATTTTTGAACGGATTTCTAAGTGTAATGGTGATACTATTGGTTGGCGTTTTGCTTTCTGTATCTGTATCTATTATTCTTTGGGCTGTTGGTATTTTTTAACCCACAATCGAAAGTTCCCCAGATCACTATTTAACCTATATATGTTTTAAAAAATTTATTTAATTAAACTCCTCATTTTGAGGAGTTTTTTTTTGTTTTAAGAACTAGAGTTTAACAATTTGATCAAAAAAATATTTAAAGAGAGAAGCGTTACTCAAAAAATCAAATTTTCTTTACTTGACTGCTACGCTATATTTTTTTTTGCACCATAAAAAATAATTAAACCTTGTTACAATACTGAAAAAAGTACCCTACCTCGTAACTAACCAATTCATCATCAAAAAAAAGGCGCCACAGTCTTCGCTTGCAAAATTAAAAATTTGAATCTCATTCTTTAGTTAGTTTTCCAATGAAATCAACGGCGGCAAAAAAACATTAAATCTTTAAAAAAAATACCATAACAAACCGCTCTAAAATTTAAAACAACAACAAATTGTAGCTAAAGCACTACACTCCTACTAAAATTTACGTTACTAAATTATTTTTTCGCTGAAATCACTATAACTTTCGACGAAAAAGCACAATAAAACAGAATTTTAAAAGACAAATACCGTTAAAATAGTAATTTTGCACCCTAAATCACGATCATTTTAACCTCAAATATCATGCTAACCAAAAAATTACCTTTAAATTTTTCGATCTTACTGCTATTTTTATTCCAATTTAGCACAGGTATCGCCCAACAAACATTTACCTCTATTGCAGCAGCAAAAGATGCAGGTGCAGGCGTTCATAGTTTTAATTTTGGCAACGGCCCTTTTCAAGCTTATGTAGATGATGAGGGATGGATGCTATGGTTACAATACCATCATAAAGGAGGAACTAGTCCTGATTTAAATCTAGTTCGTACGGGTGAAAATTTACCTGTTTTTGACCCCCGTGGATTGGGTACAGATAATAGCCAAGATTTATCGAAATGGGGACATGGGTCACAAGAATTTGCAAAATCAATACCCGACCAAGACCTATGGCTAAGATGGGAAGCAGAAACTTCTAATCATAACAGAAAAATACATTTTAGAAGTAATAAACTTGGTGATTGGCAAGAAGAAATAATAGACGAAAATGGCAAGGCTACAGAAACTTTTTTAGACATACAAAATAGCTTTATTCCTTACGCTGACCATAGCGCTAATATTCCTTTAAAAGCTGATGGCTATAGATTTCGAAATAAGGACTTCGCCTTAACAGCATTTCCGTTTTGGTTATATGGAACTGCGCATTGGAATATCGGATCAGATGACGGATGGAAGGTTGATGACAACACCGATAATTCTTTTAACACCATTCATAGAGTTTGGGTAAAATCAATACCGTTTCAAGCCGATGAATTTTTAGAGAAAATTGAGGCCTTAAAAAGTTATATTTTAAATGGTGGAAATATGACTGCCAATGACCTAACTAATTTACATCTTTTTATCAAAACGAATATTGCTCATATTGCTGATTCAAAAGAAATTATTGAAAAAAGTTTTGAGTTGATTGATGCCTATGACACTACGCATGAACCTTTATTTTTAAATAATCGCACAAAAGAAGGTATTCATAAAGCGCTTAGTGAAAACACAGAGGCGTTAGTTGATTTAACCCTATTTTCTATAATACAAGGTATTTTTGATTTTGCTTACACCGAAGAAAATATTGCAAAATATGCAGATGTATTAGATAACAATTACTTTAAATCTTCGGCGCAATTCCCCGGTGCCGTAGCAACCCCAGCAGACCCAGAAACCACATATAAAGCTACCATTAAATGTACCTTTAAAGAACCTTGGGGCAAACATGGATTTTGGTCTGCAAACAACGAAAAT
Organism: uncultured Flavobacteriaceae bacterium; assembly: GCA_947486785.1. Lineage (GTDB taxonomy): Bacteria > Bacteroidota > Bacteroidia > Flavobacteriales > Flavobacteriaceae > Maribacter_C. The sequence goes on along the minus strand of CANKUU010000017.1, from coordinate 6,743 downwards.
ATTAATGCAGTTACAAAACCTACGGGGTATTATTTAGCACCTGGCGCTGTAGCTAAACTTACAGTACCTCAAAATCTTGTAAACAAAGGTATTTTAGTTCGTGTAGGTGCGCACTCTTGGGATCTTAAAGATCACGAAAAACATGAGCGCATGAACCGTATTTCAAAATTTAAGCCTATTGTCGCTACAGAAACTTACTTAAGAAACCCTTTTGGAGGCGGAATTTACCTTCAAATTCCTCTAGGTATTGAAGAAGGTTTAGTTGAAATTGAATTACAAAACGTAGTAAAAGCACCTTTTTTCTCTACTAAAGAAAACCATAAAACCTCAATTGCAGAATGGCAAAACGATTTAGCAAATAGTCCTGCACCATGGACCGACTTAGAAAGCGATAAAGTGCTTATTCAAGTACCAACGTCATGGGCTGCAAACTACGAATTTGACCCTGTAAAATTAATGGATGATTATGACAAAGCAATTGACGCAATTAAGGAGATGTTTGGCAGGCCTCACGAATCTGATATTCACGGTATGTATATACAAGTAGACCGTAGAATTAAAGGTAGCGCATTTTCTATAGGGTACCCTATGGTAAACATCGCTTATAATCCACTTTCGGTGAACCCCAATGCTGGCCTGTCTGAAGTACTTCATGGACCTTTGAAACTTGGAGGGCAAAGCTTTCATGAATTAGGTCATTATATGAATGCAAGTAATTTTAACGGAGAAGAAGAAGCTAGTGTCAATTTTCTTAAGGTTGCGGCTTTCAATAAAGGACTTAATGTAGATTTAGATGAGGCGTTCTTTTTATCTTTTAAGAGAACTGATAATGCTGGATCATCTATGGATGACGCTATCATATCAAGAGAGGTATCTCTCACATTTAAAGCAGGAAACCCAAGAGATATTTCAACAGGAACTACCAACGAAGTTCATTATCAATACAGAGGGTATGCCCACTATGCCGAAGTGGTGCGCCTATTTGGCTGGTGTGCACTATCAAATTTTTGGTACAAAGAAAGTCAACTTCACGAAGACGGAACCATAAGATACAATGATCAAGGTCGAGAAACTTCTAATCCAATGCGAATAACTGACAACAGAATATTAGAGCAGTCTATTGCAGCTAAATATGATTTAAGACCTTTATTTCATTTTTGGGGTATACATCCTGAAAATCCAGAACAATTAGCTCAAGACATCGCTGAGCATGACCTAAAATTATCTAAAAAGCTGTATGAAAGACTCTTATATTATCAAAATTTAATACCTGATAACAACGAGGAATTTAATGAACATGGAAGAAGGCTATACCCTAACGGCTATGGATCTAACAACAGTAACAAAGACTATGGTGTTGGGTGGTATAAGTTTTGGAGTGAAATATATGATACAAATGAAGCGTCACGAGCAAAAGGTCACATGCAAGCAATACTAGATTTATATTATCCAAATGGGGCTCCACAAGAAGAAGATGCTCCAATTCAAGAGGAATGTGATAGCAAAGAGCTGTATATTAAAGAAATTCCTGGTGGAGAAAATGGTACCGACGAAGAGAATGGTACCGACGAAGAAAACGGTACTGATGAAGAAAACGGCACCGATGGAGGAAATGGTACTGATGGAGGAAACGGTACTGATGGAGGAAACGGCACTAATGAAGAAAATGGCACCGATGGAGAAAATGGTACTGATGAAGGAAACGGCACTGACGAAGGAAACGGCACTAATGAAGAAAGTGGCACCGATGGAGGAAACGGCACTGATGAAGAAGTAAATACTAGTAAAATTGTTATTTACCCAAATCCTGCAGAAGATTTAATATATATTGTACCTAACGAAGACCTGCGTAATTGTTCAAAATTACAGGTTAAAATATCAACTATTAGCGGTAAACAAGTTTTAAACTTTACACAAGAAATGCAAAATAACCGTAACGAAATAGAGGTTGACCTTTCAGCATTAAACGTAAAGCAAATATATATTTTACAAATCACAGGTGATAACGCTAAAAGATTCTATAATTTTAAAATTATAAAATAAGATCCTATTACTAAGAAATACCACTTTCCTTGTATCATATCATACATGGGTAATTTCAAAATTATATCAATCTATTAATTTTCAGATACATAATTCTAATTTTTAGATATACAAAACCCCGAATATGAGTCTATAGCTCTAAGACGGGGTTTTATCTAATTTATATATCTGTCTTAGATACGAAGATTTAACAATTTTAAGCACAGATTTTTCTTTTACAACACAAATAGTAGATTTCAACCTTTTTTTAATCGTTTTTTAGATGGAATTTTAGGTATAAAAACAGCGACAAGAGACAATTGGCTAAGTACCTCGCTCAAATCAAGTTTCAAATTCATAGCATTGAAAAAAGGGCTTTCATTAATACAAAAAAAGCCTCAAAAACCCAGAGGTAATTTTAATCAATCCTAATTCTAAAATTGAGTTACAACTAAAAGTGTCTATAAGTCACCACCTATTCTAACTAGATACATAGAGTGCATTTATTTTATTTACAATACCCAAACATTTAAAAACAGTAACCTTAATTAGTATCAGCAGGTATATAAAATACAAATACTTAAGCACCCTGCCCCCTGAAGAACCAATTCATCATCAAAAAAAAGGCGCCACAGTCTTGGTCACTAAAATAGGTGCTTCGCTTTCTGAATTAAAAATTTGAATCTCATTCTTTAGTTAGTTTTCCAATGAAATCAACGGCGGCAAAAAAACATTAAATCTTTAAAAAAAATACCATAACAAACCGCTCTAAAATTTAAAACAACAACAAATTGTAGCTAAAGCACTACACTCCTACTAAAATTTACGCCACTAAATTATTTTTTCGATGAAATCACTATAACTTTCGACGAAAAAGCACAATAAAATAGAATTTTAAAAGACAAATACCGTTACAATAGTAATTTTGCACCCTAAATCACCATCATCTTAACCTCAGATAACATGCAAACCAAAAAATTACCTTTAAATTTTTCGATCTTACTGCTATTTTTATTCCAATTTAGCACAGGTGTCGCCCAACAAACATTTACCTCTATTGCAGCAGCAAAAGATGCAGGTGCAGGCGTTCATAGTTTTAATTTTGGCGACGGCCCTTTTCAAGCTTATGTAGATGATGAGGGATGGATGCTATGGTTACAATACCATCATAAAGGAGGAACTAATCCTGATTTAAATCTAGTTCGTTCGGGTGAAAATTTACCTGTTTTTGACCCCAGCGGATTGGGTACAGATAATAGCCAAGATTTATCGAAATGGGGACATGGCTCACAAGAATTTGCAAAATCAATACCCGACCAAGAACTATGGCTAAGATGGGAAGCAGAAACTTCTAATCATAACAGAAAAATACATTTTAGAAGTAATAAACTTGGTGATTGGCAAGAAGAGATCAAAGACGAAAATGGTAATACTAAAGAAACTTTTTTAGACATGCGAAATAGCTTTATTCCTTACGCTGACCATAGCGCTAATATTCCTTTTAAAGCTAATGGCTTTAAATCTGGATATAGAGACTACGCTTTAACAGAGTCACCGTTTTGGGAGTTTCGCTATGCTCATTGGAGTGTAAAAACAGGAAATAGATGGGAAGTTGATGACAGCGCCGATAATTCATTTAACACCATTCATAGAGTTTGGGTAAAATCAATACCATTTCAAGCCGATGAATTTTTAGAGAAAATTGAAGCCTTCAAAAGTTATATTTTAAATGGCGGAAATATGACTGCCAATGACCTAATTAATTTACATTTATTTATTCAAACGAATATTGCTCATATTGCTGATTCAAAAGAAATTATTGAAAAAAGTTTTGAGTTGATTGATGCCTATGACACTACGCATGAACCTTTATTTTTAAATAATCGCACAAAAGAAGGTATTCATAAAGCGCTTAGTGAAAACACAGAGTCGATAGTTGATTTAACCCTATTTTCTATAATACAAGGTATTTTTGATTTTGCTTACACCGAAGAAAATATTGCAAAATATGCAGATGTATTAGATAACAATTACTTTAAATCCTCAGCGCAATTCCCCGGTGCCGTAGCAACCCCAGCAGACCCAGAAACCACATATAAAGCTACCATTAAATGTACCTTTAAAGAACCTTGGGGCAAACATGGATTTTGGTCTGCAAACAACGAAAATATTAATGCAGTTACAAAACCTACGGGGTATTATTTGGCACCTGGCGCGGTAGCTAAACTTACAGTACCTCAAAATCTTGTAAATAAAGGTATTTTAGTTCGTGTAGGTGCGCACTCTTGGGATCTTAAAGATCACGAAATACATGTTCGCATGAACCGTATTTCAAAATTTAAGCCTATTGTCGCTACAGAAACTTACTTAAGAAACCCTTTTGGAGGCGGAATTTACCTTCAAATTCCTCTAGGTATTGAAGAAGGTTTAGTTGAAATTGAATTACAAAACGTAGTAAAAGCACCTTTTTTCTCTACTAAAGAAAACCATAAAACCTCAATTGCAGAATGGCAAAACGATTTAGCGAATAGTCCTGCACCATGGACCGACTTTGAAAGCGATAAAGTGCTTATTCAAGTACCAACGTCATGGGCTGCAAACTACGAATTTGACCCTGTAAAATTAATGGATGATTATGACAAAGCAATTGACGCAATAAATGAGATGCTTGGCAGGCCTCACGAATCTGATATTCACGGTATGTATATACAAGTAGACCGTAGAATTAGAGGTGTCGCATATTCTATGGGGTACCCCATGGTAAACATCCCTTATAATCCACTTTCGGTGAACCCCAATGGTGGCCTTTCTCAAGTACTTCATGGACCTTTGAAACTTGGAGGATCAAGCTTTCATGAATTAGGTCATTTTGTTAACGCAAGTGATTTTAAAGGCGAAACAGAAGCTAGTGTCAATTTTCTTAAGGTTGCGGCTTTCAATAAAGGACTTGATGTAGATTTAGATGAGGCGTTCTTTTTATCTTTTAAAAGTACTGGTAATGCTGGATCATCTATGGATGACGCTATCATATCAAGAGAAGTATCTCTCACATTTAAAGCAGGAAACCCAAGAGATATTTCGAATACAACTAAAGATGAAGTTAGATATCAATACAGAGGGTATGCCCACTATGCCGAAGTGGTGCGCCTATTTGGCTGGTGTGCACTATCAAATTTTTGGTACAAAGAAAGTCAACTTCACGAAGACGGAACCATAAGATACAATGATCAAGGTCGAGAAACTTCTAATCCAATGCGAATAACTGACAACAGAATATTAGAGCAGTCTATTGCAGCTAAATATGATTTAAGACCTTTATTTCATTTTTGGGGTATACATCCTGAAAATCCAGAACAATTAGCTCAAGACATCGCTGAGCATGACCTAAAATTATCTAAAAAGCTGTATGAAAGACTCTTGCATTATCAAAATTTAATACCTGATAACAACGAGGAATTTAATGAACATGGAAGAAGGCTATACCCTAACGGTTATGAATCTAACAATAGTCACGTAGACTATGGTGTTGGATGGTATAAGATTTGGAGTGAAAGATATGATGAAAGTGAAGCGCAACGAGCAAAAGGTCACATGCAAGCAATACTAGATTTATATTATCCAAATGGGGCTCCACAAGAAGAAGATGCTCCAATTCAAGAGGAATGTGATAGCAAAGAGCTGTATATTAAAGAACTTCCTGGTGGAGAAAATGGTACCGACGAAGAAAATGGTACCGACGAAGAGAATGGTACTGATGGAGAAAACGGCACCGATGGAGGAAACGGCACCGATGGAGGAAATGGTACTGATGAAGGAAACGGCACTAATGAAGAAAATGGCACCGATGGAGAAAATGGTACCGATGAAGAAGTAAATACCAGTAAAATTGTTATTTACCCAAATCCTGCAGAAGATTTAATATATATTGTACCCAACGAAGACCTGCGTAATTGTTCAAAATTACAAGTTAAAATATCAACTATTAGCGGTAAACAAGTTTTAAACTTTACACAAGAAATGCAAAATAACCGTAACGAAATAGAGGTTGACCTTTCAGCATTAAACGTAAAGCAAATATATATTTTACAAATCACAGGTGATAACGCTAAAAGATTTTACAATTTTAAAATTATAAAATAAGATCCTATTACTAAGAAATACCAATTTTCTTGTATCACCTGTTGTGCATTGAGAAAAAAGATTGTTCAAGCGACTCATGAGTCATATATTTAATTGAATGTCAATCATTTAAATATCTTGAACAATCTTATCAAAAAGCACGTATTTTGGATGTAAATTTTATGGTGTTTGTGACAAAAATGGTGTGTTCTATTCTTTTGATTTAGCTCCTGCACATATTCATGATTTAAGTATTTGAAAGATGTGTAACCCCCTTTAAAAAATTACAGATGAATCGGTGATAGCGCTTATATAAGTACTGATTATCAGATAGACTTGTTTACCCAATCAAATATTAATTGGTCTGTTCTAACACAAAAAAACACTTTAAATATGACCTTTTAAAAGACAAAAGGGAAGATAAGAAAGAGAATTTAAACTAATTTTTATCAATTTCAGAGTCAGTTTTTATAAACAACCCAACATGCGAAATATATCTTAGGTTTAGTCACAAGATTTAGCTCTAAACCTGAGTTCGACTTAAAAAAGTTGTTTTTTTAACAGAGAAAAAGTAGAATATTTAGTATATTAAAGTAATGACT
>CANKUU010000016.1 GCA_947486785.1 uncultured Flavobacteriaceae bacterium | reverse complement strand
CATCACCATTAGTGAACGGAGAGCTGATAGTACCATCGGTACCATCACTTTCATTACCATAGGCTACTGTCGCACTAATAAAGGAAATACCGGTACCTAATTGAAAAGTGTCTGTAATATCATAAGATCCGGAATTTCCGCCTGTATTTTCCGCAGTAATCTTGTAAACTACTTTGTAGGTCTTATCTACTGAATTGTAAGTAGGTCCTGATTCTATGGCTTTACTAATATCTATACTAGAATCACAAGGTTGAGAAGGCACAGTAATACTTCCGTCATAAATAGTACAATTCGATCCCACAACTTTTAATGTGTACTCACCTGCTTGCGAAGCATTAAAAGGATCAAAAATAATTTGGTTACTAGTACTTTCTTGTACCGTTGTTCCGGCCGAATTAATCCAAGTATAAGTGGCATTAGGAATAGGACTTGCAGACAGGGTTACACGGGTGCCAGAGGTGTCGCAAGTCGCTGTTAGATTTGGTAAATACGGTTTTACTTCAAATGCACTATCTGCTGAGTTACCGCAAGCATCTGTAACTCTTACAGTATAAACACCTTCATCGGTATTTGTAAAAGTTCCAGTAGAAGATTCTCGACCTATATTTGATGAAATACTAGAATCAATAATTTCATAGGTGTAGGGTGCTAAACCATTGGCACCTTGAGCATAAATGACTCCTGATCCTTCCTCACAAACATAACCGAATAAGCTACTAAATGAGGTAGCTTGGTATTCAGGTACTGTTATGTATTTAGTTTGAGGTTCGCACGGACAAGTAAAATTACTTCCTGAGCCACAGTTTTCATCTCCTTGAAAAAGAAGATCAAGTCGGTAATCACCTGATGGAATATTAGGTACTCTAACAAGAGTGCCCTGATTAAAGAAATTTAGAGGCTTCTCAAAAACGGTTGCATTAGTAACTGCATTTTTAATTTCTACTTTATAATAATGTGAATTATTTCTAGCTTTTATTAACTTTGGATTAATAATTAAGGTATTTACATTAGAACAACCTGGCTCATAAGCTATATCAAAATCGTGCTCAACGGTTTCAGATTCTAAAATTGTAAAAGATATATTTTCTCCAGTTTGGCAACCATCTGTAATATCAACCACGTAATTTCCAGGAGGAAAACCAGTTAAATAGGTAACATAAGCGTCTTCTTCATATTCTCTGGGGTAGGTATAAGTGGTAACAACACCAGCCTCAGAGGTAAAACTTGCAGGGCCTGATTTAATAGTGACTTTAACGTAATCTTGACCATCGTTTGACCCGAACGCCATACCCGCTGTGCCATCCATACAACCACGTTCATCAAAAACAGTAGTATAAAAAGTTGTTACTGGCAATGGCTTAAAGGTATAATTTTTAGACATAGTTGCACCGCAAGCGTCTGTAAATGTTATATCGTAATTTGCATTATTCTGAATATCGTCTTCGTGAATTGCTACATTTAAATCATTGGGGTCGGTTATTGTATAGGTATGTTCATCACTACTATTTGCCGTATTAACCAATTTAACAGTCACAGGTAAACGAACACTTAAACTTGGCCCAGAGCCTCCTTCTAAAGAAGGATAAACATTAAAGACTGTTTTATCTGAACAAGCTTCTGCTTTCTGTTTCGTCACCTCTATATCAGGTGTATATGTAAAAGGTATCGCTTGTGTGTCTCCACAATCATCAACAACATTTATGGTATAATTGATGCCAAATATATACCCATCGCCTATTTGAACAACTTGAGTATCACCAGAATTACCAGGAGTAACTGTATCACTAAAGACAATAGCATTTGTATCGTCTCTTTTTACAGTAACCTGTAACGGAAACGCACCACCACCTTGAGGCGCGTACCCTATTACATATAAGTTACATTCTGCACTAGTTTTATTTTTCTCTTTAAAAAAAGCCTCTCCATTTAATGGAGGATAACTAGGGCTTTCTAACGTAATGGTAGCTGTGGCTATATTTTGACAATCATCCTCAATTTGAAAAGTGTAAGCACCTTCTGAAAGACCAGTAAAAGTTTTATCGTTTTGTTCTAAAATTACCGCTTGTGTATCCTCATCTATAATTCTATACTTATAAGTAGGAAATTCAGAACTTCCAATCTCATTTCCATTTTGAACATCTAGCTCTACCTCCCCATCAGATTTACTTGGACAGCTAGGCTGTTTTAAAATTGTTGCCGTAAATGTTGGAAGCTCATAATTACCCTGCACTACAATTGATTTTGAAACCAAATTTGAAGATGCATCTCTTACTTCTACCTCATAGTCACCCGGTTGTAAGGCGTTAAACTCACCAGAAACTTGATATCCTCTTAATTCTGGACCACTTATAATACGATACTGATAAGGAGAATCTCCGCCAGAAGCTACAGCATTTATACGACCATCAGAAGAACAAACAGCTTCTGATTGTGTTAAATTAACGTCTAATTGCGCTGAGAGTGCACCGCTTAAAAAGAACAAGATAAATACTACAAAATATTTTATCATATAATTATTTTTCTTACAAAATATATCAAAAATACATATTGAATCACAATGACGATAGCTCATCAATAAAGTTATGTTTTACAAACGCTAACAAATAAATTTTGTTGTAAATGAATCTAATTTTGGAGTAAATAAATTTAAATTTTACTTACAACGATAAAATCAGTATTTTCCTACGATAAAAATGTTTAAAAAAATATTCATTAAAAAAGGCACAGCCTATACTACATGTATAGAAAAACAATGGCGTAAATGTTGAAGACAAAAAAAAACCAACTATTTAAGACTTAGCTAATCAAAATTAAAGTCGTAGAGCAAACAGTAAAGAAATCTACATAAACCTAATAAGCCTAAAAAATAAATTAGTAGCTAGATCTTGACATCTACCACTCTATTTCGAAAATTAAATATTGAGCAAGGCAGATTCTAGTGAATCAGATAACTACAAGTGAGTAATTTGAATAATTTATAAAGTGGGTGACAATAGTAAAAGGATATTTTTAAACGATACTCAACTTTATAAGATCAATTTTTAAGACGATATTCACTTGCGAAAGTAAAATATCATGCAGGGTAAAAATATCAGAAAATGCTTTGTAAAATTTTGATTTTACAGATCACCATTACCCTTTTTCCTTTTTTAAGCACAATAATATGGTGTTACAGTCTTTTTTTGTTACCGCTACACCCATTAAAAATTCTTAAAATAAACAGGTCGCACTAGACACTAACATAAAAATAAAGTCACAAAACGAATTATAAGAAAGCGCAACACAAATTCTTTAAGCCGTATAATTAAAGGAGGGTGCCAAAAAAAAGACTCACAATTAGCTTACACGCCAATTAAAGTAGCGCTAACCTAGCAAGTTTAACTCTTTAAAAATTTTAATAAAAAACTTAAAACTGAGGTCACCAAAATAATTTTGGATATTTTTAAGATTCATCCACATTAACTAGCCAAATAACCATCAATTAACTAAGACTTTCAGCTATAGCATCTAAAATATATTTTGGACACCTAACAGGTCTATTACTAGACTTGTCAATAAAAGCCAAACTTACATTAGCGGTAGCAAGAATTTCGCTTAATTCATTATAAATTTCAAAATCAAATTCGATCTTTACTGAAGGTGATTTTCTTATGGTGGTACGCACAGTTATTAGGTCATCATAAGTTGCTGGTTTTTTGTAATTTATATGCAATGAAATGACAGGTAACATTAAGCCACTTTCCTCCATACTTTTGTAAGAAATTCCAAATTCTCGCAACCACTCTACTCGACCTATCTCTAAGTATTGCGCGTAATTACCATGGTACACCACACCCATTTGATCGGTTTCGGCATATCTTACTCTGAAAGAAATTTCTTGTGTCCTCATGTTGGAAATCTAAAAAATTGTATCTTAAAACACAAGTTAAAAAGATGACTTTTTTTCATGGGAAAAAAAAAAGAAATAATCAACGATATTTCATTTTTTTATTATCTTTTTTGTTCACATATTTGCATTGTAGGAAATAAGAAAAGCCTCTACTTTTTTTCCAATCAAGAATAACTAGAACACTAACCAAGATTAAGGGATAAAATAGAATGAACGTAACTGCTAATTCAGTTTGGAGTAATTGTCTTGCCTTTATAAAGGACAACATTCAACCGCAGGCATTCAAAACTTGGTTTGAACCTATTAAGCCAACAAAGCTTACAGATAACGCTTTAAGTATTCAAGTTCCTAGTAAATTTTTTTATGAGTGGTTAGAAGAGCATTATGTAAAGCTTTTAAAGGTTGCACTAACAAAAGAATTAGGTGAAACCGCAAAACTAGTGTATATCATTCGTATGGAAAATACCTACGGAAACAAAGAACCTTTTACAGAAAAAATACCAAGTTCAAACCGAAGTAACCTTTTTCCTCAGGAGATGGATGTTCCCGTAAAATCTAAAAATCCAGAATTACGTAATCCTTTTGTAATACCCGGAATACGAAACATAAAAATAGAATCTCAACTTAATCCAAATTACAATTTTGATAATTTTCTAGAAGGTGATTCTAATAGATTAGCGCGTTCAGCTGGTATGGCAGTTGCCAACAAGCCGGGAGGTACTTCTTTTAACCCCTTACTTATTTTTGGTGGTGTAGGATTAGGAAAAACACACCTAGCACACGCAATTGGTGTTGAAATTAAAGATAAATATCCAGAGCGCACCGCTCTTTATATATCAGCAGAAAAATTTACCCAACAGTATATTGAATCTGTTAAAAAAAATACACGAAACGATTTTATCCATTTTTATCAACTTATAGATGTGTTGATTATTGATGACGTACAATTTTTATCTGGTAAATCGGGTACGCAAGATGTATTTTTCCATATTTTTAATCATTTACATCAAAATGGTAAGCAGGTGATATTAACCTCGGACAAGGCACCTGTTGACATGCAAGATATTGAGCAGCGATTGTTATCGCGTTTTAAATGGGGTCTTTCTGCTGAATTGCAAACACCTGATTATGAAACTAGAATTTCAATTCTAAAAAATAAATTATATCGTGATGGTGTAGAAATGCCTGATGATATTATTGAATATGTCGCAAAACACATTAAGACCAATATCCGCGAATTAGAGGGCGCCATAATATCTTTAATTGCTCAATCTTCATTTAACAAAAAAGAGGTTACCATTGATTTAGCCCAACAAGTAGTAGAAAAATTTGTTAAAAATACCAAACGAGAAGTCTCTATTGACTACATTCAAAAAGTAGTTTCAGATTATTTCGAAATGGACGTGGCTACCTTACAATCTAAAACAAGAAAACGCCATATAGTGCAAGCAAGGCAATTGGCAATGTTCTTTGCTAAGAAATTCACCAAGGCCTCATTAGCAAGTATCGGTTCTCAAATAGGCAAAAGGGATCATGCAACAGTATTACATGCTTGTAAAACAGTTGATAATTTAGCCGAAACCGATAAACAGTTTCGAAAATATATTGAAGATCTTACCAAAAAATTCTCTTAGTTATAAATGGCTGTTAAGGTTTTAATGGTTTGCTTAGGTAATATCTGTAGATCACCTATAGCCGAGGGTATTCTAAAAAGTATGACTAACCCTAACGACGTAATAGTAGATTCTGCTGGCACAAGTAGTTATCATTTAGGAAATTCACCAGACCCCAGAAGTATTGCCATAGCGCATAGGCACGGCATTGACATATCAAACCAACGATGCCGACAATTTACCACAAAAGATTTTTCCAAATTTGATTTTATTTATGTTATGGATAATAGCAACTATAAAAATGTAGTTGCAAAAATTAAAAATGACAAAGACCGCTTTAAAACAAAACTTATCTTAGATGAAGTCGATTTAGACCTTAAAGAAGTGCCAGACCCTTACTATGATGAAGAAGATGGTTTCGAAACTGTTTTTCAACTATTGTACAAAGCATGCCAATCAATATCGTTAAAATTGAATACTAAATAAACATATGGCCGCAAAGAATATTAAAGGAAAACTATACTTAATACCTACTACTTTAGGCGAAAATGAGCCTTTAGAAGTACTACCAATAGCTATTAAAAGAGCCATTGAAAATATCGATTTTTATATTGTTGAAAACGAAAAAACAGCGAGGCGAGCCATAAGTAAGATTAGCTCAAAAAAATCACAGCCAAGCCTACACATTGAAATTCTAAATAAATATACTGAAGAACAAGCCATACCAGATTACTTAAACCCGTGCTTAGAAGGTTATGATATCGGTATTCTTTCAGAAGCTGGATGCCCTGGCATTGCAGACCCCGGAGCTGATGTGGTAAAAATAGCTCATGAAAAAGGCATTCAAGTGGTGCCTTTAGTCGGACCTTCTTCTATATTTTTAGCGTTAATGGCTAGCGGCATGAATGGGCAAAACTTTGCCTTTAAAGGCTATTTGCCTATTGATTCTGCTGAACGCAAAAAAGCGATAAAAAAAATGGAGAAAACTTCATTAGATCAAAATCAGTCACAAATTTGCATTGAAACACCTTATAGAAATGATAAACTACTAGCCGAGATGATGAAAACGCTTTCTAATACAACCTCACTTTGTATTGCATGCGACATTACCCTTGCGACAGAGTATATCGCCACAAAAACCATTTCAGATTGGAAAAAAACATCTTTAAACCTTCACAAAAGACCCGCAATCTTTATTATACAAGCATAAAAATAGGCACTTTCAGACGTAGTTCAATCTATTGATTTTTAGATATATAATTTTATTTTTTAGATAAACAAAACTCCGAATATAGATCTAAAGCGCTAAATACGGGGTGTTATTTAATACATATATGTCTTTTGTACAAAGATTCATCAATTTATAGCGCAGGTTTTCTTAAACATCATAAAAAGAAGATTTTAGCCTTTTTTTTTAATCGTTTTTTAGAAGGTGATTTAGATAAAATATACGCGGGCATACTAGAATGATTTGGTGAATGCCTTGGGCTGGTTTCGTACAAAAAAGGTCTGACTTTGCTCTCCAAACCTCACTCAAAACAAGTTTCAAATTCATAGCATTGAAAAAAGGGTCTTACAAAAACATAAAAAATGCCCCAAAAATAAATCCAGAGGCATTTTTAATCTATCAATTTTTAAATCTTGGCTTACTCTTTAAAGCACCTCAAAATAACATAAAAAAATAGGCCCCAACATTATTGTTGAGACCTACCATCTTCATATATACATAGTATTGTTAAATTCTTGCATTTCTTTTTGGCAGAATATCTGAAACATCATAACCAGAAAACTTACGAATGTAGTCGGCTATATTTGTTCCGTAGGAGTCTTTTACATCATACTTACCATATGATCGCAAGTATTTTTTTACGTTGCCCGCCCCTGCTAAATGTGCCGCAGCCAACATTCCTGATTCTGTTACTTTTACTCCTTTAATCCATTTACCATCAAATCTTTTTATATCCCTTCGGAGAATCCATTTATTCCGAGCAATATTCGCTTTAAATACTTTCTCTTGAAGTTTAGGATTATTTAAAAATAACCTTGCATCATACACACCTATTAAATGTAGTGTGCCAACACCAAATTGATATTTACCCAAATAGCCTAATGTATTTGTAATAAAATAATTACCTGATGACTCTTTAAAAGCCAAGGCTTCTTTGAATCCGACATATGAACTCCCTAAAAAAGGTGGAGTTCCTATTGTCTTGCTATAAACAGTTTTGTTTTTGGGGAACAAAACTTCAGTAGGTTGTGTTACTTTAAGAGCTTTAGGCACTTCTACATTTGTAGTTATAAAACCAAAACTCAAAAAGACAAAGGTATTGATCAGGGGACTTGATAAAATTGTCCACTTTCTCATATCACATATTTTAAGATTAATCCATAATTGGATATTGTCTAAACTACGAGGGGCAAAGGTACTATGGCAATTCAACTAAACGCACAAGATTTTGTTAAAAATCTCTAATATCAGATAGAAGGACTAAAAATTTAGATTAGAGGTTATCTTTTAATTTTCTGAGCATTAATCCATCTGACGTACTGCACTTTATTTCGGCTGTGCTGTGCGGCAGTTTTGGCAAACTTGTGGTAACCAAAGTTCTCAACATTAGCAACCATATAAATATAATCGTGCTTATCTGCATTTAAAACCGCATCAATAGCGGAAATATCTGGCATTGTAATGGGGCCAGGGGGCACACCTTTATATTTATAGGTATTATAAGGAGAATCAAGTTCTAAATCTTTATATAAAACACGTTTTATTACTAAGTCAAAATTATTTTGATGCTTTTTCATCGCATAAATTACCGTTGGATCTGCTTGTAGGAGCATTCCTCTTCGCACTCTATTTAAATACAATCCTGCTACTTTTGGCCTTTCCTCAATCTTCGCGGTCTCTTTATGAACGATAGCGGCAAGAGAAATTACTTCAACAGGTTTAAGATTTAGAGCATTTGCTTTGGCTAAACGATCCTCATTCCAGAATCGTTTGTACTCTTTTAACATACGATCTCTAAATTCTTCAGCAGAGGTATTCCAAAAAAATTCGTAACTATTTGGTAAATACATTGCCAATTTTGTATCAGCATTAAAACCATTTGTTTTTAAAAACTCTGTATCGTTAAAAGTTTTTAGCAGCTCTAAACTATCAGGTTCTATTTGTTTTGAAATTCTACCCGCTAAAGTGGCCAAACGCTCTTGATTATTAAAAGAAACTTTTACTGGAATGTTAGCACTACGAAGCGAATTAATTATAGCATTATTATTCATTCCTTTTTTGATAATATACTTGCCAGATTTAACATTTGAAGCATATCCTTTTCTTTCTGCTAACTGAACAAAAGCATCAAAATCTTTTAATAAGGGCATAAGGGTCTGCGATACATCTTCGAAGGTATCTGTAGAACGAATAAAAATGGTTGCCTCTTTATTGTTGAATGCCGTATTGGGGCTCAAAACTGCATTGTAGACTTTATAAGCAAAAACACCACCCCCTAAAAGACTTATTAAAACTACAATTAAGACTATTTTCTTTATATACATTAGTTGTTTATTTTTTGAAATAAAATTTCGTTTTTATAAGATCCATTATCGAAAATCCAATCCTTTTTAACTCCCACTTTAATAAACCCCATTTTACTAAACAGCTTAATACTTGCTGTATTAGACTCAGATACATTTGCATATAACTGCCTTAGGTTTAAGATAGAAAATGCGTAATCAACTAAAAGTTGTAATGCCTCAGTACCTGCGCCTCTATTACGATCCTCAGAATTTCGTACCACCACCCCTACCCCTGCTCTCTGATTTTTTGGGTCGAAATCAAATAAATCAATAAGTCCAATGAGCCGATTATTTTTCAAGCATATAGCTAAACGTAACTGCTTTACTTCATAGATATCGCGATGCGAATTATCTAAATACAATTGTAATACACCTTTAGAATAAGGTGTTGTGGTGCCACTAATCTCCCACAAAGAAGTATCATTTTCAAGGTGATATAAAAAATCGAGATCATCTGACTCTAATGCGCGTAAATAAACAAGCTCTCCTTTTAAATTCAACATTCAATTTCACCTTTAAAAACTAATACTGCGGGCCCTGTTAAGTAGATATCTGTATACTCTTGGTCTTTCTTAAATTGAACCTGTAAATGACCTCCTTTTGTATGTATTATAATGTCTTTCGCTGCTGCTATACCCGCGCTATGCATAGCAATAGCTACAGCAGTTACTCCGGTTCCGCACGAAAGTGTTTCATTTTCCACACCACGCTCGTAAGTTCTTACTGCAAAAGTATTTTTATCTATCTGTTCTACAAAGTTAATATTACTTCCGGTTGCACCATAAATACCATATCTTAATTTTGCACCTTCTTTATTAACATTAAAGTCTTTTAAATTTTCTACGATTTGCACATGATGTGGCGAACCTGTATCTAAAAAAAAAGAATTCGATTTTTTCTTTACCTCACTTACATTTGACATTTGTAGGCTCACTTTAGCCGAATCAATTATAGCCGTATGAAAACCATCAATCGCATTAAAAGTAGCTTTGTTTTCAATAATACCTAAATGTTTTGCAAAAGCTACCAGACATCTGCCGCCATTACCACACATGGTACTTTGATTACCATCCGCGTTATAATAGACCATTTTAAAGTCTAATTTAGAATCATTTTCTAATAAAATAAGACCATCGCCTCCTACACCGAATCTTCTATCGCACAGTCTAGCGACTAGCTGTGTATCCTCTTTAGGAAATAGTAAGGCTCGATTATCTAAAATAACAAAATCATTACCTGTACCTTGATATTTATAAAAAGTTAGTGTCATATCGTAAAATTCAAAGACAAAGATAGAACAAATATTAAGGAAATTTTAGCAGTTAAAAAGTCGTTAAAAGAATACCTTTTTTTGGATAAAATATATAATTTTGGGTATTAAATTTTAATTATTTAGGTACTATGAAAAAAATTGGAAGCTTGTTATTGGTAGCTGTATTTGCGGGCGCAATTACACTAGGTACTTATAAATTACTTTTTGAAAATTCGAACTACACCATCGTTGAATCAAATGATAAAAGTTCTGTATTTAATACCAGTTACACCCCTACCTCGTCTAAAGGCTCAGGGATTAACGAAATTGATTTTACTGTAGCAGCAGAACAAACCGTGAATGCAGTAGTACACGTTAAAAGTGTGATCATAGGACGAGCCCCCTCTAGTCCTTGGGATTTTTTCTATGGTTCTAGCGGTGGAAGTCAAAAAGCCCAAGTCGGTACCGGATCTGGTGTTATTATATCTCAAGACGGCCATATAGTTACCAATAACCATGTGATTGCAAAAGCAGACAAATTACAGGTAACTTTGAATAACAACAAAACTTACGATGCCGAATTAATAGGCTCAGACCCAAACTCAGACATTGCCTTGATTAAAATTGAAGCAAAAAAGAAATTACCATATTTGGCGTTTGGAGACTCTGATAATACAAAAATTGGCGAATGGGTACTGGCTGTAGGTAATCCGTTCAATTTAACATCAACAGTTACCGCTGGTATTGTAAGTGCAAAGGCTAGAGATTTAGGAAAAAATCAATCTTTTATTCAAACAGACGCAGCTGTAAATCCAGGAAATAGCGGAGGCGCTCTGGTAAATACCAATGGTGATTTAGTAGGAATTAATACCGCTATCTCATCGCAGACCGGTTCTTATGTAGGATACTCATTTGCTGTACCAAGTAATATCGCGAAAAAGGTGGTTGATGATATAATGGAATATGGTTCAATACAAAAAGGAATGCTTGGTATTAGCGCCCTTAGAGCCAACACACCCTATGCTGTTGAAAACGGCTTCAATGAAATTGAAGGAGTATACATTTCAGATGTTGAGGAAGGCTCAGGGGCAGAAAAAGCAGGATTACTTGAAGGTGATATTATTAAAAAATTAGACGATATAAAAGTGCGAAAATATCCTGATCTTTCTGGTTACCTATCAACAAAACGACCAAATGACGAGGTACAAGTAACTATAGAAAGAGATGGGGAAGAACTAACAATACCAGTTATTTTAACGGAAAGATTAACCGCAATTATACCACACCTTGGCTTAGTGGTTAAAAATCTAACCGAAAAAGATCGTAAAAAGTTTGATACAAACAAGGGAGTAAAAATAACAGGGGTTCCAGAAACTTTCAGAGGTTACGGTTTGGAAGGAAAAATTTTACTTTCATTGGATAACCAAGAAATAGGTAATGTTGAAGAGGCAAGAGAATTGTTTAGTCAAATATCGAGATATGGTAAAACGAGTATTACAATGATAAATGAAGACGGTGAAAAGGAAAGGCTCATATTCCAGTAAATTCTTTAAAAGTTATGATTTCAACAAAAAAACACCTTTTAAAAGGTGTTTTTTTTAATTTTATTTAAAACAAATCGTTTCTTATCTATATTTTTACAAAAATTAAACAACTCCATATTTAATATGTCCAACTTTAAGTCCTACGAAAAAGAATTAGCGTTTCAAGCCGATAGAAGAAAAGCAACAACCGAATTTATTAAACTAACGAGTGATCTTTGGTATGATAAATCTATAGAAATTGTGCTTTTTAAAAATCAAATTATCGATAAAAATGTCAGCGATATTATTCATCTACATGAATATGCAGGGGCTTTTGTTCAAAAACCTATTTCTATTTTTGATTCAGTTGAGATTCTTAGAGCAATAAGTCATATTAAGCTACCTCCATCAAAGTTAGATATTGGTAAATTAACTTATGAATATCATTCAGACGAAAATAACTTTAATGATGTTAAAGCTTTTGTTATTTCAAAATTAAAAGGAGCAAATGATACCTCAGAAATTAAACCAAAAGACGTTGTTCTCTATGGTTTTGGAAGAATTGGAAGGTTGTTAGCTCGTGAATTAATGGCGAAAACTGGAAAAGGCAATCAGTTACGTCTTAGGGCGATTGTTACAAGGGGTAAAACTAGTGCTGATATTTTAGAAAAAAGAGCTGACTTATTACGTACAGATTCTGTACATGGAAAGTTTATGGGAACTATTTCTGTAGATAGTGCAAAAAACGCTTTAATAATTAATGGTACAACCGTACACGTTATTAATGCAGCACAGCCAGAAGATATAGATTATACTACTTATGGTATTTCAAATGCACTCATTATTGATAACACGGGTGCTTTTAGAGATAAAAAAGAGCTTAGTCGACATTTAAAATCAAATGGGGCCGCACGCGTTTTATTAACTGCCCCAGGTAAAGAAGTACCAAATATTGTTCATGGCGTTAATCATAAAGAATATAATCCTGATACCACTAAAATATTTTCTGCCGCTTCTTGCACCACCAATGCCATTACACCTGTTCTTCAAGTAATAGAAGACTCATTAGGCATTGTAAAAGGACACTTAGAAACAATTCATGCATATACCAACGATCAAAATTTAGTTGACAATATGCATAGTAAATTTAGAAGAGGACGAGCAGCTGCTTTAAATATGGTAATAACCGAAACTGGTGCGGGCCAAGCAGTAGCCAAAGCGCTACCTTCATTAAAGGGCAAATTAAGTTCAAACGCTATTCGCGTGCCAGTGCCAAACGGTTCTTTAGCCATTTTAAACTTAGAGGTAGAGAACAAAACTTCTATACAGGGGGTAAATACTATTTTAAAAAAGTATGCCCTAGAAGGTGATTTAGTAGAACAAATACAATACTCTCTAAGTAAAGAGATGGTTTCATCAGATATTATAGGAACTTCGGCTCCTGCCATTTATGACAGTAACGCCACGATAGTAACCAAAGATGGTAAAAACATAATACTTTATATATGGTATGACAACGAAAATGGTTACTCACATCAAGTCATACGTTTAGCAAAATATATTGCAAAAGTTAGAAGGTTTACTTACTATTAAAAGATCAACTATTTTATAGTAAAAATTTATTATTTTCTTTCACCATTTTCTAATTTTGAAACGGGTTAGTAAGTTTTTACTTCCATTAATTGATTTTATTAATTACTTTCGCAATCTTTTAATAAATTAAGTTCAAGTAGTACATTTATGAAGTCTCTTACAATAATAGGTTTAGTGTTAGCTTTATTTTTAACGAGTTCGCTAACTGCTCAAGAAACCATAGAAAAAAAATCAGAATTATCTCTTGACAAAGGCTCTATTGATAGTCAATTCGAGTACATCATCAAAAAATCGGGTAATTATCGATCTGATGGAAAAAAGTACGAAGTTGTACGTTCATTATCTTTAGATAAACTACATCAAAATGTATTGGATTCTCTAAAGGGGCTAAAGCTAAGAGCAATAGAACTAAAGAAAACAATTGCAGCTCACGAGTCTACAATTACTTCCTTAAATGAAAAATTAGAAGACACCACTAACAAACTTGTTGGAGTGACGGAAGAAAAAGACAACATGTCTTTTTTGGGCATTTTAGTTTCAAAAGGCACTTACAATAGCATCTTATGGTCTATCATTGGTGGCTTAATGGTATTAATGTTATTTTTCATGTACAAATTTAGAAGAAGTAATATTCTAACTCAAGAAGCAAAAACCTCATTAGCTGAAGTGGAATCTGAATATGAAGATCACAGACGCCGAGCCTTGGAGCGAGAGCAAAAAATAAGTAGACAATTACAAGACGAAATAAACAAATACAAAAAATCTAAATAATTAAAAAACTCCTTCGGGGGTTTTTTTTTGATCTACAGTAGTGAAAATTATCAAAGCAAATCTTAACCACCTCTCGCAAATAGCTACATTATTTGAGATGAATACCGTGTTTTTTATTCTCAAAGCTCAAATATTGTTGCCGCTAACCAGTTTATTAAGGATCGTTTAGAAAATAACGAATCTTCAATATTTCTTACAATTAGCAATGAAGAATGCATTGGTTTTGTACAACTATATACTTCTTTTTCATCTGTTTCACTACAACGCATTTTTACTTTAAATGATCTCTATGTAACAAGAAAGCATCGCGGTAAAAAAGCAGGACAATTATTACTACAAGAAGCACAAAGATATTGCAAACAAAAAGGATTTAAAGGTTTAGCGTTAGAAACAGAAATTAATAATCCTGCACAAAAACTATATGAATCTTTAGGTTGGAAAAAAGATACGACTTGTTTTCACTACTTTTGGTCCGTTAAAGATTTTTGAAAATATTATATAATGCGAATTGACATTATTACAGTCCTTCCAGAGTTATTGAAAAGTCCGTTCGAGGCCTCCATTCTTAAAAGAGCAATCCAAAAAGAATTAGTAGAAGTCCATTTTCACAATTTAAGAGACTATACTAACAAGAGTTATAATCAAGTAGATGACTATCAATTTGGCGGTGGAGCTGGTATGGTTTTAATGATTGAACCAATTGATAAATGTATTTCAGCTCTAAAGTCAGAGCGAGAATATGATGAAATTATTTACATGACACCCGATGGAGAAACGCTAAACCAGCAAATGGCGAATAAAATTTCACTTCAAGAAAATCTTTTGATACTCTGCGGTCATTACAAAGGC
Source organism: uncultured Flavobacteriaceae bacterium (assembly GCA_947486785.1). GTDB lineage: Bacteria > Bacteroidota > Bacteroidia > Flavobacteriales > Flavobacteriaceae > Maribacter_C. The sequence continues at coordinate 71,517 of CANKUU010000016.1, read as the reverse complement.
GTTGACCAGCGTGTGCGTGATATGTTTATAACCAAAGAAATCTCAATAGGTGATTATGTGCTTTCGGGAGGTGAATTAGGCGCCGCTATCTTATGTGATACTATTATTCGCTTAATACCTGGTGTATTAAGTAATGAAACCTCTGCCCTAACCGACACCTTTCAAGACAATTTGTTAGCACCTCCAATATATACAAGACCTGCAGAATATAAAGGGCAAAAAGTACCAGAAATATTATTAAGCGGAAACTTTCCAAAAATTGAAGAGTGGCGCGAAAATGAAGCATATAAACGTACAGAAAAACTTAGACCCGATCTTTTAGAATAAAAATAAAATCGGCAGGCACTTTATGCCTAAACCACTTAAGAAAAAAAATATAATTCTTCTTGTTGTTTGTCAATTATTACCTATTTTTGCACCCTGTTAAATTAACCTCTGACGAAAATCGTGAATGTTGATATAAGCATTACAAGATAATATTTAGATATGGAAGAATTAATCCAATTTGTAGAAAACGAATTTGTTACTAAAAAAGAATTCCCAAAATTCTCTTCTGGTGATACAATTACAGTATACTACGAAATTAAAGAAGGTGAGAAAAAAAGAACACAGTTTTTTAAAGGTGTTGTAATTCAAAGAAGAGGGTCTGGAGCAACGGAAACCTTTACTATACGAAAAATGTCAGGTACGGTTGGCGTTGAGCGTATTTTCCCTGTAAACATGCCTGCACTTCAAAAAATAGAAGTAAACAAACAAGGTAAAGTAAGAAGATCTCGTATTTACTACTTTAGAGAGTTAACTGGTAAGAAAGCTCGAATTAAAGAAATACGTAAATAGGGTAAATTACTATCCAATAAAATTAAAAACCATTCTTTGCACCTTGCATCGAATGGTTTTTTTATATAATAATTTATAAAGTCTATATTTTACAGCTATTAACTTTATGCCGTAGGTTTTAAAACAATGTTTACATGAATATGTAAATTAATAGTACACATTAAGATTTATACCACATATTTATAATTAATTGGTTGCGTATACTTTCCTTTGAGTGTTGTTAAATATTTTATAGCACAACAGGTGTGAAAATATTTTAAAAATATAGAAGCACTCATTACATTTTAAAAGATTGCACACTAACGTTGCAAAAAAAATAGATTAACATCTTATTATAATTTACAAAATGATTATCAATTTTAAGAGTTAATAACTAGTGCAAAATGCAATAAATACCGATAGTGTTATCTACAAATTAACGAAGTATTTATATAGATATTCATAAATTTCGCACCCACATTTACATAAATTGTTAAAGGTTTTGTAAACGATAAAAGCTACAAATAAGTGTTTTAAATAATAAAAGCCCTCATTTAATTAACAATCATAAAGATTGTATATTTGTTACGCTTTAAACAAATAATAACAACAGATGCCTAAGATTTTATATACAAAAACCGATGAAGCTCCGGCTTTAGCTACCCAATCTTTTTTGCCAATAGTAAAAGCTTTTACAACTACTTCTGGCATTACTATTGAAACCAAAGATATTTCACTTGCCTCAAGAATAATAAGCATGTTTCCAGATTTTTTGGAGGAAGACCAAAAGCTTCCAAATGATTTATTAGAACTAGGTGAAATGGCAAAAAAACCAGAGGCTAATATTATTAAACTGCCCAATATAAGTGCTTCTATACCCCAATTAAAAGAAGCTATTGCAGAGTTGCAAGAAAAAGGATATAATTTGCCTAACTACCCTGATCAACTATCAACTGATGCAGATAAAGAAATTAGGTTGCGATATGATAAAATTAAAGGCAGTGCAGTTAACCCCGTGTTAAGAGAAGGTAATTCAGATAGACGAGCGCCAAAGGCAATAAAAAATTACGCAAAAAAAAATCCACATACTATGGGGGCATGGAGTGCAGACTCTAAAACCCATGTTGCAACTATGGGTGAAGGAGATTTTCAAGCAAATGAAAAATCGATTACACTATCCGAAGCAACTAACGTAAAAATTGAATTAGTTCAAAACAACGGGGCCACAATAGTTCTTAAAGAAAATACTCCACTTTTAAAAGGTGAAATTATAGATGCTACGGTAATGAGCAAAAAAGCACTAGTAGCCTTCTTAAAAAATCAGGTTAAAGATGCAAAAGAACAAGGGGTTTTGTTCTCATTGCACATGAAGGCAACTATGATGAAAGTCTCTGACCCTATCATTTTTGGTCATGCTGTCGAAAGCTATTTTGAAGACGTTTTTGCAAAGCATAGTGAAACTTTTCAGTCTATCGGTATAAAAGCAAATAATGGGCTAGAAAACTTATTAAACAAATTAAACGATTTACCTGCCGACAAAAAAGCAGAAATTGAAACTGATATAAAAAATACAATTGCCAACGGTCCAAAATTGGCCATGGTCAACTCAGATAAGGGAATTACAAATTTACATGTTCCAAGCGACATAATTATTGATGCATCGATGCCTGCAATGATTCGTAATTCTGGTAAGATGTGGGATGCCGATGGTAAACCAAAAGACACAAAAGCAGTAATACCTGATAGTAGCTACGCCGGTATTTATACCGCTACAATAGAATTTTGCAAAAAACACGGCGCTTTTGATCCAACTACAATGGGTACCGTACCCAATGTTGGTTTAATGGCCCAAAAAGCAGAAGAATATGGTTCGCATGACAAAACTTTTGAAATACCTGCTAACGGTAAGGTTCGTGTCATAAATGGTGCAGGCGAAACACTTATTGAACATACCGTAGAAGAGGGAGATATCTGGAGAATGTGTCAGGTAAAAGATGCTCCCATTAAAGATTGGGTAAAATTAGCAGTTTCAAGAGCACAAGCTTCTCAAACACCAGCGGTATTTTGGTTAGATGAAAATAGAGCTCATGATGCAGAATTAATAAAAAAAGTTAGGCTTTATCTTGCAGAACACGATACTACCGGTCTTGATATTAGAATACTTTCACCAATTAAAGCTACCGAATTTACATTACTTCGGATTAAAGATGGTAAAGACACCATATCGGTTTCTGGTAATGTTCTTCGCGATTATTTAACTGATCTTTTTCCTATACTAGAAGTTGGTACTAGTGCTAAAATGCTTTCTATTGTACCTTTAATGAATGGAGGCGGATTATTCGAAACTGGCGCAGGAGGTTCAGCTCCAAAACATGTTGAACAATTTACAGAAGAAGGTCATTTAAGGTGGGATTCTCTTGGAGAATTTTTAGCACTAGGTGTATCTTTAGATTTTTTTGGTGATAAATATGATAATAAAAAAGCCAAAATTTTAGGTAGCACTTTAGATGATGCCACTGAAAAATTCTTAGACAACAATAGATCTCCCTCTAGAAAGGTGAAAGAAATAGATACCAGAGGAAGTCACTTTTATTTAGCATTATATTGGGCAGAAGCTTTAGCTACACAAAATAGCGATACTGATTTAAAAGCTAAATTCTCTCAGGTTTTTAAACAACTAAGCAACAAAGAGTCGCATATTTTAGAAGAGTTGTTTAATGCACAAGGTAAGGCACAAGACATTGGTGGATACTACAAACCAAATTCAAAATTGGTTGCAGAGGCAATGCGACCAAGTCATAGTTTTAATACAATATTAGCAAGTATATGAGCTAACTTTATATAATTAAAAAGACCTTTACACCTCTTGTAAAGGTCTTTTTATTTTAGTTAAAAATCTAAATTAAAGTTAAATCTAACCTATTTTTTCTTGTTATTTTTATAAAAAATATTTTATGCGTTCACCTAAAACGGTCTTGTATATTCTTTTTTTATGTGTTTCATATTTTAGCTTCTCTCAAAAAAAATACACCTTAAGCGGTACCGTTACAGAGGCATTAAGTAATGAAAGTCTTATTGGTGTTACAATTGCCGTACCTGAACTTCTTACCGGTGCAACTACAAATGAATATGGTTTTTACTCCATAACCTTACCCGAAGGCGAATATAAAATTCAGGTGAGTTATTTAGGATTTAAAGAAATAGTACAACAGATAGTGCTAACTGAAGATCGAAGAAGTAATTTTCAGATGCATCAAGCTACAGAACAGTTGCAAGAAGTTATTGTTACGGAAGATGTTGAAAAGTTAGATATAACAACACCACAAATGAGTGTTAACGCTATGTCGGTAGCGACTATTAAAAAAATACCAGTAGTGCTTGGCGAGGTAGATGTTATCAAATCTATACTCCTATTACCTGGTGTAACCAATGCGGGTGAAGGTGCTTCGGGCTTTAATGTAAGAGGCGGAGCAACAGATCAAAACTTAATTTTATTAGATGAAGCTATTATCTTCAATTCTTCGCATCTGTTTGGTTTTTTCTCCGTTTTTAATCCCGACGCTATAAAAGATATCAAACTTTACAAAGGTGGAATTCCAGCTCAATACGGAGGTAGAGTTTCATCAGTATTAGATATATTTCAAAAAGAAGGCAATAGCAAAGAACTGAAAATAAACGGTGGTATTGGCCTTGTTGCAAGTCGATTATTAATAGAGGGGCCCATCAAAAAAGATAAAGCTGCTTTCTTAATCGGTGGGCGGGGATCATACGCTCATCTATTTTTACCTTTGTTTAACCAAGATAATTCTGCATATTTTTTTGATCTAAATACCAAACTTAGCTATCATTTAAACGATAAAAATAGCGTATATCTATCTGGATATTTTGGCAGAGATGTATTTGGTATTAATAATAGCTTTGTTAACACTTACGGTAATTCTGTAGGCAATTTTCGCTGGAATCATTTATTCTCAGATAAGCTATTCTCTAACTTATCCTTAATATATTCGGATTATTATTACGGACTTAAACTTGATTTCGTTGGTTTTGATTGGAATTCAGGTATTAAAAACTTTAACCTTAAATATGACCTCAAGCACTATTTAAGCGATAAACTTCAAATAAATTATGGTATCAATACTATTTATTACCGCTTTAACCCTGGTAAAATTGAACCTAGCAATGCAGCATCTGGCATAATCGAAAAGCAACTTACAAAAAAGTACGCCAATGAGTTTGCTGCTTATGTTTATGCTGAGCATGATGTGTTTAAAAATTTAAGCTTGGGCTACGGTCTAAGATTTAGTCATTTTATTCGTTTAGGTCAAGATCAATTAAACGTATATAAAAATGATAATCCTGTTGTTTTTGACCCATCTCAACTCATCTATCAAAAAGCAGAACCAATTAGGAGTATTAATGCGAAAGGTGGAGAAAATTTAGCCACCTTTAGTAATTTTGAACCAAGGTTATCATTGTCTTATAGGCTAAACGATAATATTTCTTTTAAAGCTAGTTATACTAGGCTTGCCCAATACTTACACTTACTTTCAAATACGAGCTCTCCTACCCCATTAGATGTGTGGACACCAAGTGGGCCTTTTACTAAAGCGCAACTATTAGATCAATACGCACTAGGCTTTTTTAAAGATATAAACAATAATATGTTCTCTTTTGAAACAGAAGGTTTTTACAAAAAAGTACAAAACAGAATTGATTATATTGATGGGGCTAATTTAATTGCTAATGACGCAATAGAAACTGTAATTTTAAACGGTGAGGCCAGAGCCTATGGTTTAGAAGTCTTATTTAGAAAAAACACAGGTAAATTTCAAGGATGGCTGGCATACACCTTATCTAAATCTGAGCAACGTACACCTGGCAGAGTTTCAAGTATTGATAACGGCATATCGGACTTAGAAACCGGAATTAATTTTGGAAAGTGGTATAATACGCCTTACGATAAAACACATGATATTTCATTATTCGCTAGCTATGAATGGAATAAAAAATGGAGTTTTAATTCTAATTTTGTGTACCAAACTGGCCAACCCACCAACTATCCTGTAGGTCAATTTAAATTTCAAGGTCTTACCGTACCTTATTTTGGATTGCGTAATAAAGAACGCTTACCAGATTATCATCGAATAGATATTTCTGCTACCTTAACACCACAAAAAAATATAAATCGCAATTACAAAGGCCAATGGGTTTTTAGTATTTACAATGTGTATTCGCGAAAGAACGCTGCCTCTATTAACTTTCGAAGAAATGTTGATTCAGGCACAAATGAAGCTATACGTACCTCCATTTTTGGTATTGTACCTGCAATAACTTATAACTTCAAATTTTAAAATATGAAGTGTCGTATTTCATTTTTACTAGTTAACATTTTGTGCTTTTGGGCTTATTTCTATATCGGTCAACTTAGTTTATATAAACGGCAGACAACGAAGCTTTTTGATAAAATTATTCAAGCAAATCGAAAAAAATTGTTAGTTTTTTTAAAAATCATATTGTCTGCTAATTCTCTTCTTTTAAAAAAAACAACCCATACTTTTCTACAAACAATTACTATTTTCGCCAAACTATGTAAAAATATAGGGTTTAGTATTGTTGAAGAAAAAACGCTAACACCTTATAAAATTATCTCTATTTTATTTCTATCAAGCACTTCTGCTAGCTTTAATAAAATGCAGGCGAATTACCACCAACGAGGGCTTTTTTACACTAATAAAAATTCTGAATTTAAAAATACATTAGATTTTAATAGCAATATCAACGCTAAGCTTATAACCAATTTAGAATGACAAAATAGTAACATTCTTTATAAAAATGAACCAAACGACAAATCAATGCAAAAGATGATTGATACATATATACGTAAACAATTTTACCACTTTTTTGCTTTATTACTTGTTTTAGTGTTAGCTGTAGGTTGTGAAGATGTTGTTGATGTAGAAGTGCCTAAAGCATCACCTCGCTTATCTATTGATGCTCTTATTAGGTTAGACACAAGCCAAAATACGACTACCGTTCGTGTGATAGCTTCATTAACTAATTCTTTTTTTGGCGAAATAACACCTGCCAGTCTCAGTAGTATAAGTATTATTAATCAAGACTATATTCCATCTGAGCCATTAGATACTCAAGAGCTACCACTATTTGAGGTGGCCCCTGGCGTATATGAGGGCTCTAAAGGGACTAATTTTTTTACAAAAGGTGAGTTAAAATTAACAATTGAACATAACAATCAAAAATACCTTGCAATAACCAGGTTTGTTCCTTCTGTACCTTTAGTAAGTCTAGTTCAAGGCAGCGACACCTTGTTTACTGGCGAAGAAACAGAAGTTGAGGTTACTTTTTTAGATGAAAACGATAGGTCAGACTTTTATTTGGTTGATTTAGATTTTGGAGATTACTTAGTTACCGAGGATAAATTTTACAACGGACAATCATTCACATTTTCTTATTTTTATGACAATAGAGTAAAAAAAGGTCGAACCATAGAAATAAGTTTGTTGGGGGTTGATGAGCCTTTTTATAATTACATGAATCAATTAATTGTTCAATCTGGTATAAACCAAGACCCTTTTCAAACCCCTTCTGCTGCCGTTCGTGGAAATATTTTAAATGTGACCAATTTTGATAATACTAACTCTTCTAATACTATTGAGAATTCAGATAATTTTGTTTTAGGTTACTTTGCCATATGCCAAACTTTTACAAAAACTATTACTATTAAGTAGCGCTTTTAAACTTTAAGCTTTAAGCTTTAGAAATTAAATCTTTAAATTAAATGAGTTCATCTATGCCGCAAAATAAGTAGCTATTTCTTGCTGTATTAACCTTGAGGCGTTTAGCATGCTATACGCTTCAGAAAAAGAGGGTTTATGAATTTCTAGAATTGCCTTTGTTTTTTTAATTACTTCATCATTTTCAGGAGCTTCAAATTTACCGCAAACCACAATAACTGGTACGTTAAATCGGATACCTAGATCTACAACTCCTTTTATGAGCTTTCCATGTGCGGTTTGCTTGTCTAATTTACCCTCACCAGTAACAATATAATCAAAACCTTCATTTTTCATTAGTTCTTCAACCTTTGCAATTTTAAATAAAAAATCAGTTCCAGAAATAAATTCAGCATCGCAAAAAACCTTTAAACCATAAGCAGTACCTCCTGCAGCCCCAGAACCAGATTGAGCAGCAAAATTATTTATTTTAATTTTATTTACTACTTCATCAAAATCTCGCAAGCCTTTATCTAACTTTTCAATTGCTTTTGCACTAGCGCCTTTCTGCTTCGCATAAGTATATGCTGCACCATTAGCACCAAATAAGGGATTAGCAACGTCGTTTACGGCAAAAAAAGAAACCTCATTTAAAGGCAAACTATTACTTTTTTTATGTATTGATTTTATATTAGAAAGATGCTCAGCGCTAGCAGGCAATTGCTCATTATTTTCATCTAAAAAGTAAAAACCTAAAGCTTTAGCAATACCTATGCCAGCGTCATTGGTTGCGCTACCCCCTAAACCCAAATAAATCGATTTGCACTTTCTTAAAATAGCATCTTTAATTACTAAGCCCGTACCGTAGGTAGATGCTTGCATTATATTATTTTTGTGCCCCTTTAATAAGGTTAAACCTGACGTTTTAGCCAGCTCAATATATGCACTTTTTTGCACTGAATCGAAAAGGTATTCTGATAAAAGAGGCCTGCCAAGTGGATCAACACTCTTAACTTTTATACTGTCACATGTATTTACCGCTGAAATAGCATCTAAAAAACCATCTCCACCGTCAGAAGCAACTACACTATTTATATCGCACAAAGGTTGTACTTGTTTTAGCCCCTTAACTAATGCCCTTGCTACTTCTTTTGCCGTTAATGATCCTTTAAACTTATCAGGAATTAATAAAATTTTCATGCTTAAGTTCTATATTTGCTTTAAAAGTACACTTAATTAACTGTTAATTTACTGCATAAAATAAGTACTATGACCACCGATAAAGATTTACTGGTAAAAGGTTTTAAGTGTATTGCGTATACAATTGCTTTAATGTTTTTGGCACCCGTTGTTTTATATCAGGCATTTAAAAACGAAGGTCATCCTTTTTTTTGGCCTGTAGCTATCATTGGCTTCTTACTTGCTATTGCAGCAATTGGAATGGGGTTTTATAGTATTAAAGTGCTTATGGAGGCCATATTTAGCAGAAAAAAATAAGTTGCTATTTTTTTTGTAAATGGCTTAGGTATTCAACTATTTATTTTTTATTTTTCTTATCTACCTTACCCCATTTGTTATTTAGGGTTGCGTAATTATAATCTAGCACCGATTTTTGCCTTTCGAGTTGATCTTTTGCAAAAGCACGTTGTAAAATATCTTCAATGAGATAATCTTGATGTACTTTTTTGGGATTAAACTTTTCCTTTAAGGTAATATTAAACATTTTTGCAGTTGTACTATACCAAAAAGCACGCCAACCGCTTCGCAATTCTTTAACCAAATCAAAAGCGGTTTTACCTGTTTGTCTGTAAATAAGCTTTATTAAAATTTGACCTTCGGTACGGGTTAATTTTTTGAGCTCCTCAGAAAACTCATCTTCAATATATTTTTGAATTTTTTTTGTATATCGTTTACGTTTAGATTTTTTCTTTATCTTATCAATACTATCATTTAATTCTACCAAGCGTTCAGCTGCCAATTTTGCATACGGATACACTTTCATTGTCTTACGCCTCAAGATGTAATATTTTAGTTTGGTTTTATAATCTGGAAACTTAAGTTTTCCAAAAAGATACACCTCATCGAGGTCTATAGCACTTCTAAAGATAGAATCACCTTCAAGAATGATCATCTTTTCTGTTATAGAATCTAAACGTTTTTCTTTCACCTGAGCTCTCCCCAGGCTACCGACTATTAAACAACCGATTAGTAGCGCTAATTTTTTCATCTTCATCATTTAAGGCAAAAGTCTTGCCAAATTAACGATAAATACAAAAGCTTATTATTAATTAATTACGATTATTAGTAACTTAGACTTTTAAATAGATATAAATGGCAAATAAAAAAATTCTTACAAAAAAGTCTATCGCCTTTTTTGAAAAATACTTAAATAACGCAGCTCCTACGGGTTATGAATGGGAGGGGCAAAAATTATGGATGGAGTATTTGAAACCTTATGTAGATACTTTTATTACCGACACATACGGTTCTGCCGTAGCGGTAATTAACCCCGATGCTAAATACAAAGTTGTTATTGAAGGTCATTCTGATGAAATATCTTGGTATGTAAATTACATTTCAGATAATGGCTTACTTTATGTTATTAGAAACGGTGGAAGTGATCATCAAATTGCACCATCAAAATGGGTAAATATTCATACTAAAAATGGATATGTAAAAGGTGTTTTTGGTTGGCCCGCAATTCATACAAGAAACAGAGCAAATGAAAAGCCACCAAAACCAGATAATATATTTATAGATATTGGAGCAAAAGATAAAGAAGAAGTTTTAAAAATGGGAGTTCATGTAGGTTGTGTTATTACCTACCCTGATGAATTTCAAATATTAAATAAAGATAAATTTGTTTGCAGAGCAATTGATAATCGTGCAGGTGGCTTTATGATTGCTGAAGTCGCTAGACTTTTGTTTGAAAATAAAAAGAAGCTTCCTTTTGGCTTATACATAACCAACTCTGTTCAAGAAGAGATAGGTCTTCGCGGTGCCGAAATGATTACGCATACCATAAAGCCTAATGTGGCTATTGTTACCGATGTATGTCATGATACTACCACGCCCATGATAGAAAAGAAAACTCAAGGGCATACTGAAATGGGTGCCGGCCCTGTTATTTCTTATGCTCCTGCTGTTCAAAATAAACTACGTGAACGTATTATAGAAACTGCTGAAGCAAATAATATTCCGTTTCAACGAATGGCTGCTTCTAGGTCTACAGGTACAGATACAGATGCTTTTGCTTACAGTAATGGCGGTGTTGCATCGGCTTTAATTTCTTTACCGCTAAGGTATATGCACACTACTGTTGAAACCGTACATCGTGATGATGTTGAAAATGTAATTCGACTCATTTACGAGACTCTTTTACAGATTAAAGAAGGAGAAACTTTTAGTTACTTCGATTAACAACTAAGCCTCCTTTAAAAAGGAGGCTTTTTTTTACTTGTTATACGAATAAACTTATTCATAAAGTAAGCCCAGATGTAAAAGAAACCAAATAAAAGGTTTTAAAAGCAATAGCACATCAAGGAGCATATTTTTTACCTCGCTATTCAAATAATGGTACAGGTGTATTTATTATGGTTTCAAATACACCATTCATTAGCACTAAGTTTGGAGATATGAGTATAGCTAATACCGATAATGATGACGACCTTAATGCACTACTAAATGGATCGGGAGGGAGTATCAAATAGCAATGCAATTTATTTAAATGATAGAATGGGAAATTTTAGCATTTTATTAATCAATACCAACGTTCCTAAAACATCACTTAGTAATGCAGAGTTTGCAGAATTCGACTTTGATGGGTTCAAGAATAGAATCCTACCAAAAATAACAACAGAAAAGCAATTTTTCGGCAAAAAAGACTCAGTCTAAAATTTAAAACGGAAAATTGAGCGCCGTAATGCAATTAAAAAACGAATCTGATATCAAAAAAACTAAAGCGTTATTTAAAAATATCAGAATTAAAAAAAACTTAGTAAAAAAATAAAAACGATTTGCCAACAACGTAGAAAAGTAATTGCTAAACCCTTTACTATTTTCAAAAATCATTTTGGATTTAATTTTCAGAATATATTGCTTTCCTAAGTTGTTAAGCCATGTGACTAGCCGAACAGATAAAGTTGATGTAATAAATCTGTTTCGTTTTTTAATCCTTATCTAAAATAATTGTTGCTAATTATGTACAAGTACTTCTAAAAAAAGGTAATATCTGTAGATACTAGCACGTAAATAGTACGATCTAAATTTAAGACCAAATAGTGTATTTTTAGCGAAGGGCTCAATAAGCAAAATTTCATTTAAAAATTGTAATTTTGATTGGGTCGAAGTTCGGCCATCAGAATTATGAATATGAACCAACCTAGCTCGCCTTTTAGTAAGCAACAATTACTACCACAGGAAGAAACTCTTGAAATTTTTAAGAAGAAAGGTGAACTCTTTATAGGAGTACCCCGAGAAAATCAATTTCAAGAAAAAAGAATTTGTTTAACCCCAGATGCTGTTAATGCTATCACTTCAAATGGGCATCGCGTAATGATAGAATCGGGCGCTGGAGGTGGTGCATTTTATTCCGATTTAGAATATACCGAAGCTGGTGCTGAAGTTACAAAGGATACAAAAAAAGTGTTTTCATGTTCACTAATTTTAAAGGTAGAACCTCCTACCCTAGCAGAATTAGAACTTATTAAACCACAGAGTGTAATAATTTCAGCACTTCAAATTAAAACACAAACCAAAGAATATTTTCAACTTCTTGCTAAAAAACGTTTAACCGCGGTAGCCTTCGAATATATTAGAGATGAAGACGGTAAGTTTCCAGTAGTACGCTCTTTAAGTGAAATTGCAGGTATATCATCTGTTTTAATTGCCTCTGAAATTTTAGCAGCAACCAACGATGGTAACGGTTTAATGTTTGGCAATATAAGTGGTGTACCACCTATTGAAGTGGTAATCATAGGAGCTGGTACCGTAGGAGAATTTGCAGCAAGATCGGCTCTTGGCTTAGGGGCAAACATTCGTCTTTTTGACAACTCAATCACTAAATTGCGAAAAATTCAAACGAATTTAAAACAAACGATATACACCTCTACAATTCAACCAAAAAACTTAAAGAAAGCACTTCGAAGATGTGATGTTGCTATTGGTGCTACTCGAGGTCAGAATCGTTCACCAGTAGTGGTTACCAACGACATGGTTGAAACCATGAAAAAGGGTGCTGTTATTATTGATGTTAGTATTGATATGGGAGGATGTTTTGAAACTAGCGAAATCACCAGCCACGAAAAACCTACTACTGAAAAATTTGGTGTTATTCATTATGCTGTGCCTAACATACCCTCTAGATATCCAAAAACAGCCTCTATTTCAATTAGTAACATATTTACGCCTTACCTATTAAAATTAGGCGAAGATGGAGGCTTAGAAAATTCACTTCGTTTTGATAAAGGCATTCGAAACGGTTTATACATGTATCATGGTATACTAACAAATAAATCGGTAGGTGAATGGTTCGACTTACCTTATAGTGATATCAATTTTCTTATTTTTTAATTTATGTTTATTAAACGTCTTGGTTATTTTATGGTGGGTCTGTCCATCGGTATTATATTTTTAGCCTTCTTTTTAAAAAAGAAATCAGATGAAACGGGAGTCTCTTTTTGTTACTTTCCTAATTGTAGAGTACTCAAAGATATAAGATCTAAGTCTATCTATTATTCTGATGAAATTTCAGAAATGCTAAAAAACGAATCGATTGATACACTAACTATTCATAGCTTTTTAAAAACTGGTGATGTTAATTTTGGCGCTAGTGAAGCACAAACAAAGCCCTGTAAAACCTATATTATTGAAAAAGAGATAAAAGATAAACTGCTTTCTTTAAAGGTGAAAAATTGCCCAGAAAAAGTAACCATTTTAACCTTACAGTAGGCCATTATAATTTTCTTCTTTTCTTTTCCTTTTTTAATAAAGCTAGCTCTCTTGTTGTTTGGCCTGCCACCGATGTATTTTCCTCTGCTCTTCGTATTAAATAAGGCATTACATCACGCACAGGGCCAAAAGGAAGGTATTTAGCAACATTATATCCTTTTGCAGCAAGGTTGAAGGAAATGTTATCACTCATACCAAACAACTGTCCAAACCAAATTCTAGTATCGCTAGGAGAGATATTAGCCTCATCCATTAATTGCATCAAACGGTATGAACTTTCCTCATTATGAGTACCTGCAAATGTAGAAATAGTAGCTATATTCTCAACCATATACTTAATGGCTGTATCAAAATTTTTGTCGGTAGCTTCTTTACTAGCACAAATTGGTGTAGGGTATCCTTTTTCTTTAGCTCTGGTATTTTCTTTTTCCATGTAAGCTCCACGAACAGCTTTTAAGCCCACTATAAATCCTTCTTTGGATCCTTTTTCATGTAGCTGCTTCAGATAATCTAAACGATCCCATCGATATAATTGTATCGTATTAAAAACAATTGCCTTTTTTGTGTTGTACTTTCGCATCAAATCTTCTACCAATTGATCTGCTGCATCTTGCATCCAACTTTCCTCACCATCAATCAATAAACTAACATCTAATTCATATGCCTTTTGGCATACCTTATCAAATCTGTTTTTTACCCTTTGCCATTCTTGCTCCTCCTCTGTGGTTAAAGCTTCACCAGCCCCAACTTTTTCGTACAATGCAAAACGACCAAAACCTGTTGGTTTAAAGACAGCAAAAGGAATCGCATCTTTTTCTTTAACAAAATCTAATATCTTCAAAATAGTTTTTAGCGCATCATCAAAAGGGTCATCGCCTTCTTTGCCTTCTACCGAATAATCTAAAACCGAACAAACTCCCTTTTCAAACATTTTATCTACAATTGGCAAACAATCTTCTTCGTTCACTCCACCACAAAAATGATCAAATACAGTAGCACGTATTAGACTCTCAACAGGCAAATGTGCTTTTATTGCAAAATTAGTCATTGCGGTACCAATGCGAACTAATGGCTCATTAGCAATCATTTTAAATAAAAAATAAGCCCGATCGAGCTCAGAGTCAGACTTTAAGGCGAAAGCGGTAGCGGTATCTTCGAAAATGCGAGTCATATTAAAGTTTTTTTAAGAACTCAAATATAAAGACAGATTTTTTATTCTATTAATAAAAATTTAGGTTTATTTTGTTTCTACAAGAAAACCCCCTCAGATAACCATAGAAATTGGGCATTTATGAAAGCAATAATAACCGAATCGTACGCCATTTATTTTAAAGAACAAGCCTATGAAGCTTTAAATAAGCATTTGGCCAATACTTCGTATTCTAAAATTTTTATTTTAGTAGATGAAAACACACATGAATACTGTCTTCCCATTTTTTTAGCCCAAGTAACTACTGCTACAGAGATAGAAGTAATTGAAATAGAGTCGGGCGAGTTAAATAAAAATATTGAAACCTGCACCGGGGTATGGCAAGCGCTCTCAGAATTAGATGCTGATCGAAAAAGTTTGATGATTAATTTAGGAGGTGGTGTTGTGACCGACTTAGGTGGTTTCGTTGCTTCTACCTTTAAAAGAGGTATTACCTTTATAAATGTACCCACTACATTGTTGGCCATGGTAGATGCATCTGTTGGCGGAAAAACTGGTGTAGATTTAGGTGCACTAAAAAACCAAGTAGGTGTAATTAACCAAGCTGAAATGGTGCTCGTTGTGCCTTCTTTTCTAAAAACAATAAATGAACGCCAGCTATTAAGTGGTTTTTCTGAAATGCTAAAACATGGCCTAATACAAGACCTATCGTATTGGGAAACACTTAAAAAAATTAAGAATTTTGATAACCTAGACCGTTTAATTTATAATTCTGTTGTAATTAAAAATAACGTGGTTCTACAAGACCCTACTGAGCAAAATTTAAGGAAAATATTAAATTATGGTCATACCCTTGGACATGCCATAGAATCATATTTTTTAGAGAGTAAAGAGCACGAAGCGTTATTGCATGGTGAGGCTATTGCAATAGGAATGGTCTTAGAAGGTTATCTATCACAAAAACTTTGTGGCTTAAGCACTAAAGAGTTAACGGATATTAAAACTACTTTTTTTAAGTTTTACCAGAAAATAGATTTTAACTCAAAAGATCTCGAAGCTATTTTAGCATTGTTAAAGTTTGATAAAAAAAATACTCATGGCCAAATTAATTTTGCCTTGTTAAAAGCGATAGGTAATCCTGCAATCGATATACAAGTTGCTGATGATTTATTACTTGAATCATTTTTATACTACAAAAAATGATGTATTCACTTACAACTTTTTTGCGTTTGACAACTCTTTAAGGAATCGAGTAGAAATAAAACATAAATTTAGGATATAGAATAAGCAAAACTATAAATCCTACTTATGATGATTCGCAAACTTATTGATTACAAAAAATTAGACCATAGCCTAGCAGCTTTATTAATTGAATCTTATCCATACGGATATGGTGATGAAGACATCATCGTTTTTAAAAATGCCCATGGTGACATGATTAGGGCTGTTGAAATTAGAACAGAAGACACGATCTATTTAGTTAAAATAAGCAAAAGTTTAGCGCACTTTATTTGTAATTTTGAAGATGAAATGATTAAAGAGTTAGGTACGAATACCGATAATACTACTTCAGCACCAACTTTACCTCAACAAGAACTAGAGTATAATGAAGACCTAGAAGGTATAGAATCTGAATTAGACTAAATTGAGAATTTTAAAGGTATCTTTCTCTCAAGATATTTCTATGATGCTTTTGATGGCCACAAATAACGAAACCTAAGGTAGCTACACTCCAGTTAAGTTTGCTAGCCATACCAGATTGTTGTAATATTTTTTGGTCAAATTCTTGAAAAAGAACTATTGATGATTGTCGCACAATTCGATATTCATTTACTAGGCTAGATTTTGAGCGTGTACTGGCTTTAGATCCTAAGACAAAAATATCTTGGTCAAAACCTGCTAAAGAAGTAGTGTCGCCTCGCGAAAATCGTAGGGCTCTGTATTGAAAAACCCGTTCTGTATCTATGATATGCTGAATTACCTCTGCTATCGTCCATTTTTCATCTGCGTATGAATGACTATATTTTTCATCCGAAATATGTTCTAAAAATTCAGGAAAATTTTCTAGTTGTTTTCGCATACAAGGCATTAACTCAACATCACCTAAAACATCGGTGTAAGTTTTATAAAATGGATCAGGTTGAAGAAATTGCAATTCGGATATTTTCATATAATTGTGATATAAAAAAATCCCAAACAAAAATTGATTGGGATTTTTGCTATTTAAAATACGCGCTTAAAGTTCATTAAAAATAGTATGCATTAAGCGCTTTTTATCATTAATACTTTCTTCTAGAGATATCATTGTCTCTGTTCTGCTAATACCGTCGATATCATCGATTTTAAAAATGATATTTTTTGCATGATTGGTGTCTTTTGCACGAATTTTACAAAATATGTTAAACTTTCCGGTAGTGATATGAGCTACAGTAACATTTGGAATTTCCTCTAAACGACCCAAAACAAACTTGGTTTGATGTGTCTTTTCTAGAAAAATACCAACATATGCGATAAAAGCGTAGCCTAACTTAACATAATCTAGCGTTAATGAAGAGCCTCTTATAATTCCTGCTTCTTCCATCTTCTTCACCCGAACATGTACAGTTCCTGCAGATATTAAAAGTTTTTTAGCAATATCAGTAAATGGTGTTCTAGTATTGTCAATTAACATATCTAGAATTTGGTGATCAATTTCGTCAAGTTTCACTTTCGTCATGTTAAAAATATTAATAACAAAAATATATAATTATAGTATAATATGTAGTAAACCTTTATTTTTTTTCGTAAAAATGTAACGTAATAGTCAAAAATATCAAAACTATTCAATTTTATGGGTACTAACTAACTTCCAATAATTCTGATGTTTTAATTTTTCTAAATCAGCCGCTAGCAAACAATCAAACAGTTTATGTGCAAAAAAACCTTCTAAATCACCTATTTTCTCAATCTTTGGTTCAAATTCAATAGTATTGTTATTCAAAACTTCGGTAAACAATAGTGCCATACTGCCCCTTAGAGAAGGATTTACGTTTTCTATATTTTTAATAATCACATCAAAATAGAGTTTCTCATTTTCAGGTATTAAATTATACTCTTTTTCTGAATAGCGATTTAAATTATCTTTGGATATACAATGCATTGCCGTTGTTAAGGCTAAAAAAATATACATTCTGGTTTGTTCTCGTTCATAATCATTTGGGTAATGGCCTGCCTCAAATAAAATTGTCGGGGTATTCATTATTTGAAACGCATCACCAACACAATTGGCATTAAAACTATCATCATATCGCCCTATTTGATCTGGTAATACCTTTTGAAGTGCATGTTTCATTGCTACGATTAATTGCATACTTAAGGCTCTAGTTTTTGAAATACTACGCTCGTGATCATGGGCTGGAGCTAAAAAAGAAACCGTAGCGGGTTTTGGCCTTTTTCCTGCACTAAATATAGTTCTTTGATCATGAAGATTAAAACAATAATCAGGCTTAAAACTCTTAAAAATAGATCTTAAAACCAAACTCTCGGGCTGACTTAATTCTTGAGCATCACGATTTAAATCTACTTTATTTGCGTTCTTTCTAGTATATGCCTCTGCCCCATCTGGATTTAGAATCGGTATAATTTTTAAAGTACAGTTAGCAAGAATATCTTGCGCCTCTTTCGTAGCTGTTTGCAGGTAGTTTAAAAGATCAAAAACTGCTTTTGTGGTGGTTGATTCATTACCATGCATCTGAGACCAAAGTAGCAACTTATGCTTGCCCGTACCTATGGTTATTGCATAAATTTTTTGGTGATTTACAGAATAACCAATAGACTCGTAACATAAATCTTTACCATTATTCGCTAGATATGTAACTATATCTTTATTAGTAATGTAGCGCCCATGCATTGTGCATTCTTTAAATTTTAAGTAGGCTGCTGAATCTAGTATCATAAAAGCAAAAATTAAAATATCTAAAGTAAAGTTAACAAAACCGCTCTTAAAAACTTAAACTCATTTAAAGAGTACAATTATTCGTTATTTTATTAAATTGCTACCCTATGAAAAAGTTTGTAGTATTATGTTTTGTTTTGCAGCCATTATTTTCATGTTACCAGCCTAAACGCAACTGTGTAGATTTTAAAAATGGCGAGTATCGTTTTGATTATGAGATCAATGGAGAACCCAAGACCGGTAGGTTTATGAGAAATGACCAGTATAGTGTGGAGTACTATGATAGTAAAATAGATAGTGCAACTGTGAAATGGGTAAACGATTGTGAGTTTATTTTGCAAGATATTAAAACAAAAACTTCAGTTCATATGAAAATTTTGTCTACGACTTCCAATTCTTACACATTTGAATATGGTCTTGTTGGTCAGACAAAAAAAAATAAAGGAACAGCCATAAAAATAAAGTAGTTCTTAGTGGTTTGTTGTTAACCACAACTATAAACACTTAAATTATTCATTAAATATGCTTGAAATTTTCACTAGTCCTGATGCATGGGTGGCATTAGTAACCTTAACCTTTTTGGAGATTGTTTTAGGTATAGACAATATTATTTTTATTTCTATTGCAGCAGGTAAATTACCTAAAAATTTACGTAATAAAGCTACTAAAATTGGTCTAATGCTCGCACTGGTAATGCGAGTTCTTTTGTTGTTCGGTATTTCGTGGCTAACCGCTGCAAGTAAACCATTTCTGGTTTTTAATCACCGATGGATTTCTGGAGGCATTAGTATTCAAGCCTTGATTCTTTTTGTAGGAGGTCTTTTTTTACTTTACAAGAGCACAAAAGAAATACATGAAAAAGTAGAAGATAGCGGCCATGATGAGCGTGAAGTAACCAAATCTAGAAGCACTTCTTTATATAAGGCCATCATTCAAATTACCATAATAAATATCGTTTTCTCTTTTGATTCAATTCTTACCGCTATTGGTATGACAAATGGCATCTCAGAAAACCCAAATGATGCTTTAATAATAATGATTATGGCTGTTGTAATCTCAGTAATCATTATGATATTGTTTGCCAATCCGGTGGGCGAATTTGTAAACAAACACCCTTCAATTCAAATATTAGGACTTTCTTTCTTAATCTTAATTGGTTTTATGTTAATTGCAGAAGCTGCGCACATTGCCCATGTGTCAGTCTTAGGACAAGATGTTGGAACAATACCTAAGGGCTATTTATATTTCGCAATTACTTTTTCTTTATTGGTTGAATTCTTTAATATGCGCATGGAAAAGAATAGAGCTTCAAGCTGATTAAAAGGCAAGTAGAAAAAGAGTAACCACAATAAGGCTTAAAATTTTTAAAGTTTTCTCAAAGCACTTTTAGAATCAGTTCTTCTGCAAGATTTTGGTTCTAAGCGTCTTAGTAATTATAAGATTAAAAGTGAAATTGATTGTGAACTTGCCAAAAACTTCGATATCGATAAGCCACAGCAAGCTTTGTCTATTCTTGGTTACCACATATAGCGGATAGGCTTAGTATAACGATAAATACCACCGGTTACCCGAGTGAATACAGGTATACAATTAACAAAAAGATTTTGAAGTAATGTGTTGGGTGGATCTAACGCCAACCTTAGGTCATTTGCAAGCTCTTGGGTGTAAAAAAAAGAGACAAGCTCCAAGCCTCAGTCAAATCAAGTTTCAAATCGATAACATTAAAAAAAGGTCTTGAACAAACATAAAAAATGACCCAAAATAAATTCAAAGACGTTTTAATCTATCCTATTTTTAAAAATTAGGCTACTACAAAAAGTGCTTATTAAATTTTAGCTAAGCAAGAGCTAAGTATATAGAACAGCGCATCATAAAATTCGAATGATACTTTTGTTGCTATAAACAACGAACTAAGGTAGTATTAAAGATAGAGTATTTAAAATATAAGTAACTAAAAATTAGACCAATAGCTACCTAAAAAACAAAACGTATAGCGAACAACTTATTGAAATTTGAATGCCGAGTAAGCAGAACTTCTTAATTAGGTCTACTAAATACTGCTTGAGGGTTTTCTGCTCTCTGTTTCTTAAACTGTCTCTGTTGTTGTTTAACCGTCATGGTGCTGCCATCATGACTCCACCCTGGTGGACCAAAGATATACATGAATTTATCATATAATTTTGGCGATTTTTTGGTGTCTAACCAAATATCTTTAAATTCATGAGTAAGTATAACTAAAGGATTATTTGAACTCGGCGCATGTATAACTCCATATTTAACATCAATTTTGTCATCAAGCTCAAGCCACGTACCAAACATACGATCAAAAATATTTAAAAAACCCCCATGATTTTTATCAAGATACTCAACATTTTGAGCATGATGCACTTGATGCATTGTATGCGTGTTCATAAATTTTTCAAAAATACCTAATTTTGGAAGTAACACGGTGTGTAGCTGAAATTGCCATAACGCCTCAATCCCTAAACAAAAAACAACCATTTCTGGTGCGAATCCAATAGCGGGCATCCACATATAAAAGAAAGGTTTGTAAAGTAAGGTAAACCATCCATTTCGAACGGCAGTTCCGAGGTTAAAATTATCTGATGAATGATGTACAATGTGCGCAGCCCACAAAATCCTTATCTCATGGTTCGCTCTATGAAACCAATAGTAGGTAAAATCATCTGAAAGTTGACATAATAACCATATGTACCAAGCGAATCCAAAAGATTCATAACCCATTATATTGGTGTGTACCCCGTTTACAACGGGGTTAAAAAGATCATAAACGAAGGTAAAAATAACTATGGCAGAAACCGTTTTCAAAAGTGCTGCAAGTACAGCAGATCCGACACCCATAAAACCGCTTGCAAAAAGATCATTCCAATCGTATAAATCATGATGATGGTCATGATTTTTACTATAAGCTAATTCTAATAAAATAAAAATAATAAAACACGGTGCCCCGTATACAAGCGGGTTTGTTAAATCCATTAAATAGCTTTTTATTTTAAAGGTACATATATTCTAATAACCTAGCATTTTTGTTAGGTAAATTCGATATTTTACGCAAAAAAAGCAGCAATAAGTTAAACAAAATGCTACTTTTTACCATCTCTTAAAAGTGAGTTTTGTTCCTCGAGCAAAGACTCAATTTTTGAGAGCAATTCTATATTTTTTGGTGTAATTACCGCCTCATTAGAAACATCTTCCGCTTGGTTTTGAAAACGATTCATTGCCTTAATCACCACAAAAATAGTTAAGGCTACGATAAAAAAATCTAGTAAAACACTGAACAATTCACCGTAAGCAATTACTACTTCTTCACTTTTATTGGTAGCTGGCTTTAAGATAAGCTTCATTTCAGAATAATTCATTCCGCCTACAAGTGCGGACAAAGGTGGCATTATCACTTTTTTAACTAAGGTACTTACAACAGTATTAAAAGACGCACCGATAATTATACCAATAGCCATATCTACCATGTTGCCCTTAATGGCAAAGTTTTTAAATTCTTTTAAAAAGTTTTTCATTCTATTAAAACAATGTTATTTGACCTTCATCATCAGCCCCATCAGAGTCATCTTTTGAACTTTCTGCACTAGTTGACTCTGAAGGACTTTGCCCATTTTCATGGTCCTTCAACGCTTCATTAACTTCTTCGTTACCTATAGAACTTTCAACGTTTGTTTCAGGTTCCTCATATGGTAAAGGCGCTAAGGCGTTTATATTTTTAACTTTTTCAGAAGTTAATTGATTACCTAAAGCTTTTATTCCTTTTATTGATATAAAATCCTCTAAATCAACAACTAAGTTTGATTTAGTATCTTTACCTCTCTGTTTGTAAAATTCAATTTCTATTACTGGACGCCAATCTGTTGATATCAACTCTAAAGCAGATTTTGGATGTTCTGTAATAATTAATTCTTCTTTCTTTTCATTCTCAATTAAGAAGCGTTTTACATAATACCGCTCTTTCTCTCCTTCAAAATAAACGGCAGTTATAGGTTTTTTAGGGTTCCATTTTTCTAAAAGCACCATGTCATCATCAAAGTGAGAAGTTAAGGTCGGCATAATGGTTTTTACTTCTCCTTTTTGATTTACAATTAATATCAAATCTTCTCCTCTAAACTCACCTAATAACTCACCTCTTCCATCTACATTTAATCTTCGAACCACATCATCAAACCATATCTTACGAGGTTTTAGGGTAGAAACACCTTTTTCTTTCAATTCGATACGTTTTACCGAGTATTTAGAAACAAGATTTCCTTTAGAACTTCTTCCTTTAATTAAAACAGCTGAAAAATCAAGATCCCACTTCAGTTTTTTAATACTTCCTACCTGGCGTAATAGCACCGTAACAATTTCGGCTTCCCCATTTGGATTTGCAGAAAAATAGAGTACATCTGTTCCTGCCTTACCAGAACCCAATGGATATAATTTATCTCTTGTGATACTAGTTACATTAAAACGTTTCACGTAGCTCGGACCACCTTTTCCATCTTTATAAATTAGATTATACGTGGTGCGTTTATCTTTTTTCTTAAAAATTGCTACGTGTACAATGTTTTTACCTACAAAAGTTTTAGAATCAACTTTTGTCACCATCATGTGTCCATCTTTAGTAAAAACAATAACATCATCAATATCGGCACAATCAGTTACGTACTCATCTCTACGTAAAGAAGTGCCAACAAATCCTTCTTCTCTATTGACATAAAGTTTTGTGTTTCGCATGACTACTTTAGTAGCCTCAATATCATCAAAAATGCGTATTTCAGATTTTCGTTCTTTTCCTTTACCATAGGTATCTTTCAACCTTTTAAAATAGGAAATAGCATAGTCTGTTAAATTGGCAAGGTGATGCTGTACTTCTGCAATTTTTTCTTGTAAATTATCAAGATGCTGCTGTGCTTTATCTAAGTCAAATTTAGATATCTTTTTAATTTTGATTTCTGTTAAACGTAAAATATCCTCTTCGGTAACCGCTCTTTTTAAATGTTTGGTAAAAGGCTTTAGACCTTTATCTATCGCAGAAATCACACCCTCCCAGGTTTCCTCATCTTCAATATCTCTATATATTCTGTTTTCAATAAAAATTCGTTCTAAAGATGCTGCATGCCACTGCTCTTCTAACTCATTTAATTGAATTTCTAATTCTTGCTTTAATAGATCTACGGTTGCATCTGTAGAGCGCTTTAACATCTCTGTTACCCCAATAAACAAAGGCTTATTATCTTCAATAATACATCCTAAAGGCGAAATAGAAGATTCACATGAGGTAAAGGCATATAGTGCATCAATGGTTTTATCGGGGGATATTCCTGTTGGCAAATGAATCAAAATTTCAACTTCTGCGGCTGTATTATCCTCAATTTTTTTTACTTTTATTTTGCCTTTTTCATTTGCTTTAAGGATAGAATCTTTTAAAGAAGAAGTATTAGTGCCATAAGGTATCTCGTTGATAACCAGTGTATTTTTATTCAACGTAGCTATTTTAGCACGCACCCGTATCTTTCCACCTCTTAGTCCATCATTATAATTAGTGACATCTATGATGCCAGAGGTAGGAAAATCAGGAAATAATTTAAATCGTTGCCCTTTCAAATGCTTGATAGATGCATCAATAAGCTCTATAAAATTATGAGGTAAAACTTTTGTAGATAATCCTACTGCAATTCCCTCTGCCCCTTGAGCCAAAAGAAGAGGAAACATCACAGGAAGGTTTACAGGTTCTTTTTTTCGGCCATCGTACGATTGTTGCCATTCCGTAATTTTGGGACTAAAGACAACATCTAACGCAAACTTCGAAAGCCTTGCTTCAATATATCTTGAAGCTGCAGCTCGATCTCCTGTTAGTATATTTCCCCAGTTACCTTGCGTATCAATTAATAGGTCTTTTTGGCCCATTTGCACCATTGCATCTGCTATACTAGCATCACCATGTGGATGATATTGCATAGTATGCCCTACTACATTTGCGACCTTATTATATCTACCATCGTCTAACTCTTTAAGAGCGTGCATTATGCGTCTTTGAACAGGTTTAAAACCATCTTCTATTGCAGGCACAGCGCGTTCTAAAATTACGTATGAGGCATAATCTAAAAACCAGTCTTTGTACATACCAGAAACCCTAGTAAGCGTATGGTCTTTATCTACTTCCGAAACACCTTCTTGGCTATTTAGCTCCTCATTTTCTGAAGTATCATTAGCATTACCTGTGTCATCGGCAGCACTTTTCTCTGAACCAGCAGGTAGGTTTAAATCTTCTTCGTTCTCTTCCATAAAGGATTACTAACTATTTTTGGTTTGGTTATGATTTTACTGACTTTCTTCAACTAAATCAATTTCAACTTTAAGGTTTTCAATAATAAATTTTTGACGATCGGGCGTATTTTTACCCATATAAAAACTTAGTAAGTCATCGATCGACATTGCCTTATCTAACATTACCGGCTCTAACCTGATATCTGCTCCAATAAAATGCACAAATTCGTCTGGTGAAATTTCACCTAAACCTTTAAATCGTGTAATTTCAGGTTTACCTGTAAGTTTTTTAACAGCATTTCCTCGTTCTTCTTCGCTGTAACAATAAATGGTTTCTTTTTTGTTACGAACTCTAAAAAGCGGAGTTTGTAATATGTAAAGATGGTTTTCTTTAATCAATTCTGGAAAAAACTGTAGAAAAAAGGTAATCAAAAGCAATCTAATATGCATACCATCTACATCTGCATCTGTAGCAATTACAATATTGTTATAGCGAAGATCTTCCATCGAATCTTCTATATTTAAGGCAGCTTGCAGCAAGTTAAACTCCTCATTCTCATAAACAATCTTCTTTGACATGCCGTAAGAATTTAAAGGTTTTCCCTTTAAACTGAATACGGCTTGCGTATTTACATCACGAGATTTTGTGATAGAACCAGAAGCCGAATCACCCTCGGTGATAAATAAGGTACTTTCTAGATTTCTATCTTTTTTAGTGTCTCCTAAATGAATACGACAATCACGTAATTTTTTATTGTGAAGACTGGCTTTCTTAGCTCTGTCTTTAGCTAGCTTTCGTATACCCGATAACTCTTTACGTTCGCGCTCGGCTTGTAAAATCTTACGTTGCAGCGCCTCTGCTACTTCTGGGTTTTTATGCAAATAATTATCTAGGTACTTTCCAACAAAATCGTTGATATAGGTACGAACCGTAGGTAGATCACCTCCCATATCCGTAGAACCTAATTTTGTTTTAGTTTGACTTTCAAAAACAGGCTCCATAACTTTAACCGCTATTGCTGATATAATAGACTTACGAATATCAGATGGGTCATACGTTTTACCATAAAACTCACGAATAGTGCGCACTAAAGCTTCACGAAAAGCTGTTTGATGCGTACCTCCTTGTGTTGTATTTTGACCATTAACAAACGAATGATATTCTTCGCTATATTGCGTTTTGCTATGGGTAATAGCAACCTCTATATCATCTCCCTTCAAATGAATTACCGGATATAGAAAATCATCAACATTGTTGTTATCTTCTAAAAGATCTTTGAGTCCATTTTCTGAATAGAATTTTTGACCATTAAAATCTATGGTTAAACCAGGGTTTAAATACACGTAGTTTTTCAACATACGTTCTACATACTCATTGCGATATTTGTATTTTTTAAAAATAGCTTCATCTGGTCGAAAAGTAACTTTAGTACCTTTTCGCTGCGAGGATTCAACCGGTCCTAATTCTTTTAATAAAATACCTTGACTAAATTCTGCGGTCTTAATTTGGCTATCTCGTGCTGATTGTACTTCAAAAAAACTAGAGAGTGCATTTACAGCTTTGGTCCCCACCCCATTTAACCCTACTGATTTTTTAAATGCACGAGAATCATACTTACCGCCCGTATTCATCTTAGAAACAACATCAACTACCTTTCCTAAGGGAATTCCTCGACCATAATCGCGCACCTTAACAAGGCCATCTTTAATTCGAATCTCTATGGTTTTACCGGCCCCCATTACAAATTCATCAATACAGTTATCAATGACTTCTTTTAAAAGAATGTAAACCCCATCATCTGCTGAGGATCCATCACCAAGCTTACCAATATACATGCCAGGGCGCATACGTATATGCTCTTTCCAATCTAATGAACGGATATTGTCTTCTGTATATTGGGAGTTATCAGCCATTTAAAAGATTTAAAATGTAGTAACGCTAATATAAGACTACTTAAAAAAAAAAGAAACCTTGGCCGCGTAAAGTAATTAACAAAGCATCACTTTGTATTGTTGATAGTATTAAAAACCCAAAGACTTAATCAAGTAAAAAAGTATAATTTATAGGTTGACTTTACTAAACATTAAATCTAAAATGCATAATATCACCATCTTTAACAATATAGTCTTTGCCTTCAACACGCATTTTACCTGCTTCTTTCACTTTTGCTTCACTACCAAAAGTAATATAGTCTTGATAAGCAATAACTTCTGCTCTAATAAATCCTTTTTCAAAGTCGGTATGAATTACACCTGCAGCCTGAGGAGCCGTTGCCCCTATTGAAATCGTCCATGCTCGAACCTCTTTAACTCCTGCGGTAAAATAGGTCTCTAGATTTAAAAGTTTATAAGCGCCTCTAATTAATTTGGCCGAACCAGGTTCAGACAAGCCTAAGTCTTCCAAAAACATCTGTCGCTCTTCGTAGGTATCTAATTCTGTAATATCGGCTTCTGTACCAACAGCTAAAACAACAACCTCTGCATTCTCACTAGCCACAGCAGCTTTTACCTTGTCTACATATGAGTTGCCAGAAACGGCGGCGTCTTCATCTACATTACAAACATACATTACAGGCTTATCAGTTATAAACTGTAACGGATTTACATATTCAGCTCTATCTTCTTTTGAAATTTCTATGGCTCGCACGGAAATACCAGCTTCTAAGCCATTTTTGATTGCAAGTAAAACCGCTTCTTCTTTTTGAGCTTCCTTATTTCCTGTTTTGGCAGTTCGCTTTACCTTTTCATACTTCTTTTCTACGGTATCTAAATCTTTCAACTGTAATTCCATATCAATGGTTTCTTTGTCTCTAATTGGATCTACAGAACCATCAACATGAACAATGTTATCATTATCAAAGCAACGCAAAACATGAAGAATGGCGTCTGTTTCTCGAATATTACCAAGAAACTGATTTCCTAAACCCTCCCCTTTACTTGCACCTTTAACTAAACCAGCAATGTCAACAATCTCAACTGTAGCTGGCAAAACACGCTCTGGATTTACAATAGCTTCTAATTTCTCTAACCGCGGATCAGGTACATTTACAACTCCAATATTGGGCTCAATAGTACAAAACGGAAAGTTAGCGCTTTGTGCCTTTGCATTTGATAAACAATTAAAAAGTGTTGACTTACCTACATTGGGCAATCCTACAATACCTGCTTTCATTTTAAATATAATTTGGGCGCAAATATAGTTTATTGTATTAAATCTTAAGTGATTCTTCTTCTTATCAGATGAATATGAGGATATAAAACAATATTTTAAGAAGAAATTTACTTCGCAAAAGTAAATTTTAATATGTTGAAAGTCAAATACATAGCATTTTCATATAAATACTTATTAGCTCTAAAAAATGTGTTTTATCAGTATATTAATAAAATTTAATATATTGCGGAGTCCATCAAATCATTTTATGAGTTCATCCTTTGAAAAATCTATTTGGCATCTGTTTGTAGAGGGTGACATGAACGCATTTTCTACCTTATTTAAGACTTACTACTCATCCTTACATAATTACGGTCTAAAAATTTCAGGAGATCATAAATTAACCGAAGACTGCTTACAGAGTTTTTTTGTTTATCTGCATGAAAATCGAAAAAAACTGGGAAACATTGTTAATATCAAATCTTATTTTTTTGTTTCTTTCAGGAGATCTTTGCTAAAAGCGCTAAAAAGAGCCCGTAACTTTAGCTCTTACGATAAGTTAATAGAAAATTCAAACGCCTTTGTTTTTTCAAACGAGGACATTTTAGTTGAGCAAGAATTTATAAATATTAGAGCCAAAGTACTTGCAAAGTTATTGAATACGCTATCTACAAGAGAAAGAGAAACTGTATATCTTAAATACTACAGCGAGCTATCAACTAAGGAAATAGCTGAAGTAATGAATGTAAAATATCAAAGTGTACAAAACACACTCCAGAAAGCTTTTTACAAATTAAGAAATCACGCCGAACTTCAAGAAATTAAGAGGATTCTACAAATTAATTAATTTTTTTTTTAAAAAAATAGGGTATACTATTACAACTTAAGTCTCTTTAAGAGTAAGAGTAATGCTATGGTTAATAATAAACAGTCTTTTCTTGATCTTCTTTTGAACGATTCTTCCTTTATAAACTGGGCGAAGGAGTGTAACCAAAATGATATGGAATTTTGGACCACTTGGATTAAAAACAATCCTAATAAGGCTGAAGAAGTTTATAATGCAAAATCAATTATAACAGGCATAACCTTTAAAAAAGAGCCTATTACTCAAGAAAAAATTGATTTAGAGTTGCAAACTGTTCTTAGATTAATTGAAAAGAAAGAGCAAGAAAGAAACGAAGTAATTCCATTAAAAAGAAATTTTTTCAGAAAAACCAAAAACTGGATTTACGCATGCTCAGCAGCAGCAGCAATCTTATTGTTTTTCATTTTTTCTAATGGAATAACCCAAATTAATTCATCAGAAACTATTCATAAAACTGGTTTTGGAGAAATTATTGATTTAAAACTACCTGATGGCACCTCGGTAGTTTTAAATGGCAATTCTGAAATAAAATACTCCAAAGGCAATCCTAGAAATATAGAATTAAAAGGTGAGGCATATTTTAAAGTCAAACCCATTCCCAGCACCAAAGCTAAATTTTGGGTAAATACAAAAGATTTAAGAGTTGAGGTATATGGTACTCAATTTCATGTGAATACTCGTAAAATGAAAACAGATGTTTTGTTAGACGAGGGATCAGTTCATTTAATTTTAGATAACGGGCGTACAAAAGAAATGGTTCCAGGTGAATTAGTTTCTTTTTCTAAAGCGCACAATGCCATAAGTCACGAAAAGGTTACAAAAGAGCTTTCTTATTCAATTTGGAGAGATGGTACATATGTTTTTAACAATACCTCCCTTGAAGAAGTTATGATTAATTTAAAACAAGCCTATGGCGTTAATATAGAATTTAACGACGAAAAACTTAAAAAACTAGTATTAACTGGGGGTATACCCAACCAAAACCTTAAAATTTGTTTGTCAGCAATAGAAAAATCGACGGGAACCAAAATTGTCCAAAAAGACAATACATTAAAACTTTTTAAAAATCAATAAACTAAAAGTGAACATTATGAACAGAAAAAAAAGTACACATTTGCTGTTTCTAGTACTCCTATTTTTAGGAGTTACCAGCTGGGCGGCAGAACTAAAAATTAGTAATTCAGAAAAAACAGTTGCCTTAGCTGATTTTCTTAACAAGGTTAGTGAAACACATGAAGTGTTTTTTACCTACAACCCAGATGCTATTTCTGGCTCGAATCTTAATCCAGAAGAATATAGATTCAACAAATTAGGAAAAATCATATCAAAACTAGAAAACAAAACAAATTTTGATTTTGACTATTTAGGTAACAAATATTACGTTGTACACCCTAAAAAAGTGAAACGGGTAGCGGTAGAAAAAGCAAAAGCTGCAAAAGGTTTAGGTTTTGCTAGCATAACAGACATATCTGCTCTTCAAAGTAATGTTTCAGGTAAAGTTCTTGATCAAGATGGTGTACCTCTAGCAGGGGTAAATATTGTTGAAAAAGGGACCTCTAACGGAACAACTACTGATTTTGATGGTAATTATGAAATTACCGTTGGTGAAAATGCTACGATAGTTTTTAGCTATATTGGTTTTTCTTCAGTAGAGGAAAAAGTTGGCGGTAGATCTTCTATCAATGTTACACTTTCTGAAGGTATGCAGTTAGATGAGATGATTGTTGTGGGCTCTAGAACTGCACCACGTAGCAACACTGACACTCCCCTACCAGTAGATGTAGTTGGTGTAAAAGAATTAACATCAACAGGTCAAGCTACTTTTGATAAAGCCCTACAATATAGAATTCCATCCTTTAACACGGTGCAAACTCCTGTAAATGATGCAACTTCTTTATTAGACCCGTATGAAATTCGAAATATGGGACCAAGTAGAACTTTAATCTTAATTAATGGTAAAAGAAAAAATTTAAGTGCCCTTCTTTATACACAAACCTCTCCAGGTCGTGGTGAAACAGGTGCAGATATTTCTGCAATACCAACCGATGCAATTAAGAAAGTTGAAATTCTTAGAGATGGTGCTTCTGCTCAATACGGTTCAGATGCTATTGCAGGTGTAATGAACATCATATTAAAAAATAGTCCTACCGAAGGTTCCGTAACTTTAAGATCTGGTATCACATCTGAAGGTGATGGCGAAATGTTTGGTGTAGCTTTAAATAATGGTAGTTCTATTGGAGAAGATAAAGGTTTTGTAAACTACACGGTAGATTTATCTAAGGTAAATTTATCTAATCGTCCAGGTACTGTTGATGCCGCAGGTGAAGCTGCTGATTTCGGAGCTGATATCGCTGATGTTCAAGAATTTTTAAGTAGAAGACCTGATGCTGGAAACATAAATGGTTCTCCAGAAACTGCAGCTGCGAAGTTCTCCATAAATATGGGTTATGATATTAGTGATAAAACATCTTTTTACGCAAACGCTGCATACGTTTATAAGGCTGTAAATAGTTTTGCAAACTACAGAACTCCTTACTGGAGAACGGTAGAAGATTTTCCATATTTAGCTGATTTCTTCCCTGGCAACAATCCAAATACTGCTGGTGGTTATGATGGTTATGTACCTACTTTCGAAGGTTTATTAAGCGATTATAACGCTACTATTGGTTTCAAATCTAAAATTGATGATTGGAATATTGATGCTAGTTTCACAACAGGTGGAAATACACAAACTTATAAAGTGAACAATACACATAACAGAAATGTTGTATTTTCACCTTCTACTTGGGTAGACACCAATGGAAATGGTAGTGTTGACGATGGAGAAATAACAGAAGGTTCTCAACTTTACCGAGAAAATAGTCAGCAATCTTTCAACCCTGGAGGAACAAGATTTTCGCATAATGTAGGAAACATTGATCTCTCTAGATTGTTATCAGACAAAGTTAGTATTGGTGTTGGTGCAGAATTTAGAACTGAAACTTTTGAAGTTATTGAAGGTGAATTAGCCTCTTATGACGGAGGTGGTGCAGATTCATTTGCAGGTGCGTCTCCACAAAATGCTGGTAGCTTTAACCGTTACAATGTTGGTGGATATTTAAGTTTAGATTATGATGTATCTGATGCCTTTTTATTAAGTGGTACCATAAGAACTGAAAACTATTCTGACTTTGGAAATGCCTTCGTATACAAACTTAGTACTCGTTACAAGTTTAGTGATGCATTTACGTTAAGAGGTTCTCTTTCAACTGGATTTAGAGCTCCAACTTTACACCAAATTTACACTCAAAAAGCACAATATAGCTTTGTACCTGGGCAAGGTATTCAGGTTGGTGGTTTAATAAATAATGTTTCTACACAAGCAAGATCATTACTAAATGTTGAGCAACTTGATGCTGAAACATCTAAAAACTATACCATTGGCTTTGGAGGTAAAATTAACAAGTTCTCTTATACATTAGATTACTATAATATTGAAGTAGATGATAGAATTATTTTAGGAACAGAAATAGGCCCAAGTGGTAATCCTGCAAACCCTTTAGATATCATCTTAGCTGACAATAATTTAAGTGATGTAAGTTTCTTTTCTAATGCTATCGACACCAAAACATCTGGTATTGATGTAGTTTTAGGCTATAAAGGTATTGGTTTAGGTGAAGGTAAATTAGATTTAAATTTATCAGGAAACTATACACTCGAAAATGGACTTATTGGTGATGTTAAGAATATTGATATTGTTGCAAATGCTGGGCAATCTGTATTCAATGATACACAAGCTGCTTTACTGTTTACTTCTAGACCAAGAACGAAGTGGATTTTAGGTGCTAACTACGATATCAATAAATTTGGTTTCTCTTTAAACAACACCTTATTTGGTAAAACTAAATTTCAACAACAAGGTTTAGATAATAGATTGTTTACTGAGTTTACGCCTAAGGTTGTTACTGATTTAGGTATTAATTTTAATGCTTCAGAAAAATTCACTATCGCTTTAAACATTAATAACTTACTAAACATTTTACCAGAGTGGAGTTTTCAAGTTAAGAACGAGGCAGATGCAGGCTTACTTAATGATGCCGCTTTCATCAAAAATCAGTCTAACTTAATCACGTTTAACCAAAGATATTCTCAGATGACTTATGATGGCTACCACTTTAGCCAATTAGGAACGATGTTTAATTTATCTTTAAACTACAAGTTTTAAGAATTTAGTTTAATTGTTTTTCATGAAAAAGCTATCCATTATCGGATAGCTTTTTTTTATTTTTATAACATGAATAAAATTAGTTTACAAGGTATTATTTTTGATAAAAAATCTTCTTTTTTGAGAGGACCACGGCTTGCCCCACCTCTAATACGAAAGGCATATCACAGCACTTCTGCTAACTATTTTGCAGAAAACGGGCATGAAATTCTACCAACAATATGGAATGATAAAGGTGATTTTAATATTGACGATTACTTTCAAATTGAACATATTACTACTAAGAATATTAGTGACAAAACACCTTTAATCACCTTAGGTGGCGATCATTCTATCACCTATCCCCTACTAAAAGCACATCGTAAAAAATATGGTCCTATTGACATTCTTCATATAGATGCACATTCAGATTTATATGATAACTTTGAAGGAGATCGGTATTCTCATGCTTGCCCATTTGCAAGAATTATGGAAGATCAGCTTACAAACCGTTTAGTGCAAATTGGAATAAGAACACTATCTAAGCACCAACAAGATCAAGCAGATAAATTTGGAGTAGAAATTATTCAAATGAAAGATTTTGATAAAAACACACTCCCTGTTTTTAAAAACCCCATTTATTTATCTTTAGATATTGACGGCTTAGATCCTGCTTTTGCTCCTGGAGTTTCACATCACGAGCCCGGTGGGCTTAGTACTCGTGATGTTTTACATATTATACAAAATATAAATACTTCGATTATTGGAGCAGATATTGTTGAATATAATCCTACAAGAGATCGTGATGATATGACTGCGATGGTTTGCGCTAAATTATTAAAAGAAATTGCAGCAAAAATGCTATCAAAAATATGAGATTAAAGTAAGTACTCTCAAAAAAATAAATCAAAAAAAAATCCTTAACTGCAAGAGTTAAGGTTTTTTATTTAATTAACATTCTCTTCTGTTTATTTATTCTTCTGGATGCATAAAAGCCTGTTTAGCAAGTAGTGTATCCTCCGACTCTACCCGATCCTCATCAGGTACACAACAATCTACAGGACATACAGCAGCACATTGTGGCTCCTCGTGAAAGCCCATACATTCGGTGCACTTATCGGGAGAAATGTAATAAATTTCGTCATTAATAGGTTCTTGAACCTCGTCTGCATTGATAGCCTTGCCGTCTGGCAAAATAACATCCCCTTTTAAAGACGTTCCATCACTATAGCGCCACTCATCCGCACCTTCATATATTGCAGTATTTGGGCATTCTGGTTCACAGGCGCCGCAGTTGATACATTCATCGGTTATTATAATTGCCATATTTCTTTTTCTTTTATGCAATATATCTTACTGCATCCTTATTTTTGTACAAATGTAAACGCAAAAATATTTATTCACAAATATATGAATGACCATCGCAAAACTACTTCTGCTTTCGTTAAACTTGGTGCTTTTTTACGAGAATTTTGTGCAACTAAAGATCAAGAAAGTAAATGGCATATTTTATTTCATGAAACCATCAACTTAGCAAAGCATCATAACGGATGGTTTACCAAAGAGAACATTCTCTATGCGCTAAATGGATGGGCTACTCTTTTAACCGAAGAAAAGCTCGAAAATTGGCTATCTCCATACAATTTAGAGGAAAATGAAACAAAAACAGTTGCCATAATTATGGCTGGCAACATACCACTAGTGGGCTTTCATGATTTTTTGTCTGTATTAATTACAGGCAATTCAGTTTTAGCCAAACTTTCTAGTAATGACAAGGTTTTACTTCCATTACTTTCAAAATATCTTATTGAAGTAGAACCCTCGCTTAAAAATCGTATTACTTTTACCGATAAAAAACTCGAAAATTTTAATAGTGTTATTGCTACTGGCAGCAATAATAGCGCACGGTATTTTGAACATTACTTTGGTAAATACCCGCATTTAATACGAAAAAACAGAAATTCAGTAGCCATATTAACTGAAAATGAGACTACCGAAGAATTACGTGCGTTGGGGGAAGACATATTTCGTTATTACGGACTTGGCTGTCGTAGTGTATCTAAAATATTTGTTCCCAAAGATTACAACTTCGAGTTGTTCTTTAAGGCTATTTATGATTATAACACCATTATAGATAGTGTAAAATACGCCAATAATTATGATTACAATAAGGCCGTTTACTTAATGAGTGAATTTAAACTACTTGAAAATGGTTTTTTAATTCTAAAAGAAGATACGAGTTACTCTTCTCCTATAGCCTCCTTGTTTTATGAACATTATTCATCATTAGATACTTTAAAGGCCCTTTTGGAAGAAGACAAAGATAAAATTCAATGTGTCGTATCAAATGCTTCAATTGAAAATGAAATTTCATTTGGACAGACGCAATGCCCAGCTTTAAACCAATATGCTGATAACATTGATACTGTTGAATTCTTGTTAAAAACATCCTTGAATTAGTGTAATTTTATGAGGATGGTTCTCTATAAAATTAAGACCTTTAACATTCAAATATATTTCAAAGAATACCAAACCTAAATTTTAACATGTAATGAAAAAACACAATTTTAGTGCAGGGCCCTGTATATTACCGCAAGAAGTTTTACTAAAGGCATCTGAATCAGTTATGGATTTCAATGGTTTGGGTTTATCACTTCTCGAAATTTCGCATCGTAGCAAAGAGTTTGTTGAGGTAATGGAAACCGCACGCTCCTTAGCATTGGAGCTTTTAGATCTGCAAGATAAAGGATATCAAGCCTTATTTTTACAAGGGGGTGCCTCTATGGAGTTTTTAATGGTTGCCTACAATCTTTTAGAAAACAAAGCAGGTTATTTAAACACAGGAACTTGGAGTGATAAGGCAATCAAAGAAGCAAAGAATTTTGGTGAAGTGGTTGAAGTGGGATCTTCAAAAGACGAAAACTTTAAGTATATACCTAAAGGATATACCATTCCGACGGACTTAGATTATTTACATCTCACCTCAAACAACACCATTTTTGGAACACAAATTAACAAATTTCCAAGTGTAAACGCTCCGCTTATATGCGACATGAGCTCTGATATTTTCTCAAGGGTGATCGATTTTTCTCAATTTGATTTAATATATGCTGGTGCCCAGAAAAATATGGGGCCGGCTGGTACTACCCTAGTAATTGTAAAAGAAGATATTTTAGGAAAGGTTTCACGTCAAATTCCATCTATGTTAGATTACAAGGTTCACATTGAAAAAAATAGCATGTTTAATACGCCTGCTGTATTTCCAGTATATGTGTCCATGCTAACCTTACAGTGGCTGAAAGACATGGGCGGTATCGCTGCTATTGAGGAAATTAATAATAAAAAGGCTAGATTATTGTATTCTGAAATTGACCTAAGCCCTGTTTTTGAAGGTTTTGCCAATAAAGAAGATCGATCTATTATGAATGCCACTTTTAATATTACTGATGAAAAACTAAAAGATACATTTGAAAAAATGCTAAAAGAAGGAGGAATTAATGGACTTAATGGTCACCGGTCTGTTGGTGGCTATAGAGCATCCATGTACAACGCTCTTTCTTTAGATAGTGTAGGTGTTTTAGTAGATATCATGAGTGAAATGGAACGAAAAGGATAATAAATGAAAATATTAGCAAATGATGGCTTATCAAAACCAGGTATTGCTGCCTTAAAAGAAGCAGGTTTTGAGGTTTTAACAACCACTGTTGCACAAGATCAATTAATTAATTTCATCAACCAAAATAAGATCACAGGACTTTTAGTTCGTAGTGCCACAAAAGTAAGAGCAGAGCTTATAGATGCTTGTACAAACCTTAAGTTAATTGGGCGCGGTGGCGTAGGTATGGATAATATTGACGTAGCACATGCTCGCGACAAAGGTTTGATAGTTATTAATGCTCCTGATGCGTCTTCTAAATCGGTTGCCGAGCTGGTTTTTGCACATCTTTATGGAGGGGTTCGGTTTTTATATGATTCTAATCGAAATATGCCTTTAGAAGGTGATAGTAATTTTAAGCAGTTAAAAAAAGCCTATGCGAAGGGTATAGAATTACGAGGAAAAACCCTTGGAATAATAGGTTTTGGTAAAATAGGGCAAGAAACAGCAAAAATTGCTCTAGGTATTGGCATGAAGGTAATTTATTGCGATCCTTCGGTAGCCGCTACTTCATTAGAAATTTCTTTCTTTGACCAACAATCGGTTTCCTTTAAACTAGAGCATATTTCAAAAGAACAGTTATTAAAAGAATCAGATTTTGTAACGCTTCATGTTCCTGCTCAACAAAAATATGTAATTGCTAAAGAAGAATTTGCCTTAATGAAGGATGGGGCGGCCATTGTAAATGCTGCTCGAGGAGGTGTAATTGATGAAGTTGCCTTGATAGATGCACTTGAACGTAAAAAATTGTCTTTTGCAGGACTAGATGTTTTTGAATCTGAACCTTCGCCGGAAATAAGAATTTTAATGCACCCTAACATATCGCTATCACCCCATATTGGTGCTGCTACCGACGAAGCGCAAGACAGAATTGGCATAGAACTTGCAAGACAAATAATAGCTTTACTAAAATAATTTAGTGTTACTTTTTAGAGAGTAATCTCTTTTTTGTACTTTGAGCTATTAACATTTTAAACACGAACTAAATGTCAGGATTATTAGATTTATTAAATGGCCCAATGGGGAAACAATTAATTGGAGCCGTTGCAAACCAAACAGGTCAATCGGAAAGCAAAGCTGGTAGCGTATTGAGTATGGCAATGCCATTACTTCTAGGCGCAATGAAAAAAAACGTAGCCTCCTCACCTCAAGGCGCAGAAGGCCTCATGAGTGCCTTATCATCAAAACATGATGGTAGTATTTTAGATAATTTAGGAGGACTCTTTAACGGTGGAGTTGATCAATCTGTATTGGATGATGGTGCAGGAATATTAGGACATGTTTTTGGAGATAAGCAATCTCAAGTAGAAACTACCCTTAGTGCAAAATCAGGTATGGATACTGGCTCTATTGCAAACATTCTTAAAATAGCGGCACCAATTGTAATGGGAGTTTTAGGAAAGCAAAAAGCACAAAGCAACGTCAGTGATGCCAATGGTTTAA
Organism: uncultured Flavobacteriaceae bacterium; assembly: GCA_947486785.1. GTDB lineage: Bacteria > Bacteroidota > Bacteroidia > Flavobacteriales > Flavobacteriaceae > Maribacter_C. Next base: position 33,361 of record CANKUU010000016.1, on the reverse strand, counting down.
ACTCAATGCTTGGAGGTATGTTAGGTGGTCAGCCAAAAGAAAACCAAAGCTTAATTACCACACTATTAGATGCTGATGGAGACGGAAGTATTTTAGACGATGTAGCCGGAATGGTTATGGGAGGAGACAAAAAATCTGGAGGTCTTGGTGGTCTACTTGGTGGTCTTTTTGGAAAATAAAAGCTTAGAAAACTAAATACAAACCGCCTACTAAAATAGGCGGTTTTTTTTGTATTTTACAAGTATGAAGAAAACCATAGTGCTTGCTTTTATTAGCCTTATAATTTTATTTATATCGAGTTGTGGTAGTACTAAAAATACTTCGGCTTTTAAAGATATTAGTGATACAGAAAAAATATCCTTTGCTCAAAAACAAGCGGATACTATTATTATTGCAAATGAGAATGCTAACTATGAAATAATAATTGTGGAACCCGGTTTTAATTCTTGGCTTGCTAGTACAGCTAAACCTATAGGCTACTATTCACAGTCCTATTTAGAAAATAGAAATGTAATAATGGTTACTGCCTATAATCAAAGAGTAATGCAGCCGCAACGATTTAATCCGAGTTTGTACGAAATGCAAATTAACTACCAAAGCCATATAGACTATGGTTATGAAGTAAATTACAAACTCTACAATTATTTCATATATTTTCAACGCAAATACCGTCAACGATTAGGATCATTTATGCCTCGAATTTAAAATCAGCTGTATATTTGCAATTCTATTAGAAGAGATTATTATGAAGAAGTTCAAAGAAGATTGGCAAATACAAGAAAATTGGCAATTACTTTATCCATTAGTTGGTGTCTTAGGTTTAATCTATTCTTCTTATAAGTTGGCAAAAATAATTACGAATGAATTTAATTTTTTTTTAACCCTTAGCGTAACCGTTGGACTAAGCTATTTAATTGGGCGAATTTGCCTTTTTTTATTTAAAAGGTTAGAAAAAAAATGGATCGTTGAGTATCGTTGGGAAATGATAAGAATCTTTATTGTTTTTGCCATAACAGGTAGTTCTAGTCTGTTAATTGGGCGACCTTTTATTAAATTTATTGGAATCACTCGTGAAAATCTTAACATATTTATTTATTGGGTACTATTTTTAGTCATAAGTTTAATCTTCTATCAAATACTACTTGTAACATTCGGTTGGCTTTTAGGTCAATTTAAATTCTTTTGGGCTTTTGAAAAGAAAATGCTTAGCCGCTTTGGTTTAGGAAAGTTCTTTGAAAAAAAATAATTTATCTAAATTTATTTCAATTAAGTACTTACTGGAGCAACACAAATTTTGGAAATAAGATTGATTAAAAATGCCTGTAAATTTATTTTTTCGAGGCATTTTTTATGTATTGGTAAAATCCTTTTCAATACTACCCTGAAAATTTAGAACGATAAGAAAAATTAGTATTGTAAAATATCTCATACTTTGTTTTTTTAGTGGTACGGCTAAGAGGAACAAAAAAGAGCTTTTTACTCAAAAAATGGTATCAATACCATATTTTTGAAAGTTGCTCTTGATGCTATTTAAAAGAGTCTTTCATAAATAACTGCTAATTGCAGTTTAATTAAAAATTTTCGAAAACACCTAAGCCAAAAAGAGCAAAGTCGTACTTTACAGGGTCTTTTGCATCTAATGCTCTAAGGTTAAAATCTAATTCAACCAAGGCTTTGGCATCATTTTGTTTTCGATTTAGTAATTGCAGTTTTCGAGCTACTTTTCCTGAATGCACATCTAAAGGGCACGAAAGTATAGCGGGACTAATAGAATTCCATATTCCAAAATCAACACCAGTTGATGCGTCTCTAACCATCCATCTCAAAAACATATTAATTCGTTTTGCGGCAGAACCTTTGTCAGGGTCACTAACATGCTTGGTTGTTCTTGCAGGGTGTGGAATTTCAAAAAATGTTCTTTTAAAACCTGAAATAGCAGGTTGCAATTGCTCTGATATGATATGCTCTAAAAAGACATTTTCTAATCCGTTGTGATTAATATAAATATTTTTAAGGCTTCGAATAAAGAAATTTAAATCAATACTATTAAAGGTACGATGCACAAATACAGAAAGCTTCTCTAAATCGGTTTGTTGATGATTAAGAATAAAATCATAAGGGGCTTCATCTAGCAATGCCATCAATTGAGTAGCATTTTTGATAATACTTTTTCGGTTTCCCCAGGCGATTGTGGCGGTTAAAAATGCACTAATTTCAATATCTTCTTTTTTGGTAAAACGATGTGGAATCTGAATTGGATCGCTATCTAAAAATTCAGGTCGATTATACTGCTCCACTTTACTATCGAGAAATTCTTTAAGTTCATTTCTAGTCATTCTTATTCAAGGTTAAAAAAGTACAAAATAATTATTGGACTTATGAGTATAAAATTAATGAATAGTAGCTTACCTAAATAAACTCAAATAAAGCCCAATAAAAACTTGACGAGCTACTAAAAATGGAAAAAGGCAAGCATGCAAAAAGCAGCAAATTTTTGATACTACTTTTCGGATTATAACAGATCTCTAATTATTTCATTTTTTTAGGCTAAAAACCCTAAAAGAAAGTTTAGTTTAAACAATATTTGAAACCATATTCTTATCGATATCTTTGATATTTAGATGCAATTTTAGAAGTCTAAAATATATTTTTTAAAGAATTATCTAAGATTTATAAGCTATACTATTCGCGGTAGTTACTACTGTATTTTACCATCAACCATAACTAGTTTGCGATCAGCCAAATTAGCCAACTGGTCGTTATGTGTAACAATAACAAAGGTTTGCCCAAATTTATCTCTTAATTCAAAAAATAGCTTATGAAGATTATCGGCACTTTCAGAATCTAAATTTCCACTTGGTTCATCAGCAAAAATAATAGAAGGGTTGTTAATTAAAGCTCTTGCAACAGCAACACGCTGCTGTTCACCACCAGATAATTCACTTGGTTTATGGTTGTATCTATGAGAAAGTCCTAAAAAACTGAGTAATTCTTTAGCTCTACTTTCAGCTTCCTTTTTAGGTGTTTTTTTTATAAATGCGGGTATACATACATTCTCTAAAGCTGTAAACTCCGGTAGCAGTTGATGAAATTGAAAAATAAAACCAATGTGCTTATTTCTAAATTTGGCCAATGCAGCATCAGTTAATGTTGTTACTTCTATATTGTTTAATTTTAAGCTACTAGCATTTGATTTTGATTGTACATCTAAGGTGCCTAATATTTGAAGTAAAGTTGTTTTACCTGCCCCAGAAGCGCCTACAATAGAAACTACTTCCCCCTTTTTTATATGTAAATCAACTCCTTTTAAAACGTGAAGCTTTCCATAAAATTTTTGAATATTAGCAGCAACAATCATAGTTGAAATTTAAAGAACGGAAAATTAAACAATAGGGTGGACATGGCAAAATAGAGTACTTCTATTCTGATTATATTTTAATGACTGCGTAATTTGTTAAAAAGAATCACACTTCCACGATTTTTATATATAGCTTAGTTAATCATCCATTAACTATTTTTAAAACAAATTTATAGTTAAATTTGACCACTATTTTTTAATAAAAATTCAATAATACATCTTATGGACTCCTATAGAAATCTTGAAGAATACAACCTAGAAATTACAGATGAAGTTAGAGAGCGCTATTCCTCAATAATTAATGAAATAGGCGAAGATGTCAATAGAGAGGGGCTTTTAAAGACGCCCGAACGAGCAGCAAAGGCTATGTTATTTCTTACTCAGGGTTACCAACAAAATGCAGCAAATATTTTAAAAGGTGCAATGTTTAAGGAAGATTATGACGATATGGTTATTGTTAAGGGAATTGAACTCTACTCGTTGTGTGAACATCATATGCTTCCATTTTTTGGAAAGGCACACATTGCGTACATACCTAATGGTCATATCGTTGGTCTTAGTAAACTACCACGTATTGTTGATGTTTTTGCTCGACGATTGCAAGTGCAAGAGCGCTTAACACATGATATTTTAGAGTGTATTAACGATACTTTGCAACCAAAAGGTGTTGCGGTAGTAATTGAAGCTTCGCACATGTGCATGATGATGCGAGGTGTTCAAAAACAAAACTCGGTAACTACAACCTCTGGCTTTAGGGGTCAATTTGAAAAAATAGAAACAAGGAACGAGTTTTTAAAGTTAATTAGCTCAGATCTTTCTTAGATAGGGGTGTTAAAGATTATACTTTTTGATTAAAATCCATAGAAAACAGCTTGGTTTGTTCGATAAAATAGATAAAAATAGTACCATTAGTACGTTCTAAATGCTTACCTACCACTAAAGCTTTAAACTTTCTCTTAAAGAGCTAGCCTAGTTTGGTAAACACGTAAAAATGGGCTAGCACTAAAAGGAAAAGTTTTAATTATGGTCTTACCATTATTTGGCACTAAATTTGAACATTTCCCTCCAGAAATAGATACATCCACCTATGTCAAAAGATATTAAATATAACTACAAAAACCTTTTTTTAGGTATGCTCTTTGATGCTATAGGTATGCTCTCTTTTACGTTACCTTACATTGGAGAATTTTCAGATGTGATATGGGCACCGCTCGCGGGCTGGATTATGACTCGCATGTACAAAGATAAAATAGGAAAAGCTGCCGGTATAGTTACTTTTATTGAAGAATTAGTTCCGGGACTAGACTTTATTCCGACTTTTACCCTTATGTGGTTATATACCTATGTTATTAAAAGAAAATATAATTAGAGGTTTCCTATTTTTTTTTACAATTGGTAAGCAAGCAATATTCATTGAACTAATTTGATGAAAACTTTATAGTTTTACCAAAAAATTAATTGCCACTATAAAACGTAAAACAGCCCTTTACTAAAGAACAATTTTATGCAATAGCGGCAATTAAAATATTTTTAGAATCGTATTGAATGAGACTAAACTCAAAAAATAATTCTAATTGTTTTTAACCTTACATGTGTTTAAGCCTACGATGCTATACAAAGGGCAAAAACTAATAAAACTTGTTATAACAAATACTGCTGCAAGAGTCATAAATATATATGCTAAAGTGCCTTCTATCACGTTAGTGAAATAAAGAACACCAATAATTGCGGCTACCACAAGTCTAACAATGCGGTCTGTACCGCCCATATTTTTTTTCATAATTTCGTTTTTTAAATATTTATTATGGTTATAACTGCACTAACAATTGCTAAACAGATAAGACATACCAAAAGAAGTTTAAATATCTTTGACTTCATAAGGCAAAGGTAAAAATTAAAATTTGTTGCTTTTGTAACACAGGTTACTTAACAATAATGAACTTAAATTTGTGTTCACTATTTCTAAAACAAAACAGCATATGAAAAGACGTTTTTTTATCGAAAAGACTGCTTTGGCAGCAATGTCCTCTGTGATTGGAGCAGAACTTGTTTTTGGTTCTAATCTACCTAAGGGATATATACCATTGGCCTTGGAAAACCCCGATCCTTTTAAACTGTTTTCTCTAGACAGTAGAATGTCTGTTTTAAATAATAAACCTTGGAATATTGAGGCAAAGGCTCATTTATTAGACGATAAAGTTACCCCTAATAAATTTATGTTTATTCGTAATAATGGAATTATACCTCAAAAAATTGATGCTGCTACATGGACTTTGACCATTGATGGAGAATCTGCAGAACAAAAAAAAACATATACTTTAAATGAATTAAAAACAAAATTTAAAAATTATACCTACCAACTTACCTTAGAATGCGGTGGAAATGGGCGTAGTGAGTTTGACCCACCTGCAAAAGGTAACCAATGGACCGTTGGTGCTGTTTCTTGCGCAAAATGGACAGGAGTCAGATTACGTGATATTTTAGAGGATGTGGGTGTTAAAAGTGATGCAGTATATATAGGTTATCATGCGGCTGACCTTCATTTGAGTAGAAATCCTAAAAAGGAGCCCATATCACGCGGTGCACCAATGGCCAAAGCTTTACAAGATGAAACTTTAATCGCTTTTCAAATGAACGGCGAAGATATTCCCCTTGCTCATGGCTATCCTCTTCGTTTGGTAGCTGGTGGTTGGCCTGCTTCAGTTTCTGGCAAGTGGATAAATCGCATAAGTATTCGTAATAAAGAACATGATGGGGCAAAAATGACTGGTATGGCTTATCGTGTACCATGCCACCCTGTTGCCCCTGGGCAAAAAATAGCAGCAGAAGATATGTGCATTATTGAGTCAATGCCTGTGAAATCGTTAATTACTTATCCTAGGTCGGGCGCAGTTTTAAAGAAAGGGCAGAAATTAGTTATTAGAGGTCATACTTGGGCTGGTGAATTAGAAGTTGCAAAAATGGAATATTCGATAAACTTTGGTGCTACATGGAAAAATTGCACCCTTGATAAACCAGTTAATAGATTGGCATGGCAGCACTTTTCTGCTACTATAAATTTCCCTAAAGAAGGCTATTACGAAGTATGGGCAAGAGCTACAGATTCTCAAGAAAAAGCACAGCCAATGCTTTTACCGGGTTGGAATCCGAAAGGTTATTTAAATAATGCATGTCATAGAATAGCTGTAAAAATTAAGGCCTAACAAATGATTAATGCAACAAATTTTAAAATGCTAAAAAAGGAATCATCCTAATTTTTAATTAGCTTTATTAGTTTTTTTACGGTAAAAATTTTGAATAAAATTATACGCAAATTTAAAGTGCAAACAAGAGTATTTATTGTGATTGTGCAAGATAAATTTGATGAGCTAAGTCAACTTAAAATAGTTTCATCATATATTAGTTATTTGAAGCGGTAGATTTAATTTCACATACCTAAGTAGGCAAGATTATTTTAATAACATAATTGTATCGTATTTTCCTAATCATATTTTTGTTTATAGAAAGTTATAAAAAGGACTATTAAAATTTTAATGAATAGATTATGAAAGACATAAAAAAGTCTAAAAACAGCGATACTCGTCGTTATCGTAATAGATTAATAATTGGCGCGTTAATTTTATTGGTGTCCTTAGCAGGAGTATATCTATTTTTAAACCAAGAAGAAGAGCTTAAAGCGCTTGAAGAGGATGCTGTAAGCACTAATGACATTAAAAATGGTATTCATATAGCTACTGGTTTTATAGAAGCCCCAGGTATGCAAGAAACCATTACGAATTGTACCGCATGCCATTCTGCACAGCTAGTTATTCAAAATAGAATGAATAAAGAACGTTGGCATTCTACAATAGATTGGATGCAAAAAACACAAAATTTATGGGATTTAGGAGCGAATGAAGAAATCATCGTCAATTATTTAGTTAAAAATTATCCCCCTGTTAGTAAGGGTAGAAGAGAGATCTTGACTAACATAGAGTGGTATGAGTTAAAAGAATAATATCCCTATTGTCATGGAAAAATATCTTGAGGTCTTTATAAATTCTTTTTTAGGAAGCTTAAACTGGACTTATAGATCTATAGTTTTTGAAGTGCCATGGTATTCGAACTACTTTTGGGGTCTAATTTTTTTGTCGCTTTTTGTGTGGGGATTAGAAATAATTTTTCCGTGGCGAAAAGATCAATCTGTCTTCAGAAAAGATTTTTGGTTAGATACATTTTATATGTTTTTTAATTTTTTCATCTTTTCTATTGTAATTAGCGGGGTTTATGATATTCTAAAATTGCTCTTTTTAGAATTAGGTATTTCATCAAAATCACTAGCGATAATAGATTTGGCAACTTTTTCTAATTGGCTTCAACTTTTAATTTTCTTTGTAGTTCTAGATTTTGTTCAATGGTTTACGCATATTCTTCTTCATCGCTATGAGTTTCTTTGGAAATTTCATAAAGTACACCATTCGGTTAAAGAAATGGGCTTTGCAGCACATTTACGCTATCATTGGATGGAAAATATCTTGTACAAACCGCTAAAGACATTCGGAATTATGATTTTAGGTGGTTTTGAACCCGAACAAGCTTATATTGTGCATTTTGTTGCTATTGCAATAGGCCATTTTAATCATGCAAACATAAAAATTACATGGGGCGCTCTTAAGTATGTTTTTAATAATCCGGTAATGCATTTATACCACCACGCTTACAAATTGCCCGAAGGTCGTAAGGGAGTTAATTTTGGCATTAGCCTAAGCCTATGGGACTATATTTTTAAAACCAACTATATTCCAGAAGAAAGTGGTACAATACCCTTAGGTTTTGAGGGAGACAAAATGATGCCAACTAGTTTTTTTAAACAATTATGCTTCGGATTTACTAAATCAAAAAAGTAAAACCTCTCTTTTTGCAAATTAAAGTAAGCTATTTTTTTAAGCAATGCGTAGACTTTATGAAGTGATACAAAAATTCTTCTTTTTTATTATTTTAAGTTTTAATTTTAGTAAACCTAAAATTGGTTACACTACTTCCAACATAATTGCTATAAGACAACATTCCGCTAGTTTCCTATTATTCCGTTTATAAATGTATCTACAAATTCGACAATCTGTTTGAGGATTTTATCTCCTAATTTCTTTCGTTTTAATACGCTTGGTTTTTCGCCTTCTATCAAGTCCAACACTTCATCTCTCAAAGGTTCACGTTCTGCATACAGATAGTTTTCAATTAGTTTTTGTGTTTTTTCTTCTGATAAATTTTCTTCTGTTGTTAGTTTCTTAAACGCTTTCTTTTGTTCCTCATTCCAATACACTTCAAATGCTTCTGGAATATTGTCTGTATCCACTATTTTTGGAAGATTCTCGTCTATAAATTGCTGAATCAATTCTCGTTTACTTCTTAGGTTAACTTCTGTGTTCAGTAGGTTATTGATTTCCTGTTCTGTTTTGGTTGCATCTTTTTGTGTGTCCGATTTTAATTTAATCAATAACTGAATTATGTAGTTTACATTGATTTCGTCTCGGTGAATTAACTCCAATTCAAAATCTACATCTTCTAATATAGAAACTTTTTCTTTTTCGGTATCGCTTTTAACTTTTTGCCACAAGTCCAAATACTTGCTTTTGTAATCTTCAAAAAGTTGCTCGTTCATTGCTAAATCTTCCCACTTAAAATCTGAAAAAGCATTTAGAATGTTTTTAATACGCATTAATTGACGGAAAGCCTTGATAAAAGCCAATTCGTCATCTTCACTAACTAAATCGTTTACACTATTTACAGTTGGAGTGATTTTTATGAGTTCAATAAAAGAGTTGTTGAATTTTGAAACATAATCAACATAAGGTTCCATTATGATTTCTTCAATCGCTTCTTTATTGCTAAACAAGGTTATGGCTTCATCTGTTGCTTTTTTTAAGTTTCTAAAAACAACAATATTTCCTTGTGATTTTTGTTCGTTAAGTATTCTGTTTGTTCTTGAATACGCTTGTATTAAACCGTGGTATTTTAAGTTTTTATCTACATACAAAGTATTTAATGGCGGACTGTCAAAACCTGTTAAAAACATATTGACTACCAGTAAAATATCAATTTTACGTTCTTTTACTTTTTTAGAAATATCATTGTAATAATTGTAAAATGATTGGCTGTCTTTGGTAGAAAACTTAGTGCCAAACATGGTGTTGTAATCGCTAATAAATTGGTCTAATTTATCTCTAGAATGTGCATTCATCCCATACAATGCAGGTGCTTCTTCTACCACAGATACTTCGTCTGGAATAAATCCGTTAGCATCTGCATCTTCTTCATTGGCTACATAACTAAAAATAGTGGCAATTTTTAAATTGTGTTTGCCTTCTTCTTTTTTCTTTTGAAATAAATCGTAATACTTTATCAAGTTTTTTACACCACTTACCGCAAACATTCCTGTAAATTCTTTTTGGCGTGTTTTTCCCTTGTGATTGGCAATGATATAATCGGTAATTTTTTCTAAACGAGCTTCGCTATCCATTAATTCTCTAGTATCAATGTCTTCTACTTCAATATCTATTTCAGTTGCCGATGCTGCACGTTTGTAGCGACCTACATATTCTACCGAAAATTTAAGTACGTTTTCATCTTTTATGGCATCTGTAATGACGTATTTGTGCAAACACTCGCCAAATAGTTCTTTGGTTGTTCGTTTTCCTAATTCGTTTTTTACCGCATTATCCTTAAAAATAGGTGTTCCTGTAAAACCAAACATCTGACTATTTTCAAAGAAGGCTTTTATTCTATTATGTGTTTCCCCAAACTGCGAACGGTGACACTCATCAAAAATGAAAACTAATTTGTCTGTGCGACTCGCACCCATTTTGGCTAAATACTTGTCTTTGCTTATTGCTGTATTTAGTTTTTGAATGGTAGTTACAATTAGTTTGGTATCGTCCGAAAATTGTTTTACTAAGGCTTTGGTATTGTCTGTTCCGTCAATACTGCCTTTGCTAAAACTATTAAACTCTTTGGTGGTTTGGTAATCTAAATCTTTTCTATCTACCACGAATACCACTTTTTTAACCTGTGGCATATTCATAATAATCTGGCTTGCCTTAAAAGAAGTTAAGGTTTTACCCGAACCCGTGGTGTGCCAAATGTATGCGTTGTTGTTTGAATTTTCTACTTGGTTTACTAGATTTTCTACTGCGTAAAATTGATACGGACGAAGCACCATTAATATTTTATGCGTTTCGTTAAGTACAATGTACTTGCTTATCATTTTTGAAATATGACAAGGCTCTAAAAAATCGCTCGTAAAACCATTTAAAATATTGGTTTGACGTTTATTGTCTTTGTCTGTCCAATAAAATGTTTGTTTAAAATCTTGGTCTCTGTTATTGGCATAATACTTTGTATTTACACCATTGCTAATAATGAATATTTGAACATATTGAAACAAAGCCGATTTTGCACCAAACGAATGCCTTTGATAACGATTTATTTGGTTAAAGGCTTCTTTCATTTCCAAACCTCTACGCTTTAATTCTATTTGTACCAATGGCAAACCATTAATGAGCAACGTAACATCATAGCGGTTTTTATAACTACCTTCCATAGTAACTTGGTGGGTTACTTGAAACTGGTTTTGACACCAAAAATCTGTGTTTAAAAACTCAAAATATAGGTTGTCGCCATTATCTCGTTCTATGTGTTGTTTGGCACGTAGTGTTTTTGCTTTTTCAAAAACAGAACCTTTGCTCAATATGTTTAAAACACGCTCAAATTCTTTGTCTGAAAACGTAATATTATTATGCTTTTCTAACTGCGTTTTTAGGTTAGCCGTTAAAGCGTTTTCATCTTTGATGATTACTTTTTCGTATTTCAATTTTTGCAGTTGGGCAACTAATTGGTTTTCTAAGACTTGTTCGGGTTGTTTAGACATTTAATGAATCGTTATTCCAATTGGCAGGATTGTTAATAATGTATTTTGAAATGTTTTGATATTCAAAATCATTTCTAATAATATGGTCGTGATAATTTGGTTGAAAAAAATGGTTGTCCCGATTGTATTTCGGAACAGACAATTTTTGATCATCGATATAATCGTCAATTTTGGTATTTACCGCAGATTTGAATCCAGCAATAAATGAAGAAATTGATTTTGGTAATCGAATAGGGCGGTTCGGTTTTATGGATAATAATTTTGAATTAATTGATGTGTCGGAATTGTTTTGTGAAATGTTTTGGTTGGGTGAAATTGGTTCGTTGGGTGAAATTGGTTCGTTGGGTGAAATTGGTTCGTTGGGTGGAATTTTGTGCCGTAGAGACGCACGGCCGTGCGTCTCTACCGATGACCCGTCATTTACGGACAACGCATCATTCACGTTACACGTGGTTGTGGGCGTATATATTTCTACAATGGCGTGTAAATGATTGGGCATTATTACAAATTGGTGTAAAATCAATTCATTTCGTATTTTGAACGATTTGTGCCATTCTGTTTCAACAATTTTACCATAATCGGATAATTGTATTAACGCACGACCGTCTGTATTTACAATTTCACCTAAATTACATATTCTGTTTTGGGTATTAATGGTTAAAAAATAAAAGGCATCTGCCGAATAATCCCAATTGGGTTTGCGGTGCGATTGTATGCGGTATTTATTTTTAAATTTTTCCATTGTGTTTTTACACAAACATTTTTTGTAATAAACCTTTTTTGTATGTTTTGGCGTGTTCTATTTGGGTATTTACCGTATTTATTTTAGCATCTATTTTAGATAAGAAATTGGCGATTTTGGTTTGTTCTTTTAGACTTGGAAGCGATATAGCTATTTTTGCTAAATCTCCTAAATAAATTCCTGGTTGAGCAGAAACCACTTTCCTTCTTTGAAGTTCATTTTGAAATTTATCATGATTAAATAATTGAAATATAAAATTTGATATTTGATTTTCAAACCTAAAAAAAGCAACACTTCTTTGAAATGCAATTTTGGTTATATCTTCTTTAACTAATGCTGTTCTACCAATTGTTCCAACAATAGTTAATAAAATATCATCTTTTTGAAGTTTGTAATTTTTATATATCGATTCAAAGTCTTCTTTTGAAATTCTTCTATCTTCTAAATCAGAATTAATTCTCCCACTATGTATATTTTTGGCACTTAGAAGTAAATATTCGCTTTCCGGATAATTTTTATGTGTTCCGTGAGTTCCATCTTTTATCAAAGTTGTTATTTTCCCCAAATTCTTCACTTCCCACTCAGGAAAATCGTGTCCATTGCTATCTTTAAACCTAATTTGTTGGTTAAAGATTTGTTGCATCATTCCTTTTTTGTACAATTCTAATGCAGTTTTCTTTTCTTGTAGTTGCGTTATTTTTTTGTCTATAATGCTAAAAAAATGAGCTATTTTTTTTTGTTCGGCTAGGGTGGGGAATGGAAGTTTGATTTTGGAGAGATTATCAAAAAACAAATATTGTCTTACACCACCTTCTTGAAATCTTAAAACAGATGTTTTAAAATGGTAGGTATCTAAAAAGGCTAATAAAAAATTGTCGTCAATTTTTCCATCCGTTTGAAAACAAACATAAAGTGAGCTAATTAAAATATCAGCTAAGTTGTTACTATATCCAATAGAGCCTACATTAATTCTTGCTGGATTATAAGCAAATGTGTTGGGTTGGATGATTTTATAAATGCTAATATCAAAACCTCTATCATTACTGTTAACACCATCAAATTGTTCCGATTGTGGAAGGAAACCTTCTTTGTTATTAATTGAATAAACAGGTAAGTTTAAATTTTCTTTATTCTTCTTGTCAGTTTTTTTAATATGTTTCCCTAATTGCTCAATTATCCATTCCTCCTTAAACTCAGGAAAGCGAACCTCTGGTACACTTCGGCTTTGCTCAACACGAGTTTTGTTATGTTGCTTGTCCATCATTTAAAAAGGGGTATCAATATTTAATTCTTTACACAATGCCATCAGTTCTTTGTCTGTTTCTTGCATACTGGTTTCTAAGTTTTTTAAGGTTTTAGAAACTTCGGCAATAGCAACAGGCTCTTCTTCCTCAAAAGTGTTTACATATCTTGGTATATTTAGATTATAATCGTTTTCGGCTATTTCTTCTAGCGTAGCTACATAGGCGTATTTATCTATTTCTTCTCGTTTTTGGTAGGTACTTACTATTTTTTCAATATCGTTTTCGCTTAAAACATTTTGCGTTTTTACCTTTTCAAAATGTTGGCTACTATCAATAAACAAAACATCATCGGGGTTTTCTCTACATTTTTTAAAGACTAGAATACAAGTAGGAATAGACGTTCCGTAAAATATATTGGCAGGCAAACCAATTACCGCATCTAAATAATTACGGTCTTCTATTAAGTATCTCCTTATGTGTTGTTCTGCTCCACCTCTAAACAATGCTCCGTGAGGTAACACGAGTGCCATAGTTCCGTTTTCTGCCAAATGATGAATCATATGTTGCACAAAGGCAAAATCGGCTTTACTTTTTGGTGCTAGTTTTCCGTATTGGCTAAATCTATCGTCACTTGTAAATAATGGATTTGCAGACCATTGCGCCGAAAATGGCGGATTGGCTACAATAGCTTCAAAACGTTGGTCAATATGTTGTGGGTGTTCTAAGGTGTCTTCTTGTTTTATATCAAACTTTCGGTAATGAATATCGTGCAATATCATATTCATTCTCGCCAAGTTATACGTGGTACGGTTTAGTTCTTGTCCGTAAAAGTTGGTTACACTTTCTACTTCTTTTGCCACACGCAATAACAATGACCCCGAACCACAGGTTGGGTCGTAAACCGATTTCAGTTTTGTTTTTCCTGTGGTCACTAATTTAGCTAAAACTTTACTTACTTCTTGTGGGGTGTAAAATTCTCCTGCTTTTTTTCCTGCTCCACTTGCAAACTGCCCGATTAGGTATTCGTAAGCATCTCCTAAAACATCAATTTCTGTATTTTCAAGTTTGAAATCAATTTTGTCTAAGTGTGATAGCACTTTTGCAATTATTTCATTTCTTGCTTCTGGTGATTTCCCTAGTTTGGTAGAGTTTAAATCCATATCTTCAAACAGATTGTCAAAATCTTCTTCGCTTTCCGTTCCCATTGTACTGAGTTGGATATTGGTAAGAATTTTTTGTAAATCTTCTAAGATGAAGTTAGAAATACCTTCTACATCACTATTTCCTCTTTTTGCTACTTGGCTAAACAATTCGCTAGGTTTTAAGAAGTAACCTAGTTTTTCAACGGCTTCTTCTTTGATGGCTTCAATGTATTCTTTTCCGTTTTCGGTATCTTCTTTTATGGAGGTAAAAAGTATTCCGTCTGGTTTTAGAATATTATTGGCATAAATATTCATTTTTTCAGACAGATATTTGTAGAAAATGAAGCCTAAAATATAATCTCTAAACTCGTCCGCATTCATTTTTCCTCTTAGTGTATTGGCTATATTCCAGAGTTGTTGTTCGAGTTGTTTTTTTTGGTCTTCGCTCATTTGCTTTAGTCTATTTTGTATTAGGCTACAAGGTACATTTTTCATTACGATTTTTGTTTGAGCGTTGGCAAAAACCAAATGTGCAATTTGTGCGCTTGGCTTTTCAGCTCGCAGGTAACGAACGTATAAAGGCACTAAACTTTAAATGAGGCACTTTTAGAAGTATTTTAATCTTTTATCCTCAGATAGATAATCCTTATTTTTTTAATAAAAAATCTCGAATATGAGGCTATAGTTTTAAAACAGGAAATTATCTATTGAATGTATGTTCTTGGTATACAGATTTAACTATTTACAAGGTAAATTTTCTTTCACATCACAAACAGAAGATTTCAACCCTTTATTAAATCGTTTTTTTTAAAGGTGATTTGGTTAAAATATACGCGGCCATAGTATTTAATATTCTTAAACATTGGTGTAAAAGCAACCTTTTTAAAGAAGAAACTCTTTACTCTCATAAACTAATCAAGAGCTTTTTACTTTAATTCTTGTTTTTCTTTGGTTGTCCTAATTTTGTCGGTATAAAATTACTCTTAAAAATTATTCAGACAGCGTTTAGTTTACAACCTCCTACTATTTTATTTAAAGTTTGCTGCCAATAATTAGCTACCTAAGTTAAATTATAGTACTTAAAAAGATATATAAACCAGAATTACATAATTAATTGAGCTTTAAAATAACTTCATCAAGTTGGTCGAAAGTATATTTCTGCTGCGTACCTAACTTCATATCTTTTAAAATAAGGATGTGATTTTTCAACTCTTCCTCACCTATAATAATTACGTAAGGAACATTTCTACTGTTAGCAAATTTCATTTGCTTCTGTATTTTGGTCTTTGAAGGATATACATCTGCATTAACTCCTGCCTTACGCATTCGACTTACCAGTTTCAGAGATTCTAATGCTTCCTTCTCTCCAAAATTAATACAAAGCACCTGCAATGATTGATCAATAGCTTTAGGAAAAAGGTTTAATTCTTCTAAAACTAAATAAATACGATCAAGGCCAAAAGAAATACCAACACCGCTAATATTTTTTAACCCAAATATACCCGTAAGGTCATCGTAACGACCTCCACCCCCTATTGACCCCATCTGAACTTCTTCGGGTGCGGCTACTTCAAAAATAGCTCCGGTATAATAATTAAGCCCGCGAGCAAGGGTAACATCAATAGATAAGGTTGATGTTTGTAAGCCTATTTCTTCAACAGATTCAATAATATAACGTAATTCTTTTACACCTAATGTTCCAATTTCAGAGGCAGACAAAAAGTATTGAAGTGTATCTAATTGTTCTGCATTACTACCTTTAAATGAAAATAAAGGGCTAGCTTTTTCTATTGCGCTTTCAGAAATACCTTTAGAAAGCATTTCTTTTTTAACCCCTTCTTCACCTATTTTGTCTAATTTATCAAGAGCAACAGTAAAATTAATTAAGTTATTTTTAGCGCCAATTACCTCTGCAATGCCAGCTAGTATTTTTCTATTATTTAGTTTTATTGCTACGCCCTCTAATTGTAATTCAGAAAAAACAGCATCGTACAACTGCACCAATTCAACCTCTTGCAGAAGCGAATTTGAACCTACCACATCTGCATCGCATTGATAAAATTCTCTAAACCTACCCTTTTGTGGTCTATCCGCCCTCCATACGGGTTGTATCTGAAAGCGTTTAAATGGAAAATCAATTGTATGCTGGTTTTGTACCACATACCTTGCAAAAGGTACAGTTAAATCATACCTAAGTGCTTTATCAGAGATTTTAGGAGCTAAAGAACTAGATGATTTTGAACTATAGGTGACATCATCAACTTTGCCTATAAAGTCGCCAGAGTTTAAAATTTTAAAAATAAGACGGTCACCCTCGTCGCCATATTTACCCAAAAGCGTTTCAGAATTTTCAAATGAGGGCGTTTCTATGGGCTGAAAACCAAATAATTGAAAATGTTTTTTAATACAATCAAAAATATAGCTTCTTTTGATTACCTCTGCGGGAGAAAAATCTCTTGTACCTTTTGGAATAGATGGTTTTTGTGCCATGTAGTGTTTTAGATATTACTGATACTTCGTTGAAGAAAATAATTTTTGATGTACTAAATATAATTTTCTTTAAAGTGAGTAAAGCCAATTATATTTAAAGCTTTGCTTTTACTCTATTTTTATCATGGTTTCAAACCATTTATATAATTCGCCTTTTGTGATTACTGCTCCTTGTTCTATTAATTTAAATTTATCTAGATTTTTATCTTCTGTATAGACTTTTGAGGCAGAAAGGTATTCAACAAAATCTGATTGCCAATTTTTTTTAAACCAATTAAAACCTGTAACTGTAGTTAAATCAATTTTAGGGTTCATTACCTTAACTGAAAGTAGTTTCATCTCTTTTTCTGCAGCATAAAAAAGATGCATATGCTGAGCAGATATGTTTTCTAGATAGTTCACTTTGGCCAATACACCCTCCCAAATTAAATCACTAAAAATATCTATTTCATCTTCCGCAACCTGTGGTTTTTCCTCTTTTAAACTTTTCCACTCTTCGCCAGTAATAGATTGTGTAGCCAAAAAATTAATAAACTCGGGCTGTAATTCTTCAAGTTGCTCCTTAGTTAGTCTTTTGTACTTCAAAATAATAGTAATTAGCTTTTAAAAATAAAAAAACCGTTCTCTAGGATAAAGCAGAGAGAACGGCAATTAAATAATATGTAATAAAAATTATTTCTTCTCGGCAACTACCTCAAAAGGAAATTCAACAATAACATCTCGGTGCAAACGAATTTGAGCATTTGCGGTACCTGTTCTTTTAACAGACCCACCATTAATACTAATGTATTTTTTATCAATTTCGTGACCATCTTTTGCTAATGCTGCTGCCAAATCAATAGTGGTAACAGATCCAAAAAGCTTGTCTCCAGCTCCAGTTTTTGCGGCAATTTTCACCTCTAAAGACTTCAAAGCTTGTGCAGTTTTAGTAGCAGCATCTACTACTTTTTTCTCTTTATGTGCTTTTTGCTTCAAATTTTCAGCTAAAACTTTCTTCGCTGAGTTCGTTGCTAAAGCAGCCAAACCTTTCGGAATTAGAAAATTTCTTCCGTATCCGTTTTTAACGTTAACCAAATCGTCTTTAAACCCTAGGTTTTCAACATCTTCTTTTAATATAAGTTCCATGGTTTCGTTTCTTTTATTTTAATAAATCACCTACGTAAGGCATTAATGCTATATGACGCGCCCGTTTTACAGCTTGCGCCACCTTTCTTTGGTATTTCAAAGAAGTACCTGTTAGCCTTCTAGGAAGCAGTTTACCTTGATCATTTACCAACATCATTAAGAAGTCAGCATCTTTATAATCAATATATTTTATACCATTCTTTTTAAAACGACAATACTTCTTTTTATTGTTAGTTTCAATGTTTAATGGAGTAAGATACCTAATCTCTCCATCTTTTTTTCCTTTTGCTTGTTGTTCTATTGATGCCATAGTACTTACGCTTTAGTTGTTTTTAACCTTGTTCTTCTTACTTCTGCCCAAGCAACAGCGTGCTTATCTAATTTTACCGTTAAAAATCGCATAACGCGCTCGTCTCTAGAAAACTCTTGCTCGTACGGAGTTAAAATTTCACCAGGTGCGGTAAACTCGAACAAGTGGTAAAAACCACTTTTTTTGTGTTGTATGGCATAAGCTAATTTCTTTAGCCCCCAATTTTCTTTGGCTACCATTTTGGCGCCATTCTTAATTAAGAAATCTTCAAATTTCTTAACTGTTTCCTCTATCTGAGTATCAGATAAAACGGGATTCAAAATGAAAACAGTTTCGTAATGGTTCATAATTATTTTATTTTAGTCTGCAAAAATAATAATAAAAATTGCGACTCTCCATAAGAAATCCCAAAAATCTTCGTTATAGTTAAGAATCTTTTAGTACAAATTTAACCCAAATCTTAACCTATGATCATTTACTTATTTAAAAAGACCACTTTCGGCAACAACAACTACTGTTGTAAGTCTAAATGGTTTTCTAATAATTCGTATTTGATTTAACAAATCAACCCATTTATGAAATTACGAAGTATTATCGTAGACGATTCATCTATGCAGCGTATGGCAGTTGCCAAATTGGTAAACAATCATCCGAACTTAGCAATGGTGGCCGAATACAGCAACGCAATCGAGGCAAAAAATGGCATAAAAAATAACGAAATTGATTTAATCTTTTTAGATATTGAAATGCCAATTATTAATGGATTTGACCTACTTGAATCTTTAGATAACAGTCCTCAGGTAATTTTAATTACTGGAAAACCTGATTATGCCCTAAAGGCATTTGATTATGACGTAACAGATTATCTACACAAGCCAATTACAATGGCTCGTTTTGATGCATCTGTTCGAAGAGCTGTCGCAAATTATGAGAAGCTTCATAAAGTTAACGAAGACGAAGAACATATTTTTGTTAAAAGCAACCTAAAGAAAAGAAAGGTTATCTTAAATGATATCAAGTGGATTGAAGCTTTAGGTGACTATATTAAATTAGTGACCGACGAAGCAAATATTGTTGTTTTATCAACCATGAAATCTTTTGAGAAGCAATTACCAGAAGATAAATTTTTAAGAATACACAAATCTTATATTGTGAATCTTGAGAAAATAGAAAAATTCAATAGTAAAAATGTTGAAGTTAGTGGAAGGTCAATTCCTTTAAGTAGAAACAAAAAGACAGAACTTGCTGAAGCACTTGGCAATTTCTAAATCTCAATTTATAATTTTTAAAACTAAAAAATCGATACCTAATTAGGGTGTCGATTTTTTTTATTCAATTAAAGTAATTGATAAAAATCATCGTTTTAAACACCTATTTAACAATATAACCATTATTTAAGGTTTAGTCTCTTGCCTTAATTTGTTACACCAATGATTTTAAATTTTAGCTGCGGTCATACTTTGGTTTTGGCCGATAAGACGTATGTATATTTAATTAAATATCAATAACTTGTGCAGAACACATTATGCTAAATCATTCTTAAGTTTAACTACAAAATTACCCTCTAAAATAACTGCTTTTACCATAACCAAATACTTAAATTTCTTCACATATAAAAAACTGATAAAGCTTAAATGCACAACAGGTGGTATTCTATTCGTTTTTACAAGATTATTTAAGAGGGATAAAATTTATGAATCAATAAAAATCTCTCTTCTTTGAAAGAAAAAACAATACCAAATAATAATAATAGCCCACGGTACCAGTAAAACCAATACTAAATATGGTCTACATTATAAATCACTCGAACACTCCTATAATACGCTACAGCATTAAAAGATTGCTCAATTCTTTTGATATTAGCTTTTACCTGAGATAAAGAGTGTTTTAAGCTAATTTTAACCAATACATGTTTCAAATATTGATTTCTTATTCTTGATACTGGCGGAAATTCTGGTCCTAAAACGGCACTACCAAAAGCATTTCGTAATCCTATGGTAAACCATTCAGAAGCCTCATTCAACTTGTTATAATCTTTATGCTTAAACGTTATTTTTATGATTCTATTTATAGGTGGATACTTAAACTGACGACGCTCTTCTAGTTGCTCTTTAAACATCTCATCATAATTGTTTGTAGCAACTTGTTTTAATATCTGATGATACGGGTTATAGCTTTGAATAATTACTTTTCCTCTTTTTTTAGTTCTCCCTGCCCTACCCGATACTTGTGCTAAAAGCTGAAAACTTCGCTCATGAGCTCTATAATCAGGAAAATTTAGTAGCGAATCGGCATTCATAATACCCACAAGATTCACATTTCTAAAATCTAGCCCTTTGGTTAACATTTGCGTGCCTACTAAAATATCGAGCTCTTGTTGCTCAAAAGCAGTAATAATACGTTCGTAGCCGTGCTTACCTCTTGTTGTATCTAAATCCATTCTGCCTACTTCCGCTTCAGGAAACAAGGTATGCAGCTCTTTTTCTACCTGCTCGGTACCAAAACCTTTTGTATCTAATGATGCGTTTCCGCAGGCTAAACAACTTTTTAATAAAGCTGCATGGTGACTGCAGTAATGGCAGCGGAGTTGCTTTTTGTACTGATGATAGGTTAGACTTACATCGCAGTTAGGGCACTGAGGCGCATGTCCACAGGTAGTACATTCAATAATTGGGGCATACCCTCTTCTATTCTGAAATAAAATAACCTGTTCGCCAAACGCTAAAGTAGCTTCAATTTCTTCAATCAAACGATCTGAAAAATGACCTTTCATTCTTCTTTTTCTAGATTGCTCTT
Organism: uncultured Flavobacteriaceae bacterium; assembly: GCA_947486785.1. Lineage (GTDB taxonomy): Bacteria > Bacteroidota > Bacteroidia > Flavobacteriales > Flavobacteriaceae > Maribacter_C. The sequence continues at coordinate 12,248 of CANKUU010000016.1, read as the reverse complement.
TTATATCAACTATTTCAATATCTGGCATCAATACGTTACCAAATCGTCTTGTAATTTCTGCATACCCATACTTACCAGAGTGTACATTATTATAACTCTCTATACTAGGCGTTGCAGAGCCTAATAGTATATTCGCTTTATGTAAATTGGCTAAAACAATTGCCGCATCGCGGGCATGATATCTCGGTGCTGGATCAAATTGCTTAAATGAGCTCTCGTGCTCTTCATCAACAATCAAAATTCCTAAATTAGAAAATGGTAGAAAAAGCGCAGATCTAGCCCCTATAACAATCTGTGCTTTAGATTTTTGTTGTACTACATTATTCCAAACTTCTACACGTTCTTGAACGTTATATTTAGAGTGGTAAACCGAAACTTTTTCTCCAAAATAGGTTTGCAACCTGCCAATTAATTGGGTGGTAAGCGCAATTTCTGGTAGCAAATACAAGGCCTGCTTACCAGCCTTTATACATTCATCAATAAGTCTTACATAAACTTCGGTTTTACCTGATGAAGTTACGCCTTTTAGCAAAACTGGTTGTTTCACTGCAAAAGATGATTTTATTGACAACAAAGCCTTTTCTTGGTATTCGTTTAAGACCTTTAAGCTAGTATTTTCAATATCAGCATCATAAACAACTCTATCTCTTTGAATGTGGTATTCTTCTAAAATATCCTTTTTAATTAAAGCTTTTATTACAGCTTTAGAGCCACCACTAGCCTGTTCTAAATCAGAAATTTTAATCGGTTTTTTCACCGTTGCTTGTAATTGAAATAATGATAAAATTACCTGTCTTTGCTTTGGAGCTCTTGTTAATGAGTTTAATAATTCTTCGAGTTTTTCTTCGGATTGATAAACCGAACTCAATTTTACATTACGAACTAATTTGGGTTTATATTGCTGATATATCTCTTCTTTTAATAGAATGATATTCTTTTCAAGTAACCGATTTAAAACAGGTAGCGCGTTCTTACGGTCTATAATTGCAGCCACCTCTTGCACTTTTAAAACAGATTGATGCTGCAGTGCTTCAAATACCAAAAACTCATCATCTTTTAACAGCTCTTCACTAATTTCTAATTCATCATTTTTTAGAATTAAGGTCTCACTTTCTAGCAAAAATGCTCCTGGTACGGCACTTCTAAACACTTCGCCAATGGTACACATATAATAGCTTGCAATCCATTGCCAATGTTTTAACTGAATTATATTTACCAAAGGATAATCATCTATAATTTGATGAATCTCTTTAGCTTCATATACTTTAGGGGCTTCAACATTAACTTCATGCACAAGAGCCGTATATATTTTCGATTTTCCGAAGGGTACCGCTACCCTCATGCCTTTTTGCAAAAATGCCAACTCTTCAGCCGATACCCGATAGGTGAAAAGCTTTTCTAAAGGAATTGGTAAAATTACATTAATGAAGTACTGCATAGTCTCATTCAATTCTTGCTTTTATGTCGCAACCAAGTTTGTGTACGGTATAAAAAAGCTAAATATCCCCTAACTTTTAACTCGTCAGAATTATCAGGATTAAGCCAAATTTTAAAACGAAAAGTCATTGCCTGCTGCGGATCAAACAAATAGTTACCTTTCCATACTTCATCATCCTTTTTGCCGTTTTTTATAATGGTCATACCTGTTACGGGTAATCCTTTTAAATCTCCCTCACATTTTTCGCAAATTGCATTCCCTTTTCCTTCTTCAACAATCTTTACAACCTCACCAAACAACAAACCATTCTTTTCATAAATGTTTATTATTGCTTTAGGCTTTCCTGTTCTATCATCAATGGTTTTCCAAACACCAAAAACAGTTTGGCCTTGCATAAGACCAACATAAAATAAAAATAAAACCTGAATAATCTTATTTGAAAGTGGCATCATTGCGTATTAATATTTTTTCTTATTTGATTGAGTGTAGCGTTAAGTTCAAAGCCTAATAATAAGATATTTGAATTAAGCCAGATATAGACCATCAGAATTAACAAGCCTCCTAATGCTCCATACAGTTCATTGTAACGGGCAAATTTTTCTACATACACCCCAAAAAGATACGATGTAACTAAAAATAGTAGCGCTGTCATAAGAGCCCCTGCTGAGAAAAACCGAGTTTCTTTACCTTCACGTGTGCCAAAATAATATAGTATCGCTGTGGTAAAATAAGAAAGTATCATAAAAAACAAAACCTTGCCTATTTGCACCCCTACAATTTCACCTTCTTCTAAGACATAACCTCCAGTTCTGGCCGTAAAATCACTTAAGTACCCCAAAACGTAAACTTGAAAATAAATGAATGCTACAAAACCTACAATTATTAAAATAGAAAGAATTAATCCTACCATAAGTGCGTAGGCATACTGTTTAAAAAAATTTCGTGTCAGTTTTACGTGGTACGATGTTTCAAATCCGCTAAAAATAGAATTTACCCCATTTGCCATTAAAAAAATAGAAAGTACAAACGAAGACGAAAGTAATCCTCCTCTTTTTTGATCTTTTATTTGCTTAAAAATACCTTCAAAATAATCAGCAGTAGCCGACGGTAAAAAAGACTCTAAAAACCTTGGAAACTCTTGTTCAAAATTAGTATTCTGTAAACTAAAAAACTCAATAGTAAAGGGCACCAATGTAACCATAAAGATTAACAGCGGAAACAAGGCTAAAAACAAACTAAAAGCAATTGAACTGGCCCGTGTAGACAAAGCCCCCTCAACTATACCCAGTAGGTACATTTCGATAAGATTATAAACCGAAAATCCTTCAAAACCAGGAAGTTTAATTCGTTTTAAAATATCAGATAACCAATTGACAACAGGAATTTTCTTAATACGTTCTTCGATTTCAGAAGGCATTTATACCGCTTTTAAACTTAGATCCATATTATAAACTGAATGCGTTAGTGCGCCAGATGAAATATAATCTACTCCGCATTCAGCATACTTACGAATGGTTTTTTCAGTAATACCACCAGATGACTCGGTAAGACATTTATTACCAATAAGTTCTACCGCTTTTCTTGTATCTTCATAGTTGAAGTTATCTATTAAAATACGATACACCCCATCTGACTCTAAAATTTCTCTAATCTCTTCAAGACTTCTTGCCTCCACAATTATCTTTAAATCGCGATTATTTTCTTTCAAATAGGCTTTAGTTTTGTTTATGGCTTTGGTAATTCCACCCGCAAAATCAATATGGTTATCTTTTAGCATAATCATATCATAAAGAGCAAATCTGTGATTTTCGCCTCCTCCAATTTTTACGGCCCATTTCTCTAATGCCCTTAAACCTGGCGTGGTTTTTCTAGTATCTAAAATCTTAGTTTTAGTACCCGCTAACAAATCAACAAAATATTTTGTTTTCGTCGCAATAGCGCTCATTCGTTGCATGGCGTTAAGCACTAAACGTTCAGCCTTTAAAATACTCTGAGAGCTACCTGTAACATAAAAAGCAACATCGCCATAATTTACAGCAGCGCCATCGGGTATGAGCACTTCAAGCTCTATCGTGGAATCTACATAGGAAAATACACTTTTAGCAAAATCTACCCCTGCAAGAATGCCATCATCTTTAACTAAAAGTTTAGCTTTGCCTTGCGCATAATTTGGTATGCAAGATAACGAGCTATGGTCACCATCCCCTACATCTTCACGAATTGCATTTGCAATAATTAGTTCTATCTCATTATTAAATTTATCTGCTGAAATCATTTGACTCGATTGCTTTTTGCTAATTTAAGAAATAGTTATTAGCTTATTTGATAACTTTACTACTTCTTCTAATTTAATACCTATTTTTAAGGTATAATTGGCAACTTTAAACCCACAAAACCCAATTAATAGAAACTTTAGCACGTGCTATTTTGTCTTATTTCCTAAACTATTATAAGCTTTGCATGTTGATGTTTGAGAATTTAAATTTGTAAAATGACCATTAAACTTTTAGCTGTTGGCAAAACAGATAGCTCCCCTTTACAGCAATTAATTAGTGACTATGAAAGTCGATTAAAACACTATGTGAAATTTGATTTTGAAATTATTTTAGATCTAAAAAACGCAAAAAATCTTTCAGAAACACAACAAAAAGAAAAAGAGGGTGAGCTTATTTTAAAAAAATTGAACCCAACAGATGTTTTAGTTTTATTAGACGAAAACGGAAAGCAATTTTCTTCGATAGACTTCTCAGAATACCTTCAAAAGAAGATGAACGCTGGCACCAAACAACTTGTTTTTGTTATTGGAGGTCCGTACGGCTTTAGCCCAGAAATGTATAAAAAAGCACAGGGTAAAATTAGTCTCTCTAAAATGACTTTTTCGCATCAAATGATTCGCCTTTTTATCATTGAACAAATTTATAGAGGATGTACGATTCTCAAAAATCAGCCGTATCATCACCGCTAACTAACTTGCCCTTTTTTTTGATAGCTTTAAGCACTAAGCCTATTTATTCTATTTTTAAATTTCACAACTCAAAAGGGGTATTTTAACTCCACTGCTCGATGCCATTTTAAAAACTGATTAACCTTTGCATATTTAAATTAATATTTAGATATTTGTCTAAATAACTAAATATAATGAATTCTCTTTTTAAAGCTCTTAATGATGAAACCCGCAGAAAAATTGTTGAATTACTAAAAGAGAAAGATATGAATGCTGGAGAAATTGCAGAACAGTTTAATATATCTAAACCTAGTATTTCTCATCATCTTGATATTTTAAAAAGAGCAGATTTGATCACAAGTGAAAAAAAAGGACAATTTGTAGCATATTCATTAAACACCAGCATACTAGAAGATGTAATAAACTGGATACTTTCTTTAAAAAAATAAATTATGAACCTAAAAAAAGAATTACCGCTAATTGGAATTGTATTATTACCTTTTATCTATTTAGCTTATTTATGGAATCAATTGCCTAAAAAAGTTCCTTTGCATTGGAATATCAAAGGAGAAGTAGACAGATATGGAGATAAAATTGAGTTAATACTTATTCCAATTTTACTACCTCTATTGGTATATATTATTTTTTTAATTGCCCCAAAAATTGACCCAAAAAACAAATTGAATAAAATGGGTAATAAACTTCAAACTATAAAATTTTCACTAACCACCTTTATGTCAATTTTAGCTTTGTTTATTATTTATACCGCAAAAAATGAATCATTTGCTAATCCGAATTATATGATATTATTAATCGGCGTTTTGTATATAATATTAGGTAATTATTTTAAAACAGTTAAATCAAATTATTTTATTGGAATTAGAACTCCTTGGACTCTAGAAAATGAAACAGTTTGGAGAAAAACTCATACATTAGGAGGCAAATTATGGTTCTCAGGAGGAATTATTGTTGTGTTATTAAGTTTAATTTTAGAAAAAAATACCAATTTTACTACCTTTTTAATAATAACAGGAATAATAACTATTATACCAATAGTTTATTCTTACATAGCATTCCAAAACGAAAAAAAAACGACATAGAACGGTATCGTATATACGGCGTGCCGAGCTTTTGCTGGGCATGATGTTTTCAATCGTTCAATTCTTCAGCCTTAAACCCTATTGCAGTAAGCTTAGCGATTACTTCATCTGAGATAATTTCATGACTCTCAATTCTGAGAATATGATCGCAATCCTCAAAATCAATAGTCCATCTGGTAATTTTATTAGAATTATTTAAAGCAGCAGTTAATCTGTTCAATTGCTGCTTTTGAATATTTGTTTTAAAAACTGATACAATTTTCTTCAATTCTCTCTTTTCCATTCTAACGTTTTACTAAAAAGTCCTGTTGCTATTGTTAACTCAAGCTTTTCTTTATGTGGAACAATTTTGACACTGTACCAATCCCTTCTTTTGACCGCATAAATTTTTCCAAGCCATTTACCTCCTTCATTCCGAAGGTCTTTTAGGATGGTTTTACCAATTTTAGCATGCTCATTGTTAGATGACTTTATTTTGCCTATTAACTGTTCATTTAAATAGGAAATTTCAACTAAGGTTTCTTCTTTTCCTGTGTTCCACAATCCTTCCAATACTTGTTGTGCAGACGTGTGCGCAATTGAAAACATCAGGAAGAAGAAAGTTATTAAAACCTTCATTTCATTTTTTTGTAACTCCATAATGATGAATATTAAGATTAAAGTTTTGGACAACTACGAGCTAAACCGTCAAAGGCGCTGCTTGTTGTAGTACATTCCCATTCAAGTGAAAAATCAGGTGTGGTGGCAGGTGGCAAATACCTTTCAACACTATAAGTAACGGGGTCATTTTGCAAAAGAGGTCTGCGAAGGTTATAAAACCCTCCATCTGAACCATCTAAATCTCCCACTTTCATGGTAATATCATCTCCTAATAAAATACCTTCTACCCAAAGACCTTCACCGTACTCTTCCTCAAGCGTAAGTTCCCAATTTTGGTAGCCTTCACCACCCAAAACCCAGGAATGTTTTACCCACCATGCACCTGCTCCGTCTGCCTTTAAAAACTCCGCTCCACTTCCATTCAAATAAACAGCATTTGGATGATAACAAGCTGTATCTCCCCTTAAAGTGGTGGTACATTCTCCTGGGCCAACTTGTGCAGGAACTAGTACCATTCCATTTACTCTTTGCTGTGCGTATACCGTTACTCTTTTAGTTGCTGCATCAATATGCATGTCGTTAATAACCTGAATAGGAAATGGAATACTTGGATTATTTACTTCGGTTGTCCAAAAACCTTCGTGAAAATTAAGCTCAGAACATAGCCTTACCATGGCTTTTTCAACTATATCAATAGCTTCTTGCGGATAGTTTTCAGAAATTAAATCACGTATAAATGAATCGTTGGTACTATCATCACATCTTGTCGCTGGATTAAGGGCTAACTCATTTAAATAAGTGGTAATCCTCCCTTCTTGCCCTTCTTCTATATTAGTTAATTCATTGGTTTCTTTAATGCCATTAGCGAGCCATCGCCCTCCTTTATCCAATGGGTCCAGTTGATTCAAGGTCGTTTCATAAGAAACAATCGTAACTGTAGGATCATCCTCTTGGTTGCAAGAGGATAAAAAGAAACATGAAAAAATAAATACAATTACTAAAATTCGTAATGTCATTTTAATTTATTTTTTAGTGAAAAAAGAAACATGAGTATAGCTAAAGGAATAAGTAGGTAATCAGCAACAGCACCAGGTGGAGTATGTGCTGTAGAAAGACCTGGGGTATAAAAACTTGAAATCCCTCTCATTATATATTCCAGCACATAAACACCGCACATCAAAGGAATAAGAGATTGATATCGCCTTATGATGATAAAACCTATCAAGCCAATAATAAACTGCTCCATACCCCATAATCCAAACATGGTGATTACACTATCTGCCCCTTTCGGCGTAAATTGGTCAAGGGTGATAGAAGCAATACTTTGAGCACCTCCATCGGTTGCAAACATGTGTATACTTCCCGCAAAAAAGGACTTAAATACGAAGAACATCAATAGCCATTTAGCTATTTTATGCCCCTGATAGTTATTGTCTGCTACTGTTGGTAATACTCTTTTCATACTCAAACCTGCTATTGTTTGTGTGCAAATTTACCCGTGATGTCAGAAAGGAATCCTCAACATATGTTGAGAAATGGGATGATTACAAAATTATTTTTTATTTCTAATTCTACTCAGTTGGGTGGGAGTAATCCCTATTATAGAAGCGATGAAACGCAAAGGGAATTTCTTTAACAAATTAGGCTTGTTTTCTCTAATGAATTGATAGCGTTCTTTTGCTGTTCCAGCAATAAATAAGTGGTATCGCTTAGCCATTTCCAACATTTGCTCTTTTTGGTATTTGCGTATCACAATATTAAAGGCAAGGTTACTTTCCAGTAAATTTTGAACTTTTTCTACTGAAGCTATTAGGAGGGTCAGGTCTTCTAAACATTCTATTGCAAGTGGAGAACTCTCAGTTCCTTCTAATCGAAAAGGGTCTATAATAAATGAATTTCCTTGACGGATACGAGCAGTAATTTCATCGCCATTTTCTTTATAAATTATTATCCTAACTGCGCCTTCAGCTAAAAAAGCTAAATGATTTCCTGTTTTAAACGGCTCTTTAAAGTATTCCCCCTTTTTAAATTGTTTTTCTTGAAAGAGCGCAAGAATATCTTCTATCTCTTCTTTCTTCGGAGACACCACTTGTTGAATTATATACTTCTTTAATATAGTTTTCATTTTGGTTATTGCAGCTAACGGTGGCGGTATGATAAGTGGCTAGTTACAGCACCAAATTTAGCTAATAAAAACCCCATAAAAAATTTGATATAATTTTCATAAGTATGCGAGAACCAAACATTAACTATACACGGTGTTGGCAAATCGTTTTACTTAGTTTGTTTCAATTCCGATATTTTTAAACAATTCTTTAGTTTTCTTAATATCAGATTCGTTATTCATTTCCATTAAATCTCTCAATTTTCCGTTTTTCAATTTCAGACTGAACCTTTTTCTGCCAAAAAATTGCTTTTCGGTAAGTGAATTGATTTCAGATAGATTAAGTTTTTCAGATGCAGTTTTTTTTCCAAATTTGATAAATCAAACCTATTACTGATGCCATTCCAATAATGATCCAAATAAAGCCAAACCATTCCATTTGTTTTTTATCAAGTACAAAAACAAGAAAAAGTATTGAATTTATAATAGTAAAAATCGTCATAAGAGTTATTGTCCAATATTGGGTTTTCAAACTATCTTTTATTTCTATCGTGTTTTCGGATTCGTTATATTTTATATTCATAATACTGTTTTTTATAAATGTTTACCAACCTGTTTGTGTATGATTAGATGGGTGTTTTAATCACTAAGATAGCAAATAAATCACAGATAGCAAGTCCGCCAAAACTTAGGTAAGTAGGCTTTAACCAGCCATAAAATATACGCCCTGTTGTAAATCGTTTTTGTTACCATCTATAATTTGTTGTGAAAAATTCTCATTCCCCCATTTTTTAAGCTCGTTAAAAACAGGTTTCAATTTTTCTCCCTTTGGAGATAATGTGTAAATAACTTTAGGAGGAACTTGGGCAAATACTTCTCTGTGAATTATACTATCTCTTTCTAACGGCCTTAATCTGGAAGTCATCATTCTTTTACTTCATTATGGTATCATTTCTTGCAATTGTCCAAATCGGTTTGCATCTAGGGACATAAGATAAATAATGGCTATTTTTGGTTTGGCACATCCCTTAGCAATTCCTAGTGGATTCGGACCTAATCGAATCTGCCGTAATTGCGGTTATACCATTTTACAACACGTTTTTATTCCAATATTATCAGTTCAGTAGTCTTTATAAAATTCCCTCTTTCCGTAATTCTACCCGAAATTTCGAATTGCAGAGAATCATTTTGTGGTACTACCGAAAATTTAAAATGATTTGCTATTGATGAAACTTCATTAATATTTATTTCACTTGTTTCTCCAAAGCCATCTAAATAGAATAGAATATCATTTATGTTACTTCCAGCAGGATGTTCATTGTCAAAATCATAAATTGTAAAAACATTAAGGGAATCAATTGTATTTGTATACATCACTATGTCGGGGTTTGAACAAGCATATACTTTTCCTATTGTCGAAAAATTTGAAGCCATTTCAGTTCTAGTTGACAAAGAGTCTGCATAAATTCCTATTCCTAATTCATCTCGGTTAAAATGGTCTAAATGTGGAAAAATTCCATTTTCATCAAAGGAAAAAAGTAGTGCTCTAGCTGATTCTACCGTATTGTAAGTTATAGTTCCGTTGTCAAAACAACAGGAAATAATAATTCCAGAAAAATAAATTAATATCACAAACGTAATTTTTTTCATTTCGGCAAGAATGTTTTACAAGATGATTATGTATGATTTTGTTACCTTGTTAAGATACAACTTTTTCTAGGACTAAACCAAGTTGGAAATTACTCAGGATTTATAAAATAGACGAGAACAAGCAATTACGTATAGCCATTGTTGGCAAACATTTGACCCAACCTGTAACAAACATCAAAATTTATTGTCTTTGTTCCAAACAAACCCAATAATAAGAATATGAGATATCTTACTTTACTATTTTTTTTTATCATTTTATTGTCTTGCACATCTAAAAACGAAACTCAAAAAATAAAAAAAGCATCTGAGTATTTTCCAAAAGAAAAAGTCGAAATTTTAGTTGTAGGAACTTTTCACTTTAATTACCCTGGTTTAGATGTAGCTAAAACAAAACCTGAAAACAAAATAGATGTATTAAAAGAGCCTAAAAAATCAGAGGTTAATGAACTCGTAGATTACATTAAAAAGTTTAAGCCAAATAAAATAGCAATCGAAGCTACAGATCATTGGAAAGCTACAGATAAGTTAAAAAAATACAAAGAGGGAGCATATAGAAATCAAAGAGATGAGCGTTTTCAAATTGGAATGCGTATTGCGAACGAAATAAATCTAGATACGCTATATTCTATTGATGCAAATTCGATGAGCGACGATTTAGAAAAATTAGATTCGGTCTATACTGAAAAACTATATAAAGGTTATGATTTTCAAAGCAATGACCCATACAGACAAATGACTCTTAAATGGTATGAAGGAGAAAATAAAATCATACCTAAAACAAATTTACTAAACTATTTCAAACATCTAAACTCAAGAGAATCTCATTTATATGCATATGGAGCATATCTTGTTGGAGATTTTAAGTTAGATAATGAGAGAGGAGCTGATATTCTATCGTTTTGGTGGTATAATAGAAATGTAAGGATTTTTAGAAAATTGCAAAAAATAACTAAAAATAAGGAGGATAGAATTCTTGTAATAATTGGAAATGGACACGCAGCAGTCTTAAGACATTTAATAGAAAGTTCTCCTGAATATGATTTTGTCGAATTTGACAGCTTATAAAACGATTTGCCAACACCGTATAAAATTAATCGCTAGTTCTGGTCTACTTACGAAAGTCTCCCCAGACATTTTATCTGTAATTTAGTTGCTAACTTTAGGGCTTAAAACACGCAACGAAATCATACACAAACACATTAGACACAATTAATACAACCTAAATAAATACTAATATGAAGAATCAATCAAAGAATAACAACAGAAGAAATTTCTTGAAAAATTCTGCACTTTTAACTTTCGGATTAGCTTCTATTCCATTCGTTGGAATTGCTAATGAATTACCAAATCAAACCGAAGATAATCTGTATATTATTGGGCCAATGGATGGATATGATCCACAAGTTGGAACTCTACTTTCCACTATGAACATGATGCGAGCTTGGGTAATACACAGTGTGAAAGATTTAACAATTGAGCAACTTGACTTTCAAATCGATGAACAATCAAATTCTATTGGAGCGATGTTATTACATTTAGCAGCAACAGAGAAGTATTATCAACTGCATACTTTTGATGGCCTTGAATGGGGAGCATGGGGTGAGAATATTAAGGCTGAATGGGATATTCCCTCAGGGCTTGGTAAGCTTGGAAGAGAACAGATAATTGGAAATGAAGTTGGCTACTACCTAGAAAAGCTTAAAGATGTAAGAGAGCACACAAAAAAGGAATTTGCTAAAAGAGGAGATAAGTGGCTTATGGAAATTGATCAAGATTGGCCATGGGGTCCCACTAATAATTACTGCAAATGGTTTCATGTCTGTGAGCATGAGTCTAATCATCGAGGGCAAATGAAATTTATTACAAAAAGATTACCCTCCTAAAAAAAATTGTCTAACAACGTGTATAATTAATTGCTAATGCAAGCTTACTTACGAAAATCCTCGCAGATTTTCTATTTGGTTTGTATTTGCTAATTTAGTTGCTGAAACACACAACTAAATCATACACAAAACGTTGGCAATAATATGACTGAACACAACGAAAAAAAGAACAAATTGAATAAAACTGAAATTCTGACAAATCTATTATGGACAGCATTCGGAATAATTGGCGGAATAAGTTATTATTCAAAATCGGAGTATTTAATTTGCGGAATTATGTCTTTAATCGGAATTTTATACGCGTTCAAACTGATTAAATCAATAGCGGAAAAATGAAAAAAATACACTTTGGAAATTTGAATAAAAAAAGTCGTTGGATTTTATTACCTCTGATTTTAATTGATTTTGTAGGCTTGTAGGCTTCCCCTTTTTAGGACACCCTAAAGTTCGGTAAATAATTATTATTTAGGTCAGATTTGATGAAGAATTTAAATTCTTCATCAAATCTGGGCATATATTCTTTGGGTGA
>CANKUU010000015.1 GCA_947486785.1 uncultured Flavobacteriaceae bacterium | reverse complement strand
AGTCATTACTTTAATATACTAAATATTCTACTTTTTCTATGTTAAAAAAACAAATTTCTTAAGTCGAACTCAGGTTTATAATCTAAATGCTTTTTTCTTCATTGTTGAAGTATCGCCTATAAAAGAGTAAAAATATAGCTAAATTTACCCCTAGAAAATGAAGGCTACCTATAAAAAATACATGCTCAACTTTAAGCGCCCAAGTGGCACTTCACGTGGGGTGCTTACTCAAAAAGAAACTTGGTTTTTAATATTAGAAGAACATGGCAAAATTGGAATAGGTGAATGCGGAATTCTTAGAAGCTTAAGTTTCGATGATGTTCCAAATTACGAAGACCAATTACGTTGGGTATGCGATCATATCCATTTAGGTAAAAATGAGCTTTGGCAAGTATTAAAGAATTATCCTAGTATTCAATTTGGTATAGAACAGGCATTCTTGTCTTTAGAATCAGAAAACCCGTTTGAATTATTTCCTTCAAATTTCACAAGAAGTGCAAATCCTATTCACATTAATGGTTTAATATGGATGGGTGATGAACTGTTTATGCATCAGCAAATAGATAAAAAACTAAAGGAAGGATTTTGCTGTATTAAAATGAAAATTGGTGCGATAAATTTCGATAAAGAAATTGAAATTTTACGGTCTATTAGAACTACCTACCCTAAAGAACAAATAGAATTAAGGGTTGATGCAAATGGCGCCTTTTCTCCTAAAAACGCATTAGAAAAATTACAAATACTTTCAAAGCTAGACATTCATTCGATAGAACAACCCATAAAACAGGGGCAATATTCAGAAATGAGGCAATTATGTGCAGTTTCTCCCATAGCCATTGCATTAGATGAAGAACTTATAGGAATTTTAAACCTCTTAGAAAAGGAAGAAATGTTGCAAGTTATTCAACCCCAATACATCATTTTAAAGCCAAGCTTAGTTGGTGGTTTTAAAGGAAGTATGGAGTGGATTGGTCTTGCCAAAAAGTACAACATAGGTTGGTGGGTTACAAGTGCACTTGAAAGCAATATTGGTTTAAACGCTATAGCACAATGGACCTATACTTTAAATACTAAAATGCCACAAGGTTTGGGTACAGGGGGCTTATATACCAATAACATAAAAAGTCCTTTGGCGGTGGCTAAGGGCAACTTATATTACAAAGCAGAACAAAACTGGAAAACAAATTTAATTGAAGATTTATGTACATAGAGCAAGCTTATAAAGGTCTTAGTGATTTTTGGCGTTATTTAGTAGGTATTTTAGTGGTTTTTATCGCTTGGCAATTTTTAGGAGGTTTACCACTAATTGTAGCCCTAATGTTAAAACCAGAAGGCTTTAGTGCATTGGCGGGCAACAATATGGGTAAAATGGCAGATATGTTAGGCTCAAATATTTTTCTGTTTTTTATGCTACTCACTTTTGCTATTGGTCTATTGTGTTTGTTTATTTGGGTAAAGTTCATACACAAGCAAACGCCAAAAGAACTAACCACCTCTAGGCAAAAAGTAGATTATAAACGTATATTTTTTGCGTTTTCGCTATGGACAATAATTTCAGTAATCACCATTTTTGCTGATATTTATAACTCTCCTGAGAATTATGAATTTAATTTTCAACTTAAGCCGTTTTTAATTTTAGCCCTAATCGCAGTAGTTTTTATACCTATTCAAACCAGTATGGAAGAATACTTTATGCGCGGTTATATGATGCAGGGTATTGGCGTTATTGCAAAAAATAGATGGTTGCCTTTAGTGCTAACTTCAACACTATTTGGTTTATTGCATATTTTTAATCCTGAAGTTGAAAAGTTAGGTTATGGCATTATGGTCTACTACATTGGTACTGGCTTTTTTCTTGGAATACTTACTTTAATGGATGAGGGCTTAGAATTAGCCCTAGGATTTCACGCTGCAAATAATCTTACAGCTGCTTTATTATTAACTGCAGATTGGACAGCTTTTCAAACCCACTCTATCTACAGAGATGTATCTGAACCTGCTTTGGGTTGGGATGTTTTTGTACCTGTGTTTGTTGTCTTTCCAATACTTCTTTTTGTTTTTTCAAAAAAATATAATTGGACAGATTGGAAAGAACGGTTAACAGGTAAAGTGGTTCCGCCAGAGACACATAATGCGTTGATGTCTAATAATAGCAACACTTTTTTGATTGAAAACGATCATTCGAAATCAGATAACGATGCGCAATGACATTACTAAAATTCATCCTAAATTTCAATTAAACGGAATTTCGTATTCCGAAACCGAGATAAAGCTTTTAGCCTATAATTTTTTGCAAAAAGGGGAGACCTTTGAGCAAAATATGGGTAAATTTTTATTAGAATGGCTAAACGATAAGCCTACGATAGCACTTTATACATCTGGTTCAACTGGAACTCCAAAATCTATCGTACTTCAAAAACGACACATGTTTAATTCTGCCTGTGCTACGGGCGATTTTTTTAAGATTAAAGCTGGAGATTCGGCACTCTTATGCCTACCCATAGAATATATAGCAGGTAAGATGATGCTGGTAAGAGCACTCGTTTTAGGTTGGTGTTTAGATTATGTAGTGCCGTCCTCAAATCCGTTAGAAAACACCAAAAAAACCTACGATTTTTGTGCAATGGTGCCGCTACAACTACAAAGCAGTTTACCACAAGTTGAACAAATTAAAACCTTAATTATCGGCGGAGCCGCACTTACTACTCCACTAAAAAATAGTGTTCAGCAAAAGAGAACCAAAGTATACGAAACTTATGGTATGACAGAGACCATAACTCACATAGCTGTAAAAAAGGTAAATCATAGAAATGATAGCGCTACTAATGACAGTTTTAGGGCAATCTCAGGCGTCATTTTTTCAAGCGATGAACGAGATTGTTTGGTTATTTGTGCTCCAAAGGTTTCAGAACATCCTATAATTACAAATGATATCGTTAAACTTTTTTCAGAAACAGAATTTAACTTGCTTGGACGTTTTGATAATGTAATTAATTCTGGAGGTGTAAAACTACATCCAGAACAAATAGAGGCAAAGCTAGCCCCTTTTATACCTTATCCTTTTTTTGTCACAGGCCTTAAAGATGAGGTATTAGGACAAAAATTAATACTTGTTGTAGAAAGTACCGCAGATTCAGATGTGTTCCTAAACCAAGTTAACGATATAGCTTCTTTAGAGCGTTTTGAGATTCCTAAAGAGGTGTATGTTTTACCTAAATTTAGCACTACACGTACTGGTAAAATCGACCGAATTAATACTTTAAAATTAGTGTAGCTCGTAGTTTTTAAATAGCGATCACCCATTATTTAAAGTTTTTATAAAATAAACACGCTAAAGTGGTTCTTCTTTAGTTGATAATCATTAAAACAAATTGCTTAGAAATTTACAATAATCTAAAATAGAGCAATGGTTTTTAGCTGTATTTTTATTTTGTATTTTTAAGCAACTAAAATAATTTTTATGAGAGCAATTTTATTGGTGCTAGTATATTTTATTTCTGTATCGCTTCAATCACAACAGATATTGAATGAAGTTGACCGTGCAAGAGTTGTTGACGAAGTATTGGCAGACCGCTTTAATAATTTATTACCAGGCTTGATGGATGCCGCCGATATTGATATGTGGGTAGTTATTTCACGAGAATATAATGAAGATCCGGTTTTAAGAACCATGTTACCAGCGACATGGTTAAATGCAAGACGAAGAACAATACTTTTATTCTATAGAAATAAGGTAAAAGGTACTATTGAAAAACTAGCGGTTGCCCGATATGATGTAGGTAAGAATATAAAATCTGCTTGGGATAAAGAAAAAGAGCCCAACCAATGGAAACGCTTAATGCAATTAATAGCAGAACGCAATCCGAATAAAATTGGTCTAAATTTTTCATTAGACCACAATATAGCCGATGGTTTAGATAAGACCGACTATGATGAGTTTATGAAAAATTTACCGCAAAAATTGCATAAAAAAGTAGTTTCAGCTCAAGATCTCGCGGTACGTTGGATTGAAACCAGAACCGATCGTGAGATGGTTATATATAACCAATTGGTTGATATTACGCATGATATTATCGCAGAAGGGTTTTCCGAAAAAGTAATCACCCCAGGTATAACTACTACGGGCGATGTAGTTTGGTGGATGCGGCAAAAGGTAACCGATTTAGGCTTAGAAACTTGGTTTCACCCTACCGTTGATGTGCAACGCAGTAATGAAGGCTTAGTAAGTCATTTATACTCTTTTTCAGGCAGCCCTGAAGACCAAGTGATATTGCCTGGTGATTTGTTGCATTGTGATTTTGGTATTACTTATTTGCGATTAAATACAGACTGTCAAGAGCTCGCCTACGTATTGCTTCCAGAAGAGAAAGAAGCACCCAAATTTTTAGTGGACGGCTTAAAGGATGGAAATAGCGTGCAAGATTACTTAACCAAAAATATGGTGAAGGGTAGAACAGGAAATGAAATTTTAGCGGCGTCGCTAAAAGCATCAAAAGAAGCTGGTTTACGCCCCGCAATTTACACACATCCTTTAGGTTTTTATGGTCATTCTGCAGGTACAACCATTGGTATGTGGGATGCTCAAGGGGGTGTATTCCGAGATGATGGCGAAAACTATCGCTTAAACCCAAACACGGTTTATGCCATAGAATTAAACACAACGATTACGGTTCCAGAATGGAAAAGAGATATTCGTATTATGCTTGAAGAGGCTGGTTTTTATGGCGAAGATGGCTTTAGATACGTAAACGGAAGACAAACCGAGTTGCTATTAATTCCGAGGGTAAAAGCGAATCAGGGAAATTAAATTGATCTACCACCTACTATGTATAGATGAATTAAATCAGAATAAAAAAATTAACTCACGTACCATAAAATTAGCACATATTACATGTCTTAAATTTGTTCACCTTAAACTAGTGTACCCTAATCTTTTGGTTTTAAAGGCAAAGCGTAACAAGCTTTTTGCCGGCTCAATTTTATTGGTATTTAAACGAAACAGGCTTAGTTTTTAAATATAATTTTACATGCTAAACTAGCACTATATTTTTTTGTAAAAAGTTTATAGTTAAAGCGCTTAGGGTATTACACTTGTAGAATGCCCAAATTAAATGCCTTCTCAATAGGCGCATGGTTGGCGGCTTCAATGCCCATAGAAATCCATTTTCTAGTATCTGTAGGTTCTATAATAGCGTCAGTCCATAATCTAGAGGCCGCAAAGTACGGAGAAACTTGAGCGTCGTAACGGTCTTTTATTTTGTTAAAAAGTTCAGTTTCTTTTTCTTTAGTAATTGTTTCGCCTTTCTTTTTTAAGGCGGCAGTTTCAATTTGCAATAATACTTTGGCCGCAGAATTGCCGCTCATTACCGCAAGTTCGGCACTAGGCCACGCAACTATTAATCTTGGGTCATAGGCTTTACCACACATCGCATAATTACCTGCCCCATAGCTATTGCCAATAATAACGGTAAATTTAGGAACAACAGAATTGCTTACTGCATTTACCATTTTAGCGCCATCTTTAATAATACCGCCATGTTCACTTTTGCTACCTACCATAAAACCAGTAACATCTTGTAAAAAAACCAGTGGAATTTTCTTTTGATTGCAATTGGCAATAAAACGCGTCGCCTTATCCGCAGAATCTGAATAAATTACGCCGCCAAACTGCATTTCACCTTTTGCATTTTTAACTACTTTACGTTGATTAGCAACGATACCAACAGCCCAACCATCAATACGAGCATAGCCGGTAATAATAGTTTTGCCATAGCCTTCTTTATACTGCTCAAAATCTGAATTATCTACCATACGGTGAATAATTTCTAACATATCATATTGCTCATGACGCAATTTTGGTAACACCCCATATACCTCAGCAACATCTAATTTTGGTTTCTCAGCCTTTATACGGTTATAACCTGCAGTATCAAAATCACCAATTTTAGCAACTATGTTTTTTATAGTGTCTAGAGCTGCTTTATCGTCTTTTGCTTTATAATCGGTAACGCCACTTATTTCACAATGCGTACTTGCCCCACCTAAAGTTTCATTATCAATTGCTTCACCAATCGCTGCTTTTACTAAATAGCTTCCAGCTAAGAAAATACTCCCTGTTTTATCAACAATTAAAGCCTCGTCACTCATTATAGGTAAGTAAGCACCACCTGCAACACAACTACCCATAACGGCAGATATTTGAGTTATTCCCATACTGCTCATTACAGCGTTATTTCTAAAAATACGACCAAAATGCTCTTTGTCCGGAAATATCTCATCTTGCATAGGTAAGTACACCCCAGCACTATCAACTAGGTAAATAATAGGCAGTTTATTCTCTATAGAAAGTTCTTGTGCTCTTAAATTTTTTTTTGCGGTAATAGGAAACCATGCTCCAGCTTTAACCGTAGCGTCATTTGCAACTACAATACACTGTTTGCCTTTAATATGACCAATTTTAACAACTACACCACCAGAAGGGCATCCACCATGCTCCTCGTACATTCCTTCACCAACAAGAGCACCAATTTCAATGCTTTTTACATCATCATCAAGAAGATAGGCAATACGCTCTCTAGCCGTCATCTTTCCCTTTTCATGTTGTTTCGCAATACGCTGTTTTCCTCCGCCAAGTTTCACTTTTGCCAGTCTCTTTTTAAGTTCAGAAACTAACATTTTGTTGTGATCTTCGTTTTTGTTGAATTTAAGGTCCATAACTACTAATTCATTTGAATTGTTTCACAAAGATAACTACCACTTTTTTAATTATGGTTAAAAGCTACTTAAAACTAACAAAGGTTCTACCGTAATATACTATAAGCAGGCGTTAATTGTAGCAGAAGTAGTGTTATTTTGGTAACAAAAACTTACATTGTCTTAAACAACGCGCACAAAGTTTTAAAAAAAATAGGGCGATAATTAGAATAGTACAAAGTTAAGGAACCTCTTTAGTTTAAGAACTTTTACCAAATTTATGTTATCTTAAAAAGGGGTTTAAGCGACTATTATTTTATATTTATGAAGCTGGTATTTAATTTTATGTGCATGCAGCGAATTTTTTAATAAATGTGTTGATATGAAAGATGTAATTAGATGGGGTATTTTAGGGCCGGGTAAAATAGCTCATAGTTTTGCGCGTGATTTGCAATTGATTGCTGTTGGTCGTCTTGTGGCAGTAGCTTCGCGAGATTTAGAACGAGCTCAAATTTTTGCTAAAACGTACCATGCGTCCTATGCTTTTGGTAGCTATGAGGAACTTTTTAAGTGCAAAGATATTGATGTAATTTATATTGCGACTCCACATAATTCGCACATGAGGTGGGCTATACAAGCCATGCAAGCGGGCAAACATGTACTCTGCGAAAAACCATTAGGAATTAACCTTTTAGAGGTAGAACAAATGGTTGCCGCTTCAAAAGAAAACAACGTATTTCTGATGGAGGCACTTTGGACTAGGTTCAATCCTTCAATAAAAAAAATTAAACAACTAATTTTAGAAGATCACATAGGTGAAATAGCATATTTAAAGGCAGATTTTGCGTTTTATGGATTAGATAGATCGGTTGATAGCAGAATTTTAAACACCAACTTAGCAGGCGGTTCTATACTAGATATTGGTATTTATCCTATATTTTTAGCGTATCTCATCTTAGGAAAGCCCTTAACTATTAAAGCAGTTTCTAATTTTCATTATGCTGGGGCAGAAATTCAAACTTCAATGATTTTTAATTACAAAAATGCCCAAGCTGTTCTGTATAGCGGTTTAACTTCTAATTCTGAAATGAAGGCCGAAATTCAAGGCACTAAAGGGGCTATTTTTATAGATCCAAGATGGCATGAAACAAAAGGCTTTTCTGTTGTTAAAGAAGATCGCGAGCAAATAAAGGTGCCTACAATGGGTAAAGGGTATGCACATGAAATAGAAGAAGTGCATCGTTGTTTAAAAAATAACAAGTTGCAAAGTGAGTTATGGAGCCATCAAAATAGTCTAGATTTAATTAGCTTATTAGATGAAGTAAGACTACAATCGGGTGTTGTTTTTCCTTTTGAAACATAAATTGTTCGTTCAACTTAAAAGTTCCTTGATTTTTTACGATATTTGAAGCTAGCACAAATTGGCTGTAACTACGTTAAATTTTAGATTATGGGTATGAATAAAAATACGATACTTGCTTGGGCCACATCAATTATGATTATTGTAGGACTTGGGCTTATTGCCTTGGGTGCTTTTAGATATAATGATGTTGCAGGATGGGGTTTTGCCTCCGTTGGAGTAGGTTTTTTTGCGATTGCTTGGGTTTTTAATGCGCTAAAGGGCAGGGTATAAGCCTTCATTTTTATACTTTGCATATCAAAAGAACGGTGTTTTTAATTTTTTTAGAATACCGTAATTTCTAACATTATACTAATTTAATACTTTCATGAGCGACGATAAAAAAGTCATTTTTTCAATGTCTGGTGTCACCAAGACTTTTAAAACGGCAAATACTCCTGTTCTTAAAAATATCTACTTAAGCTTCTTTTATGGAGCTAAAATTGGTATTCTAGGTCTTAATGGCTCTGGTAAATCTACTTTATTAAAAATTATAGCGGGCGTAGATAAAAATTTTCAAGGTGATGTTGTTTTTTCTCCGGGCTATAACGTGGGGTATTTAGAACAAGAACCCCAATTAGACCCTGAGAAAACAGTTTTAGAAATTGTAAAAGAGGGGGTTGCAGAAACGGTAGCAATTTTAGACGAGTACAATAAGATCAACGACATGTTTGGTTTGCCAGAAGTTTATGAAGATGCGGATAAGATGCAAAAATTGATGGATAAGCAAGCAGTTTTACAAGATAAAATTGATGCATCAAATGCTTGGGAGCTAGATACCAAGTTAGAAATAGCGATGGACGCCCTGCGCACGCCTGATTCAGATAAAAAAGTAGGAGTGTTATCCGGAGGAGAAAGAAGAAGGGTTGCGCTGTGTAGGTTACTGCTTCAAGAACCCGAAATATTATTATTAGATGAGCCAACAAACCATTTAGATGCCGAGTCGGTTCATTGGTTAGAGCACCA
The DNA here is from genome assembly GCA_947486785.1 of uncultured Flavobacteriaceae bacterium. Classification (GTDB taxonomy): domain Bacteria; phylum Bacteroidota; class Bacteroidia; order Flavobacteriales; family Flavobacteriaceae; genus Maribacter_C. Next base: position 78,981 of record CANKUU010000015.1, on the reverse strand, counting down.
TCTTGCACAGTATAAAGGTACCGTAATTGCGGTAACTCATGATAGGTATTTCTTAGATAATGTTGCTGGTTGGATATTAGAGTTAGATCGGGGTGAAGGCATTCCTTGGAAAGGAAATTATTCAAGCTGGTTAGATCAAAAGTCTAAACGAATGGCCGACGAAAGCAAAACGGCATCAAAAAGGCAAAAAACTTTAGAACGTGAGCTCGAATGGGTACGGCAAGGTGCCAAAGGCAGGCAAACCAAGCAAAAAGCAAGATTAAAGAATTATGATAAGCTCATGAGTCAAGATCAAAAGCAGCTTGATGAGAAGTTAGAAATTTATATTCCGAATGGGCCTCGTTTAGGAACAAAAGTGATAGAATGTAAAGGAGTAAGCAAGGCTTATGATGATAAACTATTGTACGAAAATCTAAATTTTACGCTTCCACAAGCAGGTATTGTTGGCGTTATTGGACCCAACGGAGCTGGTAAAACCACTATTTTTCGAATGATAATGGGCGAAGAAACACCAGATAAAGGTGCTTTTGAAGTAGGTGATACGGCAAAAATCGCTTACGTCGATCAAAGTCATTCAAACATTGATCTTGAAAAAACCATTTGGCAGAATTTTAGCGATGAGCAAGATCTAGTGATGATGGGTGGGCGTCAAGTTAATTCTAGAGCATATTTAAGTCGATTTAATTTTTCAGGTAGCGAACAAAACAAAAAAGTAAATATGCTTTCTGGGGGAGAACGAAATCGCCTTCATCTAGCAATGACATTAAAGGAAGAAGGTAATGTGTTGCTTTTAGATGAGCCTACCAATGATTTAGATGTAAACACGTTAAGAGCTTTAGAAGAAGGTTTAGAAAATTTTGCCGGTTGTGCTGTGGTTATATCGCACGATCGATGGTTTTTAGACCGTATTTGCACCCATATTTTGGCTTTTGAAGGTGATTCTCAAGTTTATTTTTTTGAAGGCTCTTTTTCTGATTATGAAGAGAATAAGAAAAAACGATTGGGTGGCGATTTAATACCAAAGCGAATTAAGTACAAAAAGTTAATTCGTTAATGCTTTAAGCTAAAGATAACATCATCAGCGTGTAGTACATTTTTTAAAGGCTAATAAATGCCCTAAAGGCGTGTCTACTGGTGTACACATTTTAGCATCTATGATTTGTAGCGTTTATTTAAAAATTTATGCGTGGTGCATTTCTTAAGAAATAGGTTTGCAGCTACTTAATTTAAATTTTTGGGTTTAGGAGACGTCCCCTTTTGTGACCATCGGTAAGATAAGGCTACTTTTTTTACTTATATATCTCTCGTAATGGCTCAATGGTATGGTAATTTAGCGTACTTAAAAAAAGTAGGGCTTTAATAGCTTTTAAAAATAAAACAGATTCCTAAAATAGGAACAGTTTTTATAATAGATGCTTTAGCTTGCAATGGTTGGGCTGGTGTAGGCGTATCTTTATCTGGGGTATAACAGCTGTAACTCCATTTTTACATCACTTCTAGCATACGGTAGCTCTTTTTCTAGGGGTATTTCTTTAAATCCGTATTTTCGGTAAATATGCAATGCAGTAGGTAACTTAGTACTTGAGTATAAAGTAATTGTTTTCCATTTTTGTTGTTTTGCAAAATTAAGAGCAAAAGTAATGAGTTGCTGCCCTATTTTTAGGCCTTGGTACGGTTCGGCTATTGCCATTTTACCTAATTCAAAATTGTCTTTTTTGTGGGGGATGAATGAAAAACAGCCCACAATTTTTTTTTGATATTCAGCTAAAAAAATATATCCGCCAATACCAAGTATGGCGTTTTCACAGTTACTTAATAACTCTTCATCTTTTGGTTCAACATAAAAGTATTTTTCGAGCCAGGCGATGTTTAAGTTCTTAAAAGCACTTGCGTATTTAGCGGTAAAAGGAATTATTTTTGCAGCCATAATTATATTAAAAACCCTTGTAGGGTGTTATGTTTAGGGTCTTGTACAAAAAATAATGCTTAATTGTAGCACTTTTTTTTAATAGAAAAATCTAAACCTAAAATAGTACCGTATATACCAACGATACAAACAATCACTTTAAAATTTTATCAAAGGAACTAATTTTTAAATTATGACTGAAACAAAAAACAACAATGGATTAAAAGTTTTAACAGGTCTATTAGGTTTAGTACTATTAGCTGTTATCATTTATACCTTTAGTCTTTATCAAGAAAAGAAAAAGAATGAAGCTATTTTAACAGAAGAAAAGGCATTAGTAGTTGAAGACTTAAACAGTCTAAAGTCTGAATATGACAAGGCTATTTTAGAGAGCAACGCTACCAATGAAGAATTGGTAACTGCAAGAGATAATATTGCAAAATACCTCGATTCTGTAAAAACAATGCGTGCAGACATTTCTTCATTATCTAAATATAGAAGACAAGTAAGCGTTTTAAAAGCAGAACGTGAGCAATTGTTAAAACAAGTAGATTCTTTAAAAACTTCAAATGCGATGATCGCGATGCAACGTGATTCTACCTATACTGAATTAGAGAAACAAACGGTATTTAATGACTCATTAGTTGTACAAAATACACAATTAGCAGATGTTGTTGAAAAAGGTTCTGCCTTAGGTATTACTACTTTTAATGTTGATGCGGTAAAAGAACGTAACAGCGGAAAATTGGTTTCTACGAGTAGAGCTCGATCTACAGATAAATTCAAAATTTGTTTTACAGTAGCAGGTAATGTTATTGCGCAAGCAGGTGACAGAGAATTCTTTTTAGAAGTTCTAGACCCTCAAGGTAACATAATGGGCGAAAGCTATTCTAAAACTAATGATAACGGAGCTTCTGTAACCTACAGTAAAGCAACCAATTTCTACTATGAAAATCAAAAATTAGATGTTTGTGACTATATTAACAAGCCAGCAGGTGATTTTCAAAAAGGAAATTACATGGTAAATATCTATGATGATGGTTTAAAATTATTAGGTAACGTACAGTTTGCTTTAAAATAATAAACTGTAGCTATTAAATTTAAAAGGGCTTGTTTAAAAACAAGCCCTTTTTTTAGGTATAATTTTCTGCCTATAACGTAAAAACCCCAAACGGGTACTACGATAAAGACCCTATTTTAAACTACCCACCATTTGCTCTGGTTTTACCCACGCATCATATTCTTCGGCAGTTACATAACCTAAGGCAACAGCCTCTTTTTTTAAGGTAGTACCGTTTTTATGCGCTGTATTTGCTATTTCAGCAGCTTTATAATAGCCAATTTTAGTATTTAAGGCCGTTACCAGCATTAATGAATTGTTTAAAAGCGCTTTAATTACCTCATGATTTGGTTCAATACCAGCAGCACAATTTACATCAAAACTAACGCAGGCTTCGCCAATTAGTTCAGCAGATTGTAAAATATTGGCAGCCATCATAGGCTTAAAAACATTGAGTTCATAATGCCCTTGAGTTCCACCAACACCTATGGCAACGTCATTACCCATTACTTGAGCGCAAACCATGGTTAAAGCTTCACATTGTGTTGGGTTTACTTTACCTGGCATTATAGAGCTACCCGGCTCATTTGCAGGTATAATTATTTCGCCAATTCCTGAACGTGGACCTGAAGCCATCATTCGAATATCGTTTGCTATTTTATTTAAAGATATTGCTAATTGTTTTAAGGCACTGTGGCTTTCAACAATGGCGTCATGTGCAGCTAGGGCTTCAAATTTATTTTCTGCTGTTTTAAAAGGTAAGCCCGTAAATTTGGCAATATACTGCGCCACTAAAACATCATAACCCGCTGGGGTGTTTAGCCCTGTACCAACTGCGGTACCTCCCAAGGCAAGCTCACTAAGATGCTCTAAACTGTTTTCTAAGGCATGTAATCCATGATTTAGTTGCGATACATAGCCAGAAAATTCTTGTCCAAGCGTTAGGGGAGTGGCATCCATTAAATGGGTACGTCCTATTTTTACAACGTTAGCAAAGGCAAGCGATTTTTTTTCTAAAGTATCTCTTAGCTGGCGAACACCAACCATAGTTGTATCAACAATTTTTTTATACCCAGCAATATGCATTGCGGTAGGAAAAGTGTCATTTGAAGATTGTGATTTGTTTACATCATCATTCGGTTGAATGGTTTTTTCACCTTCACCAATCACTTTACCTGCAATCTCATGTGCGCGATTTGCAATTACTTCATTTACATTCATATTACTTTGGGTACCAGAGCCCGTTTGCCATATCACCAAAGGAAATTGATCATCATGTTTACCCGCTAAAATTTCATCGCAAACTTTTGCAATTAAATCTCGTTTTTCGTTACTTAAAACGCCTAATTCGCAGTTGGTATAGGCGGCTGCTTTTTTTAAATACGCAAAACCGTAAATTAGATCTAGGGGCATGGATGCAGCGGGTCCTATTTTAAAATTGTTTCGAGAACGTTCTGTTTGGGCACCCCAATACTTATCTGCAGGTACTTTTACCTTACCCATAGTATCTTTTTCTATTCTAAAGCTCATAATTCAATATTTTTTCAGTTACACAAAGTTAGCAGTTTGAAGGCGTATTTTTTGAATGGAATAAAATAAATACGCACTTTTTTTGCATTTGATTTGCACTATTTGTGCTTTTCAAAGTATCTTTGTAGTATTAAAATTAAGATTCATGTTCGATTTTGACCAATATTTAGGCTTTTTAGCATTTTTAACGATATTAACTATTGGCTTTTGGCTAATGATTTTTTTGTTAACCTTTGTAGTACCCTACTGGTTAATAGGCAATATTAGAGAACTTTTGAAAGAAAAGCGAGATAAGAAAAGAGCATCGCTAGATAAATAAATTTAAAAAACCGTTTGATGTATCAGACGGTTTTTTTTTGCTTCTGAGCTACGTTTTGGGCGCCAATGCTGAGCTTCTTTTACCAAAACAGCTTTATGCAATGAAATTACCACCAAGTACAGCGGAATAATTGGTTTTAAACCAACCCCAACTAGGGCAAAGATGTTGAAATAATTACCCCATACTTAAGGTAAACGAATGCTACGCTAAAAACATCAATACTATTCCTTATTTCTTTTTCGGTAGATCATCTGAAATTTTGGGTGACATGGGCAGAAAACGGATTTAAAAAACAAAGACCCTATATTTTTGAAATTCGATTAAATGAAACCAAGGAATACATTTAAGGTATTAACTTCGTGCGTTATAACCCATATAACAATTTGGCATTAGCATATGGGCTACATCAAAATATTAGAATAAAGGCGACGCCAAATCGGCTGTAAAATAAATACTTCAATTTGGTTTTAAAACGCTTAAGGTAAAACCAATTTATAGGGTTTGCTGGGCGACGAATATGGCGCCTGGTAACCTAATAAAAAAGGTAGCTAGGTTTAAATGTAGCACGCGTACTGCATGCTAATACCAAAGCCACTATGGGCAATAAATTATAAATGAATAAAAAGCATGGCTATACCTTCTAAAATTTAAGGCTTGCGGCAAGCATTTGTTATATTTTTTTACTTTTTTAATTGGGGCTATTTACCCGTATAGTTACTGTATTACCTATGAAATGTTATCCCAGTCTTAGGTTTAAAATGGTTTATGGTATTTAATAATACAAACTATGTTTTAAGATAGTGTATAAAATATGGCCCTATAGGTGGGTGGTATTTAAAGATTTTTCATGCAATTTTTAACCTATTTATACCGATAAAACCAACGATAAGGCACTGGGTGTGGTCTTGGGTTAAGGTCTCTATAACAAGTACAACCTAAAACGGTAGGTATACTCGTAAAAGCTAAGAACCTTGTGGTAGCCATAAATAATAACGAGGCAATGACTACTGCTAACGACATAAAATAAATCCAACTATGAAAAACAAAACCACCGCCCTAATTTCAACTTTTAGCGAATCATCTTTATGTTAGAAAAAAATAGGACTATTTGTATAATTGAAGACCCATGTAAGGGGTGGATTAATTTTTTTATTCTTCTTTTATGTCATGCCTAAAGCAACTCACTTTAGCACTTCGTATGGGGTATCTATGTTTACGAAAAATTTAGTAGCTATTTTGTAATCCTATGAACACCATCATAAATGAAGAATCTTTTAAAAGATATTCTAAACCCTCTTGCTATCAAAATTAAGAGGACTACCAGAAAGCCTGGTTATAGTGTACGATATCTTTTTAAAATGAGTTGGCTAGAAAAAAGGCGTAAAATATAGCTTTGGCTACAAAAAATTGTAGGTTGTAGACACTGAAGCCTTGCTGATAGGGGCTTTACTACAAAGGCAAGTACCAATGAGATGGTAAATTTAAAGAGGTCTTAAATACGGCATATTTACCAACAGATATGCTGCTAAAGACCGACAAGGGGTATCAAGTAATTAAAAATATAGAATTATTAAAAAATAGAAGGCTCAAAAACCATATTTGCTAATAGACATACAAAAATATGCCCTTAACCCATCATAAAAGAGGTTTAATAAACTTACAGGAAAAGCAAGGTTTTAGGTAGTGCGCACATTTGGTGCTATTAAAAGATGGTTTTTAGAGAAACAACCCGTTATAGAAGCTATAGCGAAATGGATAAATGCATCCTTAAAACCTGATAAAAGCTATCCGCTATACGTTATATCGAAGTATAGGCATACGTGTATCAAATTCTAAAAAATTAAAAGAAATAGTGCACAGAAAAGAGATGACCACGGCATAAAAACAATAAAATGAACTAAAAAATGAACTAAAAAATGAACGCTAAGGGTAAAATTAGAAATAAACTAAAAATCATGTGTTCTTTTACAACGAAATTAGTTTATAAACCTGAAAGTTAGAATGTAACAATTGTATGCCTGTGCTATCATCTACATACACAATAAGTTCTAGGGTGGTACCAGCATTTAATTTCACTATTTTAGAAATAGACAATGTTGTTCTACGATGAGTATGATTAGGCGTGTCATTAACGGCATGCCATTCATGAAACTTAAGACCTGCATTATTGGCTCGTACGCCCAACATAAAATTTGTTCCTGCAGGGTTATGATCACTAGTTCTTATTCGACAATCAATCATATATAGTCCACTATCGGGTACGGTGATTTTACCGTTAGTGCTATTATAACTATTAAACTCGTCAGAGGTAACAGTTGGGGGTATATAGGTCACATATGAGTTTGAAAAAGTTCGGGAATCAGTTCCTGATACTTCTACGAAAAAATGGCGGTTGGTTTCCCATTTGGTGCCATTATAGATAAGATTAGCCTCCGTATTGGGTAACTTTGTGGCTACATCAACATCGGTTAAAGTTGCTATTTTACTATCACTTTCTACTTTATTCCATTTGTTTGTGCTAAAAAAATAGTAGCCTTTAGCTTTTACCGCTGCACATTGCCCTTTATTTACATTAGTTAAGGGGCTGGTGACATATACTAAAGCACCATCTTGTTGCGAGGTATAGGTTTTATTATTGAGTTGATTTCCTGTTAATTTAGGGGCTATAATACCATCCATACTTGTAGTTACTCCAGGTTTGCCTACTACGTGTAAGGTGGCTTTAGGGCTTTGCGTATGAATGCCTGCCTGTGCAAGTAAAGCGTAGTTTACGAGTAAAAAGAAGGCTAAAAAATAAGTTTTCATAGCTTTAAATTAAAATTATAGGTTTAAAAGGCTAGTCTTAAGTATTGTTTAGGTAACGCCTCAAATCGAAAATAATTTTATAAGAGAATTATTTAATAGCGAAGTTTTGCTTTAAATCCTCTTTTTAGTGTTTTTTGTTTCGTTTTGGCACCTATCATGAACATCATTAAGTAGTAAGTGGAGTTGCTAAAACTTGTAGCACTTGGGTATTTATGCTTATTTTGTAGATGTTAAGGTTGGTTTACCGGTGGTTTTAGCACAAGTGATTTTAGTAGGTTTGTTTGGCGCAAGGCTTAGATATTACATTTTATTTTTTTGGGGTCTTAAAGGTTGAAGATAGTTGAGGTTCTCAAAAAATAAAACCCAATAAAGGATGCACTTACAAGATAAAATTAAACTTTTGTTGGGGGTTTTTGTTTAAAAAAAGACAAGGCTACAGTCGATACACTAAAAATTTAGAAAAATATAAGTTTATACCTGGTCTATCATCTACATCTGCATATACCTTTAAATTTAGCTGATCACCTGCGTTTAATTTAACTATTCTAGAATGGGAAACTGATATCCTGTGAATAGGACTAGGACTACTTGGCATTACATACCATGCAATATATTCGTTATTTTCTCCTGCAGAACTAATTATCCCTATTCCAAAATTGGTTCCTACTGGTGTAGCGTCTGTAGGTCTTATAGCGCATTCAAGTACATACAACCCATCATAGGGTACCGTAATGGTGCCAGTAGTACTATTATAACTATTAAACTCGTCAGAGATAACAGTGGGGGGTATATAGTTGTTAAATCCTTCCCCGAAGGCCCTGGTGTCGTTACCTCCTACATGTGCATAAAAATGATGGTACGTTTCCCATTGGGTTCCATTATAAACCAGTCTATCCCCTTTTTTGGGCACCTTTGTGGCTACATCAACATCGGCTAAAGTGGCCATTTTACTAACCGTATCTAATTTATCCCATTTGGTTTTATTAAAAAAATAGTAGCCTATGGCATTTACATTTACACATTGCCCTTTATTTGCATTGGTTAAGGGGCTGGTAACATATACTATAGCACCATCTTGTTGCGTGGTGTAGGTTTTATTATTGAGTTGATTTCCTGTTAATTTAGGGGCTATAATACCATCCATACTTGTAGTTACCCCAGGTTTGCCTACTACATGTAAGGTGGCTTTAGGGCTTTGCGTATGAATGCCTGCCTGTGCAAGTAAAGCATAGTTTACGAGTAAAAAGAAGGCGAAAAAATAAGTTTTCATAGCTTTAAAATAAAATTAAAAGTTTAAAAGGCTAGTCTTAAGTATTGTATAGCTAACGCCCTAAACTGAAAATAATTTTATAAAAGAATTATTTAATAGCGAAGTTTTGTTTAAAACGTCTTGTAGGTATTTTTTGTAGCATTTTGGTGTAAACCATAAGGCTGTTTACCGAGCGCTCCTAAAACGTGCAGCGGGCAAAAAAATAGCCTTGCTTAGCAGATTAAAAGCAAGTTCACCTGCGACTCTAGTTGAGGTGGTTGTGGTAGTCTTGTACTGCGCCAAGCTTGGGTAATTTTTTCTGACTGCATAAGGCTTATGCGGCTATGGATATTTTAAAAATTAGAATAAAGCTAAAAAAAAGACAAAGCTATAGTTTATATACCGTAAAATAAGATTTAGGAAAAATTATGCCTTCATCGTCATCTACATAAATTTGTGTTTTTAAAGTATCACCTGCATTTAATTTTAAGATTTTAGAAGTAATAAGTGTTGTTCTGTTATGTGTGTTTGGATTCGAGTGTGTAAGGGCGCGCCAATCAAACCACATTAAACTACTATTTTTAAGTACACCAATACCAATATTTGTTCCCGCAGGTTGAAGGTCGTAAGCTCTTAACTTAAAAATAATTCTATAAAACCCAGCATAGGGCACCGTAATTGAACCATTGCTAGCATTAAAACTGCTGGCAATACCATCTAAAAATGTGTTATTGATAAAGTCTTTAAGACCCGTTGTATATTTTCGCCAATCATTATTTCCTACATGAACATAAAAATAGGGGTCAGTTACCCATTTTGTGCCATTATATACCAGCCTATCTCCTTTTTTAGGAACCCTTGTAGCTATATCAACATCGGCTAAAGTTGCCATTTTAGTATTAGATTCTAATTTATCCCATTTGGTGTTATTAAAAAAATAGTAGCCGCTAGCCTTTACATTGGCACATTGCCCTTTATTCGCATTGGTTAAGGGGCTGGTAACATATACTAAAGCTCCATCTTGCTGCGAGGTATAGGTTTTATTATTAAGTTGATTTCCTGTTAATTTAGGGGCTATAATACCATCCATACTTGTAGTTACCCCAGGTTTGCCAACGACGTGTAAGGTGGCTTTGGGGCTTTGCGTATGAATGCCTGCCTGCGCAAGTAAAGCGTAGTTTACGAGTAAAAAGAAGGCTAAAAAATAAGTTTTCATAGCTTTAAAATAAAATTAAAAGTTTAAAAGGCTAGACTTAAGTATTGTATAGCTAACGCCCTAAACTGAAAATAATTTTATAAAAGAATTATTTAATAGCGAAGTTTTGTTTAAAACGTCTTGTAGGTATTTTTTGTAGCATTTTGGTGTAAACCATAAGGCTGTTTACCGAGCGCTCCTAAAACGTGCAGCGGGCAAAAAAATAGCCTTGCTTAGCAGATTAAAGGCAAGTTTACCGGCGACCCCGGTTGAAGTAGATTTAGTCGTCTTGTACTACGCTAAGCTTACGTTTTATTTTTTTACTCAGAGCTTTAAGCCTCAACAGGCGCTGCTTAACTACCAACATATATTAGATATATATAATAGGTATACTTTACACCAGTAGCCGCAACAATTATACCCATAAATGGGCTGTTAAGCCATATTTAAAGCCTTTTTTCGTACTGCTTATTTTTTGTTTTTTTTGGTTTATGCGCTTCTAAATATCAATTTTGAAACCTGCTAAACCACCTAGTAAAATGATTTCACAACTAATTTAGATGCGTTTGCAACATACTTTTTGCTCCCAAAGTATTCTGCCATTTATTTGTGATGTGAAATTTAACTTTTTATTCTAAAAAAGCATAAATGAAATTATTTTTTTACGTTTTGGTTTTTTGTAGTACAACTATCTTCTATGGTCAAGTTAAAATAGGAGATAATATTAGTACTATAGATGCATCTTCAATTTTAGAATTGGAGAGCACCACTAAAGCGTTTGTGCCAACACGTTTAACGAATACTGAGATGATGGCGATGACGCCGTTAAATGGTGCTTTGGTGTACAATACAGACAATGACTGTATATTTCTTTATGATGGTAGCGCATGGAAAAGTCTATGTAACTCGGGGGTGTTAGTTACTACATCGGCAACAGCACCTACACATAGCGAAGCAGGTGATGTTTGGATTAATGAGGCTACAAATGAAGTTAGCATTTATAATGGTTTTAGTTGGGTAGTTATAAATACGAACCCTAGAAGGGGAGTAGGCGCACCTACAGCAAGTACGGTATCGCAGGCCATAGCAGGCGATATTTATGTAGATAGTAGCAATGGTCAATTATATACCTATGATGGTACTAATTGGCAAAGTAACAGTTTAGTTACTGTTGGCAATGGTATTAGCACTTCTACAACTGGAGCAATAGAATTAGGGGGTACCCTAAACCATGCCACGGTACTAAGTACAAATGAAACAAATACCTTGGCCATTGAAGGGCTTAATCATGTGACTGATAATACTATAGATCTCGTTGCAATTGATAAAACCACGGGAGTTTTACGAAAAACATCGATGGTTAGTGCTGCTTTACAAAGAGAAGAAGTAGTTCTAAGGGCTGCAAACGGACAACGAAATTTTAGCACCCCGATTGCCATTTCTAGCGCAAACAAAATTGACGTTTACCGAAATGGCGTTAAAGTGAATTTTGAAGCAGCGGGCGCTAACGCTATTAGTTTAGAAGCAGAAGCTTCTTGCTATGAAAATGATGAAATAAGAATCGTTCAATATCATTAATAATTATAAATAAATCAATTTAACTTTAATTTTAACAATCAATTTTTATGAAACACTTTACCTACACAAATGCATTAAAAAAGGGACTATTCATGCTATCTATCTTAGGGTGTGGAATAGTATCGGCTCAAACGACAACGACATCAACCGATATAGCGAAGAAAACTAACGCTATACGTGTTATCGATAATAAGGGTACCATTAAATACTTACAAGTCGAAAATGGTATTACACAGATTACGAATACTAGTACGAATAAAACTACTACAACATGGCAGTTGGGTGGTGATCTAACTAAAGATACGTACATTGATGCTAATGGAAAAAAGTTTGCATTAGATGGCTTAGCCTTATTAGCTGATACCGCTGCAGCATCTACAGATGCTAAGGACAAATCAAAACATGATGATACATCGCCAGGCAGTGGGTACACTCTTTTAGTTAGAGACGAGGCTACCGGCGAAATTAAAAAGAAGAAGGTAGAAGGTTTAGTAAAAAGCGGGCATGAGAAACATACAGCTGCTGCTGATTCAACCACTGATTTAGATATTACTGCGGCAGTAACCTTACCAATATTTTCTAATATATGGGTATATAGAAACGGTGCTAAATTAATTGCAGGTGAGGACTATACGGTAGCTGACAAAAAGGTAACTATAAAACCTAAGACTACTGCTGCTCATGTTACTGCCGGTACCAATTGGAGTATTAACAATGGAGACATTTTTGAAATACAGTATGTAAGATAGTCTTTTAAACGCTAATTATTTTTAAAAAGTAAACCAACATTATACATTAGCTCTTTTTAATATGGGTAGGTAGCTACCCATTAAAAAGCTAAGGTTTTGGCATATAGCTGCAAAACCCGGTGCAAAGTTGCTAAATAAAAAAGGTGAAAGCGCTGCAACGTTTCTTAAGAGCCAATGTATAATGTTGTAACTTACTATAAGTTCATTAAAATTTTACCATTAAAACCTTTTATGCCCTATTTTTTTTAAAATATAGTATAAAACTCCTATTCAACCCTTAGATGCAAATTACCGCTGCATTTAAAATTTAAATCATTTATAGCTATGTCCCTAAAGCTAAAGATTAGACATGTAACTATGATGATATTTGTTTTATGTATTCCGAGAATTGTTTTGGCACAAAAAGAAGTGGCAATAAATCGTAAAGGTTCTTTAGTAGAGATCAGAAATACAGTAACAAGTACCTCATCTACAGCACCAAGCACCCCTTTAAAAAACGATATCTGGTTCGATACTGCTTCAAAAGAAACCAAAGTATTTAACGGCAACACTTGGCTTACCATAAATGCCGATGCCTTAAATAAGAAAGAAGATTCGGCAAATAAATCAACAAATACAGCACTATCTGATAATACGAATACGAAATTTCCAACTGAAAAGGCGGTTAAGACCTATGTAGATGCTAAATTTCTTAAGGCGGTAGATCATGATTGGTATAAAGCATACACTACTTTTGACCTTCCAAATGCCATAAATAATCATATATGGACCTCAGGTTATGTAGGTATTGGTGATAATAATGAACCACAATCTGAATTAGATGTAATAGGCACCGGTTTATTTCGTAAAGGAAATGGTGCGGAGAGCTACACAAATAACCAACTATTATTCTCCTTTAATGGTACTACTAACCACAAACATGCCCTTAAAACCAGACATCATGCAAGTAACAGTAGTAGAAATGCCATAGACTTTTATCTGTGGAAAGCAGGTGATGCTGCTACTGCTGTTGGTAGTAAACACGTAATGTCTATGACTGGGGAAGGTAAGGTAGGTATTGGTAGCGCGACGCCAGAAACTGAATTAGATGTAAAAGGTACGGGTTTATTTCGACAGGGATATTATTTTAATCGTACCCCAACAAATCAGCTTCTATTTTCGTGGAACGGCACTACGAACTACAAGCATGCCCTTAAAACCAGACATCATTCTAGTAATGGTAATTTAAATGCCTTAGATTTTTATCTTTGGAATCCAGTTGGTGATGGTGTTACTGCTGTGGGTAGTAAACAGGTAATGTCTATGACTGGTACTGGTAGGGTAGGTATAGGTACTACGGCACCAACAGCTGAATTAGATGTTGTAGGTACTGGTGTATTCCGCGAGGGAAATTATAAAAATGCGTTCACAAAAAATCAACTTTTATTTTCCTTTAATGGTACTGCTCAGCACAGACATGCCATTAAAACTAGACATCAAAATAATTCCTTTAATGGTAATGCCATAGACTTTTTTCTTTGGAAACAAGGTGATAATGCCGATGCTATTGGCAATAAACACGTAATGTCTATGACTGGCGCTGGCAGGGTGGGTATAAATACCACGGCGCCAGAATCTGAATTAGATGTAAAAGGCACGGGTTTATTTCGCAAGGGAAATGGTGCAGATGCCTACACAAGGAACCAACTATTATTTTCTTATAATGGCGCTACTAACTACAAACATGCCCTTAAAACCAGACATCATGGTGCTAATAGTAGTGAAAGTGCCATAGACTTTTATCTTTGGAAACCGGGTGATGATGGTGTTGCTGATATTGGTAGTAAACAGGTAATGTCTATGACTAGCGCGGGCAGGGTAGGTATTGGTACCGCCCTACCAGAAAGTGAATTAGATGTAAAAGGCACGGGTTTATTTCGAGCAGGAAATAATACTGGAACTACAAATAATCAGCTTCTATTTTCTTATAACTATGGTCATGGATACCAACATGCCATTAAAACCAGACATTCTAATTCTGTTCCTAATAATAATGCTATAGACTTTTATCTTTGGAAACCAGGTAATGGTACTCTAAATGTTGCTAGTAAACAGGTAATGTCTATGACTGGTGCTGGCAGGGTGGGTATAGGTACAAAAGCCCCAGCACATGCGCTACATGTAGTGGGAGACACCAAAACAACAGGCTCCTTTATTACGAGTACAAGTACCTACCCCGATTATGTTTTTGATCATTATGTAAAAGAAGAAAAGAGTATTAATTCATCGTATACCTTTAAATCGATAGAAGAAATAGATGCTTTTATAAAAAAGAACAAGCATTTACCCGGCGTAACAGGTATCAAAGAGCTAGCGGTAGAAAAAGATGGTAGGTATAGCGTTAATTTAACCCAAACCGCCCTACAAACATTAGAAAAGGTAGAAGAATTGTATTTATATACGATAGAACAGCATCACACTATAGAACAGCAGGCAGCAGAGCTTAATAGCTTAAAGCAATCACATAAACAGCTACAAAATCGCTTAGCGAAAATAGAAGAATTACTAAAAAATAGATAAAAAAAGAGTGTTATTTAAACTTAAAAAGAATACAGAGCTATGGTCTTGCATCTAAACATGCGTTATTTTGGTATGTTGTTATTTATGCTTTGTTTGCCAACCAGTATATGGGCACAAAAAGAAATGGCCATAGATAAAAAGGGAACTTTAATAGAGGTAAGAAATACAATTACAAGTACTTCGGCTACAGCGCCTACAAACCCACTAAAAAACGACGTTTGGTTTGATACTACGGCAGAGCTTACTAAAATTTACAATGGTACTACTTGGCTTACCATAAATGCTGATGCCCTAAATAAGAAAGAAGATTCGGCAAATAAATCAACAAATACAGCACTATCGGATAACACTGATACGAAATTTCCAACTGAAAAGGCGGTTAAGACCTATGTAGATGATAAATTTAGTATGGCGAAGGATCATGATTGGTATAAAGCAGACACTACATCTGACATTCCAAATGCCATAAGTAATCATATATGGACACAAGGTAAAGTAGGTATTGGTAGCAACCAACCAACAGCTGCATTAGATGTAAAAGGCACTGGTTTATTTCGCGAGGGAAATACTTATAATTCGTTCACAAAAAATCAGCTTTTATTTTCTTTTAATGGTACTGCTCGGCACAGACATGCCATTAAAACTAGACATCAATATGGTGGCTTTGATGGTAATGCCATAGACTTTTTTCTTTGGAAAGATGGTGATACTCCCGAAGCTATTGGTAGTAAACACGTAATGTCTATGACTGGCGCTGGCAGGGTGGGTATAAATACCACGGCGCCAGAATCTGAATTAGATGTAAAAGGCACGGGTTTATTTCGCAAGGGAAATGGTGCAGATGCCTACACAAGGAACCAACTATTATTTTCTTATAATTACGCTACTAACTACAAACATGCCCTTAAAACCAGACATCATGGTGCTAATAGTAGTGAAAGTGCCATAGACTTTTATCTTTGGAAACCGGGTGATGATGGTGTTGCTGATATTGGTAGTAAACAGGTAATGTCTATGACTAGCGCGGGCAGGGTAGGTATTGGTACCACCCTACCAGAAAGTGAATTAGATGTAAAAGGCACGGGTTTATTTCGAGCAGGAAATAATACTGGAACTACAAAAAATCAGCTTCTATTTTCTTATAACTATGGTCTTGCATACCAACATGCCATTAAAACCAGACATTCTAATTCTGTTGCTAATAATAGTGCTATGGACTTTTATCTTTGGCAACCAGGTAATGGCTCTCTAAATGTTGGTAGTAAACAGGTAATGTCTATGACTGGCGCAGGTAGGGTAGGTATAGGTGCCACGGCACCAGAAACTGAATTAGATGTAAAAGGCACGGGTTTATTTCGCAAGGGAAATGGTGCAGATGCCTACACAAGTAACCAACTATTATTTTCTTATAATGGCGCTACTAACTACAAACATGCCCTTAAAACCAGACATCATGGTGCTAATAGTAGTGAAAGTGCCATAGACTTTTATCTTTGGAAACCGGGTGATGATGGTGTTGCTGATATTGGTAGTAAACAGGTAATGTCTATGACTAGCGCAGGTAGGGTAGGTATAGGTACCAAATTACCAACAGCTGAATTAGATGTTGTAGGTACTGGGGTATTTCGCGAGGGAAATCTTGCTAATCAATTCACAAAAAATCAGCTTTTATTTTCTTTTAATGGTAGTACTAACCACAGACATGCGATTAAAACCAGACATCATAATAATGCTGATAATGGTAATGCCATAGATTTTTATCTTTGGAAAACGGGCGATGCTGCTGCTGCTGTTGGCAGTAAACAGGTAATGTCTATGACTGGCGCTGGCCGGGTGGGTATAGGTACAACTATCCCAGCACATGCGCTACATGTAGTGGGAGACACCAAAACAACAGGCTCCTTTATTACAAGTACAAGTACCTACCCCGATTATGTTTTTGATCATTATGTAAAAGAAGAAAAGAGTATTAATTCATCGTATACCTTTAAATCGATAGAAGAAATAGATGCTTTTATAAAAAAGAACAAGCATTTACCCGGCGTAACAGGTATCAAAGAGCTAGCGGTAGAAAAAGATGGTAGGTATAGCGTTAATTTAACCCAAACCGCCCTACAAACATTAGAAAAGGTAGAAGAATTGTATTTACATACGATAGAACAGCATCATACCATAGAAAAGCAGAATTTAGAACTAAATAGTTTAAGAAAGCAGGTTTCAGAGCTAAATAGCTTAAAGCAATCTCATAAACAGCTACAAAAGCGCTTGGCCAAACTAGAAGAGTTACTTCTTAAATAGGTTGAAAAAGAGATTTAAATAATAAAATAATGAAAAATAAAAGTACTTTTCAACACTTTAACACCCTATGGGTGTTATTTTTCGTAGTTAGCAGTTCTTGTTTTGCTCAAGAACCATTAAAAAATTTCGGCAACCTAAAGCTGTTAGAAAATGCAGAAATCGGTTTTCATGGCGATCTTATTAATGATGGTACTTTTGATGAAAATTCTGGTTTGGCTGGTTTTTTTAACGAAGAAAGCGCTTTAACTATTTCGGGCGCTTTTCGTCCTATTTTTAATGATATGCAAGTGATGGTGGACGAGGGTCTATTTTTAGAAGTAGGGGTAGGGGTTACCAATAATCTTAACTTTATTGTAGGTGATATAAAAGCAGACAAAACAATGTCTGACAACCATATAGATTTTGTGAGTAGTGCCTTTTATAACGGGCAATCTAATACTGAAAAAATAGACGGTTATGTAATGATAACTAATAAGGTAAACTATACATTTCCGACAGGCGATGGCGATCAACTGAAACCTTTACAGCTACTGTCTGACGATATAAACCCAAGTGCAAAATGTGTTTATTTTTATGAAAGCCCTACCAAACCCAACACCATACCAGGGTCGTACCCATTGGGCGATAGAGCCGAAGATTTAAGTGCTATTAGCCCTTTTGAGTTTTGGCGTTTAGAAGCTTCCGTTGAATCTCGGGTTCGCTTGTTTTTTAATGAACAAAGTAACTTAGCAAGTTTTGTAAATGATTTAAAGAATTTACGGGTAGTGGGCTGGCATATTGGCGAAAATAAATGGCATGATTTGGGTGCAAGCATGCAAGATGGTAACCTAGGGTGGGGTAGTATCACCTCAGATAGTTTTGAGCCGCAAGAATATGATGCTATTACTTTTGGCGCTTCGAAAAAAGCCTTAGATTTAGAAGCGTATCATTATTTGGTAACCCCTAATAATGATAATGCAAACGATGTTTTAGAAATAGAAACTGTTGCGCTATCACCAGATAACAATTCGTTACAAATATTTAATCGTTGGGGTGCCTTAGTTTATGAAAGTGAGAATTATAAAAATGATTTTGATGGTACTGCTAATGTTGAATTAGTTGTTGATAGAGATAAGAAGCTGTCTTCTGGAGTATATTTTTATATCTTAAAATTATACGATGTTGATGTTATTCAAAATGGATATTTATATTTAATTAACTAGTTGTTTTAGCCCTCTATTTCTTCAATAGCACCCTTACCTTGGCGTTCGCTCTGGCCCAATCGTTCATTTTTCTTTTGGTTAAAACGATACACAAAAGATACATTTACTTGGCGTTGTCTCCATTGAAATTCACTTGAAGACAAAACTGTTGTGGTTTTAGTTTCACTTCTTCTTTTACGCGAGTTAAAAAGATCGTTAATATTTAAAGCAAGTGTAGCTTTATCTTTAAAGATATCTTTGCTAAACGCTAAATTAGCACTTAATAGACCCTTACGACTACTTTGCGCATTTTTGCTTGGTCCGCTATAAAAAGCATTTGCTTGAAAATCTATTTTACCAGGCAAGGGCAATTTAGCACTTAATCTAGAAAACCAAGTAAAGTTGTCTGCATCAAATACTTGCGTAATTTCTTGGTTTTGAAAATTGGTGTAGGTATAATCGCCACGTAATTTTTGTTGATAAACGTTAACATTCATGGTAAATCGCCACCCTGTTTTTGGGGTGTACGTAGTAGTAAATTCACCACCAAAGCGGGTGTCAGTTGCCAAGTTTATTGGCGTTCTTACTTGCACAGGTACGGTTACCGGCTTTTCTGGGTCATCCGGGTTATCAATAGTAACAAAATCACCGGTTTCTTGAACAATAAACTGAAACACCCCAGTAGACCTATTTAAATAGGCAGCACTATTTATGGTAATTTTATTATAACGCTTTAAATAACCCAAATCAAAGGCATGGGTAAAAGTTGGATCTAGATTGGGGTTGCCTTGAAACAAATTGGTATTACTAGCACGTGAAGGAAAAGGGTTAATATAACGCGAACGAGGCCTTCGAAGTCTTCTGCTATAGCTCATGCTAATTTGAGCTGTATCTGAAAACCTATAACCTAAAAACAAGGAAGGAAACCAGTTGGTGTAATTTTTAGTGGTTTCGGCAGTTGTTTGCAGTAGTAGAATACCAATATTAGAGTTTTCTACACGTAAACCACCAAGAATATTTAGCTTACCAAACGTACTGCCTAATTGTGTGTAAAAGGCATTTACATATTCTTTGTAGTTGAGTTCGTTACTAAAATTGGGGTCGCTTTGTAGTATCTTGTTTTTTAAAATACCAAAATCAAAATCAGTAGTAAACCGATTAAAAGTACCCCTATAGCCAAACTCTAATTGCGAGCTGTTGTTTTTATCAAAGGGCAAGGTATAATCTAGTTGTACTAGCTGATTTTTTTGAGTTTCATCAGTAATAGTTTGTTCGGTATCTTGGGCGGTGTTATTGTTTAATATGGTTTCATTAATAATAGAATTTTCTAACTCATTACCCGAAGAATACTGGTAGTCTATTTTTAGTTCGTGCCCCTGCTCATTAAATTTTTTTTGATAATTAACCGAATATTGTACCCGTTCTTCATCTTCTAATTCGTTGGTAAAACGTTTTCTTTGAATACTTGGGTTTCTTGCAGCATCAAAATTTTCAAATGCGATGTCGACGGTATTGTCGCCTTTTGATTTTCGATATACTAACGAATGGGTAATGCTACTTGTAGCATCTACAAAAAATTCAAAACCAATAGTACTGTTAAACCCATCGCTTTGCCTTTTATAGGTTCTAGTTTCATTTTGAAAACTAGCGGTTGTGCCATCGGGATTAAAATTTTCTTGATTAAAAAAGGCATTTCCTGGGCTACTTCGATAGCGATAAGAAGTATTGGTAAAAATATTAAATAGGTCTCTTCTAAGATTTAGATTCATTCCAGCACCATAACCCGTAGGATTTGAAGCATTTACGCGTAAAGATCCGTTTAGGCCAGCAGTTTTAGTTTGTTTTAAAATAATGTTTAAAATACCAGCAGTACCTTCGGCATCATAACGCGCAGAGGGATTTGTAATAACCTCTACCTTTTCAATAGCTTCTGCAGGTAATTGTTGCAAAGCCTCGGGGCTTAAACCAGATAATGCAGATTGTTTGCCGTTAATTAAGATACGAACACTTTCATTGCCTCGTAAGCTAATAGTACCATCAACATCAACAGAAACAGAGGGTACATTGTCTAAAACATCCGTAACAGAGCCCCCTTTTACGGTAAGATCTTGGCCCACATGATACACTTTTTTATCTAAACGCATTTCTACGGTTGTGCGTTCGCCAACTACTTCAACACTGGCCAGTTGTTCTACATCTAGCGTAAGCTTTACTTCTCCTAAATCGGTTGATGATATAATTTGTTGATCTAAAAGTTTAAAGCTTTTAAAACCTATGTACGCTATGGTAATGTGGTATCTACCGGGCGAAGCTTCCACAGAAAATTTGCCGTTTTCATCGCTGATGCCACCAAATATTTTATCCGTTTTTTTTACACTTTGCAGTACAATACTAGCGTAGGCCAAAGGGGCATTTGTATCTTGTTCGACAACCGTACCTGAAATTAAAATAGGTTTTAATGTTTTGCCTCCTCTGCCTTGAGGTCTTTGAGCGTAATTTAAAAATGTAATAAAAAATACAATTAGGTAGAGGAGTTTTTTCATGTTAGCCTTTAGATTTTTTCTTATTTTTCTTTCTTTTTTTCTGAGCCTTTTTTTGTTCTTTTTGCATTTTGGCTACGCCATCTTTTTGCATTTTTACAAAGGCTTCATATTTCTCTAGCGGAAGTGCCGCTTTGAGTTCCTCATCTTGCTTGAGGGTAATTTTCTGATAAGACTCACGCATTTTATCGGGCGTTAGTTTTAAAATTTGCAGTTCAATACGCTGTTGCACATACTTTTTTAAGGTGGTACTTAAAATGGCTTTCTCAAACTCGTCTAAGCCTAAAGTTTCAGCAATTTTGGGCATTTCTTCATCAACAATTTCTGCTGCTGTTTTTGGGTCAGGTTTTTCGGGCTCAATATTTGTTTGCGGTATGGGCGAACGACCTCTACCACCATAACCACCTCTACCGCCATAACCTCCGCCATAACCATAACCACCGCGGTTACCATAGCCATATTGCGCTTGTAGTTCTGCAGCTCCTAATAAAAAAATAAAAAGGACTATTAAATGTTTACTATAAATTTTCATAATGGTATTCTTTTGTAAGATTTTATAATTGGCCAAAGGTTTAATCTAAAGCGGTAAAATATTTGTTAAAAAATAAGCAACAAACGTACCAATTTTTTTGCGCATCGGTACTAGTAGCGCTGCTGATATATACCAAAGCTTTAAAAAATAGAACAGACTAGCTGTTAAGCGCAATGTAATTTAAATAATATTTTTTATCAAAGAAGGGGGTCGCCCAATTACCGCTTTATCATCGACAATTACAATAGGTCTTTCTATTAGTTTTGGGTGCTGTACCATAGCCGCTATAAGGTCATCATCAGAAAGAGATTTGTTTTTATAATGTTCTTTCCAAACCGCCTCGTTTTTTCGAATTAAAGCTAGTGGTGAAAGGCTTAAAAGCTGCAATATATGCTCTAGTTCGCTTTTCGTTGGTGTATCTTTTAAGTAGTTTATAATTTCGAAATCTTTTTTAGACTCTTCAAGTAAAGCAAGGGCTTCACGCGATTTTTTACACCGATTGTTATGGTATATTTTTATCATATTTTTTAAATTGTGTGGTCTTTTTACCCGTATAAAATTAGTGTAAAATAACGGCCAAAATGTTGTTGTACGTTTTAGTTGGCTTTGCTAAAAAAGCTTAAATTTTACTCGGTTTCATTTTTTTGGCCCATTGCCATTAGGTAAGCCTTTAAAAATCGATCGATATCACCATCCATTACCGCATCTACATTGCCAGTTTCTTCAGCTGTACGTACATCTTTTACTAATTTATAAGGATGCATAACATAATTTCTAATTTGAGAACCCCATTCAATTTTCATCTTTGAAGATTCAATTTCTTGCCGCGCCTCCATCTTTTTGCGTAATTCAATTTCATACAACTGAGATTTCAACATTTTCATTGCAGTAGCTCTGTTGTCATGCTGACTTCGAGAATCTGAACAAGAAATTTGAATGCCTGTTGGGTGATGTACCAGCTGAACTTTTGTCTCAACCTTATTTACATTTTGTCCGCCAGCGCCACTAGATCTTGCCGTTGTAATGGTAATGTCTGCAGGATTGATATCAATTTCAATACTATCATCAACTAAAGGATACACATAAACAGATACAAAAGAGGTATGTCGTTTTGCGTTACTGTCAAAGGGTGATATTCGTACCAATCGGTGTACTCCATTTTCACCTTTTAGCCATCCGAAGGCAAAATCACCTGCTATTTCTAGGGTTACGGTTTTAACCCCAGCAACATCGCCTTCTTGATAATTAAGTTCTTTAACCTTGTAGCCACTTTTTTCGCTCCACATCATGTACATTCGCATCAACATGGCAGTCCAATCACAACTTTCTGTACCCCCAGCACCGGCAGTTATTTGAAGTACTGCCGACAACTCATCACCCTCCTCAGAGAGCATATTTTTAAACTCTAACTTCTCAAGATGATCTAGAGTTTTCAAGTAATGCGTCTCGAGTTCTTTCTCGGTAACTTCACCTTCTTGCTGAAATTCTAACAAAACCTCAAGTTCACCTACTAAGGTTTTTGCACTATTGTAGTCATCAACCCATTGTTTTTTAGATTGTATAAACTTCATATGCGCTTGTGCCTCTTGCGAATTATCCCAAAAGCCAGGAGCTAAGGTTTTTTCTTGCTCATTCTCAATTTCAATGCGTTTGGCATCAACGTCAAAGATACCTCCTTAACGCACCAAGGCGCTCTAGAAGACCTTTGTAATGGTCTATAGTAATTGTCATGGGGTAGATGTTTTGAGCAAAAATAGCACATAACTGTTGTTAGACAATCAAATTTGGTTAAATTTAGTCGGTCTAATTTTAAATCTACCTTGATCTTATGATACGCTATCTTAAAACTACACTTTTGTTAATTTTTACCGGTACCCTGGTACAAGCCCAGTTTGCCGAGAAGAGTAAAGATTTTAAAAAATTTAATGGGCTATTTAATTTTCAATATGATGCCAAATTAGATAAAATATACCTCGAAGTAAACGAGTTAAATAAAGAGTTTCTTTACGTATACGCTTTAAGCAGCGGTATAGGTAGTAATGATATTGGTTTAGATAGGGGTCAACTTGGCGGTACGCAAGTAGTCTATTTTAAAAAGGCAGGGGGTAAATTACTTTTGGTACAACCCAATCAGAAATTTAGAGCGCTAACCGATAACGCTTTAGAAAAGAAATCGGTAGCGCAAGCTTTTGCAAAATCAATCCTTTTCGGATTTAAAATTGAACATGAAGCTAAAGGTAAGTACATTATAGATATAACCGATTTTTTAATGCAAGACACCCATGGGGTTGCAGCGAGGTTAAAACAAGCTGGCCAAGGCTCTTTTAAGCTTGATAAAACTAAAAGTGCATTTGCACTAGAACGCACCAAAGCTTTTCCTAAAAACATAGAGTTTGATGTAGAATTAACTTTTAAAGGAAAAGCCGAGGGCTATAACATTCGCTCGGTTACACCCAATAGTAATTTGATTACTGTTACTCAGCATCATTCTTTTATCGAATTACCAGATACAAAGTATAAAAAACGTGAATTTGATCCGCGCTCTGGTGCGGGTTCTTTTTCGTATTATGATTATGCAACCCCGGTTGAAAATTCAATCTTAAAACGTTTTATAAGAAGGCATCGCTTAGAAAAGAAAGACCCTAAAGCAGCTATCAGCGAAGCTGTGGAGCCTATTGTTTATTATTTAGACAACGGCACGCCCGAACCTGTGCGTTCTGCGCTATTAGAAGGAGGTAGATGGTGGAACCAAGCTTTTGAGGCAATAGGGTATAAAGATGCATTTCAAGTTAAAATGTTGCCCGATGATGCCGATCCTTTAGACGTTCGCTATAATGTAATTCAATGGGTGCATCGATCTACAAGAGGTTGGAGTTATGGTAGCAGTATTGATGATCCAAGAACAGGCGAAATTTTAAAAGGACATGTAAGTTTAGGTAGTTTACGTATTCGGCAAGATTATTTAATTGCCCAAGCGCTGATGAATAAACCCTTTTCTGAGCGCGATGACAATCATAAACCAATGCTAGATATGGCCATAGCCAGAATTCGACAGCTTTCGGCTCATGAAATAGGGCACACTTTGGGTTTTGCACATAATTATGCTGCAAGTACCAACAATAGAGCCTCTGTAATGGATTATCCGCACCCGCAGTTTTCTGTTAAAAATGGTGAAATTGATTTTTCTAATGCCTATGCTACTGGCATTGGGGCTTGGGACAAGGTTGCTGTTGCTTATTCGTATTCGAATTTTTCATCTGAAATTAATGAAAAAGAAGCTTTAAATAAAATCTTAGATAAAGCCAAATTAGAGGGATTGAAATTTATTACCGATCAAGATGCACGTCCGAGGGGTAGCGCTCATGTTTTGGCGCATTTATGGGATAATGGTTCGGATATTAGTGCCGAATTAGATGCCATGTTAAAAGTGAGAGAAACTGCAATTCATAATTTTTCTGTCGATAACATAAGAAAGGGAGAACCTTTTTCGGTTTTAGAAGATGTTTTTGTGCCCCTTTATTTTTACCATCGATATCAAACAGAAGCTGCTGCCAAAATTATTGGGGGCTTAATGTATAACTATGCGGTAAAGGGAGACGGACAAAAAACGGTAGAAGTGGCAAACAAATCGATGCAAGAAAAAGCATTGATGAGTATTCTGAAAACATTAAACGCCGCTATAATTGCAATTCCAAAGGAGAAATTGCATCTATTTCCTCCTCGATCTTTTGGGTATCCTAGAACAAGAGAATCTTTGAAAGGGAAAACAGGAGTTTCTTTTGATGCCTTATCAGCCGCCGAAACCGCTGCCGATATGACTTTAGGTCTTGTTTTACATCCAGAGCGGGCATCTCGGTTAATTCAACAAAAAGCCTTAGATGCTGATAATTTAGGATTAGAAAATGTACTAAAGGCGATTTTGAAAGCTACCCTTCTAAGTACACACAAAGATTCATATTTGGCAGAAGTACAAAATTCTATCAATTTTAGAGTCTTGTTTCATGTGATGAATTTAGCAGCTGATACCCATGTGCACCCCCAAGTAAATGCTATAGCACATAAAACCTTAGCGGATTTAAAAACGCAATTATTATCCTCGAAAAGAGCTGCATATGAAGATGAAATAATTAGACGAATTGATGCATTTAAACAGCATCCAGAAACATTTGAAGTGCTGCCAGCACCAAAATTACCAGACGGATCACCCATAGGGTTAGATTGTTTTCATTAATTGACTTTAAAAAAACTTGCGTTGAAAATAAATTTAATAAGCGATACCGTAACTAGGCCAACACCAGGCATGCTTGATGCAATGATGTCGGCTAAAGTGGGTGATGATGTTTTTAAAACAGACCCTACTGTAAATGCTTTAGAAGAAAGAGTAGCCCAATTATTTAATAAAGAAGCAGCCTTGTTTTTTCCTTCTGGTACCATGGCAAATCAAACAGCTATTAAGCTACATACTAACCCGGGAGATCAGTTAATTTGTGATAAATATGCCCATGTTTACAATTATGAAGGGGGTGGAGTTAGTTTTAATAGTGGTGTTTCTTGTAAGTTAGTAAATGGTAAAAGGGGGATGATGACTGCCCAAGAGGTAGCGGCGGAAATTAATCCACCAGATTTTTATCACAGCCCATTAACTTCACTAGTTTGTATAGAAAATACAACTAATAAAGGCGGTGGTGCCTGCTGGGATTTTAACGAACTACAAAAAATAAAAACCGTTTGTAAAACGCATAATTTAGCCTATCATTTAGACGGAGCTCGATTGTGGAATGCGCTGGTCGCAAAAAATGAAAATGCAGAGCAGTATGGAAACCTTTTTGATACCATTAGCGTATGTTTTAGTAAAGGCTTAGGTTGCCCCATTGGTTCCGTTTTGGTAGGTAGTGCTAAAGCGATGCAAAAAGCATTACGAATTCGAAAAATATTAGGAGGTGGTATGCGCCAATCTGGTTTTATAGCTGCTGCGGCTTGTTACGCATTAGATCATCAAATAAAGCGTTTAGCTGAAGATCATACGAAAGCAAAAGAAATAGGAGTAGTGCTAAATAGCTTGCCTTTTATTAAAAAAGTAGCACCAATCGAAACTAATATTATCATTTTTGAAATAGATGAAAAGGTGTGTAGTGAAGCTTTTTTTATAGAGAAATTAAAGGCCAAAAAGGTTCACCTTATAGGTATGGGGCAAGGAAAATTACGAATTGTAACCCATTTGGATTATACTCAAGAGATGCACGATAAATTTTTAACTATTTTAAAGACCTTACTGTAGGTTCGTCTATCCCTATTTGGTTGATGCTATTTTTAATGTTTTTTATTCCATTTTCCATTCCAGCTTCTGAAGCATAAGATAAGCTGCTACATAGCACCATACCCTCTGTATTTTTAAAATTAATGAGAAATGACCCTTTATGGTTGGTTTTACGTTCAACACAGCTAGACTTATTAACTAAGTTTTTTAAGTTTTTTGCTATTTTTTCGGCTTCTTTTTTACTAGAAAAAGGAATGCTCTTTAGTAAAGTAAAACCGCTTTTGGAGCTAAGCTCAAAGCTGTATTGTGTTTTAGAGTGTTGTTTTATCTTAATCATGTTCTTCGTTTCTACAAGTTACATTTTTTTATAAAACAAAGGCTTACTTTAAAAACATATTTTTAGGTATCACCCTCCATAGTCTGCACATTTAAAATCAATTAACAGAAAATAATGATTTTGCCACCAAAGCTTTAATATTTGGCGAATGCTAAACGCTGAAAGTATGGTAAAAATGAAAGGTGTAAAATTTCTTTCGAAAAATAACTAAAACGAATTTAGAGGATATCGGTTTTATTTAAAAAGCCCATCAAGACCAGGTATATTGGGCATACCATCTTTTGCAACTGCTGCCAATTCATTCTCATTTACTTGAGTCGCTTTTTCTATTGCTTTGTTTATGGCAAGAATAAGATAATCTTCTAATTGGTCTTTGTCAGACAATAGTGAATCATCAATATTTATCTCTTTAATAGAGCGGTTTGCCGTAATTACTACTTTAACTAGGCTTTCGGGTGAATGCTCCTCTAAAGTTACCGTATCTAATCGTTTTTTAGTTTCTTCAACCTTTTGCTGGGTTTCTTTTAATTTACCCATCATGCCCATCATATCTCCAAACATAGTTTAATTTCTTTTAAGGGTATAAATTTAATAAATTCGTTGAATATTGATAAAAAATTAGCGTGAGAATAAAAATAAAAATGTTTCTTTTAGTTTGTATTACTTTTGCATTTTCTTGCCAAAACCCACAAATGAATATGACGAAAGTGAAAGCACCTACTGCCAAAAAAGTAGCAAAAGAACTTAGTATTCACAATGATATTAGAGTTGATGATTACTATTGGATGAAAGATAGAGACGACCAAGAGGTAATTGAACACTTAGAAAAAGAGAATACATATTTTGAAAAAATGATGGCGCATACCAAAAATTTTCAGAATTCTCTCTTTCAAGAAATGAAATCTAGAATTAAAGAAAATGATAACTCAGTACCTTACAAGTACAATGGCTATTGGTATATTACGAGATTCGAAATTGGTAAAGAATACCCTATATACGCAAGAAAAAAAGAGCGCTTAGATGCCGAGGAAGAAATTCTTTTTGATTGCAATGAGCTGGCAAAAGGGCATGAATTTTTCAATTTATCCAGCTTTTCAATAAGTCAAGATAATACACTAGCGGCATTTTCTGTAGATACTGTTTCAAGAAGAAAGTACACCCTTCAAATAAAAGATTTAAAAACAGGTGAAATACGTAAAGATAAAGTTGAGAATACTGCAGGAAATTCTGTTTGGGCAGATGACAACAAAACTATTTTTTACAGTAAACAAGATGATTTAACCTTGCGATCTGATAAAATATTTAAACATAAATTAGGCACATCTTCTGATGAAGACATGCTAGTGTATCATGAAAAAGATGAAACTTTTGGTACCTACGTTTACAAATCAAAATCTAAAAAATATATCATCATAGGTTCGTATAGTACGCTTACCTCGGAATTTAGAACCTTAGAAGCTAATAATCCAGATGGTGAGTTTAAGATTTTTTCACCAAGAACAAGAGGTTTAGAATATGATATTTCTCATTACGATGATCATTTTTATGTATTGACAAATAAGGATAATGCCAACAATTTTAAATTAATGAAGGTAAAAGAAGGGAATACTTCTTTTGAAAATTGGAAAGAATTTATTCCTCATAGGCCCGATGTTTTACTCGAAGGAATGGAGATTTTTAACGAGTTTTATGTTCTTGCCGAGCGTAGAAACGGTCTTAATCAAATAAAAATAGTTCGCTGGGACGGTTCAGATAGCTACTACCTACCTTTTGATAATGAGACCTATACGGCAAGTATTGGTGGAAACCCCGACTTTGATACCGAAATATTAAGATATTCATATAATTCTATGACAACACCCAATTCGGTGATTGATTTTAATATGAAAACAAAGGAGAAGGAGGTTAAAAAAGAACAAGAAGTTCAGGGTGGTAAGTTTGCTAAAGAAAATTACATAGAAAAACGCGTTTGGGCAACGGCTCGAGATGGAAATAAAATACCCATGTCTATGGTGTACCATAAAGACACAAAGCTAAATGCGAATACGCCATTATTGCAATATGCCTATGGATCATACGGTGCAACCATCGATCCTTATTTTTCTACAACCCGATTAAGTTTATTAGATAGGGGTTTTGTTTATGTTATTGCACATATTCGGGGAGGACAATATTTAGGCAGGCCTTGGTATGAAGATGGTAAATTATTGAAAAAGAAAAATACGTTTACCGACTTTATAGATTGCTCTAAATTTTTAATCGCAGAAAACTACACAAGTTCAGAGCACTTATACGCTATGGGAGGTTCTGCTGGAGGACTTTTAATGGGTGCGATTATAAACATGGCACCGGAGTTGTATAAGGGAGTTGTGGCCTCAGTACCTTTTGTTGATGTTGTTACAACGATGTTAGATGATTCTATTCCTTTAACAACAGGGGAGTATGATGAATGGGGAAACCCAAACGAAAAGAAGTACTATGATTATATGAAATCATATTCGCCTTATGATCAGGTAAGTGCAAAATCGTATCCTAATTTATTGGTAACAACCGGATTGCATGATTCTCAGGTGCAGTATTTTGAACCAGCTAAGTGGGTTGCAAAGTTGCGCGAACTTAAGACAGACACTAATTTATTGCTCTTTGATATTAATATGGATGCAGGCCATGGAGGTTCTTCAGGACGGTTTGAATCATTAAAAGAAGTAGCAAAAGAATATACTTTTTTGATTGATTTAGAGGGTAAAATAGACTAGTTTAAAAAAATCACTAATTTTGCAAACGAATTGTATATTTTTTAAGTTATTAAGATATACAAACTTTAGGTTTTTATGAAAGATAAAATAGATGCTTACAATAACATTTTAGAGTTAATAGGCAATACGCCTCTTATCAAACTAAATAAAATAACCCAAAATTTTAGTGGTGATTTTTATGCTAAAGTAGAAGCCTTCAATCCGGGTCATTCTTCAAAAGATCGAATAGCTATTCATATCATTGAAGAGGCAGAACGAAAGGGCATTTTAACAAAAGGAAATACAATTATAGAAACAACTTCGGGTAATACTGGTTTTAGTATTGCTATGGTTAGTATCATTAAAGGCTACGATTGTATTCTTGCTGTTAGTTCAAAATCGTCGAAAGATAAAATAGATATGCTTCGCTCTATGGGAGCCAAAGTGTATGTATGCCCGGCACATGTAAGTGCCGATGATCCAAGGTCGTATTATGAAGTTGCAAAAAGACTACATAAAGAGACCAAAGGATCTATTTACATTAACCAGTATTTTAATGAGTTAAACATGGAAGCTCATTATAAATCTACAGGGCCTGAAATATGGAAGCAAACCAATGGAAATATCACTCATTTATTAGCATGTAGTGGTACAGGCGGTACTATTTCGGGTACGGCGCGGTTTTTAAAAGAACAGAATGCTGATATTCAAATTATTGGTGTTGATGCTTTTGGTTCGGTATTAAAAAAATATCATGAAACTGGAGAGCTAGATACCAATGAAATTTATCCTTATAGAATTGAAGGCCTAGGTAAAAACTTAATTCCTGGAGCTACAGATTTTAATGTTATTGATGAGTATATCAAAGTTACCGACGAAGAAAGCGCACATACAGCAAGAGAAATTTCTAAAACAGAAGGAATCTTCGCAGGGTATACGTGTGGGGCTGTAATGCAAGCAGCAAAACAGCTAAATAGCTCAGGTAGGTTTACTAAAGACAGTAAGGTGGTACTAATTTTCCCTGACCATGGAGCGCGCTACATGAGTAAAATATATAGTGACCAGTGGATGGAAGATCAAGGGTTTTTAAATAATAATCTTGTTGAAGAAACAGCGCAAATTCAGGTAATAAGCTAACCTAATTAGCTAATAAATTTTTAAATGGCTAGGACATAATTTTGTCTTAGCCTTTTTTTATAAGCTAAAAACCATATTTTTGCATTTAGTTTAAGTAATGTGCTACAAATCAACCAATTTTGATGAGAGATATTTTTGATAGAATTAGAGAGAACAAGGGGCCGTTAGGAAAATGGGCTTCGCAAGCAGAGGGATACTTTGTTTTTCCAAAGTTAGAAGGACCAATATCTAACCGAATGAAATTTCAAGGTAAAGAGGTTATTACTTGGAGTATTAACGATTACTTGGGGTTAGCAAACCGTCCAGAGATTAAAAAGATTGATGGTGATACAGCTGCGGAATATGGTGCTGCCTATCCAATGGGTGCGCGAATGATGAGTGGTCATACTGATTTTCATGAACAATTAGAGCAAGAATGTGCTGCTTTTGTTGATAAAGAAGCTGCGTATTTATTAAATTTTGGTTACCAAGGTATTATGTCTGCTATTGATGCTTTAGTCAATAAAGACGATATTATTGTTTATGATGTAGACTGCCATGCTTGTATAATTGATGGCGTTCGTTTGCATATGGGAAAACGTTTTACTTTTAAGCATAATGATATCGAAAGCTTAGAAGTAAATTTAGATAGAGCCACTAAAATGGCAGAGCAAACTGGGGGTGGTATCTTAGTTATTTCTGAGGGTGTTTTTGGAATGCGAGGGCAACAAGGTAAGCTTAAAGAAATTGTAGCACTAAAGAAAAAATATAATTTTAGATTATTAGTTGATGATGCTCACGGTTTTGGTACACTTGGTAAAACAGGTGCTGGGGCTGGTGAGGAGCAAGGTGTACAGGCCGATATAGATGTTTATTTTGCAACTTTCGCAAAGTCAATGGCTAGTATAGGTGCATTTTTAGCGGCAGATAAAGAGATTATTGATTTTTTAAAGTATAATCTTCGTTCTCAAATGTTTGCAAAGTCATTGCCCATGACGTACGTAAAAGGAGCCTTAAAACGTTTAGACATGCTTAGAACTATGCCAGAACTAAAAGAAAAGCTCTGGGAGAACGTAAATTCACTTCAAAACGGTTTAAAAGAAAGAGGCTTTGATATAGGCACAACTACAAGCTGTGTTACACCTGTTTATTTAAATGGAAGTATACCAGAGGCGATGGCCTTGGTAAAAGATTTACGTGAAAATTACGGAATATTTTGTTCTATCGTGGTGTATCCGGTAATTCCTAAAGGGCTTATATTATTACGTATGATTCCTACTGCAACCCATACGAAAGAAGATATTGCGATTACTTTAGATGCCTTTTCTGCTATTCGTGAGCGTTTACAAAATGGCACCTACAAAAGGCTTTCAGCTGCGGTAGCGGCAGCCATGGGAGAGTAATCAAAATATGTTGTGTTATAATCAATAACCAAGGTAGTTAAAGATTTTAAAAACCAAATTGTAGTGTAATAAACTACAATTTGGTTTTTTTTATGGTAAGCGTAGTTTTAATCTATTTGTTTGCTATACGTTCGACGTCTTTTATAAACCACCGGATTAAAATGTTTCCACATTTGTTTAATAGCAACGTTTTCCTCCAACTCAGGGGTTCTATAGCACATATCAATACCCTTTTCGGTAAAAGTTTTATAGTATTCATTAAAAACGATTGCAGTAACTCCTTTGTTTTGGTAGTCAGGGTGAATACCTATCAAATAAAAATAAACATCCTTACTTTCTTTTTTTGCTTTTAATAGATGATATATCCCAAAAGGAAATAATTTTCCATTAGCCTTTTGAAGCGCTTTTGAAAAAGATGGCATTACCACAGAAAATGCAATTAATTTTTCATCTTTATCAACTATAAATTTGATATACTCCGGATTTATAAAGCTAATGTATTTTTTTTTGAAATATGCTTTTTGTACCTCAGTTATGGGAACAAAAGAGGAAAGTTTTGAATAGGTTTCGTTAAACAAATCAAACATTTGGTCTGCCATTGGCATCACCTCTTTTGTCTTTTTAAAATTGATTTCTTTAAGTCCATAGCGCCTTTTAATCAAATCATTCAATTTTGTAAAAAGTGCAGGATCTGCATTTTTGGCTGGAAATTTATTTTCCATGTATTCTTTCTCTTTTACAAAACCTAGTCTTTCATAATGTTCTTTATAGTACGCGTGATTGTACCAAGTAATCATGCTTCCTATGTGATCAAAACCTTCAGTTAAAACTCCAACTTTATCTAGATTAGAAAAGCCAACAGGCCCCTCCATATATTCAAGCTGATGTTGTTTTCCTATTTCGGCTACTTTTTTTAGTAGTGCTTCTGATACAGCCACATCATCAACAAAATCGAACCATCCAAAGCGGATTTTTTTAAGGCCTTGGTCGTCTACTTCAATCTTGTTTATAATTACGGCGATGCGACCCACAACCATCTCATTTTTGTATGCTAAAAAAAACCAAGCATCTGCATTTTTAAAAGCGGGATTTATGGTTTTATCAAAGGTATCTAACTCATCTTTTACGATTGGAGGCACCCAATATGGAGAATTCTTGTAAAGTAAAAAAGGAAATTTAACAAAGTCTTTTAATTTCGATTTTGTTACTGCTTCTTTGATGATTATCATTGGTTACCTATTAATAAGATCAATATTAGGAATATTAATGATGCGCAAAAAGATTTTATCAAAAAAAAATAGTCAATCAAGTATATTTGGCGAAAATTAACTACTGGATTTTTAAATTTACTGTATCTTATGTGATTGATATCGTATAGTTTATGTGAGAAAATATAAACATTTGATTTAGAGGTTTCTGATATAATTTTTTTGGAACAAAAATTTGTTAAAAGATTTCATCTAAAACTTACTTTTTTGCAGAAATATTGAGTTTATAAACTAATTTTTTCTTGATTCTCCATAAAATAACAGTTAGTTTTGTAGCTCAGGTTATAGCGCTTGTTTTGTAGAAACAGCAGCGATGAAGGCAAGTAGTTTAAACTTCTAGTTAAATGGAAACAAATTAACTAAAGACATTTTAAAAAAAAGATCCCAAATGAAGATTAAAGCTTTAAAGACATTTAAAATGTAGCGCTAATGTAAACTAAAGCCCTATCTTAAATTAAAGTCTTAAAAAAATTATTGCATTAGAGATTTTAAATAATAGGCTTTAAACTGCTGCTTGACAACATAGAACAAATTGCCTAGCTTTTTTAAATAATAGAAACGTTTAAGATTATTTTTAGTAGCTAGTAGTACCTTTAAGTAAATCCCCAGATAAATAAAAACGAACTAATTTACATTTATGAAAAAAGAAAATTACCCTATTTACAATCTATTTTTAGTACTACTATTTTTAGGTTTTACTCACAATTATGTAAGCGCCCAAGGTAGAACTTATGCGACAATGGAAGTTGTTGAAGTTACTTTCAATAGTCAAAGAACTTACAGTAACCCCTATTTAGATGTAGACGTTTGGGTTGAATTACAAAAAGCGGGATCGGAGCGAGAAACCTATCGTATTCCAATATTCTGGGACGGTGGAAATGTTTTTAAAGCTCGTTTGGTTGCTACTTCTCCAGGAAATTGGCGTTGGAAAGTTATTAACGCTACGGTCAATAATTCGGATCGAGGTTTTTTAAATAGACGTGGATCATTTAGAGCTGCTGCGGCGGATGTAAGCAGTAATCCTAATAATCGGGGTTTTATAAAGGTAAATCCGAATACGAAACGCACTTTGCAGTATGCAGATGGTACTCCTTTCTTTTACACGGCAGACACCTCTTGGTCTATACTTACCTCAGTATTTGATTTTAATCGTGCTAATGATATATCTGGAATATCTTTTAAGAATTATGTTAGAGAAAGAAAAAAGCAAGGCTTTAATGGTATAAATGTAATTGCAAGTTTTCCTGATGATACGTACACGAGTTTATGGTCAAGAAAAACTTGGGGTAAAAAAGTAGGTCCCAATGGCGAGACGCCATTTGAAATGAAGTCTGTAGGTGGGGTGGTTAATTACAAAAAAATTGTGCCCGAATATTGGCAAGCGGTAGACGAAAGAATGCAGTTTTTAGCAGACGAAGGCTTTGTTACTTTATTTGAATCTGTTAGGCGATCTGAGAATTGGCCTTTTCGTGCACAGGATGAAAAAAATGCTTTTTATAATTACATTAGATATCTGTGGGCTCGTTATGGTTGCTACAATATGATTTTTAGTTGGGAGCATCATGATTATGATGCGGCGGTTTACCCAAAGTGGAGAGCTTTAGTTGAACACGCTCATAGAAAGTTGAGCTTGCAACTGGGTAATAGAATGCCTTATGGGCAACCTAGAACTGCAATGTCTTTTAATACATCACAAAATAATTGGAATAAAGATTTACCTACTGCATTAGATGTGCAAAATGTAAGTAACGCCGAAAGAGACGAAACTATGCATTTGTGGCTTCGAAATATTTTTGCGGCCACCCCAGCAAAACCCGCTCTAAATTTAGAACCTTATTATGCGGGTTGGGGCGCGCATTCTAGTAATGATATTAATGCAGGTTTAAATGATGTTACCATGGCACAAATGCAAATGTATGGTTCTGTCTTAAGTGGAGGCTTGGCAGGGCATGCCTGGGGTGATGCATGGTATGCAGGAGCGGCAACAGCGACAGGAAGAACTCCTGAGAATGGGGGAACAGTTGTGCCACTAAATAGCCCACAAGTGGATGCGCTTACTGCGTTTAATTCACAGGCTATGGGACATTTGAAAAATTTTATTTTAGACCCGGGACATGACTATGAAAAACTAGAACCAGCGGCGCATACTAATCTTAGTAATAGTAGGAATGATTTGCATACATTGGCTATATCTAATGATGATAATCAATCATTTGCTTTAGGTTTTTTTACGGCAGATGCAAGACGAAATCCAATTGCACTCCCTTTCTTAAAAAATTTAAAACCATCTCAAACGTATCTTTTTGAATGGTGGGATATTTCAAATGGCCGTTGGATTTGCACCGGTAATATTACAACTACCTCTAATGGTGAACTAAGACCACCCGCATTACCCAACAACGATCGATCAAAAAACTGGGCGTATCGTATTAGAACAATAGATTATGTTCGATCTATAGGAGACCATGCCAGTCTTAATTGTGGCTTGAGTACCGCTTTACCGCTTCGTATAAATGCTGGTGGCCCTCAATTAGTGCATAATGGCCTAATGTATGTTGCAGATCAGAATTTTAAAGGCGGTTATTCTTTTGAAAATAAAAAAGCCAAAGTTGCAAAACTGTTTCAAACAGAGCGTACGGCTAGATCAGCTTTTGATTATAATGTTCCGATAGAAAACGGATCCTATTCGGTGATCTTGCATTTCGCTGATATATTTTGGGGCGCCGAAGGAGGTGGAACTGGTGGATCAGGAAAACGTATTTTTGATGTGTTGATTGAAGGCAATCTAGTTCTAGATAATTTTGATATAAATGCAGATGCGGGAGCACAGAACGAGTTTGAAAAGGCCTTTGATGTAGTGGTTAATGACGGGGTACTTGATATCCATTTTAACGCTGTTGGTACAGATGCTGTAGATCAACCTAAAGTATCGGCTATTGAGATTTTAAATGCAACTGAAGAATGTGCTTTACCCGCACCATGGCTCAATGGCGATATCGGGAATGTAGCTAAGGAAGGTGCTATTTGCTATGAAAATGGTGAATTTAATCTTAGCGCTGGCGGTACAGACATTTGGGGGAATTCTGATGAATTTCATTTTGTATATCAAAGCTTAACAGGCGATGGCGAAATTATTGCACAGATAACAAGCCTTGAACAGGCAAATGTATGGACAAAAGCTGCTGTGATGATGCGAAACGATTTAGAGGCTAACTCGGCACTTGCAATGATGTCCGTTTCTCCTAATCCAAGTAGGATAGGAGGACCTGGTTATAGCTTTCAAAAAAGAGAATCTAAAGGCCAAACTATGGGGTCAAGCGATTTTACCCGTCCTGTATTAATACCCGATGGTTTTCCTTATTACCTACGTTTAGTTAGGTCTGGTGAGACTTTTACAGGGTATGTTTCGCAAACGGCTGGAAACTGGAATGAAGTTGGTGCAACAACAATAGCAATGAACGAAACTATTTATGTAGGCTTGGCAGCAACCTCCAAAAATATTGGTATGTTGACTTCTGCTAAGTTTAAAAATGTGCGGGTTATAAGAGATACGGAAGCTAATCAAGCTCCAGTAGCGATAGCAAGCGCAAACGTAGTTTCAGGTGAAGCACCCTTAGCGATCGGTTTTGATGCTAGTAGCTCTACAGATGATAAGGCAGTTACATCTTATAGCTGGAACTTTAAAGATGGTGCTACTGCTACACAAGAGAATCCTTTACATACCTTTACGCAACCAGGTACGTATGATGTAAGTCTTGTGGTATCTGATGCAGAAGGGCTAACAGCAACGACAACCATAGCTATTAATGTAACTGAGCCTAGTACAAATAACTTTGCGTTACGCATTAATACGGGAGGCGATGAAATTCAGTATAGGGGTAAAACCTTTATTGCAGATGACTACTTTAGTTCAGGTACGGCATTAGATAGACCTCAAACAGGGCTTGCAGATCCTTTTAAGACTTTTCGTTTTAGTAGATCAAAACAGATGAGTTACGATATTCCGGTACCAGATGGTGAATATACAGTTAATTTGTACTTTGCCGAGCTTTGGTTTGGTGCAAATGGAGGAGGAGCCGGAGGGGTAGGTAAACGTGTTTTTGATGTACGTATTGAAGGTGAGTTAGCAGAAGATGATTTAGATGTATTTAAAGAAGTAGGTGCTCAGGCGATGCTTGTGAAAACCCATACCGTACGCGTTACAGGTGGTGAATTAAACATAGATTTTGATTCAAATGAAGTTGTAAACGGAGAGCGACACCCGATAATAAATGGTATCGAAATCTTTAAAGCCGTAGATTTATCAGCGTCTATTGCTAAAGCAAAAATTGGATTCGTTTATCCAAGTCCAACAACAGGTACTTTTAAAGTGTCTAATCTGGCGCGTGGAAATAAACAGATCTTGGTATCTGATTTTGGAGGTCGTTTGCTAATTAACATGCAAACAGATGCTGAAGAAGCAGAATTAGATCTTTCGAGTTGCACGAAGGGCGTTTATATTGTAAGGGTTTTTCAGAACGGAGTAGACCAAACCTTTAAGATAGTTAAGAAATAAAATTGACGGATATAAGTTAAAAACAACATTTTAAATTTTAAGTAAAAATGAGACCGTCTAAAAATATTTAGACGGTCTTTTTTGTTTTGGTTAGGTGAGTTTATTTTTAATTAAAACGGGCTATAATAGTAATAAGCATACCCTTAATTCAAGCTTAAAAAGCCGATGCCAGAGTTGTTTATTTTTGAGATAGTCCGCTATACTTGCTAAGGTTTAAATAAGAGAGCCTATTCCTATTTTTGCATTTTAACCTAAAAAGTTTTGCAACCAAATTAGGGCTAGTGGGTATCTTCCGTTTAAACAATTTAAAGGAACCGGGCGCTTTAGCTAATAATTGAGGCTTTTTGCAATATTCTTATGTCTTGTAAAATATACCCTCCTAGATTACACCCAATAGTAAACAGGTTTATATCTTTTGCTAAAAAAAACAGACGAGTTTTATGATGTTTGTTGTAATCAAATGGTTTAGACAATGAATAACTATAACTTCAACTTTAATACAAGTTTTATGAAAAAGCTTAGAAAGACGCTTTTATTGTTAAGGGTGCCGAACATTTGAAAAGCAAAACTAAAATCCGAGTTAATTTGCACCTCAAATTAGAATTCAATCACACCGTTATCTTTTTTCTTGTTTTTTCTTTTTTTCTCTTTTTTTAGTTTGCGAAGTTGTTTTTTAGAAGGAGATAAATCAATATCCTCTGCGCCGGAACCTTGCATCTTATTTTTATCCTTCTTTTTCTTTTTCATGGAGTTCTTTTTAATGGGGCCTCCATTTTCTCCAGCCTTTTGATCTTCTATAGGAATCTCTTTATCCTTATGCATATCAAATCGATATGACATGCCTGCAGTTATAAAAATACGTGAGGGTGTGTTTTTAAAACTCGCGCCTAAATTAAGATCTACCTGCATATTTTCTTTAAGCAAATACGCAACACCTGAACGAATTAAAACATCTGAATATCGGTCACTTTTTATACCTTGGTTTTCAACAAAAGTGCTCCATTTCGGATTACGAAATGCATAAGATAATGATACGAGGTAACTTAGCTCTGGAAAATCGGAAGATATACGGTCATATGCTATATTTGAAATTAATACAAAACGCGGTGTTAATTTACTTTGGGTGGCAATCATAGCTCTATAAGACACAGTAGGATCACCAATGTAAAA
The DNA here is from genome assembly GCA_947486785.1 of uncultured Flavobacteriaceae bacterium. Classification (GTDB taxonomy): domain Bacteria; phylum Bacteroidota; class Bacteroidia; order Flavobacteriales; family Flavobacteriaceae; genus Maribacter_C. The sequence goes on along the minus strand of CANKUU010000015.1, from coordinate 39,639 downwards.
AGGGTTTTCACCTAAGTTAAAAGTAGCCCCACCATAGAGCGAAATAGAGGGAATTAAGTTTTTTAGTTGAAACACATTATTTGCACGCCAGCTATGAATATTGGGCTTATTTCTTTCAGGGCTTTTATATCGGTCATAGACAAGGAATTTTAAACCTAGTCGATTTCTGGTAAAATTGAAAAAAGAATCTTCTAAACCAGAATTTGTATAAACAGTCTTGTTATGCTGAAAAGTGCCTTCGTAGTTAATCTCTAATTGTTCAAAAAGCAAACCGTAACGTAATGATATATCGGTGCCCCAGAGGTTCGATTGAGAATTTAATAAAAAGTGATCACTTTGCTCATATCTTAAACCGGCCTCTACTTGAAGCACATTTTTACCTACAGCATAAGCGCTTACCGAGAGCCCAGGGCGGTTTGAGTTAATGACATCAGTATATTGCGAAAACCCGTACAAAGGAAGGGCACTCAGTAGAAGAAAAAAGATCTGTTTCATTTAAATTGCTTCAAAATAGAAGTCGCGAAGACTTACTTTATTAATATTTTAAGACTTTCATCTATCTATAACAACGTTAGAATTGTATTTTTGATATGTAAATAAAAATTATTATGCCGTTATTAAAGACAATTCTAGTATTAATTCTAGTTTACTACTTAGTAAAACTGCTAGCTAAACTCTTTGCACCTAAAATAATTAACTACGCTGCAAAAAAAACAGAAGCTCATTTTAAAGAGAAATTTGGCGGTTATGCGCAACCTGGTAACAACACCACAGAACAGAGAGTTGGTGATATTATTGTGGAAAAGAAACCAGCAAATAAATCAGATGCCTCTAAACCAGTAGGGGATTATATTGATTTTGAAGAGATTGATTAAAACTAAATCAACAGTTTTCTAAAATCGATGATATATTTTAATCATTAGATGGGTTTAATACGATGTTAAGTTGCCTTTAATTTTCCATCATATCGTTTTAATTTTTGTCATTAAATAAAAATTGCTGTCAAAAGAAAAGTTTAAAAGACTTCATTCATTATTTTAGCAGTATCAACCAGTAAAAACACTTATGCGTACAGGATTAAAAGCTTTTTTTATTCACTTTTTTGTAGCTGTATTTTTTGTAATTGCTTCCTTGGCCTACTTTAGTCCAGTTTTACAAAATAAAGTTATTAGCCAACATGATATCAAGCAATTTGTTGGCATGGCTAAAGAGCAAAATGAATTTCGAAAAAACAATAATGATCAAGAGCCTTACTGGACAAATAGTGCTTTTGGCGGAATGCCTACCTATCAATTGGGGGCCTATTATCCGCATGATTATGTTAAAAAATTAGATTCACTAATTCGTTTCTTACCCCGACCCGCAGATTATTTATTTCTATATTTTTTAGGGTTTTATATCTTGTTATGTTGCATGAAAGTAGATTTTCGGCTCGCCATAATTGGGGCTCTAGCTTTTGGCTTTTCTACTTATTTAATTATAATTTTTGGAGCTGGGCATAATGCAAAAGCGCACGCAATGGGTTATTTACCTATGGTTTTGGGGGGTATTATTTTGGTTTTTAGAAAAAAATATCTTTGGGGGTTTATTTTGACTGGAGTAGCAATGGCCCTCGAAATAAGAGCAAACCATTATCAAATGACCTATTATTTTATGCTTTTGGTCTTAATCTTAGGGGTCGTTTATTTAATTGATGCTATTCGTAAAAAATATTTAAAGCATTTTTTTGCATCAGTAGGAATATTGTTAGTCGCTGTAACAATTGGTATTACTGCCAACGCTACGGGTTTACTAGCGACAAAAGAATATGCAGATTGGAGTACAAGAGGACCTTCTAAATTGACCATAAACCCAGATGGTAGTTTTAAAGAAAAATCTACCGGACTTGATAAAGACTATATTACATTTTGGAGTTATGGTATTACTGAATCGTTAAATCTTTTTGTACCTCGACTATTTGGCGGTGGGTCTCAAGAAAATTTAGGAAAAGATTCTAAAACATACGATTATTTGGTAGAGAAAGGTCTACCTCGAAGTAGAGCAGAAGATTTTACAAGTGGTTTGCCCTTATATTGGGGTGGACAGCCCAGTACTTCTGGTCCTGCATATATTGGGGCAATAATCTTCTTTTTATTTATTTTAGGTTTATTCCTTGTACGAGATAAGTCTAAATGGTGGCTTGTAGGAGGTGTTGTCATGTCTTTATTTTTGTCTTGGGGAAAGAATTTTAGTCTCTTAACCGACTTTATGATTGATTACTTTCCACTTTACGATAAATTTAGGGCGGTTTCATCCATTCAGGTAATCTTAGAAATGTGTGCTCCTGTACTTGCTATTTTAGCTTTAGTTGCTGTTTTTGATAAAGCCATTGAAAAGAAAGAAAAATTGAGGTCACTAGCCATTGCAGCAGGGATAACCTTAGGTTTAGGCGTGCTATTATTTGTTTTTCAAGGCGTGTTCGATTTTTCTGCACCAGGTGATCGAAATTTTAGAGTTACCGGTATGGAGGAACTTCCAGCTATGGTGAAAGCTGATCGGAAAATGGTTTACAATAACGACCTTTTTCGATCGATACTTTTTGTTTTATTTACTATTGGAGTATTATGGTTTTATTTAAAAGATAAACTAAAGCAAAATGTAGTTATTATAAGCTTGGGTATTTTGATTGTTTTTGACTTAGTAGGGGTAGACCTAAGGTATGTAAACAAAGATAATTTTGTGTCAAAGTCGAGTATGAAAGAACCGTTTTCTATAAGACCTTTCGATAAAGAAATAAAAAAGGACAAAGGAGTATATCGCGTTTTTGACCAGTCAGAAGGTTTAAGTGGAGCAAGAACAGCTTATTTTCATCAATCGATAAGTGGTTATCATGCTGCAAAACCTGCAGGAATACAAGATCTATTTAACTATCAACTGGCGAAAGGTAATGGCGAAATTTTGAACATGTTGAATGTAAAATACGTTATTCAACAAAGTAAAGAGGGTGAAAAGTACCCGGCTAGAAATCCTGAAGCTAATGGTAATGCCTGGTTCATTGAAAAACTTAAAAAGGTGAGTTCGGCTGATGAAGAAATTAAGCAATTAGAAGATTTAAACACCAAAAGGGAAGCTTTGGTGAATACATCAGATTTTTCAAATATAAACCGTTTTGCTTTTAGAGTAGATTCTACTTCATCTGTGGTTTTAACTAATTATAAACCTAATCATCTTACCTATCAATCGAATAATTCTTTTTCAGGAATTGCCGTATTTTCTGAGATGTACTACGCCCATGGTTGGAATGCATATATTGATGGAAAATTAACAGATCATTTTAGGGTTAATTATGTGCTAAGAGCCTTAAGGGTGCCCGAAGGTAAACACACGATAGAGTTTAAGTTTGAACCTGAAGTAGTTAAACTTGGCAGCAAAATAACTTTAGCGAGCTCTATTTTGTTAGCCTTAATTGTTGTTGGTGCAATAGGATTTTCATTCTGGAAATCTAAGAAAAAAGAAAAATCATAAGTCAAATGCGAAACGTGCTGGTTATCACCTATTATTGGCCTCCAGCAGGAGGACCAGGTGTTCAACGATGGCTGAAATTTGTAAAATATTTACGTGATTTTGGTATTGAGCCTTTGGTTTATATACCAGAAAATCCAACATATCCTATGCTCGATGCAAGTTTAGCTGAAGATATACCTGAAGGTATTACGATACTTAAACATCCAATTTATGAGCCTTATGCATGGGCAGCTTATTTATCTACAAAAAAAACAAAACGTATAAGTTTAGGAATTATTAAAAATAAAAATCAGTCTTTTTTAGAAAAGATGCTACTTTGGGTAAGAGGTAATTTGTTTATACCCGATGCGCGAAAATTTTGGGTAAAACCATCTGTTACTTTTTTGTCAGATATGCTAGTAAAGCATAACATACAAACTATAATTACAACAGGTCCACCGCATAGCGTACATTTAATTGGACATCAACTAAAACAAAATATTGGGGTGCGTTGGATTGCTGATTTCAGAGACCCTTGGACCTCTATAGGCTATCATAAAAAATTAAGGTTAACCAAACGTTCGGCAGCAAAGCATAAACATCTAGAAAGTTTGGTTCTTAACCATGCAGATAGCATTACAGTAACAAGTGAAAAAACAAAAAAGGAGTTTCAAGCCCTATGCAATGGTCCAATTTCTGTAATTACAAACGGTTATGATATAACATATACAGGAGATGTACAATTAAACCAAAAGTTTACTTTAGCTCATATTGGCTCTTTGCTTTCAGGAAGAAACCCTAGTAATTTATGGGGCGTATTAGCTGAAATACTAAAAGAAAATAGTGAGTTTCGTGAAGCTTTTGAGCTTCAATTAATAGGTGTAGTAAGCGAAGATGTAATTGACAATATTTATGCTTATGGTTTACAGCCATATTTGAATCAGCTCGATTATTTATCTCATAGTGATGCAATAAAATTTCAACAGCAATCGCAAGTATTACTTCTTATTGAGATTAACTCACCCGAAACAGAGGGGATTATTCCTGGTAAATTATTCGAATATATGGCTGCTAAAAGGCCAATTTTAGGGGTTGGCCCAAAAAACTGGGAAGTTGGACAAATCATAGCAGACACCAAATCAGGTCAAGTTTTTGATTATGAGGCACGCTTAGCGCTTAAAGCTTTAATTTTAGAATGGTTTAGTCGCTTTCAGCATAATGATCTTAGAGTTGAAAGTATAAATGTTGAAAAATATAGTAGGAGAGAACTTACGCGAAAGCTAACCAAACTTTTGTAATGGGCATCGTACTTAAACAATCGCTAAATAACACAATAATAACCTATGTTGGTTTCGCTATTGGCGCATTAAATCATCTTTTTTTATTTACTACATTTTTAAGTGCTGATTATTTTGGATTGGTCACCGTAGTTTTGGCAGTGTCAAATATCTTAATGCCTATTATTGCTTTTGGAGTTCCAATCACCATGGTAAAGTTTTTTAGTTCATTTTTAAAAAATGAAGAAACAGATAGTTTTTTAACACTAATGTTACTCTTACCTCTTTTAATACTTATACCGTTAACTGCATTTTTATATTTTTCTGATGATTTTGTGGGAGACCTTCTATCTAAACGAAATGGAATAGTAAAAAACTATGTTTGGTATATATTTATTATAGGTGTCGCCATGGCCTATTTTGAAATTTTTTATGCTTGGGCGAAAGTACATATGAAGTCAGTTTTTGGAAATTTGATGAAAGAAGTTTTTGTTAGAATGGGCACAACGGTTTTATTGTTACTAATTTATTGGAATACGATTACAATAGCATTTTTTTTTAAAGCACTGGTGGGCTTGTACATTTTTAGAATGCTAATTATGAAGTTTTATGCGTATCGGCAAAGAGCACCTAAACTTAACTTTAACTGGCCGAAAAACGCCAGAAATATCATAAAATATACCGTCTTAATTATTATTGGTGCCTCTGCTTCGGTTGTTCTTTTAGAAGTAGATAAGGTAATGCTAAATCAATTTAAAGCCATTGAAAATGTTGCATATTATGGTGTTGCAGTTTACATTGCTGTGGTTATTGGTGTTCCTTCTAGAAGTATGCAACAAATTACCTCACCCTTAACGGCAAAGTTAATGAACGAAGATGATAGAACTGGTTTAAAAACCTTATATCACAAAAGTTCATTGACACTTTTTATAATTTCAGGTATTTTGTTTTTGCTAATTTTATTAAATGTTTCTGATTTATATCTTTTAATTCCTGAAGCATATAGCGGAGGTATAACCATAATAAGTATTATTGGATTAATTAAGGTTTATGATGCGTTATTGGGTATAAATAATGCCATTTTATATAATTCAAATTATTATCGTGCCGTCCTTTTAATGGGTTTATTGTTAGCTATATTAACTATATTTTTTAATTACTTACTAATACCACGATATGGAATAGAGGGTGCTGCCATCGCTAGTTTTCTTGCTTTTTTTATATTTAATACGATTAAACTAAGATTTGTGAAAATTAAATTCGGAATCTTGCCTTTTTCAAAAGAAACACTAAAGGTGCTCTGTTTTTTAATTTTATTAGGAACTGGTTTTTATTTTATTAATTTCTCATTTCATCCTATTTTTAATATTGTTTTAAAAAGTGTGTTAATGATTTTAATTTATGGCTACTTACTATATAAATTCAATGTTTCTGAAGATATCAATCAATTAGTAAATAAGCTTATTTCTCAAGTTTGTGCTATTATTAAAAAATAGCCCTAAAGCAATTAGTATTGCTTTAGGGCTTAACAACCAACAAAAAAACTATTTCTAGTGTCGCGATGCACTTCTATAATTTGCGACAGTTTTTATATTTTTTGCACTCTTTGCAGGTACAGCTTGTGATGATCTTGATGTATTATTTCTACGCGTTACACTTCTTTGGTTTCCATTAGGTATCTTAGTTAAAGATCTTGAACTTGAGCTTTTTTGCGTTTTATACTCAGTTCTATTATTTGATCTAGTTCTAGACCTATCTTCAGTTGTACCAATATTAGATCGACTTCTTTTTGACCTTGTTTGGTTAGGAGCACTACTTCTATAGATTGTTCTGTTATTAGTTTGCCTTGTGTACGATGGTTCGTTTGTATTTTCAGTTACAATTTGTCTCGCTCTACTGCTGTTTGATCTAGTAACATTTCTACTACTTCTTCTGTTTGAATTAATAGCAACTCTTCTATCATTGCGGTAAATCGATGATCTCTGTTTCCAATTATTGTTGAATCGGTGTTCACGACCTATTTCTGCGTATGTTCTTCTTGTATTATATCTATATGGGTTATAATAGGTATATCTAGTTGGTCTATAATTTCTTCGATAAGGCCTGTTGTATACCAAACAAAAATTATTTGCAGGTCTCGCGAAAAAATTACGTGTTGATCTGTGTTGATAACGTCGGTTGTATCTGTTTATATAACCGGTATGGTAGTCATAATATCCTCTATTATTATAGAAAACAGTCATGTTGCCAATAGAGTGAACTCGTCTGTTGTGATAAGTAATCTCTACAAGACCAATTTGAACTACACGCCCGTAATAATCATAATAAATGGGTGCATTTTCAACTTGAATTATAGCTCCGTAATCATCATATTGCACAAAAGCATTGTAATCGTAACCCGAGTTAAAGCTTATATTTCTTCTGCGATTACCAATTCTATGGTTAATATAAAAATCGAACTCACCATCGGGGAAGACAGAAAACGTTATGCCGTCTTCAATAAATATAAAAGGTGAGCTGTTATTAAGATAAGCATGGCGTTCAGCAGTACTAACATTATTTGAATCAGCAATGATGCTGGTAGTACCAACAAAAAGTAAAGTTAAAAGGAATAAAAATTTTCTCATGATATAAAATTTTATATCTACCCGAAGATAGGTGCGTTATGAATGGAAATATTCACATTCGAACATACTGTATCAAAGAGCATGCCATAAAAATAATAATATCATAAGTGATTGTAAATAAACAAGTTAAAATTTAAATTATTTTTTATTAAGATTTTTTAGCCAGGTTTTGATACCTTCAAAAAATAATATATGTATTTGGTTTATTTAAAAATTGAGGTTCTTAAAAATATAAATTTGATGAGCTTTTTTAAAAAAATAACTTGTATTTAAATACTGCAATTGCGATCATCAAGAAGAAGTGAATCTTAATTATCTAATACTACAGGATGAAATTAAAAGGATAAGGTCTCAATAGTTTTTAGCATTACCTAAAAGATATATTTTGTTAAGGCGATGTTTTTAGTTCTCTTTTGAGATTTTTTCTTGATTTTGAAATCTATCAATAGATATACCTTAATAAGCACTAGAAAAAAAATAGGGGCAGGGTAAAATTGTTACATTTAAGTTTTTAAGAATGAATAGTTTTTTGCCACTACTATTTAGAGTATTCTTTTACACCTTTATACCTACATGTTTAATGAGGGTATGGGCTTAATTATTATTCATATTTTAAAATGACACCTCTAAATTCTATCAACCTAAGCGGGATAACTTATGGTAGTAACTTCTCTTTAAGATATTTCGCGGTATGAGAATTTTTGCTTTTTACTAGTTCTTCGGGGGTCCCCGTCGCTAATAACTGACCACCGTTTACTCCCCCTTCAGGTCCCAAATCTATAATGTAATCAGCAGATTTTATTAGCTCAATATTATGCTCAATAACAACAATAGAATGACCTTTATCAATGAGGGCAGTGAATGATTTTAGTAATTTTTTAATGTCGTGAAAATGAAGCCCAGTTGTTGGTTCATCAAAAATAAAAAGTGCTTTCTCTTTAGACCTTCCTTTCACTAAAAAAGAAGCGAGCTTAATTCGTTGTGCTTCGCCACCTGATAGGGTAGATGAGGATTGGCCTAATTTTACATACCCTAAACCTACATCATGTAAAGGTTTTAATTTACTAAAGAGTTTAGTTTGTTGATGCTTTTCAAAAAAATCTAAAGCATTATCAATGGTCATATTTAAAATGTCGTCAATGCTAAGGTTCTCAAATTTAACTTCAAGTACTTCTTTCTTAAAACGCTTTCCGTCACAAACATCACATGTTAGGTGCACATCTGCCATAAACTGCATTTCTACTGTAATTTCACCTTCTCCTTTACATTTTTCACAACGACCTCCGTCGACATTAAAGGAAAAGTGCTTTGCTTGGTAGGCTCTAATTTTGCTTAACTTTTGAGAAGCGAATAAATTACGAATATCATCGTAGGCCTTTATATAGGTTACTGGGTTAGACCTTGATGACCTACCAATAGGGTTCTGATCTACAAATTCGACATGTTTAATAGCTTTAAATTCACCTTCAAAAGATGTGTACTGACCTGCTTTTTGTCCGAAACCACCAACTTCTTTTAAAATAATTGGATATAAAATATTCTTCACTAAGGTGCTTTTACCGCTGCCAGAAACACCAGTCACAACGGTTAACATATTTAGGGGAAAAGTGACATCAATATTTTTTAAATTATTTGCTCTAGCCCCAGTGATTTTAATAAAACTCTTTGAAGTTCTTCTTTTATTAGGAATTTTGATTTCTTCTTTACCATTTAAATAGCTTGCCGTAAGCGACGTGGATTTTAAAATATCTTTTAAAGTACCGTTAGCAACAACTTCTCCTCCTTGAGTGCCTGCTAGCGGACCAATATCTATAACTTGATCGGCGGCTTTCATTATATCTTCATCGTGCTCTACTACAATAACCGTATTACCTAAATCGCGTAAAGATTTTAAAACATCAATTAAATTTTCGGTATCTTTTGGATGTAATCCTATGCTAGGTTCATCTAAAATATACATAGAACCTACTAAACTACTACCCAAAGAGGTTGCTAAATTAATACGCTGACTTTCTCCACCAGATAGGCTATTAGATTTTCGATTTAAGGTTAAATATCCTAACCCAACTTTAAATAGAAAACCTAGTCGTGCATTTATTTCTTTGAGTAGTCTATTTGCAATTTGAGTATCATGAGCATTTAGTGGTATAGTTTTAAAAAAATCTATTAATTTTTCTATCGGTAGATCTACTAAATCAGAGATAGATTTATCTGCAATCTTTACATAATCTGTTTCTAAGCGTAGGCGTCTTCCATTGCATACTTTACAAGTAGTTTTTCCGCGATATCTAGATAGCATTACTCGATTTTGAATTTTATAACTTTTTTCTTCGAGTTGTTTAAAAAATTTATGAAGACCGATAAAGAAATCATTACCATCCCAAACAAGTTTCTTTTGTGCTTCTGTTAATTGAAACCAAGGTTTGTGAATAGGAAAGTCAAATTTATAAGCTGCATTCACCAATTGATCTCGGTACCAACTCATGCTTTCTCCACGCCAAGCAAAAATAGCATTCTCATAGACTGATAATGAGGTATTGGGTATAACAAGATCTTCGTCAATGCCAATAACATCACCATAACCTTCACACTCAGGACAAGCCCCATACGGATTATTAAAACTAAATAAGTGCACATTAGGCTCTAAGAAAGACATACCATCTAAATCAAATTTATTACTAAAATGCACTTGTTTTTTATTTGTTAACTCTTCAATGATGCACTCTCCTTTTCCTTCAAAATAGGCAGTGTCAATAGCATTGGCTAAACGATTATAAAAGTCTTCATCATCTTTGGTGATAATTCTATCAACAACTAAGTAGAATTTTTTGCCAATATTTTTAGGTGCATCATCAATTCGCAATACTTCTCCCTTATATTGTATTCTTGCATAGCCTTGTTTTGAAAATAGCTCAAGCGATTTTAAAGAGTCTCTATTTTTAGGTATAGTTATGGGTGCTAATAAAAGTAGTTTTGTGCCTAAGTCGTATTTTTTAATATGCGAAACAACGTCGGTTACCGTATTCTTTTTAACCTCTTCACCAGAAATTGGTGAAATTGTTTTTCCAATTCTTGCGAAAAGTAATTTTAAGTAGTCATAAATTTCCGTAGTTGTTCCAACTGTAGATCTCGGATTTGTTGAGTTTACCTTTTGTTCTATTGCAATTGCAGGCGCTATACCTTTTATATAATCAACTTTTGGTTTGTCTAATTTACCTAAAAATTGCCGTGCATATGAAGAGAGACTTTCAACATAACGTCTTTGCCCTTCAGCATAAAGTGTGTCAAATGCCAAGCTAGATTTTCCAGAGCCAGATAAACCGGTTATTACTACAAATTTGTTTCTAGGTATTACAACATCAATATTTTTTAAGTTGTGCAGTCGTGCACCTTTTATAATGATATTGTCTTTTGGGTTAACGTCAAGTAAATTAGGCATCTTTGTCATAAGCTTGCAAAGATACAATATCAACTTTTTATTCTCTATAAATGTACATGTTAGACTAATTAATTTATCTCCACATTATATAATTTTTTTGAAGTATAATTTTTTTATATATCTTTGGGCATTCCAAAAAGTCGAAAGCCTATAACGTAAAATTACTTTTTAAAAACTGGATTATTAACATCATGTCATAATCATTCTGATTGTGCTTATGTATACACCATTAAAAGTAATAGTTATGAAAGTGCAAATTGACGATTCCATTTTAATTCAAAAATATATTTCTGGAGATGAAAGAGCCTTAGAGACGCTTATTGAGCGGCACAATAGGCGAATAAGTAGTTTTATTTACTCTAAAGTAAATGATAGGGGAATTACTGAAGATATTTTTCAAGAAGCTTTTATAAAGGTAATTCGAACCTTAAAAAGAGGAACATATAATGAAGAAGGTAAATTTTTACCTTGGATCATGCGAATAGCTCATAACCTTATTATAGATCATTTTAGAAAGAATAATAGAATGCCTATGTATCAAGGTGGCGATGCCTATAATATGCTTTCTCTTATGGGCGACGATAAATTAGATATAGAAAGTCAAATTATAAAAGATCAAATAGATAGTGATCTTAGACTTTTGGTTGAAGAATTGCCAGAAGACCAGCGAGAAGTTTTGATAATGCGTATTTATAAGGATATGAGCTTTAAAGAAATTTCGGAAAATACAGGTGTTAGTATAAATACAGCCTTAGGCAGAATGCGTTATGCGTTAATTAACCTTAGAAAGATCGTTAGTGAAAATAATATTGCTTTAACGAATTAATACGGTATTTGTCGTTCGATTTTACTATATTTAGTTTTGTTTTCGTTTAAATATCAAACAATTGAAAACTAGATATGGGAAAAATTTATACAAAAAACAACAACAAAGTCAATCTAGTTCAAGCAAAACCTGAAACCATTGAATTTTTATTGAACTATTCAAAATCTTTAAATGTAGCTACCATTAAAGGTGTACAATATGAATCGAATATGAATTAGTATTTTATTCTAAAGCAAAAAAAAGCCCCAACATTATAATGTTGGGGCTTTTTTTTGCTTTAGAGTTTAAGAATATCAGTATATAATTCATTCCTATATAGTACTCACCTATATACATAAGATATAAAAGTTCAGAAAATACGATGAAAGTGCTTTATCAAGAGTTGTTGAAGTAACGCACCTAAGAGTACTTTATTTTACAGAAGAATAGAAAAGTGCGTTTTCACATCAAAAACTAGGGGTTTGACAACAAGTTTTTTTTCTCTAGCCCCTTAATACATAGTTTTGGGTCATAGTTAAACATCAAAGCTCAATTGCAGCGATAATAACCAAACTCAAAAAAAAATCTACCATGGCTAACCAAAAAACAATTAAAACAAACGCCCAAACAATAAACAAAAGACCTACTCGCATGGAATATCAAATAGAAGACTCAATACTAGTAAGAGATTATATAAGTGGTGATGAAAAATCTCTAGAAATTTTAATTAACCGTCATAATCAACGTGTAACTAGTTTTATTTATTCAAAAGTATTAGACAGAGATATTACTGAAGATATTTTTCAAGATACCTTCATTAAAGTAATTAAGACTCTTAAGAAAGGTTCTTATAGCGAAGAAGGTAAATTTTTACCATGGGTAATGAGAATTGCTCACAATTTGATTATTGACCATTTTAGAAAAAATAAGAGAATGCCGAAGTTTGAAGGTAGCGATGACTTCAATATATTCTCAGTTATTGGTGATGATAAGTTAAATGCAGAGAAACAAATTATAAAAGATCAAATTGATTCTGATTTAAGAGATTTAATTGAAGAGCTTCCAGATGATCAACGAGAAGTACTTTTAATGCGTATTTATAAGGATATGAGCTTTAAAGAAATTTCCGAAAATACTGGGGTAAGCATAAATACTGCTTTAGGTAGAATGCGATATGCCTTAATTAACCTTAGAAAGATTATTGAAAAAAACAACATAGTTTTGACAAATTAATATTTCGTTTCTTAAGGTGTAAACAATATATCCATATTTGCTGCGTTATTCTAGCATAACAAGCCTTATTGACATGGATAGAATTTACACAGAACACCAAAAAGAAACAAAACTTATAAAATCAAGCAAAGATACAGTTCGTTTTTTGTTATCTTTTTCAAAGTCATTACGAGTGGTAGAATACCAAGATTTAAAATTTGAAAGTATTTTAAACTAAAATGTACCTGCGTTTAGCGGGTATTTTTAGTTCGATAATAGTCGTGAATAACTTTTTTTCTTCCAATGGTTTTGGTAATAACATCTTTATCCAAATTCCATCCTCTGGCTGGAGAATATTCACGACCATACCATATAATTTGTAGGTGAAGATCGTTCCATAATTCTTTAGGAAACAGTCTTTTAGCATCTTTTTCAGTTTGATTTACGTTTTTGCCGTTTGAAAATCCCCATCGATACATCAATCGATGTATATGGGTATCTACAGGAAAAGCAGGTATGCCAAAAGCTTGAGACACTACAACACTTGCTGTTTTATGGCCTACTGCAGGAAATTCCTCTAACTGTTCCAATTTTTGAGGTACTTTACCGTCATATTTCTCAACTATAGCCTTAGATAAGCCATAAATACCTTTAGCTTTCATGGGTGATAGCCCTACCGGTTTTATAATCTCTCTAATTTCTTCAACAGATAACTTTATCATATCGTACGGGTTGTCGGCTTTTGCAAACAACAAAGGTGTAATTTTATTTACACGAACGTCAGTACTTTGTGCAGACATTAAAACGGCTATTAATAAAGTATATGGGTCTTTATGATCTAATGGAACAGGGATTGTAGGGTATAACTTTTGAAGTGTATTAATCGTAAAATTTATTTTTTCGCTTTTTGTCATTTTTGAGTTAATTTTATCGTAAACTGTACAACTATTAATTACTTTAAATTTAGCAATGAATACTTTAAAAATAGGAGATGCTGTGCCTGAATTTTCAGCCAAAGACCAAGATGGCAATACTATACATTTATCTGATTACAAAGGAAAAAAATTAATTGTTTTTTTCTATCCTAAGGCAAGTACACCAGGTTGTACTGTGGAGGCTTGTAATTTAAGAGATAATTATGCTGAATTACAATTACAGGGGTATGAGCTACTTGGTGTAAGTGCAGATTCAGAAAAAAGACAATCAAATTTTAGAAATAAGTACAAATTTCCTTTTCCTCTATTGGCAGACGAAGATCATACGGTTATTAATACTTTTGGTGTTTGGGGAACCAAGAAATTTATGGGAAAAGTTTATGACGGTATTCATAGAATGACTTTTGTTATTGATGAAAATGGAATTATTTCAAAAGTTATTGAAAAAGTTAAAACAAAGGATCATGCTAATCAAATACTTGAAAATTAAAAGAATATATTAAAATATTAAGCCCCTATTTTTTTAAAAAAAATAGGGGCTTAATAAAAAGGAATTAATACGTTACTTCGTTTCAGTCATTTTTTTAGTAAACAATTTTTTGCTTTTAATTATTTCAGCAATACCCTCGGGTAGTTGCTCTTCCCAACCTGCTTCACCACTCATAATTTTTTTGAGCACATTTCTTGAGAAAATATCCATAATTTCAGGGTCATAATCAATAATGTCCATCACCTTACCATTGTACTTAAAGAATTTATATAATTCTTTCATTCTTGGGTGTACTTTAACGTTGTTACTTGTCATAATCTGGCCAGTTTCAGCGTTTTTCATGGGGTACAAGTAGACCTGTAAATCTTTGAAGAATAATTTACCAAAAGCTTCTAGTATTCCGCCACTTAAATGTCGATAATATTTTTCATCAAAAACATCAATCAAATTGTTTACACCCATGGTAAGCCCAATTCGTTGTTTTGTATAATTATTAAAATATTCTACAAGTTTATAATATTCTTGAAATTTTGAGATCATTACATGCTGTCCCATAGAGCACAATAACTCTGCTCTATCCATAAAATCTTGTTCATCAATTTCACCAGATGCTTTTAAGTTTGATAAGGTTATTTCAAAAATAACAATCGTTTTTTCTTCATCTACGGCAGCGTCTCGTATAAATATATCATAAGATTTTTTATACATGTCAAGATTTACTTTCGTTACCGGTCGAAAGCTACCGCGAAGGGCTAATATATTTTTTTTGTAGAGTACTGCTGCGGGCAAAAGATTATTACCATCAGGGCCAAACATAACAGCATCAGTCATATCATTTTTGATAAGCTGAAGACTCATTAATCTATTATCAACATCTTTAAAATTAGGACCATTAAAATTAATCATATCAATTTCAATAGTGTCTTTATCAATATGATCATATAAATATTTCAACATTTTTTTAGGTTTATGATACTTGTAAAAAGCACCATAAATTAGGTTAACCCCCAAAATACCTAAAGTTTCTTGCTGTAGTCGTGCTTCATTTTGTTTAAAGCGTACGTGTAAAATAATTTCATCTAGCTCTTTCTGCGTAGGGTCTAATTGATAGCGAATACCAATCCAACCGTGGCCTTTATACCGTTTTGAAAAATCGATGGTGGCAACTGTGTTTGCGTAAGAGAAAAATAAGCGATCAGGATGACTTTCTCTGCTTATACGTTCTTCCATCAAACGCATTTCATGATTCAACATCGTTTTTAAACGCGGTTGGGTCACATATCTGCCATCTTTTTCAACACCATAAATAGCATCACTAAATTGCTTGTCATAAGCGCTCATCGCTTTTGCAATTGTACCAGAAGCTCCTCCAGATCTAAAAAAATGACGTGCGGTTTCTTGCCCAGCGCCAATTTCGGCAAAAGTGCCATAAATATCTGGATTTAAATTTATTCTAAGTGTTTTCGCTTTTATTGAAGGAATGTTTTCAAATGCTGTATCTCTTTTTAAAACAGAAGCCATTTTTTGTGTTTTAGATGTAACAAAAGTAAGAAGTTCAACCTACCAAAATATAAAACGATTCAAATTTTTATTAATTATTTTTTGATTATGTAATTATTGATTCATATTTAGCTTTTTTTATGAATAAAAGAAGTTCTAATTATAGATAAGTTCAATTTTTGAGTTGTTTTTAGTTTACTAACTACTTTTTTTACCTAGTATTCTTATGTTTTTAGTAGTAATGGTTGATAATCATTAGTTTAAAACGGGAATGCATCATTTCTAATTTCATCTTATTTAATTGCCTTAAATTATTAAAAGGTATACAAATTTTACTTTTTCATCTTTTATTTTAGGGGGTAACCTAAAATGTAAGATCTTTTTGGTTGTATTTACTTTTTTTAAATTTTAATAAGTGTTTTTCTTAGATGTATCAATAGGATTGATGCAGTCTTTTAATTTTAACAGTTCACTCAGGTTTAAGGTTAATTTTTGCGCTAAATATTTGCATAAAAATCATTTAATTACAAAAAACAGCAACGTAACACTGTTACCTATTTTAGGTGCGGTTTTTTAAACCTTCAAGAGAATTACTTAGTATCAAAAATTCTTTATTTAATTTCGTTGTGTGCACCTATTTGTAACTGGTAGTGAAAACGGTGCCATGAAAAAGCTTTGACTAAAATATTTTGGATTGATAAATTTAATTGAGAAGTCTTTTTTAATGTTTATTTGAATAAATTTCTTGCTAAGGATAGCATCAGATTGAGTGTAGATATTCTTTTAAATGAGTTTTAGTTTTGGTAAAATGATGCTATTTCATACCAGAATTTTAATAAATTAATTCTAATTTTGAGCTAATGAAAGAAAGCTTAAAAGTTACATTTTTAGGTACAGGTACATCGCAAGGTGTTCCGGTAATAGGTAGCACGCATCCGGTATGTTTAAGTACTAATAAAAAAGACAAAAGAATGCGAGTTTCGGTACTGCTTTCTTGGAATAATTATAATTATGTTATTGATTGTGGGCCTGATTTTAGAAGTCAAATGCTTAATCATCCTATATCAAAATTAGACGGTATTTTATTTACACATGAGCATGCTGATCATACCTCGGGTATTGATGATATAAGACCTTTTTATTTTAAACAAGGAGATATTCCAATTTATGCCCATAAACGCGTTATTCATTCGTTAAAACAAAGATTTGATTATATTTTCACCAAAAAGAATAGGTACCCAGGTGCGCCAGCAGTTGAAATTCATAAAATTAAAAATAATCACTCTTTTATACTTGGTGATACACCCGTAATTCCTATTGAAGCAGACCATAATGGATTGCAGGTTTTTGGATTTAGAATTAAAAATTTTACCTATTTAACAGATGTTAAACGCATTAGCAAAGCAGAAATAGATAAAATAAAAGGATCTAAAGTGTTAGTTGTAAACGCTTTAAGGCAAGAAGAGCATCACTCGCATTTTAGTTTATCAGAGGCCTTGGCTTTAGTTGCTGAAGTACAGCCTAAAACAGCTTATTTTACCCATATAAGCCATTTATTAGGCTTTCATGATGATGTTGAAAAGCAATTGCCTGAAAACGTACATTTAGCGTACGATAATCTGGTGATTTACGTTTAAACCTAAAGACTTTTGTTGATACTTAAAATTGATTAATATATACATCAGATGAAAAATAAAATTTTTTTATACCTCTTTCTATTTGCGTCTTTAATTGCACTTTATTTATACGTGAGTAGTGGCACCATGGTTAAAGCTAAGGAAATATCCATAGAAAAATTACGCCAAGAAAATGTTAGCTTAAAAGATTCTATTCAAGAATTAAATATTAAAATTCTTGACGTTCAACATTTTTCTTTAGAAAATAACGATTATGCCTTAGAAAATTATGCGAGCTTAAATTTAGATAACCCCGAGAGATATATTGCAGATAAATTATTAGAGACTAATGAAACTAAGGGTGATAACCCTTTGGTACCTTATGAAGGTATGCAAGGTGTTTTTAAAATAAATAAAATTAAAGTACTCAATCATAAATGGATTTTAGCGGAGTTTACTGATGGTAAACATTGGGGTGAAATGATTTTGACTTATGATTTAAAAGATGATTTGGGTATTGATTTTACGCTAACTAGCCATTTGTTGTACACCAGTACTTTTTAAAGTTTATCATCTAACCACTTTTTAAAAGCATCCATATTTTGAGGAGAAACTCCATGCCCCATAGGAAACTCTTCATAAATATGATTAATATTTAAACGTTTTAAAAATGGAGGTATTTGTTGTGCCCATTCTATAGGTATAACCTGATCTACTTGACCATGTGATGCATATATGTTTAAATTTTGATGTGATTTTTCTGAATAATTTTCAATCAAAATTTGCTCGTTAATGTAGCCGCTTAAGGCAACTACATTTTTTATTTTTTCGGGGTATGATAAGGCTACAGCATAACTTAGTATAGCACCTTGACTAAAACCGAGTAATGTAATATTTTTATCATCTAAATGATAAGTTCTACAAGCTTCATCAATAAAATGCACTATTTTTTCGCGAGAAATTTTTGCTTGTTCATCATCGCTCCATTTGCCATTTGCCGCGTCAAAATTAATGGCATACCAAGCATTGCCAAAAGATTCAATGGCGTAGGGGGCACGCACCGAGATAATGCAGAATTCTGCTTGTAATAGAGGAGCAAAAGAAAAAAGGTCTTCTTCATTGCTTCCGTAGCCATGAAACATAAAAATTACAGGTTGTTTTCCGGTCTTTATGTTAGAGGGGCGAATTAAATGTTCTAAAGTTAAAGGGGCTGTAGTCATACTTTTTATTGAATAAAGGTGAACCATTTTTGAAAGTATGGCCCCAAAACAGGAACCGATTGTCTTTTATCTGTAATTGCTCCAACAAAGCCATATCCCCATAATACGATATATAATATGTATAAACCGTACCATGCATATTTATTAAAAGCGTAGCTTAAGAAAAGCGCGAAACCTAAAAACATGATGTGTAACCCGAAAGCCTGACGCGTATGAAAACGGGCAAAACTATTTTTGGGTTCCAAATTCATGAAAATCGCTATTAATGAACCTACGATGGTAAAATATGCCACTATAGCGGTAGTTTTTCCTGCTTGTATTTCTTCCATTTTTTAATTAATTATTTTGTACTTTCAAAAGAAAGCTGTTCAAGAATCTGTTTTTTTATTTTAACTTAATTCTTAGTTTAAAATGCGAACTAAAATATAAAATGCACCAATGAATATTGCCGCCATTCCAAATTTACCTTGTAATGGCATTAATTGTACTCTTAAAGCAGCCGCTTTTTCTTTTACGTCCTCATTTTTTGATAGTAGAACATTATTCATCAGTGTGTAGCTCAATAAAAAACCTAATACTGCTGCCACAACCCTTACCGCTAAAGAAAGCACCCATATATTTGGTAAAATTGATAATGTTTTTAGATTTAGCAAGATGCTAATTACACCCCAAATACCCCAAATACAAAATACAAGACCTATCCACTCTTGGTAGGGTGTAATTTTGTTTAAAAATTCTTTAGCTTCCGGTTTTCTTGACAAAAGCAAAGAGGGGGCAGCTAAGATTCCTAAAATGATAAGAAAAACTCCATGAATCATAATTGATTATTTTTTGTGTAAAGTAAAAGTTATATTAAAATAGTGTTACTACCATTGATAATTCCGTAAACTTTTCCCTTTACTTTTTTGTTGATGAACAAGCTGTTTTTGGAGGTTGAATATATATTATTTTGGCTAAATTTATAGGAGGTGTCAGCATCAAAAAGAGAAAGGCAAGCTTTTGACCCTTCTGCTATTGTGCTGTTATTTAATTGAAATCTTTCACGCCCGCGTGTTAAAATGGCTATAGTTTGTTCGAGCCCATAAATCTGATTTAAAATTCCAAAAGCACTTTCTAGTCCTGTAGTTCCAAAAGCGGCATTATCAAATTCAACTCTTTTTTCTTCAATATTTATAGGGGTATGATCCGAGCTTACAAAATCAATAACACCATCTTTTAAGCCTTTTTGAAGGGCTTTTACATCTTTTTGCGTTCTTAAGGGGGGCATTACTTTATAGTTTGCATCAAATTCTAAGAGCGATTCGTCGGTCAAACAAAGATTATGAATGGCAACACTACAACTTACATTTAACCCTTTTTTCTTTGCACTAGCAATAAGTTTAACCGAATTAGCGGTAGAAATTGTTGGTATATGTAATTTACCTCCTGTATATTCTAAAATAAAAAGATCTCTTATAATTTGTAATTCTTCTGCGAGGGCAGGTATACCTTTGAGACCATTTTTTGTAGATACCTCACCTTCATGCGCAACTCCTTTTCCTGCAATTTTCACGTCCATTGGAAAAGAGAAAACTAATCCATCACAATTCTGTGCATATTGTAAAGCTATTTTTAAAAGATTCGAATTTTCAATAGCGTGTTTAAAATCATAAAACCCAACCGCGCCAGCATTTTTCATGTCATAGAGTTCGGCTAAATCTTTACCTTCTGCGTTTACGGTGAGGGTTCCTAAGGGATGTAAATTTGTAACTGAATTTTTGGCAGCGTTTTTCAAAAATACTATATCGGCACTGCTATCGGGTACAGGTAAAGCATTTGGGTTGAGTACAACATCTGTAAATCCGCTTTTTCCGGCAGTAAGTAAGCCATTGGTAATTGTTTCTCGCTCTTCATAGCCTGGTTCTCCAAAGCTTACGCTACTATCAAACCAACCTAGGGATACATGTAGGTTGTCATAATTAATTATTTTTGTTTTGGCGGGTGCTTCTATTTTTGATTTGATTGAGGCTATAATACCATTTTTAATAAGAATATCTCTTTTCTTAAGGTGTATAGCTGTTTGATCCGCAGCAACAATTACTGCATTTTTTACGAGTATGTTCATTAGAGATATTTTTGAATTAACACTTCTACCAGCATAAATAGTAAGGCTAAAATAACAAACCATTTCCAAAGGGTATTTATGATATTGTCATTCTTCATCTTTTCGAAAAGCGATGTTAAAGATTCATTTACTGTATTCGCCTTCATTGTTTTCTGCTCAAGATATTTAAGTTCGCTTTCGTCCCGTGTAAAATTAAAACTTAGATTTTTAAGTATTTTCTTATCACTTAAAACACTAAAAATTCCGTCTGTTTTCGGATGCTCAGAAAATAATAAAGAGACCTTCTTTGCAAATGATTTTTGTTGAGGTATAAACGCTAACTGATCTTTTTTTAATTTTATAACATGATCTTTTTCAAGCTGTACAGGTATGTCTACCTTTATATTTCTTTTTAAAGGGTAATATAAATCAGGTATTTTTAGGCTATTAACTCCTATTTTATACAAAGTAGGAACGATTAATGGAGATTTTTTAAAATTAGAATTTGCTGTATTTAAAGCGGCTGTAAATAAGAAGAACCTGTCTAAGCCTATTAAAAACGGCTCTTTATTTTGAAAAGAAAGTATACTTGGTTCTTGTGTATTTATCTGGTAAAATTGCGATACTTTTGGATATTGAAAAGTATTAACATTTTTTTCAAAAACATCGTAATACAAAGGATGTTCAAAGCTGATATCGGTAATGTTACGATCTGATTTTATTTTTTGTTTTAAGCTTGTTTTACTGTATCTAACAAGGAATTGATTGTATGAATTAAAATTAATTTCGGTATTTGGTATAATTAAAAGACTTCCATCATTCTCCGAAAAGGATCTTAAATTGGTGCTTAGGGCTTTGGGTATATGCTTTAATTCATTTAAAATAATTAAGTTTTGATCTTGAATTAAACTATAATTTAAAGCTTTTAAAGTAACACTTGTAAAATCAAATTCATTCTGGGTAAATATGCGTTCTAAATAGGCGCTAGGAGCCTTACCAATAGCTAAAACTTTTATTTTTTCTTTAGCATCGATATTAAAGTAAAATTCATTGTCGTAGGGTAAGCCCGTATCTGAAAGCGCTATTTTACCTTTTATAACCTCGGTATTTGAAAGGGTAAAATTTACTTTTGCTTTTTTATTTTTCGAAAAGATAGCCGCGGTTTTAGCAATTAATTTGTTGTTGTTAAAAAGAGAAACCGGTGTACTTTCTATCGGTGTGTTGGCAGACATAAGAGCGGTAAGTTCTATATTACCTCCGCTTTGGTTATTAATAAAAACCGAGTCAATACTAATATTTTTAATGTTTTCTGCTTTTTCGAAGATAAAGTGTTTTGAGAATCGCGTTAAGGTGTTATCATTTTTTGAGGCCATTCGCTGTTGAAAGTCAGAAATAACAATAAGGTCTTTAATACTATCCTTGTCGTAGTTGAAAAGCGTGTTCGCTTTTAGATAAATTTCATCTAAGTTCAATTGTTTAGCCGTTGGTTGTATCGACAATAAATTATTTCGAATAGTTTTTATACTTGTATTTTCGAAAACCAATTGATTCGTAAAAAGACTGATTTTTTGATCTTCTGGCACTGATTTTAATAACTCTTGAACCGCTGTTTCTAAAAGAGTTACAGAATTTTTTTTCGCCTGCATACTAAACGAATCATCTAAGTAAATGACCGTCTGTTTTATTTTTAGAGCAGATTTTTTAGCAAAAAAAGGCTGCGCAAAAGCAAGAATTAGGGCTGTAAATAAAAGTAATCTTGTACCAAGTAAAAGCCATTTTTTTAAGGTGCTACTTCTTCTAGATTCAGAAACTACTTTTTTTAAAAACTTTACGTTTGTAAACGGTGTTTTTTTAAATCTACGTAGTTGAAAAAGATGTATGAAAATAGGAATTAGTAGAAGAAGAAGGGCCCAAAGAAGTTCTGGATGTTTAAACTGCATTCCCGTTTTTGATTTTACAAATATAATTTAAAAAAGACAAAAAGACCATTGCGTTAGTAGATAAATGTAGTAATACTTTTTAATGCTATTGACTGCGGCAAACAAAAGTTATGTATAGCTAATGGGTGATTTAGCAAAAGAAATAATAGTCTTCCATATTTTTTTGATTTAATTTTAAAAGAAAATTACAAATTACTTCTTGTTCTTCTTTGTTTGCTACAGTAATTATTGTTTTGGGCATATTTAGTTGTGATATTCGTTTAAAATGAAGCATTTGCTTCCCATATATTTCTTTGCCTATTTTATTAGTATTATTACATATCCAATAAAAATCAATTTTTTTTTCAATCAGTTTTTTGGCTAGGGTTTTGCCTTTCTTTCCGGCACCCCAAATAACTAAGGGACGTTTTGGATTATAGTGTAGCTTTAAAAAATAATGAAGTTTAATATCTAAAAAATAATTTTGAGCATAATGTTCATGTGTTCTAGAAGTTCTAGAATTATAATCGCGCCATAAATGTAATACTTCAGCACATGCGATACAGTTTAAACCATTTTCATAGAACCGAAATGCGAGGTCATAATCTTCTGGGTATCGGTGGGTATTAAAAGCCCCACAATGCTCTAAATCTGAACGATACACCATCCAACATGGCGAAGGTATCACACATTCTTTATAAATTTCTGAGTAGTTATTTCCTTTGCGTGTAAGCATATTTAACCAGCGCGCATACCTTTCATAGCCATTACAAATACCTTGATCCGAGAAGTATTTCACTTGCCCAACTGCCAAGTGTCCCTTACCGTTTTTAAGAAGTTTTTGCACCAGTATATGCAGTTTATCTGGCTTCATAATATCATCAGAATCCATTCGAGTAATCAAATGGCCTTTACTATGGTGATATGCTTTTTGTAGGGCGGGTAGAATACCCTGTTCTTTTTGGTTAAATATTTTAATTCTTGAGTCCTTTTTAGCGTAGCATTGTAAAACGTTTTCGCTTTTATCTGTAGAATGATCATTTACAGCTAAAACCTCCCAATTTGTATACGTTTGGTTAATAGTAGATTGCAAGCACTCATGTAAGAACTTTTCGGTATTCTTAACCGGTATTAAAATGCTCACTAAGGGTTGCTGCATGTGTTTAAAGAAATAAAATTATGCGTATTGGGGTAAAAGTAGTAAATAGGATTGTGTTTAATAAAGTACATTAAGGTTTTATAAACTGTAGAAACACTTT
Organism: uncultured Flavobacteriaceae bacterium; assembly: GCA_947486785.1. Classification (GTDB taxonomy): domain Bacteria; phylum Bacteroidota; class Bacteroidia; order Flavobacteriales; family Flavobacteriaceae; genus Maribacter_C. The sequence continues at coordinate 15,774 of CANKUU010000015.1, read as the reverse complement.
AAGTCAAATGAGCTTTAATTTTCGGTGTATTCAGAAGTTATACTTTCTACGGGTATGCCACCCGAAAGAGCTTCTAAAACACCAAGTGCAGCTCGCTCACCAGCAATCATAGCTGCATTTAATGATCCGTTAAGTTGTGTGTCACCCGCTAAAAAAATACCTGTTGTAAGTCGCGTTTCTGAGGGTAGCATTTCATACTGCAGATTGTTTAAATCTGGTAAGGCCATCGGTATGTTGTAGTGCTTAATAAAGCGAGCCGAACTAATATTACAATAAAGCTCAAGTTCTGTTTTTACTTGCGCAATAAGAGCTTCGTCAGATAATTGTTGTCGGTCAATAATACTGACGGAAAGTAATTCTTTATTGGGCTTTATTTGGGTTTCTAAACTGGTATGATAAAAAATATTGTTTATTAAAGTATTTGGCTCAGGTATTAAGCCAATCAGAGGCTTCGTAATATTTCTGCTATCAGTTTCAAAATACAAGGTGTCGCAAGTTTTCCATGCTGTGATTTGATTTTTTAAATTTGAAATTAAGCTACTTGCGTTAGCCGTAACAATCGTAAAATGACTTTCAATACAGGTGCCAGAAGTAAGATGTATTTCTTTATCATTAATTCTACTTACTTCCGAATTAAATTTGAAGCTCGTATGCTTCAAGTTTTTTTTAAGTTGTTTAGGAATGGCTTCCATACCAGATTTTGGAATAGCTGCGTATCCTTCTCCAAACATTTTGTAGACAAACTCAAACATTCTGCTTGAGGTGTGAAGATGGTTTTCAAGAAAAATTCCACTAAAAAAAGGAATAAAAAAATCTGAAATAATTGCTTGAGAAAAGTCTAAATCTTTTAGATAACTTAGGGTTGATTGCTCTTTTTTAGCAAAAATAGTTTCTAAGCTATTTTTTTTCAATCTACGGTTGAGCTTTAATATTTTTAATTTATCAGCAAATACACCAATACCTGAAAATAGAGAAGAAATTAATAAAGATGTATCCCTTAATGGATCGCCTATGATGTGTTGTTTAGTATTTTTGAAAATTGAGGCACCAGGTAAAATTTTTTGCAAGTCTAAGGCTTCAAAGTTTAAATATTTATTGGCTGCAGGATACGCACTAAGTAGCACTTGAAATCCGTGATCTAATTGATAACCATCTACAATATCTGTCTTTACTCTTCCACCAACACGATCGGTGGATTCTAGTATAATGGGATGAAAACCATTATCCTCTAAAACTTTAGCGGTAATTAATCCGCTGATACCAGCACCTATAATATGTATTTTGTAATCTTGCTTTTTCATCAATTTATAATATCAAATTATGACGGTAACTTTGCTAAATAGGCAGCACCATTATCTAAGTGCAATTGTTGTTTTTCTGTGGGCATTTTATCGAACATTTTCACAAGCATGCCCAACCTCGGATTGGATAAAAAGAAATCGCGGTGCGTGTGCATAAATCGCCAGAATAAACCATCCCAAGTAGCTTGCCATTCTCCTTTTTTATAATTACTCATTTTTATGATATAATTACTTCCGCTAATGTAAGGCTTAGTAGCCATTAGACCACCATCTGCAAACTGACTCATTCCGTATATATTTGTCACCATCACCCAGTCATAAGCATCTATAAAAAGCTCCATAAACCATCGGTAAACCTCATCAGGATCAAATTCGCATAACATCATAAAATTACCTAGTATCATCAAACGCTCTATATGATTGCAATAACCGGTTTGTAATACTTTTTTTATAGTTTGATCTAAGGGTGCAATACCCGTAGTGCCATCATAAAAAGACGGTGGTATTTTTCTTTTAAATTTCCAGAAATTAGTTGTTCTTTCTTCGCTACTACGAGATTCATATACGCCACGTATAAACTCTCTCCATCCTATAATTTGACGTACAAAGCCTTCTACAGAGTTAATAGAAATCTGATGCTTTTTGGCATACAGTAAGCAGGCTTCAATAATTTCTTGTGGTGTGATGAGTCCAATATTCAGCATAGGGCTAAGAACACTATGGTGTAAGATAGAATTTTCAGCAACTATTGCATCTTCATAGGTTCCAAATTCATTAAAACGATGTTCAAAAAATTGATTAAGCCAAACCTGCGTGGTTTTAAAATCTGTAGGGTATAATGAATGTGCTGTTAAACTACCTAAGTGATTTGAAAAATTTTCAACAACGTACTCGCTAGCCTCTTTAAAGTAAATATCTACATCAGGAAATTGAATAGAGGGCGCTACTTTCTTTGAAGGATATTTTTTTCTGTTTTCTACATCAAAAGTCCATTTGCCGCCTTGCGGTTTTCCATCGGTTGTTAAAAGAATACCTCTCTTTTTTCGCTGCTCTTTATAAAAGGTAGTTTGATGGTATTTCTTTTTATCTGGTCGAAAGAAAGCAGTTAGTTCTTCTTTAGAATTTAAAAACAATGGTGATTTATATTGGGTTGAAGAAATATCATTTTCTTTAAAGCCTCTAGTTAGTCTTTTTTGCAACCAATTATCAGTAGGGTCTATGTAATTGATATGATTAATGCCATCATTTTTTAATTTAGGTATAAGTAGTCGAATATCTGAAACATCTTCACTTGCCTCAATATATATAACTTTAAGTAGCTTCTCTTTTTCTAAAAAATGCGCATAACGTTTCATAGTAGCTCTATGAAAAGCTATCTTTTGTTTATGAAAAGGATATTGTTTAAAAAACAAATATTCTTCTATTAAGTATATCGTTGACTTAGTTGAAAAAAGCGGCGATTGTTTAAAAAGTTGATGAGGAAATATAAGACTGGTACTTTTTATTTGTTTATTCGGCATCGTTGACTACAATATTTTACACTATTCCAATTTTTTTCCCATTTTTTACGCCAGCTAAATGGTCGCTTACAAACAAGACAATTTTTTTGAGGAAGATGTTCTTTTTTCATATTTTAAATGAAGGCACCTCGCTAACTCTTGCATGTGGAAAATTAGCGATTTTTTTTAGAGAATAGTAGGTATTTAATCCTGAAATTCCAATACTATTTGTGGCTTCTAAGTTAATATCTGAAGCTACCAATGCAGTATCTGGTAATATAATATGTTCAATTTCGCCAATGACTAGCATTGTATTATTTCTTTTGATATCAATTGCTTCTTTAAAACACATTGCCATTTTAAAATTACTTTCTTTTACAAAAGGAGCATTGTAACCTTCAAGATATTCTTCCGTTAGATTACATGCTTCAAATTCTGAAACATTTGCTTTAAATTTTGCTGAAGTATAGTGAGCGTTCTCTACAAACGCTTCAGGTATATGATTGATGGTATACTGTTTAATTTCTTGTATGTTTTTAAACGTATGACCAACTTCTGAAGTTCGTGGTCTGGCAATAAAACCCAAGAGAGCAGGATCACTACCTAAATGTACAACAGAAGTAAAAATTGCGAGATTGGTTTGTCCTTTACTATTTATTGTACCGATAAGATTTGCGGGTTTAATACCAGTAACTGAATTTATTAATTTTAATTTATCAATTCGATCTAATGCTAAAATATCATCTTTGCTATATTTCATTTTAAGACATATTTACGTGAGTTTCAAGTAAACGTTTTTTCTCTTTTTGTACGGCAGGATGTTTTTTATGATTCCAAATTTTAGTTCTTGCTTGCCTAGCACTTTCTTGCAGATTTACTATTGGTAAGGGGTAATCATCTCCTATAAAAACACCACAAAAAGTTTGCTCCATTGGAGTCATGGTCCAGGGCTCGTGGATGTAGGCTATTGGAACATTTGCTAGTTCAGGAACCCATTTTTTTATAAAATTTCCCTTTGGATCATGCGCTACCGAGTTTTTTACAGGGTTGTATAAGCGAACCGTGTTAATACCCGTTGTACCTGCTTGCATTTGAAATTGTGGGTAGTGAATACCGGGCTCATAATCTAAAAACTGACGTGCTAAATGATAGGCACCATCACGCCAATCTTGATCTAAGTTTAAAGTAAAAAAAGAAACTAGCATAGCACGCATTCTAAAATTAATCCATCCAGTCGCAACAACTGCTCTCATGCAAGCGTCAATTAAAGGAATACCAGTTGTACCCGTTTTCCATGCTTTTATAAAGGTATCATTTTTTGAGTGCGCTAGTATTTCGTAACCAGAATTGATACAATGCGTTTCGTAAGAACAAGCCACCTCAAATTTTTGAATAAAATGACAATGCCAATGTAATCTCGTAAGCATTGCCGAAAATGCTCTGTTATTATTAGTGCCGTTTGGGTGGGTTCCTATAAATTGAAAAACTTGTTTAATACTAATATTACCCCATGCCAAATAGGGTGATAACCTGCTGCATGCAGTTCTACTTTCGCTAGGTTTTGAAATGTGTTTTTGGTAGTTAAAACCCCGCTTTTCTGCAAATGATTTTAAGTAAAGCCATGCCTTTTGCTCTCCTGCAGGTTGATACTGTTTTGGGTAATTGGCAAATGTTTTATTTAAATTAGCAGGTATTTTAAAAGGGTGTTTTAATGGTTTTAGTTGCCCTGTACTATAACGATTGTAAATAACGGGTTTGTGCATAGTGGTATGCCAACTTTTATTCCAATTTGTTCTGTTTTTAATACCACGTAAAATACCATCTCGTTGCGATTCTTGCCATGTAATAAAATTAGATTTACAAAACTTGCTCACTTTTTTATCACGCTGCCAAGTTACTCGAATACCACTTTCCATATAGCTAAAAAGTGTTTTTATCTCAAAAATAGAATTTAAAAAATCGAAGACTTTAGTTGCATCACCATAAAAAACTTCAACCTGTCGTTGAAACGGTTTTAGGGTCTTATTAAGAGCTAAGATAGAATGATATATAAATTGTAGATGTCTCGGGCTAGTATCTGGATACTCTAAAAGGTTTGGTTCAAAGATATATATCACCAAATAAGGCACACGTGCTTGTTCGGCCAAGAACAAGGGTTCGTGATCTTGCGAACGAATATCTCGTTTTAACCAAACAATATTTAAAGTTTCTTTATTCAATAGTTAATTTTTTTTTCACATCTTTTCCAAAAAGCAAAAAAAGAAGGGTAGTATCCCCGAACATCAAACATCCAATCTCTAGGTTCTTCAATACCCATGTAATGTCTATTTAGAGGGTGCTCTTTGTAGTAGATTGATGAATATTTATAATTATTAAAAATGGCTTTAAACTCTCCAACACAAATAACGATGTCTTTAATATTATCCGTTGCCAGTTTAATTATAAAATTTAAAGATTTTTGAGAGATAGGATAATTGCTAAAATGCGAAGGTTCTAATAATAATACTCTATTTGCTGAAATGTTTTTTTTCCATAGAGGATCTATGTTGTACATATTATAGACAAGAGTAGGTACCATCTCATTTAAACTAATATTCTTTTCTTCAGGTAAAACTGTTTTTAAAACTAGGGGAGTAGTTTCTTTTAATTCTTCAGGAATGCTCATATTTTTAAATGTATCATAAGGTACATCTAAAAATGTATTTTTTTGACTAGTATAGCAGTAGGTATTAATATTCTCTTGATTTGCCACATATTTTTTATTAGAATTAGAACCCGCAACCCATTGCCAACTTAAAGCGTTACTCGCCCAATCGGCATCTAAGAGGTGATAATACATCCATTGAGCAGGTTTTAGCCAATGACTTTGAGCCATATTACAAGCGATAGATGCGATGTACATTCTAAGATGATTGTGTAAATAACCAGTTTCATATAATTCGCTTATTCCCTTGTCAATTGCAAAAACTCCGGTTGCCCCTTCAATGAGGGCTTTAGAAATTGAAAAATTAGTAATTGGCGATTGTTTATGTTTTAAATCTTCATTTATGGCTTCTCCTTTTGACAACCAGACTTGCTGCCAATAGTCTCTCCAGGCCAATTCTTGAATGAATTTTTTAATTTGTTTGGGGTCGTAACCTTGTTCTAAAACGTATTCAAAAATAAACTTGGTAGAAATTACGCCTCTAGAAATATAAGGTGATAAATAAGTAACAGCACCGTTAATATAGTTGCGTGTTGATCCATATTTTTTTGGATCAATACCATGTAATCGATGCAAAATTTCAGTATACTTGGTAGGAAATTTGGAGATTTTAAGTTCAAATTCTTCCATTTACCGTTTAGATATTTTATTACCAGAAATAGCTTTTTGTCTCGAACATTTGAATCGCGTAATCTCAGGATTTCTTTTTTTGAGATGCTTTTGACTTACACCACTATTTACACGTTTGCGCCAGCGTTTAAAGCTAGAAACTTTTAAGTTTCTTCGCATTAATTTTATTACTTCTTTTTCTGCTAAATTAAATTGAAACTTTATGGCCTCGAAAGGCGTACGATCTTCCCAAGCCATTTCAATAATACGGTCTAAATTTCTTTCTGTAATGGGCTCAGTATTATTCATAAAGGACTATATTTTTTGCCAAATCATTTCGGCATTTAAATAAAAACTACCTAAATGCATCAGGTTAAATTGATCTGGTGATAATAAAGACATAAATGTTTCTCCATTATCTCGTTGATACAAATGATAGGTTTGCCCAATAACAGGCTCAAAGCTAATTTTAGCATTAAAAATGAGCTTATTATATTCAAACTCTTTTAAAATAGAATCATATTGCTCTTTAAGTTCTAAAAGCTTTGTGGCTACCTTACTATTAACTTTGTTGATGCTACGGTTCTTCCAAGCTGTTGTATTTGTATTTTTAATTACCGGCGCACTAACAGATGAGGGGTATGGCATTACAAATGCATCATATTTTTGTGTTGCACTATTAAAAACTACATAATCTGGTTTTTTTATTTTCATTAATTTCTATTAACTAGCTCAACTTTTCCATTTTTATTAAAATTTCATTTGCTTCAAAGACTTTTTTATCACTTTTTTTTCTATCAATGGTAGATAGTGCATGTGCCTCTTTTAGCAAGCTTTTATACTTGATTTGTAATTTTTCTATTTCTGATTTTGATTTAAAAATGTTGAACATACCAAAGTTTAAGTTATCACAAGTAGCCGATTTTCTAAACTACCTTAGTTTGGTTTAAAGTTACAAAATGTTTATCTAATTTTAATAAAAGTTAAACAAAATAAATTTTAACAAATTTGGTAGCCCTACACCCATACGCTTAACGGCGGTGTATAGACTTAAAATATTCAAAAAAATCTTAGGAGTTAACTTTTAATAAAAATTTAAAATAATGATATTGCATAGGTTTTGATAGTGAAACTTGTATCGTTTGTTTCATATGACTCTTTAGCGGTATTAAATTTCAATTACCGCTTTTAAGACCGAAGAACTAAAAACAACTTTGTGTAGTTATGTAGAAAAGGCAAACGGGAACAATTGAGTAACCCTTTGCCTTTAAAATTTACACTTACCTATATTTTGTTTAATTATTTGGAAAGAATATTTTGAAAATAGAACCCTCATTAGGAGTGCTTTCTACTTCAATTTTACCGTTCATAATTTCAACTTGATAGTTTGTAAGATACAACCCCATTCCTTTTGAGTCACTAAGGTTACCTAGTGAACTTCCTATTTTAAAAAGTTTATCACCTCTTTCAGATAAATTCATACCAACACCATTATCTTCAATTGATAAAATAGTGTACTCCTTCGTTGTAGTTGCACTTATACTTATAATTGGAGTTTTGGTAAGTTTTCTAAATTTAACCGCATTTGAGATACAGTTGGTTAAAATATTTTCTAAGTAAAATGGAAAAGCTACTATTTTTTGGCTATTCGTGATTTCATTTATAACTTTTGCATCTACTTTACGAATTTCGCCAGACAAATTTTGAAGTGCCTTATAAACAAAATCGTTAAGGAGCAGGCTTGATTTTTTTGAAGTGTAATTTTCTTTAATAGCAACCATACTTCTTAAATCGCCAATGGTTTCGCTTAAATTCTCTGTACTATATTTTAAAACATTTAATATTTGATTATACTCTTTTTGCGAGCTAGTCTCTTTTAGTAAATCTACCATTAAAGAAAAATTTGTGGCATGACCTTTTAAATTATGAGTAATTATGTGCGTATAATTCACTAATTTTTTAATGTGGTTGTTGCTCTTTTTTAGATTATTCGCAAGGTCTTTTTCTCTTTTTCTATCTTCGGTAACATCTTTAATTTCGCAGAGTAAATTTTCTTCAAAGTTTACAAGTTTACCTGAAACACTTAGTGTTTTTTGCTCATTTGATTCACTAATAAATGGAATATCTATTTTTTCAAACTTTCCAAAATCTCTGAGTTGTTTTCTGATCAGCAGCAGGGTTGACTTGTTTTCATTTTTAAGAAATTCAGAATAATTTTTAAATTGCAAATGCTGTTGTTTCAGATTAACAATTTTTAAAAGCTCTTCGTTTACCCTTAAAATTTTTCTATTTGAAACATCTAGTAATACCATTGCTGAAGGCGAATTACTAAAATAATCTTCAACTTTCTTTGAAGCGTTTAATGCATTAATTTTATTGGTTTGGTTTGAAGCGCTCTCCGTTTTGATGTTGACAATTTGAACAGTACCAACAATTCGGTGGCATTTGCCATTCTTAAATTTAGGTCGCCCAATGGTATTCATGAGTATCTCATCACCATTTTTTAAGCATACTTTTAAAGATTTGTTCCATGGAATACCGTTTTGGATTGCTTCAAAAAGAGTTTGCTGAATTAACTCTTTATTATTTTCTCCTAATAATTTTTGAAGTAGACCTAAAGAGAATTGAGAACAATTGTTTAGATCAAAAATTTTTTGAGCGTTTTGTGAAATAAGTATTTGCTCTTGTTCTACTAAAAATTCCCAACTTCCAATCTTGGCTAACTCTCCCTTTTCCGAGAGACGGTTTTTTAATTTTAATAATTCGCGCTCCAAATCTTTTACCTTGGTAACATCTTCGGCGTTAATTACTAATCCGATGGTGCTACCCTCTTTATTTCTCCACGCATTTAAACGCCATAAAACTTTTTTGGAACTGCCATTTAACATGTCAATTTTAACCATCACTTGAATATCCTTCAAGCCCTCCATTGCAAACCGCATTTTCTCTTTCCAGTCTCTTGAGAATGAAGGAAAAATTTCGAAAATGGTTTTACCGAGTATGTCGGCGTCTTCCAAATAAAATTTACGTTTTAGTTGGTAAGATGCATCAACAAATTTAAAGTTTATATCTAGTAATGCTGTAGAGGTAGATAAATCTTTAATCCAAAAGGTATTTTCAGATAATGCTGGATTACTTACAGATTTTGTGACCATTTTCATATTGACAAGGGTATTTTTAGACTTACGTAAAGTTCTAATTTTAATTAAGAATAAATTTTATTTTGTTGTGAAACCTTTTTAAATAGTGGTGTTAATTTATTTTTTTGTGGTTTAAACTAATTTAAAAAGCCGTTTATCGAAACTATTTGTTAAAATGTTTATCAATAGTCTGTTGTATTGATTCTACAGATAATGGTTTTAGTAATACTTCTTTTATTACGGGAGTATTATCAGCTTTTTCTTTATCGGCAGGACTTAATGATGTAGATAAAAGAACAATTGTGGTGTCTGTTTTTGTAATTTGTCTTGAGTTTTCATATAGCTCAAGAAATTCCCAAGCACTCATAATCGGCATATTAATATCAACCATAATCATATCTGGTTGTCGAATACCCTGTTGTGTCAAGTATTTTAAAGCATTGATACCGCTTCTAAAATCGATTATTTGTTCTGCGCAATTTGCTTTTTGTAAAAATTTTTTATGTATAAAATTTGTGGCAAGATTGTCGTCTAGTAAGAGTATTGATTTAAGTTTTTTTTGCATATTTTTTTAAAGTTTTTTAATCGTAAAGCAAAATTTTGTACCTGATTTTGATGAGCTATCGATCCAAATTTTACCTCCATGTAGTTCCGTTATTTTTTTACATTGAGCTAGCCCTATGCCGGTGCCTTCAAAGCTGTCCATATTATTTAGTCTCTGAAATATATTGAAAACCTTTTTTTGATTATTTTTTGATACACCAATACCATTATCTTCAAAACAAAATTTCCAATGAGATTCTAACTCCTCTGCCTTAATCGATATTTTAGGAGGATGATTTTCTCTTCTAAATTTAATCGAATTAGAAATAAGATTAAAGAACAGTGAATGTAGTTCAATTTCATAACCGTGTATTACGGGTAGTTTTTTATGAGTTATGGTAGTCTTGGTTTCTAATATTTTATGTTTTAGATCTTGTTTTAGATCTTTTAAAATGTGATTACAGTCAACAGCCTTTTTTTCTAAATTTTTACCAATCTTAGAATAGCTTAAAACACTTTTTACTAAGCTACTCATTCGATTTGCTGCCTCTAAAATAAATTCAATATATTTTTGTGCATCTCCTTCTAGTTTTTCATGATATTCTTCCTCTAGAAGTTTAACAAAATCGGTAATCGTATTTAAAGGTTCTTGTAAATCGTGACTTGCTACGTAAGCAAACTGTTCTAATTCTCTGTTGCTTCTATATAGCTCTTCTTCAATTGTTTTAAGTGGAGTAATATCGATATGACTTCCTATAATTCTTAAAGGTTGCCAATTTGTGTCCCATTCTATTACTTTTGCCAAACTATAAATCCATACAATGCTACCGTCTTTATGAAAATAGCGCACTTGATATGAAAAAGGAATTTCACCCTTAGATTGAATATGTTTATCATAGGTGTCTAAAACAATTTGAAGATCTTCAGGATGCACCAAGGTTTTCCATAGTTCAGGGCTGTTATCTATTTCATGATCTTCATAACCGAACATTGCTTTATAACTCGGACTTAAATACTGCTTTCCTTCTTTAACCCTTAAATCCCAATAGCCTGCAGTTGTTCCTTCTAATAATTGTTCAAACGCTTTATTTTTATCAATTAATTCTTGTTCAATTTTTGTTAAATCTGAAATATCATGAAAAGATGCTAAAGAGTAAATTTCATTACCCTCAGTATCATAGAGCACCTGTGCATTAATTCTAATATTAATGGGTGAGCCATCTTTTTTTGCAAAAATGACCTTTACATTATTCATTTTGCCCGAGCGCTTAAACTCTTTAAAATGTTTTTTTGTGGCTTCTGAAGAATTGTAATAAAAGTCTTGAAAATGTTTTTTAAGAAGCTCAGCTTTATTTTTGTAACCAAGATTTTCAACTAAACGCCTATTACAATTTATTAATTTGCCGTTTTTGTCGAAGCTAGCAAACATTTCTGGTGCATTTTCATACAAAAGGCGAAATTCTTGTTCACTCTTTTTTATTTTTTCTTCAGATTTTTTAATATCGTCAATATCTACAAAACTAATGACCACACCTTTAATTTTTTTATCATTGTCAAAATAAGGTGCTACTCGTTTTAAAAACCATTTTCCATTGCTTGTGTGCAGTTCTCTTTGAACCATTTTGCCTCCTACCAAAACCTCTTTAACTCTTTCTAAAAAATCAGAAGATTTTGTGTCAAAATTATTAGCAAAGTGACTTATGGGTCTATTTATATCAGTTTCTCTTAAACTAAAATGGTCTCTAATAGCCGGTGTAAACTTACGAATTCGCATTTCTGTGTCAATAAAAATGGTGCCGATATCTGTACTGGTTAATAAATTATCCATATCGCTATTAAGCGCAGAAAGGTCTTCCATTTTTTGATGCAGTTCAGCATTTACAGTATGTAGTTCTTCATTAACACTTTGTAGTTCTTCGTTTGTACTTTGTAATTCTTCGTTTGAAGCAAGTAGTTCTTCATTAGTGGCCTGTAATTCTTCATTACTGGTTTCTACTTCTTCAACAACATTATTTAGATTTTCTTTTGCGTTTTTTAATTCCTCTTCAAGTTCTAAAATTCTAAAATTTGATAAATCTGAAGTATCTTTTAAAACGGTTGCAGAACCTTTCTGTTCTTTTCTGGGAATAAAAAGCAGAAGGCAACCACGGGCATGATTTACAAAATTTATTTCAAAAGGATTTACTAAAATATCGAAAGGAATTGTGCCTTGTTCATTCGTAATCGATAAAGACTTGTATAAAATTCTTTCTTGTTTTGTAAATGCTTTTCGCACTGTTGCAGCTAAGGTTATAGATACGTTCGGTGGCACCATGTTTAAAAGATTTATACTAAAACCCTTTTCTGGTAACTGAACAAACTTCTTAAACTCACCAACTGCGTGTAAAATATTAAAACCTTCATCTATGTAAACCCCTGCCAAACCAAGTTCATCAGCAATCATCTCGTTCATGATGTTTGCCATTCTTATTTCATTGTTGACAACCGCTCTATTATTGATGATATTTTTAGCAAACTTACTTGAATCAGGGTATTTTAAAGGTTCAAAACCAATAGACTTTGCCTGTTTAATGTTTTTGTAAATCTTTGCGTTACGGTTAAATACTTCGAATACGCTTGTGTAATCTCCTAAAGATTCACTACTGCCGAGTAATAAAATACCGTTTAGGTTTAAAGAATAATGCAATAAGCCAATGATTTTACGCTGCGCAGCTTGTTGCATATATATTAGTAAGTTTCTACAAACGGAAATATCCATTTTATTAAATGGTGGGTCTGTCAAAACATTGTGCTGACTAAAAATTACCGTTTTACGCAATTTGGAACTTACCTGATAGGAATCATCAATTTTGGTAAAAAATTTCTTTAACCTAGCAGGTGAAACATTCGCAATTATACTTTCGGGATAAATTCCTCTACTACCAATATTTACATGATTGCTAGCTAAGTCGGTAGCAAAAATTTTTACTTTTAAATCTTTATTTTGGCGTTCAATTTCTTCATCGATTATCATCGCCATACTGTAGGCTTCTTCACCGGTGCTTGAGCCTACACACCAAACCTTAAAAACATCGCCATTTTTTTTTGAAGAAACTAAGTCAGGAATTACAGAAGTTTCTAAACTTTTCCAAACTTGATTATCTCTAAAAAAATTAGTAACCCCAATCAGAAATTCACGCGCAAGAATGTCAGATTCTATTCTGTTTTGACGTATAAAATCTAAATACTCTTTTTGGTTGTGTAAAGTATTCACACTAATTCTTCTTGCAATCCGCCGTACTAGAGTAGGTCTTTTATATTGCTGAAAATCTAATCCAGTTTCTTCTCTAACAATCTTTAAAATACTTTTGATAGTATCTTCATCTTCTTCTATAAGCAGCACTGACTCGCCTCTTGTAGTAGGATGCTCTATGTAGTGTAATAGTTCACTTGCCATAGATTCAACAGGCAAGGTATAATCTACTAAACCAGTTTGAATAGCGCTTCTTGGCATTCCATCGAATTTTGCCTGATCCGGGTCTTGAACCATTACCATTCCACCTACTTCTTTGATGGTTCGGGCACCACTAGTACCATCACTACCTGTTCCACTAAGAATTACACAAATTGCTTTTTCATTGTATTCGTGCGCCAAAGAATTGAAGAAAATATCGATTGGCAAATTCAGGCTATTACCTTTGGGCTTATTTACTAGATGCAAAATGCCATCGATAATTGTCATATTCTTTTTTGGTGGAATTAAGTATACCGAGGCGGGTTCTACCTTCATATTATTTTTCACCTCATAAATGGGTAAATTAGTGCTCTTAGAAAGTAAGTCTGCCATGAGTGACTTGTAGTCTGGACTTAAGTGCTGAATAACCACAAAACTATGGTAGCAGTCTATCGGAACATTGCTAAAAAATTCTTTTAATGCCTCAAGCCCGCCAGCGCTTGCACCAATAGCCACAATACGATGTTCAATATCGTCTGGAACAACTGGCTTTGGGTGTTGCTGTTCTTTTTTTGAGGCACTAAAGGGTGTAGTCATTTAAGGGTAGCTTTTAGATTACTTACTAAAGATAAAGTAAAAAGAAAAAATTATGGGTGTAATTGGAATGAAAATTTAATCGTTTTTGAAAAATATTATTTAAGGCATTTATATTCGTAAGGAAAACCTTACAAAATGCTATTTTTTCAAATACAACGAGCAACTTAAGCAATTAAAGCTATATTATGATACAAGGAAGCGTATTTCTAACGCAAGATTTTTATTTCAATTGGTAAAATAACCCGCCGCTTAAAGCCAATTGCTTAGGTACATTATTGGCAGATAAGGCTCCGCCGAGACCCATTGTAAAGCCAAAATTATCAGTAAAATGGTAGACTGCTTTTAGTCCAACAGCAGTATATTCTTGATTGTTTAGATAAAGAGCTGTTTCAAAAGTGCTATTGGGTAACATTACAGTTCCATTTTTAAAAGACGCAACAATATCAATAAAGCCGATAAGGGTTATGTTCTTTATAGAGGTCCATCCAAATTCACCTCCTAATTTAAAATTTGAGCTGTAATTGTTTGTTCTTAATGCTATTCCAGAAAAAGCTTGAACATAATAGTTATTATACCCTCTGCCAAAATTAAGGGTAGGGGTAAATGTCCAAGCATTTAAACCCGTGCGTATACCTAAATCTAGATCTGAACTACCTGTATTTGCTTCCATATTCAGTTGTCCGGATAAAACAAATTTTCTGTCAAAAATTTTATGCTTTATACCAATGATAACATTGCCCAAAGCTGTTTTTGAGCCTTTGTCAATTGAAAGTGGTAGCATTGAAGCAGCTACTTCAGTCCCCGTGCTTATTGATTTTAGGGGAAGGCTAACAATAAGAGTAAGTTTATCACTTAAACCATATTCTCCGTATAGTTGTAGGGTGTTATCACTTATTTTTCGGGTAGTTGAATAGGCTGTTTTGCTATAAATATCACTATAATTTGAAATTAATGAATAGCTTAAATGTGAATAAATTTCACCTTTCTTTTGGCTCCAAGCACTTTGCGCTTTGCTCTCTTGAAAAATTAATAGTATCGCAACAATTATTAAATGTGAAAAAAACTTACCTTTTTTATGTTTCATATGATTTTAAAAAAAAATTATTCATTTGGTCTTTTAAGTCACAAAATACTTACAAGATATTTGGTAGGTATTTCAAAGTTAGTAGCATTTTTAATGCTAAATTTTTATTTTAAGAATTTTGCTACATTTTTTTGTAATTCAGCATGTAACTTTACTCTAGTTTTTAAAACATCAATAGTGCTTTTAAAAGCGCTATAAGATGTTTCAAATTTGGTTTTTCCTACTGCCTTCTAATACATGTATTTTAGAGTGTTAAAATTTTAATCAGAAAAGTAGATAATGCGAATCAAAAAAATTAATGCTTTTACTCTTTGGTAGCAGAATTAACAACGTTATTGCCTAAAAAAAAATTAAAATTTATTACAACTAAAATCATTCTTTAAATTAAAACTACTCCAGTTTAATATCAAACAAGAAATCTGTTTAAAACTAGTCTGGGGCAGCAAATGATTTCATTTGTTGTTGAAAAAGCTTTATCCTTAAAGAAAATTTTACTTCGATAACTTACTTGTTCGCTCTTCACATCGTTTAACTTAATTTGAATATTTAAAGACCTTCTTGTTGATGATGTGCCGGTTAGCACGATAAAATAAATGCTGATTTTAGTATTGTCGGGAAAACTATTTTAACATAATCGTAAAAGCCGATTTTTATCATATTATTCACTAAAAACAAAGCCTAATTTTAACAAATCTAAAGTTAGCTAAAAATTTGATTATCTAATTTGCTGATCAATAGACGAACCAAAACCTAAAATATGAAGCAGTTTTTAGTAGTATTATTTTTTTTAACCTGAGTTCGACATAAGGAATTAGTAAAAAAGAGTTAACTGCGTGGTATTTGTTGTTTCAAATTTGATTGAAG
>CANKUU010000014.1 GCA_947486785.1 uncultured Flavobacteriaceae bacterium | reverse complement strand
AATCAAATTTGAAACAACAAATACCACGCAGTTAACTCTTTTTTACTAAATTCCTTATGTCGAACTCAGGTTAATAGATATTTCGTTGTTTTGTTTATCTAAAAACAAGAATTATATATCTGAAAATCCATTGATTAAACTAATTTTAAAATTAACCGATGTGTTTGACACACTTAAATTTTCACCAAAAACAAAACAGTATTTTACTGATTCTGATATATCCTCACATAGTCGATTTCTACCGTGTCTTCTGTAAAATTCTGGGGTATAGTGCCCCCTAAGCTACCACCCATAGCGAGATTTAATAGCAAATAATGTGGTTCATTATAAGGTTTATTAGAAGTGTTAGCCAATTCATAAATTTTAGTGTCATCTATAAATACTTTTAAGCTATTAACACTCCATTCTAAGGAATATACATGAAATTCTGTACTCGCATCAGGTAATGCCCATGTGTTGCCAGAATTAACGTATTCACCAGTTAATTTATCGCCCCAGTGAAAATGGGTAATCGTTCGGTTCTTATCTTCCCCTTTTTGTTCTAAAATATCTATTTCACCACAGTTAGGCCAACCCACGCTTCCGTACTGGTCGCCAAAAAAGTTTCCTGTTTCGTTAATATTGGCTCCTAAAGTCCAAATTGCAGGCCATGTTCCTTCTGAAGCTGGCAATTTAGCACGAACCTCAACACGACCATAAGTAAAGGCGAATTTAGCATTTAAACGTGCACTTGTATACGCCTTAGTTGATCCTTGATAAGTATAAGTCTCTTTTTTGGCAGTCAATTTTAAAGTACCATTGCTCACCATGGAATTTACCAATCGATCTGTATAATGCTGTTCTTCATTATTAAACCAAGAACCATTATTTGGTGGAATTACTTGATGATGCCATTTTTCTGAATCTGGTAAACCTTCGTAGTCAAATTCATCAGAAAACACCAAAGTTGCTACTGTTTCTGCTGAACGAAAAACGCTAACCGTTTCCGTTTTATTAACAAAGTTACCCTCGGTATCGTAGGCCCAAACGACAATAGTATGTTCATTAGTGCCAGCTTGTGTAAAAACATGTGATCGGTTTGGGGCTTCAGACGCTTCTACAGCTTCTTGATCAAAGCGATAAGCATACCGAACGGCATTTTTTGCTGTTACGCTTACCTCTACTCGACCAGATCCATCTCCATTTGGTTGTTCATCGGAAGCATTAACTACATTTATGGTCACCTGTAGATCTGAAACAGCGTTAGTTTTGGTATCGTTTTCTTTACTACAAGAAAACGAAATTGAACAAAACGCAAGCATAATGCCTACTAAGCTCTTCATAGGACAAAAAGTTGAAAACAATTTTTTTACCATACTCCTATATTTATAATATAAGCCTCTTTCGAGGCTTATATATTGTTATACTAAAGAACTAATTATTTTATTTATGAAAATAAACATTATCCACATACATAGTGAAGTTTCCTGATGGATTACCCGAGAATATCAATTGTGCAATATGGTTACGCGATGTAAGACCTGTAAAATCTGAGAGTGGTAAATCTAAAGAAATCCAAGTGTTTTGTTCGGGGGTTGCTATAATAATCTCATGCTCACTATCATCAACCGGCATTTCTTGCGGATCTGGGTTAGCATCTGCTCCAAAATCAACTAGCTTTATGCGAATTTCAGTAGCATCAGCCGTCCAAACATCTACCCTAAAATGGGTCATATCCGTTGCATCAATAAGATTGTCACCTACGGTCTCTACTCCTACGAAATTTAACATACTGTACTTTTTTACATCATTACCGTCGATTTGAATGTCTTCAAGTTCGGCTTGAGACCAGCTTGTACGCCATTCATTAACCGCTACGTTATCATATGCATTACTGAATAAAGAAATAACATCTTCCTGCGCATTTGTTGGGGCAGCTGCGGCAGTCGTTGGAGCCGTTGCAGAAGCCTTGTAAAAGTATACATTATCCACATACATAGTGAAGTTTCCTGATGGATTACCCGAGAATATCAATTGTGCAATATGGTTACGCGATGTAAGACCTGTAAAATCTGAGAGTGGTAAATCTAAAGAAATCCAAGTGTTTTGTTCGGGGGTTGCTATAATAATCTCATGCTCACTATCATCAACCGGCATTCCTTGCGGATCTGGGTTAGCATCTGCTCCAAAATCAACTAGCTTTATGCGAATTTCAGTAGCATCAGCCGTCCAAACATCTACCCTAAAATGGGTCATATCCGTTGCATCAATAAGATTGTCACCTACGGTCTCTACTCCTACGAAATTTAACATACTGTACTTTTTTACATCATTACCGTCGATTTGAATGTCTTCAAGTTCGGCTTGAGACCAACTTGTACGCCATTCATTAACCGTTACGTTATCATATGCATTACTGAATAAAGAAATAACATCTTCCTGCGCATTTGTTGGGGCAGCTGCGGCAGTCGTTGGAGCCGTTGTAGGCACTTCTGGTTGCGCCCCACCTTCTGAAAGCGTTATCTCATCAAAATAATGTGTAGTAGCAGCGTCTTTATCCCCATTAAAATTAAAAAACATTACCATTCTATCATATTTATCCGAATCATCTGGAGAAAACATAAAAGCCAGTTCCTCCCATTGATTGGCAACAGTAGTTAAAACTTCTACCTCTTTATTAATTGCACCATCAGCACTATCTTCAAGTTTTACTAAAACCTTGTGACCTATCGCAGGAGAATATACTTTAATTTTAATCGTTTGCTTTTCAGAAAAATCGACCTTTGATGCCAAATTAAAGAAGAAACCTGCCCAAGGTTCAACCCCTTCGGTTTGGCTATACGAAACTACCCGTTCAGAAGTATTTATACCAGAAGCATCTGGGTTTTCAACAAACTCTATTAAAAATGAGCCATCCTTCTCACCAAAAAAAGAGGGTTCTATATCAACACATTCAAAATCTACTCCATCAGCAAGTACTGGGTTAACCGTTTCAACTGTGCAATCCTCAGTTTCTGGCTCTGGAGCTGGTGGAACATAAGCAGATCTAGGCGGAATATCATCCTCTTCTTCGCAAGAAATAGTTATTGAATAAACTACCGATACTATCAGTAATGAAGTGAAAAAAGATTTCAAATGGAAACTCTTTTTATTTTTTATATGTGTGTTCATTGGTAAAAGTTTTAAGTTAAATCAATAATAGATCTTACAATTAATTGTACCCCTCATTTTGAGGATAATTTGGACCTAGCAACTGAATTTGCGCCTGTGGAATAGGTAAATTTTTCATGTATTCTTTTAATATCTCTTTTGGGTTTCCCTCTTGATAAAACCTATTCATATTATCATTATTCATATGATCTAATAAAAATTCATATAGTTTACCTGTTCGTTTTAGGGTATACCATCTTTGGCCTTCAAATGCCAATTCTCTGGCCCGCTCATCTAAAATTGCTTGCAGATCAACTGTATTTATTGGTGCTGCGTTTGCCCTTGATCTAACTAGATTAACATACTCTAATGCTTTTGCGTTATTTCCTTGCATCATATTTGCCTCTGCTGCAATTAAGTAGGTTTCTGCTAACCTGTAAATCATAATATTTTTAAAATGATTTCGGTCTGTGGGCTCTACTTGGTCGTCGAAGAATTTTAAAACTCCTGGGTTTTGTCTTCTATAGTAAGTAATAAATTCATTTTCATCTGTCTCGCTATTCGTATAAAGGTCTAAGGCATCACCTAGTTGCTTGCCCTGTGGAAGCGTAGACTCGTCATTGTAAGCGTATTCAAAAATGTAGTAACTATTATTTTTCCGATCGTCGTTAGGATCAGCATTCAATAATTCTATTAAATAGTTATTTAAAGAGAAAAAACCTGCGCCTGCACCCCCGTTCTCTGTAGATTGTACAAGACCAGGAGCATCTGCGTACGATGAAATCATATTCCAACTCATAATGTGATGTCCTCCACCACCTATAGTTTCTTTTTCAAAATTTATTGCAAAAAGGGTTTCAGAATGATCTAACTCGCCTGCAAAAACTTCCTTTGTAGTAGCCGTTAAGTTATGCTGCCCACTAGTAATAATTGCCTCTGTTTGACTTATAGCTTCTGGCCAATCATTCTCCCACATGGCAACTTTAGCTCGTAAATGTCTTGCTGCACCTTGTGCCCACCTACCGAACTGCTCAGTAGTATAGTCTAGGTTATTAATAGCAAAATCGAGATCTGATTTTAATAATGAAAAAATCTCTTCTTCAGACGATTTTGTTTGTGGTACGTCAAAGGCGTTCTCAGGTGTAGTTGGTTCGGTAGTTACAAAAATATTGTTAAACATTCTGTAGAGCGAAAAGTACGAATTTGCTCGCATGCACTTTGCTTCTGCTATGATCTTATTTTTACCGTCAAAATCTTCAAGATTCTCAGCTGCTTGAATTATTGCATTTGAACGATCTACAATTTTGTAATAATGTGCCCAATGTGCATTAATACCCGAGGTAGTACCAAAATCACCTAAACTAGCGCCCCATAGTAATCTACTATACAAAGACACTTCACCAGTTATACCTACACCTAAATCACTTTTTGCTTGCAATATTAAAGGATAGGTGCCATTTAAGCTTAAATCTTCATATATTTTTCTGTTTAGAGCGTATAAGCCTACTACGCCAGACTCTAGTCCTTCAGGAGAACTGTACAGAAAATCAACAGAAGTATCTGATAATAGTTTATCTTCAAGAAAGTCATCTTGACAAGCTGAACCCAATAAAAGCACTAGGGCTAAGACAGGTAATTTAATCGATTTGAAAAATATTTTTATAATTGTCATAACTTTTGTGTTAAAATGCTAATTTGATTCCTAATGTGATATTTCTTGTTTCCGGAAATGCAGTTGATATACTACCGTTGTCATCTCTCAATGGGTTTTGTTCAGGGCTATACGCTTTAAAATCAGTAAACGTTATAAGATTTGTACCTGTTAGGTAAACTCTTGCGCTTTGGAAACCCACTTTATCAAGAAAATTGTTTGGCAAATTGTAACCAAGAGTAAGCGTTCTTAATCGAATATAAGAGGCGTCACGTACTGCAAACGGAAACAAATGAAGATGTGTTTCTGCTTTCGGTCTTGGATATTCAGTTGATGGAAACTCTGGAGTATAATACTTAGTTCTTATACCGTTTATAGATCCTTTCCATAATTCACCGTTAGCAAGTACCGTATTTAATTTAGTCGCCCCTTCAACGATGTAAACATCTGCGAACAAATCGAAATTTTTAAACCTTATCGTATTTGTAATAGACCCATACCAATCTGGGTTAGTATCTGTAAAAACATTATCTCTGTCGTCAATTTGACCGTTTCCATCTTGGTCTATTACACGAACATCTCCTGGTTGTGCCAAAGGATTTCCTGAACTAGCAATATCATCACCTACTTGATAAATACCGTCATATTTAGGCAACCAAATATTATTTACAGACTGCCCAACAGAAAGACGCGCTCCGTTTGCGCCAATAACATCAATAGGGTTTCCATCTTCATCAAGTTCACCTGTTAAAGAAAGTATCTCGTTATCATTGGTAGAAAATACGGCTCCTAACGACCAATTAAAGTCTTTCTTTCTAATTAGGTTAGCTATTAAGGAAGCCTCAACACCACGATTCTCTAACTCTCCTGTGTTAAAACGTATTACATTAAAGCCTGTAATTCCGGGTACCGCTCTATCTAGTAATAAATCTGTGGTATTTGACTTGTAATATTCTACACTACCCTCAAACAAATTATTAAAAAATCTAAAATCAACACCCGCGTTTAAGGTGGTAGTTGTTTCCCATTTTAAATTTGGATTTGGTAATCGAGATGATGCACTTGCTCCACCCACCGTTTGATCACCAAAAACATAAGGTAGGTTATCTGCAACTCCTAGCGACTCTAAAGAATTGATTCCTTGATTACCTGTAGCTCCATAACTTACTCTTAATTTCAACTCATTTATAGCATTAGAATTTTCTAAAAATGACTCTTTATGAACTTTCCAAGCTAAAGATACCGCTGGAAAAAAACCCCATTTATTATTTTCGGCAAAAACAGAAGCGCCATCGGCTCGAGCAGTAGCCTCCAAAAGATACTTATCTAGATAGCCATAACGAACCCTACCTAAAAAGGATAGTAAACGTCGTTGAGAAACTTCTCTTTTGTTATTCAATAGCCTGGTAGCATTACCATTATAACCTAGTGCATCATTTGCAAAGCCAGATTTATCTAATTGGGTAAACTCAACGTTTTCTTCATTAAACGCTTGTACTGCAGT
The DNA here is from genome assembly GCA_947486785.1 of uncultured Flavobacteriaceae bacterium. GTDB lineage: Bacteria > Bacteroidota > Bacteroidia > Flavobacteriales > Flavobacteriaceae > Maribacter_C. Next base: position 105,587 of record CANKUU010000014.1, on the reverse strand, counting down.
AATATCTAGATTGTGATTGTCATTAAGCTTTGGTGTATAATTTACTATATTTTCAATCAAAATATTCTTAAACAACCTATTAGACAACACCCCAATGCCATCAACACCCTCATCACCAGCAGAGTGTAATGAAGACCTGTATACCCCTTGGTTGGTATTTCTGTTTCTTATAAATCCGTTTAAACTATAACTTAATTGAGGACTAATTTTATACGTTGCTACTAAATTTAAATCTGTTAAATTTATTTTTGATTCATCTGTTGATTCACGCTGATCCCATAAAGGGTTTACTGCCGTACTGGTTGGGCCTAAATAGTTTTTTACTAAATCACCTTGTTCATCAAAAGGTCGCGCAAGTGGTGTAATATTGGTGAAGTTTAAACCACTAGTTTCTTTGTCTATGCTCGCAATTTGGTAGTTAAATATACCTCTTAAACTTAATCGCTCGCTTAACTTTTGGTCAAGATTTAATTTAAATGAACCTCTTTCATAACCAGAGTTAGGTATAATACCATCTTGTGTAAAATAGTTAATACTTGCAAAAACTGAGGTGGTTTCGCTACCTGCAGAAACACTAAGTGATTGGCTTTGGATAACTGCATCGTTTAGAATTAGAGATTCCCAATCTACATATTCTTGATTTTCTATTGCTTCTAGTTCAAAAGGAGTGAAAATGTTTTCATCTCTTAAATAAGCTCCTGTAACCCTATTCCTATTTGCCTCTCTTCTAAGATCTACAAATTGACTTCCATCATACTGATTAAAATTTTTCTTTAAGGTTTGTACGGTGGTATACCCATGATAATTGATACTTACTTTTCCCTTTTTACCTCTTTTTGTGGTAACTAGAATAACTCCATTAGAAGCCTTAGAGCCGTAAATGGCGGTTGCCGATGCATCTTTTAATATTTCAATACTTGAAATATCATCTGGCGATACATCATTTAAATCATCAAAAGGCAAACCATCGACTATATAAAGAGGTGAATTTCCGTTTGGTGCTGTTGACACATTTCCTCTTATAACAATGGAAGAATTTCCACCAGGTCGTGCATCTCCCAGGTTAACCTGAACACCAGCCGCCCTACCTCTAAGCATTTCTGATACATTTGTGGTAGGCAATGCTGTAGCTTCTTCTAACTCTACACTAGTTACAGAACCAACAACATTACTTTTCTTTTGGGTTCCGTAGCCCACCACAACAACCTCGTCAAGATTTTCGGTGTCTTCTTCCAAAATTATTTTTAAATTACTTTTTCCCGATACAGCTACTTCCTTTGAAGAAAAACCAATGTAACTGAAGACTAGGACAGCATCGTCTGACACGTCTTGCACAATAAAAAGCCCGTCAAAGTCGGTTACTACTCCCTTAGAAGTACCCTTAACAACAACATTAACACCGGGCAAGGGTTCGCCGCTCGAATCAGTAACTTGACCCTCTACCGTCTTGGTTTGGGCAAAAGTAAAAGCCGACACAAAAAGGAGAAGGCTTAGTAAAAACTTATTTTTCATTTCAAACTATTTTTAAGATCCTCTAAGATAGAAAATCATATTCCATCAGGTAAAAATTTACCTATACAAAAACTAATAAGATAGTGATTCTAAAATTAGAAAAGCTTGTAACCTCTTTAAAATATGTATTTTAAGCAATTTTTACTTATTGCGATAATATTTTTTGAACAGAATAAAAAAAGCAATATGTTGAGGTAATGTTGAGGTGATTCTAGAGGTTGTGTTTATTTTAAAAGTGGTATAATAGCAAAATAAATACGAATAATGCCTCTTTAAAATAATTCAACTTATGACAATAGCTGATTAATCAGTATTAATTAATCTGACCCCTAAGACATTTAATACCTTAAGCAAACTATTTTAAACTCTGTTGTATACCCTTATATCACCTTGCCCATTATAGAGGTGAAATATTATTTTTACCACTTTATTAGTACAAAAAATAAACTACCACCCGCTTTTGAAATTACTAATTAAATAATCCGACAACTACTATCTCTCCTTAGTTTAGCCGAACTACATAGTAAATTCATAAACCTTGACCGTTGATAATAATGGAATAAAATTTAGTAAAAATTAAACCGATGAACTACAACCGTACTTCTCTTTCTCCCGAATGATCAATACCTTTAGCACGTTCTAGTGCGATCATCTCTTTTGGTCTAAAATTGGTTATAAAGGCCCGTCGGTTATCATTTGTAGCGTTACCTCTGCTATAATGTAGGGCGCCGCCGTGGTGAAATACACATGAACCAGGCTCTAATTCTATGCATACTGAGTTCGCTTCAGACCCTTCGCATTTGAGCGCTCCTTTAGTACCAGTTTGAACATGTGGAAGAACCTCTAATAAGTGCGATTTTGGCGTATACCACATACATCCGTTTTCTTTATAAGCACGATCAATAGCCGTCCAACAACTAACAGCTCTTTTGTCTGGCATATCAATCCAATATGCGGCATCTTGATGCCATGGTGTTATGGTATTGGTATTAGGTGCTTTGTTTATCAGCATATCAAAATCTAACTCAATATCATCACCTAACAACTCTTGTGCAACTTTTAAAGTTTTCATATGAAGCGCTTTTTCTAGTACCTCTGGAACCAGTTTACTAGGTAGCATAATTTGAGTAATTTTTTCATTTTTTTGGCCAACTGCACCAGAAAGATCTGAGCGATACTTAGAAGCATCAATCTTATTCGTTAAAAACGAGTCATACAAATTACTATAATACTTGAGCTCTTCTTTATTTAAAATAGACTCTAAAACTAAGTAACCCTCTTCTTTAAAAAATGTACGTTGTTTTTCTGTTAATACAACCATATAATAGATAGTGTTTAAGGTATGCTAAGCAAATACTTCACAAAAAATAGACTACTTAACTTAAATGCATACTAGTCAATACTAATTAGGATATAAAAGTACTAAATATGCGATTATATAGATCTAAGAATAATTAATTTTAAGTAAAAATTCAGCATTAACACATAAAGCTCTTCGTAACCTTTATTCATAAAATAAATTAACCAACTGAAAAAATGGTCTGTGAAATTCTAATTTAAATAAAGGCCAACTCTTTAAAATTTGATAGCTACTTTAATAATTGAGGGGTTAACTATTGCTGTTCTAAAAAATAAGAACAAGAAAAAAATCTGTTATAAACACCGCATATAATGAAGACCTGACACCCATTTGCGGCTAAAAACTGTTAGTTAGTGGGCTTAAAAACAATTTAAAGTAATTGGTTACCAAACCATTACTTAGAACCAAAATTATAAATTCTGAACTATCGAACTTCATTTATGAATTGTATTTTTGTTTCTAAGGATTTTTTATCCGTGTAATTTTACAAAATTCTGAATAATGATAAATATAGTTGATTGGTTCAGATACAATAACACACCATATTTTAAACATGAACCATCAACCTAAATAAACTATTTTCGAAATTAAATAAACTAAAATCTCAGTACATGTATATGTTTTTAAATAAATACCACAGCCTTAAACACCTTGGCTCATTTGTTATTTTAATGCTTTGTGCTTATGTTATGAAAGGGCAATCCTTTAATAAAGAATATATTAAGAACTCTTATTATGATGGAACTTCAGTAAAGATTTCAGAGGACATTTCAACCGCAGAAATTACTGAGTTAGCAACTACAGTAAGGCCATCTGCTAGACAATTACGTTGGCAACAATTAGGCATGCTAGGTTTTATTCATTTCAATCTTAACTCCTTTACGGGCAGACAATGGGGTACAGGAACAGAAGACTTATCCATTTTTAATCCTTCAAAACTTGACGCAAAGCAATGGGTATCCACTTTAAAAAAAGCTGGAATTAAAACCGTTATTATGGTAGCCAAACATCATGATGGTTTTTGTTTGTGGCCGAGTAGTTTTAGAGAAAGAAGCGTAAAAAATACACCTTGGAAAAATGGAAAAGGTGATGTTATTCGCGAGGTTTTTGATGCCTGCCGAGCAGAAGGAATGGGTGTATGCATATATTATTCGCCATGGGATAAACAAGAGCCTTACGGCAAATTATCTTATAACGACCTTATGGTAAATGAGCTTACCGAACTATTAACTAATTATGGTTATGTAGATCTTGTTTGGTTTGATGGTGCTGGTATTGACCCCGCAATAAGCGGCGTAAAAATGGATTTTGACTGGCCAAGAATCTATGACACAATTCGAAAATTACAGCCTCAAGCTCTTATTTCTGGTGCTGGACCAGATATTCGCTGGGTTGGTAATGAATCTGGTAAAGGACGTTTTACAGAATGGAGCGTTCAGGGCGTGGCACTAGAAGAAGCCGATTTCTCTGGCTACGATAATGGGGTACCCTTACAAGCAAAAAATCTAGGAAATATAAATGAGCTAAAGAAATTTAAGCAACTAACGTGGCTACCTGCTAGAGGAGGTCTTCCGACGCGACACGAATGGTTTTGGGCGCCAGGGCAGCGTTCGCGCTCACTTGATTATATGGTTAGTTCGTATTTTGAAACCGTAGGTCAAAACAGTAATCTGTTGGTAAATATCTCACCTGATAATCGTGGATTGGTACCCGATAGTGATGTTTTGCTTCTAGAGCAATTTGGTAAATACCTAAAGGCTATGTTTAAACGTAATTATGCTAGTGGTGCGGTGGCAAAAGCAAGTGCCGTTGAGCCCGGAGGGTATGCTGCCAATTATCTATTTGATGAAGATTTAAGATCGTGTTGGTTAGCTCCAGAGAATACAACCACCGGTGATATTGAAGTTGAGTTATATGGCATGCAAACTTTTAATGTAATAAAGCTACAGGAAAATATCGTAGATTTTGGTCAACGTATTGAAACCTTTGAAATAGATATTTGGAAAAATAATGTTTGGAAAACCGTTGGAAAAGGCACTACGGTGGGCATACAAAGACTTTTAAAAATACCTGAAAGTAAAACCAATAAATTACGTATTAGAATTACGAATAGTAGAAAAAATCCAAGTTTAGCCACGTTAGGCTTATACCATGCTCCTAAAATAACTCCTGGGCCACGTATAAATAGAAATTTAGATGGCACCATTAGTATCGAAGAAAATTCAAAGTCTGTAAGATACACCACAGACGGTACCGACCCTTCAAAACCTACGGCACTATTATATAAAAAGCCACTAGAATTACCTTTAGGTGGAAAAATTAGGGCAGTATTTGAATCTGAAAAAGATGATTTTTTTGCTGAAACGAATAAAGATTTTGGCATAAACCCTAAACATTGGCGTATTAAAAAAGTAGAAAATGCAAACTTTATATCAGACAACAATGTAGCCACAACAATTAAATTAAACGTAACAAAAAAGACTAAGAATTATTTTATCGTTGAGCTTCCTGAAGAAACTAAATTATCTGGTTTTACGTACACACCACCAAAAGGCCCTTCAGATGGCCCAGGAAGGGTTGAGTCTTATACCTTATATTATAGGAACATTATGGGTGATTGGAAAGAACTTCATTCAGGAGATTTTGGAAACATTGATAATAACCCAATAGAGCGAAAAGTAAATTTTAAAGGTAAAATAAACACTAAAGCCATAAAGTTTCAGGTAAATAGTGCCACCCGTAAAAAAGCAATGGCACATGTTGCAGAATTTAAACTTCTTGCGCTATAAGACGTATGACCTGAACTTATTTTTACCATTACCTTAATGTAATTAGTTTAGCGCCTAATGGGGTATGTAGAAAAAATGTTTTTTTTAGTAGAACTACCTCTGTACTGCTGTCAGCATAAAAGGGTATTATTAACAAAAACTCTAAAAGATTGTTACTGATGATTTACAAGAGTAAAAACTAAAATTGAGATTAGAAAGACTATAAATTAGAAAATTCACATAGTATTTTTTGACGTGAACTTGATACGCCAATGCACATAAGGCCTATAGTACCTTTATACGTTGTTAAAATGACTGATTAATTTGTTTAATCTAGATGTAATTTACTTTCAGCATCTAGTATTTTATATCTTCAATTCTTGATGCTTTTTAAAAAAATTAGTCTGTTTATAATTGGTTTTAAGTTTGTTTTCTTGCAAAACAAAGAAATTAACAGTACTACATTTTTAGTCGCTAAACAAAGATTTTCTTTTTCCGAAGACGAATTAATACTGTTTTCATAAACATTTTGATAGTGAATCAGCAGTATTTCATAAGTCTTGGCTTACAAACCCTAAAAGAAAAATGACGATTACGAAAAATAAAATTCGTTTTCGCCTCCTTTATTTGTTCTATATTAAAAAATAAACTCCTTTAAATCAAAGACTTAAAGGAGTTAAAAGTGGTCCCACATGGGCTCGAACCATGGACCCCCTGATTATGAGTCAGGTGCTCTAACCAGCTGAGCTATAGGACCGAAAATTGGACTGCAATATTACCACTTATTTTTAAAGACTGCAAGCATTTATCTGCCCAAACAAAATACTTGAGTTACTTTTTTTATTCCTTTTCTAGTACATCATCATTTATTTGGCTCTCGGGTAGCTCTTGGCACAGTTCAATTAAAACACCATTTGCAGTTTTTGGGTGTACAAAAGCTACTAATTTATTATCTGCCCCCTTTTTAGGTTTTTCATTTAAAACCACAAAACCTTCCTTTTTTAAACGTGCTATTTCAGCGTAAATATCGACTACTAAAAAGGCGATATGATGCACACCTTCGCCTTTCTTCTCAATAAATTTAGCAATAGCACTATCTTCAGAATTGGCCTCAAGTAATTCTATTTTATTAACGCCAGTTTTAAAAAACGAAGTCTTAACACCCTCAGAAAGTACCTCCTCTATTTTATAATGTGGAGTGCCTAACAGCTTCTCAAAAAGTATATTTGAAACTTCTAGATTTTTAACCGCAATACCAATATGTTCAATTTTTTGCATAATAACTTGCTTAATCTGTTGTTGATTTACGAACAAATAGTGAATGGCGAACAATATACAGTAATCATTTGTATTTTTGCCCTATGGAAACACAACGACAAAAAAAGATTGCAGGGGTCATACAGAAAGATATCGTTGATATTTTGCAGCGTGCTGCTATTGATGGAGGTTTAAAAGGAACATTAATTTCTGTTTCTAAAGTTGCTGTAACTACCGACCTATCTATTGCAAAGGTATATATTAGCATTTTTCCTGTGAAAGATGCTGCCGAACTATTAGACGGTATTAAATCGAACCAACCTCTAATAAAGCATGAATTATCGCAACGTACTCGAAATCAACTACGGCGAGTACCAGAATTGCTGTTTTTCTTAGATGACTCTTTAGACTACATAGAAAACATTGAAAAGTCTTTAAAGGGTGAAGAAAACCCGGTAAAAAACCCTGAATTATTAGAAAAAAGAAAGAAATCGTAATTTGAATTTTTCCTTTTACATAGCAAAGCGATATGTGCGCTCTAAAAGCGCACAAAATGCAGTAAATATTATCAATTTTATCACCTTTTTGGTTATCGTTATTGGTTCTGCAGCTTTATTTATAGTACTTTCTGGTTTCGCAGGATTAAAAACTTTTAGTCTCGGTTTTACCAATGTTTTTGACCCTGATTTAAAAGCACAACCCCTTACTGGTAAATTTTTTACTATTTCTGAGGCTCAAGAACAACAACTATCTCAACTAAATGGGCTCGCTTCATACGCTAAAGAAATTGAAGAAAAAGTACTCTTACAGCATTTAGAAAAAAATGAAATTGCTTTTATTAAGGGTATTGATGATAGCTATAATAAAACAATCGCTGTAGATAGTACTATCTACTTTGGTAAGTGGAATATTGATAATCAAGAAGGTGTTGCGGGCTTGGGAATTATAAATGCGTTAAGCGTAAGTATAGGATACACCAAAAACCCTTTAAAAATACTAGCTTTAAAACCTGGGAAAGGCTCACTTTCACAACAAAATTTAGCGAACAGCTATAATACCTTGCCTTTACTAATTAGTGGTGTATATCAAGTAGAAGAAAGTCTCGACAAAAAATACATATTTGTTAACTTGCCACTTGCACAAGCGCTACTAGAAAAAGATAATAGGCAAATATCAGGTATTAATTTTAAGATTAAATCAACCACAAACATCACTGAAATTAAAGCCCAAATTGCTGCTATTTTTGATAATAATATAGTGCTAAAAACTAGGGAAGAACTTAACAGTTCGCTTTATAAAATGTTGAATACCGAAAATTTAGCTACCTACCTCATTTTTACCCTAGTGCTAATTATTGCACTTTTTAATGTGGTGGGCGCCATTATTATGATGATATTAGATAAGCAACAAAATTCTAAAACCTTATTTAATTTAGGAGTTACAATTAAAGAACTTCGACGTATTTATTTTGTTCAAGGTATTTTGGTAACAACTACAGGTGGTATTATTGGAGTACTCTTAGGTTGTCTTTTAATTGGCTCACAATTGCTTATTGGCTGGGTAAAAATAGGAACTATTGAATACCCCGTAGAACTGCACTTTAGCAATATTTGTATTGTTTTGGCAACAATTACGGTGTTGGGTGTTATTGCTTCAAAAATTGCGAGTAGCCGTATTAATAAAAAGCTAATACAGAAGTAATCGTTTTTAGCTATTTAAAATTAGTGGCTTATTATTAGCGCTAGTAATTTGCAACAAAAAAGAAACTAAAATTAAATTGGACTACTATTGAAACTGATAGCTTCCAAATTTTTCTAACACCTCGTCAAAAGTATTAAAAACATCTTCAGCAGCGTCGCTAGTTACCATTTTCATTCGATAAGGCTTAAAATCAGGAATACCTTTAAAATAGTTGGTGTAATGCCTACGTGTTTCAAAAACTCCTAAAGTTTCGCCCTTCCAGTCAATAGCCATTTGCAAATGTCGTTTTGCAGCTGCTACACGCTCTATCATAGTTGGTGCAGCGGCATATTGGCCCGTTTTAAAATAGTGTTTTACTTGATTAAAAAACCAAGGGTTTCCAATACTTGCACGACCTATCATTGCACCATCTAAGCCATACTCGTCTCGCATTCGCATTGCTGCCTCTGGGCTATTTACGTCTCCATTTCCGAAAACAGGAATATGCATTCTAGGGTTATTTTTTACCTCTGCAATCGGTTTCCAATCTGCATCACCTTTATACATTTGTGCCCTGGTTCGACCATGAATAGCAATAGCCTTGCAACCTACGTCTTGTAAACGCTCGGCAACTTCAACAATCATTATCGAACTTTCATCCCATCCAAGTCTCGTTTTCACCGTTATAGGTAGTTTTGTTCTTTTAACCATGGCTTTGGTTAACGAAACCATTAAGTCGATATCTTTTAAAATACCCGCACCTGCGCCTTTACTAACCACTTTTTTTACAGGGCAGCCAAAATTGATATCAATAATATCTGGATTAGATTTCTCTACAATATCCACAGACTGCAGCATTGACTCTAAATTTGCACCAAATATCTGAATACCCACAGGGCGCTCCTTCTCATAAATATCTAGCTTCATGACGCTTTTTGCAGCGTCTCGTATAAGACCTTCCGACGAAATAAATTCTGTATAAACCACATCGGCACCTTGCTCTTTACATAAAGCTCTAAATGGAGGATCGCTTACATCTTCCATAGGCGCTAATAATAGAGGAAAATCAGGTAGTTCTATGTCTCCTATTTTCGGCATTTATTCTTATTTTTTTGAAAGACAAATTTAGCTAAATAAAACGAAGGCCAATAAAAACCTAATACCATGCGATTATACCACCACTACAGTTTTCGAAAAGTATTTCAAAAATCTCTGGGCTTCTAAAAAAGACGAACGCGAGTTGGCATTTAATTTTAGCGAACGCAAACTAGATGCCTTCTTTTCGCTTTTTAATAAAGTAAGATAGCTGTACCGAGCAAATTTTTAAAAAAATATTTTACAGACGCTTACGTTCTTCTAAATTTTTTGATTTTTTGTTGCCTTTAATGCGGGTATTTCCAAATCTGTATCGAAAATCTAAAGTAAACAATCTGTTTTCGTACTGTGTTAAAGTAGAATTATTTTGGTTTAAGTAGGAGCGCGAAGTAAACCTATCATTTTGATTAAAAATATCTTCTACCCCTATTGAAACGCTTAGGTTTTTTTCTAAGAAAGTTTTTCTAAATCGTATATTTAATTTGTTATAACTATCTCTTCTTGCATTGCCAAAAACCTTTGGACTATAATAAGCAAAGCTTAAACTTGCAGTAAGACTTTTATCTTCAAGGAACCTAAAATTATTGTTAAAACGTACAAATCCGCTCCATAATTCGTTTGTTAATAATTGACCCGAATCTAAATCAATATAGCGATCTTGATTATAGAAATAGGAGATAAATAAATACGAATTCCAAAATCTTAATATATTTTTGTTAATCGTAAAATCAAACCCATAACCCGAATTTTCTTCAATATTTGCATTTAAAAAACGTAGCAGGTTGCTTTCATTATCTTGAAAAGTTAACACCCGTAATGCGTTGGTGTTTTTTAAGTAATAAACGGCAAGTGTATAATCGCGATCATAGGTATACTCTAAAGAAACCCAATCTTTAATGGTAGGCAAAAGGCCCTGATTACCTTGAGTAACTGAAAAATTACTTTCAAAATTTTGAAAAGGATTAATACTACTATATCGAGGGCGCTCTATTCTTTTGTAGTAGGTAAATTTATATTGATGCTTTTTACTTGGTTTGTATTGAAGCGACACGGAAGGAAACACGTTAAAATATGAATTTTCTGTTGTACTATTTTCAGTATCTAATTCTCCTTTTGTTTCTGTTTGTTCTACTCTTATACCCGCTTTTAAATTCCATAAATTCCAAGAACTACTAAAACTAGTATAGGCTGCGTAGATTGCCTCATCGTATGAAAAAATTCCTTGCTCTGTAGGGTTAATACCTGGTTGGTTTCGGTCAAAACCAACTTGAGAAATGTTACTTTCAGAGTTGATACCCGCATATCGCAAGCCAGCCTCAAGTCGCGTAGATTTTGTTATTGGAGAACTAAAATCTGATTTAAAACTGTATAGTTTTACTTTTTGATCTGCTTGTGTGCTAAAATCATTTTCGCCTATACTATTTTCATTTTCATCAAAAAAACTAGTTTGTATATCTTGACCAGATTTAGAATCGTACATCGTGTAATGCCCGCCAAAAGATAGTTCTGCACCCTTCTTTTTTAACCTATGAACCCAGTCTGCGTAAAAAGAAACATTTAGTTGTTCTTTATCAGTATCATTATTCGTAAAAAAACTTGATGGTAAATCATCATCGATAACATCAATCTTTGTTTTATTAAATGATAATCGGTCAACTACGGGGCTAAAAACATTTATCGTAGAAATGCTTAAGGTGTTTTTCTTATCCAGATTGTAATCAAAAAAAGCACTTAAATTGTGTCTTTTTCTTCTGCCAATAATGTCTTGTACCGAATTCCATTTTGAGGTAGGGTTACCCCCTTCTGAAAAATTTGTAATATCGGTAAAACGCGAAAAATTTTTACTGAAGCTAAAGCTGTAATTAGTAGAGAAATTTGTTTTTTTACCCTTGAAAAAATGATCAGTACCAGTCATATTTTTAGCAAATACGCCAACGGTATAATAATTAAATAGCGACCCTATATAGCCCGCAATTAAATTTTTTTTCATTTTAATATTAATCAACATACCCCCTTCTGCACCATATTTTAAAGGCGGACTTGTAATTACTTCTATTGCTTCTACATTGCTTGCCGAAGAACCTGATAAAAGATTAATAATGTCTGATTGAGGAATAGTAACTTTTCTACCATTAATTAACACCCCTATATTGGCACTACCCTTAATAGTGAGCTGGTTATCAACAACATTTACATTTGGCGTTTGTTTCAAAAGTTCCCAAATAGTGCCATCTGCTAAGGCAGTATTTTCCACATTAAACACCAAACGATCAACCTTTTGTTCTATTGTTGGTTTTTCTAAAGCCACAGTTACTTCGTCTAGCTGTTGACTGCTCTCTACTATCATCAAAGATCCTATGTTAGTATCAGCAAATACATCAACCGGTACAACTTTTGATACACTTTCAATATAACTTGCTCTTAACAAATACTTACCTTTAGCGAGGTTACTAAAAACAAATTTACCTAGGGTATCTGTAGAGGCACCTTTAAGTATGGTAGAGTCTTTTGAATGCATTAGCACAACATTGGCAAACACAATAGGTTCTTCTTCTAAAGAAATAACAAAACCTGTTAGCTCAAACTCTTGAGCAAAAATAGCTGTAGAAAACAAAAGTAAACAGAGACAAAATAACTTATTTTTCATTGATTGAGAGACACTTAGCTCAAATTTAACAATTAATAAAATAATAGCCATACATATTGGTAAACTTTCTCATTTTCTATGAAGTAAGACTATTTTAACTATTACATCGTTGACAAGTATCTATTTCGTTTTTATTTTACATTATCTTTGCAGCAATTAAACACTTTCGTGTTTAGACTTCTTACAAAAGAATTTATGAAGCATATTAGAAACTTCTGTATCATTGCCCATATCGACCATGGTAAAAGTACCTTGGCTGACCGACTTTTAGAGTTTACAGGGGCGGTAACACAACGCGAACAAAAAGAACAATTATTAGATAGTATGGATTTGGAGCGTGAACGTGGTATCACCATTAAAAGTCATGCTATTCAAATGGAGTATATCTATGAAGGGCAAGAATATGTGCTTAATTTAATAGACACTCCTGGTCATGTCGATTTTTCCTATGAAGTTTCTCGATCTATTGCTGCATGTGAAGGAGCATTATTAGTAGTTGATGCAGCACAAAGCATTCAAGCGCAAACCATTTCTAATTTATATTTAGCGCTAGAAAACGACCTAGAAATAATACCTGTTTTAAATAAGGTTGATTTGCCCAGCGCAAACCCCGAAGAAGTTACTGATGATATTGTAGATCTTTTAGGCTGCAAAGCAGAAGAAGTAATACCTGCAAGTGCAAAAACTGGTATTGGTATCGAAGAAATATTAAATGCAATCATTACACGTATTCCACAACCTGTAGGTAATGTTAATGAATCGTTACAGGCATTGGTTTTTGATTCTGTTTACAATCCATTTAGGGGAGTAGAAACCTATTTTAGGGTAATAAACGGTGAAATAAAAAAAGGTCAAAAGATAAAATTTGTAGCCACAGATAAAGAATATTTTGCCGATGAGGTAGGTACTTTAAAATTAACACAGCAAATTAAAAAAACCATTAAAGCAGGTGATGTTGGTTATTTAATTACCGGCATTAAAGACGCAAGAGAAGTTAAAGTTGGTGATACTATTACTGATGCAGCAAAACCAACAGAAAACCCCATTGCTGGTTTTGAAGATGTAAAACCAATGGTATTTGCGGGTATCTATCCTGTAGATACAGACGAATTTGAAGACCTACGTTCTTCTATGGAAAAACTACAACTTAATGATGCATCTTTAGTTTTTGCACCAGAAAGTAGTGCTGCCCTTGGTTTTGGTTTTCGATGTGGTTTCTTAGGAATGCTTCACATGGAAATTATTCAAGAACGTCTCGAGCGTGAGTTTAATATGACGGTAATTACCACCGTACCCAACGTTAGCTATCATGCCTTTACACGCAAAAACCCCAACACACCACTTATTGTAAATAATCCTACTGATTTACCCGATCCTTCAAGTATTGATCGTGTTGAAGAACCTTACATTAAAGCAACAATTATTACCAAATCTGATTTTGTAGGTAATGTAATGTCACTTTGTATTGAGAAAAGAGGTCAAATTACCAATCAGACGTATTTAACAACGGAACGGGTAGAGCTTAATTTCGACATGCCTTTAGCCGAAATTGTTTTTGATTTTTATGATCGACTAAAGACGGTTTCTAAAGGCTATGCTTCTTTTGATTATACCCCGATAGGTATGCGAACTTCAAAATTAGTTCGGGTAGATATTTTATTAAATGCACAACCTGTAGATGCGCTTTCGGCTTTAATACATGCCGATAATGCGGTAAATATTGGTAAGAAAATGTGTGAAAAACTAAAGGAACTTATACCAAGACAACAATTTGATATTCCAATTCAAGCTGCAATTGGAGCAAAAATAATCTCTAGAGAAACAACAAAAGCCCTACGAAAAGATGTTACCGCCAAATGTTATGGTGGGGATATTTCTCGTAAAAGAAAATTACTCGAAAAGCAGAAAAAAGGTAAAAAACGTATGCGTCAAGTGGGTAATGTAGAAGTGCCACAAGAGGCCTTTATGGCGGTACTTAAACTAAATGATTAATAGGTAAAAAAACTGCTACAATTTTTGTTATGAAGCTATGCCACAACCTTGTTAAATATCTTTTTTGTGGTTTTAAAAATTAAGAAAAGGTAAAGCCAATATATATAATATTGGCTTTACCTTTTTAAAACTTACTTGTTATTTATTTTGTCAATTATGGGCATCCATCTTGTAAGGCCTGAACATACTCAGCTGGTGATACACCCTCTAAATCATCCCCCGAGAGTGTTTGTGTTTCACCGTTAACTGTTAAGCGAACTGTGCCATCTCCGTTGTCACAAGCTTCTGTTACTACCGTTGTTCCTAAAACATTTAAAGAGCATGATGCACATGTATTTTCGTCATCATCACTAGAACAACTTGTAAATACAATACCAGCTATTGCCATTAAACTAAATACTACTTTTTTCATTTGATAAGGTTTATTTATGATTATTATTTATACCCGCAAACTTAAAACAGCATATCCTTACAGCATAATTATTGTTGTGAAGGTATCAAAACATGTTGTAAAAAGCAGTTTAGCGTTATTTTCTAGCACTTGAGCGTGTTTATTAGGTGTAGAAAACAAAAATAGTTTTAATTGTATACCCTGCTATTTGTTCTCGGTATCAGAAGGAAAAGGCTTTCCAAGATAAGCAAGTTTATACCCTTCTTTAATATCTGCAAAATCGGTACTAAAAGCAGATATTATTTTAATATCACCGCTAGGAGTTTTTAAAAATAGTGGTATCATATCAGGGTCTGCCTTAGTAATTTCTATTAAAGCACCATAATGTTCACCGTCTTTTAAATCAACCTCATGAACTATTGGGTTCTTTCTAGCCACTTCGGTAAGTTTTATAAAATCATCCGTATGAGAAAATAAGGCTTCTTTTGGCATCATTTCAGGAGTATTCACCTCTTCTGTGCTTAATAAACGAAAAGAGCCATTTTCGCCAAACTGCTTTTTAAATTTTTCAATAGCATACTTGTTAATATCAACATTGGCGGTTAAAGACAATAAATAACCAATATCACTAAGTTCTATATGGTCTTCTAAGCTATCTGAATAAATATCAGCTGTAAAGGCCTCTAATCCATTATTTTTAGCCTTGTCGATATTATTTTGGTTATTATCTACTAAAACCACATGGCGATTGTTTTTTTGTAAATAGTCTGCAATAAGTATCGAAAATTCAGAGGCTCCGACAATTAATATTCCTTCTGATTTGGTTAAAAATACACCAATTAGCTTTGCAAATCTTCTGGCGGTTGTTGCGTTTAGCAAAACGGTACCTAAAACAATCATAAAAACTAAAGGTGTAATATATGCAGCACCTGGCTCGCCAACTTGTAATAGTTTTGATCCAAAAAGTGAGGCAATACCAGCAGCAACAATTCCTCGTGGCCCCACCCAACCTATAAATATTTTTTCATTAAAACTTAAATTAGAGTTTGCCGCACTAATAAAAACACCTAAGGGTCTAACAACAAAAACGATAATGGCAAATAGGGCAGCGGTTTTCCAATTAAAAATAAGTTCTAAGTCAGAAATATTAATATTGGCTGCCAGCAAAATAAATAAAATAGAGATTAATAAAATACTTAGCGACTCTTTAAAGTAAAGCAGCTCTTTTATATTTGGCAAATTGGTATTACCCATAACCATGCCCATTACCACTACAGCTAATAAACCCGACTCATGGGCAAAAACATCAGACATTACAAACACTAAAAGCACCGCAGATAACGATACTACATTTAATAAGTAATGCGGTATAAAACTCTTTTTTATTAAAAAGGTTAAAGCATGAGCAAAGGTAAAACCGAAAGTAAAGCCAAAAAGCAGTATTTTACCAAACTCCATCAACGCAGGTAAGGTGTATGCCTGCCCTTCTCCTACACTTATAAATTCATACACTAAAACGGCTGCCAATGCACCAATAGGATCAATTAAGATACCCTCCCACTTTAACACGGTAGAAATGTCTTTTTTTAAAGGAATATTTCGTAAAATAGGAGTAATTACTGTAGGCCCTGTAACAATAATTAAAGCCGAAAACAAGAAAGAAATTTGCCAACTAAGATCAAAAATATAGTGTGCAGCTATACCAGCACCCAAAAAAGTAACTAAAGAACCAACGGTAATTAATTTAGTAATAACCGAACCAACATTCTTAATTTCAGACAATTTTAAAGTAAGGCCCCCTTCAAACAGAATAATACTTATGGCTAATGACACAAAATAATATAAACCCTCTCCTGGAAAAAGGCCTTTTTCACCATTCCAAATAGGCTCAATTAATTTGTAACCATCTTCTGTGTATATAGAAGCAATAGGACCTACTAAAAGTCCGATCAATATTAACGGAAGTATTGCTGGAAGTTTTAAACGCCATGCAACCCATTGGGCAATGATACCTAAAATGATGATTCCTGCTAGTGCTATCATGGCTTTATATAAGTTTGAAAAATAACTATTTTATTTGAAAATACATAATTGCCCTAAGTATAAATCTATTTCATAATTATTGTACTATCTTAACAAGATATCTAAACGAATGCCATCAAAAATTCAGCCATTTAAAACCATCTTATTTGGTTTTGCTTTCTCACCTTCTTTACGTATCAACGTTCTTGAAACTAATAGAATAGCCTATTCTTTTGGGGCAAAATTAATTCTATTGCATGTGGGTGAAAAATCAGATGAAAAAATAAAAGAAATTACTACTGTTCTTGCTGAAACTGATCATCCAGATTTAGAAGTAGAAATACTATGGAAAAACGGAGATCCATTCACAATAATCTCTAGAACTTGTGAAAGCTCTAAAATTGATTTACTAATATTAGGTGCTATTCAACATGAAAATATGCTGCAGTTTTATGTAGGCTCAATTGCCCGAAAATTGACTAGAAAAGTTTGTTGCTCAGTTTTACTACTCATTAAACCTTCGGCAAAAGCATCTCCTTGCAACCATATTGTAGTAAATGGTCTTGACGCTCCTGAAACCCATTTCGCCATTACAGATGCCTTTTTTGCCGCCAATGCATTTGGTTCGCAACAACTAACTATTGTTGAAGAAATATTGCAAAAAGAGATTGATATTACTGTTGAAGATGATCGATCGTTAAAAAAAGCAAATTTAACTAAAGAGCGTTTAAAGCAACGCGAAGAATCACGAGTTCTTAAAATAATTAATAGTCTACCCAAAGACTTAACCCTTAATGTTCAGGTAAAAACGCAAAGTATTTTTGGCAAAAGAGGGTATTCTATTGGGCATTATGCAGAAGTGGTTCGTGCAGATCTTTTAATAATGAATGCACCCCAAAAAACCGGTTTTTTAGATCGCCTTTTTCGGCACGATATCGAATATATTTTATCTGATTTACCAACCGACCTGTTAATTATAAGAAAACCTATTTGATAACAAAAACAAGTCATAGAAAATCATTTATACAAGCACTACCAAAAAATTTATTTTCTGGTTTTGTAGTATCTCTAATTGCGCTTCCTTTAGGTTTAGGTTTAGCTCTAGCAAGCGATGCACCACCAATATCAGGTATTATTGCTGCTGTGGTAGGGGGTGTAGTCGTCTCTATTTTGGGTGGCTCTAATGTAACTATTACTGGGCCCGGAAACGGTTTGGTAATTGTCTTATTAGGTGCCATTACTACCCTTGGTGATGGCGATATGTATCAAGGCTATCTCTTTACTCTTGCAGCCATTGTACTCTCAGGTTTTTTAATGTTGCTCTTAGGATTTTTAAAAATGGGAAGACTAGCCGACTTTTTTCCGGCATCGGCTATTGAGGGTATGTTAGCTGCAATTGGTTTGGGTATTTTATCAAAACAGTTTCATATTATGGTAGGTAATAATGAAGCATCAGGTAGTATTATTGCCTTACTGGCGAAAATACCTTCTGCCCTTATATCGCTTTTTCAAGATGGAGATTTAAGTGTACATGCGGTGGCCGCTATCGGTATTATAAGCCTCTTAATTATGGTATTTTATTCAAAAATTAGGAATCCTTTTTTTCATTTAGTTCCTGCTCCAATGTGGATTTTAATTTTATCTATAGTTTTCAGTTATTTCTTTGCTTGGACCGATATGCCCTACCCTATACGCTCTGAGTTTTTAGTTAATATACCTGATGATGCTATTCGAAATATGGCCTTTCCAGATTTTTCTAAAATTTTACAAAAAGAATTTATTCTGGCTGTTTTTGCTATCACTTTAATTGCTAGTATAGAATCGTTACTGAGTATAAAAGCAGTAGACAAATTAGACCCAAAAAGCAGACGGTCTAATGTAAATAAAGATTTAAAAGCGCTTGGATTAGCAACTAGTATAAGCGGCATGTTAGGTGGTTTAAACGTAGTTACAGTAATTGCAAGGAGTTCAGTAAACGTGAATAATAGGGCAACAAACCGTTCTTCAAATTTCTTTCACGCACTATTTATAGTGATTTTTATTCTCCTTTTTCAAGACCAATTAAGACGTGTTCCGCTTGCGGCATTAGCCGCAATTTTAGTATTTACAGGGTATAAATTAGCAACCCCAAAAACGATAAAAAAAATAGCCAAAATTGGAAAAGAACAGATTGCAATATTCTTGGCAACACTTTTTACAACGCTATTTACAAACTTAATTACAGGTATAAGTGTAGGTATACTAGTCACCTTTGTTATACATGTATTTATCAACAAAAGTATCTCGCTATTTCTTAGTCATGTTTTAAAACCTAATGTGTTACTTTTCAAAGAAAAAGAAATTGATGGTGGTAATTATTACGTAAGTATAAAGTACTTCTGTAACTTTTTAAACTTCTATAAATTAAAAAACAAGCTCGATGTAGTGCCAGAAAATGAAAATGTGGTACTCGATTTTTCCCTTTGTAATTTTGTAGATCATACCGTTATGGAAGGGCTAGAGAATTACACCGAAACGTTTGAAAAAAAAGGAGGAAGTATAGAAATTATAGGTCTTGACAAACATGGGGCAGACTCTACACATCCGTTCGCAATACGTAAAATTATACCCCTAAACAAACTTAGTACAATTGGTAGGTATTTTACAAAAAGACAAGACCTACTAAAGGCTACCGCAAAAGAACTTAAATGGTCTTATACTGCCAGTAAAAATAAAAACACCCGTTTTTTAAGAGATTTTGTTTTCTTTAAAACCCGTGAAATTCCTTACATATATAATTTCTTATCAGATGAAGAACAACGATACCAGCTGTTTGATGTTGAATTTACAGAGGGTGCCTTTATTTCTAAAGAGGTTGTAAAAACTACAGTTTTACACCTGCGTTTAGAAAAAGACATTCCTGTTTTTACCCTAGACAAAGAAGGCCTTTTAGACTTTATTTATAGCTTGGCTGGCTTTAAAGATATTGAGCTTGATCATCATCCAGATTTTAACAAACGATTTTTCTTAAGTGGAGAAAATTCAGAAAAAATAAAAGCCCTTTTTAGCGATGAAATAATCTTGTTTTTAGAAAGCAATACCTATTATCATATAGAATCTAATGGCTCATCGCTATTAATTCTAAAAAAAGAGAGGCTTCTTAGTGTTCAAGAAATAAAAGCTATGCTCTATTTTGGAAAACAACTTAACCAACTTATACAACAACGTATTAATTTTCAAGAGCCCGTAAAAATTTAAACCGCTATACTTGACAAATTAAATTTAACTTGTTAAACTCAAATTTTGAGTTGAAAAATTCATTTTATTTTTGTCATCAATAATACCATAATTACCATGCAATTATACCCTATAGAAACTGGAAATTTTAAACTAGATGGCGGCGCTATGTTTGGCGTAGTACCTAAGTCTATTTGGCAAAAAACGAACCCTGCTGACGCCAATAACATGATTGATATGGCTGCACGCTGCCTTTTAATTGAAGATAGCAATAGGCTTATTTTAATTGATACTGGTATGGGTACCAAACAAAGCCAAAAATTTTTTAACTATTATTATCAATGGGGCAATCATACATTAGACAAGTCACTTGCCCAATACGGATTTCATCGTGATGATATTACCGATGTATTTATGACCCACTTACATTTTGATCATTGCGGAGGTTGTGTTAATTGGAATAAGAATAAAACCGGATATGTTACCGCTTTTAAAAACGCTACTTTTTGGACCAATGAAAAGCACTGGCAATGGGCCATAACACCTAATATGCGAGAAAAAGCATCGTTCTTAAAAGAAAACCTACTACCCATGCAAGAGAGCGGACAGCTAAAATTTATATCTAGCACCACAAATCAAAAACAACCTACTTTTATTGAAAATTCAGAAATGGGTTTTGATATTATATTGGTAGATGGGCATACCGAGAAAATGATGTTGCCACAAATTAGATATAAAGAAAAAACCATAGTTTTTGCAGCAGATTTAATACCAACTCTTGGTCATATTCCAGTACCTTATGTTATGGGTTACGATACCCGACCACTACTAACTATGAATGAAAAAGCCGCTTTTCTTGAGAAAGCCGCAGCTGAAAACTTTCTTTTATTTTTTGAGCACGATGCCCACACCGAAATCTGTAGCTTAAAGAAAACAGAAAAAGGCATACGGGGTCATGAAACGTATCGGTTTAAAGACCTATTTTCATAGCAAAAAGTATGTGGCATGAAAGGTTTTACCAAAATAGTTTTACAAAACGCTTTAAAAAAGGCACAAATTTTGTTTTAAAAATCAAGAAAAATTTTACGAACTTCTCATAAACGATAAATCGTAAAAGTTACCTTTGCTACTTAAACAAAAAGCTTTATTTTGACCTTCTTAGGCGGTGTACCCTAAAAATGATAAAAAACTAGAACTTAAATAAAATATAAATGAAATGTTTATTTCCTAAATCCGTGTTCGGATTTTCTGCAGCAATCCTTCTTATGGGTTGTGGCTCAACTGCTTTAATTTCTACACCTATTAGCAATATAGATACTTCACCGTTGAAAATTGCTGATCTTACCGATGTTGAAAAAAAGAATTGGGGCCACTTAGATTTAGTTGCTGACACCATACCTGGTATGAGTGTTAACAAAGCATACAAAGAGCTGATTAAAAAGAAAAAAGGAAAAAAAGTAATTGTTGCAGTACTCGATTCTGGTATTGATTTAAAACATGAAGACCTTAATGACGTACTATGGACCAATAAAGGAGAAATCGCAGGTGATGGAATAGACAATGACAAAAACGGGTATATTGATGATATTCATGGTTATAACTTTTTAGGAGAATCTTATAATGAACAATTAGAATCTGCCCGAATTCTTCGCTTAGGTTTAGGTGATGCAACTTTACAGGCGAAAGCGAAAGCTAAGCTAGAAGCTGATTACCCCAAAGCCCTTGAAGGAAAACAAAATTATGAACAATATCTACAAGCAGTTACTAATGCTGATGCTGCTGTAAAAAAAGAATTGGGCAAAAAAGAATATAGTAAAAAAGATGTTGCAGCCATTAAACCTAAAGATGATGCTATGCAGCAACATAAAGGTGTTTTAATGCAAATGTATAATTATTTTGATACCGTACCTGAAATGATTAAAGGTTTTAAATCTGGTATTAAACAGTTTACCGATCAGGTAAATTACAATTTAAATAAAGCATTTGATGGGAGAAAAGTAGTAGGCGATAAGCCTTATGATATTACTGATACCAGATACGGTAATGGTAACCCCCAAAATAGATCAGAAGACGAAAGCCATGGTACACATGTTGCCGGTATTATTGCTGCCGAGCGCAACAACGGTAAAGGAGTTAACGGCGTTGCAAATAATGTTGCAATTATGAGTGTTAGGGTAGTACCCAATGGAGATGAATATGATAAAGATATTGCTTTAGGTATTCGTTATGCGGTAGACAACGGCGCAAAAGTGATTAATGGTAGCTTTGGTAAAGCATTTTCGCCCAAAGCAGAATGGGTTTATGACGCTATTAAATATGCAGCATCAAAAGATGTTCTTATTGTGCATGCCGCTGGTAATGATGGTGTAAATCTCGATGACCCCAACGAACCCAACTTTCCGAATGATGCAATTAATAATGGACCAGAAATTGCCGACAATTATATAAATGTTGGTGCATTAACCCCAAAATACGGGCCTGAAATGTTAGCGCCATTTTCAAATTATGGTAAAATTAATGTAGATGTTTTTGCGCCAGGAAGCGATATTTATGCTACCCTACCTAATAATGAATATGGCTTTAATAGTGGTACTTCAATGGCTTCTCCTTCAGTAGCTGGGGTTGCCGCTTTAATTCGTTCGCAATATCCTAAATTGAGTGCTTCACAAGTAAAGAAAATTATCTTAAAATCGGGTTTACCTATAAAAGCAAAAGTAATTCTTGGAGGCGAAGCTGGTAAAACAGCAAAATTAGAAGAAATATCAACCTCAGGTACAATTGTAAATGCTTACAATGCATTGCATATGGCAGCAAAAGTGAATTCGGGTAAACTTAAATTATAATATTATGTGTTTAAAAAATATTTTTAGCTTTTTATTTCTCTACCTAGGTGTAATAAGCATTTCACATGCACAAAACAATACTAGTTATTGGCAACAACATGTTAACTACACGATGGAAGTTGATATGAATGTTGAAAATTTTCAATATACTGGTACTCAAAAATTAGTATATACCAACAACTCACCCGAGGTCTTAAACCGTGTATATTATCATCTCTATTTCAATGCTTTTCAACCAGGAAGCGAAATGGATATTAGGCTACAAAATATAGAAGACCCCGATGGTAGAATGGTAACTGAAGACAAAAAAAGTAGAATTGCTACACTATCAGAAACCGAAATAGGGTATTTACATGCTACCACTTTAAAACAAGACGGCGTTGCGCTAAAAACGAATGAAGAAGGTACGGTTTTAGTTGTTGAACTAGCAAAGCCGATTCCTCCAGGTGGTAAAACTACTTTTGATATGGAATTTAAAGGACAAGTACCTGTTCAAATTCGTCGATCAGGTAGAAATAATAAAGATGGTGTTGCACTATCTATGAGCCAATGGTACCCGAAGTTAGCAGAATATGATTTTGAAGGTTGGCATCCAGATCCGTATATCGCTCGAGAATTTCAAGGGGTATGGGGCGATTTTGATGTAAAACTTACTATTGATAAAAATTATACTGTTGGCGGAACAGGATATTTACAAAATGCGCAAGAAATTGGTCATGGCTACGAAGCAAAAGGTACTAAAGTAAAAAAACATAAAGGCAAAACACTAACCTGGCATTTTAAAGCTCCTATGGTTCATGATTTTATGTGGGCAGCAGACCCTGAATATGTTCATGATGTACTACCGATGAAAAATGGGCCAACGCTACACTTTTTATATAAAAATGATAAAAAATTTGCTGACACTTGGACAAAGGTTCAACCCTTAACCGCAAAAGCAATGCGTTTTTTTAGTGATAATATTGGCGAGTATCCTTACAAGCAATATTCGGTTATACAAGGTGGTGATGGCGGTATGGAATATGCTATGGCAACTTTAATTACTGGTGGTGACAAGCCAGGCAGCGTTATTGGAACTATGATTCATGAACTTGCTCATTCTTGGTTTCAACATGTACTGGCAAGTAATGAAGCTAAACATGAATGGATGGATGAAGGCTTTACCTCGTTTATATCTGCGTTAGCAAGTAATGAAATTCGTGAGCAAAATAAAGCCAATCCTTTTGAAAATTCATACAAAGCGTATTACTATTTAGTAAACTCTGGCAAAGAACAACCGCAAACTACCCACGCAGACCGATACAATTCAAATATGCCTTACAGCATTGCCGCGTACAGCAAAGGATCAATTTTTTTATCACAATTGTCTTATATCATTGGGCAAGAAAATTTAATGAAAACGATAAAAAAATATTTTGATGATTTCAAATTTAAACATCCGACACCTAATGATATAAAAAGAACTGCCGAAAAAGTATCGGGCATAGAGCTCGATTGGTATTTAACCGATTGGACGCAAACCACAAATACCATCGACTACGGTGTTAAAGAAGTTGTAGCTGATGGTGAAAAAACCAAAATAACTCTTGAGCGTATTGGCTTAATGCCTATGCCTATAGATGTTTTAGTCGTATATAATGATGGCACACAAGAAACTTTTTATGCACCATTGCGCATGATGCGAGGTGAAAAAGCAAATCCATATCCGAAATTAAAAAGAACTGTTTTGGAAGATTGGCCTTGGACAAACCCAACCTATTCATTTGCTATCAATAGATCATTTAGTGCTATTAAAGCGATACAAATTAACCCGTCTCAACTTATGGCAGATGTAAATGCAGAAAATAACTTGTGGCCCTCTGAAGTAACGCCAAAGAATTAATACATGGCATGGTCTTTTGCAAAAAAAGAAAAACTCAAAAGCAAAAAGTTAATTGATCAACTTTTTACCGAGGGCAAGAGTGTATCTAGCTATCCGATAAAGCTAATTTATCTTAAAACAGTACTAACCCATAATGTTAGTATACAAACTGGTGTAACGGTATCAAAAAAGAACTTTAAAAGCGCCGTAAAACGAAATAGAATTAAGCGTTTACTTCGCGAAAGTTATCGCCTAAACAAAGGCCTAGTTTATAACAATACTGAAGATAATTTTGCGTTTCTATTCTTATACCTAGGTAAAAAAATGCCCGATTTTAAAGAAATAGACGAAAATCTACAGCTAGTACTGCATAAATACAACAAGAGAATAGAACATGAAAAATTTGCTTAAAAAAAAGTTGCTATTTCCCGTTTTCGCCTTAGTTATTTTAGTTTCTACAGCTAGTTTTAAAACAGATTTTTTTGAGGTTGCAAAGCAAATAGAAATATTCACTACACTCTTTAAAGAGTTGAATATGAACTATGTTGATGAGACCAACCCAGCAGAATTGATGGATACCGCCATCAAAAATATGTTAGACGATTTAGACCCCTACACCAAGTTTTTAAACGAACAAGATGTTGAAGCTTATAAAATTAATAATGCAGGGCAATATTCTGGTATCGGAGCAACTGTTCGTTCTTTCAAAGACAAACTTTTAATTATTGAGCCTTACAAAGACTACCCTGCAGATAAAGCAGGATTAAAAGCAGGTGATGAAATAATAAAAATTGGCAACATTCTTTTAGCCGATTTTGAAGACAATGGTGGCGAGCTTCTTAAAGGAGCAAACAACACCACAGTAGAAGTAACCTATAAAAGACAAGGCGAGATTAAAACAACCAAAATAACCAGAGCTGATGTAGAAGTTGATGCGGTACCTTTTTATAATATGGTTGATGAAAAAACAGGGTACATTGTTTTATCAAAATTTAATGCAAAAGCATCAAGCCAAACTAAAGCCGCACTTGTTGATTTAAAAGGAAAAGGCGCTGAAAAAATAATTTTAGACTTGCGTGGAAACCCAGGAGGATTACTCTCTGAAGCCATAAATGTAACAAATTTATTTATTGATAAAGGAGAGCTAATAGTTACTACAAAATCTAAAGTAAAAAAATTTAATCGCGAATACCTTACAAAGCAAAAAGCATTTGACTCTAAAATTCCTTTAGTGGTCTTAGTAGATGGTAGTAGCGCTTCGGCAAGTGAGATTGTTTCTGGTAGTTTACAAGACCTTGATCGTGCCGTAATAATGGGCGCACGAAGTTTTGGCAAAGGACTAGTACAACGCCCCTTACGATTAACGTATGGCACACAATTAAAGGTGACCATTTCAAGATACTTTACGCCTTCTGGTAGGTGTATTCAATCTTTAGATTATTGGAATAGAGATAAAGACAATAAAGCCGTAAGAAACACAACATTTAACACTTTTAAAACCAGAAACGGAAGAAAAGTAGAAGATGGTGGTGGTGTTTTACCTGATATAGAGATTGATGCTGTAAAAGCTAACCCATTAACAACTGCGCTACTAAACAACATGGTTATTTTCAACTTTGCAACCGACTATTATTACAAAAGCAAAATAGAAAATATTACAGACTTCAGGTTTTCAAATACTGACTTTCAAAATTTTAAAAACTATGTTTCTAAAACGGGCTTTAGTTTTGAAACAAAAAGCGAAAAGGCGATTAAAGAAGCTATGACGAATAAAGAGGATATTATTTTTAATTCTAAGCTTAAAGAAAACTACAAGGCCCTACTACTAGATTTAGAAAAAAGTAAAATATCTGCCTTAGAAACACATCAAAAAGAAATTATAAGTAAAATAGAAGACGAAATTGTAAAGCGCTATGCCTATCGTGAAGGCTTGTACAACTTTTATTTAAAAAATGATGCCGCTATTTTAACGGCAACAGAACTATTAAATAATTCTTTAAAATATAAAGAAATTTTAAACTAAAAGATGAGAAAAATACCTTTTTTATTGATTGGATTATTGATTATATTTTCTTGTGGTAATCAAAAAAAAGAGGATATAAATATTGAAAAAACAAAGCTCGGCAACGACCGAGATGACCATGATTGTATTGCTTCGGCCGGATTTATATTTAGTAACTTAAAGCAAGATTGTATTCGTATTTTTGAAGTTGGTAAACAATTACTACCCGTTGATACCCCTAGCGCAGAACCTACCCTTAGTGCTTATATTGTATTTAATACTGATAAATCAAAACTTGAATTGTTCTTGCCTGGTGAAAGTGCGGCGATACTGTTAAACCAATCTGAAAAAGGAATTTATAGCAAGGCTAATTTTAATTTTGATGCTAATAATGGCAAATTAACTATCGCCGGAAAAGTATTATACGCTGCAAACAAGTAGTATTCAATGGTAAACAAAGACTATTTAAACCAACGAAAACTGTGTTTAATACCTAGAACTTCACATCATCCTTCAGGTAAAAACTATAAGTACCAACTATCATAACGTTAAAATTTTTACTTCCAATTTAGAATGTTTAACCGCTTTAGTGGTTTTCTATTGCATTATACCAGCTCATAGTAGATGTAAATCATTTGTCAATTTTTAAGAGACTCATGATCTTATAGCCCGTGATTATGTCAGTTTTACTTTGCTTATTACAAAATTTACCTACTCGCTAGTTAAGCATGTAGAAAAATAAGGGTATTAAAACGCGGTTGATACCTACCAAAGGGAGTATGACTATCGAAAAATTTGATTTTGAGTTAAGCGTACTAAATTTTTATCCTGTACTTTCAAAATGCGTTTTGATCGTAAATATCTATTTAAATTATACTCGTCAAAATTTACTGCATTGGGGTTTACGCTGCTTATTCTTACTTGACCTGAAGCATGAATATATTCATCATTTCCAATCCACATGCCCACATGCACCACTTTTTCTTTATTAGTTTTAGTGGCTGGTTGCCCAAAAAACAACAAATCGCCCTTTTCTAAATTTTTAAAATTTTTATCTTCATCTACTAAGTTGCCTGTATGCACTTGTTGAGAGGCATCTCGAGGTAAAATAATACCATTTAAAAAATAAATCGTTTTGGTAAATCCGCTACAGTCCATAGCCTTTGTAGAAGTGCCCCCCCACAAATAAGGTACACCAACTAATGTTTTTGCTCTTTCTACTAAGGCATCACTATTTGGTTTAAAATTGTTTAACCAACTCGTATAATCATCTGCTGCAGCTTTAGGTACCATAGCAATTCGTTCATCTGGATATCTAATTTTATAAAAATTATCATCTTCTTCTAAAATTTCAAGAATACAACCGGCTACTAAATCAGAAACTATTTGTGTTTTATCTTCTGTAGAAAACGATTGTCCGAAAGTCTTTGTATAAATAATTTTAGGACTGCTTTGCCATTCTAAAAATCGCTCCTTGGTACATAAAATTATACCTCCGGCATCTACCCAAGATAAATAATTATCAGGTGTTTGAATTAAATACCATTCACCTTCTCTTTTGTATACTTTTACAGGAGTGCCAAGCGTCGCCTGTGTTGCTAACTCCGCAGAATGTTTTGGTTTACTGCGTAAATTAGCTACAGAGATAGTCACCACTCCATTAGTTAGGTTCTCAAGTTCTTTTGAGGGTAACATTTGAATACTATCAACAAAAGAAATTTTATCGCGCTGCAATTTTTCTTTAAGCGCGGCTGCGGCTTCAGTTAAATTACTTTCGCCTTTTAAAAATATAATGCCTTTTTCTTGCGTTGCATAAACATCAAATAAGGCTACCCGTTTGTCTGGTGCAAATTGTGTTTTTATGGCTAAAATTTGCTCCGTTAAAGGCGCTTCTTTTAGGTCTTTTTTACAAGCCAATAAAAACAAAAAAACAGAAAGACTTAAACAATTTAAACTTTTATACTTCATATAAATTACAAACTAATTCTTACGGAAAATTAATGTTTTTTTAGATGTTACCCGTTATTTATATAAAATTAGCTCAAGTTCTATGGTTACAATTACAAACCAATAGGTTTGTAACACATCTAAAAACGACTTACTTCGTAAAAAAAACTGCATTTCACCGAAAAAATCTATGATATAAAATAATATTAACCCGAAAAACGCTACAAATATTAAAAGAAAAATAGACTATATAGTTTAATTTTAATATTACTAATCCAAACAAAAATCGTTAAAGATTACTTCTATTTTATACCACCTTTCTGCGTTTTTTATAGAGATCTATTTACATCACGAAAACATTTGTTATTAATTTAACCAAAAAATAATGAATCATTATACCTCAAAATTATACTGTATTATGCTTCTTAAAAACCACAGCATTTAAAAGACAAATTTTAGGGTACTGTAAAAGCATTTTTTAATTGGTAATTAAAAAAATGGCCCTTTTAAAAAAATTGAAGATTATTAGGTAAAAAATACCTAGGCAAAAACTTAAAAACAAGGAGTAGTTGGTTCATAAATATACAAGACCTTTTTAAAAAATCGCTATAGCTTTGTTTTATATTTAAGCATTTTTGGCAGCAGTTTTTTTGTTCACTTTTCTAACCCAGTAAGCTATGAAAAAAGCACCAACTATGCCTGGAATAAACCAACCATAAACTCCAGGAAAAAATTCATTTACAACAACAAAAGCTGTAACTGTTGAAATATATGCTCCGAACATTTTACCTAAGTGAAATTTTAACCAACTTCTTTTTAATTGTTCAGGTTTTTTAAACAAAATTAAATCTCTTACTGCAAATACAATTCCGAGTATTGCAAACACAAGAAGAACAACATTAAAGCTACCAGAAAATATGATTGGAATAAAAATCATTAAAATACCTACTATTATCATAATTCTTGAAATCCATTTATCAAGTAGCAAATTGGTATTTTTATACTTAAAGTTTAATGCTCTTTTACCTGCTAGTAAAAAGTAAAGACTAAAAATTGCAACTGCAAACAAGAACGGGCTTTCATGATTTGGTAAAAACGAAACAATCATGGCAATAACCGATGAGAGTAACAAGCTGTAGAAAAATATAAGTCCAGCTTTTTTATGAACAGCAAGTCCTTTACGTGTAATAATAGAGACCAGTCCAGATAGAAGCGCAATTCCACCAAATACTGCGTGAATGTAAATCAGAATTTTAATAGTTTGCTCCAAATCCATTTCGGTTTACTTTATAATTCTTAATTAGTTCTTTATTTTTAAATTATTAAGATTCATAAGTTTTGGTTAGCCAACATTTGAAGTTAACAAAAATCTTTTTTTAATTCTTTTAGCTTAAACCATACTACCTTATAATTTGTACTATCAATCAACAGTAAAAATCAATATAAGTACTACTTTAAAAGTATATTTTAAACAAAAATACACCTCAACTAAGCCTTTTTAAGCATTTTAATGTGTGGAATACCATCTTCTAAATACCCCTCACCTACTTCTTTAAAGCCTAAAGCGTTATAAAATTTTTTTAAATAAGTTTGTGCAGATATAACGATTGTATTTTCATGAAATCGATCTTCAATTTCTTGTATTGACGCCTTCATTAGTGATAGGCCATAACCATGCTGCCTTTCGCCCTCTTTAACCGCTACCCTACCTATACTGGCATGCTCTAAATAATCATCTGCCTTAAAAAGTCTCGAATAGGCAACTAAAGCACCCTTTTTTCTACCTAAAATGTGAATAGCCTTTAAATCTTTACCATCAAGATCTTGATATATACAAGTTTGTTCCACTACAAATATTTGGCTTCTTAATTGAAGTATCTCATATAACTCTGTAGTAGTTAATTGCTTAAAAGTTTTGGCTACAAATACAATCATTAGTCTTGTATTATTAATTGTTTACTATCAAATTAACCACATTCAAGTATCTATTTACTAGTGAAAGCTACTCATGATGATATAAATGGCTGTAGTGCTACCTACCCTTTAATGCAGTAAAAAAAACTTAAAATATATTTTAGCGCCACTTTATTTGTAAAAATATGATAGCATGGTATAGTTAAAAGTTATCGTTTTATTTAAGAGGTATTTTTTCTACACGACGTTCATGCCTACCTCCTTTAAATTCAGTATCTAAAAAAACTTTAACCATTTCTAAGGCCTGATGCATTGATATAAAACGAGCAGGAAGGCTTAATACATTTGCATCATTATGTTCTCTTGCTAATTGCACAATTTCTTTATTCCAACATAAAGCACAACGTATACTTTGGTGTTTATTAGCTGTCATAGATGCACCATTACCGCTACCACAAATAATAATACCCTTATCTACTTTACCTGAAATTACGTCTGTAGCAACAGGATGTATAAAATCAGGATAATCAACACTATCTGTACCATTAGTTCCATGGTTTACAGTTTCAATATCTAAAGATTTTAGTAAACCTACTATTGCAAGTTTATAACCCGTACCAGCATGATCGTTACCTATAGCTATTTTCATAAAATAAAAGTATTATATGTTACAAATGTACAACTTGATAAGGTTTAACCCAACAATCGGGTGTTTCACAACAAAAATTTGATAAGCGTTAAATACTATTGTTTATTTGTTGTTTAAATCTTTTAAGATGCTTGTTAATAAACTCACCAAAAAAAGTGACTTATAATTTTTGATATGTGACTTAAATTGTGCTTTACAAAACAGTATTATCAAAACAAAATCTACTTCTTAGAAGATAAGAAAAAGATATCAGACCTATCGCTTGAGAAATTAACACTAAATTTGAATTAAGTTATTGTATCTTTTATGTTAACAGTAGTTATTAAGATAGGTTAATAAGAATGTTAATCAATTGATTTTTATAATGATTACAGCTGTAAAAAATGTCAATAAATTTATAATTCTGTTCAAAGCAAGATTTCATTGAAATTTTTATCTCCACTATTAACAAGCTATAATAAGCACTATTTTTCTTTTAAAATTTTAAAAAAGCAAAATGAAATATGTTATATATGTTTATAACCTTTTTTAAGGTAAAATTCATGTGATCTTACGAACTATTAAAAATGGAGTGATTAATAATTTGTAATTTTCCAATAACAACCAAACAAATTGAATGTCAAAAAAAAATAAAAAATCAAAAAATCATAGAAAAAACGAAATTACCAAAGGTATCTTTACGGTTCTTGAAAAAGAACAAGATAAGAGCTTTAATTACAAGCAAATTGCCGCTAAGATAGGAGTTACCGATGCTCATGACAGAAATTTACTGATAAAAAAATTAGTACAGCTTAAAGAAACAAAACGAATTATTGAAGTAAGTAGAGGCAGTTATAAAGCTATTGCATCAACAAAAACATATCATACAGGAACAGTAGATATTACCGGAAGAGGTAACGCATATATTGTAATTGAAGGTATGGACGATGACGTATTTGTACCTTTTAATAAATTAAAAAAAGCCTTTCATAAAGATATAGTGGAGGTATATATCTTTCCAAAAAGAAAGGGTAAAAAGCTTGAAGGTGAAATAACAAAAATTGTTGAACGCCATAAAAAAGAGTTTGTTGGTATAGTAGATATGCAAAAAACATTTGCTTTTATTCGACCAACAGATTTTAGAATGTATACTGATATTTTTGTTTCTCAAGATAAAATAGGAAAAGCTACCGATGGCGATAAAGTAATTGTTGAAATTACGGAATGGCCCGATGGACGAGATTCTCCATTTGGTAAAATAACAGAGGTTTTAGGTAAGCCTGGTGAGCACAATACAGAAATACATTCGATATTAGCAGAATATGGATTACCCTATGAGTTTCCTGCAGAAATTGAACGTTTTGCCAGCCATTTAGATACAAGTATTAAGGCAGATGATATAGCAAAGCGTAGAGATATGCGAGATACTTTAACGTTTACCATTGATCCTAAAGATGCTAAAGATTTTGACGATGCACTCTCATTCAAAGTTTTAGAAAACGGAAATTTTGAAATAGGAATTCATATTGCTGATGTTTCACATTACTTACAAGAAGGTACTATTTTAGATGATGAAGCTTATAACCGAGCAACATCTGTATATCTAGTAGATCGTGTTGTTCCTATGTTACCAGAAGTATTGTCGAATAACGCTTGTTCTTTAAGGCCAAATGAAGAAAAATATACCTTTTCTGCAATTTTTGAATTAGATGCCCAAGCAAATATAAAGAACCAATGGTTTGGTAGAACTGTTATAAACTCTAATGAGCGATTTGCTTACGAAGAAGCTCAGTACATTATAGAGAATGAAGACGAAAATATTCCAGAAGATATTTCTATTCGAGCCTCTGCATATAGTGTTTCTAAAGAAGTAGTAAATGCCATCTTAATTTTAGATAAATTGGCTAAAATTATGCGCTCTTCGCGTATGCAAGATGGGGCAATTTCTTTTGATAAAGTAGAAGTACGTTTTAATTTAAATGACAAAAGCGAGCCTACTGGTGTCTATTTTAAAGAAGCAAAAGCAGCCAATAAGCTTATTGAAGAATTTATGCTTCTAGCAAATAAGAAAGTAGCCGAATTTATAGGGAAACAGAAACCTACGAAGACCTTTATATACAGAATACACGATAACCCGAATGAAGATAAATTAATGGCGTTAAACGGAATTATTTCAAAATTTGGCCATAAATTAGACTTTAAGGATAAAAAATCAATTAGCGCTTCGTTAAATCAATTATTAGAAGATGTGAAGGGTAAGAAAGAGCAAAATTTAGTAGATACACTTGCTATACGTACCATGAGTAAAGCGGTTTATACTACGAACAATATTGGTCATTATGGTTTAGCTTTTGATTATTACTCACACTTTACTTCACCAATTCGTCGTTATCCTGATGTTATGGTACATCGTTTGCTACAACATTATTTAGATAATGGTGAAACACCAAAAGCTGAAATTTTTGAAGAGAAATGTAAGCACTCGTCAAATATGGAGTATTTAGCATCTAGTGCAGAGCGCGATTCTATTAAGTATATGCAAATTAAATTTATGCAAGATCATGAAAATCGTGAGTTTGTAGGCGTTATTTCAGGAGTAACAGAATGGGGTATATACGTTGAAATTATTGAGAATAAGTGTGAAGGAATGGTACGTATACGCGATATAAAGGGCGATTATTATAACTTTGATCAAAAAGAGTATGCAATAGTTGGTGAACGAACCAAAAAAATATATACTTTAGGCGATGAGGTAATTGTTACGGTTAAAAATTCAGATTTGGTAAAACGTCATTTAGATTTTAGTTTAATTGGTAAAAATGAATAGCATTTAGTTGCAATAGATTTTGTTTTAACGCCTAAAAAAATCCTACCTAATGAAAAATTTTCTAACGCTAATAGTTTTATTTTTTGCAATTTGCTCCGTTTTAGGGCAAGAGCAAAAAATATCAAAAAACTTAGAGCAATTTACAGAGGTAAAAGGTTTTGATGGTTTATCAATTAATTTGATTAAATCTAACCAAAATAAAGCTGTAATTACTGGTGTAAATACTGATAAAGTAGTTATTGTTAATAAAGAAGGAGTTCTTAAACTCCGCATGAAAATTCATAAGATATTTAGTGGATATAGAACGTTTATCGATTTATATTATACAGAAGATATTCGAGTAATTGATGTAAATGAAGATGCTCGTATTGTTTCTGATGAAATTATAAAGCAAGATATTTTAGAATTAAAAGCCCAAGAAAGTGGCGAACTCGATTTACAGATAGAGGTGGAGCAATTGTTGATTAAAACGGTAACAGGTGGTATTATTACAACCTCAGGCTCGGCCCATTTTCAAGATATTTCTATAAATACGGGTGGGGTTTATGAAGGTAAAGATTTAATTACTAAATTTTCTACCATTAATGTAAATGCGGGTTCTAGGGCTGAAATTTTTGCAGAAAACTACGTAAAAGCCTCGGTTAAAGCTGGGGGTGAGGTTTTAGTTTATGGTAATCCTAAAAAAATGGACAAAAAAACTGTTTTCGGAGGTACCATAACTCAAATGAAAGAATAGGTTTACTATTTAAAGGGTTTATTAAATTATTTATGTACCAATAATACATGTTAGATGATATTCAGGCGGCTATACCCCTAGGCTTTTTTTTAAGCTTTATGATTGGGCCAGTTTTTTTTGTGCTTTTAGAGACGAGTGCATTAAAAGGTTTTAGAGCAGCTATTATATTTGACTTAGGAGTAATTACTGCAGATATTTTATTTTTAGTTATCGCATATTTTAGTAGTCGTCAACTTTTAGAAAATTTAAGTAATAAACCCGGTTTATATGTTTTAGGCGGGGTAGTATTGGTCATTTACGGTATTAGTACCTTTGTAAAAAAAACAACTAAAAAGGAAGAAAAACAGCCTAAAAAAGAAACTATTAAAGTAAAAAAAGGATACTTAGCCTTATTTATTAAAGGTTTTCTTTTAAATTTTATAAATATAGGGGTTCTCGCTTTTTGGTTGGTAGCTATAATTACAGCAGGGGCTAGTTTAGATAATAATCCTAAGCGTATTCTTACCTTTTTTATAGCAATGATTTTAACGTATTTTTTTACCGATGTTTTAAAAATATTGTTAGCAAAACAGCTCAAGAAAAAGTTAACTCCACAAAGAATACTTTTAATTAAAAAGGGTTTAGGTATTATTTTAATCATATGTGGTTTAGTCTTTATGATCAAAGGCTTTTTACCAAAAGATAAGTTCAATATTGAAAAGGGAATTGAAAAAATAGAAGATATACGCTCTTAAAAACTAAAATAAAGCAGTTTTAAAACTAATCAGAGGATTGACCACACGTTTTAAAAAATAAAAAAACCTTGATTAATTAAAAATCAAGGTTTTTTTTTGAGGCATCGAGCGGATTCGAACCGCTGTACAAGCTTTTGCAGAGCTGTGCCTAGCCACTCGGCCACGATGCCATTACAGTTTGCAAAGGTAATACGTTTTTAAATAGTGTAAAACTTAAGAAGCTCTTTTTTCTTTTAAAACTACAGATACCTGTTCAACATCACCACCAATAGGCGGATTTATTTTAGCAACAGCTACTTTGCATTTAGTAACTATATCCATTTCTAAAAGAATACGTTTTAGTATCCGTCTGGCTACATGCTCTAATAACTTACTCGCTAATGCCATTTCTTCTATAACAATGCGGTTTATATGTACATAGTCTACGGTGTCAGAGAGGTTATCGTTTTGCGAAGCTTTTGTAAGGTTCGCATGTACTGCAACGTTTACGATATAGTCAGAACCAATTATCGTTTCTTCCTTTAGGCAGCCATGGTGTGCATAAACACGGATATTTTTAACAACAACTTTTCCCACGTGCTTTAGTTTTGTACAAACATAACTTAATCAAATGTCAGATAAAAATGTATTAGTAAGTACATCTACAATTACTAACGCCTTGAAAAAGATCTACTCCTAAAGTAACAACATGGGTTCCGGAGCTATAGCCTAAAATTTCATTTAGTATTACTTGGTATGAATATCCGAAGTAAAAATTATTCTTTTTTAGTCCTAAAATAGGTGCAACATATAAAGGATTTCCTATTTGGTCATTTAAAAAACGGTAAGTAACACCAGCGTAGTAATAATCATTAAAATCATACCATCTAAATTTCACATTTAAATCGGTAACAGATCTTCCATCGCTTTCAAAAAGTTGAACAAAAATAGAAGGTTCTATTTCAAAGTCGCTGTTTTTATTTTTTTTGTAGCTATATCCTGTGTATGCATAGTAATTTCTTAAACGATTCGGTTCGTAAATAGGGTTAAAACTAGTTAAATCTTTATTAAGTAAGTTAGACGCATTTAAACTAAAATAAAATTTGTTCCACCGGTAAAGTACTCCTACATCAAAGTTATGATTGGTAGTTGCTCTATCATCGGTTACGGCTTGATCAGGAGAATTAGATTGATTAAAATTTTCGATATCGATACGAAACTGATTAAAGTTATACGATAATCCAAAAGACAAAAATTTATCATCATACTTATCTATAGTTAAATGGTGTGCAAAAGATACACGTGCCCCTCGTTGTTTTGTTTCTCCGTTGCTATCATTATAAAGCATCATTCCGATACCCGAAGTTTCTCCTATCCTAGCGTCGGCAGCTAATGATTGGGTATCAGGTGCATCTTTTACACCGACCCATTGGGTTAAGCCATTGATTCGTATTTTAACATGATCTCCAATACCTGCATAGGTGGGCGACATTACAAAAGGGTTATCCGCCAAATATTGAGATAATTGGGGAATAGTAAGCTCTTGAGCCCTACCAATAAAGGTCGACATAAATACTATTAGAGCTATTAATTTTATATTCATATTGAAAAGGTTAAGCATTATCGATAAAGGGTAAAGTGACCTACAAATTCTCGGTTATCTCTTTGTCCATTTAGTTTTATAGTATACCAGTAATCACCTGTTGGTAGCTCCTGATCGTTATAAAGGCCTTCCCATCCTGGGGTATTCAGGTTTATCCTGTAAAGCTCTCTACCATAACGGTCAAAAATGATAGTTAGTATTTCTGGAAAGCCTTCTATGTTTTTTGGTTTCCACGTATCATTTTTATGATCTCCGTCGGGTGTAAAGAAATTAGGAATTTCAATATCTACAAACTCTATGAATATTGAAGCTTCAGCCCTACACCCGTTTGCATCTATTACGGTTACCATATAGGTGTCGGTTCTGTCTATTCTAAAGGTGTTATTATCACCGTTATCTATACCATCAAATATGTAGGTATAATTTTCTTTTCCTCCCGATCCGGTAGCTGTAATTACATTTAACGTATGCTGTGCTAAACTAAGGCTTAGGGGTTCAAATTCTTCAATTTCAAAGTTATAGGTTGATGAACATGCATTTGCATGGGCAATAGTAAGGTAGTGCGAACCAGGAGATATATCTCTAAAATCTGAACTAAGTCGTAAATCAGAGGGATCAGTTGAATCTAAGGCGTAAAGTACGTTTCCACTTTCCGAAGAATCTTCAAGAGTTACCCTTAAGTAGTTATTTGGTTGCTCTGAGTTACACTCATAAACAACCTCAACAGTTGCATTTAAATTAGGTCCAGGTGTTACTCGTATACCGGTATTAGCTTCACATCCGTTTGCGTCTACTACAAATATGATATAGTCTCCGCCTGTAAGATTGGTTATAGAAGTACGATCTTGAACAAAGTCAGTTTCAGTACTTAGTTTTGTACTATAGGGCGCGGTTCCGCCAGCAATTGACAAGTTTATAGATCCATCATTAGAACCCCAGCATGTTTCGCTTACGGCAGTAGCGGAAACAGTTAAAGGTTCAGGATTTTCGATGGTATAATCTTTTTGAATAAAGCATCCGTTCGAATCTTGAATGATAACCGAATAGTTGCCAGGTGCAAGGTCTTGAAAGCTATTTTTAGTACTAAATTGATTTAAGTTTGGCGATATGGCGTATTGGTATACACCAGAGCCACCAGTTGCCGTAACCACAATGCTGCCATTAGCTTCGCCGAAACAAAGTACATCTGTTACTACCTCCGTTGCTTCCAATAGAGGAGGATTAACGATATCTACACGTTGTGCTGGTGCTTCACAATCTTCACTAAACACATTTACATAATAGGTGCCAGCCCCTAAGTTGTAAAATTCACCCGAGCTTTGTGGACCTACAATTCTAGATGCAGCATTTAGAGATGCATCTGTATAAAGTTCAAACATGTAATTACCTAAGCCTCCTGTTGCCGAAGCAATTATTGAAGCGGTAGTTTCGCCATTACAATTTATAAAAGCAGCATCTGTATTTAAAGTTAAGGTAAGCGCATCAATTGGCTCTTCAGAAATTTCATTGGTTTGTACAGCGGTACAGCCATTTATAGCGTCTCTTACATAATATCGGTACGTACCTGCTGGTAATGTACCAGTAGTAGGTAAATTTTGCGAACTACCAGTCATTGTAATCCAATTGACATTATCTGTACTATACTCATACGTACCACTTCCACCAGAGGCAGTTAGCAATAATTCTACGCCAGTATCGCAGGTTAACGGACTTGTTCTTATTAATTCTGCTTTTACTTCTTCTGGATTTTCTATTTCAATAATTGCAGTTTCTACAACACAAGCAAAATTATCACTAACGGTTATACTATAGAAACCAGCACGTAAGCCCGTAAACGTATTTTGTGTTTGATTTGCTGATGTAGTTACAATAGTGGTACCTGTAGCATCATATTGGTTTAAACGATACAAATAAGTCGGCGTTATATTTCTTGTGTTTACCGTTGCGGTTACAGAACCGTTGTTGTCATTAAAGCATACCAAAGAGGTTGCAGTTATAGTTGCAGAAAGTGGATCTGGAGCTATTAAATCTAGCATTTTTGTTTCTAAACAACCTTTAGAATCGGTAATAGTTATAGAATAGTTTCCACTACCTAATCCGTCAAATATGTGTGCAGAAACATTGGTTTTTGTATAACTTTCTGATGTTGTGTTGTTTGTTACAACAATAGTGTAAGGGCTAAAACCTCCTTCTGGATTAACGAAAATACTGCCTTTGTCATTGGTACAACTTGGGTTAGATTCTTCGCTTACGCTTGCTGATAAAGGAGTTTCTGGAGCAATAATGGTAATGTTATTAGATTTTTCTGAACAGAACGGTTTATCGGTTTCTGTAATTTCTACATAGTATAAGCCACCCGGCAGATTTGAAATGGTCAACGGAGATGTTGCAGTATTACTTGTACCAGAAAAACCAGCTATAGGGTTGTTGTTAAAGTCATAAACTTGGTACGAGTAGTCACCCGTATAATTGCTAATAGTTACACTAAGGCTTCCGTCGGTAGTGCCATCATTTAAACATTCATCATCACTTATTTTTGTAGCAAGTACCTCAATAACGTTAGGGTCTTCAACGGTATAGGTTGTTACCAATTTACAACCCGTATTTAAGTTGGTAATCGTTATTTCATAGTTGCCCACTCCAAGACCTCCAAAAACACCGTTATTGTTAGTTTGGTTGTACGTTACGCCTATACCCCTAGTTACGTACTCAAGATTAGGAGTCGCTGTAGAAGGGTTCATAATTACACCTACTTGTATTTGTTCATCATTTCCTGGATTACAAGTAATTGTTGCTAAAGTAGAGACCGTAGCGTCGCTAATACTAACAAAAGAGTTAATATTTGCAGTAGTTGTGCCAGAGCATCCTTCGTCATCAAAAGCTGTAATAGTATAAGATCCGCCGGCAATATTGGTTTCTGTGTACGTGCTATTTACACCATTTTGTACTATAATATCATCATTGGTTGCAGGGGTACCTTGGTTATTTACAAACATGTAGCGCACATAGTTACCCGACCCACCTGTTATTGCCGATGTGTCAATACTAATTGTGGCAAAATTTGTATTATTACCTGTAGTACAACCAAATTCTACGACTGTTGCATTTATATTTGCTATTGCCTCTGGTTGTACTATGGTTTTAGTAATATCGGTTGTACAGCCATTTGCTCCGGTTGCTCTAATAGTATAGGTAGTACCTGGTGCTACTGTAGCTGCTAAGTTGTTGAAAGTAGCAGTATTATTTGTGCTAGTTGTTGGCGCAATAGGCGCACTTACAGAGCTACCGCCTCCAGAAATAATTTCGAAAGTGTAAGGTGCTACACCATTATCTAAGGCGCTTACGGTAATACTGCCATCATTTGAACCATTACAATTTACATTGCTAAAGGCTTCTATAGTTAATACAGGTAGTATTTTCTCGTTAAGATTTTTATTAATCGTTACTTGGCATGCTTGGTTAGCAACTTGATCAGTAATAGTAAATATGTACTCACCTACTTGTGTTAATCCGGTAAATATACCGGTACTATTTTGTGCAGTAGTAACGCCATCTGGATAGGTTATTTGGTAATTATAATTACCAGAACCACCTGTTTGTGTAATTGTTATTTGTCCTCCTGGGTTACTAGAACAATCAATAGTTTTAACAACAGTAGCTAATGGTACAATAGGCGCGTATAGCAATTGTGCAGCAGTGGTGAAGGTACATGTCCATTGGTCAGAAACCTTTACAGTATAACTACCAGCAGCTAAACCACTAAATATTGGAGTATTCTGTGCTGTTCCAATAGCAGTACCATCTTTTATTAGTTGATAGGTATAGTTGCTACCTTGTC
Source organism: uncultured Flavobacteriaceae bacterium (assembly GCA_947486785.1). Classification (GTDB taxonomy): domain Bacteria; phylum Bacteroidota; class Bacteroidia; order Flavobacteriales; family Flavobacteriaceae; genus Maribacter_C. The sequence goes on along the minus strand of CANKUU010000014.1, from coordinate 64,735 downwards.
CTCCAGTTACATTAATTACTTCTATTTCACCAGAAAAATTAGGGCAATTTGCATGGTTTAATTGAAGTTGTGCACTTATTGCGGTAGGGTCAGCTAACACTATATTATTTTGAACTTGGGTCTGACATCCGTTTTGGTCAACAACCCATACTTCATAGGTTCCTGGTGCTAGATTGTCAAACCTTCTCGTAGCAGCATAATCCCCTGCGCTGCTTGGTGCTGTTGTTCCTACATAGTAAGAATAGTTACCCCATCCACCAAGAACATCAATTATTTCAATTACACCGTCATTACCTATACACGTAATATTTGTTACCTCTGTATTTGCTGTAATTGCAGCTGTTGGGCCAGCAATTGTGAACGCATCACTCGATACACATGAAGGATCTGAAGTTTGAGTAATTTCTACTCTATACTCCCCTGCTGGGATAGCAAACGGAGCTGTCGGACCTACATTGGTTGAGGTACCTGTTGCACCAGCGACAACAACGTCATCGCCCGTAGGTACGGTACCTTGCGTATTATATATTTGCCAAGTAAATCCGCCAGAATAAGGGTTAATGTCATCATTAATGGTAAAACTCACTGAACCGTTATCACCAAAACAAACTGCATTGGTAGTAGTTGTAGATATTTCAAAGGTATTAGGGTCTTTAATTCGGAATGTTGTTTGAATTATACAACCTGTATTATGATTCGTAACAGTAACTAAATAGTTTCCTACACCAATACCAGCAAAAGTGTTTGTAGGTTGATTTGGTGCGTTATACGTATTATCAACCCCTTCAACAGCGTAAGATAAATCTACCGAACCTGAAGCAGGCATAGTAGTAACATCAACTTTTATTTCTGCATCATCACCTGGGTTACACGTAACATTTTTTGTTATAGTAACTACGGCATCTGAAATACGAACGTAAGGTTTAATAGTAGCATTTGCAGTACCAATACAGCCCTTGTCATCATATACTTTAATCGTGTAGCTTCCGCCATCAGTATTAGTTTCTAAATAACTAGTACTAGATCCAGTTTGCACAATAACATCGTCGCCTACCGCAGCAGTACCCTGATCATTAATAAACTCATAACGAACATAAGTGCCGCTTCCACCTGTAATTGAGGCATTATCAATAGTAATACTAGCATTGTTTTGGTTATTACCAGATACACAACCAAATTCGACTACAGTAGCAGCAGGAACATTAATTGCAGCTGGCTCGCTGATTACAATTCCGGTTTTATCAGAAGTACAACCATTGGTTCCTGTACCAGTTACCGTATAGGTGCCTGTAGGCAGGTTTTCAAAGGTATTTGTTGCCGAATTGAAAGTACCTGCGTTTGGCGAAATGGTATAGGTTAAAGGATGAACCCCATTGGTTACATCTTTTAAAGTTATACTGCCCTCCGAAGAACCATTACATGTGGTATTTACATGAGTTTCTGTAAATGATGGCAGTACTGCAGCAGGAACATTTACTGAAATTTCTACATTACATTCTGGTCCTGAGGTATTGTTGTCAAAAATGGTAACTGTGTAGTCATCTGCAGTTGCAGCTTTGTATACAAAAGGATTGCTAGGCAATATAGCTCTTGTTACTACAGTACCAGCACTATTCGTAATTTGATAGTCATAGTTGCTCGATCCAGAAACAACATTAATAGTAATTTCAGCTTCACTTGACGCAGAACAATCTATTAACTTTGTTAGCCTTGCATTAGCTTGTAATGTGGAATGAATGGTAACGCTATCTGTATCTACACATCCGTTACTGTCTATAATTGAAATAGCATACGTATTTGCAGCAAGGTTATTAAATACTCCTCCATTGTCAACATAAGTAGTACCGCCATCTATTGAATATAGAATTTTTGCCGCGGTGCTAGTTGCATTAATCGTAAGTTTTGTTGGAGTGCCACAGTTTTCAACAGCTATAGAATCTATTGTTGGGTTTTGCGCTAGTTCTAAGTTAACTGAACCTAAATCGGTAAAACAACCATATTGGTCGGTAATGGTAATATTATAATCTCCTGCGGGTGAGTTTGCAGGTATAGAAATAGGGTTGTCTGATGTTGCCGTGATTGTTGCGAAAGGAGAAGGTCCAGTTACAGTATACGTAAAGGTACCGCCACCACCATGAATGTTTTGAATGGCTATTACACCAGGGGCATTACATTTAATATCGCTCACCTTGCTTAAAGTAGCAGTTATAGGATCTAGTTCTTCAATTAATAAATTTTCGCTACCAGAAACACAAGCATCTGTACCTGAAGCATCTACTTCGGTCACTACAATATAATATTCTCCAGCAGACAAGCCACTAATGCTAATAGTTGAAGCAGCTGCTATTGCGGATGGGTAACCAGCATTGGTCTGTAATAAAACACCAGTATTGGCATTATAAAACTCCCATTTCATGCTTGGGTGGCTTGTACTATCGGTATCGGTAATGGTATATGTAATTTCGGCATCGTTAGCACCAGAACATGAGGGTTCATAGGTTGCGGTAATTTCAAGCGGGTTTGTCGTAATATCATTAACATTAACATTACTTTGTCGCACACAACCAGAATTATCTCTAACATAAAAAATATAGGTTCTGCCTGGTATAAGATCTTCCCATACATAAGATCCAAGAAGAGGACTAGTCCAAGAGGCCGTACTAATATCAAAAGTAGAAGGATCATCAGTATAGGCGTATTCGTATGAAGGTACGCCTTTTGTACCTTTTACAGTAACTTGTAATTCGTTACACGCAACTACTACAGTAGATATGCTTATATCTAAATCATCTAACGGAAAAGGAATTATATATCTAGGAAAATCTATTCTACAAATTTCTACACCCCCAATTACGGTTCGCATAGAAGGGTGCACACTAGAGCCTGATAAATGGCTTAAAAATGTATCAGAAGTAGACCACGTAGACCCACCATCGTCACTAAACTCAATAGTTGTTCCGGCTGGATATGATGTTGGATAGTTTTCAAATTTAAAACCGTAATCTAAAGGATCGGTACTTGTACAATCAGCAGGAAGTATTGGTTTTATTGTTGCTGTTAACTCTTCAGGATTATTTATTGTTACCGGAGTTTTTTCAAGTATACAACCATTAAAATCTGTAACTTTTATAGTATAGTTACCAGGCGATAAGTTAAAAAAGGTTTGTGAATTTACAATTACATTGGTTTTCGTTTGATTTGATCCGCCAGAATGATCTAGATCAATAAGCTCAATGGTGAAAGGGATGTCTCCTGAGCTTATGTTAACTTCAATAGAGCCAACACCGTCATGACAAGCTGGGTCGGTAGGTGTTGCTGTATAGGCTGTTGTATTTGCAAGAGGAACGGTTACCGTTTCTTTATACTCACAATGTGGGTTGGTGCCGTTATTATCCCAAACGTAAACATCGTAGTCACCTTCGTTTCCTGCAGTTACCGAATAGGTATTTGAGTTTACAAAATCAGTAGCACTTACCGCTGTTCCTTTAGATACATAAGCGTATGCAAAATTACCATCGCCGCCTGATGCAGTTACTGTAATAGTACCATCAGCACAACTGCTAATATTGTCAATAGCTATAGAGGCATGTAAATTCGGATTTAATGTTACAGTTTGTTGCGTACCATTACAACCATAAGCATCTCTTACATCTATGGTATATGTTCCATTAGCAAGATTAGAAAAGGTATAGCTTGTGGCCGTTGCAGGGGTTGGTGTCATCCAAGTACCACTATTAAGGCGAAACTGAAAACCACCATTACCAGGTATTGAGCTTACGTTAACTACAATAGAACCATCGTTTTCACCAGAATAGCAAGCTGTTGCAGTAGTAGTAAAAGTGGGGTTGGTTGGCGCAACCACAGTAATTGCGCTGTCAATTGGATCTGAACAAGAATTTGAATCTTTTACTCTAACAATATATTCACCAACCGGAAGATTTGTAAATTGTGTTGCGCTTTGATAGGCGGTAATTATAGTGCCAAGGTTATCTTCTAGTTGATATTGATAGGTTGGTGTACCCCCAGTTGCACTTGCTGTAATTGTGGCACCCGAGTTAAGACATTTAAATTCTTCGGTGATACTTGCGGCAGCTTCAACAGTTGCCGGCTCAGTTAATGTTTTACTTAAGGTAGTAGTACAATTGGCAACTGGGTTATCTACACTACGAACCGTTATATTATGCGCTCCCGCAGCTAAACCAGTAATTTGTTTTTCAGCCATAAAAGGCCCAACAAATGTGGTACCATCCAAACTATATTCATAACCTTCTAAGCCATAGTTTTTAGCGTTTATAGTAATTGAGCCAGAATCGTCAGCATTACACATCAAATTGCTAAAAGCAGTAATTGATGCTTCAAATGCATGACCATCTTCTACTACAACACTAAAAGTATCGCTACTTGAACATTGTTGCGGAGCTTGGTAAGCAGTTAAATTATCTAGTACAGCATCATTTCCGCTCTGACTTGTATTGTTTGTACGAATTACGATATCTAAGTTAGTTGCTGCACCCGGATTTAAGCTTACCGTGTAGGTTTTCCAATCATCCTCATTTTGGTTTTTAGGAAGGTGGCCAGTAGTAAGACTTGCAATAACGTTACCAGAAGGGTCAACTAACTGAATATCAAAATCAGCATCTATACTAGTTGGTCCATTAAACTTTAAATTAAAGGCATCTAATGAAATTACTATGTTGGTGTTTGGAATAACTTCAATATTTCTTTTGGCGTATATAATTCCATTGTTGCCTGCTACACCACCTATATTAATCGCTAAATATCTACCTAAAGGGTCTCCTGATTGTTCATTAGGTACGCGCCATCCGTATGGGTTTACAATGGTATGCGCAACAGAGTATTCTCCATCTTGAATATGAGTATCTGTTCCAAATTGTGGACAGCTGCTTGGGCTACCATCTTGTGGCTCAAAACAAAATCTTGGATCTATTTCTGAAATACTAGTTGGGGCACCACTTCCAAAATCTTCTAAAAGTAGTAAGCTATTTGGTATGTTACCATTTCGGTTATAATTTACGGTTATAGTATGCGAACCTAAACTAACATTTTCAAAAACATTTGAGGTTGCTGGTGTATTTGGTGTGCCGTCTATAGCGTAGGTATAATCAAACTCATTACTATCTGCTGTTACCGTAATGGTACCTATACCATTACAATCATAGGTGGTGGATGTTGTAAATGTTGGAGCTGTTGGACTGGCCTCAACAGTTAATTGCATTTCAAAAGTACATAGATTTGCATCTCTTATTATCAAGGTATGATCGCCCGATGGTAGGTTACTTATTGGAGAGGTTCCAAAAGATATACCGTTATTAAAACTGTACTCGTATGTTGGGGTACCTCCGCTTGGGTTTGTAATTCTTACTTCGGCACCTTTATTTGGGTTACATGAAGCTAGTGAGGTTACCGCGGCAAATGCAACTAGGGCATTTGGTTGTTTTATTTCTATTGTTTTAGCGACAGTTTCGCAATTATTAGCATCTTTTACTTTCACTTGATAGTTACCTGCGGCTAGGTTTATAAAATTGCCGCTAGTTGCGTAAGTTGCTCCGTTATCAATACTATACACAAAAGGGCCTTCACCGCCTGAGTTAACCGTAATAGAAATACTGCCATCTGCATTATTATTACAAGTTACATCGGTAGTTGTTTCGCTTGTTACAATGGGGTCATCTTTAACTAACGTAATACTATACATTGCTGAGCAGTACCCAGTATTACCGCTATTATCGCGCACATACACATCATAAGTGCCCTCCGATAATCCCGTAACGGGGTTAGTAGAATTAAAGTCTCCATCCGTAACAGTAGTATTAGTAGTTACTACTGCATAAACGTAGTTAGTGTCTCCACCTTGAGCGTTAATATTAATTTCAGAATTAGTAGCACACGCACTTATTTTATCTGCCGTTGCAGTAACGGTTAATTTGGGGTTAATAGTTATAGTTTGCGCAACACCAGTACAAGCCGAACCATCACTAACATTAACGGTATACGTACCGTTTGCTAAATTAGTAAAGGTGTGCGTTGTGGCATTTGAGGGTGAAGGCGTTACCCAAGGTTGCCCATTAAGGCTAAAAGTGTAATCACCATTGCCACTAGTAACATTTATAGCAATACTAGCATCATTTTCACCCGAATAACATACGGTTGGTGTAGCTGTAAAAACGATATTGTTTATTGCTGCTATGGTTAATGCTGTATCAATAGCATCTTCACATGAGTTATCATCTCTTACACGAACAATATACGATCCGCTAGCTAAACCATTAAAAACAGTATTAGAGCCATTTGTAGCAAAATCATATGAGCCAATGACGTTACCAGAGTTGTCTTCTAACTGGTAGTTATAACCTGGCAATCCGCCTGTTGCGCTTGCTGTAATTGTTGCACCGCCGTTTGTACAGCTTATTTGACTTGTAATTGTCGCACTTGCAACTAATGCTGAAGGTTCTGTAATAGTTGTACTAAATGAGCTTGTACATGAAACTTCATCGGCTTTTCTAACTATTATAGTGTGTGTGCCGGCACCAAAAATTGCTGCCGTAGTAACTGGTGACGATGTGGAGTGAATATAGGTTGTACCGTTATCTACAGAATAGTCAAAACCCTCAGAGGCATTAAAATTTTCTACTTCAAAAGTAATAGTAGCATTGCTATCGCCATTACAACTTATATTGGAAGAAGTAATACCAGTAGCTTCAAACTTCTTGCCTGCTACTACGGTTACAGGTGTATCTACATACTGCCAGCAAATTTCTGGTTGTTGATATACTGTAATATCATCAATTACAACATCGTTGCCACTAGTCTCGCTTTGCTTGGTGGTAATTACTAAATTTAAACTAGTATAAGATTCGGGGTCTAATGAAAGCGTGTAATTATTCCATTGCTCATTATTAGGCACAAGACCTGTATTATTCGTTGCAATTATGGCCCCTGTAGTAATATCGCGAAGCTCAATATTTAAATCAGGGGGAACAAGATTTCGGCTCGAACTAATTAAATTAAATAACCACAAAGAAATATCTAAAGGACGGTTAGGAATAATATCATTGATTGTTTTTTGATATATAATTTGCCCCACCTCTGGTGCGCCGATATTAATTACCAAAAAGCGACCATCTGCTTGATTACCATTGCTAGTGTGGTCTTTTACTCCGCCATTAGAGTTGTACCAGGGTCTGAATGGAGCCTCTATATGGCTCGTTACAGCATATTCGTAATCATTAATAGCTTTTCCACTATCATTTGGTGCACCACTAGGGGAGGTATTGTCAAATTGATCTTCATAAAAATATCCTACCGTATTTGGGTTTGGAATAGTGCTACCGCTGCCAAAATCTTCGCTTAATAATAAACTCGGAGATGGGTTTTCTTGAGCTGTATACGTGGTACGAACCGTGTAGGTGCCTGGTGCTACATTGGTGAACACATTGCTTGTTGGTGGTGTATTTAAAACCCCATCCAATGAAAAATTATAAGTGTACGTGTTAATATTAGGGGTGGCAGTAATTATCGCTGAACCATTACAGTCATAGCTAACTTCGGGTGTTAACGTAACCTCTGGTGGTGTAGGTCTGTTTTCTACAGTCACACTCATAGAATAACTACAATCGTTTGCATCTTTAACAAGTACAGTATAATCACCAGGGTTTAGCGTAGCTACACTTGATGAACCATAGGTGCTGCCACCATCAAAACTATATTCATATGGGGCTACTCCTCCGTTAACATTGGTAACACGCACCTCTGCGCCATTAGGGTCACAGGTGGCATCTCTAGATACTCCAACCGATGCAGATAAAGGTAGCGGTTCGCTAATATCATATTTTAATTTTACAGTACATCCAGAGCTATCGGTAACTTCAATATTTATCGGGCCTGAATTTAAACCAACAAAAGTACCTGAACTTTGCGTTTTAGTTGTAGTACCATCATTTACGGTATAAGAATAAGGCGTTAGCCCACCAGATGGCGTTATGGTAATTGCAGCATCAGCAGTTCCACTACAGCTAGAAGGTCTGTCTTCATTTATAGAAACGGTCATAGCGCCATTATCTGAAATGGTTACAGGATTAGAAATGGCAAAACAATCGTTTGCATCTACTAAAACAAAGGTATAGGTACCTTCTTCATCAGGAAAATATTCATCAACTCCATCATTATCCGTGTCTCTCCAACCAAACGAAAATGCTGTTTCACTTTGGTATGCATTGGCTGGTATATCTGATATATTGGTATATAAATTAGTGCCGTTTTTGCTCCAAATAGCAAAACTGTAATCGGGGTTCGGAAAACCACCAGCTCCAGTTACCGTAATATACCCAGCAGAACAGCCAATATTATTGGTTAAAGTAGCAGAAATGGTGGGGTCAGGAGTTCTTTCTACAGTAATATTTTCGGTATATGTACAACCGTCAACAGTAGTAGCCTCAATAGTATAATCACCTGCATTTACATTAAAAGTATGGGTGTTGTTGGTTTCGGCAAGTTGATCATCAATAAGAGTACCATCAGTTTTGCGTAAATAGTAGTTATAGTTGGGTTCTACATTTAAAATATCTACTTTTATTTTACCTTGATCGTTACAATTTTGTGGTGTTGTTGTTATGTTAACTGTGTATTCTCTTTCTCGAATTCCTATTTCGCTAGTACTAAATTCACAGGCATTAGCTAAGGGGTTTCCATCGTTATCTAATTGAGTTACATCTACACGATATTGCCCGCTAGTAGTTATGGTAAAAACAGGGCCGTTATTAGCGCTATAAGGCACTAAAATACTATTGTTGGTGATGTCTATTAATTGAAAACCATAATTGGTTCCTAAATTGGTAATGCGTATTTCTCCATCAGAAGTACAAATGAGATCTTTTTTAGTATGCTTTATTTCTAATAGGTTCTGATATGCTTCAAAATAAAAACGGTTAAAACAGCCATTTTGGTAGGTGACTACTAAGCGGTATTTTCCTTCATTATTTACATTGTAAGTACTTCCTGTAGCGACTTGATTCCAAGTACAGCTAGCGTTTTTATTCGCACAATCGTTTGCTGATTCTGTGCAACTTGTTTCATCTAATTTTTCCCAAACGATAGTTTGGGCGTCTGTAATATTGGTTTTAATAATCTGCGAATCAGAAGCGCCACATAAAAATATTTTTGTAAGTTCATCACCATCTATGCTACAGGTTACAATTTCGCCTTCAATGTTATTAGAAGGGTTTGTGTCATTATTTACGGTGTTGAAATAGTTAACAATGGGGTCTACTGTATTTGAACCAAAACGTTCAACAACCATTCTTTCTTTAGAGCTCGAACAAGGGTTCGCAATTACTTTATCAACAATATAAGTACCTTCTTCAGACACGATAAGGGTGCTCGGATCATTGTCAGGGTCACCGTCATTCATCACGATGTCTGTATTATCAATAACATTATTATTATTGGTATCACGTACCCATCTATAAGAGTCAAAGTTATCACCTGCATTTAAGACTACATTAGTACCACATAACTGTACTGTTCTTTCAAAACTGCAGTTTTCTAAGTCGTCTGTTATAAAGTTAGTTGAACCTGATGTAGTAATACATTCGTCAAATTTGCTTACACTAGGGTCATCTGATATTTGATTGTCATTCGTAACCCCTTGATAGGTAGAATATGCTATATTTGAGATTTTGTTAGCGCAAGCGTCTGTAAAATCATAACAATTTTCTGATACTTTAACGCGCATTCGAATACTTTGCTTGGTATCTCCAACCTCAACTAGATTATCAGGTATGGTAAATAATACAGTTCTTGTAGCTGGTGTATAGGTATATGTTACTCCCGCAGGTAAAACAAAATTGCTTTCATCTAGTGTTACATTATTGGGTAGTATATCTTTAATGGTGTAATTGGTAGCATCGTCATTGCCTCTATTTTTAAAGGTTAAAACATAGTCAATCGTTTGACCTAGACCCACACCCATATCTGTAATATCAGTACCTGAAATATCTTCTACTCTCTTTTCAAGAAGTATCTCTGGTTCAATTATTTCAATAGATAAAGAATTAAAAAAGGGTGCATACCCATCACCAACAGAACCAAATCTAAATGTGGCAGAGGTTTCATTATTTCCTAATACCGAGTTAGAGGGGTTGTTTAATTGAAGAAGGTCAGTATCCCAGCTTAAGGTATTTTTGCTACTTGGTGTTCTGCCAGGTAAATACGCTCCGTTAAGCGTAATACTACTGTTAAAAAAGTTGGTTTTTGGGTTTAATGCGTTACTTATCTGAGTAAAGTCAGTTTTGCTGGCGGCCTTAATACTCATATAATCTCCCGTAAGTCTAAAATCTCCCTCTAAAGCGGCTGATCCAATTTTTGCATTTACATGACCTGTAGGAATAGTTTTAAAACCACTATAGTTTATGTTAAGCGTGTTGTGGCGATTGGAAAACCCAAAACCATCAAAAGTTGTAATTTGTTTACTGGTTAAGTTTGGGTTTTCATAAACAATTACCATGGTCCAACCGGCAGCACCACCACTAGCTATCATACCTGTTGTTGCTCTTACATTAGCAACGGTGTACTCCCCTGTTGGGTTTTCAAGCGATTGTAGCAAAGAAGTTACATCAGCGTAGCACAGATAAGGGCTAGCTTTTCTTATACTACTATTTGTACTATTAAAGCCATCATATATTATTTCGTCTGCGGTAATATCTGAATAGCTATTATTGCCCGGAATCTTTAGTTTTACTGTGTTAAAATCATCTTGTCGTCCTTCACCAATGGGCACCGTATTTTGGCTTGTTAGTGTGCCATTTCCGGTAGCACTAGGGTAGTAGGCAGACCAGTATAACCCAGCGTAACTTATTTTATTGCAGTTTGATTCTTGAAGGCTTAATATACTAGAACTAGAGCTAAATATACCAGGTGAGTTGTCAACACGCACATACTGCATGTTCTTTGCATTGTTGGTATTATACCTGCCACCCGTTTCAGGATCATTGCTAGAATCTGTTGATAAATTATTGTACGGGTGTTGTGGTGTTGTAGTAGGTGTACCCCCATCTCTGTTCAAAATTTGATTTGAAATAAAAGTAAGTTCTCCTTTTAGGTTGTTTTGGTATCGAATTTCAAATGGTTTAAGCTCTTGAGAAAAGCCTATATAACTTATAAAGAGACAAAAAAGAGTTAAATTTATTTTAGTATATTTTGACATGATTAGTTAGAGTAGGTTTTCGCTATTACCTCCATAGCGATAATTATTTTTTAGTTATCTATCAGTTCAGAATAAATTTGAAAAAATCTATTTGGGACATCTAATACAAACAAATATTAAACATTTCAATAAGGCCTAGAATTTTATGTTGTAGCACGCTCTTTTTTTGTTGTGAAAAGTGAAATTTGAGTGGGTTTAAACTTATTTTTCGTTTTAATTGAAACCTTTCACCAAATATTTTTGTCCAGTTTTATCCAAATATTTGGTTACAGAACTCTAATTTCTGCCAATCGTAATCGCTCTTAAAGGGTTTCGTTTTTAAGATAAAACGGCATAATTTTGATCTAATAGTGTGGTAATATTTAGCTTAAATCTTCGTTGAAAATAGGGTCATATTTTACTTCAATTTTTATAAAAAACCTGTTTTAAATTGCGCTTCATTTTTTTTTGTTAATGAAAAATATAGCTGCATAAAAATTTCAATTTTCACTTATATTTTTCTAGGTTTCAGAAAATAATGTTGGTAAAATTGGGTTATCTAGTAACGAGAAATATCGTATTTCAATTATTTTAGTCCTTAAAATAGCACTCAATTTTCTTAACTATTTGCTACCCTGTTAAGATGTTACTATTGGTTTAGATCTACCAAAATAATTACGGTTCTTTTGCAAGTAAATGACGAGTTGTAAAAAGCAAGAACACCTTATCATCTTAATCTTTTAGATACTAAATAGCATTTGGTTTTCATTCTTGTTATTAAAAAAGGTTTGTTATTTTAGAATTTGTATTAAAACTGGGGTATAATAGCTTTGAAATAATTATTTAGCATCGGTATATTGCTATGAATACAACGGTGTTTGGTATATTTTACCCTACAAATACATGAATTTTTAACCTTATGATTCGCTTCTTAATTAGCTTAAACGATTATAATAAGGTTTTATTTGTGGTAAAAAATGAGGAGATCATTTAAGATTATTACTTTTTGTAAAAGTGTTTTTTACAGCTGCAAAGCTTGTAGCTTAAGCTAAGATTTTGGGTAAATCTAAAATTTAAATTGGTGTTGTAGTACTTGTAGTATGCTGCAGTTTTAGCTAAAGAAATGTAAAACCTGTTATATATTATTGATATTAGGGTTTTACTGTTTTTATACTATTTCGAGCATTTAGGATTATTTCATTTATGGTATGGTGTTCGATATTGGGCAAATTAATAGATTTTGCTATGCGTTGTACGAGTAGCGGGTTTCTGAAAATTGCTTTTTTTTTGATAGGCTATTGGTTTATATGTTGAGGTACTACAACGAATATTTTATGAGTTATTAATCTCTATCCTATACATAAGGCTAAACAGGTAGTTATAATTTGTTGTTATTTTTAGTTGTAGTACTGGTGCTCTATTATTAAAAAACAGAAGGCTAGCTTTTTAACAAAAATGAGAAGCTACTGTTTTATAATTATTATACCAAAGCCATTAATTTGTTTCGTAAGTTTTGGTTATTATTATTGATGCTTATTATGATAAAACTAATATGTAGTAAGCTTTGTTTTCTTGAGTAGTTATCGTTAGTTCAATTTATATTGCACTATAATGAAATTAAGTAGTACGCTTTTGGCTTTGCTTTTTTTCTGCGCCAGTAGCCCATCTTTCGTTTAATTTTAAAAATTTTAGGAAATGATCTCAGTTGCTGAAGAACTTTACATAAAATAGAAACTAGGTTGAAATATGAAGTATTAACGTGATGAAGATTTTAGTTTTGATAATGGTTTTATCTTACATTAAAATACAGGTTTTAGTTATAAAGATGATATCGAGGTCTGTTTTAATGGGGGCATCAATTGAAAGAACAAGATAATAGAACAAACAACACGAGGATTTTAATAGCATCTTTTCAATTTTTATTTGGGTTTAGCATTTCTTAAAGAATTGAATTTTTTTAAGAAAGATGGGGTACAATACCCAACAAATTTTAGTATTCATTATTTCGTGTATAAGAATATAATGCAATTTAAAAAAGCATTGTGCTCAGGTACGTGTTATAAGAATTTTCGTAATTAGAATAATAGTACTTTACGGTTGGTAAAAATGGGATTAGTTTAAATAAAAAAGAATATTTTTTGTAGAATTATAGAGGTATACTTTATGATTTAAAATATTTATTTTTTAGGTTTTGTATGCAATAAATGCGCTTGAAACTTTTGGTCTCTTTTACAAACTATTTTAGTTTTATGAGGTGAAATTTTAAAGGAGGAAATGCTTTTTAATTTAATAGAAAAGCATGTTTTAGTACATGAGTACCCTATAGATTAGCATAAAAATGCCATACTTTTTTGTTGGCTAGTTACGAATTTTTTGAAGGCTTAGCGACCAGTGAAGCGTAGTAAAACATAAAAAGTTTTGTGGCTAATGAAATTACGGGAAACAGATTTTTTTTACAACAGAGAATAAGATGAACTTAACAAAGATGTTTATCTTATTTAGAGGGTCTGTTAAGACTATTAACCTCTTAAGGGTTTAACATTATTAGTAAACACACTTTAGGTTAAAACATTGGGGTTTACTCTCATAATCCACATTTTATCATCGTAGGAATCGTTGAGTTTAGAATAATATGAGATAAGAGCGTTATTCCAGGTTTCATGTTTCTTTAGGTATACATATCTCCAGTTATTTTCGGGGTTAATAAAATAACTTGCATTAAGGCCAATAGAGTTTAAAAGTTTTACAAATTTATTTGCATTTTTTGGGTTCGCAAATACATTCGCAATAATGTAGAAACCTTCACCAATACCGTCAAGATTAAATTTTCTTGTTCTATTTTCTTGCGGTGCTAGCCTATCTTTAGCTATGGTATTAGTAGTAGTTTTTTCTGCAGCATACTTGGTAGATTTTCTGTTAAGTTCATCAACATTGGTAGCATACTTATCATTAGTGTATCTGTTATCAACATTCATTATCCATAGGGCATCATCATAGGTACCGTTTAAACTTGATTGGTAAGCATCGGCGGCTTCCTCCCAGGTATCAAATTTGTCTAAATAAACATATTTTAAACCAGTATTTGGATTATCAATATAATCAGATTCGATACCCTTATTGCGCAGTTTGTTCATAAATTTATTCATGTATTTACTGCCACCATATACATTTGCAACCACATAGTATCCATTAGAAACACCTTCTAGATTTTTAAACTTTCTACTTTTAATAGCTGCTCTGTTTTTTGGTTTGCTGTAAGAAGAGGGTTGTGTATTGTCTTGCGCTATCGCTTGGCTAGGTCTTGAGTTGGTGGTTTTGCCCGGCGCCGATGGAATATTTATATCACGACTGGTATAATCTTGTTCATTTGTCGAATTACGAGCAACTGCAGTTTCGTTATCGGTACCTTTAAGAAATAGCTCTTCAGCTCTTTTTTCAAGGTCTGGGCGTTGGCCATTGGTTTCATTTTTAACCATTCTCATAACCATTTGAAAGCGACGCTCTAAATCAGTTACCCTATTTTTCTCTAAAGAATCTTGACGAAACATTAGTTCTGCGAGCACTTTGTCATTTTCTTCAAGCTTTTTCTTTAGCTTTTCAAGCTCGTCATTACTGGCTAGGTCTTCGGGTACTTGTGGTTCATTTTCAACAAGCTCTTCCTCTTGGTTTTCTAACATAACACGGTCCTCGGTTAAGTTAGGTGAGAAAGAATAGGCAAATGAAATTTCATGGGTTAGCCCCAAATTATTTAAATCGCTACCGATGCCTTTTTCCATAGTGTAGCCTAGTGAAAGTCGTTTATTTAAATTAAACCCTGCACCCGCCGAGGCACCATAGAAAGAGTCATAACCACCCTGCAGCCATCCTAATTTGGGAATATCTACTATTAAACTACCTCCATAGCTTATGTTACTGCTATCTTCTGTTAAGGGCGAATCTTGGGCGTTTAAACGTACTCGAGCTAGTGGCATTAATCGTGCGTTTTCTAAAAGACCATCACCATTTTTAAACTCATGGGTATATTGTAAATGTCCAGAATAGGTTTTGTTATCAAATTGAGTAAGCTGTTTGCTTGTTTTTATGTTGTAATCAAGAAGGTTTTCGGCGTATGCGCCAAAATCAAAACTACCAAAAGAAATATTAAAGCCCGGTTGAAAAGAAAGTACATTGCTATCAATGGTGCCATTTAATAATGGATCGTTAGGGTCTATTTGGTTTGCTCTATTTCTGTCATACCCTGTGTTGTAATACGCAAGGTTAGCACCAAAGGTAAAATTACTCTTTGGACTTAGCCGAATGCCATAGGCATAATTTGCCATGATGCCAATATTAGATAAAAGGCCTTTTTGTTGCGAGTATAGACTAAGACCTAAACCATTTCGATCTCCAATTCTACCGCTATAACTTGCAAAATAGGTTTGGTCGTTATTGTCAAATTCAAGAGATTGATTACGATGTAAAAAGTTGATATAAGAGTTGTTTTCTCTTACTGTTGTAAAGGTAGGGTTAATTAAAAACCTATTAAATTTTAGTAAATTTTGAGGCGCTATTTTTAAGGGTAAAATAGGGTCTGCTTCTTGAGCATTAACCATAGTTAATGATAAGAAAGCAAATATTAGTGATAAGATGTTTTTCAACTTCATGGCTATTATCGAATGACGGTAATGGTTCCTTGTTTTAATGTTTCAGTGGCATTTTTAATGACATAGTAAAATACCATATTTTGTTTTGGAAACGATACTGAAGCTCCTGGCCAGTTGTTTTGATAACTGGTTTCGTTCATTAATTCAACACCGTTTTGCGTATATATTATTACGTTTACATCAGCTTTATTCGAGTAAGAGTTTGGTATTACCCATTGGTCATTTGAGCCATCACCATTTGGGGTAATAACATTAGGTACTTTAAAAGTGTCTAAATACATCGCGGTAAGCTCTTTAGTTATTTGACAATTATCTATGTTTGCGGTTAAGGTAAAGGTTCCTTCTTCAGTAAATTGCATACTATCTGTGGTACTAAGTACGTTGCCATCAGCGTCTGCCCATATATAGGAAGTACCACCAGTTGCCGTAACGGTTATCGATCCGCCTTTTGGAAAAATAATATCGCCCTCAACATCAAGACTTATTAGATCAGGATCTAAGCCGCTAATGATAATTTCATTCGAGCGTAAGTCACAGCCATTTTTGTCTAGTACCAATTGGTATGTTCCCACACCGTTTACAACAAGTGTTTCGGTAGTCACGTCCAAACGTTCGCCATCTTTAAACCAACTAAATGTTTCTGTACTTAGGTCGGTATCGGTGCTAATAGTTAAGGCTTCTTCACTACTGCAAAATATAGTTCCAGTACTGGTTATGCTAACCGTTTCACTAGTTAATAGTTTTACAGAAAGCGCGTTAGAGCTTGCATTGTAAGTGTCTAAAGAACCATCAACGGTGTAGCTGCCTTCTGCGGTTGCATCGGAAATGGTAATATTTTCATCTGTAGCCCCTTCGACATTGTTGCCATTTAATTTCCATTGGTAGTTAAATGAGTCTTCTAACTGTGCGGTTACATTAGTTTTAGATCCGTCATCGCCAATGGCGTTAATTTCAGAAATTTCTAAGGCTATGCTAGTATTTTCGCAAGGTACGTAGTTACCGTCATAGTCAATTTTAATTTCAAAAGAAGATGGGGTAACGGCATTAGTCGATTCTGAATTTATGGTTAAAACACATGCTCCACCTGAGGTTACTTGTGCATAGTAGGTTCCTGCTTGTGTAATTTCTAGTGATGCGCTGTTGTTACCTATAGATGTTCCATTTCTAAACCATTCATAAGTTGGTGATGTAGCATTGGTACTTACGCTTAATGTTTGCGATTGCGAGCTAAATACAACTACATTTTCAGGGTTGGTTCTAGTAACATTAAAACTACCACCACTAGTGATGTTTACTGGAGCGGATCGTTCTGTACAAGCACCGGTACCAGATATTTCTACAGTATAGCTTCCTTCGAAACCTGGCATTCCTCCGTCAACGGTATAAGAAGTTCCTGTACCTACAGCGGTTGCACCTTTAAACCATTGATATGATGCTGAATTATCTGGCATTTCTACCCTTAAATCAACAGTTTGCCCAGCACATAAAGAGGTGTTACTAGGGGTAACGATATTTACACCTGTACCACTAGCGCCAATAGTAACATTCACAAAGTTTGAGTCCGTATTAGCATTGTTACTACAAGAACCGTAATCAATTTGTACTTGATAAGAACCGCTAGTATCGGCGGTAATTCTATAGCTAGTTTCGCTAAGTGCTGTACCTGATCTAGTCCATCTGTACTTATACGATTCTGGATTAGTAATGTTGTCTACTTGTAAGGTAACTGGATCGGCACTACAAATACTACCCGGTGGGTTACCATCGCCTAGTTCGCTAATATTTAATCCTGTATTTGTTATTGACATATAGTAAACATCATAAGTATTCGTCGAAATGGCTTCGGTTTCTGGATTAGTTGATCGCGAGCGAAATTTAAAATTATTTCCTCTCAAATTGGTTGGAATTGAGAAATTTTGCACGAATTTTTTGGCAGTATTTGCGTTTTCTGTGCTTGTTCTTGCTAATTCAATAGGGTTATCAAAACTGCCATTTGCATCTGAAAGCTCTAAAATAAACACGTTATTGGAGTTTGGTAAACTTCCAGCCCAAGACACTTCAATATCGTAAGAGTTAAACGGTCCCGAGCCTTCATCTAGTCCAGCACATATAGCTGTAAAAGCAGTATTTCCGCCTCCTGGAGGGTCGTATGGCTCTGGGGGGTTCATAATAATCTGTGCTGAAAGCTCACTAAAGCCTAGTAGCATAAAGATCATCAGCAGTAATCGCATGTTCGATTTTATAGTTAATTGCATAAATATTTTATGTTGGGAACGCCCTTTGAAATCGTTACTCGTGTTTTTAAAAGTGAGTTTTTTTAACTCAATTTTAGAAAAATACCAGCTAAACAAGTATTCACAAACAAAGATGTTTTAAATTATTAGTAGTAAAAATTTATTGTTGTATCGTATTAAAAACCTGTTGTAAAACGGCTTTATTTGTATGCTAGCTTTAATTGTTAGTAGCTAATTCTGACAATTTAGCTACCTTTGTTGACCTAAAATTAGAGAGTATGAGCGATTCTAGTAGGCCATTAAATTTTTTGGAACATATAATTGAAGAAGATTTAAAAAATGGTTTTCCACAGCGCGCTTTGCGCTTTCGATTTCCACCAGAGCCAAATGGATATTTACATATCGGCCATGCGAGCTCAATATGTTTAAATTTTGGTTTGGGTTTGCGTTATAATGCACCTGTAAACCTGAGATTTGACGATACCAACCCCGATAAAGAAGAACAGGAGTTTGTAGACGCTATAAAAAGAGACGTTGAATGGTTAGGATATAAGTGGGATACCGAAAGGTATGCTTCAGATTACTTTCAACAGTTGTATGACTGGGCGCTTGTGCTTATAAAGAATGGTAAGGCTTATGTAGATAGCCAATCTGCAGAAGAAATGGCCGCTCAAAAAGGAACTCCTACTGAACCAGGGGTTGAGAGTCCTTTTCGAAATCGTTCTGTAGCAGAAAACTTAGAGCTCTTTCAAGATATGAAGATGGGTAAGTTTCAAGAAGGCAAACATGCGCTTAGAGCAAAGATAGATATGAGCTCTTCAAATATGTTAATGCGAGACCCAATTATGTATCGCGTACTACATAAAGCACATCATCGAACAAATACTGATTGGTGTATTTATCCAATGTACGATTGGACGCATGGTGAAAGTGATTATATTGAACAGGTATCACACTCGTTGTGTACACTAGAGTTTGCTATGCATCGCGAATTATACGATTGGTTTTTAAATCAGGTGGTAGAAACAAATAAGGTACGTCCTAAACAGCGCGAATTTGCAAGAAGAAATCTTAGCCATACCGTGGTTAGTAAAAGAAAACTTGCCAGATTGGTGGAAGAGGGTATAGTAGATAGTTGGGACGATCCACGAATGCCAACCATTTCTGGTTTACGAAGAAGAGGTTACTCCCCTGAAGCTATTCGGAATTTTGCGGATACCATTGGTATTGGTAAACGAGACAACCTAATTGACGTTTCATTACTAGAATTTCAAGTACGCGATCATCTAAACAAGGTAGCACCGAGAGTTATGGGTGTTTTAGATCCCCTGAAAGTGGTGATTACAAACTATCCGGATGGAGAGGAATGGTTAGATGCAGAAAATAACCCAGGTAATGAAGACGCTGGTTACAGAAAGGTTCCTTTTTCAAAGGAGATTTATATCGAAAAGGCTGATTTTAAGGAGGAAGCCAATAAGAAGTTTTTTCGTCTTAAACTAGGTGGCGAGGTACGCTTAAAAAATGCCTATATAATTAAAGCAGAGAGTTGTACAAAAGATAAAGACGGTAACATCATTGAGGTACAGTGTACTTATGATCCTAAGAGTAAAAGTGGTAGTGGTTCAGAGGAAAGCTTAAGAAAGGTAAAAGGAACTTTGCATTGGGTTTCGGTATCCCATGCTGTGGAAGCAGAGGTACGGTTATATGATCGTTTGTTTACAGATGAAAGTCCTGATACTCATAAAGAAAAAGATTTTATGGAATTTGTGAATCCAAGTTCGCTTGAAGTTATAACAGGATATTTAGAACCAAGTCTAAAGAAAGCACAAATTGGTGATCAGGTTCAGTTTCAACGAATGGGCTATTTCTGTGTCGATCCTGATACAACTGCTACGAAGCTAGTTTTTAATAGAACGGTTGGCTTACGAGATTCTTGGGCAAAAATTAGTAGCAAACAATAGTATAGAAGTTACCTATATTTTAAAATATA
Organism: uncultured Flavobacteriaceae bacterium; assembly: GCA_947486785.1. Lineage (GTDB taxonomy): Bacteria > Bacteroidota > Bacteroidia > Flavobacteriales > Flavobacteriaceae > Maribacter_C. The sequence continues at coordinate 44,668 of CANKUU010000014.1, read as the reverse complement.
TCAATTGGTATTTTCTATTGAAAATGGTTTTAAATAAGCCGTTTTAGAGACATTTTTTGATTGTAATGGTATAATATAGTGCCCACGCGATTAGGCGCGAACAGGAATAAGCTTTTAGCTTTATTGAAATAAAAAACCCGATACATGGCTATGTATCGGGTTTTTAGATATTTTATGGAACGCTATGAACTCTTTTTGGGCTTAGCCTTTCGCATTGCCTCCCCAATTTGGTTACTAGCTGTAAAGCTTGCTACCATATCATTCAACATTTGACTACCAGCTTGTGGAGAATTTGGAAGTAAAATTAAATTACTATTTGTTTCTTGTCCAATAGATTGTAAAGTGTCATAGTGTTGAGTCACTACAATTAAGGCAGATGCTTCTTGCGAATTAATACCTACTTTGTTTAACACCTCTACAGATTCTTCTAATCCTCTAGCAATTTCTCTTCTTTGATCTGCAATTCCTTGGCCTTGAAGCCTTTTACTCTCTGCCTCTGCTTTTGCTTTTTCAACAATCAAAATTCGAGCAGCATCCCCTTCAAACTGCGCTGCAATTTTTTCTCTTTCCGAAGCGTTAATGCGATTCATAGCCTCTTTTACTTGAGCATCTGGGTCAATATCAGTTACTAGGGTTTTGATAATATCATAGCCATAATCCATCATTGCTTCATTGAGCTCACGTTTTACAGCAATTGCAATATCATCTTTCTTTAAAAAGACGTCATCAAGAATCATTTTTGGCACTTCAGCACGTACGACATCAAAAACGTATGATGTAATTTGGTCATGAGGATAATCTAACTTGTAAAAGGCATCATATACCTTGTTTTTAATTACTTTGTATTGTACTGAAATTTTTAGGCGTACAAATACATCATCTTTAGTTTTAGTTTCAACGATAACATCTAACTGCTGAATTTTAAGACTTAAACGTCCAGAAATACGATCTACTAGTGGAATTTTTACGTGTAAACCAGATTGTCTAATACTATGAAACTTGCCAAAACGCTCAATAATTACTGCTGTTTGTTGTTTAACAATGAACAATGCAGAGATACAAATGAAAATGGTGAAGAAAATAATTGGAATTAAGATGGTCATAGGTATTGGTTTTATGGTTAATAACTAAATATACGTAATCATTTATGTATTGGTAGCAGAATAGTGGTATTTGTTACAAGGTGCTTATTGCTTTTTTAATACGTGCAATACTTTCTTCTTTGCCAATCATCGCGAGTATGTCAAAAATATGTGGACCTTTCATATCGCCAACAATAACTAAACGAAGAGGAGGCATCACTTTTCCAAAAGAGAGCTCTTTATCGCTAATCCATAATTTTACTAACTTTTCAACATTTTCTGAGGAGAAATCTGTAATGGTTTCAAGTAAATATACCAATTGGTTCATTATGTTGGCAGTACCCTCTTTCCATTGTTTTTTTAGAGCCTTTTCGTTGTAAGAGGATGGGGCAACAAAGAAATAGCTAGATAGGTTCCAGAACTCTGATACAAAATTGGCACGTTCTTTTGTTAAGCCAACTACCCGTTTGAGGTAGTCTTCATTTTTTTTTATGGGACCTAAATTTTTAGTTTTAATTTCTTCCTTAAATAAAGAGGCCAATTCTGAATCTGATTTTTTTTGTAAATACTGATGATTATACCATTTGGTTTTATCAGGGTCGAAACGTGCACCGGACTTATTTACCCGTGCTAAGCTAAACTCATTGATCAGTTCTTTAAGACTAAAGAGTTCTTGTTCGGTACCAGGATTCCACCCTAACAAGGCCAAAAAGTTGATTACTGTTTCTGAAAAATAGCCTTCCTCTTTATATCCCGCTGAGTTTTCCCATGCTAACGGAAATACCGGAAACCCTAGTTTTTCTCCATCGCGCTTACTTAGTTTGCCTTTTCCAACAGGTTTTAATAGTAATGGAAGGTGTGCAAACTCTGGGGCATCCCAGCCGAAGGCATTATATAGCAATTGGTGTAAGGCTAAAGAAGGTAACCATTCTTCACCTCGAATAACATGGGTGATTTTCATCAGATGATCGTCTACTATATTGGCTAAATGATAAGTGGGCATACCATCACTTTTAAATAGAACTTTATCGTCTAAAGTGGAGGTGTCAATATGCATTTCACCGCGTATGCTGTCATTCAAGATTAATTTTTGGTTTTGTTCGCACTTAAAACGAATAACGTAATCTTCTTTGTCTATCAGTTTCTGTTGTACTTCTGCAGTTGAAAGGGATAAAGAATTATTCAGTTTTAAGCGATTATGCCAATTATAGATAAATGTTTTCCCTTTTAATTCGTGATCTTTTCTGTGAAAATCGAGGTTTTCTGCCGTATCAAATGCATAATATGCTTTACCTTTTGCAATAAGTTCATCTGCGTAGGCTTTGTATAGGTGCTTTCGTTCACTTTGTCTATAAGGCCCGTAAGCCCCATCTGTTCCTGGACCTTCATCAAAGGCCATACCGCACCAATTTAAGGCTTCAATAATATATTGTTCGGCCCCTTCAACATAACGTCGCTGATCAGTATCTTCAATTCTTAAGATGAAATCGCCACCGTGTTTTTTAGCAAACAAATAATTGAATAACGCCGTGCGTACTCCTCCAATATGAAGAGGACCTGTTGGGCTTGGCGCAAAACGAACACGTATTTTCTTATTCATGTTTTTTGGATTTAGGCAACAAAGATACGAATTACATAAAGCCAATGGGTTTTACAAAGACTGCGCTTATAGTTAATATTGGTAAAGGTAATTTTGTTACTAGCGCAAGCATACGCTTATATGAGGTAATAATTTTTTTTGTTGTCATTAAATGGGGTGTTTGCTTTTGGTTAAACCGAATATACTGCAAAGTGTTTCTCGTTTCGGTATATAGCATATGAAGGAACTTTCCATTAATTTACGATGCCTAAAATAGCCATACTATTGGTTTTTCATAGGTACGGATACAGGTTTTTGTTCCGATAGGTATTTTAAAACCCCTAGCATAAGTGTCATAACAAATATTTGATGCTTAAATTTGTGATATTAAGTACCTTGTCACCAATAGATTTATACATTGAATAGTTTTAATCACATACTCGTAAAGCTAGAAGTCTTCAGTAAAAAGTACTACACAAAAGTACTGCTAGGAGGCGTTTTGTTATTTCTAGCATTTGGAGTTTTATTGTTAATTGCCGTTTTAAGTGTTGAGTATTGGCTATGGCTTAGTAGTACAGGGCGTTTACTTCTGTTTTTATTAGGTTTGGCTTTAGAAGCCTATTTACTTTTTCGTTACATAGTGCGCCCGCTGTTTTACTTGTTAAAACTTAAAAAGGGCATCACTAACAAAGAGGCTTCTGTTTTGATTGGAAAGCATTTTCCTGAGGTTGGCGATAAATTATTAAACCTCTTAGATTTAAGTGAAGATGCCAACCAATCAGAGTTGTTGTTGGCAAGCATCAAACAGCGTTCAGATAATTTAAGTACTATAGCGTTTACAAAGGCTGTAGATTTTAAAGAGAACTTAAAGTATCTGAGGTATTTGGTTATACCTGCCCTATTAATTTTGGTGATATGGTCTAGTGGAAATATTAATGAATTTTTTAGTTCTTTTAATAGGGTCGTAAATTATGACGTCGCTTACGAGCCTCCAGCGCCTTTTTCATTTAAGCTGATTACCACAGATTTGGAAGTACTCGATTCTGAATCGGTAACCATTCAGGTAATTACAGAAGGAAAAGTTCGCCCTCAAGACATCGCTATTGTCGTAGAGGGTAAATCTTATGCATTACAACAAACAAAGGGGGTTTACCAATACACCTTTACTCCTCCATTACGGACTACACAGTTCTATTTCGCCGCCAATGATGTGGTATCTAGGCAGTATGAGCTTCAGGCGTTAAAAACGCCGGTTATTCAGAATTTTGAAATGGTCTTAGAGTACCCACCGTATACAAAACGAGGCAAAGAATTGATAAAGAGTACGGGTAATGCAGTAGTGCTAGAGGGTACAAAAATCTCCGTTGATATTTTAGCAAAAGATGCGGATACTATTGCTTTTAGTAGTAATGATTCGGTAGTTTCGTTCACTAAAAATAACGATCGGTTTAAATTTGTCACCACCGTTTTTTCGGATATGGATTATCAAATTAGCACCTCAAACCTTAGTGTACAGGAGTACGAAAAATTATCCTATCGTTTTCAGGTCATAAAGGATGCCTCACCTTCCATAAAGGTGGAACAAGTTTTAGACTCTCTTAATTTAAATACCTCGTATTATGTGGGCATAGCGGCAGATGATTATGCGGTTAGTCATATTCGAGTCGTTTGTTTTGCAGATGAGCAACCTAATGATAAACAAGTTGTTACCCTTCATCGCCCTAATTTAAACTTCAAGCAATTTTATTATACTTTTCCCACGGGTCTTAAATTGGATAGTGGCAAATCGTATAGTTTTTACTTCGAGGCAATTGATAATGACGCCATAAACGGTGGTAAAGTATCCCGTAGCGATAGTTTTAGCGCTGCACTGCTAGATAAGAACCAATTGAAAAATAGTGTGTTGGATAAGCAACAGGCGATCATTAAAAATGTAGACAAATCTTTAGTGAAATTTAAAGAGCAAAAGGAAAACTTAAAGGAGTTAAGTAAAAATCAAAAGGAGAAAGGCAAACTAAATTTTAACGATTATAGTCAGGTAAAGGAGTATTTGCAAAAGCAAGAGCAACAAGAGCAGTTAATGCAAAAATTTACGCGTCAACTCAAGGATAATCTTGAAAAGAGTGAATCAGATAACTTAGCCAACAAGCTGTTAAAAGAAAGGTTAGAGCGTCAAGAACTTAAGGCGCGTAAAAATCAAAAGCTGTTAAATGAATTAAATAAGATCGCAGATAAAATTAATAAAGAGGAGTTAACTAAGCGATTAGATGAAATTGCAAAGAAACAGCAAAGTAGCGAGCGTAATCTAGAGCAGTTGGTAGAACTTACAAAAGCTTATTATGTTCGGGAAAAGGCTTCACAACTTGCTAAAGATTTAGAGCACATTGCTGAGGAGCAGCAAAAGCTGGCAGAAAAAGATTTGGAGGATACAATATCTAAATTGGATCAAGAAAATCTAAATAAAAAGTTTGATCAGTTAACAAAAGATTTAGAGGAGCTTATTAAGGATAATAAATCGCTAAAGCGGCCCTTAGAACTTTCTTCTAATAAAGCAAAAGAAGATTCGGTTAAGGAAGATCAAGAAAAAGCGCTTGAGGAAATAGAGAAACATGAACAAGCGGACAAATTAGGTAAAGAGTCACAGAAGCAGACGAGTGCTAAAGATGCTAAGAACAGGCAGCGTTCGGCAGCTCAGAAACTAAAGGAGATGAGTCAGTCGCTACAAAAATCTGCGTCAGCTGCTGGTGGCAGTACCGTAACCGAAGACGCAAGTATGTTACGACAAATACTAGATAACCTTGTTACTTTTTCTTTTAAACAAGAATCTTTATACGAGGAGCTTGGCAGCGCAAAGCAGAATTACACAGAATATGCTACTAGCATTCGCCAGCAACAAGAATTACGAAAGTTGTTTGAACATATTGATGACAGTTTATTTTCATTGTCGTTACGTCGCGCTGAGCTTTCTGAGTTTGTTAATGAGCAAATTGCAGAGGTATATTACAATAATGATAAGGCACTAGAGGCGATAGCTGAAAACCAAATATACCAAGGGGTAGGTTATCAAAAATACGTCTTAACAGCCAGTAACAGTTTGTCCGATTTCTTGGCTAATATATTGGAAAATATGCAGCAGAGTATGCAAGCTGGTGAGGGAGAGGGTGAACAAGGTGGGTTTCAGCTGCCAACTATTATTAAAAGCCAGCAGGAGCTTAAGGACAGGTTAAACGGCAAGGGCGGTGGAAAATCGAAACCGGAAAACGGCGAGCAGGGAAATGGTCAGAAAGGAAAACAGGGTGAAGGTGAAGGTTCAGGAAATGGTCAAAAAGGAAAACAAGGCGAAGGTGAGGGCTCTGGAAAGGGTAATAGGCAGGGTAAAAAAGAAGGATCTGGTTCGGGCAATAATGGCGGAAAATCTGATGGAAATGGGGGTATTGGTAAGGATGGCAATAAGAGTGGAGGGTCTGAAGGTTTAGGTGAGCAGGAATTGAAAGAGATCTATGAGATTTATAAAGAACAGCAACAAATCCGAAACACCTTAGAGAAACAATTAGCCAACATGATTAACGCTGATGACAGAAATTTGGCGGAGAAGTTGATTCGTCAAATGGAGGAATTCGAAAATGAACTGATTGAAAACGGCATTACAAATCGGAGTAAATCTAAGTTAAATACGATTACTTATGAGCTTATAAAATTAAAGGATGCAGCCCTTAAACAAGGGAAGATGAGTGAGCGCGAAAGTACTACGAATATGCAAACCTATGATGCACCTAATACGGATAGGCCGGCAAGTCTTGAAAAATATCAGATTCATACGGAGATTTTGAATTATCAAGCTTTACCTTTACAGCCTGGTTATCAGAATAAGGTAAAGGAATATTTTGAAAACAATGATTAATTATAATTATATAGTTGACTTTCAAATAGTTAACGAAAATATTTATTCAATTTGGTTGGCTAGTGTTCTTAAAGGAGAGCTATATAATCAGGGTGAAATTAATTATATATTTTGTGATGATGATTATTTGTTACAGATCAATCAAAATTATTTGAATCACAATACCTATACGGATATTATTACATTTGATTATACGGAAGGAACTAGTATATCAGGTGATATTTATATTTCTGTTGAGCGTGTTCGGGAGAACGCAGTTACTTTTGGTGTCGCTTTCGATAACGAACTTCGGCGGGTTATGGTTCATGGTGTTTTACACTTAATGGGCTATAAAGACAAAAGTAATAGCGAGGCAGCCAAAATGCGGGCTAAGGAGGATGAAAAAATGAATTTGTTCCACGTGGAACAATAGGAAATTTTAAGAAAATAGTAAGTTGCTGTAGATTATGTTTGATAAAATATATGATGTTATAGTTGTAGGTGGCGGGCATGCAGGAGCAGAGGCTGCTGCCGCTGCTGCCAATATGGGTTCTAAAACCTTACTAATTACAATGAACCTGCAAACCATTGGTCAGATGTCGTGCAACCCGGCCATGGGCGGCATCGCAAAAGGTCAAATCGTAAGAGAGATTGATGCCTTAGGCGGGTATAGCGGTATTATAACCGACAAGTCTGCTATTCAGTTTAAAATGCTTAATAAGTCTAAGGGGCCTGCGATGTGGAGCCCACGAGCTCAGAGTGATCGTATGCGTTTTGCCGAGGAGTGGAGATTAGCGCTAGAGCGCACCCCTAATTGTGATTTTTATCAAGAAATGGTGCGAGGCTTACTGGTGAAAAATCAAAAGGTTCATGGAGTTATAACCTCCTTAGGTTTAGAAATACAAGGGAAGTCGGTAGTGTTAACGAACGGAACTTTTTTAAATGGACTTATTCATATTGGTGAAAAGCATTTCGGTGGTGGAAGGGCCGGAGAAAAGGGATCCACCGGAATTACAGAGCAGTTAGTTGACTTAGGGTTTCAAAGTGGAAGGATGAAGACAGGGACGCCCCCTAGGGTTGACGGACGTTCATTGGATTTCTCTAAAATGATTGTGCAACCGGGCGACGAAGTTCCTGAGAAATTTTCGTATACGAAAACAAAGGCGCTTACTAAACAACGCGATTGCCATATGTCGCATACGAGTGCTAAAGTTCACGATTTGCTAAAAGAGGGTTTTGATCGGTCTCCTATGTTTAATGGAAGAATTAAGAGTATAGGGCCACGGTATTGCCCTTCTATTGAGGATAAAATTAACCGATTTGCCGACAAGGATAGTCATCAGCTGTTTGTGGAGCCAGAGGGCTGGAATACGGTGGAGGTATATGTTAACGGTTTTTCTACCTCATTGCCAGAGGATATACAATTTAAAGCCTTACGTTCTGTTGTGGGCTTTGAGCAGGTGAAGTTTTTTAGGCCAGGCTATGCTATCGAATATGACTACTTTCCACCAACACAATTAAAACATACTTTAGAAACTAAGTTAGTAGATGGTTTGTATTTTGCTGGCCAAATTAACGGAACTACAGGTTATGAAGAGGCCGCTTCTCAAGGCTTAATGGCCGGTATAAATGCGCACCTAAAGGTGCAGGAAAAGGATCCATTTATTTTAAAAAGAGACGAAGCGTATATTGGTGTTTTAATTGATGATTTGATAACTAAAGGTACAGAGGAGCCTTATAGGATGTTTACATCTAGAGCGGAATATAGAACCTTATTGCGTCAAGATAATGCAGATTTGAGATTAACTCCTAAGGGTTATGAAATTGGTTTGGCGGATGTAGAGCGCTTGAAAAGAATGGAGAATAAACGGAATAAGTCTTCTGCATTTGTTAAATTTTTTAAAGAAACGAGCGTTTTGCCAAAGGATATAAATCCCATTTTAGAGGATTTAGGCTCTGCTTTGGTGTCTCAATCAGACAAGCTCGTAAAACCTTTTTCAAGACCAAAGGTCACTATGAATCATATGCTGAAATTAGAGGCAGTAGCTTCATATGTAGAAGAACATTGCTTAGATAGGGAGGTTCTAGAACAGGCGGAGGTTCAGGTAAAGTACTCAGGTTATATAGCAAAAGAAAAGAATAATGCGGATAAGCTACATCGGCTAGAGGATGTTAAGATTCCTCAAAATTTTGATTATTCTAAATTGAAATCATTGTCTTATGAAGCGCGCGAAAAGTTCTCAGCTATTCGTCCTGTAACTATTGCTCAAGCATCTAGAATAAGCGGTGTTTCTCCGTCGGACATAAGCGTGCTATTGGTGTTTTTAGGAAGGTAGCAGGTTAGTGTTCCACGTGGAACACTAGAACGCTCAGCGCCAAAAAATATTGCCTTTTTATTTTTTTATTCTTCAAGTAGTAGTGGTTATGCACCTTGGGTTATTTTATGTTTGGCCAGCTATAGGTTGAGATTTTTTTAAAACTATGGAGATTAAGAGAAGCAGTTTTAAACGAATTATAAAACATTTTGAATTTTTATTTACCATAAATTGTAAAACCCAGCTGGCTATAAAATTTGCAGCTAGTACCAAGTAAATCGAAAACAATTAAACTATTTGTTTTTACAAAGGATAACAGGGTAGTCTCTCGCGTAAATATGCGTTCTAAAACATTTTATTCATTCCGTTGTTTGGTTTTACTAGTTGGCTAAGCGTACCTTTGAATAAAATTTACCTTCGTTTTAAAAGGTGAATAAACTATGGTACTGTTAGTCTTAAATTTAAACAATCAATTAAAGTTCTACGAAAAATAATGGTTGCTAAAAGGATAAGGCACTTTTAAAGAATGCGCATATAAACTATCTTAGCGACCTCGATATAAATGAATATTCAGCCAGCGAACATCGAAATGAGACCCTACTTAGTAACAAAAGATTTTTCTACTTCTAAAGAAGATTTTAAACTTGTTTATGATCATGAATTAGATATGTTGGTTACACATCCACAGCCTAAAAATTTAAAGGAATATTATAAAAGTGAAAATTATATTTCTCATAATGATTCTAATAAATCATTGGTGGATAAAATTTATCAATGGGTTAAAAGGTATAGTATTCGAAGAAAAATGGCATTGATAACTAAGTATTCTAGTGGGGCAAAAACCATCTTGGATATTGGGGCAGGTACGGGTGATTTTTTAAAATACGCAAAAAAGAAGGATTGGGTTATTTCTGGTGTAGAGCCAAATTTAGAAGCAAGAGTTCGGGCAAAAGAAAAGGGCGTCGATCTTATTGAAGATATGAAATTGCTTCCAGAAACGAAGTATAATGTAATTACCTTGTGGCATGTGTTGGAGCACTTGCCAAATTTGGACGACCAAATTGCGAACTTATGTTACCATCTAGAAGATCAGGGCCTTTTAATTATTGCAGTGCCAAATTTTAAATCTTTTGATGCGGCATTTTATAAAGAGCATTGGGCGGCTTATGACGTGCCAAGGCATCTGTGGCATTTTTCAAAAACTTCCATTGAAAGGTTATTTTTGAAAAATGGAGTAAAACTGATACAGACGAAACCAATGGTTTTCGACTCTTTTTATGTGTCTTTACTTTCCGAAACATATAAAACCAATAAACAAAGTTATGTAAGACCATTTTTTGTTGGCTTGTGGTCTAACCTTGTAGGATTACGAAGCAAAGAGTATTCTTCGCATATTTACATCTTAAAAAAGGGCTAAAACTGCATTTAAAGGCCTGTGAGCCATTTTTAGCAACTTGGCAATATAATGGCATTAAATTTTTGCTTGGCTTTAAATTAAGCAATTTATGGAGGTTAAATTCAATAGATTATTCTGATTTATTGAAGTAGTTTTAATAAATTTCGTCTATAAAGCCTTTTAAGCTCATTTGTCAGGTCTAATATGCGTAGCTTTAAGATTGCAAAGTTTTTAATAGAATTAAAAAATGCTTTTGCTATTTTTGCTCGACTTAAAACAAAAGTCTTAAATAAGTAAATGTTATTTTAACGAAAGAATTATGAAAAATTTTATTTTTGCAGCAATTGTATTGCTCGTAGTATCTTGTCAAAAACAGCAAAAAATTGGATACGTAGACAATGTAAAATTGATGGAGGACTATCAAGAAAAAATTGATTTCGATAGTAGATATGAGGATAAGAACTCATCGTTCACCAAGAAGAAAGACAGTATAAGCCAAGCTTTTCAAATTGAGATGCAAGCATTTCAAATGAAAGCACAAAAAATGAAAGAATCTAAGGCGCAAGAAGAATACGCTGGTATTCAACAAAGAGCACAGCAGTTAGGTCAAATGTTACAACAACAAGAGCAGGTACTAAGGTCTGAATCTCAAGTTGAATTAGATAGCATTGTTAACTTGGTAAAAAAGGAAATTAAAGACTACGGTAAAGCTAATAGCTACGATTATATTTTAGGAGGTGGCGATGGCGGTAGCGTTTTATACGGTAATGAGGCAAACGATTTAACAAGTGAAATTGTAAAAGCGCTTAATGATAAATACAAAAAGTAGCGCTAAAGACGTTTTTAGTACTTTTATGAGAAGCCCAAGCTATGTCTTGGGCTTCTTATGTTTTAAAGGCTGTTATTAACCCTAGCCTTTTAATAGAAAAACCAGAAAAATGGCAGGAATAAAATAGATTACAATCGTTTTTGCTCCTTCATAATCTTTTGCTATTCTTTGACCAAACAATAACATTAATAGCGTAATACAAGATAAAATAGCACCATAGAAGGAGATATCTGTATTCTGGTTAACGAGTATTTGATAGATGCCGATGGCACATAGCAGACCTGAGATTACCTCTGTGATAAGTATTACTAGTAACAGTAATGGTACCATGTTTTTAAGGGGAGTTTCTTTAAAGTGGCCTTTTAGCCAAGAGACATTTCCCTCCCAATCCGTTATTTTATCTATTCCACTTTGTAAAAATGTAATTACAAGAAAAATTGAGAGTAATAACTCTGTCGCAAAGTTTGGTATAGTACTCATGAGGCTTTATTTAAAGGGTTGCTTGTTCTTTTTATGAAGATGTGTTTGTGGCTTTTTTATGAATAAGCCGTGTAAGTTTTATGGATAAATCAGTAAAAATAATTTTAGGATTACCATTGCGCTCTACATGGTATATCGCATCTTCTAATTCTTTTACTATCGTTAAAACATTGTTTTCATGAATGAATCGCGCAAATTTATCAAAATGAAAATTGTCTGCTTCAATTTTCATAAAAGCTAAATCTTTTACATTATAATTGATCAACATAGCCTGCCGTATTACTTTGATGCAGTAGAATAGAAACTTCTTTTGAGTTTCTCTACCTGTTTGCGAAATTTTATCGCTCCATTCAGTAAGTAAAAGAATGGCCCCTTTATTTCCTTTAGCTTTAAATGCGTTTCGAACCAATTGCACAAACCATTTTTCAAAAACTAAATCCTCAGAATCTTTGTTCATTAGATCTAATGCTTTGTTGAAGTTTCCATTAGCTTCATGAGCTATGGTTAAAGCTTCGTCTCGCGATAGGCCCCTTTTTATGAGACCGTTGGTAATTGATTCTTCAGATAAGGGTGGAAAAGTTAATATTTGACATCTAGATCGTATAGTTTGTAATATTTGCTCTTCATCCTCTGCAATTAAAATGAAAATTGTTTTTTCTGGAGGCTCTTCAATAAGTTTTAGTAGTTTGTTTGAAGCCGAAATATTCATTTTTTCTGCCATCCAAATAAGCATTACTTTGTAACTTCCTTCATAAGATTTTAAAAAAAGTTTTTTAAGTACTTCTGCCGCTTCATGTACACTTATTTGACCTTGTTTTTTTTCTATCCCAATGGCACTATACCAATCATACAAATTGCCATAAGGCTGTTCTTGTAAAAATTGACGCCACTCAGGCATAAAATTTTTGCTAGTAAAAGGTCTTTTTTTAGAATCTGAGCCAGCGACCGGAAAGGCAAAATGCAGATCGGGGTGCGAAAAATTATTAAACTTTAAATTACATGCTTGCTCGCCTTCTTTGTTTTCTCCATTGTAATTTGCACAAACCAAATACTGAATATAAGCAATAGCCATTGGTAAGGTGCCGCAACCTTCTGGCCCAACAAATAATTGAGCATGTGGCACTCTACCTGCGTCTGCACTAGAGATTAGGTGATTTTTTATATGGGTAAGTCCTAAAACATCATTAAACAACATGGGTCAAATATAAGATATTCAAATGTAAATTATTTATAAGCCTACTTATGTGAATGTGGTCGCTAAAACAGTCAATTTACTAGAAAAAATATCCAAATATTTGGTGATACTTAAGCCTTGTTTCTAATTCTTAAACTATAATTTTGTTTTACATAAAATAGTATATTTTTGTATTTCGTTTAAAAAATACGAATCATCTTTTTTTACTATTACACAATTTCACATTACGTAAGGTATCAAGCTTTAACATTACACACACCTAAATAATAGATAATAATGAAGACTATAGAAGACTTTAATTTTGAAAATAAAAAAGCATTAATTCGTGTTGATTTTAATGTGCCATTAGATGAAAATTTTAAGGTTACAGACACCAATCGTATTGAAGCTGCTAAACCTTCTATTATTAAAATTCTTGAAGACGGTGGAAGTGCAATTTTAATGAGCCATTTGGGTAGACCTAAAGGAGTTAAAAATAGTGATTTCTCGTTGGAGCATATTTGTAGAACCGCATCAGAAATCATTGGAGTAGAAGTTAAATTTATCGCCGATTGCGTTGGCGAACAAGTTGAAAAGGCAGCTGCCGAATTACTGCCAGGTGAGGTATTGCTTCTAGAAAATTTACGTTTCTATAATGAAGAAACTAACGGGGATATAGATTTTGCCAAACAACTTTCAAAACTAGGAGATATTTATATTAATGATGCCTTTGGAACCGCACACAGAGCCCACGCATCTACCACCGTAGTAGCACAGTATTTTGGAGAAAATAAATGTTTCGGATATTTATTGGCAAAAGAAATTGATGCTATAGCGAAAGTGATGCAAACAGGGGAAAAGCCCGTACTTGCTATTTTAGGTGGGGCAAAAGTATCTTCTAAGATTACAATTATTGAGAATATTTTAGATAAAGTTGATCATTTAATTATTGGAGGTGGAATGACGTATACTTTTGTAAAAGCGAATGGGGGACAAATAGGAAACTCGATTTGTGAGGATGATAAGATGCCTTTAGCATTAGATATCTTAAAAAAAGCCGAAGAAAAAGGAGTGCAAATACACCTACCTGTAGATGTTATTGCGGCAGATAATTTTAGTAATGATGCAAAAACCCAAGTAGTTGATTCAAATAAAATTCCAGAAGGATGGCAAGGTTTAGATGCTGGCCCTAAAACCTTAGCAAACTTTAAAGAGGTTATTTTAAAAAGTAAAACCATCTTGTGGAATGGCCCAATAGGGGTTTTTGAAATAGAAAGTTTTTCAAATGGCACTATAGCAGTAGGTAACTACATCGACGAATCAACACAAGCAGGTGCTTTTTCTCTTGTTGGTGGAGGTGATTCGGTAGCTGCCGTAAAACAGTTTGGTTTTCAAAATAAGGTAAGTTATGTGTCTACAGGGGGTGGCGCAATGTTAGAAAGTTTAGAAGGAAAAAACCTACCAGGAATTACAGCAATATTAGCAGTATAATTTACTTTTAGTAGACGAAGACTAACACATGTTTAGGTGGGTTTAACACTTGCGAATTTTATTTTTTCAGAAAAAAATTGCATTTTCGTTCGAATCCATAGACCTATAATTCTTTTTATGAATTTTATAAAACCTATTAATGCCCCTTTTTTTGTAGCACTTATTTTTTGCTTTCCTATTCTTGCCCAAGAGAATGATAGCATATCAATACAGCGAGATACGATCAAAATAATTAAAGAAAAAGAGGTTTCTATAGATACTACTGCTCTTGATCTTAAAGGGATACAAATTATTGAAAGCATGGAAGATTCCATGAGTTTAAATGATAATCCTTTCGTTCATATTAAGCAAGGCGATAACGGAGCGTACAACCTAGTGGACAATTCCGTAGCTGCGAAGTATGATAGTATTTGGATGAAAGAGCTATTTGATGCAGCGCCCTTATCTGATGAAATATATGAAGAGATTTCAACTTTAAAGATAGAAGAAGATCTTGTTCAAGTAGAAATAAATACAGATACGCTAAAAATGCGTTTGGCTAAATTGAATCAAAAGACGCCTTTTAATGTGGTCTACAATAAGTCATTAGAAGCTGTTATTAAATCATTTTTAACGCGAAAGCGTGATTTAATGGAGCGCATGCTAACGGTAAGTCAATTTTATTTTCCACTTTTCGAGCAAGAATTTGACAAGCATGACATACCTCTTGAGATGAAGTATTTGTCTATTGTAGAATCTGCATTAAACCCGAAAGCTAGGTCGCGAGTAGGCGCAACAGGTCTTTGGCAGTTTATGTATAGTACAGGCAAAGAACATGGCCTTGAGGTAAATAGTTATGTTGATGAGCGTAGCGACCCTATTAAATCAACCCGTGCCGCATGCGAATATTTAAATAGAGTTTATAGGATTTTTAATGATTGGGATTTGGCTCTTGCCGCCTATAACTCAGGGCCAGGTAATGTAAATAAAGCCATAAGACGATCTGGCGGATATACTAATTATTGGAATATTAGACGCAATCTTCCTAGAGAAACAGCTGGCTATGTACCCGCATTTTTAGCAACTATGTATATTTTCGAATATGCAGAAGAACTCGGCCTCAAAGGCAAAAAAGTAGAACGGCCTTATTTTAAAACAGATACAGTTCGTATAAAAAGCTTAATCACCTTCGATCAAATTTCTGAGCTTTTAGGTATTACCAAAGAAGAACTTACGGTTCTAAACCCATCGTACAAATTAAAAGTGATACCTTTTGTGAAGGGTAAAAATTACGCGCTACGATTGCCACGAGATGTTATGGGTAAGTTTGTAGCTAATGAAGAGGCTATTTATGCCCATGTAGAAAAAGAATTGAAAAGCAAAGAAAGTCCTTTGCCAGCTCTAGTAAAAGCAGCTCAAAACAATAGAATTAGGTATAGAGTTAGAAGTGGTGATTTTTTAGGTAAAATAGCGAAACGATACGGTGTTCGAGTAAGTCAAATTAAAAATTGGAACGGTTTACGAAGTAATAATTTGCGAGTTGGGCAACGCTTAACCATTTACCCAAGAGGATCGAGAAACGTGCCTGTTGCTGCTAAGCAAAAAACAGTAAATAATTCATCACACAATGAAAAAGTGCATATAGTTCGCAGTGGCGACTCACTTTGGACGATTTCTAAAAAATATCCTGGAGTTACTATTGAAAAATTACGAAAATGGAACGGTATTAGTGGTAATAATTTAAAACCAGGCACAAGATTAAAATTGTGTGATTGTTCATAACAAAAATAAAACCACTATGAAGTCTTTTAAAATTGCATTTCTTTTTATTTCACTAGTATTTATTTCTTGCAACGAAAGTAAAAAGCAAAGCTACCTACCTAGCTCTATTGGCGCCGTAAATCAAGTAACAGTAGTTATGGATTCGGAGTTGTGGAAAGGTGAGGTAGGCGATAAGGTTCGAGAAAAATATGCAGCCATGGCTATCGGGCTTACTTGGGAAGAATCAATATTTACTTTAAATCATATACCACCTAAAATATTTACTGGCGCCTTGCAAAAGACAAGGGCTATCGTTTATGTTGAAAAAGATTCAGTAGCTAAGGCAGGTTTAAAAAGTGATGTTTATGCCACCCCTCAAAATATGGTGGTTGTAAAAGGGGCTACAACAGAAGAGCTTATTGCAGGAATTGATGCAACAGCAGATAAGGCGATTAAAACTTTTAAGAGTGTTGAATTAAAAGAAACCCAAAAAAGACTCTTAATTTCTTTAAACAAAGAGAAAGTTCTCGAAGAAAAATTTAATATCTCTATGAGTGTGCCGTCGATTTATACGGTTGGTGTAGAAAAAGATAATTTTGTTTGGATAGATCGAGTTATTCAAAATGGAAATATGAACATTATTACCTACCAAATGCCTTTAAATAGTCTTTCAACAGATTCTACCTTAGTAAGAGATATCGTAAAGATGAGAGATTCGATAGGGGCAATGCACATTCCTGGCCCAGACGTACCAAACAAAATAACCCATATGCGCACAGAACCTGCCTTTTCACCATCAGTTTTTCAAACTGAAATTGCAGGAAAAAAAGCTATTGAAGTTAGAGGTATTTGGGATATTAAGAACTATCCAATGGCAGGTCCTTTTCTAACCTATATCATTGATGATGTTGAAAACGATAGAAAATTAGTGATTGAAGGTTTTGCATTTGCACCAGCAACGAATAAACGAGATCATATGTTTCGACTTGAGGCGATTTTGAAAACCATTAAATTTTTAAAGTAGAACTGCCCCTTGTTGGTTTTTAAACTTCGATTAAATCCGCTCTATTTTTCTTTGTAATGGCTCAAATTAAGCGTAATTGTTTTTTATATACAATTCGCTTGCTCAAAAGAAAACAGCGCTAAAATCGTCTAAAAATATCTTTTAAGGCAATTGCTTCACTTTTTTTGTAGTTTTATTTTAAAGCAATACTGTTACTACACAAAAAAACCCTGACGAATTATGATCAGGGCCTTAAAAAGGTTGGTTTGGTATATGCTACTATTTTAAGAATTCAGACAAAAATCTAAAAACAATTAAATAAAGCATAACTAAGGTAATCACAAAGCAGATCCAAGAAAACGTTTTCGAACTTATCTGAGCAAATAAAACACTCAATTTTTTAAAAGCTTCTAGATGCTTATACTTAATGATTAGTAGGTTTTTCAAAAGATTTGGTATTTTTTAATGTAGGTTTATATATAACTAATAATCTTTGATTTACGTATTTTCTATCTTGAGGTTTGTTGTCAATTAGATGAAAAATGTGGTGAACATAGTAATGTAAAAATATCTTTGAAAATTTGGCTTTATTTAGAAGATACCTACTAAAAAGTGCTAAAACCTCGCCTATAATAACTTAAGCATTTAAAGGCTATTTAGTAGTAGTGTATAAGAGTAAAACTACCACAAACAATCTAGCGTTTTCAGCGCTTACCAGTAACCGGTAATTTATCAATTTAAATACTTTTAAAAAAACAAAAGCCCAATACAGCATTTGTGTATCAGACTTTTGAAAAATTGGTTGTTGTTTCTTTTTACATGCTTACTACTATAAACTCTGAACGTCTATTTAGATAGTGCTCATTTTCTGTACAGTTAATGCTTCCATCACAATTGTTTAGGAGTCTTTCTTCACCATAGCCAATAGCACTTTGTATACGATCTGCAGAAATACCTTTTGAAATAATATAGTTTCTTGTAGATTTTGCTCTTTTGTCAGATAAGTATTTGTTATAGGCGTTATTTCCTCTAGAATCGGTATGAGATTCAATTTTAATAACCATTTTAGGATATTCTATCATTACCTCTATAAGCTTATCAAGTTCGGCTGCAGCATCTGGTCTTATTTTTGATTTATCAAAATCAAAATGAATCATTTCAGTTTTTAATTTTTTGATACCGTCTTCTATGGCAATCATTTCTTTTAGTCGCTTCATAGCTACTATTACATTTGTGGTGTCACGGTCAGCAGTAGAAACTTCTTGAATATTTTCAAAGTATTGTTCTCTATTTGCTTTTATGGTGTATTTTTTATTTGCTTCAAGGTCTTCAAAAATAAAACTCCCATCTTCTTCACTTAACATCTCTTTTAGCTTAATACCATTTTCATCTAAAAGTTCTACTAGTTGTTGCGGCATCACATCTCCTGTAGCTAGTTCAGTTACTACGCCAGCAATAGCATTTATAGTTACCTTTTCTGGCTCTAAGCGTTCAAAAGAGTAAATATCGTCATCACCTTTTCCATCAATCCTGTTTGATGCAAAATAACCTTTTTGCTTTTCTTCGTCAATAATAAAAGAAAAATCGTCTTTATTGCTATTAAAGGGCTTACCTAAATTGGTAGCTTTTTGAAAACCTTCTTCTTCAGAATATTCTGCTTCAAATATATCAAGCCCACCTAGGCCCGTATGTCCGTCAGATGAAAAGTATAATTTATTGTTATTGATAAAAGGAAACATTTCTTTTCGTTCTGTGTTAATTTCTGGCCCTAAATTTTTTGGTTCAGAAAAGGTATTATTCCCAAGAATATCTACAACAAAAATATCTGTGAGTCCGATAGTTCCTGGCATATCAGAAACAAAGTATAATTTTTTACCATCAGGGCTTATTGCCGGATGCCCTGTAGAATAATCATCACTATTAAAAGGTACTTCAACAGCCTCGGTCCATTCACCATCAACTTTAGTAGACCTGTAAATTTTTAAATGGTTAACGCCATTATTATCACGTCTTAATTTTTTACCATAATTATTTCTGGTAAAGAACATGGTTTCATTATCCGGAGAGAATGCTACCGAAGCTTCATGGTATTTTGTATTAATCTGTTTAGAGAATTTTACAGCGTCTTTAACTTCTTTTGATTCTGCATTAATTTTTGCTACAAACAAATCAAGATACGGTTGGTCATTCCATTTGTATTTTTTGTTTAAGAATTGGGAAGAGTCTTGAGCCGAGGCAAAAACAAGTTGAGTTGAATCTAAAAGAACTGGAGCAAAATCAGAAAATTTAGAGTTAATTGCCAAGTTTTTAATTCCAATATCGCTATTTGTTTTTAAAATTTCATCAAGAATGGCTTCGGTTTGAAGTGGTTCAATATCGTCTATATTTTCAATTTCTTCAGACTCCATCTTCTTTTTATAGAGACGCATTATCTTTTTTGATTTTCCATATTTACCTTTTCCTTTTAAAGCATGCGCATATTTAAATACATTGTCAGTAGACATTTCTTTGCCATACTTATTATACAATACATCATACCACTCATAGGCTTTTATCATATTTGTGTTGTAGTAGTATGAATCGGCAGCTTTTTGAATAACGTCAAACGTATAATTTTTCTCTCCTTTTGCTAATATTTTTTCGTAAACTTCTGCTGCTTCGGCATACCACATTCGATCAAAATAAGAATTTGCTTCATCAATGAGTCTAACTGAAGCTCCTGAAGGGTGAGTGTTATTTTTTTTGTGAGACAATTTTTTGTCTGTATTTTTTTCATTTCTAGCAGAAACGGTTCTTGTTTGCTCTGCGGGTTCGATCTGGTTGTTGTTTTCTTCAAATGAATTTAAAGAATCAACTTTATTGTTAACTAAAGCTTGCGTTTCAGTTGCTGCTTCATTTCTAACATTTAAAATCCATAATTCATTTTTTTCAATATCATCAAAACCTACTACACAGGCCTGAACAGCGTCAAGACCGTTATCGTATTTTTGACAATAAACATAATGTAAGGTATTTTCTTCGTCATATACGGTATTTGCATCAAAGCCACTCTTCTTTAATTTTTTTAAAGCCTTCTTTAAACTTGAACCTTCATTGAATACGCCAGTAATAATATAAAAACCGTTTTCTGTGTCTTTAATATTATCAAAATAGCGATAAGGAATTTCGTTCTTTTCAGCAGCCTCTTCAAAACGTTTATCGTTGCTGGGGGTAATAGTGTTTTGTGCTGCACTACTATCCATTATAGCATGTGAATTGTGTGGGCTAAGTACAATATCAGCGTTGTCTTGGGCCTGAAGGCCAAGAGCTGCTAGCAAGAAGTAGGTGGTAATTATTTTCTTCATAATTAAGTTATTGGAAAAATAGATTTGAAGCTATTTAGTATACCATAAGGAACTAAAATTTCGTCTTTTGTTATTTATGTATTTTGATCACTTTTTTCATTAAAGGTTGCATTTTTAATGCAGAATATTAGACATATTTTTAGTTGAATTAGCAGTCTAGTTTAGCATCAAAAGTATATCTTGTTGATACATAACGTCTAAATTTAATGTTTCGTATAAAGTAAACTTGTGGAAATACCGTAGGTGAAATGAGTACTAATTCTTCTGAGCTATTATTGCGCTTTAACCCAGCAATTAGTTGTTAACCGATATAATTGATTTGATAAGGATATTTTGTTTTAAAAAAATTTGAATAAAAAAAAGACCCTAATTTATATTTAGGGTCTTCAACTATAATTAAAACTATTGGTTTAATCTTTTTTTTGATCTAATTGCTCTTCATCTTTAGAGGCATCCTTAAATTCTTTGATACCACTACCCAAACCTCTCATTAATTCAGGTATTTTTTTACCTCCGAAAAGAAGAAGTACAACCACAACTACTAAAATAATTTGAGGAGCTCCAATGGCTAAAAAGGTATGTAACATTATCATAAAATTAAGTTTTAAAGTAAATCAAAGGTACTAAAAAAAGTATTGAAATGTGCCAATTAGCCGCCTAAGCCTTAAATTTTAGAATATAATTTAACCAATTCAGTTTTTTAGAAAGTAAATAAAACAGCATTGTTTAGCAAGAACTATTAAATTTGGAAGAATTTAAACAAAATTAATTTGTTACCTTATCTTTGTATTCTATGGCCAAAAAGGTAAAAAAGAGGAAAGAAATTAAAAAGAAGTTACTGCATAAGTATCGCTTGGTAATTTTGAATGAAAGTACTTTTGAAGAAAAAATATCATTTAAGTTAAGCAGATTAAATGTATTTGTAACAGGCTCGCTTTGTATTATTGGTCTTATTGGTTTAACAACGCTGTTAATTGCATTTACCCCGTTACGAGAATATATACCAGGCTACTCATCAACAGCATTAAAAAAGCAAGCTACAGAATTAACGTATCAAACAGATTCTTTGGTACGCGTGCTTTATAATACCAATCGGTATTTAGATAATATTCGAAAAGTTCTTTCCGGTGATATTGAAAATAACGAAGTAAATAGAGACTCTTTACGAGAGCAATTTAAGTTAGATGCCTCAACTATAGATCTTACTCCTATAAAGCAAGATTCTTTACTTCGGGCAGAGGTTGCCTTAGAGGATAAATATAACTTGTTCGAAAAAAATATCATTAAAACCGACATCGTTCTTTTTCCGCCAATAAGTGGTACAGTTACTCAAAAATACAACGCTCGTGAAAGGCATTATGCAGTAGACGTTGTTGCCTCTAGAGATACACCTGTAAAGGCAGTTGCCAATGGCATGGTAATTTTTGCGGAATGGACGGCGGATACGGGGCATGTAATTATCTTAGAGCATGATTTTGGCTTTATAAGTGTATACAAGCATAATGGTTCACTAAGTAAAAAGCAAGGAGATATTGTGCGAGCAGGAGAAGTTATTGCTTCGGTTGGTAATACTGGTGAATTTACAACAGGGCCGCACCTTCATTTCGAACTTTGGGATAAAGGGAAACCTACGAACCCCTTAGATTTTATTGATTTTAACTAAAGAGTATGTCATTAAAGTCAATAGGAGCCAAAATTTTCGCAAAACGTATTGCTGCAAAGACAGCAAAATGGGTTAATAAGCCTTTTGAAACCCAAGAGATAGTTTTTAAAAATCTAATACGTAAGGCTGCTACTACGCAGTTTGGTGTAGACCATAAGTTCTCAGAAATACAAACACATCATGATTTTGTAAAAAACGTACCTATACGCGATTATGAAGCCTTAAAGCCATATGTGGAACAAGTTGTTGAAGGTAAAGAAGATATCTTATGGG
The DNA here is from genome assembly GCA_947486785.1 of uncultured Flavobacteriaceae bacterium. Taxonomy (GTDB): domain Bacteria; phylum Bacteroidota; class Bacteroidia; order Flavobacteriales; family Flavobacteriaceae; genus Maribacter_C. Next base: position 22,419 of record CANKUU010000014.1, on the reverse strand, counting down.
TAGGTAAGCCTTTATATTTTGCAAAAACTTCAGGTACAACCTCTGGTGCTAAATATATACCTATTACTGCGGAATCTATAAAATATCAAATAGAAGCTTCAAGAAACGCTATTCTTAATTACATTCATGAAACGGGAAACGTCAATTTTGTTTCAGGTAAAATGATATTCTTGCAAGGTAGTCCAGAGATGCAAGAGAAAAACGGAATTAAGTTGGGTCGTTTGTCGGGCATATCTGCTCATTATGTGCCGAAATATCTTCAAAAAAACCGTTTACCATCCTGGAAAACCAACTGTATTGAAGATTGGGAAACCAAGGTAAATTCAATAGTGGAAGAAACTATAAATGAGGACATGACTGTTATTGCAGGCATACCGTCATGGGTTCAAATGTATTTTGAAAAACTCAAAGATCGCAGTGGAAAGCCGGTAGGCGAGTTATTTAGAAACTTTCAATTGTTTATCTATGGCGGTGTAAATTACGAGCCATATCGTTCAAAGTTTGAAAGGCTTATCGGAAGAAAAGTAGATAGTATTGAACTTTTTCCTGCAAGTGAAGGTTTTTTTGCATTTCAGAATACTCAAAATGAACGTGGAATGCTGCTGTTGCTAAATTCAGGTATTTTTTATGAGTTTGTACGAGCAGATAAATTTTATGATGAACAGGCAGAACGACTTACTTTAAAAGATGTTGAGCTACATGTAAATTATGTAATGATTATTTCTACTAATGCGGGCTTGTGGGCTTATAATCTTGGAGATACCATTCAGTTTATTTCGTTAAAACCATTTAAAATTATAGTCTCAGGTCGCATTAAACATTTTATATCTGCTTTTGGTGAACATGTTATTGCAAAAGAAGTTGAGCACGCCATGCAACAAGCCATAGCAGAAACTGATGCAGAAGTAAATGAATTTACAGTAGCACCCCAAATTACCCCTAAAGACGATGATTTACCCTTTCATGAATGGTTTATCGAATTTGAAAAAGAACCATCTGATCTAAATAAATTTATAGAAATAATTGATACTTCACTTCAACAACAAAACAGCTACTATTTTGATTTGATAGCGGGTAAAATACTACAAACCTTAAAAATCAGAAAAATAAAAAAAGGCGGTTTTAAAGAATACATGAAATCTGTAGGAAAACTGGGAGGGCAAAACAAAGTACAACGATTATCTAATGACAGAAAAGTGGTGAACAAGCTATGGCACTTTAGAGTCTAAATCAGCAATAGTCGAGTAAAAAAATAATTTTGAGCTTGCTACCATGAATGGGTTTAGGGTATCTTTTTAACTATTTGTGCTAACAGGCAATATTTTTAAATTTAGCTATCAATTTTAGTTTTTGCACCCTTAAAAAGTTATAAAATCCAATCTGTCAGTAAAAAACAGCCCAAAAATAATACGAATCAATTATAGCTTAACCCTTGTAGTAACCCTATGCAATTAAATCAGTAGGGGTACTAGTTATTTTTGGTGTTTATACATCATGCTAATTCGGCCTTAGTAGGAAATGCAATTTAGCAGCGAAAGAGTTAGTTTATAGTCATAGTAAATACAATGTATCGCATACATAAAAGCTTATAGCAAGGCTTAACACCGAATAGCTATTTAAATAACAGATGTTCTTTTAATATTGTAATTTTGTTTGAAAACTTTTATGAGCAATACAAGTATAACAACACGTGCGCAAGAATCAACAAACGCAATCGAGCGTTTATATGTAACTATGCGTCATTTATTTAACAGAGGTTTTTACAAGCCTACTGGTGTTTCGGGCGAATCGCTTAAAAACGCACTTCTTGAATTGCGACCTGAGATTTATGGTACGGTTGCTGAAGATAAAGCCGAATTTAATGGACTTATCTACGTTTTAGAACGATTACCAGAGGGTATAGAGCAGTGCCGTTATATCAATTTTACATCAGATGAAGGTTATATCAATTCTCATATGGAGCCAATTATTCCTCCAAAAAGAAGACGTAATTGTTATCGTATTGATGATGAACAAATGAATATCGAGATTACTCGAGGGCGTTCAGATATTTATGATATTCTTACACACCTAACGTTTCTTTTTATTGAGTCTGAAAAAATTTGTAAGCGTGTACTTATTCAAGATACTAACAAAACCATTCGCGATTGGTCGAAACTAGAAATTGCCGTTCAAAAGAACGAGCTTAGCCAAGCAGAAAGAGAAGTAGCTTTAATACACACCGCAAATATTCTTGGACGCAGTTTTAACGAGTTGTTACAAGTACATCAAAAATTTGCAACAACAGAAAATCCTGAGCGCTTTTTAAAGATTATTTGGTGGCTTGGTAAATTGGCTATTGAAGAAGAGGTTACAGGCAAAAAGAGAGTAATAACATTTAGCACGCAACTGCGCGAACGTTTAGGGCATCATATTCATGGCGAACGTTGGGCAGAATCTATTAAGCTTGTTTTGCAAAAGAATAAGCTTCTTAATCGCCCTATTCACATTATAAGCGCAAATATGCATAGTGTTATGAATTCATTATTTGCTCGCAAGGCTTTAAAGAATGATTTTCCAGATAGCACTTCTTTAGATATATACGAAGCTTTAAGCTCATCTGGTAATAAAGATTTGCGCAGAAAAGTTGAGTTAGCAGCTATGGAGAATGGAATGATCGCCATCGATGATACCTCAGGAACAAACATAGACGTACAAATATTTGATACCGCAAAGATGGGGGTTGATGCCTGTTGTTATAACCTTAATGACGATATAGCAATTAAAGAAAAACCAGTTATATTTGTTATGGATTATGCTTTTGGCGAGCAGGCATACGAGACTATAGATGAGTTGCTAAAACCTTTTGAAGAAAAAGACAAAGGAACAAGTTATTTAAATATCGCTTCTATTTCCATTATGGGCAAAGCGGGTATTTTAGAAGGGGAAAAAGGAGATATAATGATACCATCTGCCCATATATTTGAAGGAACAGCAGATAACTATCCTTTTAAAAACGAATTAAGTAAATCTGATTTTGAAGGTCACGGGTTAGAAGTTTTTCAAGGTACAATGGTGACTGTTTTAGGAACATCATTACAGAATAAAGATATTTTAAAGTTTTTTCACCAATCAACCTGGAATGTTATTGGTTTAGAAATGGAAGGGGTGCACTATCAAAAAGCAATACAAGCAGCGTCAAAAATTAGAAAGAGTATTCGTAGCGATGTAAAAGTGCGCTATGCATACTACGCATCAGACAATCCTTTAAAAACAGGAAGCACCTTAGCTTCTGGTGGTTTAGGCACAACTGGTGTTAAACCAACTTACTTAATTACTGAAAAAATAATATCACAAATTTTTAATCTACAGTAGATGGCAGAACAAATACAACCCAATCCAAACCAACAATCAGATGAGATTGATTTAGCGCAGCTTTTTAAGCTAATTTCTAAAGGAATTGATAAAATAGGTAATTTACTACTTCGAGTATATATTTATATTCGAAAGAGAATTTTAAAATTGATAGGCTTACTAATTATAGGTTTGGCTATTAGCTATGGTTTGTCGCAAATAGTATCAAAAAAGCAAAAGACAGAGGTTATTGTACGACCTAATTTTGAAAGCAAGAACTATGTATACGAAGTGGTTAGTGAGATAGATGCAAATTTGAAGGAACTGAATCCTTCTTTTTTCGAAAAAATGGACGTTGCCGTAGAAGATTTAAAGGGTTTTAAAATTGAGATAAATGCAATTGAAGATGAAGTAGCAGATAAAGCAGAAAACGAGCTACTAAATGAAATTGAATATCTTGATTTGCTCAAAAATTTTAAGGACGAAAGTTTTGTTATAGATATTTTGCGATCAGAGTTGTCAGAAAAAAGCATAGTGAACTACAAGATTACGTTTAGTTATAACGATGGCACTAAGGGACCAAAGATTGCTGAAAAAATGATGAATTATATTAATAAGAATGAATATTTTCAAGATTTAAAATCAGTTTACATAGTCAATGCAAAGTCTAGAATTGAAAAAAATAAGGCGATAATATTTCAAATAGATGATCTGATAAAAAATTATTCAAAATCCCTCATAATGAATAAAGAAAAATCTTCGTCGAGTGCTGTTATTATTGAAAAAGAGAGCGCTTTAAATTTGCCATCTTTGTTTGAAATGAAAAATAATTTGTTAAAAGAAATAGAAGAGAAAGAGCTAGAATTAGCACAGCAAACAGATATACTAACTATTCAAAATTTTGGTGATAACCAAGTCGTTAAGAAGTCATTTTTTAATCAAACTTATTTTTTAATTCCAAGCTTACTCATTTTTGGATATTTATTAATATCCTTTTTTCAATATTTAGAGCGAAGATCTAAAAGACTCAAAGCATGAGTATAAACTCAGACGATAATACTATATTAGTAACTGGAGGCGCCGGCTTTATTGGCAGTAACTTTGTACCCTATTTTTTAGCCGATAATCCAGACATTCAAATAGTTAATCTTGATCTATTAACATATGCAGGTGAGTTATCTAATTTAGAGGAACTAACCGCAAATGAACGGTACCATTTCGTAAAAGGAGATATCTGTGATGCCCAATTGGTAGATAAATTGTTTCAACGGTATAATTTTAAAGGCATCATACATTTTGCAGCAGAATCACACGTCGATAATTCGATAGAAAAGCCTGATAGTTTTATAAAAACAAATATTGAAGGAACCTTTGTTTTACTAGAAGCAGCAAAAAGACATTGGTTAGATGCATCAAATAAAGTTATTAAAGGTTTTGAGCTTGCTCGTTTTCATCATGTATCAACCGATGAGGTATATGGTAGCTTAGGTAGCGAAGGTTTTTTCACAGAAACAACCCCATATGCTCCAAATAGCCCTTATAGTGCGTCAAAAGCCTCTTCAGATATGTTGGTCAGAAGCTACTTTCATACCTACGGATTAAACGTAGTTACAAGTAACTGCTCAAACAATTACGGGCCAAAGCAACATGATGAAAAGTTGATACCTACTATTATTCGAAAAGCTTTGTTAGGAGAGTCAATTCCAATTTATGGTGACGGAACCAATATTCGAGATTGGCTATATGTTTTAGATCATTGTAAAGGTATTTCATCAGTTTTTAAAGAAGGTCGTGCTGGTGAAACCTATGCTATTGGGGGCAATAACGAATATAATAATCTGTTTATTGCGAGAAGAATATGTAGCCTTTTAGACGAGTTACAACCTAAGTCAGAGGGAAGTTATACACATCAAATTACCTTCGTAAATGATCGTTTAGGTCACGACTATAGATATGCTATAGACGCAACCAAAATAAGTAATGAGTTAGGTTGGAAACCAGATGAAAATTTTGAATCTGGCATTATTAAAACCATTACATGGTACCTAAAAAAATACCTAAAAGTATAATATGAAAGGAATCATACTTGCCGGAGGATCAGGAACAAGGCTGCACCCTATAACCTATGCGATTAGTAAACAACTAATGCCAATTTATGATAAGCCAATGATTTATTATCCATTGGCAACTTTAATGTCTTCAGGCATTCAAGAAATATTGTTTATAACTACCGCTCAAGATGCTCCGTTATTTAAGAAACTATTAGGAGATGGTTCACAACTAGGCTGCAATTTTCAGTTTGCAATACAGAAGAATCCTAACGGATTGGCAGAGGCTTTTATTATTGGAGCATCTTTTATTGGTAAAGATAAAGTAGCTCTTATTTTAGGGGATAATATATTTTACGGATCTGGCTTGGCAAAGCTACTGCAAAAAAATAATAACCCAGAGGGTGGGGTAATATATGGTTATCATGTACAAGACCCTGAAAGATATGGAGTTGTAGAATTTAATGAGGATGGAAATGCAATATCTATTGAAGAGAAACCAACTCATCCGAAATCAAATTTTGCGGTTCCAGGTATTTATTTCTACGATAACGACGTGGTTGAAATTGCAAAACATATTAGCCCTAGTGAACGTGGAGAGTTAGAAATAACTGATATTAACCGTGTTTATCTAGAAAGAGGCAACTTACAGGTGCGTATTTTAGATAGAGGAACGGCTTGGCTTGATACGGGTACTTTTAGTTCGCTAATGCAAGCCGCAAAATTAGTAGAGGTAATTCAAGAGCGACAAGGCCTTAAAGTAGGTGCTATTGAAGAAGTTGCCTATGATATGGGTTATATTAGCAAAGACCAGCTTCAGCTATTGGCAAAACCCTTATTGAAAAGTGGTTATGGTAAGTATTTAATGATGCTTTAAGATTTATAATACAGAAAATAGCAGTAAGTTTTGAAAATTACAGAAACTAATTTAGAAGGATGTTTTATAGTTGAGTTCCAAATTTTTGATGACGAAAGAGGTTTGTTTTTTGAATCTTATCACAAGAAAAAATTTGAGCAAGCCATAGGGCAAGACATAGACTTTGTTCAAGACAATCAATCTATTTCAAAAAAGGGAGTGCTAAGGGGGCTTCATTTTCAAGAAGGCGACTTTGCTCAGTCAAAATGGGTACGTGTGGTTAAAGGTGAAGTTTTAGATGTTGCTGTAGACCTGCGCCCAGAGAGCAACACTTTTGGTCAGTATTTTAAAATACATTTGTCTGAAGAAAACAATAGATCTCTTTTTATACCAAAAGGTATGGCTCACGGTTTTTTAACCTTATCTGAGCAAGCCACTTTTGTTTATAAATGTGATGCATATTACCACAAACCTGCTGAAAATGGCATTTTATGGAATGATGAGACCCTGCAAATAGATTGGCAGTTACCTGCTTCAGATATATTACTTTCAGAAAAAGACGCAGTTCTCCCCACTTTTAAAGAACTGTTTTCATGAGAAATATCTTAGTTACAGGAGCAGATGGGCAACTCGGTAAGTGCATTCAAAAAATTGCAAAGAACACCAAAGAATACCAATTTGTATATTATAATTCAAAATCCTTAGATATTACCAACGCCGAACAAATTGCTGAGGTATTTGCTGCTAATAACTTTGAATATTGTATAAATTGTGCAGCATATACAAATGTAGAGCAAGCAGAGAAAACACCAGAAATTGCTTATGAGGTTAATGCAGAAGGGGTTAAACTATTAGCAAATGCTTGTTTATTAAAAAATGTAACTTTAATCCATGTCTCTACAGATTATGTTTTTGATGGGGAGAAGGTAACACCGTACTGTATTACCGATGATACAAACCCCATTAATGTGTACGGAAAATCTAAGTTACTGGGAGAGCAATACATACAACAAATTTTAAAGCAGTATTGTATTATTAGAACCTCATGGTTATACTCAGAATTTGGTAAAAATTTTTACAAAACGATACTCAGCAAGGCAAATAATGGAGAAGACTTACAAATTGCAGATGACCAAACGGGTTGCCCTACAAATGCAAATAACTTAGCAGCCTACATTTTGAGGCTAATTAATTTAACAACAAAAAAATATGGTGTTCACCATTTTACCGATGGTAAAGCAATGACATGGTATGGTTTTGCAGAACGTATTTTAGAAGAAAATAACTTGCGTACCACCGTCTTTCTTCAAAGGGCTAAAAATTATCGTACTTTAGCAAGAAGACCTAAGAATAGTGTTCTTGAATGAAACTAAAATTTATATGAATAAAGATTTTTTCGTGCACGAAACAGCTGTTGTTGATGAAGGTGCTGTTATAGGAATTGGAACTAAAATATGGCATTTTTCTCATATTATGAAAGATTGTAGTTTGGGAGAAAAGTGCAATATTGGTCAAAATGTGGTCATTTCTCCCAAAGTATTATTAGGTAATAATGTTAAGGTGCAAAATAATGTCTCCATTTATACAGGAGTAATTTGCCAAGATGACGTGTTTTTAGGGCCATCAATGGTGTTTACCAATATTGTAAACCCAAGAAGTGCCATTATTCGCAGAGATAGTTACGTAGAGACTATAGTGGAACAAGGCGCTTCTATAGGTGCAAATGCCACTATTGTTTGTGGAAATAAAATAGGAGAATATGCTTTAATTGGTGCTGGAGCGGTAGTTACGAAGGAAGTGAAACCCTATGCGCTCTTAGTTGGTAACCCTGCAAAGCAAATTGGTTGGGTAAGTGAATATGGTCACCGATTGTATTTTGATGCCCAAGGGAAAGCCATTTGTGAAGAAAGCCAGCAAGAATACCAATTGTTGAATGATAAGGTAAAACGAGTTAAATAAATAATCTAATTAGTATGAAAAACTTTGCATTAATAGGCGCTGCGGGTTATATAGCACCTCGTCATATGAAAGCTATAAAGGATACAAAAAATAATTTGCTAGCCGCTTTTGATAAAGGGGATAGTGTTGGTGTTATTGATTCTTATTTTCCAAAGGCCGATTTCTTTGTAGAGTTTGAGCGTTTTGATCGCCATATAGAAAAATTAAAATACGAGAAAGACACCTTACTTGATTATGTAAGCATCTGCTCTCCCAATTATCTACACGACGCACACATTCGTTTTGCGTTGCGAAGCGGTGCAGATGCTATTTGCGAAAAACCTTTAGTACTTAACCCATGGAATATTGATAAATTGAAAAGGGTTGAAGAAAATACGGGCAAAAAAGTGTATAACATTCTTCAGTTACGCGTACACCCGAGTATCATAGCCTTAAAAGAAAAAGTAAAGAATGCCAAGAAGGATACGAAGTTTGAGGTTGATTTAACCTATCTTACCTCACGCGGACATTGGTACCATACCTCTTGGAAAGGTGATCATAGTAAATCTGGTGGTATTGCAACCAATATTGGCGTTCATTTTTATGATATGCTATCTTGGATTTTTGGTGATGTTCAACAAAACGTAGTACATGTGCATGAAGAGGATCGGGCTGCAGGGTATTTAGAATTTGAAAATGCTAGAGTACGATGGTTTCTGTCAATAAATTCTGAATACTTGCCTAAAGAAGTTCAAGAAAAGGGACAAACTACTTTTAGATCTATTACTATTGACGGTGAAGAATTAGAGTTTAGCGGCGGTTTTACAGATTTGCATACTATGGTGTATCAAGATATTTTAGACGGCAACGGGTATGGGTTGACAGCCGCAAGGACTGCCATTGAAATTGTGCACACTATTAGAAATACGAATCCAATTGGATTGAAGGGAGAGTATCACTCTTTTTTAGGAAAAGTAAATGAGAGAATTATATAAGATTGAATATGTTGAATAAACTTATCAATAAATTTTCCTCATCAGATTTTCTTAAGAATGTAGTAACCTTAGTTTCTGGATTTGCCATAGCTCAGGCAATTCCTTTAATTTTAAGCCCTGTTTTAACTAGAGTATTTACGACTGAAGATTTTGGACTGCTTGGTGTATATACAGGAATGAGTGCAATTTTGGCAGTTTTTGCTACTGGGCGCTATGATTTATCGATAATTGAGCCGAAATACGACAATGACGCAAAAAATCTTGCGGTATCATCATTTATTTTTACTGTTTTCTATTGTTTTATTTTACTAATTATTGTTGTTTTATTTAATTCGAAAATTGCCTTTCTAATGGGTAATAGGGATATTAAGGAGTGGTTGTTTTTTCTTCCTTTTTCCGTTTTTTTTATATCAAATGTTTCAATATTATCGTATTGGTTGAATAGAAAAAAAATGTATAAAGAGAAAAGCACTTCAAAAGTAATGTCGAGTACTTCTGTAACGCTTTCATCCTTGTTTATTGGTGTTACAACCAAAATAAATGGCCTTATTTTTGGGACAATTATTGGGCAGCTTTTAAACTTTTTTTATCTTAAAAGTAAAGTATCATTGAAAGTAGATGATTTTAATAAGAAAAGATCCATAGTTTTGCTCAAGCATTATAAGGAATATCCAAAATATCTTATGTTCGCTACTTTTACAGGTACTGTAGCTTCAAATGCTCCAGTAATTTTATTTACTTCATATTTTGGTGCTTCAATTGCCGGATGTTATGCCCTTTCACAAAGAATAACAGGTGGTATGGTAGATATGATCGCAAGGGCAATTGAAGAAGTCTATAGGCAAAAAGCAGCTGAAAACTATGTGTTACATGGGAATTGCGAAGAATTGTTCGTGAAAACTTTTAAAAGGTTGTTTTTAATTGGAATTGTTCCATTTTTGATGTTGTTTTTTTTTAGTGAGGCATTGTTTAGTTTTGTTTTCGGGGATGAATGGCTAATAGCAGGTACGATTACTAAATATTTGTCTTTTTCAATATTTTCAAATTTTTTATCAACTCCTATGTCCTATACAATTGTTTTCAATAAGAGTCAACGGAGTGATATGATTTTGCAAATATTCAGAGCTGTTTTTTCTATCCTAGCAATCTATATTGGATATATAAAATTAGATTATGTTTTATCAATAAAATTATATACCACAACCTATGTTGTCTATTATATATTGCATACTTTGTTACAATATAGAGCTGCGGCAGGATATAAAAAATTGAATTTTTTTTAAATGAAATCAGAAGTTACAAAAGATAGTCTAAAAAAAGACTTAATTGAACTTGGTATTAAAAAAGGGGACTTACTTTTTATAAGTATCGATGTATTTAAGGTTGGTTTTTTTTATAAGAGTCGAAAAGAAACCTTAAAATTATGGATTGAAATTTTAATGGAGATAGTTGGAGACAAAGGAGGAATTATATTACCTTCTTTTACTAAAACTTTTTTTAGATTTAGAAAAGACAAAAAAATTTTGTTTGATCGATTTGCTCCAACAACAAGTGGAGCATTACCTAGTTTTTTGGTAAAAAAAGATATTGCATTTCGCAGTAAGCATCCAACAAATTCATATGTGGGATTAGGGAGTTCTATAGCAGAAATTTTCGAATCACATAATCATAAATCAATGAGTTACTCGGTAGTTGGTGAGATAATAAAAAGGGGGGGAAAATTTGTAATGATTGGCACTTTGGATAATAAAAATGCACCACAGGCAATTCACTATGCACAGGAGCAGCTTGGTTATACTTTAAAAATGCCTAATAAAGGTTTATTTCAAACATACTATAAAACCGAAGAAAATAAAATCGAACTATTTACTGTTAATGATTACGGGGGTTGTTCAAAAGGAGGACATAAACTTATAGGACCACTTGTTATACAAAATGAAATCGATTTTAGCTATGTAGGAAATGCTCAAAGTGCAATTATGGATGGAAAAAAATGCTATGACATAGTTAAAAAAGAATTAAAAAATAATAGAAAAATGATTCAATGTGCAAACAAATATTGCATTGATTGTTATGGGAATTTTTACATAGATGGTTTAAAAACGTTACCATTTTTTTTGTTAAAAATAATTGATAAGTTAAAAAAGTAAAAACTAGATTATGGGATGTAAAATTTCTGCGATTGAGTATTGTTTTCCTGAAACAAAAGTAACTAATCAGGATTTGAAAAAGGAATTCCCTGATTATGATTTTCTGAATTTTGAAAAAAAAGTCGGTATTTATGCCAGATATATTGTAAAAAATAACGAGACGGGTTTTAATTTGGCGCGTGCTGCGTCATTAAAACTTTTTGAAAGAGGAGTAGATAAAAATCAAATCGACTATATTTTATATTGTACTCAAAGTCCTGAGTATTTGCTGCCTACGACTGCTTGTATTCTTCAAGATGAACTGGGTTTAAGGAAAGGTATTGGGGCTTTAGATTTTAATTTGGGCTGTTCTGGTTACACCTACGGTTTAAGTATGGGAAAAGCGCTTATTGAATCAAAACAGGCTAAAAATGTTCTGTTGGTTACTACAGAGACGTATTCTAAATTTATACACCCCGGAGACCGAACGAATAGATCAATATTTGGTGATGCAGCAACTGCAACATTGATTGTTGAGTCTGAAGAAGATAATATTGGAAATTTTGTGTTTGGAACAGATGGAAGTGGCTATGATAAGTTGATTGTAAAAAATGGAGCAAGCAAACATAAATATGACAAAAATTGTTTAGTCAAAGAATACGGTACAGACAATAAGTATACCGATAATCATTTATATATGAATGGACCAGAGGTTTTTAATTTTACCTCTAGTGTAATTCCAAATTTCACAAAAGAAATTTTGGCAAAGAACTTTATAGATAAAGAGAGTATTTCGCAGTTCATATTTCATCAAGCCAATGCTTTTATGCTTAATTTTATGCGAAAACGATTAAAAATCACAGAAGAAAAATTTTATATTAATTTAAAAGATGGTGGGAATACGGTGTCTAACACCATACCTATTGCTTTAAAACAATATTCTCAGAATATCAACAAATCAGAAGATATTATTTTGGTTGGTTTCGGAGTGGGGCTGTCATGGTCTGGAGGTTTAATAAAAATCAGTAATGCTTTATAATTTTAAAATATGACAAAAGAAGAATTTATTGCCGAGTTGGCAGAAGAAATGGAAATAGAAACAACAGTAACAGCAGAAACAAATTTCCAAGAATTAGATGAATGGGATTCTATGGGTATGATGGTGCTAATTGGTTTCGTTTCAGAAAAATTTGAGGTTAGTTTGAATGCTGAAGATATTGCCAAATTAACAACATTTGAGTCTCTTATAGATAAAATTGGTGTTGACAAGTTTTCTTAAATCAGATACGTAAAAATTCAGAATGCTATATGGCAATGAAAAAGAATGACTTAAAAGGCAAGAACATTCTCGTTACCGGGGCAACTTCAGGTATTGGAAAAGGAATTTGTATTGCTTTATTGTCTCAAGGAGCTAGGGTTATAGGAATAGGAAGAGATGAGAGCAAGGTAAGTGATTTGTCTTTTGAAGATAATAAGTTTTTGTTTTTACCCTACGATCTTAATAATATAGATGGTATTGAAGGGTTGTTTCAGAATAACTCGGTAGCGCAAGAAAAACTAGATGGACTTGTACTCTGTGCAGGAAAAGAGGAAACAGTTCCTCTAAGTTTGTATAAAGGAGATAAAATAAAATCTCTATTTAATCTTAATCTCTTTTCTGGGATAGAGCTATTACGAATTTTTTCAAAGAAAAAGTTTAGCAAGGACAATTCTAGCGTTGTGTTTTTTTCTTCTGTAATGGGAGAATTGGGTCAGCCAGGAAAAGTGGGTTATTGTGCTACTAAATCTGCTGTTTTGGGGGTTGTTAATTCTGCATCGCTAGAGTTGGCAAAACGAAAAATTAGGGTAAATGCCGTGTCTCCAGGGGTTGTGGCAACACCAATGACTAAAAAACTATTTTCACAGCTCTCAGATGAGAACGTTAAGCAAATTGAAGAAATGCACCCTTTGGGAATAGGTCAGATAGAAGATGTTGTCCCGACGGTACTTTTTTTATTGTCAGATGATTCAAAATGGATAACAGGGCAAAATATAAAAATTGATGGTGGATATTCTATTCAGTAATTATTAGGTTAAAAAGTGTGATATTTTTGTTTAAAACTATAATAACTAAAGATTGTTTCATGAGTTACTTTTGGTGTCGGACTAATCAGCACATATGGCATCGTATAAATTTTTTCGTAAATGTTTAATATTCATATAGGGTCTCCTTTTTTTAAAGAAAAAAAATATATCGTAGAAACTTTGTTTTCTGAATTTATTGGTGTTGAAGAGTACCATATAGTTGCATCAAAAAATAAAGATTATCAAATTACGCATTCAGATAGTACTACGGTAATTGTAATTAATGATTGCTTTTTTTCAAATATTGAAGGTTCCTATATGAGAAGTAAATATCTTCCAAAAGGATTTCAATCTATAGATATGGGCAGAGATTCTATATCATTTCCTTTTGGAAACGATAAGTTAATCATTGAAAATTCTGGTGTTTATTGTGGAGCTGATATTTTCGCATCCGCATTTTTTATGTTAACAAGATGGGAAGAGGTTGTAGAGGTTGAAAAAGATCAGTTTGATAGGTTTCCAGAAGAGAAGTCTTGGGTTGTTAAAAATGATTTGGTTCATAGGCCTTTAGTCAACGAGTATGCGGCATTCTTATTGTCTTTGTTTCAAAGGTGTAAAATTAAAGTTAAGCAAAAACCACGAAAATTTGAGCCGCTTATTAGTCATGATATTGACAGTTTAGCTAGGTATGATTCATTAATAAAAATAGTTAGGGCAATAGGCGGTGATATATTTCGGAGAAAAAGTATTCGATCACTTATAAGAACATTTGCTGATATTCTTGGTATTTATGTGTTGGGTTGTAAAGATAATTATGACACGATTGATTATTTGATGAATATTTCTGAAAAAAGTAGGATAATATCTCGATTCTATTTTATTCCTGGATTATTGGGTGAATATGATGTTAGATATAATTATAATAGTAAAAAAGCAAACAGAGCTTATGAGGAAATAAAAAGTAGAAAACACATAATAGGCATCCATCCATCCTATAATTCTTATATTGATAAAAAAATGTTAATAAAAGAAAAGAATAGATTGGAGGAAGTAACGGGATTATCTATCAAGGAAGGTCGACAACATTATTTAAGATTTCAAGTTCCTGAAACATGGCAATATTGGGAAGATATTGGCTTAGAGATTGATGGAAGTATGGGTTTTGAGAAATTCATAGGATTCAGAACAGGAAGTTGTTACAGGTATTCTGTATTCAATGTTAAAACAAGAGAAAAACTAAAACTTAAGGAAGATACACTTCATGTAATGGATATAGCCATTGTTGATAATGATTTAAATCCTTCAATCATTTTTAAACAAGTTAAATCTGTCATAGAGGTCACCAAGAAGTATGAGGGTAACTTTTCATTACTTTGGCACAATAATAATTTATTTCATCCTGACTTTTATAAATATGTAAATATGTATGAGCGTTTAATAGAAGAGTTAAATATGTAAAATGATTTTGTTTAAGAATAAACTGCAAAAAATAAAATTAGTATCGTGATATAAAAAGAACAAAGAATTGTGTAACTGTCGAATAAACAGGAGCTTTTAAATAGTTCACTTTCTTAAAAACTTTTTATTATTGAACAGCAATACATTAAAACAAACAAAATATGTGCGGAGTAGCAGGTATTATTCATAAAAACAAAGTTACTGTTGATTTGGCGGATGTTAAAAAAATGACCGATGTAATAAAGCATCGAGGTCCTGACGGCGAAGGACATTATCTGGATGAGAATATAGGCTTAGGTCACAGAAGACTTGCTATTATTGATTTAAGCGAAGCAGGTCATCAGCCTATGGAGAAAGATAATCTTGTTATCACTTTTAATGGTGAAATTTACAATTATATTGAAATTAGAAAAGAGCTTGAAGAAAATGGAATTATTTTTAATACTCAAACAGATACAGAAGTTATTTTAAAAGCGTATCAATATTGGGGAGAGGATTGTGTTCAAAAGTTTAATGGAATGTGGGCTTTTGCTATCTATGATAAAGGCAACAACAAAATATTTATAAGTAGAGATCGTTTTGGAATTAAGCCTTTTTATTATCACGAAACCCAGAATTCTTTTTTTTTCGGTTCGGAAATTAGACAATTGCTTACTCAAGTAAAAGAAAGAAAAGTAAATAAACAAATCTTGTTCGATTTTTTATATCTGGGTTACCACCATCACAATGAAAATACTTTTTTCGAAGGTGTTATGTCATTGGAACCTGGGCATAATTTAATTTTCAATACGATAAAAGGATCTTATCAAATTGAAAAGTATTACCAACTTAAGCCAAATAAAGAATTAGAAAAACTATCTTTTGATGACGCACTAGTATTATTTCGAAAAACTTTAAATGAAGCAATAGGAATAAGACTTAGGTCTGATGTAAAGGTAGGTACTTGTTTGAGTGGAGGAATGGATAGTTCTTATATTGCCGCCACCGCCTCAAAGCCTTATAAGGATCAAAGCGGAGATCAATTTACTGCAATTACTGCAAAATCAGTCGAAAAGAAGAATGATGAGTCTGCTTTTGCAAAGATGGTTGTAGAATCGGCCAACTTAGATTGGAAAATAACAGAGCCATCCAAAAATGATTTTTTAGCAGCAATAGATCGGGTTATAGAGGCTCAAGAAGAGCCCTTTGGTAGTCCTTCAATTATTATGGCGTATTTTGTAATGAAAAAAGCAAAGGAGGAGGGTTGTACGGTGCTTTTAGATGGTCAAGGCGGCGATGAAACCTTGTTAGGTTATGAGCGCTACTACAGTGCTTTTATAAATCAGCAGCCAAATATTTTTAAGAAAATAGGGAGCGCTATTAAAATTGCTAAAAATTCAAAACTTTCCTTGAAAGATGTGTTATTGTATAATATTTACTTTAATAATGCGGGAATACGAGCGGCAAGACAGTTAAAAAGATATTCGTACATAAAGGAACCTTTTAAAAAGTTTATTAATAAACCCTTATTAAGAGAAATTGCAAATGCAAATAAAGATATTCATACGCTTCAAGAGTTTGAAATTACTAAGATTCAAATGCAAAAGCTTTTAAAATATGAAGATCGTAATTCCATGCATTTTTCTATTGAGACTAGAGTGCCTTTCGTAGATTATAAGGTAGTGGAATTAGCCTATTCGCTCCCTTTCTCTTACAAAATGAGAGCTGGTTGGTCTAAGTTTATATTGCGAAAATCAGCTAAAGGACTGTTGCCAAATGAAATCGTTTGGCGCAGAAATAAATTCGGGTTTGAAGCCCCAACAAAAACTTGGCTTTCTGATAAAAAGGAACTTTTAACTACAATAAAGAAATCCCCCTTTATTAATGAATTTGTTGATGTGAATATGCTAAATGAAAGCATAGATGATTTGGCCTTATGGAAGTTGTTCAATATTGCGCTATGGTCGCAAAAATTTAATGTAAATTTCTAGTTCTGTTATGAAGTTGCCTTAATTTTTAAATTATGCAAAAGCCAATTTTTAAAGAAGGATATTATTATGGTGCCCTACTATACGCTTTTTTAATACCTTTTCATCAAAAGATAGCCACCTTAGCCATTATTTTATGGGCGTTTCTTTCTGTCCTTAATTTTGATAAGGAAGAAGTTAAAAATAATAGATCCCTATGGCTATTGCCTTTGTTTTATGCAACCTATGCCATTGGTCTTGTAACATCAGGAACAGTTTCTTTTGGTTTTTTAGAGACTAAATTGTCTTTTTTGATTTTTCCTCTCATTTTTTATTTACAAAAATACTCAGATTTTCAAAGGAAGAATATGTTTGTAGCCTTGGTTTATGGCGTAATTTTCTCAGCGGTATTATGTTTCATCGTTGCAACGTGTCGTTCAATAACTATTAAACAAGGTGTCTGGGTTTTTGCTCCAAATGTACTTGAGGGAAAAGGAGCTATTGAATCTATATTATATGGGGGTAATTACTTTTTTGGCAGTTTCTTTTCTATCTTTCATCAAACGGTATATTTTGCGTTGTATGTTACTGTAGCTATGGCAATAGTGATTTTTAGAGAAGATCTGTTTCCTAGAAAAATAAGGTTGTTTTTGGGATTTTTTTTCTTTCTATTGTTATTTTTTATCTCCAATAAGGCAGCAGTTATTGCTGCATGTGCTATTCTTTTTTTAAGAATTTGCACGCTTAAGATTTCTACACAAAGAAAATGGATTACCTTGCTTGTGGCAACTATGTGTATTGGTGTTTTCGTTTGGTTGAATCCTAGAACTAGTGACAGTATACGAAAAATCACTAATGAGGGTTTGACCATAGACAAAAACGGACGCTACGGTTTTAAAACACGTTTGCTTACCTGGAGTGCAGCCACAGCATTACTAAAAGAAGAATCCTTTATTGGGTATGGTGTAGGTGAAACACAGGAGAAATTAAATGAAAAGTATAAACAAAAGGAATATATATATCCACTTAAAGAATCTTATAATGCGCATAACTTGTGGTTACAGACATGGTTAGAAAATGGTATTATTGGGTTGCTGGTTTTGAGTCTATTGTTTTTTACTTTGTTTAGAGCCGGCGTTAAAGACACTTATTTCGGGGGCTTTATACTATCATTAGTTATGGTACTTTTCATTAATTCACTTTTTGAGAGTATTTTTAATCGTTTTTCTGGTGTCTCTTTTTTTGCTTTTATAACGTGTTTTGTATTAACTAATTCTAAAAGCACGAACTAAGTTTATGAAATTAAAACTTTACATAAAACATTATTTCATAGGCTATTTTTTTCTGCTGCTGCTGCTGTATCATTATAAAATTAAGACATATTTCTACTGGAATTATATTGCAAGTTTGAATGATACTTTTTTTGATTTTTCATTGGATAGATGCCTCATTGCTATTTTTATTTTTTCGATAAATTTATATTGGTTAACTAAAGGCAATAGTAAGCAATTATCATTCCTCGTTTTATCCTTATTTTTTGCATTACTTACGATACCATCGTTAATTGCCTTTACTTCAGCAAATATGTATCCTATAAAGTTACTTTTGTATCATCAAGTATTGTTTTGGGCACTATTACTTTTTACAAAGATTAGACTTAACTTTAATAATGTACCGGTTTTTAATAAAAAACAAGCGTTGTATTTACTTTTGGGTATTTTGATAATTGGCACTATACCCTATCTTTTAGTATACGGTCCACACATTAACTTAAAAAACCTTTTATTGATAGATGTATATGAGACACGCACTAAGATGGGTGCCCTGTCAAATGCTTATTTTGGATATACATATTCAGTATTTACTAAAATAATAATTCCATTGATTATTCTTTTTTCCTTAGAGTTGAAAAATAAAATATTGTTACTATTAGGAGTTTTTTATTTGGTGTTGTTCTATTTGTTTGGCGCCCATAAAAGCGTATATGGAGGTTTAATAGTGGTATTTGCGTTTTACAAGTGGAGTTATGCACAGTCGGTGAAAATAATTATCAAATACTCTAATGTTTTTATTGTATTGTTTTTAATGCTATCTGTTGTTAATATCGATTATCCTTGGATTCTTACTTTTCGTAGAATTCACTTCTTACCTTCATTACTGGATATTAGTTATCTCGACTTTTTTGAAGAAAAACCGTTGTTTTGGTCAGGGTCAATTTTGAAACGTTTTATCGAATATCCTTATGATGTGCCACATGTAAATTTAATTGGTGCGGCTTATTTTAATCGACCGAGTATGGCGGCAAATAATGGATTAATCTCTGAAGGATATATGAATGCAGGTACTTGGGGAGTGTTGTTTAATAGTTTTTTAGTTGCGACCTATTTTGCTGTTTTAAATAGTTTACGAATACCTTCTAAATACATGGGACTGTTTGTATTAGTCATATTTTCGTTTATCAGTTCGTCTGTTTTTACCGTTTTTCTTACACATGGAGCAATTGCATTACTAATTATATCAGTTTTTTTGCTAAAAAAAAAGATTTAAGTTTGATTGTATAACTTTATTTATATCTAGTAATCGAAGGCTTAAAAAGATACTCTAATTTAAAGATAGCTTTTCTATAAAGGTTTAAATTTTGGGGTAAATAGGATATTACAAAATAATAATTAACACGGTTATGAATTTTAAAGTTTGCCATTTAACATCAGTACATCCGCGATACGACACTCGTGTTTTTGTTAAAGAATGTAGAGGGTTAGTAAGAAATGGATATAATGTCAGTTTATTAGTTGCCGATGGAAGAGGATATGAAGAAAATGATGGGGTGAAAATCTTTGATATTGGAAAACCTGCAAACAGATTATCAAGAGTATTTTTTTATTCAAAAAAAATTTTAAAAAAAGCAATTGAATTGGACGCTGATGTATATCATTTTCATGATCCTGAACTTCTACAAATTTGTTCTGAACTGGTCAAGCATAAAAAAAAGGTGATTTATGATTCACATGAAGATTTTCCGAATCAATTGATGAATAAGCCTTATATTCCATTTTTTTTACGAAATATTATTTCTAAAGTACTAGAACGCTATGAAAGGAAAGTTGTTTCAAAGATTGCTGGTATAATTACAGTAACACCTGAAATAAAAAATCGATTTTTAGAAAGTAATGATAATGTTATTGAGGTTCGTAATTTTCCTGTTATAAAGGAGTTTGAAATGGGTAAATTAGATTGGACAAAAAAGGAAGATGTTGTTTGTTACGTTGGCGCTATATCTGAGATAAGAGGTATTGCTAATATGGTTGACGCAATGCAATATACTACAGATATTAAACTTCTTTTAGGAGGTAATTTTGAGAGTAGTAACCTAAGGGATGGTGTAATAAAAAGTGAAGGATGGCGTAATGTAAAAGAATTGGGTTATTTAAGTAGAGATAATGTTAATAAAATACTTCAAAGTGCTGTAGCAGGGTTGGTGGTGTTAAAACCAACAGTTAGTTATTTAAAGAGTATTCCTGTAAAAATGTTTGAGTATATGGCCGCAGGAATACCAGTTATAGCCTCCGATTTTGAATATTGGCATGACTTAATTGATGAAACAAATTGCGCGTTGTTTGTAGACCCTAATCGACCAGAAGAAATAGGTAAAGCAATTCAGATGTTGGTAAATGACAAAAAACTTGCGAAGGAAATGGGCATGAGAGGTAAGGCGGCAATTATTGATAAGTTTAATTGGTCTTTGGAGGAAAAAAAACTACTAAAGTTCTATACTAAGCTTTTAAACAGCAAGTTTATTGAAAAATAGCTAAGGGTATATAGATTAAAAGGTTACTTCGAATTTTATAATACCTTGCTATGTAGGTGGTTATATATTTTTTCTGTATTATCTGTTGTTTAAGTTTTGCTTAAAAAGAATCACTTTAATGAAGTACGTTGATTATCCTTAGCATCGTAATTGTTATTAACAAAGTTCTAACTTTGCAAGATACAGTTAAGTAATTCCCAAAAATTGAGGTTATGTAAATATAATTTTCATAAGAAATATTCGTTTTAAACAGGAATTTCTATTCTTTTAAAAATAAGTAAACTCTTCTTTGGGAAACTCCTTTTTAGTATAAGATTGTTTATATTGTGATTGTAGTTATGGACGGTTAGAGCGTATAATGAACTTATAAAATAAAATAAAATGAAACAAATAGTTGTACTTTTAGTATTACCATTTTTGATTTTGAGCTGTAGCAACAATAAAGAGACTATGTCAACGGACTTATACTCTATAAGTGGTAAGGTTTCTACAGAAGGTTTACCCATTATTAATGTGACAGTTTCTATTGATGATATCGTAAATTATACATCGACAACAGATGAAAGAGGAAATTTTTTAATTGGAAATGTTCCCTCAGGTGAACATTCATTAAAGATCAATAAAACATTTTCGTCAGAAAGTGGTCAATCTTTTAGTGAAAAAAGCTATGATATATATGTTCAGGAAGATACTAGTTTGGAAAATCTAGTTTTACCTAATCCTGTTTTTCTCTCAATCATAAATCATTCAGAATCTTCAATTTCTTTAAATTGGAACGCCTCCATGGACTCAGATTTCAGAGAGTACAAGGTATACAGGCATACTTCTCCAGGATTAGATGAAACTACTGGAGAACTTATTTTTGTTTCTACTGATATTTCTATTACTTCTTATAATGATGTTGATTTATTGGCAAATACGGATTACTATTATAGGGTCTTTATTTTGAATGATACTGGAAAATTGGGAGGTAGTAATCTTGCTAATCAAAAAACAGATAACATAAATTTTATTAAGAATGGAAGTTTTGAAACTCATGGTAGTGAATTCTGGGATTTTTATGGATGTCCTAATAATGAGTCTGAATTGAATACTAGTGCTGCTTATGACGGAAATAATTCCTATCAAATAACAAGGGTTAGTATAGATGGAAATTGTGGTTTGTATATGCGACAAAAAGATCAAATAGCTCCTAATACTATTTCTGCAGGCCAGCGGTTAGAGTTGTCGTTTTATTATATTTCTGACGGCGAGGCTTCTTTTTGGTTGCGTATTCAAGATAATCAGAGTGGATTTGTGTTAATAGATAATGGCGAAAATTTACCTCAAACAGCATCCGAATCATGGGTACATTTCACAAAAGAATACTATGTTTCTTCTGACTATGACAATAGCAATGTAAATGTAAAACATTTGAATTTAACTATAAGCCCGCCTAGAGTAGTTGGTGCCAAAGTTTTGATAGATAAGATAAGTTTAGTGGGTAAATAAGGATAAAATACTGTGATTCCATTGCAGTTACTTTAGTTTCTTAGTGATGAGTGGATACCACGGTTCTAACCGTGCCTACCTATTTCGGTTCAGACCGTGCGCTATAGCGATAAACTTTCACCATTAAAAGGGGCGTAATCAACGCTACCAACTTGTTTTTCTAACAATCCAATCTGCGCTGTTTTCCATTTTGTTACCGCTTTAATTTGCTCAAAGGGATACTTTTTAAAGTATCGACTTGTTTGTATTTTCGTTTTTATTTTCGATATGAATAATGTAAGACCATTGCAAAAGGGTGCATGATTTTGACTTGGTTTCTGATTTTGCTCTTTTGAGTTTTTTTACGTCTTTTT